>NZ_BAAFZY010000001.1:4800000-6336065 GCF_047159675.1 Pseudomonas sp. NGC7 | reverse complement strand
CGCTCCTCGCCCCGTTAATTTTTGCATCCATCCTGCGGGTCGCCCCATAAACACCTCGATCAAGGTGTTGCGACGACCAGTTGAATCCGCCCAGTTCAGTAGCTCAGATTGGCAAAGCTTCCTTAAGGCCAACAATGTGGTCAGCAGCATGAGCCGACGGGGAAACTGCCACGACAATGCCGTAGCCGAGAGCTTTTTCCAGCTTTTGAAGCGGGAACGGGTTCGACGAAAGACCTACGCGACACGTGACGAAGCCCGGAGTGATATTTTCGATTACATCGAGATGTTCTATAACCCAAAACGTCGACACAGCAGTGCTATGCAGCTGTCTCCAGTAGAGTATGCGAAACGCTATTTTCTGAGCTTGGGGATGTCTAATAAACCAGGGGCGATTCACGCGTAGGTTAGCGAACTCCGCATTTGCGTTTAAATTACTGATCCAGGCATTGGGGCGTTAGCTCTAGACTACCTTGAGTTCTATTGCAGAACTGGGGGCGTTGACCAAACCACTAGCGACTTAGCGACTTAGCGACGATACAGATGATCAGAAATATTCTCCGAGCATGCGGCTTGATGGACAGTATCCGAATGTTGGCGAGCAGAACGAGTGGATGCAACGTCCGAGGGTAGAGGTGCAGCCGGGTGTCGCTAAGATGACTGAGGAGCATTAGGAAATAACTGGGAACGCCTGCCAACCTAATCTGTCTGAGATTGAAGTCTGGAACGGCGGAGCGGAGCTACTGAGAATTCGCTTGAGTGAGCTTCAGGCTGATGCGCCCAGCAACGATTATTTACCTTAAATTGTAGGCCGCCCCAGTCCGCATTTTTTAAAAAAAATTAGGTAATTCAAAGAGATAGTGTGGTGGTTGCCATTTATTGCTATTTATTACGCTTAATATGGGGCTGTCATGGATCGCTGAAAATAGGGGGGGCTGAATCCTCGCGTAGCATCGCCACCTACATGTCGAAGCGAAACAGATGTGATAAATTGACAGAGTAAAAACCGCGTTTAGCTCTCAGCTCTAAAGTGAAATTGTTGCATTGGCAGCAACAGTCTGCTGATGGACTCTCGGGATCTTGAAGCTTCTTCATGATGATTTTTGGCAGTGGATCGTTACTGGCGCGGCGCCCGACCAATGGTAGCCTCGTGCTGTTAATGAACGCCTAAATTATTGAAAAACCTATAATAATTCAGGGTGAGCCAGTTTATTTGCAAGGGCGTCGTTTGCCTCGCAACCTTACTATAATGTTAGGGGTTCAATGAATTTTCCCATGGGTAGGAGTAGCAGCGAGCCGGAGTCATGCATGGCCAGAACACATACGCTCGTTGATTTTAGGCGCAAGCAGCACGAGCTTGAGTTGGCTCTGCGCGGGCTCGAGAAGCAGCAGGAAGGTGAGGATTACAAACTCGACGTCGAGTTTTACCTCCGGTTGGAGGCGCTAGCTAAGGTGCATGACTACACCTTCTCTCAAGTGTTTGATCTTCTCGAGGCCAGATATGAAAGCTCGGCTGATAGCGCGCGCAGTAATGTTGCTGGCAGTAGAGGAGCTGAAACGCAAAATGGCTCGATATGCTTGAAGACGCGCACGACAACAGGCTTACTGGACTTGATTAACCGACTGCAGCCGAACGGCGAGAAAGGTTCTCCGACCGTAGATAGAGAGTCCGTGCTCGATATCGATGCCATGCTCACTGTGAGCTTATGCCCTAATCCGGTCGCGGAGTCATCATTGCCGGAGCTAGGTGTTGACGAAGATAGTGATAAGCCTGCCAGTAAAGGTAAAAAATATGACTAGTGTTCAAGAGTTCTTTGAGTTGAGCAATCGAATTACGTCGGAGTATGAAGCGATTGTGCCGCTTCTCCGAGATCCAGAAGTTGTGAAAGCTGCCCGTTTTTTAGCAGAGCTCGATGTTCTTGCGAGTGAATATGACTTCAAGCCGCTCGACATAATGACATTACTTGATCCAGGGCGGGCGGCGATGGTTCGGACAAAGGTTGAGAAAAAAAGCAAAGCACCATCCAGGCGGCGTAATAGTGTCAGCAAGATTTAAGTTTTACTTGATGACGGCTCAATGAGATACTGGTCATTAGGCGTTAACTCTCCTGAGTTGTGTGATTGCACTTGCAGAATGTTGATGTTAACAGCTGAGGATGATTCAAGTCTTCCGCCATATCCTACTGACCGTGGATTGATGGATCCCAAGCCTCTCGGCAGTTTTCCGTTGATTCAGGCCTTCATCACGGCACGCTAGCACTTCTCGAACCACGTCCTCACTTAAGCTTCGCCCAGCGCGCTCAGCGATGAGTTCTCCATCAGCGAAATGGTTTGGCAGGTCAGATGCGATGCGCAGCGCATCAGGCTCCGCGAGCTCTTTCTTAATGCTTACCAGGCGCTCCGCAACGGATGTCTGAACATCGTAGCTAGAGGCGATTATCAGCAGTGCTATGGGGTCGTAGCCCAAGGCCTTCGCGATGCTCCCCAGCATTTCAAGTGTAACTCCGGTTTTGGCGTTCTCGAGCCTCTGCAGATGGCGAGGCTCGATTTTGGCCTGGGCATTGAGCTGATCACGCGATAGCCCGCGACTGGCTCTCGCGAGACGCAGGACTGCTGCGAGGGATTCCCTCGATACCATGTCGAATCCTCAAAAGTGAGGATAAGGCCATATTGATCATATGCACGCCATGACATATAGTTCATGGCTTGCATAGGATGCTTCCCTTGGGTCTCGCAACCCGCGTGGAATCAGTGGCTAGCGCTAGCTGCCTCCAGCCAACGAATGGCAAAAAATGACGATCATGGTCGGAAGTATGGCCTTCAGTGACCGTTGCGTGTGGGCTATCCCCTCGTAGGGAGTCCCCCTCATGCGACCAGCAATGCTAGGAAGAAATGTGTTTTTGACGAAGAGCGATGAGCTCCAAGGGAGGTTCAGGATTGAGGACTCAGAAGTCCTATTCTGGAAATCCATCAACCTGAGCCGCTGCACCTACGTGTTTCTAGTCGAAGGGGTAGGTTTCGATGCAGGTGCCCTTGGCCCTACATCACAGCTTGTGTTTGACGTTTCAACGATCAAGTCACTGTGGGAAAACGGATCACCGGAGCTCCTGAGCGTGCACAGGGTGTACGTGATTCCTCCGCTAGCCCTACGCAAGGCCGGATGCTACATGGAGCCGCTGTCTGAGATCCGAATCAGCGGTGGTAGCGAGAGCTCTCCTGTCTATGAGTTCGTCACAGACACAGGTCGTGTTTTCAGCAGCGACGAGGTCTGACCATGGCTGCCACGCTGGAAGAGGTGAGTGAGTTTTTCTACGGGGAAGGTGAGGTTGTCTCGGGATGGGAGGGGGGCGATGGAGCGCTGATACAGCTCGCTAACGTGTGCCACCCAGGTAAGCCATATTGCTTAGTGCGTAAGTGGATCGTTGCCGACCTGCAGCTCACACCAGTAGTGCTTGAGCAATTCAGATCAGAGGCGGTACTGCCTCTGGTGCTCTTTGCTCACGAAGTCGTCCGAGACAGTCGCAATCGTTTCCCGCCTGGGCACTGGCTACGCAGTAACTTTGGCATCTCGTATGACCATCCATGCGTCTTTGAAACCGGGAGTACTCTTTACCTGCTTTTAGGTGATGGCTGCAGGAAGCAGGCAAGCCTCGATACGGTCTTCTCGCTGCGTCCGTAGAGCTACCCTAGATAGCCCGGCTTCCCTTCGGTGAAGCCTTGGAGAAGCGATCCATACAATGCTGCTCGGGAGTGAGAGAGCTGATGAGAGTTCTGATCTACTCAGATCTGCATTTGGAATTCAAGGGCTTTGAGCCACCCCAGGTCGATGCAGATTTGGTTGTGCTCGCTGGAGACATTTCGGTGCGCAGTCAAGGTGTGACTTGGGCGAACCAAACCTTCAACTGCCCAGTCATCTACGTCCCCGGTAATCACGAGTACTACAAAGGTGGCCACCTGGATCGTACGCTGCTCAAGATGAAGGAAGCAGCAGAAGAGCATGTGCATGTCCTCGAAAACGAATGCCTCGTGATTGGTGATACCCGATTTCTGGTTACCACTGCCTGGACGGACTTCACCTCAACCGGCGATTACAAAAAGGCGATGTATGAATGCTGGGAGTGGATGAGTGACTTCAGGGTCATCCGAAGCGGGGAGGGATTCAGGAAACTTCGCCCCGTCGACCTCATTGCCCGGAACATTGTCGCTCGCGATTTTCTCACCACCGAACTCGCTAAGGATTTTGGGGGGGAAACGGTTGTGATCACTCACCACTGCCCGATCCAGGAAGTAGCCGGTAATGGGCACGAAGGTCATCTCGGTGCTGTGTATTTCAACCAATGGCATGACCTGGTAGCCCACAGTGACTTTTGGATTTTTGGCCACACGCATCACGCGGTGGACACCGTCGTATCGGGGTGCCGGATGGTCTCGAACCCGCTTGGTTATCCAGGAGAGCGTACAGGCTTCTCGGCTGACTTCATCATCGATGTCTAAGCCGCCGGCGGGTGCACGGATTGACCGTCGCACCTGGTAGCGGTCACACAGCGTTTTTTAGAGAAAGGTCAGCGAATGCAGCCAAGATCAACCAGCATCCACATTCAGTTTCATGGACGTGACTTCACTGACTTTCAGCTGAGACGTCTGATACAGGCAAGGGCGCAGGGCTTCGCAAAGCCCGTCACTGCGTATCTATCTGATGTCTTTCTTGCCTCGTCATGCGCGGTAGGTGTTGTATTTGATCACCAGGATGAGGGGCCTTACTCGCGCTATTCAGACGGTAACTATTTCCAGACTTCAAAGGTCGAGAACCTCAGCAAGGAAGGCCGATTTTGGGTCGCGACCACCGAGTCAGGTCGGTTCGTCATTGCCACGTTCAAGCGTGAAGTGGGGAGGGCAAGCTTGCGGTCGTTTCTCACCAAAGGGGTGTGATGCCTTATAGCCAGGCGCCTCAGAGAGGCACCGAAATTGCGACGGTCATGAGTCAGGTGTAAGTCGAGAGCAATGAACGCAAGAAATCTTGCCGGCGGTGAACGCTACTGAGAATTGTGTAGTCGCGTTCTCTGTCGTGACAGAGATGACCAGCTTCCACTAAACCAATGATGTAGCCCTCCGCTTTGCCTCTGGCCTCGCTCAGGTCTTGCTCAGTCGTACTTTTGTGAATGTCGTCCACCAGACGCTTCCAGCACTCAGCTTGGCGTTTGCCGACTGGGTCGCTGGAGAAAGTAGGAGCGTGAAGCAGTGAATCGTAGTAGCCGGTAGCAGGTTGCGTGCTCAAGCGGAAAGCTCCACAGATTAAATCTGGAGCGATTTTATCATGCGTACACTCAATCGCCTGTTACTGCTCCGCCAGGGGCTGGCTCCTCGCACCTAGGCGCTGGAAGCTTAGCATTGAGTGACGTCTGGTTAGGCACATGCTGGAAGTTTGCGGAGGTGTGGTATGAAGGTCACGCGAGCAGGTGAACATGACATGGCCATCGATGTGGTTTGCGATGTTTGCGGTGTGTCTACAGGGGATGGCGCAGGTGAGCCTCAGTATGGAACGATGCATGCGTCATGGGGCAAAGGTTCAGCGCATTGCGGCCAAGAGTACGAGCTTCACCTCTGCGAACGCTGCTTTTTCTCCCAAATAGCTGAGATGAAGAGGGCGCGATGGCTCGCCGTGATGTTTGATCAGGAAGGCGACGCGATTTTAGGTAATGACGCCTACGGGCGGATTACAAAATCTTCTAGCTAAAGAGGAAGCAAGCGCGAAACTGATCTTTTTTAGGTCAAATTATGGAAAACCAATAATTATTGCTCAGGGATAATTTGCCGTAAGGCTCATATCTAGTGCATGACCTACGGCACGGCTGTCGTAAACCAAGCCCAGGCTCACCTGGTCTCGGCCCTGCGGGCTTCCATCCTCACGCCTGCGCGCTCCGCTTACCAGGCCGCTTCGCGAAAGTGCGACTCTCTGAACCTAAGCTTGGGCATCGTTGGTGATGAAGGGCCAGCCGTACTTGAAAGCACTCATCCGCCAGGTGTACCGGCATCGCGTGCACCACAACTCGAACCCGACGCGAACGTTGTGTTCCGGCGGACAGGGGATGATGACTCAATAGGTAGCCTGTTTGAGATCTGCCTGCCGGAGCTAAGTGCGCTGGTTGTCGCAGCGGGAATACAGGGGAGTTGCTCGTTTACGCTGTTGCCAAAAGCGGGCGTTCACAAGCTAGCTCATGCTGGGCGCTTGCGTATTGAGAAAGCCATTCGCGCATCGACAATGTGAGTCAGAGTCGGGGCATCTTTCAGGTGCCCCAGCCCTGGATTTCCTGCAATCAATCGAGAGGCTCCAGCATTCGTCAGAAACGAGACTGAATTTTCAAGCCAACGACGACCGCATCATCGACTTCATCTACACCACCAGGATGCCTTACAAACTGCAGGTTAGGCCTTACCATCAACCATTTGGTCACCTGCACCCCGTAAAAAATCTCAGCGCTGTACTCCTTGTCCTGTACGGGGATGAAAGCAAGGTCGTTGTAGTCGGTGCTACCGGACATCGCGTTGAGTAAGCGCTGCCGTTTTTCGAACCGCGGGCTGACTTCGACGCGGCCAACAGCGATCCCGAGTTGATCAGAAGGGCGGCTGTCGAATGGGCCCATGATGGTCATCCCGAGGTTAAGAGAACTGCGGATGTAGCTAGTGTCTTTCTCGTTGAAGTGCGCCTGAGTGAACAGCTCAACGGGTCGGTTTGGATCGTCATTGATAAGCGCGACTTGCTGGCGGAGCACCGTCCAGAATCCATGGCTCGTGCTATGCCGCTTGTAACCACCGTCTGGTGTTAGCGGCTGGGGCTGGCCGTCGGCGCCCATGAAAACATCATCAGCGTCTGCAGTAGACAAGAATGCACCGGCACGCACCTCTGCTGGCAAATCAAAGAGGGCATGGGCGGGCTTATAGATGGCTTCTAAAGGCATGATCACGCCCTTGCCACCAGAAAAGCTCATTTTGAAACCGTTGTCGTTTTCTTGCAGCGATGGATTCTGCTCGAAGACAGCAGCTTGTACGGCGAGCGAGCTGGAGAAATGGTATTTCAGCTGCAATCCCCATTGGCTCACAGGGAAGTTGTACCAGACGGTTCCGGTGCTTGAGCCACCTGTATTACCGCAGAAAAGTAGGTTCTGGAATTCGCATGGGAACTCCCCGAACTCGCCTAATCCAAAGCGACCAATTCGTAGGTTCAGTTGGTCGTTGAGCAGGTTCTGGCGATACGACAGCTCAGCGAGACGCCAAATGGAACCGCGGCCCCAAACCTCCTGAGTGGATGTCAGCTGACCGCTACGGGTATCAATCAACCGTTGGTTAGTGATGTCCTCGCCGTTCCGGTTTGTGATGTACAGCTGAGTTGATGCACCCTTCCAACCTAGCGTACGTTCGAGATCAATACCTAGGCCGAGCAGAGTCTCGTCGGCATAAGCCACCTTCTTGTCTTGGTTAAAGCCTCCATGGGCGTTCCATCCAAGTTCGTTGGTATAGTTAAAAGTCACATCATAGCCTTGCTCAAGGAGTGCGTGGCGCGAGCCGTTCCAATCGCCAGTCATCCATTGTGAATTGCTAGCAAATGGCTCATCGGCGTTTGCGATACGGCCCTGAACAGTCAACAACGAAAGCAGAATGAGTGGGCACAGCGAGATAGCAGAGCGTGAGTCGTTCACAGTCGTGCTCCAGCGGGCGAGAGGGTACGGGATGGGCCGGGCGGCCCATCCTCAGAATGGGGAGAGCTTTGTCTTAACAGCAGGTATAGGGCGGTGCGTTCCTGCCGTTGTCGCCTATCCAGCGATTGATTGCGCTGATGACGTGCCCGACAACCTTACGGTGCTCGGTATCGTTAGGAATATCGTGGTATCCCCCAGCGATCTCCACGACGTGAGCGTTTGGAATAAGTTTGCTCCAGCGCTGAGCGAGAGAAGGAGGGGCGAAAACGTCGTGCTCTCCGTTGATGAGCAGTACGGGAATGCTGAGCTTGGAAAGTCCCTTGCTGAGTGCATCGGTCTGCTCACTGATTGCTCTCCATAGATTCGCTTCAGCGGGGGCTGTGTCGAATTTCAATGGGTCATGCTCTAACGCATCCAGGTAGGCGGCATCTCGTGACATGACCAGCTCGATGCCGTCCTTGATGACTGGAAGCCCTTCAAAAGGTGCGCCTGTCAGGACGACACCTGAGGCTGCTGGCTCCAGTGAGAGTGCAAGGGCCGCACCGGTGATGCCGCCAAGTGAGTGGCCGACAATTACCAATGGGCGGCTGGGGTGTTGCGTGCGGATAAGGGAAGCCAGATCACGAGCATGATCAACCAATTGATCGATCGATGCGAAGTGTCCTGGTGTCCCCCCAGTCATCCCATGGCCGACATGATCAATGCCCCAGACATCAAAACCTGCGTGTACCAATGCTGCTGCGAAACGGTGGTAGTGTCCGGTGTGTTCACCGAAACCATGAAGCAGAAGGACGCAGGCTAAAGCGTCCTCGCAATCCCAATTTCGGTAGTAATACTGACCCGCTGTTGTTTTTTGAATGGGCATGAATTCAGTCCTTTTTCGACTGTGTTTTTCGCAGTTCTTCGAACCAGTTCGGGTTGGTCATCCACTCAACAGGAATCGGAGGGCTGGGATAGCCGGCCACCAGTATTACGTTGCTATGGACGCCATAGTCACCGGTCTGGATGAAGGCTTTGCAGCGATTACGCAGGTCGTAGAATTCGGGCAGATATCGCAACTCATGAATGTGATCAGGGCCAGTCAAGCCTTGCACCAACTCCCTCATCGACGGGTTCGCCTGGCGCATGTTTTCAGTTACGAATGCGGCTTCAAAATCCCCCACTTCCCACAGTACAGGCAGCAACTGATCGACCGTTGGGCAGCCTGTATGGATTGCTACATCAATGATCTCAACGTCCGGGTTAAGGGGTACAAGGCTCGCACTCGAGGTGCCGCTGCCAGCATCCGCGATGAAGATCATTTCCCCGTGCCGGAGTGTGCTGACCAAGGCGGCCAAGCGTTCGTGCAGAAGGCGATTTTTGCTCATATCAACCTCTTACTTCAGAGAGCTTACGGTGTGGTTAGGAAGCAGATCAGCCGCGCTTAGCGCTGGTTAGCGATGCAGGGCATGAAGCGTTTGGCTCAAGCTGGCGGCCAGCTGTTTCTCGTAACGTCAGGACGCTTAAGGTTGCGATCAACCCCGTGCTCAGCACGAGCAGGGCAGGGGAGAGAGATGAACCGGTTACGTCTATGAGGTAAGTGGCGACATAGGCTGCACTGCCACCGAAAACCGCGACGGAAAGGTTGAACCCGATCGAGAAGCCCGCGTATCGAACACGAGTTGGGAAAATTTCTACAAGCGCCGGGCCAGAGGCGGACATGAATACGGCAAGGCAAATACCCAGCAATGCATGGCCCATTAAAATCAGGCCATAGCTTCCTGTACTGAAAACCAAAAACACAGGGTAAATGGCCAAGGTGCACAACAGAGCGCCCAGTAGGAGGATTGGCTTGCGCCCAATACGGTCGCTGATTCGCGCAAATGCGAAGATGCTGATCGACGCCATGACCAGGCAAATAACGTTCGATACGGATGCTTGAAGGAAAGACAGCCCGAGCTGCACCTTCAAATAGGTCTCGATGTAGACGAAGATGAAGTAGAAGGCTGCGCCCTGCAGCGCAATGCAGCCAGCCGTCTGCAGTATTTGCTTCCAATGACCAGTTATAGCTTCGCTGATAGGCGCCTCGCTGACGCCTTCGGTTTCCTGGAGCATCTTGAAGGCATGGGTGTCTTCAAGTTGAGAGCGGATGTAGAACGCCACTACTCCCAGCACACCTGAGAGAAGGAACGGTATACGCCATCCCCATTGCTCGAGCGCTGCCTCGCTGATCGATGCAGTCAACCCCAAGATGAAGGCCGATGCTGTTGCGTTTGCAATGAAGCTTGAACAGTGCCAGTAACTGACAGTCCAGGCCCGGCGCCCAGGATTGGCAGATTCCACCAGAAATGTCGCTGCCCCTCCTGGCTCACCTCCGGAGGCGAAGCCCTGCAACATGCGCATCGCAACCATAAGAATGGGGGAGAGGATGCCAATGCTTGCATAGCTGGGGAGTAGGCCAATGACAAAAGTCGAGCCTGACATCAGGAGGATGACGCTTGCGAGAATCTTCTTACGGCCAACCCGATCGCCCAATCTGCCGAAAAATAGCGCTCCTAACGGGGCCATCAGGAACGAGATGCCAAATGCTGCGAAGGTGGCAAGAAGGCTGGCGGATGGTGTGCTGACTGGAAAGAAAACTCGGCCAAGGATGACGGCTAGAAATCCGTAGGAAGCGTACTCGAACCAAGTGATGAAGTTTCCGATTGCAGCAGCGATGATGGCTTTCCGCAGAGCGGGGCTTTGAGGCGTAGTAATCCCTTGTGTTGTCATGTCTGTCTTCCCGTACCTTTGATGGTTTTTGTAGTGGTGGGGCAGATGCAGCAGCGAGAACGGCGATATTGTTGTTATCGATTACATATTTTTTGTAAACGTTTTCCTTCCATCATGCAACGGTATTTTTCTCGCGCCTTATGTGGAGTCGGCCATTTGGTTCTGAGGGGGGCGCCCGCTGGACGGTGTCTGCTAGCGTTCACTGATTTCGCTGACGCTTGGTTGCTCAATGCCTCAAGAAGGTGCGTTCTGAGTGAAAATGGCCCATTTCTGCGCATTGCCGTCCTATGGTGTTACCAAAGCCTACAAGCGCCACCATCCTTCAGCACGATGATCAGACAGCTCGCTTTCTCGGCTAAACCGCATGGCAGAAGGCCTGGTTCTGGTTGAAAACTAGGCAGAGGCAGCGCTGGCATGAATGATGCTTGTAAACGTTTACATTGCCAGTTGATACCGACGGCATGGGAGCGTCGTGGTTTTGGACTGCGGCTGGCTTTGACTTGATTACCTGAACGCACAGGTAAGGCTCCCAAAAATCGGGTGTAAACTGGCATGTAAACGATTACGAAAGCTTCGCGTCGTACTCGTTTGAGACAAGGGCCGCTGCGTGTATCGGTGCCCAACAACAAGAATGTCTATTCAGTGAGATACGGCTATGGGCCTCATTAACGATTTGAAGTCTTCACGCTACGCCACCACCCTGATTTTCTTCGTCAACGGCTTGGTTTTGGGGATCTGGGCCACGAACATTCCAGCAATCAGTAAGGCTCTGAGCCTTACCGATGGTCAGTTGGGGAACGCTCTGAGCATGTTTGCTGCGGGCACGATGTTGATGATTTTCATGGCCGGCAGTGTGGCCAACAAATTAGGTAGCCGCGCCTCGATCGTGCTGGGCGGTGTGCTGCTGTCAATCTCGCTGCCCCTGCTGGTGATGTCGCCCTCTTATGAGGTTTTCTTCGGCATCCTGCTGTTCTTTGGGATCTGCAACAGCGTGATCGACATCTCGATGAATACGCATGCGTCCATCATCGAGGAAATGGAGGGTAGGCCGCTTATGTCATGGTTCCATGCTGCGTTCAGCTTCGGCGGCATGGCTGGTGCCGGGATCGTATCGATTTTCGACTCTTTCGAATTGACAGCGATGTTCAATCTGGCGTTTGCGGCGGGTTTGATGCTTGTTACCACCGCGCTGTGTGCTGCACCGCTACGTCACCTGCGCCCGGCAGGGGCCACCGAGGCGGTCAAGAAAAAGGCTGCCATTCGACCAAGCCTCACGTTGCTGATCGTAGCGATGCTGACCATCATGTCACTGTTCACCGAAAGCTCCATGATCAACTGGAGCTCCAAGTATCTGACTGACGTCGCAAGCACAAGTACCGGTATTGCTGCGTTCGCGTTCGGAGGGTTCAGCTTTGCGATGGCAGTAGGTCGTCTCGCCGGCAACCAACTCATTATACGTTTCGGTCGTGACTGCGTGCTTGTGTCCTCTGGGTTGTTGGCTGTTGTAGGTTTCGCGCTGGCTATCGGGGCACCTTCGCCGGTTGCCTCTATTGCTGGCTTCATGTTGGTGGGTCTTGGGCTTTCGAACATGACCCCGATTCTTTACAGCAAAGCCGCTCAGGCTTGCCCCCAAGCCCCAAGCCTTGGTTTGGCTCTTAATGGCACCATCGGCTATGTCGGCTTCCTGGTATGCCCGCCAATAATTGGTGCCACCTCTGACCATATCGGCCTGCAGTACAGCATGCTGCTTCCGCTCGTTGCCATGCTGATCGTTAGCCTGGTGGCCTGGAAAGGCCAGCTGGAGCTGCGTACCTCCGGTAAGGCTCTGGCGAATTAATCCTCGTTTCTTCTGCCGCCCCATTGGGCGGCAGTCTTCAGGCAGTGACGCCTGCGCTATCTACATTCCAAAAACAAAACTAGGGAATACCAATGATCAACGGCAAGAAGCTGGGGCTTTCGGCTGCGCTGAGCATGCTGTCCACCGTCGGCGCAGAGGCGGTGGAGTTCAACGGGTATTTGCGCAGTGGTGTGGGAGGAGCGACTGCAGGAGGTTCTCAATCCTGCTTCCAGCTTCCGGGGGCACCTTCGAAATATCGGCTCGGCAACGAGTGCGAACAGTATGGTGAGCTAGGCCTGCGGCAAGATCTGCTGTCACTTGACGATGGCTCGGTCGTCAGCATTGAAGGGATGGTGGCTCTGCTAAGTCGTTATGGGCACAAGCCGACCTTTGCTGATGATAATGGCTATACCAAGATCGTTCAGGCCTATGCGGAGTGGAGCAAGGTACCTGCGCTCAACAACGGTTCGCTCTGGGCGGGGCGACGCTTTTACAAGCGTAACGACATTCACATCTCAGATTTCTATTACTGGGATCAGAGCGGCACTGGCGCCGGTATCGAGGATTTTGAACTGGGCGGGCTGAAGTACAGCTATGCATTCTCCCGCAAGGACAGTGTTTTCCAGAAGGACTACACCAACCGCCATGATTTCAACGTGGGGGGAATCGACACCAACCCTGGTGGTGAGCTGGAGTTCGGTTTCAGCTACATCGAGGATCCGAAGCGAGGCGATAGCCATAGCGGCTGGGCCGTCACGGTTCAACACCGCCAAAGTGATGTGCTAGGTGGTAACGCCAACACTGTAGCTCTCCAGCATGGCCAAGGCCCTGGAACGAATCTTGGCACCACTGGGGAAGTTGAGCTGGATCGCAGTAATCGAAGCTGGCGACTGCTGGATTACTTTGATTGGCAGGTCACTCCCCGATTTGGTGGGCAGTTCCAGGTGGTCACGCAGCGCGACTATCGAGATGGTGGCGAGAAGCAAGACTGGGTTTCTGTTGGTGTGAGGCCGGTTTATGCCATCTCTGATCAATTCAAGCTCGTCGCCGAGGTTGGGCACGACCAGATTGAGGCCTCCGATGGTACTCGCAAGCTCAGCAAATTCACCTTCGCTCCGACCTGGTCACCAAAGGGCCCAGGCTTCTGGGAACGCCCGGAGATTCGCCTGTACTACACCTACGCCAAATGGAACCGCGCGGCCCAGCGTGCAGCCGATGAAATGGATGAGGGCTCGGCACTGTCCTCCACGGGCGCCTTCAACCAGGCGCGTCACGGCAGTAATTTCGGGGTGCAGGTCGAGTATTGGTGGGAGTAAACCTGGTCTCATCCCACTCGGACGAGGGCGGCCAGATGAAAGGTGGCGAGTCGGAGCTTGCTAAAGGCGAAGCCACCAGATATTCTTGTAACTCGGCTTGTAATCGTTTACACGATATTTCTGGATGGGACGGTATCCCCTCGGACTATCGACCGTAATCGACACTTTTGCCCACGGACTCCGTGGGCTTTTTTATTCCAGGTCAGCTGATCCATTTCAACAGGGTCAGGCTCGGCTAAATATCGCCTAGCCCCCGCGCCCAGCGTCATCGAGAAGTCTATGAATTCGAGTGCCACTCGTATCGCCGCCTTGCTCATTGTTCTTGCCGTGGCATGCCTTTCCATGCACGACGCCATTGCAAGGCAGATGGTTCAGGGGCTGCCGGTTGTTGTGGTGATCTGGGTGCGCTACCTCGGTCAAAGCCTGGTCATGGGGGGGGGCCGCAATTTCGAGGAGAAGCCTTGCTGCATGGACGTGCCGCCGACCGGGCCTGCATTTTCTCAGGGCTTTTTTTCTTGTGGCTCTGAGTTTGTGTTTCATCGGCGGTTTGCGATTTGTACCGCTGGCAGAGGCGACAGCTCTGAACTTCCTCGCCCCGCTCTTCGTTCTCGTGCTCAGCAAGGTGTTCTTCAGTGAAGCGGTGCGTCCATCGCAGTGGATTGCTGTACTTGTCGGCCTGCTGGGTGTCGCGCTGGTGGTCAATCCAGCTGGAGAGCTCTTCACATGGGCAGCGCTACTTCCTTGCGGGGCCGCATTCTTCTTGAGCTGTTATCAGCTCGCGACACGTGCAGCGGCTAATCAAGATACGCCGGAGAGTGCAACTTTATGGCTTGGGCTGTTTGCCCTGGCCATCTGCAGCGCCATGCTGCCCTGGTTTTGGGAGGCGCCTTCAACGCTGCAGTGGCTGGGATTAAGTGGTATGGCGCTCGTTGGAACAACTGCGCACTGGCTTTTCGCAGCGGCGTACAGCCGGGCAAGTCCTGCCAGCCTAGCCCCATTCACCTACGTCCAAATTCCTTGTTCAGCCTTGCTGGGGTACTTGATCTACTCAAGCTTCCCAGGAGTGCTTGCTTGGTGGGGCATCTCGATGATCTTGGTTAGCGGCCTGATGGTCATTTTGCCGTCAATCGTTCGATCTGCCCGTTCGAGTGAGCAGGATTCACTTGGTGAATTGCGTTAGAAGTGAGAAGTGGAGGTTGAAATGCAGGTTTTGAGAGGCTTAACGGAGCTGGTGATCTTTCAGCTGATCGGCTCTTTGATTAGCTCATCCGTTTTGAAGCCAGTGCCTGGGCCAATCGTAGGCCTCGTGTTGCTGCTGGTTTTCCTGTGCGTGCGAGGTGAGCTGAGCGAGTCCGTTGAGCAGGCTGCAGGTTGGCTACTACGTTGCATGCCGTTGCTGCTTGTTCCCGCGGCAGTGGGCGTTATGGCGTGGTATTCGGTGATACAGCCAATGGGGTGGGCGCTCTTGATCGTTCTGTGTGTTTCATTAGTCCCGACCATGATCTTTACGGGGCTGTTGATGCAGGCGCTGGTCAAGCGCAATCAGCGAGGTGGTCAATGAGCGCATTTCTAGAGCCTGTAGTGGGGCACCCTCTTTTTCATCTTGCCCTGACGTTGACTGCGTTTCAGGCGGCGTTGCACTTGAGCAAGGTGAGCGGAATTGTCTTTCTTCAACCGGTACTGGTCAGCGCGGCAGTGGTGATTGCTGTACTCACCTTCGCGGGCATTTCGTACGACGATTACCTCAAAGGCGTCAGTATCCTTACTCTGTTACTAGGGCCTGCTACCGTCGCGCTTGCTGTGCCTCTCTATCAGAACCTTTCTCGCATACGGCGGTTACTCTGGCCGATTGTCATTACAGTCTCTCTGGGGGGCATCGTAGCCTCGGTGTCGACGCTTCTCCTGGGTGGACTGATGGGGATCGATCATCAGTTACTGATGACGCTAGCGCCGAAGTCAGTCACGTCGCCGATTGCAATGCTTGTGGCCAACCAGGCTGGTGGCATCGCTGCACTTGCAGCAGTCTTTGTCCTGCTGACTGGAATCTTGGGTGCAGTATTCGGGCCTTCGTTGTTGAGCCTGTGTCGGGTGACTCACCCAGCCGCTGTGGGTATGGCGTTAGGATTGACGGCTCATGCCGTGGGGACTTCTAGAGCCTTGGAAGAAGGGCAGGAACATGGCGCTTACGCTGCGCTAGCGATGAGCCTTATGGGGGTGGGGACAGCGATATTCCTGCCGCTTGCCCTTGCTACCATCTAGTTGAATTCACAGCAGAGGGCGATCGCGCCCTCTATCTGTTTCGAGTGTTTCTTAACTACTCACCTTTACGCGTTCTGGCAGTGGTTTTCGGGCTGGATTGGTACCAAGTTTTGAGTAGGCGCATCAGCGACACACCTTGCGTTTGAGGGTCTAGAGCTCCCGCCCCGCGCGCTGCCTGCGCGGGCTGAGCCTCGATGAAGTGTGAGCCTGCCAGGGAAGAAAGCACGTGCATGGAGACCTCCAAAGCGTCTATCATGAAAAGGATTACATTGCTGGTTAAGCAAATCCTTTGCCAGATTCTGGCCATTTCCTCTGATCCTTTCGACACTTTGGTTTTTCAATGCAAGGCACCACTTCTTCTATCTCTTTCGCGAGCACGCCGAAAGAGGTCGTTTCCACGCGACTCGTATTCTTCATCGCTGGTTTTTGTCTGGCTTCCTGGGCGCCGTTGGTGCCGTTGCTAAAGGAGCGGGCAGGGCTCGATGAGGGAATCTTGGGTATTTTGCTGCTCGGCCTAGGCATCGGCTCCATCTTGGCGATGCCGGTTGCTGGTGCGCTGGTATCCAAATGGGGCTGTCGTCGAATCATCCTTGTGGGGACGTTCGTGCTCCTGGCGATGCTGCCGCTGCTGGCTACGTTCAGTTCGTTTCAGCTTCTACTGCCTGCTCTTATCGTCTTCGGCGTGGGTATGGGAGCACTTGACTGCGCGATGAATGTTCAGGCGGTAGAGGTTAATGCCCAAAGCCCCAAGCCGATCATGTCCAGTTTTCATGGTCTGTTCAGTCTGGGAGGTATCATAGGGGCCTTGACCATGACAGTTCTGCTGAAGTTGTCGTTTACACCGCTGCATGCGGTACTTGTCGTCGTGGGCGTGAGCGTATTGGTACTGTATCGAAGCTCCGCTGGGCTGCTAACTGCCTGCGAGCGAAAGCGGGCCCCGCTCTTTGCTGTACCCAAGGGAGAAGTGCTCTTTCTTGGTGCATTGTGCTTCATTGTCTTTCTTGCGGAAGGGGCGATGTTGGACTGGAGTGGGTTGTACTTGATCACGCGGCAGAACCTGCAGCCTGAGCTTAGCGGACTCGCCTACGCCACGTTCGCAATGGCGATGACGATTGGTCGCCTACTGGGGGATCCAATTGTGGCCCGGGTAGGGCGCAGATTGATCGTAGGCCTGGGTGGGGCAGTTGCTGCACTGGGTCTGGCAATATCTCTCGCCACGACCGAGTGGATGATTTCATTAGCTGGGTACAGCCTCATTGGTCTGGGATGTGCAAACATCGTGCCTGTACTGTTCTCCGCGGTTGCAGATCAAAAATCCATGCCAAAAGCTGTCGCGATCCCCGCCATGACGACCGTGGGTTACGCCGGCGTTCTCGTCGGGCCCGCCTTTATAGGTTTCATTGCTCACGCGAGCTCGCTTGGCATCTCATTGGCTGCAGTGGCCTTTGGATTGCTTCTGGTCGCAATATCGGGTCGTTTCGTCAGAACCTAAGCAGAAAAGAACATACCGCTTTGCCAAGCGTCAATGTAAAGGATTACATTTTGGCGTCGGCACACCTGACATGTGTCGATGCCATCTCCAATCGTAGAGGGAGTGCTGCATGAGCAAAGTGGTGAAAGGTAACGAAAACCACGGTGATATTCTGGTGCTGGGGCCTGATGACGGTAAGGATTACTGGCAACCTGTCCCCGCCAATGGCTTCATTTCCGTCCGTATCGACCCTGAAGATCTGGATATTCAAAGTCCTTTCAGTCTCGGAACCCAAACGCTACCCCCTGCAAGCTATGTCCGGGAGCACTACCATCCCGTTCATGATGAAGTGCTGCATTTCATCCGCGGAAAAGGGAAGGCGAGGATTGATGGGGTTGAGTATGTTGTTGAGCCTGGCGTAACGATTTTTGTAGGCAAAAACCGCAGGCACATGTTCATCAACGATAGCGAGGAGGAACTGCACTGGCTGTGGTTCATCCAGCCTAACGGGCTGGAGATTTTCTTCCGCGACATCGGTATTGAAAAGCATCCTGGTCAACCCGATCCAGAACCATTCCCGCGCCCGAAAAACGTTCTTGATATCGAGAAAACCACTGCATTCGGCCCTCCGTTGTCGGATCCGTTTATCCCGGTGTTCGAGAAGCAGCGTTAAGCCATCTGCGTTTTAGGTTGTCTACTGGCGCCTGCTCGCGGGCGCCAGCCTCTCCTCGAGAAGCTGATGACTCACTAAGCCGAGCTTGCAACCGCGCAGCGTTGGCAAAAACATGTCGACGGCGATGGAAGCTTCTGCTAATTTTGCCGCCATGCTGTAAACGATTACACTGGCCACGAACTTCGTGAATCGAAATGTCAGGACACTATCTCTCCTGACCCTTACGTAAAGCACCCTGCATGCCCTCGCTGGCATGAACCCCAGAACCAATAACAAATCGCTACGCGGGGAAACACAGTGCCTAATGCCTTGAATGCTTGTCTGCCTTTCATAACACCATCCATCCGCTTTAACGAGAGGATGACATCGGTGTGGAACATTTCCTGCTAATTCTGCCGTGATGATCAGGCGTTACCTCTTCGAAGGAGCCTGTTCGTCGTGCTTCGCCGTGCCTGACGCTCTGTCTGGCTCGTGGCTACGCTTGAAGTTGTGAGAGGTAGACGTGTCTGAACAAAATATCCTGAGTCGCGCGCGCGTGGCCACATCCGCCGTATTTTTCACAAATGGCGCCGTGCTCGCCATTTGGGCGACCAACATCCCTGGCATGAAGCAGGCTTTGCACCTAAGCGACTCGGAGCTCGGTATCGCTCTAAGCGCTTTCGCTGCCGGCACGATGCTGATGATGTGCCTGGCCGGTGCGCTAGTGACCCGTATTGGCAGCCGTAAAGCTCTCTTGCTGGGCGCAGGCTTGGTGTCGGCGGTGCTTCCTCTGTGCGGGCTCGCGAGCTCCGCGTGGTCGCTTGCTGCGGCTATTTTCGTGCTAGGTGTCGCAAACAGCGTCCTCGATGTTGCAATGAACACCCACGGCTCTTTGATTGAGGCGAGAAAAGGACGATCGTTGATGTCCTCGTTTCACGCTGTTTTCAGTATCGGGGGGCTTGCAGGGGCTTCCGCGGTTGCGACCCTGCTCTCGAATACACTGGGTTTGGTGCATTGCCTGTTCATCTCGGCTGCGGCCACAGCTACCGTCGCATTATTTGCGGCATTTTGGCTGGGTGATCTGAGACCTTGCGTCAAGGTTGGAGATGATTGCCAGCCAGTCATGAAGGCAAAGAGCTTTGCCTGGCCAAATCGAGCATTGATCTGTATCGCCAGCTTGACATTCTTGGCGCTATTTATCGAGCGCACGGTGATTGACTGGAGCTCCCTCTACCTTACTGATGTGAGCCATGCCTCTGCGAACATTGCAGCCTTTGCTTTCGGTGCCTTCAGTTTCGCTATGGCTGTCGGGCGGCTAGGTGGTGATGTCTTGATCCGAAAACTGGGTGCCAACACCGTTCTGGCTGTTTCAGGTGGCATTGGCGCCGCGGGCATAGCCTTGGCCGTTATCTTCCCGCTGCCGGCAACTTCCATCGCAGGGTTCATTCTGGTTGGTATAGGGCTCTCAAACATGACGCCTTTGCTTTATAGCCAAGCAAGCAAGGCATACCCTGGGGCTCCAGGTCTCGGGCTGGCTATGAATGGCACGTTGGGTTACACAGGGTTCCTTTTGGCACCACCGGTGATTGGCTTCCTTTCCGAAGCGTTCGGGCTGAAGCTTTCGATGGTCATCCCTTTCATTGCATTCATTCTCCTAATGGGGAGCCATTTCCAGAAGATCAGAATCCAACGCTTTAAAGCGTCTTTGTCGGCGCCGAGACTGTCTTGTGGAGAGGTCGTAAGCGACTAACGTGTGCTCTCTCATCCTTGCTTCAGGGCGGAGTAGTCCTGGATTACGTTGCTGCCCTGACCGCTTTCGTAGAGGCAGCCCGGCTCGGCAATTTCTCGAGAAGAGACCTAGTGGCGCGATCTCGGTATCGCGCTTTTCAATCACACTACACGGTCGCTCGCACTCACGGACGGCGGGAGATCTTTCCTCCAGCAACCTATCGAGGTGTTTGATGCTCTTCAGTGTGCGAAAGCTGCCACGCCTGCTCTGAGCCAGTACCCGCTCCGGCATTTGCAGCTAATTGCTCCTTCCGCGTTTGCCAGGCGCCATATCATTCCTCTGCTAGGCGATTTCATGGCGCGGCATCCCGAAGTAGGGTGTCCAGATAGGGTCAGTCAATCGAGTGGCTGGACTGGCGCACCATGAGCTGAGTTCCCAGCAGGATAGGTTTGATTTCCGTCCCATGTTTCAAGTTGGATATGAGGCTTTCAGCGCTGCGTACACCCATTTCACCTGCAGGAATTGCCAGGGTTGTGAGCGGGGGCTCAAGGTATTCAGCGAACTCCAGGTTGTCGTATCCCACAACCGAAATGTCCTTAGGCACGTTCAGCTGAAGCTTTTTGCACGCTGAAAGAACGCCAAAGGCGATGACATCACTGTTGCAAATCACAGCGGTGACCTCGGGATGCTCCAAGCGAATGCGGCGAAGGGTGCGCTCTCCAAACTCAATCGTGTAGCCACCTTCGCTCTCATACTTGAAGTGCTCACATTTCTCCTTGTATTCACTCAAGGTGTCGATGTAGGCCTGATAGCGGGCTTGCTGACGATCATTGCCCTTCATTGGCCCAGTAAGCATCGCAAAATTTCGGTGACCTAGGCCGAGTAGATACTCAACCAACTGCCGCGTCGCTTGGTAGTTGTCGAAACCGATGAACGGGAATTCTTTGTCCTTCAGGTAGGAGTAGGTACAGATGACAGGCATCCGATACTCCTGCAGGTACTTTTTAAGTGCTGGGTCGGCGACCTCGCCAACGATGAGCAACCCTTCAACCCCGCGCTCGACCAGGAGCTTAACTTTCTCGAAAATGGAACCGGCGTCGAACCCGCAGCTCAACACGTAAACTACGTAGCCATACTCTGCGAGCTTGTCCTGAAAGCTCTTGATCATCGTCGCATAGATGGCGTGATCGAGCGTCGGGATGATCGCTCCAATCATGTTTGTCTTCTGAAGGCGCAGAGCCTTCGCCGCTGGGTTCGGGCTGTAGCCCAGTTTGGCGGCGATCGAGAGAACTTTTTCCCGTACATCGTCACGTACATGAGTGGGCAGATTGAAGCTGCGGGAAACGGTCGCTACCGAAACCCCTGCCGCTTTAGCAACGTCAGTGACCTTGACCCGGCCAGGTGCTTTCATTGTTGTAGACACATCAACCTCTCTTCAGTGATCTCAGCGTGGTGCGAAAGACCCACTGCAGATCATCCTATGATAACGATTACCGTGAATTTTTCCGAGTATCTACCTTTGCTTGCCTGGGAGGGGATTTCTGTCGCGACTTTGAGAACGATTACACCATAGGGACGTCAGAGCTTTTAGTGACTAGCAGGCTCCCTAATGGAGGTACTGATGACAGCACCAGACCCAGGCTACGTAGATTGGCTGGTAAGCCAATCCATGCTCAAGGCTGCGCAAGATCGAGCGAAGACTTACGCTGGTCAATCCCGGCTGTGGATGAGTCCCTATGGCCAGGCGCAAGCGAGACGGGCTATCGACATCGCATCAGTGTGGCTCACTGTGTATCCAGACTCGATTATTACCCCGAGCGGGAGCTCAGTCTTGGAAGCTTTGGCGGCGGAAGGTCTCTGGAAGGGGCTGTCGGAGCTTGGCGTGCAGGGGATTCACACGGGCCCTATTAAGCGGGCGGGTGGGATTCGGGGCCAAGCTTTCACGCCGAGCATAGATGGGAATTTTGACCGAATCAGCCTCGATATAGATCCGCTATACGGAACTGAGCAGCAATTGATCCAGGTCAGCCGGATGGCCGCGGCTCACAACGCTGTCACGATCGACGATTCGATTCCTTCTCATACGGGCAAAGGGGCTGACTTCCGGTTGGCTGAACTTGCCCATGGCGAATATCCGGGGATCTACCACATGGTGGAAATCCGAGAGGGAGATTGGGGGCTCTTGCCAGATGTGCCTGCTGGGCGGGATGCGGTCAACCTAACGCCTGCCCAGTGCGATGACCTGAAAGCCCGGCACTACATCGTGGGCCAGCTGCAGAGGGTGATTTTCTTCGAGCCAGGCGTCAAGGAAACTGACTGGAGTGCAACGCCTGTGGTCGTTGGGGTAGATGGCAAGCCTAGGCGATGGGTTTACCTTCACTACTTCAAGGAGGGTCAGCCTTCTTTAAACTGGCTAGACCCGACCTTTGCGGCTCAACAGTTGATTATTGGTGATGCGCTTCACGCGATTGATTGTTTAGGTGCGCGGGGGCTTCGATTGGATGCTAACGGCTTCCTGGGGGTTGAGCTGCGCCATGGCGAGACTGCATGGTCTGAAAGCCATCCGCTGTCTATCACCGGCAACCAGCTCCTTGGTGGAATGATCAGGAAGGCAGGCGGGTTCAGTTTTCAAGAGCTGAACCTGACCCTTGATGACATCTCGCAAATGTCCAAGGGTGGGGCCGACCTTTCCTACGACTTCATAACCAGGCCTGCATACCAGCACGCGTTGCTCACGGGTGATACAGCGTTCCTTCGTTTGATGCTGTGGGAGATGCACAAGTTTGGAATTGACCCGGCATCGTTGATACACGCACTGCAAAACCACGACGAGCTCACCACGGAGCTTGTCCATTTTTGGACATTGCATGCGAACGAAATGTATCTGTACAAGGGCCAGACCTATCCTGGCAGCATCCTGCGCGAGCATATTCGGGAGGAAATGTATGAGCTCCTATCGGGAGAGCATGCACCTTACAATCTGCGCTTTGTCACTAACGGAATCTCGTGCACCACAGTGAGTATCATCACGGCGGCTTTGGGCATACGTGATCTGTCTAACCTATCGTTGGAGCAGAAACGGCTCATCGAGAAGATTCATTTGCTCCTCGTGATGTACAACGCTATGCAGCCTGGAGTTTTTGCTCTCTCTGGCTGGGATTTGGTTGGGGCTTTACCGCTTCCAGCTGAGGAGGTGGCTGAGCGAATGGGTGACGGTGATACGCGCTGGATCCATAGGGGAGGGTATGATTTGGCTGACATGGCGCCAAGCGAAAACCTCTCGGTAATGGGGATGCCGCGAGCGAAGTCTCTATATGGCAGTCTTTCTCAGCAGTTGGGTGACTCTGAGTCGTTTGCCAGCAGAGTAAAAAAAATTCTGGCAGTGCGACAAGCATACGGCATCGCTTCGAGTCGTCAGCTTCTTGTTCCCGAGGTCAGTCACCCGGGCTTGCTGGTAATGGTGCATGAGCTGCCTTCAGGCCGCGGCGTTCAAATCACCGCCCTAAATTTCGGTAATCAGACAATTTCTGAAGAGATTGCTCTGGAAGGGTTCTCGCCTGGCCCAGTGGTCGACATGCTCAGCGAAACTGTAGAAGGTGATCTCAGGGAGGATGGCCGGCTCCTCATCAACCTTGATCCATTTGAAGCGCTTTCTCTGCGCGTGGTCAGCAGTAGCGGTCACCTGTAATCGTTACCTGTAAACGTTACCAAATTTCGCACCATGGCGGTGCGCAAGCCAGACTCAACGCATCACCACTGCGCACGTAACCAGCTAAAACGTGCAGGTTAGGGCTACTAGCTAGCGAAATTTGGATTCTGGCATGACTTTGGCTTTTATGAGTAAAAGCGCCACCCAGGGGTAGCATACCTAAGGGCGGTTAGGTATCCTCTGGCTGCGCTTGTAAACGATTACAAAAACGCGCCATTTCATAGCGATTCAGGTGAGCCACATGCGTGATATTAACGGCCGTAACACCCTCAAAGCCTACGACTATGTCGTGATCGGATCCGGCTCGGCCGGTAGCGTGCTGGCGGGCCGGCTTTCTGAGGAAACAAATCGATCGGTACTGATGCTCGAGGCAGGCCCTTCCGATAAGAGCATTTACATTCAGATGCCAGCAGCGTTGGGTTTCCCGCTGATGGATGACAAATTTAACTGGTACATGCATTCCGAGCCTGAAGCAGAGCTCGAAGGTCGAACCATTTACGAAGCACGCGGGCGAGTGCTCGGCGGTTCGTCCTCCATCAATGGCATGAACTGGGTACGCGGTAACCCATGGGACTATGACAACTGGGAAGCCATGGGTCTGAAAGGCTGGAGCTACAAGGATTGTCTGCCCTATTTCCGTAAGGCTGAAACCTTCGACCAGGGCGCGGATGACTACCGTGGCGATAGCGGCCCGATGCACATTCAAACCTGCGCTGCCAACAACCCACTGTACAAGGCGTTCCTTGAAGCAGGTGTCCAGGCAGGTTACCCCCATGTGAAAGACCACAACGGGTATCGCCAAGAGGGCGTTCACGTCACTCAGCGAAACGTCCACAAGGGCATTCGCTGGAGCACGTCGCAGGCCTACATTCACCCGAACCGTGATCGCGAAAACCTGCATGTTTGTGATCGCGCTCAGGTCACCCGGATTGAGTTCGTCGGTAAGCGCGCAACCAAGGTTCACTTCATTCGCAACGGCAACCCAGAAGTGGTGGATGTGCGTAGCGAAGTCATCTTGGCCGCTGGTGCTATTCACTCGCCGCACTTGCTGATGCTTTCCGGCATCGGTGATGCAGAGCATCTGGCCGAGTTCGGTATCCCGTGTGTTGCTGATTTGCCAGCGGTAGGTCAGGGCCTCAAAGACCACATCGCCGCCCCGGTTCAGTACCGCGCCACCCAAAACGTTTCGATTGCCAAGCAGCTCACGCCGATCGGCAAGCTGAAACTGGGTGCCCTCTGGACTTTCTTCAAGAAAGGTCTCGGTGCAACTAACTTCTTCGAAGTCGGCGCGTTCATCCGCACACGTCCAGAGGTCAAGGTGCCGAACGTACAGTTTGAATTCATCCCCATGCTGGGTGAGTTCCAGCACGGTAGCGTGAAGCTGGAGAACGGCTTCCAGTATTTCTTCAGCCTGATGCGTCCGACCAGCACCGGTCGCGTATGGTTAGGCTCGAAAGACCCTCTGGCTGCGCCGAAATTCTGCTTCAACTTCTTGTCGACCAAAGAAGACCAGGAAGACGCAATCGCTGCAGTACGTGCTATCCGCAATGTCGTTTCGCAGGCAGCCTGGGATCCTTACCGGGGTGAAGAGGTAACTCCTGGGGTTGCCGTCCAATCGGACGAGGCGATTCTGGCTGCTCTGCGTCAATTGGCAGGTACCAACTATCACCCGTCCTGCACCTGCCGCATGGGTACTGATGTCGCGACCAGCGTGGTTGACGCCAGAGCTAAAGTCCACGGCGTAGAAAACCTGCGTGTTGTAGATGCGTCGATCATGCCCGAAATCGTCAGCGGCAACCTGAATGCCCCGATCATCATGATGGCCGAGAAGATCGCAGACGACATCCGCGGTCGTAACGCCCTGCCTCGCGCCAAAGCTCAATATTACGTACCTGCTTAATTAACTGCCTGCTCTGCCCCTAGAGCGGGCAGGGCGTGAACTGCTGAAGGAAAGACAAATGAAGCTGAAAAACCAAGTAGCATTGATCACCGGCGCCGGCGCTGGCATCGGTGAAGCCACCGCCAAGCTGTTCGTGCAAGAAGGTGCCAAGGTTGTTATCGCTGACCGCAATATTGAGCTCGCCAGCAAGGTAGCAGACGAGTTGGGTGAAGCTGCGATCGCCGTGCAGGTTGATGTTGCTGATGCTGCGCAAGTCAAAGCAATGGTCGAGAAAACCGTGGCTCACTTTGGCGGCCTGGACATCCTGGTCAATAACGCTGGTTTCGGCACTCTCGGTACCGTAGTGACCCTCGATGAAGACACTTGGGATCAGGTAGTTGATGTAAACCTGAAAGGCGTATTCCTCTGCTCGAAATACGCAGTTCCAGAAATCATCCGTCGCGGCGGTGGCTCGATCGTAAACCTGGCGTCGACCATTTCGGTAGTCGGTATCAAAGATCGTGCAGCATACGTTGCCGCCAAAGGTGGTGTAGCCGCTCTGACGCGTGCAATGGCCCTGGATCACGCTCTGGATGGCGTGCGTGTTAACAGCGTGGCGCCGGGCGTTATCGCATCGAGCTACTACGACAAGATCTTTGAAACCGTGCCAGATCCAGTTGCCTTCAAGAAAGGTCTGGAAGCGCGTTCGCCTCTGAACAAGATGGGTGAGCCGATCGATATCGCCAACATGATCCTGTTCCTCGCGTCCAAGGACTCGAACTTCGCCACCGGCGCTATGTTCACTGTCGATGGCGGCTATACCGCCTGGTGAGGTCGCAAACCATGATTGATGAGCTGCGTCAGTACACCTTTACTGCGGATGCTTGGGATAAATACTGGGAGCTGTTCACCGGTATGTGCATGCCCATCCGCGGTGATGATTTCGGTCAGTTGCGAGGGCTATGGTACGACCGTATCGGTGACACCGTGTCTTTCCGTCACGTGTGGCGGTATGAGTCGCTTGACGCCCGAGCGCGCCTCCGTGCTGAGCTGATCAAAGTCGATGACTGGCGCGAGAAGTTTTTGCCCCAGGCAGCACAGCATGTCAGCCAGCAGTTTCTCCAAGTGTTGGTTCCCAAGTTGGATGAGGATGAGACAGGTCTGGCGGCCGCGCGTTATCTGCACAGCTATCGCTGCCCCACTGGCAAAGCGGCTAGTGTGATTCAGCAGATCGGAAGCGTGACGGGGGCTGCCCGAAAACGCCTATGCGGATTATGGGGTACTGAGTTCTCTGACCCCAACCAAGTGGTCGCGATGACCTCGACGGACGAGGCTCCGGTGCTTACCCTGACCGCAGCTGTCGCTATTGAAACGCGTCGTCTTCAGCCCTTGGGGCTAGAACAGCCTTCGAGCGATTTTGTAGCCTGATCCAGCACAGTAGGCTGGTCAGAAATGTAAACGAATACAAAGTTATAGAGGTTTAATTATGAGCGTTCGTCAGTACGATCATTGGATTAATGGCACCACCTTCGCACCTGCCGAAAGCAAGTATGTGGAGCGCACTTCTCCCGCCCACGGCGAGCTGTTGGCGAAGTTTGCTGCAGGTTCTGAAGCAGACGTCGATGCTGCCGTAGCCGCGGCCAAGACACTGCATGACAGCGGCGAATGGTCGTCTGTTCCGGGTTCGGAGCGCGCGAAGCTTCTGGGTAAGCTCGCAGACCTGATCGAGCGTGATGCCGATCGTTTGGCACTTATCGAGGCCGAAGAGGTTGGTAAGCCGATCGTATATGCGAAGGGGGAAGTCTTGTGGTCGGCTGAGCTGACCCGTTATGCGGCTTCGCTGGCTTGGAACATTCAGGGCGAGGCTTATAGCCACCTGGGCGATAACAAGCTTGGCCTGGTGACTCATGAGGCGCGCGGTGTTGTCGGCCTGATCGTGCCTTGGAACTTCCCGATGGTGTGCTTGTTCCAGAAGCTGCCGTATGCGCTGGCTGCCGGTTGCCCTGTCGTGATCAAGCCTTCCGAGCTAACTTCTGGCACCGCTCTCGAAGTGGCCAAGCTGGCGGCTGAGGCAGGCTTCCCTGCTGGTCTGATCAATGTTGTGACCGGTACCGGTGCTCAGGTAGGTGATCGTCTGACTCGTCACCCCGACGTTTCCATGATTTCCTTCACGGGTTCGACTCGTGTGGGCAAGCAGATCGCAGCCACCGCAGCCTCTGATTTGACCCGTGTTGCGCTTGAGCTGGGCGGTAAGGCTGCCAACGTGGTCTTCGCTGATGCCGACCTGGACGCGGCCCTTGATGGTGTTCTGTTCGGGGTCATCCTCAACCAGGGCGAGGAATGTGTTGCCGGTACTCGTCTGCTTATCGAAGAATCGGTCGCTGAGGTGTTCGTCGACAAGCTCATTGAGCGCTCCAAGCGAGTAATTGTAGGTCTGCCGCTGGATGCCGAGACTCAAGTCGGTGCGCTGATCCACGCGCAGCACATGGAAAGCGTGCTGAACTACATCGAGATCGGCAAACAGGAAGGTGCACGTCTCGTTTACGGTGGCGATCGTCTGACCGCTAACGGTCTGGATAAGGGCTACTTCGTAGGCCCAACCATCTTCACCGACGTCAAGCCCGAGCACCGCATCTTCCGTGAGGAAATCTTTGGCCCAGTCCTGACCGTTACCACTTTCAAGACTGTCGACGAAGCGATTACGCTGGCCAACGACACTGAGTACGGCCTGGGCAATGGCCTGTGGACTAAGGACGTCGACAAGGCGATCAAGGTCTCGCAGAAGCTCCAAAGCGGTACCGTTTTCGTGAACACCTACCTCGAGACTTCGCCTCAGTTGCCGTTCGGTGGTTTCAAGAAGAGCGGTTATGGTCGTGAGAACGGCGTAGACGGTCTGCGCGAGTTCATGGAAACCAAGTCCACCTTCATCAGGATGGGTGAGCGTACTCCTGTTCTGCCGAATACCGTCGGCTAACAAGCGGGTAGGGTGGGCCAAGCCCACCCTTCGCTACGACAGTCAGCATCATTTACGCGAAGAACGACAATGAAATTCAAACGAATGGTAAACGTGGTCGGCGCCCACGTAGCCGGCGAGCGTAACGACGTTATCACCGGTGGCGTGCTAGATGTTCCAGGCCAAACGATGTTCGACAAAATGAAGTACCTCGAAACGAAGGGCGACGATCTGCGCAAGCTGATCCTCCAGGAGCCTCGAGGGACTGTCACCCAGTGCGTAAACCTGGTGCTGCCTTCCAACCACCCGGAGGCAGATGCAGGTTTTGTGATCATGGAGTCGGAGTTCTATCCTCCGATGTCCGGAAGCAACACTATCTGTACAGTGACCGTGCTTCTCGAAACGGGAATGATCCCAATGGTAGAGCCGGTCACTCACCTTGCCCTTGAGGCACCCGGTGGCCTCGTTCGTGTAGAGGCTGAGTGTCGCGACGGTAAGGTATTGAGCGTCAAGTTCTCGAACGTACCTTGCTTCGTAATTGGCCTCGATAAAATGATTGAGGTACCAGGCCTTGGTACGCTGAAAGTCGATGCGGCGTATGGTGGCATGATGTACGTGCTGGCCGACGCTCAAGCGCTTGGGTTTGGCATTCTTCCTGATGAAGCGGCTGACCTGGTCACTGTCGGCGAGCAGATCAAAGCCGCTGCTGCAGAGCAATTGCCTGCCGTGCACCCAGAGCAGCCGGAGATCCACACAATCAACCAAACGTTGTTCGCGGGCCCTGTCCGTGATGACCCGTTGGGCAAGCGTGCTCGCAACGGCGTGATTGTTTCCCCGGGGCGCATGGATCGTTCGCCTTGTGGTACCGGCACCAGTGCTCGGTTGGCGGTCATGCATGCCCGCGGCCAGATCAAGGTGGGCGAGAAGCTCATTCATGAATCGATTCTGAGCACCGAGTTTGTGGGCGAGATCGCTGAAACCCTGACCGTTGGTGGTGTTCCGGGTATTCGCCCGACCATTAAAGGCCAAGCTTTCCTGACAGGCTTCCACCAGTACGTGCTCGATCCGAACGACCCGTTCCCTACGGGTTATACGCTGAGCGACACCTGGCGTAAGAACAAGTGAAAGACAAGCCCAGCTAGCCTGCTGGGCTTTTTTTTGACCACAGATAATTCTGCCAGCCCTGGCGGGATGGGAAACTATTGCCATGGATACAACAAATTCAACACTTCAATGGCGCGCCGCTTCACTAAAGCGGATGCAGGTCACGACCCTTTCTATGCTGGTTGTTGCCGGATTGATCAATAACCTGGACAGAAGTGCGCTTGCCATCGCCATCCCCTTAATTTCTCAGGAGCTGTCACTCAGCCCTGCGCAGATGGGTATTCTCCTGTCCGCGTTTTCTCTAATTTACGCGTGTTCCCAGCTACCAGTTGGTTTACTGCTTGATCGAGTGGGGGCGAGGCTCGTTCTCGGTTGGGGGCTGATCATCTGGTCTTCAGCACAAGCATTCTGCGGACTTGCTAACAGCTTCACCCAGTTGCTGATCGGGCGCGCGGTGCTGGGCGTTGGTGAGTCTCCTCACTACCCTGCGAGTGCCAAAGCTGTCAGTGAATGGTTCGAGAAGGAAAAGCGAGGAGGGCCGACTGGCCTGTTTCTAATTGCGGGTACAGTGGCACCCGCTCTGGCACCACCGCTGCTGACGTTCATGATGCTGACGATGGGTTGGCGAGGCATGTTCATTGCCTTGGGTGTATTGGGCATCGCGTTAGGCTGCGCGTGGCTCATGTTCTATCGCAATCGTGATCAGCTGAGCCATTTGCTTCCAGCTGCGAGCGTGGAGAAGACGCAGCCAATCAATTTCAGAGAGTGGCTGGGCCTGTTCAAATCACTGAACACCTGGGCGATGATTTTCGGATCTGCAGGGGTCATCTATACGATCTGGCTGTTCATGTCGTGGCTACCGGTTTATCTCCAGATGGAGAGACACGTCAGCATCGCAACGGCAGGCTGGATGGCTGCGATTCCGTATGCGCTAGGGACGGTAGGGCAGTTGTCTTGTGGTTTTTTAATGGATGCGTTAGCTCGCCGAGGATTTTCCATTTCGGCAAGTCGGAAGATTCCCGTTTGCGGCGGCCTGGTTGGAGCAGGCATTGCAACCCTGGTGGCGGCCTACGCCCCTTCGTTGACGGTTGCGCTTGTCGCAATATCGATGTCTATGTTTTTCATCTACTTTGCCAACGTCGGCACTTGGGCCATGGTTGGCGTAATGGTTGACACACGATTCGTGGCTAGCATGGGTAGCTTGCTGACATTTGGTGGGTACCTTGGAGGCTCTGCTGCCCCCATAGTGACCGGTATTCTCGTGGAGCAAACCTCCTCGTTCTCGCTGGCACTCAGCATCAGCTCCATCCTGGCCTTCGTATCTGCCGTGATCTATGGCGTGGCGCTCAAGATAAAGAATTAGAGCCAGTGCTGTACGGGCGGGCATCCATGATGCCCGCCAAACGGCTAGGTTCTGAAGCGGCTGACCAATTTCTGCTGGGTGTCGGCAAGCTGACTTAGTGACTGGCTAGATTCTGCTGTGGATTTAGCCTGGCTTGCTAACACCTCAGTTACATCTCGAATCGCTGAAACGTTGCGGTTCACCTCTTCTGATACCGCACTCTGCTCTTCAGCCGCGCTCGCGATTTGCAGGTTCATCTGGGCGATAATGTCGATGCTTTCGTTCACTTTCGACAGTGCTTCTGCTGCCTCCACCACTTGAGCTGCACTGCTGCCGGCGCTTCGATGCTGATGCTCAATGGCTTCCACGACCGTGCGGGTGCCATCTTGAAGACGTTCGATCACAACTTGTATTTCGCTGATGGAGTCCTGAGTCCTTTTTGCTAGGTGCCGGACTTCGTCTGCCACCACGGCAAATCCCCGTCCGCTTTCTCCCGCTCTCGCTGCCTCGATTGCTGCGTTAAGGGCCAGCAGGTTTGTTTGCTCTGCGATCGATCTGATGACCTCTAGTACGCCGCCGATTGTCGAGCTGTTCTGTGCCAGGCTATGGACGTCGACCATGGCCGCGGTCATTCCCTCTGAGAGCGACTCAATTACATGCTGGGTATCCAGCATGAGTTTGCGACATTGATGCGCAGCCTCATCACCTTCTTTGGCAGCGCTGGCGGCCAGTGCGGTGTTGCGTGCTACGTCCTGGGAGGTAGCGCTCATTTCATGTGCTGCGGTAGCGACTTGCTCTACCTCCTGAAGCTGATTCTCCATGTCATTGCTCGTCCGAGCAGCAGCACCGGCGGCTGTATCCGCTGAGCGCTGCACTTGTTGGGATGTATGTCCCAGCTCAGCGATCACCGGCTGAATCTTGTCGAGGAACAGATTGAACCACTTGGCAAGGCTGCCAATTTCGTCCTGGCGATTGTTGGTGAGGCGCTGAGTGAGATCCCCGTCACCATTTGCGATTTGTTCAAGCATTTCTGAGACGCGACTCACTGGTCGGCTTATGCTTTTACCCAATAGCCACATGGCGATCAATCCCGCGGCGGCTACTCCTAGGCTCAGAAGGAGTTGGGCTTGGATGCTTGACTCGTTTGAGTACTTCAGCGTTTTCTCCAGCGCTCGAGCAGGGTGCATGAGCACCGCAGCGGGAACATTCAAAATGACCTGCCATGGGGGAGAGGTGGGGGCCGGCACGAAGGGAACTCCTACGCTGAGCGTATCGTCGTTGTGCTTCTCAACAACGGGCTGTCCAAGAGTTCGAGCTTGATCAATATGGCTGCTCCAGTGCGTATTGTCAGAGACGCCCCAGGACTGCCCTAAGCGATCAGGCGCTCCGCTAGTGCCGGCAATCATCCCTGTTGGGCTTAGGTAGGTCACATTGCCTTTACCACTGTAGAGATCGGCACTTGCCTCGCGAGCCACTCGACCTAAGCCTTCCAATGTCAGGTCAACACTCACAACGCCAATGAAATGACCTGCATCGATTAGAGGCATCGCGATACTTGTCATGAGAGTTGTGTGGCCGTCCAGTACGTAGCTATAAGGCTCCAATACGCACGTTTTCAGCGTCTTCTTCGCGCAGTTGTACCACTCTTTGCTTGGGTCACCGTCGTCGACCAGGTCTGCCCCTGGGATCGTAAAGCTCTCTTTTATAGAGGTAAATGCTGCGAACCGGCCTGTCTCATTGCCTGTGTGATTTAGACCCCGAATCCAATCGCTATCTCTGCCATCGAACGCGCCTGGCTCGAAAGCAACAGCCACCCCAAGCACTGCAGGGGTCAGTTTGACCTGTCCTTTCAGGAGATCGAGGGCTTCCAGCCTCCGGGAAGACTTGGATTCAAGTGATGAGAGGCTGCGCAGCTGCAACAACTGGTTTCCAATCGTATTCAGGAACGTGTTGCCGACGATGAACCGTTCCTGGATGACATGGGCTTGTTGCTTTGCCTCTGAGTTCAGATAGAGCAAGGCTGAGTCGCTCAAGGCTTTGGAGCTGAGTTCGGAGACTAGCTCGGTGGAGGAGCGCAGGTGAATCACCGAAAAGGTGATGAGGCAACCCACGACCGCAAGCAGGCAGAGGCTTGAGAACAACACAATCCGCCCTTTGATTCCCAGATGCATAAACCGCATTTCAGTTCCCTGATGTTATCGTTATTGCCGGGATCGTAAACGATTACATTCGCTAATGGATAGTGCTTTGCCATCACGCTTTCGGGCTTCAAGAGTATCCTTTTTGAGGTTGACTGGCTGGTGTGTAATCGATTACATTTAACCTGCTCAAGCTTGGCTTTCATGCGCCAAATCTGAGGTGGAGCATTTGGCTTCGGAGGTTTACTGGGTTTGGTCACCCGTTAGTAGATTCTACGGGCTGTTGCTTCGTTAGGCTTTCTCACACTCGTTTTGCCTGCGTCTACGCGGGCTTTTTTTCTACGTTGATTTTGATTTTCTTTCAGCTTGTGCAAGGGGTCTGCAGTGGGGCGTTGGATCGATATTTCCGGGCGTGGCCCTGACAGCTTTTCTGGCTACTTGGCCTTGCCACGCGGGGGTACTGGGCCGGGCCTGCTGCTGATACAAGAAATCTGGGGCGTCAATGCTCACATACGTGAGCTTGCAGATCAGTACGCAACTGAAGGGTTTGTTGTGCTGGCTCCAGATGTCTTCTGGAGAAGCGAACATCGAGTCGAGCTCGGTTACGACCAGAGTGGAACTGACCGCGCATATCTGCACTACCAATCAATGGATGTGCCACAGGCGAAAAGGGATCTTGATCTGGCGGTCGACTTTCTCGAGCGTCATGATGCGGTTAGCGGTCGAATGGGCGTTGTTGGCTTCTGCATGGGGGGCAAACTAGCGTACGAGCTAGCTGATAATCCGAAACTCAGCGCCGGGGTCAGTTACTACGGTAGCGGAATCGCCAGTACCGCGGATCGCATAAGGTCGATGGCATTTCCATTCCTGTTTCACTTCGCGGCAGATGACCATCTGATCACGATGGATGAGGTTCGAACGTTGCAGCCTCTTATCGAGCTCAGCGGTGACGCATCATTTGAGATTCACCAGGGCGTGGGACATGGTTTCGCGTGCCCGCACCGCCCTGCGTACTCGATGCGAGCCGCATTGACAGCTAAGGCAACGACCCTGTGGTTCTTGAGTGACTGTCTGCTCGATGGCGGGCAAAAATTCGTTGACCTGCATCAACCGCTCTAGGGCGGCACTGCGGTAAAAGATTCTGGAGAGTAGGCTGCCGTCCGGTCGAAATCACTTGCATACGGAAAAGTAAACGATTACAAAAGGGGTACGAAGGAGCTCCACTCAGCATCGTCCACTGTGGCAGAGGCCTAGATAGGTGGCGCCGTCTGAGAATTGTCTCACACCAATAAATGTAATCGATTACGAGTCCGTGAAGGCTGTCTTGGCATTGGTTTGATAAGAGGAATAATTATGAGCAATCAAGCAGTAAATGAGACTGAAACTCAGGTAGCCAAGGGCTCTCTGGTCTACGTGACTCGCGAAACCGAAGCCAGCTACTGGCAGCCGAAGCCTGCTAATGGCTACGTTTCGGTGGCAGTATCACCAAATCACTTCAAGATGAACCGAAATTTCTCGGTTGGTACTCAAATGATGCCGCCGGGTGGTCGCGTTCGTGAGCACGCTCACTCCACCAACGAAGAAGTTCTGCACTTCGTATCCGGCACCGGTACCGCGATCGTTGATGGTAAGGAATACAAGCTCGAGCCTGGTGTCACTCTCTTCTTGGGTGAACACAACTCGCATACCTTCGAAAACACCGGTGATGTTGATCTGCACTGGGTTTGGTTCATGAATCCAAGTGGGTTGGAAGATTTCTTCCGTGATGTCGGTCGTCCTCGTACTCACGGCGAGCCAGCTCCAGAACCATTTGAGCGTCCATCGAACATTGAACAAATTGAAGCAAGCGGCGTGTTTGCTTACACCAAGAACTAAGCGAGTACACCATGGGTAAGAATATCTACTCGGTAGACCAGGGGGCAGGCGAGGCGGTCGTGCTGGTCTCCGGTTTGGGCGGTTTGAGTGCTTTCTGGCAGCCCGTTGTCAACGAGTTGGTTGGCGATTACCGTGTGATTACTTTCGATCACCCAGGTGTAGGTCAGAGTGGAATTGTCGGGAAACCGACAATTCCCGGTATCGTAGACGCGTTGCTTTCTGTCCTTGACTCCTGCGGTGTCGAACGTGCTCACATTGTGGGGCATTCGACAGGTTCGCTCGTCACACAGGCTATGGCACTTGACCATCCTCATCGAGTTAAGTCCATTGTGTTGAGCAGTGGTTGGACTATGCCTGATAAGCGTTTTTTAGACTTTTTTGCTTATCGTCAGTTTGTTTTGGCTAATTTAGGTGGCACCGCTTATAACGCGATGACTCGCTTAGTTGCATACCCGTCCAGCTGGTATGGCGAGAATTTTGCTGTTGGCAATTCGTTGGACTATAGCGCGCCATCTGAAGTTGATGTCGACATGACGCAGGCTCGGATGGATATGCTGCAGAGCTATACCCGTCGAGATGAGCTGAAGCACATTGATCTTCCCGCATGTGTCATTGGTGCTCAGGATGACTTTGTCATTCCCTATCATCACTCCGAAGAATTGGCTCGTCTAATTCCAGGTGCGAAACTTATTGAGTTAAGCGGCGGGCACTTCGCTCCGGTTACTCGTACCTCTGTATATACATCCCTGCTGCGTAACTTCTGGGAGACGCAAAAATGACTACAAAAATTATCAACCGTGTTGGCATTATCGGTCTTGGTGCAATTGGCAAGCGCGTTCTGAATGCACTCAAAACCCAGCACCTCCCGGAAGCAGCATACGCCGCGATCGACCCTTCACCAACGTCAGTGGGCTTCGCTAAGGAAAGCGGGATTGAGTTATTTACCGATACGCAAGACTTGCTGGCTTGGAAGCCAGACTTGGTCATTGAGTGCGCCGGACACGGTGCTGTTGTGCACGTCGTCCCAGCCATGCTGAAGTCCGGGGTTGATGTGGTGATCGCATCTATCGGTGCGCTTGCTGACAAGGTGCTGGCAAAGGATTTGGAGGACGCAGCTAACGAAGGCGGGGCGCGGCTCATCCTGGTATCAGGAGCCATTGGCGGGCTTGACGCAATGCGTTCCGCGCGAGCTGCAGGTCTGGATGAGGTTGTATACACGGGTCGTAAGCCGCCGCAGGCCTGGACGGGCACTCCGGCGGAGCAGGAGTTTGACCTGGCCGGCATCACTGTTCCGACCACTATTTTCCGTGGTACCGCAGCTGAAGCGTCCATGAAATTCCCGAAAAACGCGAACGTCACTGCAGCGGTAGCTCTGTCTGGTGTTGGGTTTGATGCGACTCAAGTTGAGTTGGTCGCCGACCCTACCGTCCAGAAGAACGTGCATGAGGTAAAAGTAAAAGGTGCGTTTGGTGAATTGGGTATCTGGTTGGCCAACAACCCTCTGCCAGACAACGTGAAAACCTCTTGGCTTGCTGCGCTCAGCATCGAAGAGGCGGTGAGCAAACAGGTGTTGACCACAGTGTTCTGATCGCTGAGCTATTAGTGTCAGATCTTTCGTAAACAGGGCCTTTCGGCCCTGTTTTTATTTGAGCCTCAAGCGCTTACGTCCCGGTTAACTAAATGACGCAGCGAGGGTTGAACAGGTATGAAGAGGGCGGGACGCCCGCGAAAAAAAGGGGCGGGTGTTTCTGAAAAATGGTTGGCAATCGTAGATGCGGCCCTTGAAATAGCACTTAGCGAAGGGGTGCAGCAGGTGACCTTTCGCAAGGTTGCACAGCGTGCAAATGTATCCCCCGGTACAATCACTTACTATTTTGAGGGGCTTGAGCAGGTCATCAGCCAGGCATTAGTGAAAGGCGCAGGCAGCCTTTTTGAGTTCCTCGATCTGACTGTCTTGGGTGCTTGGGAGCCAGATAAAGTGAAGCACTACCTGGCAACCGTGGTATCGGGCTGTGGAGATAAAACGCTCAAAATGCCACAGCGCAGCAGGGTTGACGCGTACGTTTTCATCTTAGGGCGACCGGAATTGCATCCCGTCTTGACGGCGTACCGGGCTCGAGCTGTTCAATCGTTGGCGATCCACTTCGGTAGGGACAAAGCAACTGCAATGTTTGCCTATGTAGAAGGCGCGGTAGTGCATGGTCAGCTGACGGGTATTGAAGTACTGCAGCATGATGCCTTGATGATCCTCACCGCACTGGCGTCGACAGGCGGCTCGGATGCTCTCAGCATGGCGCTCTAAGACCAGGGTCGATGCCGGTCATCTCGATTGATACGTCCCAAAGCTTACGCGCCAATTGTGTGTTTTGCGCATCAGGTGAGCGTGCCGCTTCCCCCGATAGCAGCCGCCGCCGTCCAGCTTAGAAGGATTCTCCGGTAGTCTGAGGCGATCAAGTGTCTTGATCGATTGACAGGAGGCGTTTTTGTATTGTACGGGCTGAAGCTAGTGAGCAGCTCTGCCAATTGAACGGCTACTGGATTGTGTAAGCCCATCCGAAATGCTACTGCATCAAGGTAGGCGTCAAAAGAGAGCCCGCTGGAGCGGGCTCTTGTTACTCATGTGCGCAGTAAATCAGTTCTCCGCCTTATATCGCAGGCGCCAGGCATGCAACAGCGGCTCGGTGTAACCGCTCGGCTGCTCACGGCCTTTGAATACCAAATCACATGCAGCTTGGAACGCATGGGAGGTGCCAAATGATGCAGCCATCGCGCGGTAAGCCGGATCGTGCTGATTCTGTTCATCCACGACACTAGCCATTCGCTCCAGGGTCTCCTGCACCTGATCTTTGCTGACGATATTGTGGTGCAGCCAGTTAGCAATATGCTGAGCGGAGATGCGCAGCGTCGCACGATCCTCCATCAAGCCGACATTGTGAATGTCAGGGACTTTGGAACAACCTACCCCTTGTTCGACCCAACGCACAACGTAACCCAGGATGCTCTGGCAGTTGTTGTCCAGTTCGGACTGGATCTCGGAAGACGACCATTGCCGATCCGGGCTCACTGGCACAGTGAGCAGGCCGTGCAACAAGCCAGCGCGCTCGGTTTCTAGGTCGATGCTCTCCAATTCGGTTTGTACTTGCTGAACATCGACTTGGTGATAATGAAGGGCATGCAGGCTGGCGGCTGTAGGCGAGGGTACCCACGCAGTGTTCGCCCCAGCCTTGGGATGGCCGATCTTCTGTTCGAGCATGGCTGCCATCAGATCGGGCATGGCCCACATGCCTTTGCCAATCTGTGCTCGCCCGCGAAGCCCGCTTGCAAGGCCTACCAGCACGTTGTTGCGTTCATAGGCCTGAATCCAGGCAGTACTTTTCATGTCACCCTTGCGCAGCATGGCGCCGGCTTCCATCGTACTGTGCATTTCATCACCGGTGCGATCGAGGAATCCGGTGTTGATGAACACGACGCGGTGGGTTGCTTCGGCAATGCATGCCTTGAGGTTGACACTGGTGCGACGCTCCTCATCCATGATGCCCATCTTGACGGTGTAGCGTGGCAGGCCGAGCAGGTCTTCGACGCGGCCGAACAGTTCGTTGGCGAATGCGACTTCCTCTGGGCCATGCATCTTCGGCTTGACGATATAGATACTTCCGGTGCGTGAGTTGCCTTTGCGCTTGAGGTCATGCACCGCAGCAAGGCAGGTCACCACTGCGTCCATGATCCCTTCCGGGATCTGCTGGTCAGTCCCGTAATGAATTGCAGGGTTGGTCATCAGGTGGCCGACGTTGCGCACGAAAAGCAGTGAGCGACCGGGGAGGGTGATTTCGGCGTCACCCGGGCCGCGGTAGCTGCGATCAGCATTCAGTGTGCGAGTGAATGATTTGCCCTGCTTGCTCACTGTCTCCGACAGATCGCCTTTCATCAGGCCCAACCAGTTACGGTAGACAACCACCTTGTCTTCGGCATCGACAGCGGCAACCGAGTCTTCACAGTCCATGATCGTGGTGATGGCGGACTCCAGAACGAGGTCTTTCACACCTGCTCTGTCTGTCTTCCCGATCGGGCTGTTGGGGTCGATTTGAAGCTCCACATGCAGGCCATGATTCTTCAGTAGAATGGCTGTTGGCGATTCGGCCTTTCCTTGATGGCCTACGAACTTATCTGCATTGAGCAAACTGGTGGTAGAGCCGTTCGCCAGGCAGACCTTTAGCGTGTCTTCGGCAATCTGGTACGCCACAGCGTCGGTATGGGAAGCCCCTTTTAGCGGGAAGCTCTGATCGAGGAAGGCACGGGCATAGGCCACAACTTTCATGCCACGCGTGGGGTTATATCCACCTTGCTTGTGTGCACCGTCGTCTTCGCTGATGGCATCGGTGCCATAAAGGGCGTCGTACAAAGACCCCCAGCGTGCGTTCGCAGCATTGAGTGCGTAGCGCGCATTCATCACCGGCACGACCAGCTGAGGGCCTGCTTGCGATGTAATTTCGTGGTCGACATTTTCCGTGGATACCTGTAGCGAGCCGGGCTGCTTCACAAGATAGCCAATGGTCGTCAGGAACTCTGTGTAGACCCCCATGTTCTGGATGGGGCCTGGATGGCTACGATGCCAGTTGTCGAGCCGGGTTTGAATGCGATCACGCTCGGCGAGTAGCGCCTGGTTTTTAGGCGCCAGGTCATGCACCAAGTTGTCCAGCCCTTCCCAAAAGTGTTCGGTAGAGATGTCGGTACCGGGCAATACCTCGGTATCAATGAACTGCTTGAGGTTTTCAGCAACCTGAAGGCGGTGGCAGGGGATACGTTTGATCAAGTGGAATTCTCCTAATGCGTGGGGCTCCATCGATGGAGGCCCAGATTCACTAAGTCAAAGGGCGGTAATGCCTGCTGCGGCAACCTGAGCGTCTTGCTCTGCTTTCACGCCTGATACACCCACAGCACCGATGACTTGACCTTCCACCACGATCGGCAATCCCCCCTCGAGGGAGGTCAGCAGCGGGGCACTGACAAATGCAGTCCGTCCACCGTTGACCATATCCTCGTAGCCTTTGGTGTCTCGTCTGCCGAGAGCAGAGGAGCGAGCTTTCTCGGTGGCGATGTAAGCGGCAATCGGCGCACAGCCGTCGAGTCGTTCGAGGGCTAGCAGGTGTCCACCGTCGTCGACAATTGCAACGGTGACTCTCCAATCATTGCGGCGAGCCTCTTCGCGCGCTGCGGCGAGAACACGCGTCACATCGGTGTTTTCCAGGACGGCTTTACGTTGCATGTCTATCTCCTAGGCAAGTGCTTCTTCGACCAGCTCGATCCAGTGGCGAACTGGGGTGCGCCCCGCGCCGTCGAGGTGGGTTTGACAGCCAATATTGGCGGTGACGATAACTTCAGGGTTGCCGCTTTCCAGGGCATTGAGCTTGTTGTCGCGCAAGCGCTGCGAGAGGGCAGGTTGGGTGATGGAGTAAGTGCCTGCGGAGCCGCAGCACAAGTGGCTGTCAGGCACGGCAGTCAGGCTGAAGCCGAGCCGCGTAAGCACGCCTTCTACGGCGCCGTTCAACTTGAGGGCATGCTGCAGCGTGCAGGGGCAGTGAAATGCCAGGCGACGATCTGCGTGAATGCCCAGTTGCTCGAGAGGTTCGGCACCCAGAACTTCAACCAGGTCTTTGGACAATGCCGTGATTCGCTGCGCTTTCACTGCGTATGCGGGGTCATCCTTGAGTAAATGCCCGTAGTCACGGACGAATGCACCGCAACCGCTTGCGGTTTGAACAATCGCTTCGGCTCCGGCCTCGATTGCTGGCCACCAGGCATCGATGTTGCGTCGTGCGCGCTCAAGGCCTTTTTCCTGAGCATTGAGGTGATAGTCAACGGCGCCACAGCACCCGGCCTCAGGCGCACTCAATACACATATACCCAGCCTGTCCAATACGCGGGATGCAGCTGCGTTGGTGTTGGGTGACAACGCCGGTTGTACGCAGCCTTCGAGCATCAGGATTTTGCGAGTGTGTTGGCGTATAGGGCGTGCTTTTGGTGGGTAAGACTGACGTGGAAGTTTGTCCTTCAACGCTGCAGGTAAAACAGGGCGCAGTGCCCGGCCCGCGCTGGTTAATGCCTTGAATACGACAGGGTGTGGTACAACCGCGCGCAGACCTTGCCGAAGGATGCGCTCGCCAAGCCCGCGCGGTACTCGTTCTTCGACCACGGCGCGGCCAATGTCCAACAGGCTGTGGTACCGCACACCAGAGGGGCAGGTTGTTTCGCAGTTACGACAGGTCAGGCAGCGGTCGAGATGTTGCTGCGTTTTGGCCGTGACCTCCTGGCCTTCCAGTACCTGCTTGATAAGGTAGATCCGGCCCCGCGGGCCATCCAGCTCATCTCCCATCAACTGGTAGGTAGGGCAGGTTGCTGTGCAGAACCCGCAGTGCACGCAGCTTCTCAGGATGCGTTCCGCTTCTTCGGCGCGCGGTAGCTGTTTTGCCTCTTCACTCAAATTGGTTTGCATGGCTCTTCAGACCTCCGCGTACATTCGACCAGGGTTGAAAATGCCCTGTGGGTCAAGCTGCTGCTTGAGGCGCTGGTGGTAGCGCAGCAGTGCAGCAGGCAGAGGGTGGAAAGGGCATTCAGTCTCGCCGTACCGTGTTGCGTGGCCACCTAAGGTCGCAACAGCGTCGCGAACTTCTTCGTCCGCGGCATCCGACAGCAACCAGCGTTGAGCACCGCCCCAATCAAGAAGCTGCTTCCCTGGGATACTCAGCGCAGGGCAATTATTGGGGACAGATAGCCGCCACAGCGGCTTGTCCGACATGAAGAAGGGCAGTTGATGTTCGCGTAGTTCTGCCCAGTAAGAGCCTTTCAGCGCCTCGCCACCCAAGCGTTGGCAGGCCGACTTTACCGATCCTTCACCGCCTTCCAGGCGCAGGTGGAGGAACTGGCCGTCGTGACAGGCGGCTGTGATTGGAATGGGTTGTTGCCCCCACTCGGCAAGCTCTGTGAGTGCCTGATGGGTATCCATCTCGAGTTTGAGACTGACGCATTCACGTGGTTTGGGGAGCACCTTCAATGAGACTTCGGTAAGTAGGCCCAAGCAACCAAAGCTGCCCGCCATCAGGCGTGAGACATCGTAGCCAGCGACGTTCTTCATGACTTCGCCGCCGAAGCGCAGAAGCCTGCCATGCCCTGTGATTACACGGGTTCCCAGAACATAGTCACGGGTAGAACCGGCCCAAGGGCGGCGTGGCCCTGACAAACCGCTGGCGACCATTCCGCCTATGGTTGCTTCTGGCCCCAGGTGCGGTGGTTCGAATGGCAGCATCTGGCCCTCCGCCTCAAGTGCGGCCTCGATCGCTATGAGTGGTGTGCCGGCGCGAGCTGTCAGTACCAGTTCGGTTGCGTCGTAGCTGATGATTCCGCAGTGCTGCCGCGTGTCCAGTACTTCGCCGCCGACCTGCCGACCAAGGGCGGCCTTGGTGTTGCCTCCCTGAATCCTCAGTGCAATACATTCGTTAAGTGCATGGTTTACCTGCTCCAGCATTGAAGCGGTATCGTCGTGATCGTGTCGCATCAGAAACGCTCCAGTTCTGGGAAAGGCAGCTGTCCGCGGTGGATATGCATTGAGCCAAACTCAGCGCAACGGTGGAGGGTTGGGATGTTCTTCCCAGGGTTGAGTAGGCCTGCCGGATCGAAAGCTCTTTTGACGGAGTGGAAGAGGGTGATTTCGTCGCTGCTGAACTGGGCGCACATCTGATTGATTTTTTCGCGGCCCACGCCGTGTTCGCCGGTGATGCTGCCGCCCACCGCCACGCACAGCTCCAGAATTCGGGCGCCCAATGCTTCGGCGCGTTCCAGTTCACCAGGCTGATTGGCATCGAAGAGGATGAGGGGATGCATGTTCCCATCGCCAGCATGGAAAACGTTCGCGACTCGAAGACCAAACTCGCTGGACAGCTCGTCAATGCCCTTCAGCACATTGGGTAGCTCCCGCCGAGGGATCGTGCCATCCATGCAGTAGTAGTCTGGCGAAATGCGGCCTACTGCCGGGAATGCATTCTTTCGGCCAGCCCAGAAACGTACGCGTTCGTTCTCGTCTTGCGCCAGGCGAACACTGGTTGCGCCAGCCAGTTTCAAGACCTGCTCGACACGTGCGCAGTCGTCATGAACGTCGGCCTCTACACCGTCCAGTTCGCAGAGCAACATGGCCGCGGCATCGGTCGGGTAGCCGGCATGAATGAAGTCTTCGGCAGCACGAATGGACAGGTTGTCCATCATCTCTAGCCCGCCAGGGATGATGCCTGCGGCGATGATGTCTGCAACCGCCCGGCCTGCCATTTCGACCGAATCGAAGCTGGCCAAGAGCACCCGGGCGGCTTGAGGTTTGGGCAGCAGTTTGACTGTCACCTCAGTTACTACCCCAAGCATGCCCTCAGACCCAGTGAACAATGCAAGCAGATCGAAACCAGGGGAATCCAAGGCGTCACTGCCTAAAGTCAGGTGTTCGCCATCGGCGGCCAGGATGTCGACCTTGAGCAAATTGTGAACGGTAAGTCCGTATTTCAGACAATGAACACCGCCAGCGTTCTCCGCGACGTTGCCACCGATCGAGCAAGCAATCTGGGAGGAGGGATCCGGGGCGTAATACAGCTGGTAAGGCGCAGCTGCCTGAGAAATTGCCAGATTACGAACACCAGGTTGAACGCGTGCCAATCGGGCTTCAGGGTTAACCTCGATGATGCGATTGAAGCGAGCCATCACCAGCAGGACACCTTGCTCCAGCGGCAACGCACCTCCGGAAAGCCCTGTGCCTGCGCCACGTGCAACAACGGGCACTTGCAGGACATGGCAGATTTTCAGGATCGTCTGCACCTGCTCCATATGCTCCGGTAGTAGTACCAGCATGGGAACGACACGGTAGGCTGACAGACCATCACATTCGTAGGGTTTGAGATCCTCCACGGTGTGCAGGATTTCCAGATCAGGCATCGCTGTGCTTAGCCGTTCAAGCAACTTGGATTTGTCCACCTTGGACAGCACGCCATCGACGCGCTCGTCGTAGAGAATGTTCATAGTGCTCACGTCTGTTTTTTATTTTTTTGAGTCGTTGCCGGGGTCGATCACCAAGTTGGTGACTCAGCAGCGCTCCCTAAGCCGAACACCCCGGAGCTTGCTGTGTTCGAACGCTTTGAGTCGATGCGATATCGATCTGGTCATACCAGTTTTTCTGCCATTTCGTCCTGATTCGTAGATATCACTAGGCTTCGTGGGATAGCATCCAGGCGATTTTTGTCAGCAGCCCACAGCTGGTCGTACCAGTTCAGGAGAGTGTCTTGTGGAGAATTCCCATCACACCAAGCAAGGAAGGACTCAAGTCGCAGATCACGTCGCAGAGCGCATCGAGAAGCTCATTGTCGATGGGGTTCTAAAGGTCGGACAGGCTTTGCCTTCAGAACGACGACTGGTCGAAAAACTGGGGTGTTCTAGGTCAGCCTTGCGCGAAGGGCTGAGGATTCTGAGAGGTCGAGGAATCGTGGAGACGGAGCATGGTCGCGGCTCCTACGTTGCTGACTTAAGCCGTGCTGACAACACTACTCCCCTGATGCACCTGTTCAGTTCTCAGCCACGTACACTGTTTGATCTGCTGGAGGTGCGTGCCTTGCTGGAGGGGGAGTCTGCAAGGCTGGCCGCGCTAAGAGCTACAGATGTCGACCGTCTGTTGATCAAGCGCCGTTTCGACGACATGGTGGCTTCTCATGAGGATGCGCAGTTGCATGATCCGAGGGAGCAGGCCCGCCTGGATCATGCATTCCACCGTGCAATCAGTGAGGCATCGCATAATCCTGTCCTGGTACATACTCTCCAGACGTTGAGCGATCTGACTCTCAGCACTGTGTTCGCGTCGGTCAACAACCTGTACTGTCGGCCGGCGCAGAAACGGCAGATTGACCGGCAGCACTCCCGGCTTTATCACGCGGTCATGGAGCAATTGCCTGAGCAAGCTCAAAGGGCTGCGAAGGAGCACATCACCAGTATCCGCGACAACCTGCGAGAAATTGAGCAGGAAGAGCAGCGGCTGGTTAGGGCCACCATGAGGCTTGAAGGGTGGAACTGAAGCGCTGAAAGGCCCATAGCCCTGGCACCGACAGGGCGCAAAGCAATGAGTGCTGCAGAGCGGCTGAGGAGGTAGATCAACCGCTCTACTTTCAAAATAATGGTTTAGCTGTTTGTAGTTGCAAAACGTTGATATTTCATAAGCCATGCCAAGGGAAGCTGTGCAAGTAGGGCCCACGCAATGCTTGCCTTCGGAGTTTCGGGCAAGTGGTTTAGATTTACCAAGACGCTCCCTGATAGCCCACCCAATGAGATCCCAAAATTAAAGGCAGAGATGTTCAGTGCTGAAGCGAAGTCAACTCCGTCCGGCGTCCAACGCTCAGCGCTTTCGATCATGCCGGCTTGGAGCGCAGGAGAAATACCAAACGCCAAGGCCCCCCAAACACAAAGTAGGCCGATCATGGGCATCTGAAGTTCAATGGCTTGCATTATCGCGATCAGCGTGAATACCAGCGCAACCAGCTTCCAGCGCAGGATTGAATACCAACCCACCTTTGAGGCGAGTTGCCCACCTGCCAGGTTGCCTATGAGGGTCGCGAGGCCGAACACCATCAATAGTAGATTCGCGGTGGTTCCACTAAAGCCCGTGATGTCTGTCAGTTTCGGCGTGATGAAGGTGAAGGTCGCAAAGCTTGCGCCGAAGCCGAAGATCGTCACGCTCATCATGGCCAGAATGACCGGGTGGCGGAGGGTACGTAGCTGTTTAGCTGGGCTACTACCACGCTCGGCGGTAAGCGGCGGTACCCAGCGCGCAATGGCAAACAGAGCGAGTAAGGCCATAGTGGCTACGGCATAGAACGGTAGTCTCCAACCCAGTTGGTTTCCGAGTAGGCTTCCAAGTGTTACCCCAAGCACCATAGCCAGGGTCAATCCCCCAAACATCAATGCGATCGCTTTGCTGGCCTGCCCTTGAGGTGCTAGACGGGCAGCTACCGTTGCCCCAACGGCGAAGAAGCTTCCATGAGCTATCGCAGTGATAATTCGACCGAACATCAAGGTGTAGTAACTGGATGACATCGCCGAGAGCAGGTTGCCCAGCAGAAAGACCGCGATCAGAACCAGTAGCACAGGCCTTCTCGGATAATGTGCGATCACGAGAGCGGTTATGGGGGTGCCCACTGCCAGAGCTAGGGCGTAATAGCTAACGAGCCCCCCCCGCCTAGGCGAGTGAGATACTGAAATCTTGGGCAATGGAAGGGAGCACGCCAACCACAACGAACTCAGAAACGCCGATGGCAAATGCAGCAATTGCGAGCGCCCACACACCCGCATGGAGAGACTTCGAAGCATTCATAGCCGTCCTGCAGCCTCCATGGCGATTGCCTGGTCGACCTCTACAGGGGCGCCAGAAATGCCAAGAGCTCCTATCACGTTGCCCGTTTCGTCATACAGCACAATGCCGCCCCCAAAGCTAATTAAGCCTCCATTGGTTGCTTCCAAGGTGTAGATCGATCCAGAGGGCCTCGCTTCGGCGCCGATAGTGATGCTGTCGGTTCGAAAAAGAGCAGCAGTACGTGCCTTCTTGACGGCAATATCGATTGCTCCAGGCACGGCGTTGTCCATGCGCAAGAATGCATATGGAAGCCCAGATGGATCAACTACTGAAATGCAGATTGGGTGGCCTTCGCGGCGGGCAATCTCTTGAGCGCGATTCATGACCTGCTGTGCAATTACTTCCATTACTAGGCGTTCCTTAGCAGTGGCTCCAGGCTCTCAGCGGTAGGTTGGGAGACAGTGGGGAGCAGGATGGATTTGTGTTCGAGCGACGGGATAGGCTGTCCGGTGGGCACCTAAGCAATTAAACTCAACAGTACTGAATCGGTAGGGCCGAATAGCCTTAAGACGTTGAGCCCGCCGGCGGAATATCTGACGGTTAGAAGTGCACAAGGAAGGCTGCCCTTAGCGGGCAGCCTCAAAAATCAACTCACTTTTTGTTCGCTGAGGTGGGCATGAAACGAAGTGCTGCTGGATCGACCTTGCTTCATCAAAGCAGGCCCGAATACAGCTAGCGGGACGAGCAGAACGATTGGGAAGTAGAGCAGCTTGTCGATACCAAAGGTACTTACGACCAAAGCGATCGCAGCTGGCCCAAGAAGCATGCCGGAGTAACCGATGCAGTTCACGATACCGATGTTGCGTCCTGCGTTTGCTGGATCCTTACGACCAGCACTCGACAGCATGAGCGGCGCGATGCTTGCCAGACCAAGGCCGAACATTGCAAAGCCAGCTAGGCCGGCGTACTCGGTGTTGACGACTACGATCACGATTAGGCCAGTGATGGCGATTACAGCGCTCAGGAAGACAAGTCGAACGGCGCCGATCAGAGCTGCCAGGCGGTCACCAATTACTCGACCAATGAACTGAGCACCGATGAAGACAGAAACGGCAACGCCAGCATCTGCAGCGGTAACGCCAAGAACACGGCGTCCATACTCTTGGCCCCAGTCGGCGACAGCGCCTTCACCCACCATGCTACCGAGCAACAGGATGCCAAACCCTACCATCAACGCGATTACACCAAAGGAAGCAGAGCTAGCAGGCTTGGCCTTTTTAACGACCACTGGCTCCTCAGGAACCACCTCATGTCGGTCGAGCATGAAAACACCAGAAATGATGCCGATTACAAGCAGCAGTCCACCAAGAACAGTGAATGGGATGGCGGCGCTTTCGGTGTAACGTGCAGCGAACCCACTACCTACCATGCCGAGAACGAAGCCACCCAAAGAGTAAGCTGCGTGGAAAGTGGTCATGATTGATCGCTGGTAAAAGCGTTCTACCTGGACACCGTGAGTGTTGTACGCCGTGTCGGCAGCACCACGTAGCAGCCCGAGGATGACACCGAAGGACAACGCGAAGTACACGTCAGTGGTGTAGCCCATTGGGATAATCGATAGAGGGTATGCAACGGCGGTTGTCAGGAGGACTTTTTTGGCGCCAAACCTGTCCAGAAACATACCGACAATGAACGAGCCAATCGCGCTGCCTACGCCAATACCAAACGCGATCATTCCAAAGTTGGCATCACCTAAATCACCATTCAGTCCCATGTGGTGACGAAATGCTGAAACGCCCGTCGACCAGATGTACATCATTGCCCCAAGAATCATGAAGCCTGCAAAGGTGGCGATGCGGGCTCGTCGAATTCGAGGGGTGACAAGGGTACTGTTTATTTTATTCATTTTTTAACAAGTTCCTGTCCTGCGTGATTCAATGTGTCACCTGCTCGCGCTGAGTAGATGACACCGTATTGTCAAAATTTATCAGCTATCCTTAGTGCGTTCGCCGCAATGGTCAGCGCAGGATTGACTGCTGCTGAAGAGGGGAACGATGAACTATCAACTATCCATACGTTGTCGAGGTCATGCATCTTGCAGTTGCGATCTAGTACGCTTTTAGCTGGGTCTGTACCCATGACCGCTGTTCCGCATTGATGCGAATTTGTTGCAATCCCCATGCGTTCGGTAAGTACGACGGGGAAGCCTGCTTTTTTCATGATTGCTGTGGTTTTTTCAACCAGCTGCTCGTGGGCAATGAGATTGTTCGGCGTCCAATGTACCTTGATGGAGTCAAGTTCTTCGTCATAAACAACGCGATTATCTTGCGTTGGAATATCTTCGGATGTCAGATAAAGGTCAACACTGTGCCCAGTGATGAATCGTGAGATGATTTTTGGAATCCATGGTCGCATCGGCGTGATCATGGGTTCTCGAATTTTACCCAGCATCTGTACATTCCCCAGAGGGAAGGTGTTATTCCGGCTTGCCGAATACCAATCGTTGATAGCCAGTGTCTTCTGGAATTTGACTTTGTTGGTGCGCAGGGGATCCACCGCAATCATGAACGTGCTGTTGTGCACCATGTAGTTGCGACCCAGCTGATCGGAGCTGTTACCAAGTCCAGTTGGATGTTTCTCGTTTTTGGAGCGGAAGAGCAGGGCTGCGCTGTTGACTGCGCCGCATGCAAGCACGACACGGTTTGCCTGAATTTTGACTGGGCGGCCATCTTTTACACCGACAGCCTCGGTCACCCGCTTTCCGTCTGCAGTGGTTACCAGTCGGTTGATTTTAGTGCCCACCATCAGTCGAGCCCCGGCTTGGAGCGCAGGACGCAAGGTCGAAACCTCGGCGTCACCTTTTGCTTCGAGTAAGCATGGATAACCATCGCACGTCGAGCAGAGCACACAGGCTCGGTCTTCGCCGTAGTCGACGGCAGCCGGCATTACGAAAGGCGACAGCCCGTCATCTTTCATCACCTTCTCAAGTGAGAGCAGTGCGGGGTCGTGTTCAAGTCCCGGCCAAGGGTAGGGTTGTGAACGCCAAGGCTCGGAGGGATCCTGACCGGCATTGCCATGCACCTTATAAAGCTGCTCAGCTTGACAGTAGTATGGTTCCAATTCTGCGTAGCTGATAGGCCAACCCGGCGCGATCCCTTCAGCGTGCTTCACGTCCGAGAAGTCGACCTCCCGGAAGCGTGGCAGCATCGCCCCATAAAATTTGGTATTACCGCCTACGTAATAGAATACGCCTGGCGAAAATGGCTTATTGTCCCTGTCCAGCCACTGTTCTGCGTTCCTATAGCGACCTTCACCGAAAACGGCTTCAGCACTCCAGTTCTCGGTTTCGCGAGGGAGAAAATCGCCGCGCTCTACAACCAGGACATCAAGCCCTTTTTTGATCAGCGCATGTGCAAATGTGGAACCTCCCATGCCCGATCCGATGATCAGTACATCACAGGTCACCACACCATTTTCATCAGGCTTCACGGTTGGATTGGAGCGCCGACGAATCGGCGCTCCTTCCAAGCGGGCTTGCTCTGAATGAGTGTTTGATACTTCAGTACTCATTTCCTGCATGCCTCAATTTTCGTTACAGGTGCTGTTCTTTGTTGCGCAGTTCCCAGTACTCATCCTGACGTTCGTCAGTGATGTACTCAGGAACGGGGAAGTCCCACCAGCCTGGTACCCACGGGCCGGCAGCGTCGCGGTCGGTCGGGACTTCGATCAGCACTGGCTCGTTCGCTTCGAGGGCCTGCTGAAGGATTGGCTCCAGCTCCTCGTTGCTGTTGACGCAGAACGATTTGATGCCGAACGATTTGCCCAGCGCTGCGTAGTCTGGAGAGTACGGCTCGCCATTTGGCAGGTTGAACTCGCTACCGAGGTGACGGCTGGTCTGCTTACGCTGACCACCACGGATCGACATGTAGCCGGCGTTGTTCTGGATCAGGAACACCACTGGGATGTTGTTGGTCACGCATACAGCGATTTCCTGCGGGTTCATCAGGAAGTCGCCATCACCCAAGATGCAAACCACGGGTTGATTTGGAGCAGCCAGCTTGGCACCGATGGCTGCAGGTACTGCCCAGCCCATCGAAGAGAAACCGCCGGAAGTGATGTGGGTGCGGGGGGTGTAGACTGGGAAGGTCTGCTTGACCGCGCCTTGAGCGTTACCGGAGCCCACAACCACGATGGTGTCGCGCGGGAAGATCTTGCGCAGTGCACCCAGGGGGCGTTGGGAAGTGAAGGGGAAGCGATCCGAATCACGGCGGGTGGCCAGCTTGGTTTCCCACAGATCCTGATTCTTCTTCAGATCTTCAAGATATTCGGTACGGTCAACGGTATCGTTCTTGAGCTCTTCAACGATGTGAGCGAGGGCGTATTTGGCGTCCGAGACGATACCGACAGCGACCGGGTAGTTTTTACCGATTTCGTGCGGATCGATGTCAATGTGGATCAGGCGGCCCGGTGGAATCGAGAAGGTAACGCCTTGGGCATAGCTCGACGACGACCAGTCAGTGAAACGGCAGCCTACCGCAACGATTACGTCGGCGGTGGACGCCATGGTGTTGCCGCACATGGTGCCAGTCTGACCCACGCTGCCAGCGAACAGAGCGTGGTCTTCTGGGAAGCCGCCTTTGCCATTCCAGGTGGTTACAACTGGAATCTTCCAGGTCTCGGCGAGTGCCACGACTTCGTTGAAAGCTTCAGCAGTGATAACGCCGCCGCCGATGACGATCATTGGTCTTTTGGCTTCACGCAGCACTTCAGCAGCGCGCTTGATCGCCTGAGGGTCAGGGTAGACCTTACCGACTGGGATGCGCTCCTGCAGATCGTGCAGAGTTACTTCTGCCGCTTCTGCCTGTACATCCATAGGCATTTCGATGTGAACTGGGCCCGGGCGTCCAGTCAACATCGAGCTGAAGGCGCGGTGCATGATGAACGGCATTTCTTCGGTGCGAGTTGCGACCCAGTGGCGCTTGGTGACTGCTTCAGCGACTTTCGGGAAGTCGTTGTCGGTGTAACGCTCCAGTTCTTGCAGCAGGCCGTGGCCACGCATGTGAGTGGGTGGGCCACCGGTGATCAGCATGCAGCTGGTAGAGTCGGTATACGCTGTGGCCATACCGATAACAGTGTTGGTCGCCCCGGCACCGATGGAAGTCACTGCAACCATCGGTTTGCCGGCGACACGGTAGTAGCCATCAGCCAAGTGAACGGCGCTTTGTTCGTGGAAAACCTGGATGAACTTGAGCTTGGATTCCTCCTCCATGAAGGCATCCATCAAAGTCCAGATGCCGTGACCGGGGATACCGGCGACATACTCGACTCCATAGTTTTTCAATGTTTGTGCGACCACTTGGCTCGCAGTTAACTTCGGCATGATACATCGCTCCTCATTGGAGGGTTCACTAAACGTTCAGAGGTGCCGAGTGGGCACTACTGAAGACTTCTGTTTACCGGTCAGGTACTTACTTACGTGCGGCCCAGACCAAACCTTGTTTGGTGAGCCGGCGAATATTTGGGTCTGCGAGATTGCTCGTGTCGTGGCCAACCGAGTGGTAGAAGACCCGGCCTTCGCCCCAGTTGCGAACCCAGGCGACCGGGCTGCGGTTACCCTTCAGCCATGGCATAGGGTTTCCATCAAACGTGGTTTCAGCGAGGACATGGATGTTCGGGTCGACCTGCATGTAGTACTGCTCGGAGCGAACCTCGAAGTCCTCAACACCTTGGGTGACTTCATGATCGCGGTCGATGAAATTGACCATGTATGGGTGCGGATACCCTTCGCCAGCTGGATGTTCCAGGAACGAACCACCCAGGATGAAGTGGTATTTCAAGCTGGCTCGGAAGGCCGCGCCTGCACCGTGCCAGCCGACAAGGCCTACACCGCTCTCGATCGCATCGGAGAGATGTTTCTCCTGAGACGCGGTGAGGGTTTCAGTGGTGACAGCATTGTTCCAGCCGATGACAATCAGGTCGTAGCCTTTCAAGTCACGATCAAGAGTGAAGATGTCAGTGGATTCCTCGACGTCGAAGTCCAGTTCCTTGAAGAGCTCGCGCGCCCAGCCCGCGATTTCATAAGGGTAGTGCCCAGGCCAGCCGCCATAAAGATAGAGAACACGGGTCACGGTTAAACCTCCAATATTTATTTTTTGACGAATTAAAGCCGTCGAAATAACTTCGACAGGTTGCTCATCTGAGCCAGTTAACTAGGTCGGTTCCTACCTTTATTAAGGCCGCAAAGCACCGCCGCTTGGTTAGCGGAGAGTAGTTTACGGGTCTATATCCATAGCCTTAGAGCCGAGCTGGCAGTTAATGCTCAGCATGAATGCCGAACTAATGACGATATCACTGCGCGAGTAAACTCCAGGCGAAGGCATTCCTTAGCCGTTCATACAGCTGATCTAGTTCGAGCGTTGGCACGAGTGCTCCGTCGCTCGGACGTAACTTGGACTTTGTGGGCAGTGAATCTGAAGAGAGCTGAGAGGCACGTCGTAGATAAATAGACGGCAGGCATCTCGCTTGATGACATCGGTGAGCGTTATCGCTCGACCTTTGGGCGCTAGACATAAGCGGCCTCTTTTCTTGTTAGGGTGGTTATTACTGGTGATACGTATAACCTATGTGCACAAGGTAACACGCGGATGTCTCTTGTCAATACCCTGTAGCGACAAAAAGCCACACCGGTTGTCAACCGGCTATAGGAGGCTCGGGTGCGTCTAGCACACTGATTTTAGAGGTGTCCGGCAGTGGTGGCCGGCAGGGTAGTGATCTTCGCCAAGCGCGTTAAAATTTCTGGTCGATAGGCTAGGCGGTTGGACGATAAGCTAGGTGGATTCTGGAAATGGTTATTGTCCGCACGGGTGAGCCGGTATGCTTAGCGGCACGATAACGATGGGGTGGCAGCAAGGCTGCAGGTGATCCCAAAGACAAGTAGAAAAAAGGCAGATTTTTGATGGTGTCTATGAAAGATGTGGCCAAGGCTGCGGGTGTGTCTCAGCCCGCTGTCTCTTACGCCTACAGCGGATCGAGCAAGGTGTCGGCGAGTCAACGCGAACACATTCTCTCGGTCGCCGCGAGTCTTGGATATCCGGGGCCCAACGTTCGAGGCAGAAGTCTGCGCTCTGGTCGGGTGGGTGCGATCGGCTTGGTCGTGATGGATCAGCTGTCTTATGCCTTTGACGACCCCTGGGCAATGTCCCTTCTCAAAGGCATTACGAAAGTCAACGAGCTTTCTAACGTGGCGCTGACTCTGTTCCCCATGCGGAGTAAGAAGTTAGAGGGAGATGTCGATGGCGACTCCAACCTCGCGGTTCGAGGGCTCGTTGATGGACTGATCATCTCAACGCTGCCAGATGATCACTCCATTGTTCAGTTCATCATCAAACGAAATATCCCTGCTGTGGTGATCGATTCGCCGAAGCTGGACGGCGTCCATTACGTGGGCATCGATGACCGTCAAGCGGCCATGGATCAGATGGAGCACATCATCGGATTGGGTCACCAAAAAATCGGCGTCCTGGTTGAGCGGCTTTTGCCTGATGGCAAGAAAGGGGTCGTGAGTCATTCACGGTTCAAGGCGTCCACTGAGATGATCGTGAGAGAGCGTTTGAGAGCCTATGTTGATGCTGCCCAAAAACATGGGATTGGCTTTGAAGACTTAGTGATTGTTGAGGCCGGCGGCTTCACCGATGCGCTGGGGCGCGAGGCCGCATCGACTCTTCTTGAGCAGGGAGTTTCCGCAATTGTTGCGAGCTCTGACGTGATGGCTCTGGCGTCGTTGTCGCAGGCGAAGGAGATGGGGATCTCAGTGCCTGAGCAGCTTTCAGTGATCGGGTTCGACGACATCCCTGAAGCTGGCATTCGAGAACTCACGACCATTCGCCAGCCGCTGATCGAGAAAGGTGAATGGGCGGCCAGGCTGCTGCTGGAAGAGCTTGAGTCGCGTGAGCCGATCGACCCGAAGGTCAAAATTTTCGAAACGTCTCTGGTGATTCGAAGCTCAACCGGGAAGCCAGGGAAAGCTTAGATGCTTCAAGCTAGCGTGTAAGTGCGTCACGTTGCGTCAGTTTTTGTCATGATGAGAAATTGAGCCCTTTAAGTTGCGCAAATTACTCTGCCGCTGCAGCACAGCGGTCTCAAACAATAATTTGTGCAACCCGCCGCTCTCGCGTACTGGTGCAAAATCGCATGAAGCCAGCAAGCAAGAGGGGGGGCTGATGGGGCATCAGCGTGGACTATCAACTAGATTTGCCTTCTGCCAAGACGGTTGCTCCGCATGGAGCGTTATCAAAGGGCCTTAGTAGCCGCCAGATCACCATGATCTCGATCGGTGGTGTGATCGGGGCTGGGTTCTTCGTTGGGTCGGCAAGCGCCATCAGTGCGGCGGGGCCTGCAGTGCTGGTGTCGTTTGGTATCGCGGCAATACTTGTCGTGCTCGTAATGGGGATGTTGGCCGAACTGGCCACAGCCAATCCGGACACCGGTTCATTCTCGACCTATGCTCAACAGGCCATGGGCCGTTGGGCTGGTTTCTCAATCGGCTGGTTGTACTGGTGGTTCTACGTTCTGGTTATACCTCTTGAAGCCATCGTAGCCTCGGACATCCTGGGCAACTGGCTCGGAGTTCCCTCGATGGCCGTTGGCGTGGCTCTTATCATCGGACTGACGCTTACAAATATTATGAGCGTTAAGAACTTCGGTACGCATGAGTACTGGTTCTCGCTTATCAAGGTTGTCACGATTCTCGCGTTCATCGCACTGGGGATCTTGGCCCTCTCTGGCATGCTTCCTGGTAGCGCGTCCAGTGGGGTAGGTCACCTTTGGCAGGATGGCGGATTTGCTCCAACAGGCATGCCCGGGATCGCGTCGGCACTGGTGCTCGCACTGTTTAGCTTTACCGGCATGGAGATCGTGACCATTGCTGCTGCCGAATCTGAAGACCCCCGCGGCAACATCCGCCGAGCGATCAAATCAGTGGTATGGCGCATGCTGATTTTCTACTTTGGCTCCATCTTCGTAATCGTAAGCCTGGTCGCATGGAATTCTCCTGAGCTGCAGGTTGGTTCGTTCCAATCAGCGTTGGCGGTGATGGGCATCCCTGGGGCGGCGACCATTATCCAAGCCGTGATCCTGGTTGGGGTCGCCAGTACTCTCAATTCTGCAATTTTCACGGCCTCGCGCATGGGGTACTCGTTGGCTGTAAGGCGTGATGCTCCTCGCTCCTGGGCTGAGACCACCGCTAACGGTGTACCGAAGGTATCCATCTTCTATGCAAGCGCCGGCGCGTTGATTCTGTTGGTTGCGAATTACACACTACCTCATACTGTACTCGTTCCGCTGATCGCTACAATCGGTACTATTGCGTTGGTGATGTACCTCGTCATCGCTATTAGCCAGGTAATCTTGCGTAAACGGGCGATCGCAGAAGGAAAGACACTGATAGTAAGATTCCCTTTATTCCCTACGCTCTCTTATGTAACGATCGCTGCAATCGTTTCGTTCTTGGTGCTCATGGCCGTTGTGCCTGGTCATCAAATTGAATTGATCGTTTCCTCTATTCTCACCTTGGCGTTGATAGTGATCGGCGTCATTTTGCAGCGGCGTGATAAGGCGCTTGGCTGAAAATCTCTTGTTGTGTCGGCTCACCTACTTGCCCATCTTCGGATGGGCGTTTTTTTTACGGTTGGTTAAGTTATGAATGATCTTGCTGCAAGACCTTTTTCAATTAGTCAGCGTAACCTGCTCGCCGGTAGGGTCGCTTTCTTTTTATCTGGCATCTGTATGGGAGCCTGGGCCCCATTGGTACCTTTTGCTCGCGAACGTGCAGGGGTTGGTGATGGGCAGCTAGGGCTATTGTTGCTGTGCTTAGGGACTGGCTCGATGCTCATGATGCCCTTTGTAGCCAAGCTTGTGAGCAAGGTGGGTTGCCGTGCAGCAATGAGGACTGCTGTAGTAGGGGCAATGCTGTGTTTGCTGGCTCTCTCCACGGTGTCAAACTTTACCGCATTGGTTTGCTTCTTATTGGCTTTTGGGGCATTTATGGGAACAGCTGATGTGACCATGAACCTGCAAGGGTCGATGGTCGAGCGTGGCCTGGGCCGGAGCATGATGTCGGGTTTTCACGGCTTATTTAGTGTCGGCAACATATTCAGTGCTCTAGTCATATCGGGCCTGCTGTGGTGTGGGCTTACTCCTTGGGCGTCGGTAGCAGTCCTCACAGGCCTTTTGGTTCTGCTCTTGCTCACAGCTGGTAGGCGCATGCTGCCCTATGGTGAAGGTAGTGGTTCGTCTATGTACGTTCGGCCCACGCCATTTGTGCTCATCGTAGGGCTTCTCTGTCTGATCGCCTTCCTAGTGGAAGGGTCGATGTTGGATTGGAGTGCTGTATTCCTGACCACTGTCAGAGGGATGGACATCAACCACGCCGGAATTGGGTACGCGCTGTTCTCGGTCACGATGGCGGTTGGTCGGCTGTCTGGAGACTGGTTGGTGCCGAAGCTGACAGAGCGGGTGGTATTGGTTGGTGGCAGCTGTCTTGCGCTGCTTGGCATGCTGATTTCTGTGATGGTCGATAACCAGATAGCGACGATCGCTGGCTTCGTTTTGGTGGGGGCGGGGATTGCTAACCTTGTGCCAGTCTATTGCTCGGCAGTAGGAAAGCAAGGCGCTATGCCAATCGCTTTGGCACTGTCGACAGTAAATGCCATTGGTTATCTGGGCATCTTGATGGGGCCTGCGATTATCGGTTTCGTAGCTCACCTGACTTCGCTGAGCATGGCGTTGACCCTGACTGGCTGCTTGTTGCTTTTCGTTATGGTCAGCGCTGGTGCGATTGCCCGAAAGCGTTGAGGTATTGTATTGCGGCAAAAAAAAGCCAGCACTTAGTGCTGGCTTTCTTCTAGACGTCGATTAGAGCGCGGGCTCGCCGTAACCAACTTCCTTCTTGCCGTAGCGACGAACGCGGATGTTGGCTTGCTCAGCGTGGCCCACAAAGCCTTCCATCAGGCACAGGCGGGAGCAGTATTCGCCAATGAGCGAAGAAGCTTCATCGGTGATAATCCGCTGGTAAGTACAGGTTTTGATGTACTTGCCAACCCACAGGCCACCGGTGTAACGAGCGGCCTTGTTGGTTGGGAGGGTGTGGTTGGTACCGATTACTTTGTCGCCGTAGGATACGTTGGTACGTGCGCCTACGAACAGAGCACCGTAGTTGGTCAGGTTCTTGACGAAGTAGTCGTCATCGTGAGTCATGATCTGGACGTGTTCGGACGCATAGTCGTCGGAGTACTTGACCATCTCTTCGTAGTTTTCGCAGAGGATGATCTCGCCAAAGTTGTCCCAAGCCTCGCGGGCAATCTTCTCGGTCGGCAGTTTTACGAGCAGGCGCTCGATTTCCTTCAGAGTCTCCAGGGCCAGCTCACGCGAAGTCGTCAGCATCACGGCTGGCGAGTCTGGGCCATGCTCAGCCTGGCCGAGGAGGTCAGTGGCGCAAAGCTCGCCATCCACCGAGTCATCGGTGATGAGCAGGGTTTCGGTCGGGCCTGCAAACAGATCGATACCTACGCGACCGAAGAGCTGGCGTTTTGCTTCCGCAACATAGGCGTTGCCTGGGCCGACGATGATGTCCACCGGGCTGATCGATTCGGTGCCGATGGCCATCGCTGCAACGGCTTGGATGCCGCCCAGGCTGTAAATGGCATCAGCGCCGCCGAGTGCTTGGGCTGCAACGATGTATGGAGCAGGCTTGCCTTGGAATGGAGGGGCAGCGGTGGTGATGTTTTTCACGCCTGCGGACTTCGCGGTCACAATCGACATGTGGGCGGACGCGAGCAGTGGGTATTTGCCGCCAGGCACGTAGCAGCCAGCAGCGTTCACTGGAATATGCTTGTGGCCCAGGATGACACCAGGAATGCTTTCGATTTCCACGTCCAGCAGAGATTTACGCTGGGCATCCGCGAAGCGGCGAACTTGTTCTTGAGCGAACAGGATATCGTTGTACTCGCGCTCGGTGAGTCTGGATACACATTCTTTTACTTCTACATCGCTCAGGCGATAATCTTTACGATCCCAGCCGTCAAACTTGACGGAAAGCTCACGGACAGCGGCGTCACCACGTTTCTCGATGTCGAGCAAGATACGGGACACGTCGGTTTTAACTTGTTCGTTACGGCTAGCCTGCTGTTCAGTAGGTTTCGCTTTTTTGATCCACTCTGCCATGACATCACCTCAATCGGGCGCTAACGATTATTTGGATTTTTGAGCAGCGCATAATAATGCTCGCGCAAGTCTCGGTGCGTGGCCGATTCCTGATGGCAAGCGCTTCTGGATTAAGCTGCTAGGGGAAAAATACAGGCGGGCAGGGGCGTGGACAATTTCTCAACATGACGACAGATGACGCACTGTGACGCATATGGTCTGTGCCCATGACGCAGAAAAAGCGACTGATGGTCGCTTTTAGAGGTATGTGCTTCAATTTCTACTAGACAGGATCAATCGAGGATGTCCCCGCTCCTAGGTAGTCAACAACCTCTTTAGGAATTGAGGCGTCGTCAGGGGAGAGGACGGTGGCTCTCCGAATGTGTTCTTTCTTAATAAAGCCTTTGGACACATAATTCATGGCAACTTTAGCCGCGACAGGTTGGCGAACCATCGTTGCCGCAATTCCGCTTGAAACCCCAAAGATATACTTTTTGGCGTTTCTGCTGACGGCGGCGAGGTTAGTAAAAGTAATCTCGTTTCTTTGAATGGTTTCGAAATCAATACAAAATATACGGTTGGATATGATGAAGCTCAGGCCGTGGTATTTGAAATGGTAGTCGATTTTGCCGCTGCCATCCTGATTGGGGAAACGTTCAATGTAGCAATGCATGAGTATGCCGTTGCGCTCATAGATGCAAAAAATAGAGCGAACTATCTTGCCCTTATAAATTGACGAGTAATGATAGCGTTCATAAACGCCACAAATTTCCCCCAGATCAGAATCGTCCTCCTGCAAAAGCTCGTTGATGAACATGAGCATCTTGGGAGACTGGATGAGGTTTCTGAACAGATGAAAGTGCCCACCCTCGATCATGGAGCGGAAGTCGTTAGGGTTTGAGTAAAGGACATCAATACTCAATCCAAAAAAGCCAGCAATTGCCTTCAGGTTCGTCTTTGACGGTTGATGGGTTCCTGCGAGATACTTGTTAAACTGTTGACGATTTATTCCGACGCGCCTGCACATTTCTGAAACGGTGCCTACTTGCTCGCACAACATTTTCAGGTTTTCTTGAAAATTTTCTTGATTATGCATGGCGTCTTAATCTATATCGGAACAGGGAGGTAGTCTATTCACATTTCTTAGCCGCTTCAAGGTAAATGACCACATACCTCCCTGTGGCAGAGATCCTGCTTCCCACTTCGGCGGTTTATGAGGGGCTGAGGATGTGATGTGAACCTTTCTCGCCAATCATGATCGCCATGGCGTTCGTGTTGCTTGAGCAAAGGTTGGGTGCTACTGAGTTGTCAATCACTCTCAGGCCCTCCAGACCATGTACGCGTAGTTGACTGTCGACCACAGCCATTTTGTCGCTACCCATCTTGCATGTACCGACTGGATGAAGTGCCCCATGAGCGTTCGCTTTCACGAACGCTCTGTAGTCCTCTCTGGTGTGCAAGGGGACAGAAGGTAAAAACTCCCGCCGGATCAGGCGCGCTATTGCAGCTTGTGACATGATGTGGCGACCGTACTCCACAGCTTCTGCCATACACTCGACATCGTATGGGGCTGCCAGGTAGTTGGGCTGAATCCGCGGCTTCTCTGCAGGATCGCTGCTTAGCAAGGACACCGTGCCTACGGATCGAGGGCGGGTTTGGCAGACGTTGAGCGTGCACCCGCTCCCACCTGGAACAGAGTCGACGCCGGCCTCCACGCCAGCCCCGGCCATGAAGCAATACTGAGCATCGGCGCGACCTTCGGCCAGCGATGATCGCCAGAAAGCACCGCCTTCAACGATGTTCGAGCTGGCCGGCCCGTTTTTGAACAGCAAGTACTGTAGGCCGGCCAATGCCTTCCAATAAGGTTTTTTATATTTGTCGTAGCTCAGTGAGGTATTCAGCTCATTGATGATTGAAACTTCTATATGATCTTGTAGGTTTTGACCTACGCCTGGTAGGTCGATCACTGGCTTGATATTTTGCGTTTCCAAGTGGCTCGCTGCGCCTATGCCGGATAGCATCAACAGCTTAGGGGAATTTATAGCGCCTGCCGATACAATTACTTCGCTCTCCGCGTAGGCTGTTTCAACTTTTCTATTTTGAACATATTTCACGCCGATAGCGCGACCTTTTTCGATCAGGATGCGAAGTACTTTAGCTTCGGTTTTGATTTCTAAATTGGGCCGCTTTCGTGCCGTTTTGAGGTATGCAACTGAGGTGCTGGAGCGACGTCCGTCACGGGCATTGATCTGATAAAAGCCGCAGCCGTCCTGTGTCCCGGAGTTAAAATCGGGGTTGAAGGGGAGGCCTGCTTCCTGGCAGGCCTGCACCCAAAGCCTCGCCAATGGGTGTGTATAACGCTGATCAGTCACGCCAACAGGGCCGGTATCGTTGTGAAAGGCGTTCTTGAATCGATCATTGGCCTCATGCTTGAGGAAAAATGGCAAGACGTCTTTGTACGCCCAACCAGAAGCCCCTGAGTCCGCCCATGCATCGTAATCTGCAGGCTGCCCTCTAAGGTAGACCATCGCATTGACCGAGCCACCACCGCCGAGGACGCGGGCTTGCACCATTGTGGGGTTTGCAGGCCCTGTATAATCAGGTGCAGGCTGCCACGGATAGTGTTCGACCAGATTGCCTTGGCTTGTCTTGTAGAAACCAACCGGCAAGTGGATGTATGGGTTGATGTCGCGTGGGCCCTCCTCCAAAAGAACCACCGAGACGTTTGGATTCTCGCTCAGCCGTGCTGCAACTACACAGCCAGCGGAGCCGCCGCCTACCACGATAAAATGAGCCACGCTGTTGCCCCTTTAATCTAGTGCATCGTAGATGCCGGGGGATCTCCCCGGCGTGCTATCAGGCCGCCACGACCACAAAACTCTCCGGCTTGCAGGTCAGCATGACCATCGTTCCAGGAGGCATGGTGTGGCTACCAGGTGTCGGAAGCTGCTGGCATTTGAGCTCTACAGTGCTGTCGCTCACCTTGACCCGATAGATGACTCTGTTGCCGATAAAGGAAGTGTCGTTGACGGTGCCGACGAAGGCACCCTCCTGTGGCGCCCCTTGTGCGGCAGAGATTGAAATGGTCTCGGGGCGAATGGACACATTCACCGGGCCGTTTGTAAGGCTGACTTTAGGCGCGTGGGCGTATTTACCGAACGGCAGTTTAACCAGGCCGGCTGAACCTGAGCCTTCATACATGCCGTCCACGATGTTAGTGTCCCCGAAGAACTTGGCTGCGAACAGGGTCTTGGGCGCCCAGTACATTTCTTCGGGATCGCCAATCTGTTCAATTCCACCTTTATTCAGTAGTACGACACGATCAGACAGAATCATTGCCTCATCTTGGTCGTGAGTGACGTAAACAAAGGTGGTCGAAGATTCCTCGTGGATGCGCTTGATTTCGTTGAGCATATGGTGACGAATTTTGAGATCAAGTGCGGCCAGCGGTTCGTCAAGCAGCAGCACTGCAGGCCGATTCACCAGGGCGCGGGCTAAGGCAACACGTTGGGCCTGACCACCACTCAGTTCAGAAATCCAGCGGTTTTTATAGGTACTCAACTGCACCAGATCCAATACCCTGGAAACCTCAGATTTGATGACGTCCTTGGGCGTGCGTTTTAGGCGGAGCCCAAAGGCGACGTTATCGAAGACGTCCAAATGGGGGAACAAGGCATATTTCTGAAATACCATGTTCACTGGACGTTGCTCGGGTGGGAGCTTGGTAGCGTCTTTGCCGTCGATCAAAACTTTTCCAGTAGTGGGTGTTTCGAAACCGGCGATGATTCTCATCAGCGTGGTTTTACCGCAGCCGCTAGGGCCGAGAAGCGTCAGAATTTCGTTTTTCTTAACGTTAAGATCCAGCTTTCCTAAGGCAGTCAAGTTGCCGTACGCCTTGGAGATTCCGGTTAATTCGATGCTGTTTGCAGACATGATTATTCTCCGTTGCGTTCGAGTTCAATGCGGCGACGGCGCATCGTCATTACCAAACCAGCTACACCAATTATTCCGATGGTCATGCCCAGCATAATTACCGAGGCGGCATTGATGCTTGGGTCAACGGCACGTCGAATCATGGACAGGATCAGCAGAGGAAGAGTGGTATCGGTACCCGTTACAAAGACAGTGATTAAGAATTCGTCAAGGGATAGAGCTACAGTCAAAATGGCAGCGCCGGCAATGGTAGGGCCAATAATTGGAAGCGTGACCAGCCAGAATGCCTTGATTGGCGAGGCGCCGAGGTCGCGTGCCGCCTCCTCAAAGGACAGGTCGAAATACTCCAGTCGCGATCGCACGGACTCCACGAAGAACGGGAGGGTGAAAAGCGTGTGGCCAATCGTGATGGTCACTAGCGATCGAGGCAGGTTGATCAGCGAGAACAGAATGACCAACGCAATCCCAAGGAAAAGGCCAGGCATTGCAATAGGGGCAAAGTTAAGAAATGCGAATGTCGACTTCGCTCTTCCTTTCATTCGCATCAGGGCGAGCGCTGATAGTGTTCCCAATATGGTGGTTACCACTGCGGAAGCACCTGCTACGATCAAGCTGTTGTAAAGCGATGTTCTGAAGTCGTAGCTATTGAATATGGCTTCATACCAGCGAAGAGAGACACCCTCAAATGGTAGAGAGAGTGATGGCGAAGAGTGGAAGCTGAATAGTACGATCAGGCCGATAGGCGCGTACAAGAACAGCATATAAAAGTAAGTAAATAGACGTGTCATTTTATTCTCCGTGCTTACGCACTCGCCTGTCAGTCGTGATACCGCTTGCCGGGAGCCAGGTTTACGGTGCGGAGAAATAAAAGCAACGCGCCATACACCATCATGAAGACCAGTAACAATATGTACGCCATTGCTGCTCCCAGTGGCCAATTACCAACCGTGCGGAATTGGTTAGCGATGAGCAAGCCCGTGGTCATGGCATCTCTACCACCAAGCAGTTGAGGAGTGACGTAGTCTGCAGCTGCTAGCACAAATGTGAACATAAATGAGCTCACTATGCTTTTGTGTGCCATTGGGATAATGACTTTTCTAAGTGCCACATACCCGCTTCCACCCAGGTCGGCGCAGGCCTCAAGATAGTCTTTCTTGACATCTCGAAGACCCGACACCAATAACAGCAAGGTGAAGGGCAGCATGATGTGAACCAAGGTGATTACGACCGCGAATTTGTTGAAAACAATCCACTCAATAGGCGTGTCGATCAGACCCCATTGCATTAACGTACTGTTGATGACGCCTGTAGATCCTAGGATCGTTCGCCAAGCGTACACTCTCACAAGATAGCTGGAGAACCAAGATACGAGTGCTAGATAGAGAATTGTATTTGATCGAGTCTTGTACGCGATGTAGTACGCGACCGGCGCACTCAGAACCGTAGATAATAAGGCAGTCCAGAAGCCATTCTGCATTGATATCCACAAAGAATCGTAGAAGCCACTGGCGCCTAATGCTCTTGCATAGTTGGCAATGGTCGCGGCGGGTATCATTGTGAATGATTTTGAGAGCCAAAAGCTCGAAATTAGCAGTAGGATCGCAGGTATAACAAAGAAAATCAGAAGAAATGTGAAAGGCGCCCCAGCAAGAAGGAATGGTGTAAAACGCTTTTTGTCAGTGTTTCCTTTGGGTGCCGAATCGGAAACATCCTTGCTTCCTGGCGCTACGTTGCTTTTATTTATGACGTTCATGATACCGGCCCATTGCACCAAGTGTTGGAATACTCGCGACTCTTGAAGTACAGCCACGCATAAAAGTATTGCGCTGCTTTTTCCTCCGTTGCTCTCGGCAGGAAAGGCTAGGGCTTTGCGCCCTAGCTTTTGTATGGACTCAGAACGAACCTTTGAAGGAAGTCCATTGGTCGACCCATTCTGAATACGTGACGTATTTTTCCGAATTCAATGGGGGTACGCCATACAGCTTGGATTTTTCGAAAACAGCACTCAGATTCTCATAATCAAAAAGCTGTTTTAACTCCGGCCTCAGGTGAGGGATTGCTTTGGTGTTGGTGACGCCAGAGAACATAGACCATGCCATGGCAGCCTGAACCTCAGGCTCTAGCATCTTATTCACATACTCCAGAGCCAGAGGCACATCCTTAGCCGTTTTAGGGAGGAACAAAGCATCGCACCAAATGGCAGCACCTTCTTCTGGTACGGAGAGCGCTGCTTCAACCCCACGTTTCTTGGTTTCGAGGACGCCTTGGGCTGAGAGGGAAAAGACTGCATCTACTTCACCGGACGCAAGCAGAGACACGGCGTCTCCGACGGAAGCGGCAAACACACGGCATTGATCACGGTAAGGTTGGAGTTTTTCGAAGGCATCGTTGAACTCAGCGCGGGTAAGGTTAGGGTACTTATCACCGTACCCGGCGATGATGGCAATCAGGCTCCAGGTGGACAGCGAGTCGTCTACGAAGGTCAACTTCCCCTTGAGCTTGGGGTTTAACAAGTCACTGTAGCGAGTCGGTTTCTCTACCTTGGCGGTGTTGTAGACAATGGTGTTCATGCCCCACAGCAGAGGGATGCCCCATTGCTGTCCATCCCAGAACCAGCGCTCGCCTTTGTAGAAGAGGGGGAGCGTATCGTTCGGGTTGTAGTTAGGGATCTTCGAGGTATCGATCGGGGAGAGAATGCCCATGTCACGATAGATGGCTTCGTATCCCAGGGCATACATCGTCAGATCAAGCTGAACCGGATTGCTACCTGCCAGTCGCGCTGTGATGTCGTCTTGCGTGGCTGCGTAGGCGGAGCGAACCGTGATATCTCGTTTTTTCCGCCAGTCAGCAAGCTCAACGTCACCTGTTTCACCTTCCCAGCCCAAAATCTCTAGGTGGCCAGCGGCAGCAAAACTGTTGGGGATGTAGGCGCTTAGACATACCCCAGCTGCCGCTGCAGCCGTACCCAGTAAGAACGAGCGTCGCTTGAGCGTCACATCATTCAGGAGGTTCGCTGGAGAAGTGGATTGCCCAGTCTTATCTAATTCGTGCTTCATACGATGCCCTACTCGCGTTTGTTTTCAAATTAATTGAGATCACGCAGGCGCCGGACGTACTTACTTCGCGCGCAGAAGCATGAAGTCCAGTGCGATCGGCGACAGAGGTTGTAAAAACTAAATCGGCAGAATTAGGTGGGGTGATAGCGTCTGTCAGGACGACTATCGGGCTTTCCAATAGGCGAGTCGCATGGCTGGAGAGCCAGCGCTGGTAGTTTGGCTCGATGCGGTTGCCAGGTTGCACGGGTGTCTCAACTGTACAGATGACAGGAGTATCACGGCGTGCGCCTAGCTCTTGATAGGCTCGGCTTATTGTTTTCATGAGCCGAGTATTCACCCGGTTTCTGGCGCGAACAATTTCGCATCACATGTAAAAATGACGCAGATTGACGCATTTCCAAGCCGAGATACCAGCACCTTGCGTCGTGTGGAATGAGAAGCCTGCTCAAGTGCGCACGTGCGTCATCCTGCGTCAAATCATGCAGGCTTGCGAAATTGAGTGGGGTGAAATGCACCGTGATACTCGTTTGAAGGAAGCCTGGACGAGGTCGGCGCGCTGCTCATTGGGCGAGCTTGGCACTAACTCGTGGCCGGCTCACTCGATACCGTCGGTGCGGAGGCTTTATGCCAAATATAACAAGAGACATACCTGGCGCAAAAAAATTGAAGGTTGGAATGGTGGGCGGCGGAGCGGGGGCGTACTTCGCGTCTCTCCACCGTGCCTCAATGCGCTTGTCCAATCGTTATGAATTGGTAGCTGGCGTCTTCTCGTCCAATATAGATAAATCCCAGGCAGCTGCTTCAGCTCTCGGCGTTGATCTCTCGCGGGTTTATGACTGCGTGGAAGAAATGGCGAGGGAAGAGGCTGCGCATTTGGATGGAATAGATGCAGTGGTGATCGTCACTCCTAACCATCTCCATTTTGAAGCCTGCCATGCCTTTCTTACGGCTGGTATCCCAGTGATCTGTGATAAGCCTCTTGTCAACGAAACTTCTCAGGCAAACGAGCTCATCCAGCTTGCAAAGGAAAAAAATACGTTCTTTGGGGTGACTTATACCTACCAAGGTTACCCGATGGTTCGCGAGGCGCGCCAGCGAATCAATCGCGGTGATTTAGGTGATGTCCGTTTCATCTATGTTGAATACCTCTTGGAGTGGTTGGCGCCAGGCGTTGAGAAACTCAGTGGTAGCTTGGCTTGGCGTGGAGAACCAGATAAAGCGGGAATCAGCAGCGTGGTGGGTGATATCGGCACCCACGCTTTCAACATGATGGAATTTCTGACCGGACAGCAGTGCGTTGAGCTCAGCGCAAAGCTCTCAACGAAAGTGCCTGGCTGGAAGATGGATGACAGCTGTGTCGCCCAGTTTGAATTCGACTCCGGGTTGGAAGGTTTGATGTGGGTCAGCTTCGCAGCCCCAGGTCACCGAAACGGATTGCGGTTCAAGGTTATCGGCAGCAAGGCAAGTCTTGAGTGGTCTCAAGAGCAGCCTGAAATTTTGCACCTTAAGCCAGTGGATGGTGCGGAGCTGCTGTTGCGGCGTGGGCAATCGGATAACGCTGAAGCGCTTTTCTTCTCCAGTCTGCCTGCTGGGTGCAGTGAAGGGTACCTAGAGGCTCTTGCCAACCTCTATCAAGATTTCGCTGATGCTATCAGCTGCGGGTCATCGTGGAGCAACGCGACCTCCGTTCCAGTTCCTGACCTTGCTCAAGGGGCGAGGGGGGTAGAGCTTTCGCATCTATGTTACGAGTCCAGTACAGAGAAGAAGTGGGTCAGGTTTAAATAAAAACAATTACGCCGGAATGGGCGGCCCGAGCGCCGGCCTGGTAGGGGATATAATAATGTCAATACATGAGTTGGCCTTTCATTGCACAGTCGCTCGCCACGGCACCGTTGCACTTGATGTGAGTCTTGCAAAGTCCGCTGGGTTTTCTGCTATTGAAATGTCTGGAATCAAGCTTAAAAAATATTTTGAAGCAGGGTATCAGGCACAGGACTTGAAAGCGTTATTGAATGGGGTGTCTGTGCCAGGTATTGGCTACCTGCGAGATATTGAGCGCAATGGCTGCTTTGAGTCTGAGCTCATGAACGAGGCTGAAGCGCTTTTTGCGTTGGCTTCTGCTGCGGGTGCGAAAGGGGTTCAAGTCCTGACTGGGCCAATCAATGTTCAAGCCGTAATTGATCATAAGGAAGGTAAAGAGCCACGCTTCTATAGCGGTCTACTGGATCATACCCTGGAAGACCAAAAAAAGATTACTGCCCATAATCTACGCCGCTTAGCTGATTTGGCCTTGCAATTCAACCTGACACTATATCTTGAAGCGTTGGCCTGGACGCCCATGACAGGCCTGTCGCATCAAGTAGAGTTAATCGACAGGGCCGATCGTTCGAACGTGAAAATGGTGATTGATTTTTGGCACTGCTATACGTCAGGTGATACGCCAGAGCACATCAGCAAGATGAGCAAAGACTATCTGTATGGAGTGCACGTTTGCGACTCTTTGCAGTTTGAGGGAGGTATTCCAAATGAGGACATTCTTCGCGATGTCCCAACTGGGGAAGGCGTGCTCAATCTTAGAGAGTGGGCGGATGCGGTGAAGTCGACTGGATATCAAGGCTGGTGGAGTTGCGAGTTGTTCTGCCTGAAGCAGCACCAGGGAGACAGTTTCAAGGTCGCTCAAGACCACTTCAAGCTCCTCAACAATCTTGTTAATGGTTAAGCGGTATTGGAATTAAGTATGGTTGACTATATTGTTATTGGCGGTGGCTCTACCGGCTGCACAGTCGCCGGTCGGCTCAGTGAAGATAGCTCGAACACGGTCGTTTTGTTCGAAGAAGGGCCGCGAGATTTAAGCCCGTACATCCATATCCCCGGTGCCTATTACAAGACAGCTCAGGGCGATTTGCTCAAACGCTACAATTGGGAGCCAACTGAGGCCCAGTCCCGAACTGAAGCACCTACAATGGTGCAAGCCAAGGTACTAGGTGGTGGCAGCTCGGTGAACGCCATGATCTACATCCGTGGTGTTCCACAGGACTACGATGGCTGGGAGTCGATGGGCGCCACGGGGTGGTCTTACAAAGATGTGTTGCCGTATTTCAAAAAGGCAGAGGATAACGACACGTTCAGTAACGAGGTGCACAGTGTTGGCGGGCCTCTCGGCGTTTCTTTCCCACCGCATATCCATCCGTTGTCCAGGATTTGGTTACAGGCATGCCAAGAATACGGTTTGCCTTACAATCCTGATTTCAATAGCGGGAGACCTGAAGGGTGTGGCTTTTACCAGATCACTTCCAAAAATGGGATCCGTAGCAGTGCCGCTGCTGCCTATATCCGCCCCGCACGAGGACGCAAGAACCTGGCTGTGCGTACTGGATGCAGGGTTGAGAGGATCCTGTTCGATGGCAAAGTGGCCAAAGGCGTCGTTTACGTCGAGAAGGGTGTACGTAAGGAGCTGTTTGCAAATAAGGAAATCATCCTCAGCGCGGGAGCGATTGCTACCCCGCAGTTGTTGATGGTTTCTGGCGTTGGCCCTGCAGAGCACTTGAAGCAGCATGGAGTGTCGGTAATCCAGGATCTGCCGGGAGTAGGGCAAAACCTTCAAGATCACATAGAAATCTCGATGGTGTACGAGTTGACTGGCCCTCACAGCTATGACAAGTACAAGAAGCCCTTCTGGAAAGCCGCCGCTGGATTGCAATACGGGCTTTTCCGTAATGGCCCGGCTGCTTCCAACCTTATCGAGGCGGGTGCGTTCTGGTGGGGGCAGGAGGAGGAAGAAACGCCTGATATCCAATATTTCATGGTCGTGGGGGCAGGAATCGAAGAGGGGGTTGATTCTGTGCCTGGTGGAAATGGCTGCACCATCAACTTCGGCCAGATCCGACCTAAATCCCGAGGCTATGTTGAGCTCACCGGAAGCTCTGTAAGTCAGCCACCGAAAATCGTGCCGAACTATTTTGTCGATCCATACGATCTGGATGCGCTGGTTGAAGGCTTCAAAGTTGCCGATGCGATCATGGAGCAGCCAGCATTCAAGCCCTATATCGCCAAGCGTCATGTACCTGCACCACAGGTGAAGACCAGCGAAGAAATTGCCCGATTCTGTGAGGAAATTGCACATGCGGCGCTTCACCCGTCGGGTACCTGCCGCATGGGGACTGACGCTCATGCTGTGGTGGCGCCAGACCTTAAAGTCCACGGCATTGAGCGCCTACGTGTAGCTGACGCATCAATCATGCCCACCTTGGTCTCGGGAAATCCTAACTCAGTATGCATCATGATCGGCGAAAAACTGGCAGACATGATACGCCGCCAAGCTTGAGCCAATAGTGTATTGATTGCCGCCGTTCAGTGGTCGTCTTCTTTATGGAGGCGACCACTGCATGTGAACCACCGACTAAGCTGATAAAGATTAAGATCCGGATCGGCTATAACGTCTTGGAAAAAATATGAACCTGGACTTGATGAAGAAGACTTTCGGAAGTGATCGCGCGCGGGTGTTGTCCGAGGTTGCGTCCCTCTATATGTTCAACCCGAATACCTTTGCGATCACTGTCGGTGCTTCTAGTCTGTCCGATGTTTATGCAGATATGGACGTGTTCGTTTATTGTGCTGAGCCCACGAGGTCAAATTCAGAAAGCACCTTGCTGAGCGCCCGTGCGGGCGCTCAGGTAACCGGGCATAATCAGCAAGATTACAATGATGGTAGCGAGCGATGGCTAGCACCCTCGCTAGGTGCTCATGTAGATATTGTGCGACGCTGTCCGCTGTGGTTTTCTTACTCCATCGATAAAGTGGTGAAGTATCATCGGGTGCAAGCTGGCTATTCGACCTGCCTTCTGCATGAACTGGTAAAATCCATACCCATCTATGACAGAGCAGGTTGGTTTTCTGCTTTGCGTGATAGCCGGATGAACGGCTATGGGTACCCAGTACCTTTGAAATATGCAGTTCTTCATAAAAATTATCTTCTCTTGCGTACCGGTCAAAACTCATGGCTCAACAAGGCTGAGGCCTCCTATCGCAAAGGTGACACGCTGGCGGTGTTTAAGTATTGCTCTCATTTTCTCTCTAGCTACATAGATATACTTTTTGCGATCAATGAAGAGTACCACCCAGGTGAGAAGCAGTTAATGGAACATGCGCTGTCGCTGGCGGCTCGACCTGCGGATTTGGAACGGCTGATTCGGTTGTTCTTGATTAGCCAGCATGGCGATGTTCAATCAATTTTTTCTGCTGCGCATGCGCTAGTGGATTCTTTAGAGCCTCTGATTGATAGAGAGATGAGGATGGATTTTTAATCCAGCTCTTCAATGTACTCACGTTTTTCTTAAAGTGCTCTGCCAGATTTCCTGGGGGATATCGTGACGATTTCAATTCGTTCGAAGATTGTATTGCTTGCTGGTCTGTGCTTGTTAGCTGTCATTGCTTCAGTTGTAGTCTTGAATGTTCAACAATCGATTGAAAGTAACAAGGATGTCGCATCAGCTAGCGAGGCAATACTGCAAAGGACAGTGTCTTCACTTCTTGTCGCCCGTGCCGGCGAGCAAGCTCGGGCATTCCAGGCTGCCTTTGCGGATAAGGCGTCCGCTGTAGAAACGCTTACCAGTCAAGTGATGGCGCTCAAAGCTGTTTCGACTGAGCGTCAAAGGCCTGCGGAGGAGCTTCGAGATGACATAGGTCGATCAGTACAGGCCGCTTATGCTCGGCAGACCGATACACAGCAAATTTGGGTGGCTTTTGAGCCGAATGCCTTGGACGGCCAAGATCACCGCTTTATTAATCGTGCTGATCATGGGAGCAACGATCAAGGCAGATTTGCGGTTTATTGGAATTTGATGGGCAGCTCGAAGCTGGCATACCCCATACCTACAGCAGATTTTCAACGCAACACAATTGGAGCGAATGGCGAGCTATTCAGCAGCTGGTACCTGTGCAGCAAGGATGGTTCCAAAACATGTTTGAAAGACCCGTACCAAGACGTTGATTTGCAGGGGCGACCTGTTCTTCTCACCGCGTTCTCGATTCCTATCCTCGATCAAGGAAAGGTGATCGGGGTGTCCGGCATTGATGTGCCAATCACCACTCTCCAATCTAAGGTTGAAGAATCCCAAGCCGAGCTTTTCGGTGGCGCTGCGAAAATCTCGATCATTTCGGCCTCGGGCATCTATGCGGCAAATGGAAAGAATCCGAACGCTGTTGGGCAATCCATCACATCGGTTCTAGGTGACCGAAGCAGCCAGGTCATAGCGGCGCTTAGAGCCAACAAATCGTCCGTCTTTGAGGACGAGGGCGATGTGCACGCCATTTTTCCATTTGACCCTGTCCCAGGAGTCGCTGCCTGGGGAGTAGTGATTGATTTGCCCCGCGACGTTTTGCTAGCTGATGCCAAGGCGTTGTCTAAACAGCTTAGTGAGCGTCAAGAGCAGGCCCTCTATCTGGCTATGGGGGTAGCCGTACTGGCAGCACTGGTAGGACTGACGTTGATTTGGCTGATGGCTCAGAGCCTCATTCGCCCTATCAACCAGGTCGCTCTCACGCTTCGCGAAATATCGGAAGGGGACGGTGATTTGCAAAGTCGTCTGACATACGAACGTGTCGACGAGTTGGGGGCATTGGTATCCAGCTTCAACAAGTTCCTAGATAAGCTTCAGCCGGTCATTTACTCTGTCAAGGACAGCATTACCCAATCGCGTTCGGGCGCGAACCAGACTGCAGCAGTGGCTCGCCAGACCAGTGAGGGTGTACAAGTTCAGTTCCGCGAGATTGATCAGGTCGCTACTGCCTCTAATGAGATGAGCATGACAGCTCATGAGGTTGCTCGTAGTGCCTCGGCAGCGGCGGCGGCGGCAGTAACTGCTGACCAATCGACCCAGGCCGGCTTACTACTTGTCAAAAAAAGCACGAACACTGTGCATGAGCTTTCCGGTGAGGTAAGCCGCACTGTCGACCAGGTGGAAAGACTGGCGGCCAATAGTGAGCAGATCGGCAGCGTTTTGGAGGTGATCAAATCCATTGCGGAGCAGACCAATCTCTTGGCCCTTAATGCGGCGATTGAGGCAGCTCGGGCCGGTGAAAGTGGGCGAGGTTTTGCCGTGGTTGCTGACGAGGTAAGAGGGTTGGCTCAGCGCACGCAGAACTCGGTGGCTGAAATTCGCCTGGTTGTCGAACAGATCCAGGACGGGATACACGCTGTGGTTATGAGCATGCACGGAAGCCGAACCAAAGCGCAGGCGAGCGCCAGTGAATTCGCCTCAGCGGAAGATGCGCTGCTCCGTATTGGCCAGTCCATTTCCACGATCACAGAAATGAACCTTCAGATCGCCAGCGCTGCTGAAGAGCAAAGTGCGGTGGCAGAGGAGGTGAATCGGAATGTTGCAGCAATCAAATCCGTTACAGAAACGCTCACCGATCAGGCGACAAACGCTGCAGCAACCGCAGAGCAACTCGACACGCTCGCCGGGGAACAACTTCTGTTGGTAGCTCACTTCAAGGTGTAGCGGGATATCAATCGAGTATCTGATTTCTGACTGGCTCTAGGAGTGAATATGCGCTTCGACGATTTTTTACTGCGTGGTGAGTCCAACGGACAGGCACAGCTTGTTGGAGAGGAGTTGACCCTCAGAGCAGCAGCTGGAACTGATTGGTTCCATCATCCAGCGGGTGAGATCAAGCGAACCAACGTTATCTCAACTTACCGCGAGGTTCACGATCAGGTATTCACGTTGTCCACGAAGGTGTCGGTGGGCTTCAACTCCGCGTTTGATGCTGGGGCGATTTTCGTCCAGGTCGACGATGACAATTGGGCAAAGCTTGCCTTCGAGTTATCAGGTGCGGGTGATCCTACCGTTGTGAGTGTGGTCACCCGAGGAACCTCGGATGATGCTGACGGCCCATCGATCGAGGGCAGCAGCGTTTGGCTTCGGATGCATTGCGATGGACACTCCCTAGCCATGCATTTCTCCGTGGATGGGTTGTACTGGCGCTTCCTGAGGTGGCTGTCCATCCCAGGGCTTGAGCAGCGTCCATTAAAGGTTGGCTTTGGTATTCAGGCGCCTACGGGGGCAGGTTGCTCGGCCAAATTTGATTCATTGGGATGGAGTCACGAGCCCATCCTAGATTTTCGGGATGGTAGTTGACGAAGAGATACTCAAGCCCTCCAGTAACCACAACACTGGAGCATGCTTGCCCCGCTGGCTCAACATCCAAAGGTCGTGTCGGAGAGGCTGGAGCGCATTCTCAGCTTTTTCCGAGCGATCAGGTGCTTGATAGCCATCGGCCCGATTGTTCCGATTTGAAGGATATCATCATGGGTATTTTTGACTGGAAACACTGGATCGTACTGCTAGCTGTGGTGATCTTGGTCTTTGGCACCAAGAAGCTAAAAAACTTTGGGGGCGACCTTGGCGAATCGATCAAAGGGTTTCGTAACGCGATGAATGATGGAGAGCACAAGCCAGAAGAGCAGAGCCATGCACCAACCCAGCCGGTGCCGTCCCAGTCGAACACTGTAGAGCAATCATTGGGCCACATCGTCGAAGGCCAGGCCCAGCAGGTCAATGACTCGCAACGGTCGTCTTAACAATGCTGGTTGCTGAGTAAGCTAGTCGCTCTGGTGGCGCTCGGCCCTGAGTGCCTCCGGGGGCGCCCTGAGTTCATTCACCATCGGCCTGCGGTGGAGGTGCATGGCGTTTTCGGAATTCGCCGAGAACGTCCGGATACTCTCTCCGCCGGCTTTGATCAATCATGGCTGCATCAATACTCTTCCAGTCGATGTCGACGTATGCGTCCTTGATGTTATCAAACCACTTCCAGTACGAGTCGACCCCAGCCAAATAGCGTCGGAGCTTAGGCGTTTCGGCCATGACAACGATGTTGTACTGCTGAAGCTCGTAGCGCAGTGGCTCGTCAATAGGTGGATCGATGACTCCCCAGAGCGGCATGTTCAATGTCCCTGCAGACCAACCAACCACACCAATTGTGATCTTGAACCCATTGGTTCAACTCGATTACCCTGTCTTCACCCACGTTTCTCGCAGTCAGGGTCGTGCCTTTGGGAACCTGAATCTCTCCGTCTGGGATTAGCCGTCCAAAAGGGTTGTTGTTTAGCGCCGAGCGTACCATCGAAGCATTCAGCGTATCGAATGGGCTGTCGGTGCCTAAAATGAGTCTCCCGGCAGAGTTGCGCCCGTAAACCTCGGCCAGCCTCACGGTCTCGCCGTCCCATTGCCCTTTCAACGTGCTAAATAGTTGCATCATGATCGCGTATTGCAGGAAGTCAGGAATTTGCTGCTTTTCAACGACAAGAGCTGGGCCGAACACAGAGCTTTTAGACTCAAGGCCGTTAAACAGGTGACCTATGCTTTCCCAGTATGGGTGGAACATTGGGCCGACCATGAAGGCACCAAGCGTGTTGTCGCGGAATAGCGTCAACGTGTAAAAGCTTTGCTTTCTCTCTTGCTTGAATATTGGGCTCACCGCCGTGCTGGCCAGAGCCACGGCACCTAGCAAGGTGGCGATTTGCGTAGCACTGCTAGGCAGATCAGGATTCAGCCAAAGCAGCACCGCTAGAGTGGGTGCGGCGACAACAAACAGCAGAACCACGATCTTCATTGTTAGCTCCATCCCCGGAGATCCTTCGGCTAATAGGCCGTCATCATGAAGCTGGCCGGGAGCATTGACCAGGCCAGCTTAAACGTCGAGCTGTATGTATATGTAGTGCAGGCGTTGGCATGCAGAGCCATCGATCTCCCTTTTCCAACAGGCGGCACATGTCTGCAGACAAAAACTGCGCAGGAGGGTGTGGAGCCTTATACGGGTAGCGCAGACGTCCACCTGCATTCATAGAATGCCTTACCACCTGCCATTCCGATGGAATTATTTCTTGCCTAGCTTGCTCAATAAGGCATGAACTAGGGAGGGATTCTCATGGTTGGACAGCAACTATACGTGGTCGACTACGAACTGCACGGTGAGCACCGAACATTCATCATTCGTTTGGAAAAAATGGGCAACGCCGTCGCCTGGCATTGGGCCAGTTGCGATGCCGGTGTCGGCATCATCCCCCGATTCAGTCAGCAGAAAATCAAGCTGGTTAGCCGTCCCGTAGCCGAGCGATACGGCATTGCCCAAGTGAAATGGCGGGTGGCTGGCCAAGGCCCTGAGTTCGTTCCTCAACCTATTGATGTCGGGCAATTCTCGAGGCCTTCTGAAGGCGCTTAGTGATGGACACCCGATCCATTTGCTTGGAGGTTTAGCCATGCAACCGAAGACCGAGGGCACCGAAGAGAAGGGGCCAAGCGATGTCCCCTTCATCAATGACCCGGAAAAGCCGACTTCGCCACCCTTGAATGACGCTGACGCCACGGACGCAGCGGAAGCTGAAGAAGATATCCAGGACGATGGCCAGTCAATTTAGCCAGGAGGAGAAGACTATGGAGAACTATCACCTAAGCCCGACGTCGGATGGCTGGGAGTTGAAGAAAGCCGGTGCTGACCGGGCATCCAAGCGCGCAGCGACGAAGCAGGAACTGGTCAGCATGCTGCCGGATTTCTTTGAAGGCAAAACGGTCTCTGTGAAGATTCACAAAGCAGATGGCACGATTGAAGAGGAGCGAACTTACCCTCGTTCGGCTGACCCGCGTCGAACCAAGGGGTGACCATTGTCACAGCTCGTGATCTCGGCATTGATGTCACGAGCGCCGACGGTTTGTTCAGGTGGTTGCTCGCCAGTTTCCTGATGGGAAAACGTATACGCTCGAGCGTTGCTGTTCAGACCTATCGAGTCCTGGTCTATCAGCACGGAGCCGACACACCGGGCAAACTTGCTCGCTGCTCGCATTCGACCCTTGTCCGTCTGCTCGGCCAGGGGGGTTATGCTCGTTACGATGAGTCCACCGCCCGGCGTCTCCATGCACTGGCCAGCAGATTGGAAGAAGAGTGGGCGGCTCAACTTAAGGCGCTGCAAGCTGGCGACCTCAGCAATGAAGATTTCAAGCTCTGGATTTTGTCCTTTGAAGGTATAGGCCCAAAGACCCTGGAGATCTTTTTGCGAGAGATCCAGGGCCATGTTTGGGTAGGCGATGAGGTTTGAGTGGTGCATGGCCATATGCCGCCATCGACGTATGCAGCCACGAGTGGAACACTCAGTTCTTCCGCTATGGACAGGAGAGGAAGATGAAACTCGATGTAGAGGGTTTGTCACTGTCAGGGATGACAGTCGTTGTGGTAGAGGACGATGAAACCTTGCGAACGCTCTTGGTGGACATCCTTGTGGAGCTGGGAGCAGCCTGCGAGGCTTTTGGCAATGCGGAAGATGCTTTGATGCATCTAATGGGCCTGAAAGGTGAGTGCTCATTGATGGTCGTAGACCATGGAGTCCCCGGCAGTATTAAGGGAATGGAATTCATCTCGATGGCGCATGAGAAGTGGCCTGGGTTACCAGCCATCCTCACCTCGGGCTATCAACTGGATGCTTCGCAAGTCACCCCCCCAGTAACTTACCTTTTCAAACCTTGGTCTCTCGACGAGCTGACCGTGGCGATAGAGCAGGCGCTCCCCAAGCAAGGACAGCATTCGACTCAATCATCGAGAGCTTCGTTACCGGGGCGTTTCTAGGTCATCGAAGGCAGGATCACCTTACGTTTTTTCTAGTCAATGATTCTGCCGCCGGCACTGTCAGAAATGGGTTTCTTCGTGGCTGATCGGGTCAATTCGCCTGGGGGGTGGCCGTCGCCCTCTGAGCTTTCTTCGAGGAGTATTTGTTTTTCCTCCACCCCCGCAGATTCATGAGGAAAAGGACTACTTGCAGCACAATCAATGCCCAAGCTTCAGCCTGCCAGCCCCAAACCGACCACAGTAGATTACTGGCGATGAAGCAGCAGAAACCCACCATGCGTCGTCCAGGACGGTGCGAACCTATGCACCAGGCCGCCAATACCGTGACCGCCATGGCAGGCCATTCCAGCAATTCGATCCAGTTTTCCATCAGGCTCTGTTCCAATCGTCAATTCATGACGCCATTGCCAGCTCGCTGATCCGGCAACGCGCGTTTGATTCAAGCGGCACGCTGCTCGCCTTTTAGTACCTTTTTCTGGGTCTCCATGGCTTGTCCTAGCTCCTCCAATTGAGCTTTACCGAGAAGCTTCTTCGCGGTGGGGAAGAGCTCGCCTTCCTCTTCCTCGATGTGATGCTCAAGCAGTTCCTTCATCACCTTCACCCGACCGGCGAATTCGAGCGTTCCTGTTTCGGTAAGGAGTAGGTCAGGGAGTACCAGTGAGTCCACTGTCCGGTGTTCTTCTTTGGCCTCGTAGTACATCTTGGCCTCCTCTTTACCACCGGCTTCCTTGATCGCTGGATAGAGAATGTCCTCCTCCAACGCGGTGTGGATTTGCAGCTCTTGTCCGATGCGGTGCAGCAAATCAGCGCGTTTTTTTACGGCTCGCTCAGTGGTCGATGACAGTTCTTCCAGCAGTTTCTTGACTACCTTATGGTCTTGAATCAGCAGATCAATAGCATTCATGGCGGCACCTCGTCACGGGCGGATAAATATTGACTTCCTAGGAGTTGAGTGGCCCAAAACAGCAGGGTTCAACGATCATGATGACTGGCGTAAGGCCGATCTGTTTTAGCGCTCTGGCCCTTGCCCCCCTATCGCCAGTGCGGCGCGCAATGCCGCGAGATGGGTCAAGCCCTGCGGCAGATTGCCAAGAAACTGGCCGGTGGATGGATCAACCATTTCGGAATAAATGCCGACGCCGTGATCAAGGCCGTTTACCGCACGGTGGAAGGCGTCTTCTGCGCGGTCGCATTGACCTATCAGTGCCCAAGCTTCGATGAGCCAGAAAGTACAGGCGAGGAAGCAACCTTCCTCTTCACTGGCCTGACTGAATCGGTAGTGAAAGGGCCCTGTCCCCAGTTCCGCCTGTATGACTTCGAGTGTGCTATGCAAGCGTGGCCCTGAGGGGTAGCCGAAACGCACTGCGAGTGCGATGGACGCGTCCAGGCGGTCGCTGCCCGCATAGAACACATAGGTTTGGCGTTTCTCGTTCCAACAATGCTCATCTACCCACGTTTGGATACGCTGACGCTCACGGTGCCACCGCTCACGGCAGGTGGTCGGCAGGTGGCCGCCATCTGCCAACTCTATGGCCCGACTCAGCGCCTGCCAGCAGCTGATCTTGGACAAGGTGTAATGCCGTTTTTCATGCAGCTCCCATATACCGGCGTCGGCCTGTCTCCAGCTGTCAGCGCATTGATCGGCCAGCCCTGAGAGGATCGTCGCGCTTGTCGCGTCAAGGATATTTCCGCTGTCGATAAAGCAACGGGCGGTCTCGAATATGTCGCCGAATATTCCATGCTGGAGCTGGTCGCGGGCGTCGTTGCCCACCACCGGTGGCGAGTTTTTGTAACCCGGCAGGTCTACCGGGCGGGTGCAATCGCCGATGGCACCGTCGAGTGTATAAAATACACGTGGGCCATGTTCACCTAGCCGATTCAACAGCCAGGTAAAGGCTGCCTTGGCCTCAGGCTGCGCGCCGATAGCGAGGAAGGCTTCGATGGTATATCCGGCATCCCGGATCCAGGCGAAGCGGTAATCGAAGTTCTTGTTCCCGCCTATTCGCTCAGGCAGTGACGAGGTGCCTGCCGCCATGATCGCGCCGCTCGGTGAGGACAGCAGAAGCTTCAATGCCAGCGCATTGCGGACAACCAGCGATTTGAGCGGGCCGTCGTAGATCAGGCCTTTCGACCATTGCTGCCACTCACGGTGGGAGCCATCGATACGTTCGTCGATGAGTTCGAGCGGGGGAAGCACCAACGGCTCATCCCGTCCCGCGACGATAGCCAGTACGGTTCTTTGTCCTTGGCCAACGCTGACGAATCCCCTGACGCCCATATCGTCCTTGCGTTCAATACGCACCTGGGCGTCGTGGATGAACATACCGAGAATGTGCCCGGCATGGAAAACGCAGCCGTTGTCGTTAGGTGCAAGGTAGGGACTGACGGTGTCGGCTTGGGTGCCGAAGTCGATGGCGATGTTGAAATCGACTTGCCCTTCGATACCCTCTATGCGTCTGCCGAGTTCGGCCCATGGCAAACGGCCCGCTGGCCCGCTGTTGAGGGACTCGGTCAGTCGGGCACGGCCATTGCGCGTGACGAACAGTGTCTCCAGTACATTACTGTCTGGAAGGTAACGGCGTTTTGCGCGGTAGTTTTCGCAAGGCGTAATGGAAAAGAACCCACCTGAATGGGGCGCGAGTAATCGGTCGAACAGAGGCGGGGAATCCATGTGGGGTACACACCACCAGTCGATGGATCCATCCAGGCCAATCAAGGCTACAGAGCGCCCATCGCCGAGCGCTCCGTATTCCTCCAGCAACAACCAACCGCCTTCATCTCGCTGAGGCTCACCGTGCTGCCATCCATCGACCGATGTAATTTCCACGCGATGCCTCCGAGGTAGTTTGTCCTGTTCGGACATAGCGGTCGAATGCAGAGTTCGTCTCAGTTTCCAGCTCGCGCGCTTTTCACGGATTCACATAAAGGGAATTTCAAATGCTCATCGAAATCTCAATAGCGTCACAGGCTCCAGTCGCCTGACTTCAACCCTCCTACTAACAAGAGCAAAAGGAGGCTTCATGACTTGTCTGATTTGCGCCGGGCATGCTGAGTCCGTTGAATGTGCTACCGGTTGGGAGGAGCGCCATTGCTCGCAGTGCGGGAGCTATCGCATGTCCCAAACGCTCGTTCTGGTGATGATGGAAGAGGGGCAAATCTTCGATACCCGCCGGATGCGAGAGTGGCTCATTACCCGGCGCGGTTGTGTGTCCATCCCCGTTATCGAACCTCATCATGCCATCCTCGTCACTTGAATCAGCTCAGGCATAAGAGCGTCTTCACTCGTCGGGAATGATCGAGATCTTTCCATTGCGCTCGACGATGGCAAATTTGATCTGCTCTACTTTTTCGAGCCCTTGGCTGTCTCGCGCCGATTCGAGGATGTCGTCTTCCGTTAGCCGGGCTCGACGCATGCGATGGTGGAGAAAACGGCCATTCTCGACGACCAGCGTTGCGTGGCCGTCCAGCAGCCGCGCCAAGGGCTTGGAATTGAGTTTTGCGAGCGACAGTCCGACATCCAGCACTATCAGCGTCGCAATGACCAACATGGCATTGGTGAAGGAAAAGTCATCGCCCAGCAAAGCCTGTTGGGTCGCTTCGCCGATGATGAGTAACAGTACGAAGTCAAAGGTGGTCAGGTCGGCCAGTGAGCGTCTGCCGGCGACGCGAAACAACAGCATCAATGCGACGTACATGCCGGCTGCGCGCAGGATCGAATCCATCACTCGTTCCTCAAGGGAATAGGAAAGTGGTGAAGTGGACAGCACTGGATGGGCCTGCACGCACAATACCTTCAAGGGTGCCCACATACTCGCTGCGCACGGTGAGGTAGAGTGTGGCAATACCATCCTCGCTGGTACCCAGTTTCAGCAGAATGGCCTTGCCCTGTGATAATGAGGCTTGTGGTTGGGGTTGCAGGGTTTCGATACTGGCTTCGCGCAGTAGTGAACCATCGAGTAGCACCATGATGGGTTCTCGGGCGCTACCGCGAACCGTGATGCGCAGGGAGTCAGTCGTGCCGCTACGGCTGAGGCGTTGATACTCGACATGCAAACGGCCATCTGCGCTTGTGACCTGGGCATTGCTGAGCGGGCCGTTGCCGAAGACGCCGGCCAACCCAAGTAAGACAATGACCAACAGCACGTACCAACCCACACGTTCGAAGCGCCAAACGCGCTGTTGCATGGCCATGTCTTCCTGGACAGGGTGCTGTCTCGACACCAGTTCATCCTCAGCCACAGTTATACCCCTCAGGCGCGCTCCCCACGTAGCCAGCGCTCGTGATAATGGATCAGGCGGGTGAGCCCATAGACGGCGCCGTCGTGCATGACCTGCGCTCGCTCTCCAAAAAATCGCTGGGTACGGGTAAACACGGCAATCGGCTCGCCGGCGAACGCCCACGCGAAGCACAGCGTGCCGGGTAAAACCCCGGATGTTGGGCCAGGCCCGGCTACACCGGTCGTTGCAATAACGACGTTGGCATCGCTGTCTTTCAATGCCCCTAACGCCATTTCCCAGGCAACTGGCTCGCTGGTCAGCCCGTACCGTTCGATGGTTTCCGGACTCACACCTAGCAGCCGCTTCTTGGCGGAGGGCGAATACACGACATAGCCGCTTTCCAGTACCTCGCCCGTACCAGGGAAGGCCGCCAGCAAAGCGACCATGCAGCCTGCTGTACAGGACTCGGCAGTGGTGAGTACCAAGTGGTGGTCTTTGAGATAGCCGAGCACGGCCAGTACGGGGTCACTTGCCATCTTGGTGTCGACTCGTTGTTCTTTTGCGGTGGACGTACCAGTCAGGCAAATGGTTCACCGGTTTAGCGCAGGTTCGCTTGGTTTCTTGACCTGAACTTTATTGCTCGTGCTGACATCACTGTAGGGAGCGCGGAGCCGTGCTCCGAACCGCTATATGAATGATAGATATAAGGGTAGGGCAGGCTATGAAAAAGCACACCGACGCCGGGCCTAGACCGCAGGCCCCGTCAAAAACTCAGGGTGAAGAAGAACGCGACAACGATGCTCACCGACCGGATGGTTCGTCAGGCACTGATCATGACTCGACCGCGCAGAAAACAGCGCGGCATGAAGGGGAGACGAAGAAGCACCGAGGCCAGTAATATCTGGCCTCAGCAATGCCTTCAGAGGATGGGTTTGCCGCCGGTTACTCCATATCGTGAGCCCGAGATGTAACTCGCTTCATCGGAGCCCAACAAGACGTAGATCGGCGCTACTTCCACAGGTTGCCCTGGCCGCCCCATCGGGTAGCTCGAACCGAAGTTCCTGACGGCTTCATCGGGCATGGTGGCAGGAATTAACGGTGTCCAGATCGGGCCGGGCGCCACGCTATTGACCCGAATGCCTTTCTTGCCAAGTGATTGAGCCAGGCCCGCAGTGAAATTGGCAATGGCTCCCTTGGTGGCGGCATACGCCAACAGGCTGGGTGATGGGTCGTCAGAGTTGACGGAGCTGGTGTTGATGATCGAACCGCCTTTGGGCATTGAGGGTAACGCGCGCTGGCAAATCCGGAAAATGGCGGTGATGTTGGTATCGAAGGTCTTTACCCATTCATCATCGTCAATCTCGTCCAGGCCCTCATGAGCCATCTGGAACGCGGCATTGTTGACCAGAATATCGATACGACCAAACTGCTCCACGGTCTTGTCGACGATGTCGTAGCAGTGCTGTTTCTGCGCCAAGTCGCCTGGCAGCAACAGGCATTGGCGGCCAGCAGCCTCAACCCAGCGCGCGGTTTCTTGCGCATCTTCGTGTTCATCCAAGTAGGAAATGGCAACGTCAGCGCCCTCCCGAGCATAGGCAATAGCAACTGCGCGCCCGATGCCGCTATCGCCGCCGGTGATCAAGGCGATTTTGCCTTCCAGCCGATTGTTGCCGGTGTAGGTCTGCTCACCACAGTCTGGATAAGGCTCCATCTTGCGTTGTGAGCCTGGAACGCTTTGCGGTTGCGACGGGAATGGAGGGGTAGGGTACTCGCTCATGGTGAAAGCTCCTGCAGTTTCGAACGCGAAATCAGCCGGCCAATGCCTTGATCAACTGCTCATTAAAGGCCGGAATATCGTCGGGCTGGCGGCTGGTGATCAGGTTGCCGTCCACCACCACCTGCTCATCCACCCAATTGCCACCCGCATTACGAATGTCGTCCTGCAGTGTCTTGTAGCTGGTCATCCGTTTGCCCTTGGCCAAACCACTGGACACCAGCAGCCAGGCACCGTGACAGATGACGGCCAGCGGCTTGCCAGCCGCGTCATGGCTTTTCACCAGCTTTTGCGCACCGGGGATCAGGCGGATGGTGTCGGAATTCTGCACGCCCCCAGGCAGCACCAATGCGTCGTAGAGGTTGAGGTCGGCACCGTCGAACGTCGCATCAACGGCGAATTCGTCGGCGGGCTTGTCATGGTTCCAGCCACGAACCACACCTTCCTTTTCACCTAGGATATCGACCACCGCACCGCTGTTTTCCAAGGCCTCACGCGGGCCCGTCAGCTCTACCTGCTCGAAGCCATCGGTGACCAGAAAGGCCACGCGCTTGCCGTTCAGTTGTGCACTCATCGTTCATCTCCTCGTACCGATAGAACTCATATAGGGGCCGGCACCAGCAGGCAAAGTTCCTGCGCGATGCTGAGTGGTTCAAATCAGCGACGCCGCCTTGGCGTGCGGGTAATGACTAACCCGGCAATGATGCCGAGGACTGCCGCACTCACTAACAACGGCTTGTTGTCTTTGCGGTTTCGCCAGCCGCCATCCACGCTGCGTCGGCTACTGGGTGGCTCGAACAGATTGCCCGATGAAATCGCTGCACTGGGACTGCGGTTTAAGCCCCAGCGTGTCAGCCATCCGGAAAGCAGCGGTAGTCCTGGAACCAGGAAGCTGGCCAGATGGGCGACGCGGGCGGCGGCGCCTACTGTGGTGTGCGCACGAGGGGAAATGGCGCATGCCACCATGGCCTTTGCCACCAACTCCGGGTCGTAGATCGGCCCAGGCGGGGTGAGGGCGTGGCCGGTGTAGTTGCCGCCATCCCTGAAACCCGGCGTGTCCATGACCGCTGGGTAGATGTCGCAGACATGGATGTCGGGGAATTCCGTCAACTCTCCCCGCAGCGCGTCGGTCAGGCCACGCAGGCCGAACTTGCTTGCCGAGTACGCCGCTGCGTAGGGCTGGGCAACCCAGCTGCCCAGTGACAGGGTGTTTATCAGAGTGCCGCTGCGCTGCGCCTTGAAGTAGGGCAGGGCCACATGGGCGCCGCGCAGGTAACCGACCAGGTCGGTTTGAATGACCTGTTCATGTGCCTCCAATGGCGTGTCCTCGAAATTGCCGACCGCGCCAACGCCGGCGTTGTTGACCCAGATATCGATCCTTCCATGGCCAAATTCAGCTGCCTGCTTGGCCAGTGCTTGCACCTGGTCGCTGCGGGTCACGTCGGTGGTAATTGCCACGGCGTCCGTCCCGCAATCGGTGCACTCGTCCAAAACATCGAACAGCGCTTCTTCATCGCGTGCGGCCAGCACCAGGCGAGCACCTTTGCAGGCAAACGCATGCGCGGCGGCCCTGCCTATGCCGCTTGAAGCGCCGGTGATGACCACCACTTTGCCCCGCAGGGGGCCTTTTGTCGGTGCTGGGCGTGACCGCTCGGCTGGCGGTGGATCTTGCTCCGGCTCGTTAGTCGCCGACGCGAGGATGGAACTGGCTTCTATCCTCGAGAGCTCGAGGGGGGGGCCGTCGATCAGCACCAATTTCAGCCCCTCGATGGTGCCTGCCACCCGATCCGGGAAGACTGGCTCGCCTTCCGCATCCAGGCTGTCATAGATGAACTTTGTCCCCTCGAGCCAGCCGACAGCCGTCAGCAGTTCAGGGCCAAGGTAGTATTTTCCATCCAGAAAGAAACCGGGAAATTGATGGGCGCGCTCGACGTTCTCTACGCTGTAGCGTTCGCCTAATTTCATGCCTGTCGCTTGATCAATCATGTTGCAACCCCCTATAGGTGGTGCTCAGAAATGTCAGCCTTTGCTGTGCTCGTCAGAAGTTGGCCCAGAGCCTCGCTTGATGCCTCGCGGGCCAGCAACGCCCCAGATACCCAATCCAACAAGCGGTAGCGCCACGATCAGCAGAGCCCAGGCGGCCTTGACCGCATCCGTCTTGTCGCTCCTGAATACGCTCACGATGGCCCACAGGTCGATGAGTAAGAGAATTGCCGCCACGGCAATCCAGACGTAACTGGCGAGACCGTTCATGACCTTGGCTTCTCTACACGTAGTCAGGGCCTAGGGTGCCCGCCGCAGCGCCTGGCACCAGGATGACCTTGCGACAGTTATCTTGCTTTTGATCGAACATCTTGTAGCCCATGGCCGCTTCTTCGAGTGCCAGGCGGTGGGTGACGATCAGTTCCGGTTGCAGGCGTCCTGCTTCGATGTGCTCCAGCAGTTCGGGTAGGTACTTCTGGACATGGGTCTGGCCCATCTTGAAGGTAAGTCCCTTGTCGAAGGCATCGCCGAACATGAAGGCATGGATAAAGCCGGCATATACACCTGGGACGCTAACAACCCCGCCACGACGCACTGCAGCAATGCTCTGGCGCAGCGCTTTGCCACTGCTGCCTTCAATCTTAAGCGCCGTCATCACCGTTTCGGCAGTGCTGCCTTTGGCCTCGAAGCCGACCGCGTCGATCACCGCGTCAACGCCGCGCATACCTGGCGTCTGACGAATGATGCTGTCTGCAGGATCGTCATCCTGCTCGAAGTTGATGGGTACAGCGCCGTAAGCGTCGCGGGCATATGCCAGGCGGTAATCATTGTCATCGACCATGAAGATAGTCTGGGCACCGAGCATTCGTGCACAGGCGGCACTCAGCAAACCAACTGGCCCGGCTCCGTAGATGGCCACCGATGAACCCTGGCCAATTTCGGCATTAATGACCGCTTGCCACGCGGTGGGCAGAATATCGGACAGGAACAGTACCTTGTCATCGGATAGGTCAGTAGGGACTTTGAAGGGGCCGACATTAGCTTTGGGTACCCTGACGTAGTCAGCTTGACCGCCAGGGATACCGCCATATAAATGGCTGTATCCAAACAGCGCCGCGCCTGGAGGAATGCCCTTCTTATTGATGATTGAGCCGCGCCCAGTGTTGGTGGTTTCGCAGGCGGCAAACAGATCGTGCTGACAGAAGAAGCAACTGCCGCAGGCGATAACAAAGGGAATCACCACTCGGTCGCCAATCTGTAGATTAGTGACTGCACTTCCGGTGTCCTCGACGATTCCCATGAACTCGTGGCCGAGGATATCTCCTGCTTCGGTTTCCGGAATTTTGCCTCGATACAGATGTAGGTCGGAACCGCAGATCGCTGTCGCGGTGACCCTGAGGATGATGTCGTCTGCTTGCTCGATGATGGGATCAGGGACGTTATCGACCCTGACGTCGTTTGCTCCGTGGTAGGTCAGCGCTCTCATACACGTCAGCTCCTGCAGCCGTAAGGTTTTTGGGCGGGTATGCAGGTGAAGCCATGTCGGGTATCAAAGTTCAGACCAACGAGTCAGACGGTAAGGATCTCTGACTTGGGGCAAGATGACAGACGGGACGAGTCACGGTGGCCTTCTGGAGTGTCGGCGCTTCTCCCCGCTGCTCAGCGGGGAGAAAATGAGAGGCTAACTATCCTCTGGAGGGTGAGGTAAACCCAAACTCTCAGCGAGCGGTACGTAGAGGATGACAATCAACCATCAGATTGCTCCTCTGGGGGTACCTGACCCTCGGGCCAATCAGGAGCCTCAGTTTCAGGTTCCGGGACGGGCTCACCAGGGTTGTGCGGTATTGGATCAACATAGGGATCAAGGGGGAGATCGGTGGTTTCCTTTGGTTCAGCCATGGGTTTCTACCTATTTAGTCATGCTGTGACTGGTCAAGGTATTGGCTCCTGAACCACGCTCCCGTTCATTATTCTGCTGCGGCGGATGGCTTCTCAGGCCGCTCGGGTCTCATCAATGTTGAGAAGCGCAGCGTTGGCTTGCCTCACCAGATGAACCCATTGTCTACGACTGATCATCCCGGAGAATTCCAGATCTTCAGCGCTACGGCAAGCACTCTCGTATTCATCCTCCCCGAGTGAACCTGCCCTCAAAAAACGGTTACGCCAAGCCAGTATTGCGGCAGCGGCAATGTTGCAGCATTCCACGTTTAGCTACTCCTGAAACTCGGTAGGGAGGGGGGATGGGTACGAAAGCGGCGGGAGATTACACCATTCGATGTGTAAGAAAACTGGAAGGCGATAATCGGCAGTGGCTATCAAAATGGCATTACTAATGACAGCGCTGATCATGCTCAGGGTCGCTCAAAATCGCATTGCAGAGGAGGTCGAAATCGATACTGGCTGTTAGGACAGCGAGTTCCCAGAGTCCGATCAGCGGCGTTGAAACGGATGGCCGGTCTGCCTTACTTAAATCTCACCTACGGAGACAGCGATGAGAACCAGAGGCCAGACATACCTGAATTGGGTAGACGCCCAGTTGCACTGCCGAACTCACACTGAGGTGCTGGATTCCGGGCTCACAATTGATGTCCAGGTGCGCCTTTCCCGAGTTGGTGCTACCCAGTTGTTTATTGGCCTCTATGGGCAAAACGGGTTGCCCATCCATGAAGAGGCTTACCAGGCGCGTCCCGGACAATCCATGACTACGGCGCTTCTGTGGGGCGTTTCTCGAGCACGGGATGTTGCCGCCTCTCATGGATTCCCAGGTGCCGCATCCGGGCGATAGCGCGACCGGCGGCAGCAACTCCAGTCGAACGAGGATTTCAGTGGTTCATCCAAGAGGTGTGGTACCACGCATTTCTTCAGAGGTATGCAGAAATGAGCACTGATCCGAGAAGACAAGGTGAGCTGAATCCAGACGATCCTGCATCGCCTGACCCCGTGGAGAATGACCCGCTCATGGATGACGATCTAGAGGACGATGAGGATAGCAAGAAGCAGGAAAATCCTGATGAAGGGATGGGAACCCCAAGAGAGTGATGTTCTTGATTGACAACGTTACGCCAAGCCCGTCTTGATCTGGGGCTTGGCTGGTGTAATCGAGTTACTCCTGAAAGAGCGGCCCTACGCGTTTGAGCAGTTTCAAATTGGTAGGTTTGACCGCCACCTGCTGCAGCTCCTCCAGTGTGAACCAGCGACACTCAACGATTTCATCCGATGGCGGTGGGCGCATGGAGACGATGACCGTCATGCGGTAAAGGTAGTGCTCCTCGCTTTCAAAGACGAAGTGCCCCAGGAACTGCTCACCTCCTAGGGGCAGCGTTGTTTCTTCCCGCAACTCTCGGCGGGCTGCCTCTACTGGTTGTTCCCCCGGTTCAATCTTGCCGCCTGGCAGAGACCATTCGAGAGCCTCCTTGCGCACGAATAGGATCGTTCCTTCCCGCAGGCAGATAACGGTGGAATGCATTTCTTTCGCTTGGCTCATGAATTTGCCCTCCCTCTGAACGGATGGCAAATGGAAGCCTCAAAAGTTCAGACGGCGCGATATAGGTGCATGAGCCGATTGCTCAGGAAGAGAGGGCCCACAGTGAGGGTTTTCAAGTGAAGGTAGCGGAGGTCTGCAATTTTGGGGGCTTTGTCAGGTGTCCCGTCGAAGCCCAAGGCATTCCTCGGAAACGGAAGAAGAATCCATGCGACATCAGAATCAAGATCAGGCCGAGCAGTTGATTGCCGAGGTATTTGCGGCAGCGTGTCTGGTCATAGGAAGTGATGCAGGCTCATCAAAAGACCGAGGCCTGGCTCGGCGCCTGTTGCGCACTGCCTATGAAGCACTGCGCTCCCGGCAAATCACGGTGCACAGTCAAGCTGGTTCAGCTCGGGAAACTCAGCTACCCAACGCTGATGATGGGAGCCTGCATCTGGCGGCGGAGTCGAGAATTGTGATGAGAAAGCGCGGACGGCAGGTGGAGCTGGATGCTGCCAGGCTCAGATCACATGGAGCGCTGATTACTGTTGGTAGGTGGTGTAAGTCGGCACTCAGGAGCAACCTTGAGAAGGCTTTTAAAAGGGTGGGGTACCTCGAAGCCAATTAGCCGCTCGGTTCTGCTTCTCCACCACCATTCACATCCCGTCATATTTCGGATCCATAATCCGCTCGGCGGTGGTGCTGTCCCCGCTTCGCTGCGCTATGGTAGAGGCACCCCACATATAAGACTAAAGTCGTAGGAGGGCGGCATGCGGATTCGCGGTGATGTGTTTTGGAAATGGGCTGATCCATCGCTCCACCATAGAACTCACGATGAAACTCTCGACGACGGCACAAGCCTGGACATCCAGGTGCGGCTGTCGCGGACGGGCCATACGCAGTTGTTCATTGGCGTCTATGCCGGCTCAGGGATGGCTCTTCACGAAGAGGCTTACGACTCTCGCCCGGGAGAGTCGATGACACGCGCGTTGGCATGGGGGGTAGGTAGAGCCAGATGCTTGGCGACCGAGCAGCGTCCTGCCGAGAAGCATGTAGCGTAGAAGCCTAGGCAACGGATTGGTGGTCGCTGGCAGTATTATCAGCGACCCCCACCGTGATGAATCCACTCTGCGTAGGCCGACTTCAAGGCCTGGGGAAGGTGAGGGATCTCCCGCTTCAATCCTGCCTTTCCGTCAGGCCCTGCTGCCCACTCCGTTAGCCACGCGATCAGCGTTGGCCGAGTAAGAGGGCAGATAGCTACCTGGCGTTCGAGCTCGTCTGCGATCTGACCCAGCCACTCTAACTCTGCGTCTAGCTGCATGATCGGATCAATCATGGGATTCCCTCCGTCGACCTAAACAGTGCCTGCTTTGCTTTCAGAGCCTGTTTTAGCGAGTGCCCGACCTCTGCGAGCGCCCCACGCCATTGCTCGAGTTACTGCCTCACCTGGCCGCTTTGCATAGGCTTCCTCAACACGTGCTAGGCCGGATTGCTCGTAGATCCCGATAAACAGTTGAGTGTCGCCAGTGCGAGATAACCGAACCTGGATGTCTAGCCAAGCTCCGTCAGCTAGCGACTCCAGATGCGAATGGTGTTGCAAGGCAGGATCTGCCCAAGCCCAAAATACTGCTCCTCGATGTCGCATCCTTGGCCCCTCGGCACATCTCCATACGGCAAGCCTAGCTCGTCCTTTCTACTCCGGAGCATTCAAACGTTTCGAGACATTCCAAAGCAGGTAGTAATTCGAGCCGTCAAAATGCTGGTCGGAACTGAACTTCAATCCGTCAGGTCATCCATCGTATGGAAGGTCACATCAGCGTTCAGGATGTCGCGCGTTATCGAGGTGCGATTTGTCATGAGCGTATCCAAGCATCGCCCAGTCAGAGCCAAAGCCACTATTATCTGTACCCACAACGACAAGGTTCTGCTTGTGCGCAGAAAGGGCGCCAAGTGGAAGTTTCCGAGTGGGGCACTCGCTGCAGGTGAGGCGCCAATCGTTGCAGCTGCGCGCGAACTTTGGAGTGAGCTATCGCTGCATTGCTCCGGTCTGCACGGTACTGGCACCGTCCAAGTGGGGAAAATCCTCCACCACCTCTTTTCCACTGAGGTACCTGATGGCTGCCGGGTTGTCTTAGGAAAGCGGATCGAGGCCTGCAGGTGGGTAGAGTGGGCTCAGCTGAGCCCGACCATGCTTAAGCCCACAGCAGCTGCGCTGCTATCGAGGGATCTCTCGTCGCTTGCCCCATTCGATCAGCAAATCGTCGAGTAGCAGACATGACCAGGTATTAACCCAGCGGCCCAATCCTCATAGGAACAGATTGTTGTCCTGGTGGTCAGGTTTCGTAGTCCCGTAAACCTTGAGGTGAGCATGGCCACGTACAACATTCAATATCGCTTGGCTGAAGAGCCGAAGAGGTACCGACTGGAGTTGGAGCAGGACGAGCTCAGACGTCATGAGGCTGCAATGCACCTGATCGTGCTGCACTTCGGGGATAGTGAAAACAGCCTTGTACTGCCTGCAGCTGATTCATCGCCTGACGACATCCTGGCTCAAGCCGATTTGCTTGGATTGTCTCAGATAGAGGTTTCCACCGCGTAATGCTGATTGCCCACCTCCTTGGGCTGGGTGCGGATGAAATTTCTACACGAACTCTTCGCCTGAACCCGGATCGTTAGGGCCAGGTCGCATGTTCACATTCACAACAAAAAGGATGTTAATGATGAAAGCGATGACTCGACTTTTCACCGGCCTTGCATTGGTTGGTGCTATGGGCGCTTCTTCCGCATGGGCTGATACGCCCGGTGCTGACTGGAAGGTGAACAAAGATCAGGCTGAGGCGACGCTGAAAGGTGCTGGCTACACGCAGATCACCAAGATCGAGGCCGACGATGGTCACTGGGAAGGCGAGCGCATCAAGGCTGACGGCAAGCAGTACGAATTCCAGGTTGATACTCACGACGGTAAGATCATCAAAGACGAACTGGAGAACTGAACGAGGCGGGAGTTGCTCTCTGAGCGGCCCGCTCCTATGCACGGGCCTCTATTGTCAACATCGCCATGTACATTCCGGCGTTTCATACACTGTATCGATAGTATTAGTTCGCGACCGCTAGGTGTTGACCCAAAATTGCTACCCTCGAAAGACAGCTAACAGACAGAGCCCGACTGTAGGAGACGATCTAGGTGATCACTAAAGTATGCTTTAACATATTAAATGTCTATGCCATCAAGCTCTAGCCGCAGGCTTTAGTCGGAAGCTGACGCCCATACGGTTGAAAGCGTTCATTGCGGCAATAGCCGCTGTCAGGTCGACAAGATCCTTTTCTGCAAACATCGTTGATGCTGCTGCATAAGCTCCGTCGGATACATGTGTCTCGCTTACACGCGTGACTTCTTCTGCCCAGGCCAATGCTGAGCGCTCCTGATCCGAGAACAAATAGTGCGCTTCATGCCATACCGGTACTAACAGCACCTTGTCCACTGACATACCTGCTTTGATCAGATCGCGTGAGTGCAGATCGATGCAATGGGCGCAGCCGTTGATTTGAGACACCCTGAGAAACACCAGGTGAATCAACGGGGCTGGCAAATTTGTCGCGGTGGTCACGAAATGATGCAGCCCGCCAAGGGCCTTGGCTGCACTAGGCGAAGCTTCAAACCAATTGAGTCGACTCATGATTTCTTTTCCTTTCTTTGAGCAATGAAAAGCGTGACATGCGGATTGCCGCTTGACGGCACACCGCCCAGCTGATGTGCAAACCTATACGCTTGAATTCGAAGATGGTCTTAAAGCGTGCAGACTTGATCCACACCATGGCTATCCCTACCAAAGAACGTCTGCACCTCACCGTACCCTGTTTCCCTCCCAGTATTCAGTGACTCCACACCCTTGGCGGTACCTTCCACGGTGAAGTAGTACACGTGATTGAGACCGATGGTGGCGAGGACGGCGGACAGGTAGGGTCGCAGAAAGTCGGGTTGACGGGCATGCTGGCCGCTGATGTAGCCCCCGCAAGCTATTGCGACGTAAACCGGACGATCCGTCAGCGATCCGACTTTGCCTTTGGCGGTGCCCAGAAACGTTTTGCCCACGCGTACCACCTGGTCGATCCACATCTTGAGTGGGGCGGGCACGCTGTAGTTGTGCATCGGCGTGGCAATCAGCAGTACGTCGCATGCCTGCAGCTGGTCGATCAACTCGTCGGAACGGCTCAACGTACCCTCCTGACCGCTTGCTATGACTACGCGCTGATTGGCTAGCGCCTGGGCGTAAGGCGCATCGACTGGGGCCAAGGTGTTGAGGTCTAAATCGGTCAACTGGATACCCCTTCTGCCGGCCTGACTGGCTAAGGCAAACAGGATCTGCTGGGACAGTTTCAGACTTTCCGAAGCCTCTGCATTGGGGCTGGCTACCAGGCGAAGAATGCGCAAAGGAGCAAGTGGCTGTTGGGACGATGTCATGGGGTTTGCCTCCTTGGATGTGCGTGCGGGTTACGGGGTATCGAACTGTTTTTGAAAGCGCAGTGCACCCGTCAACAGGCCTTCGCGGAAGTAGAAACGTTGCGCGCGGGCGTTGGCCAAACCCGTGTCGAGCACCAGGCGTGCACAACCGCTGGCGCGCGCCAGTCGTTCCAAGGCTTGCAATAAGCGCGACCCCCACTGGCCACCCCGCTGAGCCTCGGCGGTTACAAGGTCATCGACATACAGGAATGCGCCGTAGACCAGGTTTTCCTGTAAGCGGTAACCAGCCAGTGCCACAAGAACGCCTGAGTCATAAGCGCCAATCAGGCGATAGCCTTCAACGCGCATACGCTCGATGCGGCTGACGAAGTCGGCTTCGCTCGTCAGATGAGGGCGCAATTGCTGCATTACCGGGAATGCGCTGCACAGGTCATGGGTGCTGTCCAGGGGACGCAGGGCCGTGTCGGCCAGGTCGAGCACGCTGGGTATGAAGTTGTGCAAAGGGAATGTCATGGGAGTCGCCCTCATGAGTAGGTGATGGCGCTATATTGGACTACCATTGACCCACTTGATTGAGCCAAGAAATGGGATATGAACTAGGCCATGATGACCTCCCCCAAGCCGCCTTTTGCTCCCTTGGAAGAGCAGTCCGCCTTGCCCCTGTATCGTCAACTGTACGACCGCGTGCTGGCCGCCGTTGCCGCTGGCACGTTGTCCCCCGGTGACCGCTTGCCGTCGGCGCGCGCCATGGCTAAGGAGCTGGGGGTGGCCCGTGGCACCGTCGAACTGGCCTATTCGCTGCTGGCCAGCGAGGGGTACCTCCTGGCGCTCGGGCAGAAAGGCACCGTAATCAATCCTGAACTGCAGAAGCCTGTGTCAGCGGCCACCGCATTACCAGTCAGCAGCCAAGTGATCGAAGACGCGCCTGATTCGCTCTGGCGTCCACCGCAGCTGTTGCCGTTCCAGATGGGGGTACCGGCGCTGGATGCATTTCCGCGCAAGATATGGGCGCGTCTAGGTGCTCGGTATCTCCGTGGGATGCGACTGGGAGATCTGGACTATCCGGCACCCCACGGCCTGGCAGCGTTGCGTAGCGCCATTGCTTCGTATCTGCAGGTGTCCCGAGGTATCGATTGCGGTGCCCATCAGGTGTTTATCACCAGCGGTTGGCGCAATAGCCTGTCCTTATTCGCACATACCCTGTTGCAGCCAGGCGAGTGCGCCTGGGTGGAAGACCCGGGCTATCCCACTACGCGCCAGGTGCTTCGCCAGTTCGGCCTGGAGCTGGAAGCGGTGCCGGTTGATGCCGATGGTATGAATGTAGAACACGCCATCGCGGGTTCTCGGGCTGCTCAGGTCGCCATGGTGACACCTGGGCATCAGAGCCCGCTGTCGATGGCACTGTCGCTGCCACGCCGGCAACTGCTACTCGATTGGGCTGCCCGCACCGGTGGCTGGATTGTCGAGGACGATTACGACGGCGAGTACCGCTACGTCAGCCGTCCACTTCCAGCGCTGGCCAGCTTGGATCGCCATGGGCGCGTGCTGTATGCCGGCACCTTCAGCAAGGTGCTGTTTCCCGGTATTCGCCTGGCTTATCTGGTGGTGCCGCAGGCGCAGGTGGCAGCGTTCGAGCGCGTCGGCCGTGCCTTGTTTGCTGCCGGGTCACCGTCAATTACCCAGGCTTTGGTGGCGCAGTTCGTTGCTGAGGGACACTTCGCTCGGCATATCCAACGCATGCGCCGCCTCTACAACGAGCGACGGGCATTGACCATCGAAGCACTGGAGCGGAGTTTACCGAAGGGTATGCAGATGGAACGCTCGCCAGGCGGCATGCACCTGGTACTGCGATTGCCGGAGGACGTAAGCGACACCGCCCTGGCCGAGCAGGTGCTGGCAAGGGGCATGTCGGTACAAGCGTTGTCGCGCTGGGCTGCCTCATCGCAGCGTCAGTCAGGTCTGCTCCTGAGTTTTACCAACTGCGCCACGACTGCTCCAGGCGAGCAGCTTGGCGCGTTGATCAGCAAGTTACTCAGTTGAGGTTGGCCTTGTTCAGGCCGAACAGTTCATCGGACGAGCCCGGGATCGCCTGGAAAGCCACATTGAGGCGATTCCAGCCATTGATCGCGACGATCAGGAACGACAAATCCGACAGCTCCTGCTCGGAAAACTGCTCACGCGCACTCGCATACAGGCTGTTGGAGATACCATGAGGCGGCAGTTGGGTCAGGGCTTCAGTCCACTCCAGCGCCGCCCGCTCTGCTGGCGAAAACAGCTGTGACTCACGCCAGACGGCCACGTGGTGAAGACGCAGCTCGCGCTCGCCATGGATCTTGGCCTCTTTCACATGCATATCCACGCAGAACGCACAGCCGTTGAGCTGCGAAGCGCGCAACATGATCAGGTGGGCAAGATCGGCCAGTGGCGGTTTCTTGCTCAGTTGCAGGGTGAGCTCCACCAGTTTGTTGGACGCTTGGGGAGACAGCTTGAAGTAATCGAGGCGGTTGTTCATGGGTAGCTACTCACAGTGGATTGGTCTTCGTTGGGGCCCACTGTAGCTACGCTTGGACTAGCCCCATAGGGCCAAGATGGTAGTTTCGAACTAGGCCATGTCTGTCTCGATGCGCGCCATGACCCCACCGAGCGGTGTGGTCGAAGGGGCGTTAAAGGCCGTTTACGCCTCCCCGAGCGGTCTTAATCGATGGGCAACTGTCACTCACCTGTCGAGTGGGAACTGTCGTCCAAAGCGAGAATACGGCTGGTGTATTACACGACCGTCTTGGCCGGGACGCAGATGGCTCAACCGTTGAAAGGCCCCGAACCGATGGGGAAAAGCCCGCAGCTAGGCGGGCAAGGTCAATATACGTAGGGATGGCTTCAGAATCTCCCATGCTCCGTCAAAATTGAGTGAATGAAATTGAATCAGGTGCCGGTGGCATCGTCAGAATGATCTTGCCGACATTGAGTGAGGCTTCCATTTTACGGTGAGCATCCGCGGCTTTCGCCAATGGGAAGGTGCTATCAACCACGGGCTCGAGACTGCCTCCTCCCTCAAAACGATCAAGCCAGTGTTCGCGGAAGCGTCTGACCATCGCATGTTTTTCAGACTGTGTGCGCGACTTCATCACTGTGCCGATGATCTGCAGGTGGCGGTATAGAACGTCTTCCAACTTGAGGTTCACTTCACCACCCCCACCCAGAATACCGACCTGTACCAGGCGGCCACCCTTGGCGAGCGAGTTGATATTCCTGCTGAAGTAGGCCTCACCTACAAAATCGATGATGACATCCACGCCTTGCCCATCGGTGTGCTTTGCGACGACCTGGGCGAAGTCCTGCGTTTTGTAGTCGATGGCGAAGTCGGCTCCCAAGTTCTCGACGCGGGACATCTTGCCGCCCTCGGCGGTGGCAAAGACCTTGGCGCCTGTGGCATAAGCAAGCTGCACGGCTGCTGAGCCAACGCCACCAGCTGCAGCATGGATGAGTACCGACTCGCCGTGTTTCAGTTTCGCTAAGTGGATCATCGCTTCGTGAGCGGTTACAAAGACTTCCGGGATCGCTGCAGCATGCACGTAGTCGAGTGCAGCAGGGATCGGCATTGCCATGCGGTAATCGATACGCGCGATTTCGGCATAGGCGCCGCCCCCCACAACCCCCATCACGCGATCGCCGACTTGATAGCCTGATACCTCACTGCCTATCTCGATCACCTCACCCGAAATTTCCAGGCCGATGATCAGCGAGTCACCGAAATTGGGACGTCCATATCCACCGGTACGATGGGTTAAATCAGCTCGATTCACGCCGGCAGCATGCACGCGAACCAGCAGGTCGGCGGGGCGGACTTCCGGCACGGGTACCTCACTCACTTGGAGCACTTCAGGGCCGCCAAAGGTTTCAAATGTGATCGCTTTCATGGGTTCAAAGGCTCCGAGTCAACGAGCGTGGAATGGGCGATGGCAGATGCCGTGATCGCTGCAGGAAGTCCTGCATAGAAGGAGAGGTGGGTAATGGCTCCGGCAAGCTCTTCACGCGTTATGCCGTTGGCAACACCCCGCCGCAGATGCGCCGGCAACTCATCGGAATGACCGCCAGCAACCAGTGCCGCGATGGTAATGAGACTGCGGTCACGTGGTGACAGCGAGGTGTCGCCCCAAACCTCCGGGTAAAGCGTTGAGTCAATGAACGCCGAGAGTTTCGGCGTAAAAGCTCTAGCCGCCTCACGAGGGCTTGTAAAGTTGAGACCTGTCATGGGACGGCTCCTCAAACTTGGCTGATGAATTTGTTGGTGAGATAGTGCTCGATACCTTCGATGCCGCCTTCCGAGCCGTGACCGCTCTCCTTGGTGCCGCCGAAGGGAAGCTCTGTAGCGACGATGCGGTATTGATTGATTCCGATCATGCCGGCCTCCAAACCATCGGCAACATCGATGGCCGTCCGTGCATTGGTGGTGAAGGCATAGGCCGACAGGCCATAGGGCAAGCGGTTAGCTTCGGCCAATCCATCAGCCAGGCCATCGAATGGCATCACGATAGCGATGGGGCCGAACGGCTCTTCATGCATGATGCGGGCATCCATCGGCACCTCGGCCAACACCGTTGGCGCGAAGAAGAAGCCCGGGCCAGGTAACGCCTCACCGCCGGCCAATACCTGAGCCCCCTTGGCCACGGCATCAGCCACCAGTTCCTCCATCTTGTTCAGTTGTCGCAGATTGGCGAGTGGCCCGACCTGCGTATGGGGGTGCATGCCGTTTCCAACCCTCAGTGCTTTAGTAGCAGCCACGAAGTGGTCGACGAATTGCTCGTAGACACCCCGTTGAACCAGGAAACGGGTTGAAGAAATGCAGACCTGGCCAGTACCGCGGAAGCGGTTGGCGACGCCTTCCACCGCGGCTCGCTCCACGTCGGCATCGTCGAACACCAGCACTGGGCCATGCCCGCCCAGCTCGAGCGTGATCGGCTTCACGCCTTCGGCTGCGCGACTCGACAACAGACGGCCAATGGGCACAGAGCCCGTGAAGGTCACTTTGCGAATAATCGGGGAAGCGATCAACTGACTCGAGACCTCATCAGGCACACCAAACACGACTTGCAGCACACCTTTTGGCAACCCAGCATCATCCAAGGCACGAGCAAGGGCGAGGGCAGTGGAGGGGCTTTCCTCACCAGGTTTGAGAATGACGCTGCAACCGGCGGCAAGCGCGGCAGACAATTTGCGCGCCGGCGTGATGGCCGGGAAGTTCCAGGGGGTGAAAGCAGCAACGGGGCCTATAGGCTGGCGCTTGACCAGTTGCAGCACACCGGGGCGGTTGGCTGGTACCACACGGCCATCGATGCGACGCGCACTTTCAGCGAACCATTCGAAATACTCTGCAGCCCGGGTGACCTCATCCATGGCCTCGCCAATGGGCTTGCCTTCTTCCAGCGTCATCTGGGCAGCAATGTGTGCCGCACGTTCCAGGATCAAGTCGGCAGCGCGTTTGAGAACCCGGGCACGCTCAGCTGGAACCGTGTTGCGCCATTGCTCAAACCCTCGCTGTGCCACCTCAAGGGCCAGATTGAGCTCGTCACCAGTGGCCAGCGGCACCTGACCGATGATTTCTTCAGTTGCGGGGTTTCTGACGGTCGCCGTTTTGCGGCCGTCTGCGTCGATCCATTTGCCGCCAATAAAAAGATAGAGCGAGTCATAGGGTGTGTTCATGGCTGTGACCTTCATAGGGTTCTCTGGTTGACCTGCGCTGCGAAGCTACGCAGGACTTGGTAGACGGTGGCTGGCGCCGGCCCGTGGAATTGAGTCTATGGAGGTCGCCGGGATGGATTTAGCCAAGCTGAAGGGAATGATTGTTGTGCGAAAAGGTAAAATCGCTTTCAAAAGGACACCGATTTGCACACAGTGACACGTGAATTAGCCGGCACAGGGGAAGAGGGCATGGACAAGTTTTCTAATATGTCGGTGTTCGTGAAGGTCGTTGAGATGGGTAGCTTTACGGCAGTGGCCAATCACCTCGACTCCACGGTGGGGAATGTGTCGCGGGCTGTGTCAGCGCTCGAACAGATGCTCGATACACGATTGCTGCACCGCTCGACCCGGCGCTTGTCGCTCACCGATGCGGGCAGACGATTCTATGAGCGCTGCACCGTTATCCTGGCCGACCTGGAAAACGCTGAAGCAGAAGCGAGCAATGCATTGCTCCAACCACGAGGCACTCTCCGCGTCCATTGTGTGCCTGGCCTTGCTCGACACCTTGTTACTGAGGCCGCACTGGAGTACCGCAAGGCGTTTGGTGACGTAACGGTCGACTTGATGCTCTCGCAGCGTATGCCGAATCTGCTGGAAGACCAGTTGGACGTATCGATTCAGATCGCCAGGGTGCTGCCAGACTCAAGCTATGTGAGCCAGAAAATTGGAGTCAGCCACTGCGTGTTGGTGGCATCGCCAGATTACCTAGCGAACCATGGAGCACCCGAGACACCTGCGGATCTGGTTGATCATCGATGCCTGTTGCTAGGTACCGTCGATTACGCCCGAGATGAGTGGCAGCTCAAGAGTCGAATGGGCGATGCAACGTTCATCCCCAGCGGGCCAGGCTTCAGTGTGAATGACATGGAGGCTATGTCTGTCGCTGTCAGAGGCGGTGCGGGTATCGGCTTGCTCGCGGGATTCGCAGCCATCGACGACCTGCGGGCGGGAAAACTGATCCGTGTGCTTCCCGATTACTTCACTGAGGAGCGGAACGTTTACGCGGTGTACTCATCGCGGCAGTTCATCGACGCTAAAATCACCCGGTTCATTGAGGTTCTGAAGGACAGGGTCGGTGGCCAGCTGGCGGTGATTGCCGAGGAGCTCATCAAAAATTGACGGTAGTGGGCGGCACAGAGCTGAGTTGCCACTGAAGCAGGCTGTGATTTCGAGAATTGCGCATGGCTGGACGAAAAAAAAATCTGATTGCCTGTCACAAATCGACCCCCTTAAGGGCTTCCACCCATTCCTGAGGTGAAAAAGGTGGGTTGCAATGAAGGTCTATTTAGATGATCAACGTCCTGAGCCGGCCGGCTGGACGAGAGCTTACTGGCCAGACGAAGTCATTCAGCTGCTGCAGAGTCAGCAGGTCGAGGTACTTAGCCTTGATCATGATCTGGGCGATGACGAGCGTGGTACAGGCTACGACGTAATCACGTGGATCGAGCAAGAAGTGGCGCTAGGAAATCTCACTCCGCCCCTGATCCTAGTTCACTCTGCAAACTCTGTTGCCGCCAAACGGATGAGGGACGGTGTGGAGTCGATCACCAGGCTGATGGCTCGCGCCGTTCCCAGTCAGAACGACATAATCAAGATCAAAGAATTGACCCCACATGGAAGGAATCTGTTGATGGAAGATCTGGAGTTGCTGTCTCGCCTGGAAGCGCACGATTCGTTTGGCATTTCGATGATCCAGCGAATAGCCGGATTCGGATACCAAAGAGCAGCAGACACCGTGGCACGTCTTGCATCTGAGGGCGCGATCTTACCGGATGAGGAGGGCACTAAATGGCGACTCAGCTCCACTCGATCTCGTTTGCAGGCGCTATACAGTGCGCATAAATCAACCTTACACGAGCTTCAAGGCTTTCCCCGCTCGGGAGTAGAGCCTTTGATTCTGATGGACGTTCCAGATGGGTGGAGTGAGGCTACCAATCGCGTGCTGGTTGTTGGTCAGGAAACGCTAGGCTGGGACTTCCAGCCAGGCGACTACTACGAGTGGCCATTCCCACCAATCAAGGGCATTGATGATTACCTGAGCATCCCCAATAGCGTAGAGGCGATGATTCACGGCTACCGTGCGTTCGAGTTTTCTCGACATCAGCCAGGTAACGTCAACAGCCCGTTTTGGCGTGCGTATCGTCAAATCAGGACGGCGGTTGGTGATAAAGCAGAGGGCTTCGGGACGAAGGTTCTCTACACCAACCTATTCAAAACCGCTGTGAATGGGACGAGCATCGTCAAAAACGGTACCGAACAGGAGGCGGATGACATCTGGCGTGCTTCATATCAGTTGCTGACGCGAGAGATCGAAATCCTTCGCCCGGATGCGGTTGTGTTCTTCACTGGCCCAGACTATGACCGATACCTCGAGCTCGAATTTTCTAACTTGGAATGGGCTCCCGTGGGAGGCCATAGTCAGCGTGCGTTCGCGCAGGTAATCCATAGGTCTTTGCCCATCAAGACCTACCGCACCTACCATCCCGGTTACCTTAGTCGAGGCAATTGGCAAGTCGTAGATCAGGTGTGTGCTGCCTTGATCTGACAGCTAGATCGGCCGGTTCCGCCGGCCGATCCTTCAGCCTTCTGAGCCCGTGCTGAGACAAGACCGCAGCACCTATTAGCAGGGCGGAAGCAATGTGAGATGAGCATATGCAGCGAAAAAAACGGCAACCAGTCCTGCCCGATGATCCTTTGTATCAGCAGGCCATAGCGGCCATGAAACGCTACGATCAAGCCAAAGCGGATGGGAGGCCTGAAGCTGAGGTGGAGCGCCTCCGTCTGAAGGCCGAATACGCATTTCAGTCAGTTACAGACTACCAGCTTGAAGCGCTCGGTGGACGGTCTCCGACACGCCATTAGCGTACGCTGCGTTACCAAGGAAAGCGCGTAACCCCTATCGCAGGTGTAGTTGAGTCGACCAAGCTGGCTTAGCACCGATGCTGGCGCCAATTCAGGTAGGATGGCAGAGCCTCTGCAGCCCAGTTCGGGACTGCACCTGACCTGCTTGAGATCCACCTATGAACGGGCAATCGGACGCCTTCATTCAACTCAATCGTACCTTCTCGAAAATCGTTCTGGATTCAGACGTCAGCGACGACGCAGACCTAAATGCCAGGCATAGCAGAGCAGGAAATCTCCTTTGGCCTGACCTGTTAAATCATCATCGTGTGATTCTGCTATCCGAGGCAGGTTCAGGTAAGACCGAGGAGATCAGGAATGTCGCTCGTCAGCTCCGGAGCGCAGGAAAGCCAGCATTCTTCCTGCGAATAGAGCATGTCAAAGACTTCTTCGAGGGCGCATTCGAAGAAGGCACGCATGAAGAATTTATAAGCTGGAGCACCTCAGGAGCAGAGGGGTGGATCCTTCTGGATTCAGTTGATGAAGCGAAGCTGCGCAGCCCGCTCGACTTCGAACTGGCCATACGAAAGATTAGCTTGTTCGCAAGGAAGGCTGGAGACAACGCTCACATCGTTATCACCAGCAGGCTATCTGCCTGGCGTCCCAAAACTGATCTTGCACTGTGCCAAAGAGAGTTTCCGTTCGCGACAAGCTCCGATGAGCCAGCAGAAAGCACAGACGCCGCAAGTCCCTTCATGCTTGTCACCCTGGACGACATCCAGGGAGAGCAAATTGACACGTTCTTAAGAGCTAAGGGCGTTGAGGACGTGGATAGCTTCAAAGCTGCTATTGAGCGAACTGAAGCGAGCTCACTCACAACCCGTCCATTGGATTTCCTCGAGCTCGTCCTCTTCTGGAAATCTCACGGAAAAATTGGGTCTCGCTACGAGCTGATGCGCAGCAGCATTGAGCGGCGGCTTCAGGAGCATGATTCAAATAGATCACATGCCAAGCCGATTGCCCCAAATAAGCTCCGCAACGGTGCCAGACTGGTCGCTTTGGCTACTACGTTGGCCCAAACATCCGCTATTCGAATTCCAGATGGAAACCGAAACACCCGAGGGATGCCGTTAGATGGGATTCTCGGCGATTGGACTGAGACTGAATGCGAAGCGCTGCTCAGCCGGCCGATCTTCGATAAAGGAATCTATGGCACTACGCGCTTTCACCATCGCTCCGTCCGGGAGTACCTCACTGCTGAGTGGCTACACAATCAACTCCTGAACGAAGCCTCTCGCGTCAAAATCGAAGGCCTATTTTTCAAGACCCAGTATGGCCGTGAGGTCATAGAACCAACGATGCGACCTGTGTTGCCGTGGCTCGCCTTGCTTGATGAGCGCACTCGAGATCGAGCTATCCGGGTCGCTCCAGAGATTTTCTTCGAGGACGGTGATCCTAGACATCTCCCGAGCGACTCTAGGCGCGTAATTCTTCAGCAAGTGTGTAAGGCGCTGGCCCGACCTGCACATGATTGGACAGTCACTGAGCACACGGCCGTGCAGTTGTTCGCGCACACCGATCTCGCGGAAGTTATAAAAGAGCTTCTTGCCGAATACTGCGAGCACAGTCACATCGTTGCATTCCTGCTTGAGATGGTTGCCCAGGGCAAGATGGATGCCCTAGCTCCTGAAGCCAGGGAGTTCGCCCTTAACACCAAGGACGCCCGCGTCAAGGTGGCTGCGATCCGCGCTGTCAAAGAGGCAGGTTCCGCTGACGAGATCGCCAGCCTGAGAATTGAAATGCTGGCGCGAACCACCAAGTTCGTACGTGATTGTTTAGCAGAGCTGATAGAAGACCTGCCGATGGACGAGGTCTGGACACAGTGGCTTTTGGACTCTCTGGCACGCTCTGCACGTAAGCCAACCTACAGCAGCAGCGATGAGCTCGCTTTCGCGATCTCCGAGATCATAGACGCATGCCCAAAAGAGCTCCTCCACCTATTTCTTGAAGGCGTCGATGAGCTTTTTGACAAGGCTCCCGCAATTGACCGCGGGTACTGCGAAATCTCTAAACGTTTCTCCTGGCTGGCAGAACCTGCAGCTCAGGCCGCGCTGCGCCTGCTGAAAACCAACGATGCGAGGGCTATGGCACCGCGCGTGCTTTCTGTGCTGCGAAAGCTTTCTCGCCTAGACAGCTACAACGACCTTGCAGACAGGTGTGCGATCACTGAGGTGAGGGAAGTCGTGCCAACGTGGCCGGAGATGGATCATCAGCTGTTCTGGCATGATGTCGTCGAAACGCGCAATAGCGCGGACAAAGCTATCGCCGACACCTGGGATCTCGGCGGTTTCCAGCATCTTTGGACATACAATACCCAGAATTTCGAGTGTGCATGCGCTGACATTACCCAGAAGACAGAACTCGATGACCAACTCATGGCGTTGAGTCTGGCGTTTCACATCTACCAGCAAGCTGGCCGTCCAGCTACGTGGCTCAAGCAGCTTGAAACCTCATCCAAGGGTCGCCTGGAGCTTCATTCAAAGCTGAAGCAGCTCAGCGAACCTCAGCCCAGCGAGATGACCAAGTTTGAGCGTCGTCAAGCGGAGCTGAAGGAGAAGCAGGAACGTCAAGCTGCCAAGGAGCAAGCAGAGTGGGACGCTTGGAAGGAGCGTTTGGCCGGCAATCTTGCATGCTTGCTTGGCTCCACCACGCCAGGCGCTATCACCAAAGCCCAATATACCCTTGAGCGCAAGAAGCGCTCACTGGCTACAGGCACAGGCAGGAAGTCACAGGGTGACTGGGCTTCCCTTATTCCAGAGTTTGGAGAATCTGTCGCCAAGGCCTTCCGTGAAGGCGCTATCAGGTTTTGGAGGACTGCCCCTCAGAAATTGCCAAGTGAAGGAGGGCACGCCTTTGTACCATCAGAGACCGTGGCATTCGGGCTAACCGGGCTTGCGATAGAGGTCAGTGAACAGCCAAATCTTTTTTCGCAGATGCCCGCCGCCGAGGCTGAGACTGCGGCGCGCTTTGGCTTACTCGACCTCTACGGCTTTCCCTCCTGGCTATCTGACCTGTTCTCTCACCATTCTAAGGTTGTTGCGGCACTCGTCCTCCAAGAAATCGAAAGCGAACTCAGTGCAGCCCCAGGTGAGTCGCACCACCATTGCATACTAGAAAAGGTGCGAAGGGGTGGCACCTGGATGTTCGACCATATCGCCCCGTCACTCATCTTGCGGCTGGAGAAACCACTCGAAAGCGTCGCCGGACTTCAGCTGACGCTGAGCATCTTGAATGATTCGCTCATCGCTGATGACGTGATTTCGAGGTTGGCCAGTGTGATGACTCTCCCCAGTAGCGCGCCCGAGATCGCAGCCACATGGTTCGCTGCTTGGATCGGGACGCAGCCAATGGTTGCAATCCCGGCTCTAGAACAACATCTCGCAGCACTGGAATTCGATGAGGACAAGACAAGACTCGTGATGCTCTGCTTGACGGTTATCGCAGGCAACCGTCACGGAAGCCGATGCCGCCAACAGTACAAAACCCCTCACCATGCTGCGCATTTGTATCTACTGGCAAGCAAGTACATACGGGTTGAGGACGATATCGATCGCCTAGGAAAGGGCGTCTATTCACCTGGTCTGCGTGATGACGCTCAGGACGCAAGAAATGGACTCCTGAACATCATCCGGGACACTCCTGGCCGCGAAGCTTTCCTCGCACTCGAGAAGATTGCCCGGGAGCATCCAGCACAACGCCTTCGGGCATGGAGCGCGTTCTACACCGAGCAAAGAGCTACAGCTGATTCAAAATCCAAGCCTTGGGAGCCAGCGGATGTTGTCGACTTCCAGAACCGGCTTGAAAAGATACCGGCTAGCCACCGCGAGCTGTGGAACCTTGCGATTGACCGCCTTCAAGATTTGAAGCACGACTTGGAGAATGGTGACTCAAGCATCGCTGAGCTCCTGCTGCCAGCTAATCAAGAGAATTCGCTTCGAAAACACATCGGAAACTGGTGTAGAGAGCGGGCAGCAGGGCGCTACGTCATATCACAAGAGGAGCAGCTCGCAGACGACAAGCGTCCGGATTTCAGACTGCATAGCAGCCGATTTGATGGGCCCGTGCCCATTGAACTCAAGCTCGCGGATAAATGGCCTGGTTCGCGGTTGTTCGAACGCCTTGAGAATCAACTGGGTGGTGACTACCTGCGTGACTCACGGTCTAGCTGTGGGATCTTTCTCGTGGTCAATCAAGGAAGCCAAAAACACTGGGCGACTTCGAAGGGCCGACTAGCTTTTGACGATCTCGTCATTGCGCTGCAGGATGAATGGAAGTCCCTGGCTCCTAAATATCCCGGTGTTGCTGACATCAAGGTCATCGGAATTGACCTTACCAAGCGAGGAGGACAGGCAGCAGCCAAAGCCATCAAGGCCAACCAGGTGCAAGCCGGCCTGAGTGAGGAGGGGTAAAACCTTGGCCGATCTTATTGAAGTCGAGCGTCGATTCAGACGGCTACTTTGGGCTCTCTCCGATCTCCGCCCTGGCGACCCTAAAGCGGTAGTTGTCCTCCAGGAGCTGGATCTGGTCGAGCGCGACCTTTGCCACGTGTCCTTGTCCTGCAAACATCTCCTCGAACTGGTCACTAAATCTCCTCGATCCTCAGGCCGCTTGGTCGTTGACGAGCATACGATCCCGATGCCTTGGCGGGAGCGATTCGCCCAAGCGAGCATCGGGTCTACCCGAGTTGCCGCGGGCCCATACTTAGATGATTTGGAGAAATTCGTCGAGGAATGGGGGAGGGAGATGACTCTTCTTCAGGCACATCGGGATGCGGCCAGTTCCGACTGAGCTTTTGCACCTATTGCTGCAGCAGCCACCTGATGACGAGCCCACAGGCCCGGATTTGTAACGTAGTTTCTGGAATGTAACATCGGCAACGTTACATTCCGAAAATCGCGTTACAAACCATGAGGTCGGGCCGCTAGGGCAGAGCGCCGCTTTGCTTCAGCCAGGTGCTCTTTAAGCGTCTCAATGCTCATAACCTCGGATCCACGATGCACCACCGCATGGCAGTTCGGGCACAGCGGGATCAGATCCTTTATCGGATCAAGCTTGTACTCGGCGCCGATCGTACTCAGAGGAACGATGTGGTGGACATGGATGAGCCCCTCGGCAACCTCGCCATAAACCAGTCCGAAGTCGAATTCGCACGCAGCGCAAACCGCATTGTGGTGATCAATGCATGCGGCCCTAGCCTGAGCGCTACGCTCATAGGCATTAACCTTGACCTCTCGGACGGCGCCCTCAAGGTACAACTCGGGCTGACTGACCTCTTCAGGGAGTGCTGGAATCGGTGGCTCGTCGCACGCAAACCACTCGCCATCCTGCTTCAGTAGCCACTTACGAATGATGGAGCGCTCAAAGTCTTTGATCTTTGCAGGGCCCGCACCGTCCTCATCCTGGCGCTCATCTGAGTGTGTAATCTTGAACGTATAGAGTTCGTATCCTTCCTCGCCAACCAGCCTGAGATGCTCCACGCTCTGCGGGTAACCATGGTTACGACGCCCATTCTCGATTTCCCAATCCTCACTGAGGATGAGTGAACGACCGCCACTTATGTGGATATCCCATGCGCCAAAAATGATCTTGCGCTCCTGGTGATTCACAAACGACCAGCTCCAAGTCCAGTTCTTACACGTCGCTCCCAAGGATTCGATAAACGCTTTGCGGCTTGAGTAATGAGGAGTGGTCATGCGCAGATCCTGTGCGTGTATTGCCGGGGGGAGTGGGAGTGACGGTGTCGACAACGTTCGAGGTTCGCTTATAGCATCACGCCACACGGCCATCAAAGCGCCATGCAAAAGCACTTCGCCAAGGAACGTCGACTGTGATCACAAAAATTCGTATCCGTGGGTACCGCATCTACAAAGATTTCGAGCTCAAGCCCAATCCGGGCGTAAACATCCTGGTCGGTGACAATGACGCTGGGAAGTCGACATTGATGGAGGCCATTTCGCTGGCGCTGAACGGCCGGATAAGTGGGCGAGGGATCCTCGAAGAATTGAACCCACACTGGTTCAACACTCAAATGGTGGCTGAGTTTCTGGCACTCCGGAATGCAGGCAAGACACCCAAGCTCCCAGAGATTCTGATCGAGCTTTACCTGCAGGACATAGCTGATCTTCAGGTACTACTCGGTGCGGTGAATGCGGACGTGCCGACCAACGCGTGCCCGGGGGTATTCCTCTCCATTTTCCCGAACGAGGAATACCAGGACGAGCTGGATCAGTGGCTCAAGGATCCTTCACCCCTGCTGCCCGTTGAGTATTACACCTATGAATGGCGATCGTTTGCTGACAACGAGCTCACTCGGCGCCCGCGGGCGCTATCGGTGGCCACGATCGATTCTCGGACGGTTAAGTCCGCTGCTGGGGTTGACTACCACCTTCGACAAATCCTGAGCGATCATCTGGAGTCAGCCGAGAAGGCGCAAATCTCGCTGGACTATCGAGGCGTGAAAGCATCCATGACTGAAGGAGCGCTGGCGCCGGTGAACAAGCGGCTCGGGGGTCTCGGCGCTGCACTGCAGTCTGAGCCTATGGCGTTGGCAATGGATCAAACGTCCCGGACATCCTGGGATAGCGTGGTCACTCCTCACGTCGATGGTCTTCCGTTCGCGATGGCTGGCCAGGGGCAGCAAGCCGCAATCAAGATCTCCCTCGCGATGAAGCGGCACTCTTCAAGCGTGAAAATCGTGATGATCGAGGAGCCTGAAAACCACCTCTCACACACCAGCCTAACGACACTTCTCAACCGTGTCGAAGACCTGGCCACGGAGGAGCAGCAGCTTTTCATTTCAACTCACAACACCTACGTCTTGAATCGACTCGGCCTCAACGCGTTGCTACTACTCCACCGCAACAGCGCGGCCAAGATTACCGAGCTCGATCCGACAACGGTGAGTTATTTTCAAAAGCTCCCGGGCTACGACACCCTCCGCCTAGTGCTAGCGAAAAAGGTCGTCCTGGTTGAGGGGCCATCCGATGAGATCATCTTCGAACGTGTATATCAGGATCTCTACGGGGCTCGCCCGATGGCCCATGGCGTTGATGTCATCAGCATGCGCGGGTTGGCACTGGCTCGGTGCCTAGAACTTTGTGCTGCCATCAACAAGCCGGTCGCCGTCATGCGAGACAACGATGGCATTGATCCAAAAGAGCTGCGTGAACCAGTTGAGAAGTGGCTGGAAGCGAAGCGCAGAGATCTGTTCATCGGCGACGTTGCCCATGGCAAAACGCTAGAGCCGCAACTCATCACCGCCAACGGTGAGCCTCAGTTACGGAAGACGTTGGGCATCAAAGACTCAGCCGACTTGCTGACGTGGATGACACGCGAGAAAACGGAAGGGGCGATTCGGATTGCCGTGTCTGACGAAGCCCTCAGCCCACCTCCTTACATGAAGGCCGCAGCGGGGTTCATTCACGATGCCTAACCATCTGACACTCGCGGTCGCCGGCGGGAGAAAAACCCAGGGCCTCGTAGATCACTGCAAAGGACTGCCCAGTGATCGCCGCGTCCTTGTCGCCACGTTTACCCAGACAAATCAGCAGGAGCTTTCCCAACGTCTTCGAGCACAGGCTGGTGATCTACACAACATCGAGGTGCTGGGTTGGTACACGTTTTTGCTTCGCCACTTTGCGAAGCCGTTCCTGCCGGTGAAATTCCCAGGAGAACGGGTAGGGGGCTTTAATTTCGAAGGACGCCCCTACAGGTTCGCCCAGGGCAAGCAAAGGTTTATGGATGGAAGCAACCAGGTCTACGGCTGCGAGCTCGGCCGCCTGGCGCGCGAGCTAATGGTAGAAACACCTGCGCTGATTCGTCGCCTAGAGCACCTTTACGACGAAATTCTGATCGACGAGGTTCAGGATCTGAGTGGTTACGACTGGGAGATCATCCATGATCTGCTGCACTCTCGAATAGACGTACGCATGGTCGGTGATGTCCGCCAGGCAGTGCTGTCGACGAACCCGAGGGGGCAGAAGAATAAGCAGTATGGCTATGCCGGCGCTCTCGAATGGTTTCAGGAACGTGAGCAAGGAGGGCTGTTGAGTATCAATTACGCGACGGTCACCTATCGATGCCGGACGGAGATCGCAACGTTCTCTGACACCATTTTTGATGAGTCTTGGGGTTTTCCTGGCACAACCTCGGAGAACCACGAGGTCTCTGACCATGACGGTGTGTTCCTGGTGCACTCGAAGCACGTTGACCAATATGTAGAGCGGTACCGGCCGCAATGCCTTCGTGCCACAGTGGCATCGGGGAAGGAGTTCACCCTCGACTTCATGAATTTCAAGGTCTCTAAAGGCGCTACGTTCGAGCGTGTGCTAGTCGTGCCTACAGGGCCCATCGCAGCTTTCATCCAGAAGGAGACGTGCCTTGAAGCTATGTCTGCGGCCGCGTTCTACGTAGCAGCAACGCGTGCAAAACAGAGCCTGGCGATCGTGATCGATAAGCCGGGCAAGTCGACTCTGCCGGTCTGGGAGCCCTGACTATTTCAAGAGACAAATGGAAAGGGTGATGCCCATATCGGCGCCACCCTTAATAGACGGGCTACCTTGTAGCCCGCTGATCCTCAGTATGTGGCGTGCCGCCAAACGCTCTAAGATCGTAGGCCTGTCGCAGAGCAGCTTCATCGCTCGAGTGCACCCGAGCCTGAGCGAAAGGCATGTTCAGAAAACGCCGGCGCTCGACATTTCCGAGCTCCGACCAATACCTCACCTGGCCCGACTCATCTGGGACTCCAAACTCGCCAAGTAGGTAGTCCTCCAGGGCTGTCAGACGCTGCTGGCCGTCCAACAACACCTCGCTATTGATCGCAAACGCTCCAGTGCGATCGGCATACGCATACCAGTCATTGACCAGGTACGAACCAAGGTCTGCCCCCAACCAAATCGACGTAATGAACCTGACCTTCTGCTCGTCCGTCCATACAGCCGGCCGCTGCCAGGGGGCGAGGGGATGGCCCATAGCGAATCGTGTGGCCCATGGGTATTGAGCGCGTGCTTTGGCAGGGCCAGCAGTGAATTTCTCAAGGTTGGAGGCGAGCGTGTGCACCTGGTGCATGTAGAGCGTGGTTTCGAGCTGCTTTTGAGGCATACGAATGTAGTTAGAATCGTCGGCGCTGCTGAAAATCTGAAATGCTACGCAATGAGAGGACATTTGATCTTGAAAAACCTTAAATTAATTTAGGATCGCGCGTGGCGTGCCTCTAGACACTGACGCGCTTTTATTAAGGCCAAGTAAGATAGCATGGTTGCAGCAAAGAAAAACTCAAAGGCGGCAAGCTTGAAACATCCCAAAATAGGCACATTGATAAAAATGTTCTTTATACGGTACGTGAACCCACTTTACGTACCATATAAAGAACATCCAGAATGGGGCTATAGAATCCAAATTTATTTTTTCGACCCTAAAAAATTACTAACCATATATCAAAGTGAAGTCAGTGATAGGTTGGTGATTGCAGCACTTGAAAGCGGAGCGCGCAGGCCTCTGGCCGAAGGCGTGAGGATGGCAGCCCGTAGGGCCAAGACAGCTGCGCAGTGGCGGCTTGGTTCACAACAGCCGTCCCCGCAGGGGCACGCTAGAAAATGTGCTTGGAAATGAAGGGCAGGGCAGATGACAGTCAGAGCCAAATCAACCCTCAGGCCCCGTTTTAGAGCGTTTTCTGTGAGCCGGATCCACCAGATCTTTCACCGCTTCACGGCTGCGTAAAACCTGCTCACGGATTTCCTCGGGATCAATCGACATCCCGCCGCGGTCAGTGGCCTTCAAGGTTTTGAGCTGATTGAGTGCATCGATGAACTCGCGCTCACGCCTTATCTCGCCTTCCGGCCTATGATCCGGAAAGAGGAAGTCCCAGATACGAAACATGAAATTCATAACGCAGGTTGCCTCGTGGCTGAGTTGAGTGGTAGCTGATCTTAGATGATGAAAAACCCTGAAGCCAACTGTTGAGTAAAATGCTAAACCTCACTCCGCCCGTCGGCGACTGCGTACTTAGACCAACCTGTGTACTACGGTCAATCAAGGTTGCCTCACCTCAGCTCTGGTCGACTCAAAGAGGTTCTTCACCCATCACTTCCTTCCAGCATCTTGTGACTCAGCTGTCTTGCGACAGATAAAGCGACCAGCAGCAAAGACAGCGCCAGAGGATCATGAGATGGCCAACATACTCACCAATGCTGCTCGACACGCTAAAGTTGAACTGCTCGCTGCAGGCATTGAAGTAGGGCACGCGAAACTCCAGGAAGTCATGGCTGCGCTCCTTGGCTACCACACCTACAGGGCACTCAAACTCGAAGAGGATGATCAAGAGCTTGAGCAGCATCTGTCCGATGCAGAGTTCATCGTTCTTGACCAAGAGCTTGGCCAATGCCGTGCTGCTGAGCTGTTCGAGCTCCCAGGCGAGGTGTTGCCCAAGTGCATAGCGGCGCTAGAGGAATGCCTGCCAGCTCAGATTCTCCCAAGCGTGGTTGAGCTTCAGAAAACCAATGTGCTGTTGACCCATGAGAAAGCGGGCCGCTCTGGATTGGTCTTGAGGGGTGTGAAACCAGTCGAGGACATCACCGCGGTTCTTGACGTCACGCGAGTGGATCAGTTTGTTCGTAGTGATGACGGTTCAGCTGTTCGCCCTTGGGTAGCTGTCGTCGTCCACACTCCCTCCAGAACTGTCCTCGGAAGCGCTATTTCGTTGGCCGACGATCTAGGCCTTCTAGAGGTCAACGCTTTAGCCGACGCCCTTCGCTCGACTCTACATGTGGGCACCGACGAGAGTCGTGATTACCTGCCATACCACATCAGCAAGCTGCAGATTGATGGTTCCGTTAGGTCAAATGGGTTGATCCGGATGGCTATGATTGCAGGGGTCGATGTCACCTACCGCACCCGCCCATGGCAGGGGGATCGACTGAGCGGATCCTTCAGAAAGTCACGATGCCGGTCACAATCAAGGCCGTAGGCGAGGGTGGCATCAGGCTCGAGTTTGACTCTCATGGCCTTGAATGGCGTAAAGATGCAAGCCCGGCGGGCCGCGACGCCGGCGCAGCCGGTGGCACTGTTTACGATAGCCGTCCCCAACGGGGCACGCTATCTCAGATCGTCATCCTTTCTATGGGCTGGATCAACCAGGTGCTTCAGAGCCTCACGGCTCTCTAAAACTTCGTCGACGCTTGCGAAACCTTCATGCCACGATTGAGCGCTATCCGAGTCGATGACCTGCTTCCAATGAAAAATCTAGACTTTACAGGGGCAGGGCAGAAGCAATGAGGTAGCTATGAAGCTCCTTGCTGCAATCAGCGGTGCTTAGATCCGACGTGGCCGACCACGCCTCCTAGATCTGCGTATCAGTGTAAATGACAGCCCCATGAAAATATCTTTGCGGGCAAAAGCATCAGGATAGTCACAATTTTCGATCAATTGACATATTTCGTCACGAAACCCTGTCATCAGACTAAGCAGATAATAATATCCAAAGCCATGGTCGGATCCCGGGCGAGTAAATATATCAGCATCTGGCAATTCTTCCTCAAAAGGTAAGCACAGGTAGTCAGCATGCATCCTTAGGTAAACCTCCATCCTCCCATCTAACTTATAAATTTTTTCCGAAGCGAGGCCTGGATGATCAGTAAAGCGCCAAATATTGTCAGCCCCAATCTTAAATTGAGATAATTTTCCAGCACGCTCATAGCCACGACAGAGAGCTATAAGAGGGATGTCGGTGTAGCGCATGACTGCCATCGCGAACAAAATAATATTGTAATACCAATCAGAGCTTCGCAATTCTGCTGTTATTCCAAAAACCCAATCGAGTTCGTGTGGATGCAACCGCGGCAACCCAGCACTGTGCGCCCTCCGATCGGCTCTAGCGGGGCGTTTCCTTGGGATCGCGACGCGCAATTGCTCTATGGACTCTATCGATAAATTAGGGAGTACGCATGAGGTAGTTGAAGCAAGGAATTCAAAGAGCTCCAAAATCAAATTGCGCTCCATATCTAATCTACTCCAATGAGCTCCCTCTATAAAAGCTCCCTTCTTGGCTACACGCCTAAATGGCCGCCAAGCTTCATTAAGCTGCCACTCCGCATGTGAACATCTTCGGTCAAGCACAAAGCGGCTATGACTTGCTGAGGCAATCCATGAAGCATCTGGCGTTTCGAGGAAAGACAAACAGTTCTTTATATCCTCTGGCGCCCAACCGAATATTGACTTTCGGCAAACTATAAGGCTCCAATTCAGAATTCGCTCAAGAGACTCTGGGTAAACTTGCGGCCTATGGCCTTGCGGTGTGGCGGATGATATGTCTTTGAAGTGGCAGAACAATGATATTGCCTTATAAGACTCTATGGCATGGACATTATCTTCAAAGGACTCAAGCGCCGCCAATACATGCACGTTATCAGGCAAGCCGAGGTCACTAGATGAACCCCAGCCAAGCGGAGACAGCATTGGGATAGGTAACCGTAGGTTAGGCATGCGAATTCGCCAGTCCAAGCTAGACTGAAGAATTCAATACTAGCAGTGCTTCTGTAGGTCTGGCTGAATTTTAGTGGTTGATCACCGCCAGCCCATTCAGTTAAGTCAGGACGGCAGGAAATGGCGGAGGTGGAAGCTTCAGATCTAGCCCAGAGCGCTTATGGCAGGAAGACTGGAGTCCGGTTTTTAAGGCTATACAGAGAGCACGATTAGCGGGACAACCTTAAGCAGCAGTGGAGAATCTATGCGTAAGGGCCTGATTTCAGGGGATCCGGTTTTCAGTTGTGACGGGCACCGATTTATCGGAACGGGATAGGCCGTTGATTTTATTGACCAAAATCGACACTGCTAGCACTAGATTGGAAAACAGATTTCTGTTTTCCGATAAAAAGCTGCATTCCCGGCCATTTTCCACTCAACGACTGCACGGAACAGGTGCTAAGTCGAGCAGTTGTACGACAACCTTTAGCACCATCCAGTACTCAGCCACAGACCAAGCGCGAATGTCTTTAAGGGCTTTGTCGCGGCCCCGCCGCGAACTCCGATGTCAACGGCGGTTAGTCAGCGTTGGGAAACAGACTGGCAGTCTGCAATCCTCATCCAGAGGTTGAATTCAGCGCGTTCGCTCTTCTAGGCGCCTCCAATGGTTCGATAAGATCGTTACCCAACGAACCTAGGGAGCCGTTTGGTTGCATGCCAAGAATGCGTCCAGGCGGAATTGCATTCAATTCTGGAGCGAGGTTCAGGCCATAGCCCCAGGTACTCAGGTGCTATAAGAGTCGCGATTTAATAGACAAAAAATTCCATACTCTCCCCAGTTTTATAACCAGATCTGGGGGTAATCTAATCGTCGCTTTATTTATGTATTGCAATTTTCAATTTATAGTTAATTAAATTACTCGCTCACAAGTGATTGAGCTGGCAGGAAAAATAAATCGAAAAAATTACTAAATAAATCCCGATGCTCAAATTACAATTTAAGCATTATTCTGAATGGCAGTTTGTTGACGGCGTTGCGTTGATAAAAGTTGTTGTGGCCATCGGCGTTGTGAGCTAGCGTCTGTCACTAGTAACTGAAACGTATTCTTCTGATAGGTTTCAGTAGTCGACCACCAAAACGTAAGTCCTGCGTGATGACAGTGCATGTCCATGGAGACCTGGCCGACATACGGCTGCGGAACGTTTGGATGTAGGCGAGCTTCGGCCACTTACCAGCGGCAGCGATCACCTCAACCAAGATCATTCTGACGGTGGTGCAGAGTCATGGTTGCTAGAGGTCGCTTCACCATTTTAGTGAAGTAAAGTGATCGTGTTAATCACCAGTAGTAAGAGTCAATGGATATCGGAGGGTTGTTTGTTGCTACTACCAATTCGACATGACAGGTGATAACTAAAGTGAGTAAGGAAATTCAAACGGCCATAACAATTCATACTTCCAAGCCGGTTCGAGTTAAGGTTCCACCCCTGAAGATCCCACGGCCTTGGAAGCCAGCTAATGCTACCGTTACTCAATCCGCTGTACCTTATGAAGCTCTCGATGTGAGCGATGCAGAGTTACGGCTTGCGCGGAAGCGCGATGCGATATTTAAGCAACTGAGACTAGGCTTGATAGGTCAAGCCAAAGCCATGGAGCTTTTGGAGGTCAAAAAAAGCCAGTTCTACAATCTCTATCGGTCATTTTTACAGTCGACTAGCTATCTTGAGCTAACTAGAAAAAAGCGCGGAACCAAGCCAGGAAGCCATAAGCTAACGCCGGGCCAGCGCAGCGCGCTCGAACTCTCATATCAGGAGAATTACAAAGGGCCAGACGCATCATCAGCAAAAGTTTGGAAAGGAGCACAAGGGCTGGTGCCTGAAGGTGAGTTGCCGCCTAGCAAGTATCAATGCAGGAAGTTTGTGGCTGCAAAGCCGGAAAAAGAAAAATATTACAGAAAGTATGGCAAGGAGGCAGGTGATAACAAATATAAACCGACACCCAAGAAAAAGATTATGGAGCGTGTGCTTCAGCAAGTGCAGATGGATCACACCTTGGTTGACATACTTTTGGTCGATGAGTTTGACCGCAATGTTTTGGTAGGGCGTCCTTGGTTGACAATGATCATGTGCGCCCTAACAAGGGTGATACTTGGGATGTATCTGAGCTTTCGCCCCCCGAGCTTAATGACTGTGGCAAGCGCGCTAGCCTTTGCAGTCCAGGATAAGTCTGAATTCTTAGAGCTCTATGGAATCGATCCCAGTGCATATCCATTTTACGGCATCCCCTTTTCGATATACACGGATAACGCTGCTGAGTTCACGAGCTCTCGATTCATGGCAACGTGTAGGAGATGGGGGATGGATTGGGATCATCGTCCAGTCGACAAGAAGTGGTACGGCGGGTTGATCGAGCGCGTAATAGGAACGTTCATGGGGGAAGTACACTTCCTGCCCGGAACCACAGGTAGCAATGTGATTCAACGAGCGGGTTTAAACCCGGAGAATGATGCTAGGTACGACATAGTTCAATATGGGAAGTTCTTGCTAGATGAAGCGATTCTTTATCATGGGACGGTGCATGAAGGCTTGCAGAGCACTCCGCGCCAGGCGTGGTTCTATTATGATTCACAAGGGCTTCTAGATCATGAGAGGGTGATTAAGCCGGATCAAAAGAAGCGCTTTGAGATTGATTTTTTGGCGCCATCTTACAATCACACGATTCAATCATATGGGATGAATTTTGCGGGCAGAAGATTTCATAGTATCGAGCTTGACCCGTATATTGGTGCAACAGATGTGGAGATAAGGTATCAGCCTTATGACCTAGACTCAATCTGGGTTATGGTTCCTGGGAGGTTTATACATGTCCCGTGCACATATACCAAGAATCGACTGTCCAAAAATTGGGAGTCTTATAGCAGCCATAAAGCCTTGTCGAGTGCCCGCCACGTCGGTCATAGCGCGCCTGCAGGACTGATTGATGATGAGCATGGTTTAGCAGCGCAAGCAAGGCAGCGTGAACTAGCAGTTGAGGTTGAGACACAAACAAATAAAAAGCCCAGGCCGCCCAAAGATATCACCGCAAAAATGGAGCTGCTACCTACTCACCCAGCAGTCCGACCAGTAATTGGCCCACCACGTATCATTGAAAGTAGTCGAGGTGCGCCCGAGATTTTGCAGCCCACACTGATAATTGACAGGTTCAAAAAATGATCATGGACACACTCTCATCATACGAACACGTGTTACCAGAGCTTCGCCATAATCTCCAACTTTCTGCGACTGAGCGCATTGAGATCTGCAGGCATGATTTTTGGATCGACACACCAAAATTCGCTTTGATGTTTGAGTGTATTGACCACATGTTGTACACCCGCAATCAAATTCAATCGTCTTGCATCTTTATACACGGTGCGGGTGGGGATGGGAAATCAGCTGCGTGGCATCGGCTGAAATTTCTCAGCGCAAACTCTGACAGGAAAATGGTATTTGTCGAACTGACCGAGAATACCAATCGCTTCAAGTTACATGATCGTATTTTGGAGGCCTTTGGCATTGAGGTTGGTCGCCGTAGCACTGCTGACAAAGAAGAGCTAATCTTCAAATACATTAAGGCAAACAATATTTGTGCCATCGTCATTGATGAACTGAACGATGCGCTTCTACAACCTTACGCTCAGAAACGTACGCTTCTTTCACTTATGCGTAATTTGTCGGGCACTTTAAAGCTATGCGTAATTGCGTTTGGGAATACTGAGGCGTGTAGCGTCCTCATGCTGGATCGTATCATTGATCGGAGATTTGTGCAGTTTGCTATCAAGGACTGGGAGATGGGGCAGGACTTCGTTAATTTTATTGCAACCTACGAGGCACATCTTCCGCTTAAACTCAAATCCGACCTCTCAGAGGAAGAGCTTAGAACGCTAATCCATACCGACTCTTACGGCATCATGGATAACGTTGTCAAGATAATGAAATGTCTCGCCATGGATGCAATTGACTCGGGAGTCGAGCGCATTACGCTGGAGCAATTCCCTCGCTTGCATAACATTGCTATGCGATTTGGGTTCAACATACATATTCCAAAGAGTGATCGTAATGCAGAATTGTCTACTCAACAATAGGTTAACACCATGCCAGCAAGGTATTCATGATCTGGTCACAGATCGGTTGGCGCTGCCTGAACCCACCATCATAATAATAAATGCTGGTGAAGGTTCTGGACTTTCGACTTTGATGGAGAAGGTCGCAAGCTCTATGGGGGCTGCGTGTATACCTATCACGAGGCCGGCAATAACTGGCCGCAACCTGCTTGAGACGTTTTACTGTCAGTTGGGGCTGGGGGCTGAGGGTATCTCACACCGGGCACCTATTCCAGCATTTATATCCCCTCTTATAGAGATGCAACCGATCGTCGGAGTGCTTATTGAAGATGTAGATGACTTTGCTATAACTATCCCAATGAGGAAAATGGCTATAGGGCATTTGAGCAAGATTGCTTCAGCGTTACCGGGTATGAGCTTGATAATTTCTCAGACATTGTCCAGATGGGATCGCGACCGCAGTATTCATCACAAGGATATTGAGGGGTCTCAGAGACGCTATGAGTTTTATTTGCGTAGCTTTTCAGGTCTGTCGCAGTTCATTGATCACTTTCAATTCATCACCGCATCGCTTGGGTTGCACGACGTATCGAACCTTGAACTAACCCGGCTGTATGAAATCACAGGCGGCAATCTCGCTTCAGCCATGCAGCATCTTTGTCATCCGCTTTTGAAGCATAAGTGGAAATAAGGATTAGGCATATCAAATGAATGGCGCCATCCTCTCGGTCTCAAACGAGCTTTTTACATCCTGGTTGTACCGCCAAGGGGCAATACCCACCGATGCAGGTCGATCTATCGATGGTCTGTTGGAGATCTACCAATCTTGTATGCAGCGTGCTGATTTCGATCCTGACTTTTGTTTGCCGAGCGAGTTCAGCAATATCGCGCTTGAACGGCTTGGAGTTAGGGGTTCAGATCTTTCTATGTTCGCGCCCAAAAGTTCGTGGTTGATACCGCGCTATTATCGTGGGGCATTCTGCTACGAATGCTTCTGTGATCACATTCGGTCATTCAAGCTCCCAACAATGCTTACTGAGTGGTGTTCAGTTATTCAGACTGTTTGCCCTATACATATAGCTCCGCTACTCGACACGCCCGGAAAGCAAAGCTACAAACTTAATATGGCGGTGAAAATTTTTTCCTACTACCATGCCCAGACAAGTCCGGTGGAATTTCCCCATCGCTCTCTGACTCCCAAGGTGGTAGGCGCGTTGCTGTCAGTGCAGGCATTTATGTCCAGCGTTGAGATTAGTGCCTCGAGTGGCGGGAATAATTCTGAATGGCGTCTGATTCAGACTATAGTTCGAATATTCCTTTATCCCCGCTATGGGATTATTCATTCTTTGTTCCCTAGGCAATCGATTGGCATAGATGCTCGGCTTTTTCGATACAACCTAAATTTAGGGCCATTAGTGAGTTCGGTAGTGCGTAGACAGTTGGCAATACTTCTGACTGGCTTGATAATGGATGTTTTGGCAGAGGATGAGCGTCTAGCGGTGGAGGAGTATCTTCAATCATTTGACCGACGTCATTACTTTTTCGATAGCGCCGCCGGGCTAGGTCGATCGTCCAACGTATTTACTCCAGAGCATGGGAGCCAGCTCCTCACCCAATTGACTGAGCTCTCAACCAAAATTTTCAGCCCTTATCTGACAGAGTTTATTGCAGGATTTGGTGGCAGGGGGCGATAGTTATCATCTGGAGGAAATATGCTGCTGCAGTTCGTTACGCAGATTCGGCTCTGCATCCCAATTGCCGTCACCGAGGATGGCGCAGCTTTCGGGCCGCAAGCGGATGTTGGGATGTTCGTTTCATTCCCGTCGAGAAAAATACTGGCCTGGTTTCATGCGTCAGACCGGCTTAGGAGCAAGGTAGGTACTGTTAGGCTCATGCTGCCTGGGCCGTTACCTTCATGCTTGACCAAGTTTGGATGGATCAATGCTCATGGTCTGACCGAAACGCAGCGAACCGCTGATGTGGTCGACGCTTTGATGGACTTTTTCTACGACTATCCGGTTTCAGTGTATGGAAGCCAGGCAGTAGTGCGGTACATCGCCAGACCTGTCTTTGACTCGCTCATGAACAATGCTGTGGCTCGTTACAATCGATATCTCATGTAGAGCCTACGCCAAACTTCGGCTTATCAGGGCACCTGACCTAACTCTCCACGTGCAGATTCAAGCGCAGCTGCCGTTGGCGTTTGCTGGCCCATTGCCTGTATAACTGCACCCATCAGCAGATTGCAGGCGAGGGAAAGCGCAGTGTTTTTGAACGACCAGGAAACCGCAACGGACTTGCTGTACTACAGCGCGATCTCCAAAACGGTTGTGAAGCTCATCAAGGATACCCCTGATACCCCCATCACCATTGGTGTGCACGGGGACTGGGGTGCCGGTAAGTCCAGCGTCCTGCGCATGACCCAGGATGAGCTCAAAGCCAACGATCGTGTCTGCTGCATCTGGTTTAACGGCTGGACGTTTGAAGGGTTTGAAGACGCCAAAACGGTAGTCATCGAGACGATCGTCGATGAGCTGAAGCGAGCCAGGCCAAACTCAGCAAAAGTGAAAGCCGCTGCGGCCAAGGTGCTCAAGCGTGTTGATTGGCTGAAGGTTGCGCGCAAAGCCGGCGGCTTTGCGTTCACTGCCATGACCGGCATCCCCACCATGGATCAGTTGAAGGGGGTGTATGACCTGGTCACGTCCGTGGTCGCCAACCCAACGGATCATGTGAGCAAGGATGATCTGAAGGGGGCGGCCGAGAAGATCGGCGACTTCCTCAAGGAAGGCGGTGACGACTCCGAGAAGCTCCCTGAGCACATCCATAAATTCCGAGAGGAATTCAAAGAGCTGCTAGACGCCGCCGATATCGACCAGCTAGTTGTCATCGTGGACGACCTCGACCGGTGCCTGCCGAAAACGGCCATCGAAACGCTGGAAGCGATACGGCTGTTCCTGTTCGTTGAGCGCACCGCGTTCGTCATCGGTGCTGATGAAGCCATGATCGAATACGCGGTGCGTGAGCATTTCCCAGACCTCCCGCAAAGCTCGGGCCCGTCGAACTACGCCCGCAACTACCTCGAGAAACTCATCCAGGTACCGTTCCGCATCCCGGCGCTTGGCTTGGCCGAGACGCGTGTCTACATCACCTTGCTGCAGCTTGAGAATGCCCTGGGTGCCGATAACTCCAAGTTCCAAGCGTTGCTGGACATCGCCCGAGAGGACATGAAGCGGCCGTGGAAGAGCAAGGGGCTCGAGCGCAGCGTCGTGCAGGCGGCCATGGGCGGTACGCTGACCGAGGAGGTCAGCCAGGCGATCACAATCAGCGCTCATGTCACCAAGATCTTGAGCGAAGGCACGCGCGGCAACCCACGCCAGATCAAGCGATTCCTGAACTCCATGATGCTCCGCCAGGCGATCGCTGAAGCGCGTGGGTTTGGCAACGAGATCAGTCGGCCAATTCTGGCGAAGATCATGTTGGCTGAGCGCTTCTACAGCGATTTCTACGAGCAGATCGCGAGGCTCGCATCCTTGGCGCAGGACGGCGCACCAGAGGCTCTCGCCGGGCTTGAGAAGCGGGCGAGGGCTGCGCCTCAGGAAGTCGAGGATGATGAGCAGGAGACGGGTGAGCGAAAGGCTAAACCCAAGGTGGCCGTGGCTATCGGTGCTGAGCTTCAGCAATGGCTTAAAAGTGACTGGGCGCTCAACTGGGCACGGATCGACCCCACACTCGCCGGTGTTGATCTTAGGCCTTACGTCTTTGTCACTAGGGATAAGCGCAGCTCCCTCGCAGGCTTCGTAGCTACCAGTCAGCTTGAAGCGTTGGTAGAGATCCTGATGGGCCCACGTATGAAGTTGAAGAGCGCGCCTGTGCTCAACAGCATGCGCGAACTGTCCGCTCCTGATTCAGAAGAGGTCTTCGATGCGATCCGGGATCGTATCCTCCAGGGAGACATCTTCGATAAGCGCCCTCAGGGCATCGACGGTATGGTTGGCCTCGTCAAGGAACAGCCACGGCTACAAAACCGACTGCTCGAATTCATACGGGGACTACCTGTCGAGCGATTGGGTGGCTGGGCGGCGTCCTCTTTCAGCGAGTGCTTGGTTGAGCCAGCCGCAAAATCAGCGCTCCAGGCCGTTCAAGAACAGTGGGCCGCACAGGTCGAGAACAAAAAACTCAAAGTAGCCGCTGAGCAATTGTTGGATCTCGGCCCGAAACGCTAAGGAATGCAGTATGGGAACATCGAAAGGTTACGGGGGATCTGTTTCTGGACTGGTTCCGTCTTGGGTGGATGATGTGGCGCCTGCAACCACACCTGGTCAATCCGGTGAAGCTGGGCAGCCCTCAAATCCTTCCAGCGATCCAAACAGTCCGAACAATCCTAATCAGCCAGGGCAGGGAGGTCAGTCAGGGCAGCGTCCTGTAGACAACAATGGCACGGCCAAGCTGCAGCCAGCTCGAACACAGTTCACACGTTTTGCGAGAACAGGAAGCCGCAGCGCGCTGGGTAGAGCTCTCTCCGGCTACGTGCGAAGCGGGACAGGCGGGGCTGGGCGTGCTGCTCGGCGCATGGGAGCGTCCCGTGCAGCAGCGGGGCGCCTGCTTGGCGTCATCAGGGATGTGCAGCGCTTCGGTGCAGCCGAGGTATTGCGTCGGCTGAATCTGAATGGCCTGGCAGGCCGCCCATCTTCTGAAGTATTCATGGCCCTCGTTGAGTTTGTATGTCCTGCCGGCGGAGCGATCGACGAGGCTGTAGCACGCCAGGCCATGCTTGAAAATATCATCGCGCTCGCCGAGTCCGGCGACACTACGTTCGATGAAATTACGCCAGAACAGATGAACGAATTCTTTTTAGATTTTGTGTCGCAGTCGATCGAGGGGATGGTGATGGCCGACCTCGGGCAACGAGGCGTGACTATCCCCGATGACGTTGAGGCGGTAGAGCATATGCAGACCGAGCTTCATGACTTCATTACAGGAGCAACGAGAGGGCGCTTGTCCGATAGGTTGGAGGGATTGCCAGGTCTCACGGATCAGGACATCCAGGTCGTGATCAGCAGAATTTACGAATCGGCTTTCGAGGTCATTGCTGTCGCAGGGGAGGCAGCTCAATGAGACACCACAGCATCATCTGCCGGCTCGGCGGCAGCGATACTGACCCGATCGACATTCAGCACCCAGGGAGCTATGAAACCGCAATTTCATTTCTGGACGGCTACCAGCGGCTGAGCTTTGGTATTGGGCAAGCGATCGATCAGCTTTCGAACAAGGGCATGCGCCCGAGCGAAACAGCAATCGATCTGGCATTGGTTGCCGGAGTGCTGACGGCCGCTGACACCCGTATTTCCCGGAAGACTGAATCCCAGAATGCCTGGACGCGTGAGATTGACCTGTATGTACCTGTCGCAGATCCGGCATTGTGGCATTCGGTGTCAGCGCTACTAGCTTCGACCTTGCATTTCTTAACGGGTGATCGATGGAGGATCTTCTTCCGCGCTCGGCCTGAAGGCGTGGAGGAACTGGCACCCATCGTGGAGCTGTTTCGGAGCGCTACACCCACAAGCGTGTGTCTGTTCTCGGGCGGCATGGACAGCTTCATTGGTGCGATCGACCTGTTGGCCACAGGGGAGTCCCCACTGCTGGTAAGCCACTACTGGGACTCCAACAGCACCAGCAAATATCAGGATCAATGCTTCGAGGCTCTGCAGGAGCGATACCCAGGTACTGCGATCCATCAGGTGCAGGCCAGGGTGGGCTTCCCGCAGGGGCTCGTAGCCAACACCAAGGGTGAGGATACGCTACGGGGGCGTTCATTCCTGTTCTTCGCGTTGGCGGCGTTGGCAGCCGATGCTACGGGCGAGAAGATGGTGATCCATGTTCCTGAGAACGGTCTGATCTCTCTGAATGTCCCGCTTGATCCGCTGAGGTTGGGAGCTCTGAGCACGCGAACAACGCACCCTTACTACATGGCTCGTGTGAACGAGCTCTTTGCGGGCCTCGGGCTTCAGATGCGTTTGCACAACATGTATGGACATCGCACTAAGGGGCAGATGGCCAAGCAGTGCGCTGATGGTGAGTTTCTCCGTGCGAACGTCCACAAAACCATGTCGTGCTCCTCACCGGGCAAGGCACGATACCAAAAGGATCCGACCAACCGGCAACCCAAACACTGCGGCTTCTGCGTTCCTTGTATCATCCGGCGGGCCTCCATTGCCCATGGATGCGGCGATGATATAACCCCGTATGTGATTCCCGATTTGCACGCGAATGTCTTGAACACGAACAAGGCTGACGGGGCACATGTGCGATCATTCCAGATGGCCATCCGCCGACTGCAGCGGGCGCCGAACAGTCCGAGGTTCGACATCCACATCCCTGGCCCCTTGATCGACCATCCGGACGACCATCAGGCGTATGAGCAGGTGTATGTGGACGGCCTCAATGAAGTCCATCGATATTTGACTGGAGTCAGGGCGCAGCCCCTATGAACCAAACAGTGCGCGAGCGTCCGAAATGGGTGGATTTTCACTGCCACCTAGATCTCTATCCCAATCACGAAGCCTTGATTCGTGAGTGCGATAGGGAAGGGGTAGCCACGCTCGCTGTTACCACCACGCCAAAGGCCTGGGCTCGAAATCAGGAACTGGCTAGTACTTCTAAGCACGTGCGGGTCGCCTTGGGTTTGCACCCGCAGCTCGTGGCGGAGCGTGAAGGGGAGCTCGCGCTGTTCGAGCGCTTGCTGGAAGGGACGCGATACGTCGGAGAGATTGGTCTCGATGCCGGGCCTCGGTTCTACTCCAGCTTCGAGGTGCAAGAGCGGATCTTTTCCCGGATCCTGTCAGCTTGTTCTGAGCAGGGGGGCAAGATCCTCACTGTGCACAGCGTCCGCACTGCTGCAAAGGTGCTGGGACATATCGAGCGCATCCTTCCACCTGATCGCGGTAGGGTCGTGCTGCACTGGTTCACTGGCAGTGCGGCGGAGGCTAGGCGGGCTTTGGATCTCGGATGCTACTTCTCGATCAACATCGAGATGTTGAAGTCCACGAAGCACCGGACGCTTGTAGAATCGCTGCCACTTGATCGTATGCTCACCGAAACCGATGGGCCATTTGTGATGGCGGGTGGAAGGCCATTAGCGCCTCGAGATGTGAGCGATGTGATTCAGGCAATCGCTTCGCTCAAGGAGCTCGATCAGGAAATGGTCGCGAATCAGATTGTCAGCAATCTGGGTAGCCTCCTGCGTAGTTGCTAGTGCTGCCCAGATGATCACGCGTACCTACTCCAAGCGTGTACCGACGCTTAATGGTCGTCTTTCCAAAGCCTGCTAACCCTAGACTTGTCGAGCCCCAACAGTTCCGCCGTCTCTTTCTGGCTTTTTCCTTCAGCCTTGCACTTGAGCACCGCCTGCCGATTGGCCTCTCCAGATCTGATACGGGGATGGACTGAGTGAAGCTTGCCGTCCTCGAATTCATGATGGAGCTTGTCGAGCACACCCAGCTTTTCGAGCTTCGCGATCTCAGCAGCCACGCCTTTCAAGAACTCCTTGGGTGTTTGGTGACGCGCATAGGACGAAGCCACCGCCAGTAGGGCTACAAGATCAATGTCGAGTACTGAGGAGAATTCCTCCATCGTTGACAGGGTGGGATTGCTCTTGGCGTGCTCAATGTTACTCATTTGCCGAGCCTCGACTCGACCATGGAAATCTTCTTGGGACAGGTTCCGAGCTGCGCGTGACAGCCTCAATACTGCGGCCAACGGTTCTCTCAGCGACATTTGGAGCACCCAAAGCCGAGGATAAAGCCATATTGCGCAGTTGTTCTCCATGCAATATAGTGCGCGCAAAGCAACTTATGGTGCCTCACTATTTCTTGCTGGGCACGCTTCATCACGCTGGAGCGCGCTAGCGCTTGACGCGCTTATAGATCCGGCCTCCGTCAATTTACCGCTAAATCCTCAAGGCCAGCGTTTGCGAATCAGAATTTACTCAGACCTCCATGCCGAGTTCCAGCGTTTCGACCCACCGCCCCTCGACGCTGGGGTTGACCTGGTAATCCTCGCCGGCGACATCAACAAAAAGGCCAGGGGCGTCCAATGGGCCAACGAGACGTTTGCCTGCCTAGTCGTGTACGTCACAGGGAACCACGAATATTACGACGGGCACCTTGATCGCACCTTGCAGAAGATGAAGGACGCCGCGGCCGGCCACGTGCATGTGCTGGAAAACGAATCGCTGATTCTGGGGGATGTAAGAATCCTCGGCAGCACAGCATGGACTGACTTCACGTCAACAGGGAATCAGATCGCGGCTAGCAACGCTGCCAGGCAAGGCATGAACGACTTCAAGTACATCAGGGCAGACTCGAACTACAGACGATTGAGACCGGATGACCTGGTTACTCGAAACCACATCGCCAAGGACTGGCTCACCCAAGAGCTTGCTCAACCGTTTGACGGCAAAACGGTAGTGGTAACCCATCACTCACCATCTCCCATGGTGATTGGTGAGCAGCATGATGGGCATCTTACGGCAGCGTACACCAACGACTGGCCGCATTTGCTTGAGAAGGCCCATGTGTGGGTGTTCGGTCACACGCACGATGCTACAGATGTTGAGCTGGCTGGCTGCAGGGTGATCTCAAACCCCCTCGGCTACCCTGGAGAGAACACTGGTTTTGACCCTTTTTTCGAGATCCAAATCTAATGGCCACTTCGGCGATGAAGCACTCTTTTGACCACGCCGTCGAGCCGGTAGAGCTCGAGCGGGATCTCCCCTCAGAAGTCATTCAGGCACAGGGTATTTCCTGGGGTGTGAGGGTCGACGCTTACCTTGTCAACGCAGCGAGGGCAGGGCAGAGCTATGCGGCGCTCGTTTACAACGATCAGTCAAACGTGAGCTCGAATGGGATGACGGTTGCTACCCCTCCACTCCAGCTGGTTGAGACAAGGGCGGGGTTCAAGCTAATGCGCAGCCTAAGCGGCAAAGACTACTACGTTATCGCGAGCGAGCTCAGCGAGCCGCGGTGAGCACCCACAGGGATGGCTCACCCAGCCTGACAGCCGCTTTCAAGCTGTAGTACTTGGCAAGGCGGCGAGCGTCTTGAATTTAAAGGTATCCCGCTGACCAACCCGCTGGACGGCTTCGCGTGCGCTCGTATTCACGTGGCCTTTTAAATGCACTAAGGAAAATGCATGTCTGATCTGAAAAGAATTGAGCTTACCGTCAAGAACTACGATGTTAAAAACTCTGCTGACATTGATACGCTCTATGGCCAGGTTCGATGTGAAGACAGTGAAGGGAAAACCTTTCATTTTAAAGAAGTTTGCATGTTGGATTACTTGAAGAGGCATGGTGCGATTGTTACGGACAAGCCTAGGACTTGGTATTACAAGCATTTGAATAAGAAAAGCATCGTTCTAGTGGCGTTCCAGAAGACGGATGGCAAGGTCGAGTATGACCTTGATCACCTGCGTCTGGTCGCCAGATCTAGTATTCTCAAAGGAATCGTCTTTGCGGTAGCGGCAGTTCCCGCGGGCCTCATCATCGGGACGGCCACGTTTGGTATCGGGCTACTGTTTACGCCTGTGTGCCTCTTCTATGCATACAGAAGTCTCTTTAAAATCCCCCGGATGCTGCGTCGCGACACGTTGGTAAACGAGCTCGCCGCGCACGGAGTGGTTGTGCAGTAGCGGCTAGTCCTAGCAGCTGCGAGGCTGCGTACCGATGAGGAGCAACGAATGACAGCAGCGGTAATTTTTGATCTCTTCGGTACGCTTTTGCAAATTCGGAACCGGCAGAATCCCTATCGACGGCTTCTCCGCCTAGGCTCACAGCAGGGGCGTGCCGCGTCACCAGACGATATTCGCTGGATCATGACTCATGACCACGGGCTCGAGGGCACCGCGGCTGAATTTGGAATCAAACTCTCCTCATCTCAGCTCGCGGAGCTCCAGAGCTGCCTAGAGCTCGAACTTGAATCGATCACACTCTTTGAGGATGCGCTGCCGGGGCTCGCTCTGCTGCGACACCACCGAATAAGAATCGGCGTGTGCTCGAACTTGGGTGGCCCGTATTGCTTGGCAGCCCGGAATTTGCTACCGGGGCTCGATGGCTATGCGCTCAGTGCCGAGGTTGGGCTGATGAAGCCTGATGTGGCCATGTACCAACACATCTGCACCCAGCTCGAGGTTGCACCCAGCCAACTCCCAGGATCGAACGCGCCTCACGTCTTGATGATCGGAGACTCCCGGCGATGTGATGCTGATGGCCCCCGAGCAGCTGGCATCGAAGGTTACCATTTGGATCGTAGTGGGGCGGGTCGCTTTTGTGACCTGCTTGAGTTTGTCACAGGTATCAACACCAGCAGAGGTTGATGCCCACAGCCAGCCTTTCGCGTTCGGCCTTTGAAGAGTAATTGACCCTCTCTAGGGTGCGCCAATTCAGGCGCCCGACCCTCACAGCGGTACTTAGGGGGTTGCTGGTATTCAGCAACGTGGCTATGTTGATTGGGTGGCAAATACGAGAATCCATATGGACGATCAATCTTCAACGAAGCACACAAACCTGACGATCAGGATGAAGGTGCAGATTGCTGAAAGCCTGCTCAGCTTGTTCACGGCTGAACTGCAGAGCATCGTGCGGGATTCTGACATCAGAGACGATGCTGAGTATGGCATCGCAAATAGCCTGCCCGTAGATAGCGAAACTCTAATCCACGCTGGCTGGGGGGCGGGGAAAACGATTTTTGGTTCTGGCTGGATGAATGCCTTAACCAAAGCGTTGGATGAGGCTGAGCAAGCACGCAAGGCATTGGATTTCATTGCCTCGTACTGTCGATTTATCGAGCTCACGCCCTCTCTTGAACGGGAGGTCAAGTACTGGCTCGAAGTCTTGGCGTTCGCCCGGGCCACTGTGGCGAAGCTCCTTGTCCTTTTTGCGTATTCTCGGTGCTCCTTCCTCAAGCTTCCGCTGTTCGCTGACGGCCCTGAGCTCAACGGCTACAAGCACCGCCTTCGCTAACTCTTCCTTCGAATGGTTCATTTTCCTTGTTCGATTGGGAGATTTGCTTGTGCCTGAAAAAAAGCGCTATGCCTGCTCCAAATGCCCGCACACGGGCAAACAGGGGCGTCCGGTACCCGTGTCGCCTTCGAATCCCGCTCCTGAGAAGCCTCAGGAGCCTCAGACGCCTGAGCGGAAGTGGGTCACCCGATTGCTGGACATCCTGAAAATCGTGATTGGCCTGGCCAACTTGATCCTCGGACTGTTCAAGCACTGATAGCGTGCCCCCCACCGACTTGGTGGGGGCGCTCTACTCTGCAGCAGAGAGCTCCACACTGGCTCGCAGACCTGCGACCTTGGTGTACTCCACCAATGAGTTCGGTGTTTCGCCCCTCGAGCGGCTTCGCTGCTTTGACCTCCAAAGGGTTAAAAGGCTGAAGTGGCGCGTGGTTTGTTACTGGGTGTTCAGCCAGTGACTGCGCTCCCAGGCTTGTAGAGTTATTCTTCACCCTTGTGCTCAGGCCGTTCGAGAGGGTGCTATCCACGCAGCGCCGTGCCCCACTGGCTCACTGGTGAGCAACTGATCGTAATGGCCAAATACCGCGAGTATGCGACGGCGGGGATTGATAGCTGGATTAGGACGAAGGTTCTTTTGGTCATATCCGTTGTGTTCCGAGGCATCCCATGCCTGCGTCAGCGGGGCATCTGCCGCCTCAACGAGCTTCGCTAGGCAGTTGGCGGTTTGAGGCGCAATGAGGCCATTCAATTCCGCTGCTTTGCTCGCCAGCTCATCGGCACTGGCCACGATGGAAGGCGGCATAAACATTGAAGTGGTTGTCCCAAAGTAGTTGCCGGTCGTGCTTGGAGGTAGATGCTGCTTCATCAACCCAGCTCCTCGGCGACCAGCTCTGCAAATTGCACGAGATTTTGTACAGCTCCGGCACCGGATCTATCAAGATGAAAGCTTTTGATGCCAACAGCTCGAGGGCCATCTAGATCACAGCGCGACGAATCTCTGATCGTTGCTAGCTGAGCTGCACCGCCGAATAGGTGGCCAGGCACAACTCCAAGATCACGACATACGGCGCGGTAGATTGCAGGGTCAGGCTTGGTGACCCAGACCTAGTAGCTGAACGCGTAGGCACCGAGATCTGGCAGGAGCGTCTTCACAGCGGGCCCACAGGGAGCAGCTAGATTGGTGCAGACAGCGGTGGCGATCCCGTGCTCACGGAGGAGGTTGATGGCATCGAGTGCATCCTGGAAGATCTCGATCGATTCAATCTCGCGTTGAAGGCCAGACTCGATATCAGCCATGCGCGTCGCTACGACCTGGATGCCGAGGAGGTCAGCAGCTCCGCGAATCCCTGCATCAAGGATCATCAGGTTGTGGGCATCGCCAGAGGTAGGGCGACGGCCAAGCTTTGCTCCCTCTCGCAGCAACTGGCGGCACGGGTTGGTGGACTCGCTGATCCGCAGCGATGGGCCGAAGACGTCAAAAGATCGCTGCTGTGATTGCCACCCGTATCTCCATTCTCGGCTGCCGGATTTCGCGGATTTTTCTGAGCTATAAAGACCTTCGTATGCTTGGGCTGTAGCTGGAAAAGCGCTGGAAATGCTGCGGATTGTTTTGCGGATTTCTTATGGTGCAGTTGCTGCTCGGGTGCTACATCATCTCGCTGCAGACCGGTGGGCTAGTAAACTAAGACCTTGGATAAAGGATGCCACCTCGTTGAGGCTGAAGACGTGAAGAGAACCTCGTTGGGTATGGCTGAAGCCGGCGAACCGCTGATGCGGCAAGCACTGGCGGCAATCCGAGCTCATCATGATGCAGAGGATCAAGGGCTACCAGCGGAGGAAATCGAACGCCTCCGACTGGAGGCTGATCATCTCTACCAGACAGTAATCGACTACCAATTACACAGATCTGGCGCCATGGGTGAGTCAATTCATTGATGTAGATGCAACTGTGACTATCCGCCAAATCCGTAACGAAAATGAGTACCGAGCGGCCTTCAGACAGGTCTCGCCTCTGTACGACAAGAGCCAGAACCTGGTATCGAAGATGCCGAGGTTTTCGAAGCGATGGTCTTGCCGATAGAAGCATACGATGCTGAGCGTTAGGGGTGGCCTTCAGCGGGACAAAGGCTGGTAGCGAGGCTGATACGGGCTGGTCTCGATGAAGCGGCAGCCATTTGCGGATGACATTGGCGTTGATACCGTGGCTGGTGGCGACACTGGACACCGTTGCACCAGGTTGCAGGCGTTCCTGAACGACCTGGGGGCTTTGAACGGTTTCGAGTAAGAGCCTCATTGGCGCATGGAAATCCTGGCGACAAGGGTGATCGCGTCCGCTTAAAAATACGCGGACACCATCGCCGTTAAAGCTGGAGTTCGGAAGGTGAGTTCGCCGGACGCTTAGTGCGCCAGTTAAAGCTGGCGGAGGACAATCGACGAAAGTTCGATACTAGTAAGAAATGGCGAATCAACCAGACCCCGACCTCTACACACCTCGACCTAGAAACGCACATTCTTATCCTAAGGATCGCTTCGCGTCACATGCCCGAGGCAGGAGCCGTATGCGGTAGTTCCGCACGTACGGATCTGTCGGGGGGGCGGCAGGTAACTACCGTCGCTACCGCGACCGTTGATTGGTCAGTATCCAGCAGTGCAACTTGCAGGGGCGGATGCCGCTTTGAGCCCTCTTGCGATATCCATAGCCTCGTCACGTGAGGCGGCAAGCAGTAGAGGGTAGCCCCAGAACTTAGCGAACACGATCGCGAACGCCTTCAAACCTAGGCGTTTTGCCGCATTGGATTCAACCATAATCATCGCCAGAACCAGCTTACGAAGTTCTTGCTTGTGGCTCTTCATCCAAAGTGTCGTGCGTTTTTTATCATCTGCCGAATGATCATGATCATCGGTTGGTGCGGTCTCGCTCAAAAGAACGAACGGCTCACCGCGCTTAAGATTGGCTTCAAATTCATCAAAATGTTTCTGAGTATCCTCCCCGGAGGATTGACCAAGTCTTATCCAGACGAAAGGAAATTGTGAACTATTCATCGACATGCTGTGCTCCTTTTGACATTAGATGACGCCATGTGGCCGCGATTGGGAAAAATCCAGTGAGGGTGATGAGAACAATGCCGAGGGAGCCATGTGATCGCCATCGCGGGTCGAAGGCAACGGACAGACTGTCCAATATGACCAGAAGACTTCCAAGGGGCAGCGCCTCCATTGTGAGCGGACTGTTCCAATTACCGCGAGTAGAGTCGTAAAAATCTAGGCGCCGTAGAGGATTGAAAAACATCCACAAAGCGTTGGCTTTAGGTGTCACTGTTGGCATTGTGCCGTGCGCCTTTACGTTGTGGTTCACATATGAGATCAACTGGAGGGCTACAACCAGCACAGCGCCCACGAAAGTCGTCAACCCAAAAGCTAATTTACTGAAAAGCCCCAAGGCGGTGGAGAAATGCTGCATTGAGCAGTACTCATTTGTATTGCATTCACTATTTAACAGTGATAGTGCCTAACACGTGTAGCGAAATGGGGCCAGATTGTTATCCATTTCAGCCATGTCCCTCTTGGTCGCCATGCGGGTTGCGCTAAATTTTCGCAAAAATTCAAAACCGAGCAAGGCTAGACAGGCGGACGCACTTGAGTCCCCGCGATGCTCCGAATGCAACGGTCATGTTCGGCCTGAAGTCGTCTGGTTTGGTGAGATGCTGCCTGTATCTCCCAGATTGTCTACCGGGCAAGCGAGCTTCCGTGACATGTTTGGGCAAAGGGGGGCTGCGGTTCACTTCAATCATGTGGAGTTGGGCGTCAGCTCGAAGCAGCCCACTTCTTTCCTCAATGATGACTGAGTTAACAAAAAACCTTTCGTCATATGGGGTTTGCCGCTCAAATGTTCTTCATCTGGAGCCAAGGGGAGCTTCTTCAAGCCATGCACGACTGTGTACCTAGAATCCTGTTTATCTCTTGTGTTCATTCTGCCCAGCATCACTTTATCTTTCGCTGATTATCCTGACAGCCAATTGCAACGCCAACCACCTATCAAGAGTTCCCAAGAGAATTTATATGCGCAATTGATATATTTCAAAAGCAGCCAATATTTTTTCTTTTGAGAGTTTAAAGCGGCCACACAACCCCAGCATAGCGTTTTTCGTTCAAGCGTGGGTAGTCGTTGTAGCCGACCGAACCAGGGTTTTCAATATCGTAGATCGTTTCAGAATTAATGGTATTAAGGAGGGCTCCAACACGAATCCGCTCAACCAAATCCGGATTCGCAATATAGAGGCGACCAAAGCCAACAGCATCGGCTGCCCCGGTCGCCACTGCCTCTTTAGCCATGTCGATATCGAACCCATCATTGACAACACAAACGCCGCTGAACGCCTGCTTGATGTCCTGTAAAAGCGAATCTGGCCCAGGTATTTCCCGAATAGGTGACGTTTACCGAGCTCATGGGCAACGTACCTAAAGGTTTGTGTCGGATCACTTTCTCCGCCGTCATGGCTAGGTGAGCGCGGGGCCAGGTTGATACTCACACGCCCTGCACCCCAAACTGAGACTGCAGCATCGACTATCTCAAGCATAAACCTCGTGCGGTTCTCGACCGAGCCTCCGTATCTATCACTGCGATGATTGGAGCGGTCTTGCAGAAATTGGTCGAGGAGATAACCGTTCGCACCATGTATGGTAACTCCTTCAAAACCAGCCCTTTGCGCGTTAACGGCTGCTGAACGGAATGCTGCCACCCGATCTTGGATCCCTGCTTCTGTTAGAGCATGCGGTTCTTCATAAGACTTCTTGGGACGGGTAAAAGGAATGTGACCTGCTGCCGCAATTGAGCTAGGCCCGACCGGCAGCTTAGTACCAGCGAGGGCCGGATTAGAGCCCCTCCCTACATGCCAGAGTTGAGCAAAAAATCCTCCCGCTCGCTTCAGAGACGGCGTTGGTGACCCCGCTCAAGCTTGCGACCTGTGAGTCACTCCAGATTCCCGGAACATGGGGGTACCCACTGCCTCAGGCATGATCGGAATACCTTCCGAAATAATCAGACCTGCCGATGCGCGCAATCGATAATGCTCGGCCATAATATTGTTGGCTAAATTACCCGGCGCGCAAAGTCGGGTGAGCGGGGACATAAAAATACGATTCGGGAGGCTAAGAGCACCGACTGTAATCGGATCAAGAAGGCTTGTAATTTCAAAACCTCGTTATAACTTTAGGTGTCTAAGCGATTGGCTTGGCAAAAGTAAAATTACTTCATCGTTCTTGCGCGAGTTCGCCGAACATCGCTATATTTTCCAGTAGCCATGCTGGCAATGTTCTCGGCGCATGTCCGGTCAATACCTGAACTGTGGAAGTGTTCTCGCTAAGCACCGATTGAGAAACTATTAGATCCAAGCCAACTAATACGTCTGTTACCAATTCATTCTTTCCAGATGAAAGCAGATGTTTTCGGTGCTCTGCTAAACTTCGGTGATGATAGCGAACGTTACGCCCCAGAAAAAAAGACAGTTCTTCAGCGATCTTGGGCATGCTCCAAGCATGTTCCCCGGTTAGATGAAAGGCTCGTTGGTAGTCGTTACTATTGGGGTCGAGCAATACAGCGCGAGCACAGTCGGCAATGTCACGCGTATCAATTAGGCTCACCGTCCCGTTTCCTGCGGCACCGCCCCAAGTATCCTTCATAATCGACTCGCCCCCGAGCGCGAGAACGTCGAAAAAAGTTGTAGGGCGTAGCAGCGTGTAACCGATCTCGCAAGTAGACAGGTGAGACTCAATATGCGTATGCCAATCGTATGGGTGCAGCCTCAATGGAGGGCCGAACACGGATAGCTTGACGATGTGGCGTACACCAGCGTCGATGGCAGCATCAATCAAAGCGATTTCGTTTTTAGCCTGCCGAGGTGAGGTACCGTGTGCCAAAAACAGTCGTTCAGCGCCCTGCAGCGCATCTCGAAGCGTAGACAAATTATCAAAATCTACGGTTGCTTGAGCGACATTACTGGCGAAGTGCGCCGGATTTGGTTTACGCGTAAGTGCAATTAATTTGATCGGATCATTGCTCAATGCACTGATCAAAGCCGATCCCACGCGACCTGTTGCACCGGCGACCGCTACGCGGGGAGTGTGAGCAGAGGTAAAAGATATTTGAGGCACTTCAAGCTCCCGAATGCATATTGGAACGATAATTCCAGACAATATGGAATTATCGTTCCTGTGTGTGTAAAGTCCCAAAAGAATCTGGCTTTTTACTTGGCAAGCCAATCCCTGGTCATAAAGTGTCGCTATTATCAGGTTTTTAACAGATGATCCGGGCGCAGGACGGCGTGGCTTTCACCCCATAGTGCATAAGGGGCATAGATTAGAATGCTTGAGGAATAGTTAAATTTAACATGTCCTACCGGTGCGTTCTTAGTTTCAAAACTCTAAGAAAGATGTTCCTTGAACCAATCAAGGGCAGCGTAGCTTGATTGATCGAATTTTGTAGTATATGGATCGAAATGGCCGCCTTGAATCGTCACGAGTCGCTTTGGTTCAAGGGCGCGCTCGTAGGCTGCCAGTTCAAGATCAGTGAGCGTGATTGAATCTTGCAGGGCGACGACCATTAGTAGCGGCGTAGGGGACACACGGGCAATCCACGCGCCTGGCTCGTACATGCGCGCAGCGCGAGTTGAGCGTACCGTGACACTGTTTTGCCAAGCGCCGTCGGGCACAGGCTGCAGATAAAACTCGATAGCATCTTTATCGCGATACGAAGCAGGAACAGCAGGATCAGCAGAGACAATAGTCTGTCTGTGCGGTGGCTCACCGCGTGCCTGCGCGCGCTCGTCCGCAGCGAAGGCTTCCTCGAGAATCACGACTGCATTTGGCGGGATGCGGCGCAGTCCTTGTTCGAAGCCGCTGATCGTAGGCACCTGCGCTACAACTGCACGTATGCGGCGTTCGGTGGCGCCAAGCACAAGCGCATGACCGCCGGCGTAGCTTGTGCCCCACAAGCCGATTCGGTTCGCGTCAACGACGTCTTGGCTTTCGAGAAAGCTGATCACACGTCGCCAATCAGCGATCTGGCGCCAAGGGTCGATATCCTGGCGTGGTGTACCTTCGCTGGCGCCAAAGTTGCGATGATCGTGCAGGAGGACTACAAATCCATTGGAAGCGAATTTTTCTGCAAATCGCTCCAGGCCATGTTCTTTCACGCCGGCATAACCATGGGCCATCGTGATAGCGGGGTAGGGGGCTGTGCCACCTGTAGGAACGTAAAGCCATCCACGCAGCGTGATCCCGCCTTCAGCTTCGATCTCGATATCGGTACGTTCAAACATGTAGACACTCCTTCTAATGGAATCGGGCAGCGCCATAGCTGTATACCGCTTGCACGTTTTGTCGCGTTAGGCAGTTGATGCAAATCAACTGCTTGACCGCTCAAGCTTGAAATGTCGTCCTCTGCGAATTCGCCGTAGTGCGGTAGCCCAACTCCGCGCAGGATCGACCGTGCATTTAACGAAGGCGCGGAGGGTAATGCTTAGAGTGGTGACTGCATCATCCCGATACCCATTCGAAAGTGGCTACGGATCCGAACCCATGCGACAGCCGCCAGAAAGTCGAGCGAGGTGTTTGTTAGATCCAAATTTGCTGCACCGTTAAAAGAATAGTGCAGCTCCGGCCTGCTACTTGTTTACCCAAGGCATAGAAAGGTCAATATCAGAGACTAGCTTGCCGCCACCGAAACTCATGTTTTCAAGGGGAATGGCATACATGATCAGGCTGATATCGTCTTGGCTGACGCCCACCATTTCTACCGCATAACGGGTGACCAGCTCCGCGAGCTTGCGTTTCTGTTCCACTGTCCTGCTCGCGCCTATTGTCACCGTTACGACCAGGCGCATGTCAGATCTCTCCACGTCAGGAAAAGTCGGATGTATGAAAAGTTCATCGTCCTTGTGCTCACTGATGATGACGAAGCGGTCATCCTTGGGCGTATCCATGGCTTCATGAAGGGCGAGATTCAAGGCATCCGCCAGCGCGCGTTTCTGTTCGCTAGAGAACTTCTGAGCTGGAATATGGGCATGAAAAATTGGCATGCGTGTTTCCTCAGATTGTATCGTTCAGCTAATACCCGGCAATGCATCGGCCCTGCTTAGCTAAAGAAGTCTTGACCAAGTGTTTCCTCGAGCCTCTCTTTCAGGCCAGCTGAGAACTCACGAACCACGGGGAGCGGGCTTTGGAAGAGCTTGATATTGTGGACGAGGCCCGACTCATTTCGAGTGACAATAGTGATGCCAGCCACTGGCTTGCCACCATAGGTAGCTTCCCACTCAAGGTAAGTCTTCGTACCGTCAACGGTCTCTGCAGAAAACACGAAGTCTGCATACATCGTGCTCGTCGCGGTAAAAAATGCGCCGATATGTGTCGGGCCTACCACTGCCTTGTTGAGGGCTGAGGTCTGAAGGCTGGCGTCAGCGGTAAACGACTTTGCGAAATCGCTGGTTCCTTTTTGCTTTACGATTTGCATCCATGCCGTTCCCGGTGGGTTGGTATTGGTGGTCATTATCTTCTCCTATTTTTTGTTTGCGGTTTGACGAGGCTGTGCCCGTACTAGCTATCAAGGTGCCCGAAGAGAAACTCGCCAGCTCTCTGGAGCGCGTCATGGGCTTGAGGCAATGAAGCCGTCTGAATGTGCCAAACGTGCAGCATCTCCGGCCAGACCTCAAGGTGCGACTCACCGCCGGCTGCGCGCACTTTTCGGTCGATTTCAAGCGCGTCGTCGAGAAGTACTTCGTCGCTTCCGACATGTATAAGCACCGGAGGAAAACCACGCATGTCGGCGAACAGAGGTGAGATGAGCGGATCCTTCAAGTCGTGATTCCCAGCGTAAGCCGCTACCATGTCCCGCATCCCGTTCACGTTGACCATTGGGTCGCGGTGGGCCAGTTGGGTCAACGAGGGCAGCGTCAATGTTAAGTCTGCCCACGGGCTAATGAGGAGCGCTGCTCGAGTGTCCTTATGGCCTTTCGAGGCTGCATAGACCAGAACGTTGAGAGCCATACCACCACCACTAGAGTCACCTGTCACAGCGAACGGCTTGCCAAGTGCACGAAGTGCTTCGTAGCCACGTATGGATTCGTCGTAGGACGCCGGAAATGGATGCTCGGGTGCCTTGGAGTGGTCTAGAACGATGACTTGGGACTTCGCCGCTCGAGACAGCTCTCCGAGCATGCCCAAATGCGACGCAGGAGAGCCAGCCACCCAGCCACCACCATGAAAATGGTAGATGACTCGATCTTTGGATGCGCCGGGTGCCGTGATCGCTACCGCAGGCACGCCACCGAGGTCGGTTGTCTCAACTATTAAGTCAGCCTGCGGAGGGTTTTGTTGTGAAATTGCCTCCATGCCAACGCGGAGCGTTTCGATGGTCTGCACGGGGTGCGCAAAATCGAAAGCGAACATCGCATCACGGAGCTTACGAATTGAAGATGAATCGTAGGTCATGATTAGTCACTCCAAGTCGAGGAAAGTCGTTGGTACCCATTCGTAGCCCGCGCTGCTGTCAGCCTTGCGAACACGGCCTAGACCAGGGAACGGCATGTGGGCTGCAGCAATCATCGTTTTATCCGCAGCGAGTTTTACCAGAAGGGCTTCGCGAGTTTTGATAGCCGTTACGCTGTCAGAATCGAACGCAATACCTACTTCCGGATGTGGCATCTGGACGGCGGCAACATGAGCAACGTCGCCCCATACCAGGAGCGACTGGCCCTTTGAGGAAATCATGTAGCCAGTGTGACCAGGGGTATGGCCGGGAATGGCATACGGAGCGATGCCTGGGACGATCTCGCCCATCCCTTCGTAGGGTTTCCATTTACCTGCAGCGATGTAAGGTGCGGAACCAGCCTGTGCGATTTGGAAGAAGATTTTTGCCTCTTCAGGGGCTTTGGCCATGATTTCCTTTGACAGCCAGAAATCAGCGTCCGCCTTTTTCATCATCACGGTCGCGTTTGGAAAAACGCGAGTGTCGTTTTGGTAGATACCGCCAGCATGGTCGCCATGAAGATGAGTCAGCAGTACCAAGTCAACCTGCTCCGGCTTGTAGCCAGAAGCATTCAGATTTTTAACTAACTTGCCCAAGGCAGAAGGCCCCCAGTGGCCACCCGTGCCGGTATCAATGAGGACGAGCTTAGATCCAGTATTGACGAGAAAACCTTGGACGGTAGCCGAGACGTGCTTGGGATCGTTTTGAAAGGAGCGAGCCAAAAGGGACTGGATGAGTTCAGGGTCACCTTTCAGGAGGTTTGAGTCGATGGTAGCGCCGCCATCATAGAGGGCTGTAACCTCATAATCACCGAGCATGGTGCGATAGAAGCCCGGAACCTGCTGGTGCTGCATCGGTGCCGCCGCTTGAACCGGTGCTGTTGCAGCGAGGGTGCCAGCTAATGCTAATGATAGAGCAAGCAATGTGCGCGAAGAGATGGTGGATAATTTCATAGTGGTTTCCGGGCAGCGCTAGTGATTACGGGGGTGAGCGTTTTCGACTAAAAGCTTACGTGTCGCCATGCGAATGCTCTTGCTCGCTTCAGGCAACGTTCTGAGTGATGCTGTCAGCTGCCACCGGCATCAATGCCAAGTGATCCTCTGAAGCTTAATTTCCGCTTGCATAGTGCAAGTGGTTGAAAGCGTAACCCCACTACTTGCATAATGCAAGTGGAAATCTGAAGGAGATTTGCTGTGCAGCAAACAAGACGGTCGGGCTGCCCGATCAACCTGACGCTTGAACAGATCGGCGACCGATGGAGTCTGATTGTTATCCGCGATGTCATGTTCGAGGATAGACGCAGTTACGGCACGCTGCTGGAGCAAAATAAAGAAGGTATTGCCACTAACATCCTCGCGAGCCGGCTAAAGCATTTGACCGCAGCCGGCTTGTTGACTAGATCCCCGGATCCGAATCATCAGCAGAAGGTAATTTACAGCCTCACGGAAGCAGCAATACAGCTTGTACCTTTATTGGCGCATCTGGCTGCATGGGGTGTTAGGCATACGGATCCGAGCGAGGAGGCGTCTCTACGCGCGCAGGTTCTTGAAAAGGGCGGCCCGTCGCTTTGGAGTGCCTTAATGGATGAGTTACGACACTTACATTTAGGTGCGCCGCGTCCGGCCCACTCTGCATTTGGCAACCTGCGGGCCAAAGATCGGGCGCCATCTGCTGTTGATGGTCGTGCGTAACGCTCGAGGGGCCCGAGGCTGCCTCCAATAGTCAAACCCACCAACGCACAGACTGCTCAGCCCCACGGCGTGGGGGGCATTGCTCTTGTATTCAAGGCAAGGTGCGTCTCAGCCTAGCGATAAAGATCGCAGGGGGGACATCAGCTTTGATGGGCCAGAATTTTAAGGATGGAAACCGCAAGAACCAAAGTCTGACTGGCTGGGGGTTTGGTTCGCGACACCATCTCTGCAGCGTGGCGCGCCAGCTATAACTATCAGCAGCTTCTGGAGGCGCTCAGGCGTTGGAAGATAGTTTCTTGGTGCATTTCTTGATCAAACTCTGCATTGGAATCGACATCGATCCCATTCACAAGCTATCCACTCAGCCATGGCAAACTCTCAAAGCGTCGGTTCTCATAGCCCCGGATTTTGTCTGCCAAGCGCAACGTCAAACTGATCTCATCCATACCTTGGATTAGCCGATTCCTGTCAGCATCAGTCATAGAAAACCTAAAGACACCTACGTTGCATTCGACTGCCTGTTGCTCAAGGTCAACCGTGATGGTGGTGCGTTGTCTGGTCAATCGAAAAAGAGCGTCAATGTCGCCAGCAGACAGCACAATGGGTGCAATACGGTTTCGCAAACAATTAATTCTGAAGATATCCGCAAAGCTTTCAGCTATTAGCGCTTTGAAGCCATATTCTGCTAACGCCCATGGCGCGTGTTCACGTGACGATCCGCAGCCGAAGTTGCTCCGCGTCACTAGAATTCCTGCTCCTTGGTATGCCTCATTGTTCAGATCAAAGTCGGGGTTGAGGGGGCGTGTAGAACAGTCCATCCCGAGCTCGCCCTTGTCCAAATAACGCCATTCGTCAAAGGCAAACTTACCGAACCCGGTGCGCTTGATCGACTTCATAAACTGCTTCGGTAGGATAGCGTCGGTATCTACATTGTCACGGTCGAGAAACCCCGCAATTCCTGAAATCACGGTCATCACAGTCATTGAATGTACTCCCTAGCATCAACAAACCTGCCATGGATTGCTGCCAGTACAGCCATAACAGGGCTCACCAGATGAGTCCTTCCTCCTGAGCCTTGTCGGCCTTCAAAGTTACGATTGGAAGTCGAGGCGCATCTTTCACCGGGGTTCAGCCGGTCGGCGTTCATACCTAGGCACATCGAACATCCAGGCGCTCGCCATTCAAAACCGGCACTTAAGAAAATCTCATGAAGGCCTTCTTCCTCGGCTTGACGCTTAACTGCTCCAGAGCCCGGCACAACGATTGCTTGCTGGACGCTTTTCGCCACTTGGTTTCCCTTTACCATGCTGGAGGCGACCCTCAAGTCTTCGATTCGAGCATTGGTGCACGATCCGAAAAAGACCTTGTCGACGATCATGTCGGAAGGACGTGAATGGGGAGTCAGACCCATGTAGCGCAGCGCTCGTACTAAGGCTTGGCGCTTGAGTGGGTCAGCTTCGTCGTCAGGGTTGGGAACGCAGCCATCGACCTCAATTTGCATGTCTGGGGATGTCCCCCAAGTAATTATCGGCTTGAGGCATGCCACATCAATATCTACCGCCTTATCAAACTGTGCCAATGGGTCTGAAACAAATGTCTGCCAATAAGCTTCCGCATCCGCTAAATGCACTGACGGTGGCGTGTAGCGCTTACCTCTGAGATACCTGACTGTGGTCTCATCGACTCCAATCAATCCTGCGCGGGCGCCGGCCTCAATGGACATGTTGCATAGGGTCATGCGTGCCTCCATGCTCATCTCGGAAATGGCTCCACCTGAGAACTCCAGAACGTGTCCAACTGCTCCTGAAGCGCCAATCCGACCTACCACAGCCAAGGCGAGATCTTTGGCGTAGGTGCCTTTAGGCAGGCGTCCGGTGATATTCACTTTGAAGTTCTTGGATTTTCTGGTTTGCAAAGTCTGCGTTGCTAATACGTGCTCAACGTCGGTTGTGCCGATGCCAAAGGCCAAGGCCCCAAACGCCCCATGCGTTGAGGTATGAGAGTCACCGCAGACAATAGTCATGCCAGGCTGAGTGATACCCAGCTCCGGCGCAACGATATGCACGATACCTTGATCTTCGTGACGAAAAGGGAAGTAAGCCAGAGCACCAGTTTCCAGAATGTTCGAGTCGAGCTTTTTAACCTGTTGCTCAGCGAGCTTGTCGTCGATCACATCGGTATCAGTAGGTGTGTTGTGATCAGCAGTAGCAATGATGCTCTGGGGGCGCCAAGGCGTCCGCTGACTCAACTTTAAGCCTTCAAATGCCTGTGGGCTTGTCACTTCATTGATCAGGTGCCTATCGATATACAGGATACTGTTGCCATCGCTGTCCTCGTCGACAACGTGGCTATCCCAGAGTTTGTCATATAGGGTCTGGCTCATTGCAGTGATGCACCCCGTTTGATCCAGCCGAGGCCATCCAGGGTATGAGTCTGAGGGACGTACTCACAGCCAACCCATCCCCGATAGCCCAATGCCTCAATGTTCTGGAGGATTGCTTCAAAAGGAAGCTGACCTACATCGGGCTCATGCCTTCCAGGCCAACCTGCGAGCTGTACATGAGCCACGTCTGAGATAGTGCTGTTGATTGCGGCGATCACGTCGAGGCCTTCCATGGCTGCGTGGTAAACATCCATGATCAATCGCAAACCCGGTATCTCCCTAGTCCAGCGACGGGCGTCCTCTAGAGAATGGATAAAGTATCCGGGTGCAGCTGTTTGGTTGATTGCTTCTATCACAATGGCGACTTTTCCACCGGTGCGTGTCATTGCCCAGTCGATATTGCGTTTGAAAGCGTCACTTGCTACTACCCTGTCCGCAGCACTTACCAAGCCTGCTGTCACATGCAGTAGTGGAGCATCGCATGCCAATGCCAACTCGAGAGCGAGGTCAAAATCGACTTTGAAGGCAGCCTCGGCGTCAGGAAGAGCGGCAAAGCCCTTACTTCCAGCTCTGAGCGGCATATTGGCAAGAACAAGCTCCAGCTCGTTCTGCTGCAGCAGCCTGCTTAATTGGCCACCACTCACTCCTTCGGTTGGAAAGAATTCGACACCTTCAAAGCCAGCGTCACGTGCAGCGGCGAAGCGATCCTCAAACTTCCACTCGATGAACATCATCGACAAGTTGGCTGCGAAGCGTGGGGACATGATCATTCTCCTCGGGTTTTCTTCCGGGCACCAAAAAGATCACGAACTTCTGCATCGTATTCACCGAGCAATGGTGGGGCAGTGATATCCAGCGAGCGCTGGCCATCGTAAGAGACAGGGAATCGCACGGAGCGCCAAGTACCCTCAGTAGGGTGAGGTGCGCTGACCTCTAGTTGAAGATGCTTGGCCTGCGGGTCTTCTAGGGCTTCGCTAGTGTCGTACATGGGAGCGTGAGGTACATCTTCGGCCTCCAGACGGCGACACCATTCTGCGCGATCATGGGTGGCGAAGACGTTGCTCAGAAGCTCAATCAACAACTCCTGATTCTTGATTCTCTGAGTGCGGTCACAGAATCGAGGATCTTGAAACAGATCGGGTTTTTCAATGGCATTAGCGAGCCCCTGCCAGAACTTCTCAGGCGATGACATGTGCAAGGCGATCCATTTCTCATCCATGCATTTGATGACATAAGACTGAGACACGCTGGGTCGGCTGTACGGCCCCATGACTTCATCGGCGGAGAAGAAGTGGGTAAAGGCATCCAGGTTGAAGTAGCACATCGATTCCAACATCGACACCTCGACCGTCTTGCCCAGGCCGGTTGCGTTGCGCTCATAAAGCGCGCCCAAGATGCCGAAGGCCGCGTAGAAACCCGTCAGCGAGTCTGCCATGGCCGGGCCCACAACACGAGGGTTGGCCGGGTTGATAAGCAGATTGAGGAATCCGCTCGCAGCTTGGGCGACGGTATCGTAGGCAGGCCGGGTTGCTGCTGGCCCATCTTGTCCGAACCCGCTGATGGCGCAATAGATCAAGCGTGGATTCAGCTTGCGCAAGCGTTCTTCACCCGCCCCGAGGCGCTCAGCGGCACCTGGCCGGAAGTTCTGGATGTAAACATCGGCGCTGGCAATGAGCTCATCGAAGATCGCCAAGTCTTCGGGATTTTTGGTATTGAGGGTAACGCTTCGCTTGTTGCGGTTGTAAGTTTGGAAATGAGGACTGTACAACTCGCCTTGGAATGCCCGGAATGGGTCACCGGTGCCAGGCTGTTCGATCTTGATGACTTCGGCTCCAAGATCAGCGAGGAGCATGCCCGCGTTGGGGCCAGTGATGAACGTACCTTGTTCGATTACACGTACACCTGAGAGAACTTTAGCCATTATCTTTGCCTTGATTACCGGTGGAAAGTCGAGTCCGGGGCTTACGCTGAAAGACCACTTTGATCGACTGCTTCACGACCTATGCGGACGGCGCGTGTCTGGGGACGTTAGGCGACACATCGCTGAGCGTTGCCGATTGCCTTGCGCCAGGCCGCAGCGAAACGAAGGTTCAATGGCACACAGCCGATGTTCAAACGTGTCGCATGACGAGCCAATTGTTGAAGAAGAATACGAACCAACCCTTAAGGCTCGTACCCAGGTGGAGTGGTGCCGGTGTACTCGTATTCGCGAGTCGCCTGATAAGAAAGGGCGAAACCTATCGGCGAAGACGTCTGCTCTTCATAAAGGTGCGCAACCAGGCCGGCGCTCCGGGCCAGGATCGGTACGCCTCGAAGGGCCTGCAAAGGGAAGCCCGCACCCAGCAATACGGCGGGGATAGCGGCTGAGACATTGAGCTTCAGCTCTTTGCCCACAATGCTCGGAATGACGCGCTCGATGGCCTCAGCAATATGCACGTAGCTCAAATCCGAGCCCACTGATTCGGCGGTGTTGAAGAGAGCGGAGACACGCGGGTCGCGGTCTTTATGAAGTGGATGTCCATAACCTGGAATCGGACGTTTCGCTGTGCGGTAGCTGCTAACGATTTCATGAGCCGCCGCATCGATATCAGTACCGTTGTCTACCAACGCTTTGACCTCGCTGATCATGACGCCTGCGTTGACAGAGGCTCCGAGGATGACGGAACCGCAGCCCAACAGGCCCGCAGCAACGGCGCCCTGCAAAGCTTCCGGCGATGCGGCCATGGTCATACGCGCAGCTTGAACGCTGGGTACCAAGCCATGTTCGGCGATTGCAACCAGGGTTGAATCCAGCACTGCCAAGGTGGAAGCACTTGGCTTCTGACCTGTCAGCAGCAAGAAGAAATACTCGCTGAAGGAGGTCTTGCCGATCACGTCCTGACACAAATCGAGGCCGCGCACGACGATGGTTTCTTCGTTCGAAGTGCAGATGGCACTGCGAGGGATCGTTTCTTTACCAATTTTCATGATCAGGCTCCGGGTCAAACTTCGGTGAGGCGGAAATCGAAGGGGACGCTGTAAAACGTTTGGTCAAGGCGTCTGCCGTCCGCCGCATAACCTGGTGCGTGCTGAACGTAGTCGACGATCAGAGAGGGCTTCACACCAAAGACGCAATCCGAGCTCAGGTATGGGCCATCTCCAGGAAACAGCTGGGTATTGATGGGGTGAAATCCAGGCGCCGAGAGCTTGAAGTGGATATGCCCAGGCCGGTTCGGATGGCGTGCAAGTTTCGACTGCATCAGGCCTGCTGGCCCATCAGTAGGAATTGGGTAGTAGGTCGGCTTGATAGACCAAAAGCTGTAGCAGCCCTTCTCATCTGTCAGGAATTTACCCCTGGCGAGCATCCCTACGTCGTCACCCATCTGCATGTCATAGTTGCCCTCACCATCGCCAGACCAAACATCTAGGAGCGCGCCTGTGATGGGCTTGCCGGCACCATCTAGGACGCGACCGTGATATAGGGTTTTTTCGCCTTTCACACCTTCCGAAATGTCATCACCCATGGCTCGCGTTGGGGCACCCTCCCAGTAATACGGGCCCTCAACAGTTTCTTCGAGGCAGTCGTCGCCTCTATGCTGGTTGATGCCGATGGTGAGGGTGGATGCACCCAGCAGGTCGGATAAAAGGATGAACTCTTGGCGCTTCGACGTGCAGATCTGCCCGGTGGCAGTTAGGAACTGGATGGCGGCGATCCACTCTTCGGGCTGCAGTTTGACTTCCGCAATACATGCATGGAGGTGAGTGACCACGGAAGTCATGATCTGTCGGAAGCGTGGGTCAGGGCATTGGTCGAAGCTGCGAAGAACCTCGTCCAGGTGGGCTTTGGTATCAAACTCGGCCATTTCGGGAATCCTTTTTGTTATTAGCGATCACGGTGGTTGAAGGTGAGATTAAAACGAGACATCCACAGATAAAAATGATTAATATCCATAAAAATAATCGATAGCATCACTCGTTAAAGGTGCTCTATGGAACTCCGTCACCTCAGGTACTTTGCCGCCCTGGCTGAAACGCTCCATTTCACACGAGCTGCGGAACGCACTCATGTCACTCAGTCGACGCTCTCCCATCAGATCAAACAGCTGGAAGAGGAGCTTGGTGTTTCATTGTTCGACAGGATCGGAAAACGAGTCTTGATCACCGAAGCCGGCGACAGGCTCTTGTCAGAGATCCTTCCCGCACTCAAGCAGATCGATCTTGCGACCAATGCGCTAACCCTCAAACCGGGATCGGCAACAGGGCATCTGAGGGTAGGTGCTACCTACAGCTTCAACGTCAGCTTGGTTCCGGGCTGTATTGCCAACTTTCTGATGCGAAACCCTGAGGTCAGGGTTCTGGCAGAAGAGTTATCGCAAGACATGATTGTTGAGCGCCTGGTGGCCGGTGAGCTTGACTTAGGCATTGCTTATCGTCCCACTGAAGGTAAGCAGCTCTGGTTCGAGCCGCTTTACAACGAGGAGCTGAAACTCGTTGTCAGCTCCTCTCATCCTTTGGCCAAACGCAAAAGGCTGCGCATGGTTGAGCTTCACAACTTGCGTATGGCCCTGCTTCCCAAGGCATTCAGCACCCGCAAACAACTGAACGAATGTTTTCGTTCAGCCGGCGCCGAACCAATCGTGGTCGTAGAGATGAACACTCTCATGCCCATGGTCGAGCTTGTACGAAATACCGACCTAGCCTGCATCGTGGCGGACGCTGCCGTTGGTGCAAGAGAAGGCCTGGCCGTCATCGCATTGGAAAACCCCACCCCCATTCGTACCCCTGGATTGCTGTGGAAGAAAGGAGGGTCAGACGACCCAATGCTTCGGCAGTTTGCAGCTGTTGTTCGTCGAGCGACGGAGTCCAGCGCTCAGCCAGGTGAAACTTAAAGTTTGGTTAAAGGCCTTGTTGCTGAGCGGCCAAGCCGACATGACTGTCGGCTTGGCACTACTCGAAGCTTGATCAACCCACTTTGGGGGCATGCAACTTTCCGTAAGCGCCACTGAAGAACAGCAAAGGTTGCTTTTCAGGGTTGGTATGCAGGTACTGAACCTCGCCCACATACAGAAAGTGATCACCAGCATCATGGATATCCCTGGTTCGGGCGATCACATGAGTCATGCTCCCAGTAAGAAGTGGCGCATCATGGTCAACCTCGAATGGGAGCACGAGTTCCGGGTTGTGCTTCCCACCGAAATGAGAGCTCATGTGCAGTTGATCTTCGACCAAAATGTTCACACCGTAGCTGACGCCTTTCTTCACCCATTCGTTGAATCGAGATTGCTTACGCACTGATATCAGGACAAGGGCCGGATCTAAGGATACCGACATGAAAGCGTTGGCAGTCATTCCCGCTGGCTCACCTTCTGCGAAAAAAGTAACTACAGTCACGCCAGTCGCGAAGGTGCCCATCGCCTTCCGCATGAGCATGCCATCAATCGTAACTGGGGCTGCTTCGGTTACATTCAATTTTGCCAGATGCATGACTTTGCTCCCTTCAGACCAAATTGGTGACTTTGCTTTCGATCCCAAGCAGAGCCTCGCCAAAGACCTCTTTGCCTACAGCTGGGAGCACAATGGCGTGTCGCGCAGCCGCGTTGGCATCGCGCCAGTAACGCTGAAGCGGGTTCGTTTCAGCAAAAGTGCCAGCGCCATGGGCGGAAACGAGAATATCAATGGCATCGGTCACGATCTTGGCGACCTCACCGGTTACTGCCCGAATACGCGCACGGTCGACGTAGTCCATCTTGCGTAGATCGGCACCACAAGCATCAATTTCATCGGCAGCGCTCAGAGCCAGCAGTTCTGCGGTGTGGAGTTTGATGGCAGCGTCAGCGACCTGTGCTTGGAAGATGACGGAGTCCGATTGGCGACCATAGTTGGTGTAAGCGATGCCGCGCTGGTGTGCCTTACTAAGTACGTGTTTCAAGGCGGCGCGTCCCAGGCCAAGCTGTGCCCCCACCAGAATGAGAGCGGCGATGGGCATCAACGGTTTCTGATAGGCCGTCTCGGACGAGAATTCTGTCGCATAGTCGCTGGAGAGCGCAGCGCGCATGTCGAGGAGGCGATGGTCTGGTACAAACACATCAGACGCTACAATGCAGTTGCTACCCGAGGCCCTCATGCCAGAGGTGAACCAAGTGTCGTCAATCGAAAAATCCTGCTTAGGAATTAGGGCCATGTAATGGCCGACGACTTGCTCCTGGTCATCCATCTCGAGCACTCCAACCATTGCCCAGTCAGCGTGAAGGATTCCGGATGAAGAGTACCATTTGCCGCTGACACGCAACCCGCCAGCAACTCGTTGTGTCGCCGTGGACGGAGCAAACACTCCAGCTACGCGAGCGTCCGGGTTATGGCCGAAAATGTCATTTTGGGCCTGCTCGCAGTAAAGTCCAGACAACCAGGCACATACGTTCGTCAGGGCCGTCACCCAGGCGGTTCCGCCGCAGGCCTCTGCCAGGATACCGGTCACTTCCAAGTGAGCTCGAATCGTGGATTCCATGCCACCGAAGCGCTTGGGTACCATCAGCTTGAAGCCGCCTGCTTCAGCAATCGCCTGAATGTTTTCCTCGTGTGCCCGGCGTTTTTGCTCGGACTCAGCAGCGTTCTTGGATAGAGTGCTCTGGATACCGACAAGGCGCTCCTTAAGGAGTGTCAGAGAGACATCGTTGGAAGGGGAGATTTCACGAAGTTTGGTAGCATTGCTAAGCATGGTAATTCTCTCTTTATTGTTCTTGGGATTTCTTGGAGCTCTGTCTGGCTTGTTAAAACCATAAGAAAGCTCTTAATCAGCCGGGCCGGTGTAGCAGTCCGTCTTACAAACCAAGATAAAGAGACGATTACGGGACTGCAAATTCGTAGAATTTCGCATAAGCCACTGTTTTTTAAGAAAAAAACAATTAGAAATTGACATTTTGTCAAAATCATAGCTTGAACTAGGCTACAACGATTTCCGGTGGAGATATGCAGTCACTTGTATGAATCGATGGCGCGCATGGGAACTCGCGCCGCCTACCTAGTCAACGGTCGGTATCTCCAAATTGAAGAAAGGCTTTTCCCAAGGATGAGTGTATGTTTCTTGCCCAGAAAGGTTTTGATGGTTTGCCAATTAATCCGCCCTTGGCCCACATCTTAAGATAGGTCAGAGAGAACTCTGCAGCGGTTTCGCTCAGATCACGAGGGCAGCCCATACTGTTGATGATCATCTGAACCTGGGTCTCCATATACAGGCCTGGAAACTGAACTCCTCGCCTTATGGAGTCTACCGCCCTAGCAGATGCTCCCATCAGAAAATCTGTCCCAGCTACAATGGATTTGACTTTAAAAAATCCTTTTGCCACACCTTCCTGAATATCCTTGGCCACGTAATTAGAAACCAGAGTGTTATGCTCCCAGGCTTCATGGCGCGTCACGAAAGTCGCCCATGCTGGATCCATAAATGCGCGAACCATGAAAAGTCTATAGCCCACCGAGATACGCTGCCACGGCTCCATAAGAACGCCGTACATTGGTAATATATCCTGCACCATTTGGTCACTCAGCTCATGGCTGAGCGCATGAAGCAATTCCTCGATACTTTCGAAATAGTTGTAAAAGCTTCCTCTGGAAACCCCCGCAACCTTCACCGTTTCGTCGATAGTCAGTTTGCAATCCATGTCCTGTTCGATCAGGTTCAAGGCTGCATCCATGAGTCTGGTTCGAATCGGGGCTTTTCGCTCTGTTTTATCAACTCTTGGATGAGACATAGGATCAGCCGTTGTTGTAATTTTTGAAGAGGTGCGTAGCGCAAGACTCAGGCTCCTGCCGAGGATGACATCAGTGGCTTCGTGGCCGTCAGTCACCTCATTTGCAGTCTATATCGATTCCTGTGGAACACGTCATGGCGCTGCCGTGCGTGAACAAAAACGGCGCTGATCTCCTCAGCGCCGTCGGTTTAGGGGGGGGGGGGGCGGTCCCAAGGCGACATGCTCGACCACGGCGAGTACGACACCTGGCTCGGCCAATGGACCGAAAAAGGCACGTACATCATCCCCATCGACCCGCGCGAGAGTGACTACGAGAACACCCTCAACTACGCCTACGACGACCACCACATGCGTGGCCTGCGCGTGCAGCGGTTAATCGGCGGCGAGTCGATTTCCACCAGCCCGCAACCACGAACCGTGCGCACGATTTCGCGCTTCCGGGTGCTGGGCGACGACGGCGTCAACGTCACCGTGCGCTGCGCACAGAACGTGCGTGAGTTCCGCAAAGAGAGCCTCAAGCACTACAGCGCCGACCTGACCTACACCCTGGTACGGGCGCAAGGCAGCTTCAAGATCCACCGCAAGGTGATCAGCCTGATCAACAGTGACGATACCCTCGCCGGTATCGGCTACATCCTTTAGGGCCACGACCATGAGCGAACAACTGCTCGATGTGATCGTGCAAGCCCGCGAAGTGCAAGGCGGCGACGTGGTCGTACTGGAGCTAGCCGCGGTCGACGGCCAGGCCCTGCCGCGCTTTGCGGCAGGCGCCCACGTCGACCTGCACCTGGCGCCCGGCCTGGTGCGGCAGTATTCGCTATGCGGCGACCCCGCGCATGCCAATGTCTACCGCCTGGGCGTGCTCAAGGACAGCCAGTCTCGTGGTGGCTCGGTGGCGGTGCACGAGCAGCTGCAGCCCGGCACGCCAATGCGCATCAGCGCGCCACGCAACCTGTTCCCGCTGGCCTGCGACGCCACGCGCTCGATCTTGCTGGGCGGTGGCATCGGCATCACCCCGATGATCGCCATGGCCCATGCCCTGCATGCCCAAGGTAAACCGTTCGAGCTGCATTACCGCGGCCGCTCACGCAGCCGCTGCGCGTTCGTCGACGAACTGCTCGGCGCACCGTTCGCGGCCAGCGTGTTCACCCACTTCAGCGATGAAGGCCCTGAGCAGCACCTGGACTTGGCCCAGGTGCTGGGCCCCGCCATGCCTGGCGTGCACCTGTACACCTGCGGCCCGGCGGGCTTCATGGATTGGGTGATCGCAGGGGCGCGCCAGCAAGGCTACGACGACCCACACATCCACCACGAGTACTTCCAGGCCGAGGTCGACACCTCGGGCGGCAGTTTCGAGGTGGTCGCCGCACGCAGCGGCAAGACCGTGCAGGTGCAGGAAGGCCAGCCCCTGACCGCCGCCCTGCGCAGTATCGGGATCAAGGTCGAGGTGTCCTGCGAGCAAGGTGTGTGCGGCACCTGCCTGTGCGACGTGCTCGAAGGCGAACCCGACCACCGTGACCACTACCTGACCGAAGAGGAGAAACACACCAACGAGCAGATCGTACTGTGCTGTTCCCGGGCGCGCGGCAAGCGCCTGGTGCTGGATATCTGAGAAACAAAAACAAAAACAATACGTGACAGACAAGCGGGCGCAAGACCTGCAGCCCTTCTGCCCAGTTGCTCGACTGCCCAGGACTTGTACTGATCACACTTCCAGGATTACCCCATGGAACTCAAATGGCCGTTGCGTGCGAAACCGTTTTGCTTGTGTGTGGGCGCCGTATTACCCCTGACGTGCTTGGCCGATGTGGTGGATGACAGCCACCTCTCGCTCAATTTCAGAAACCTCTACCTGAACCGTAACTTCACCAACCCCAGCGCGCCGGTGTCCAAGGTCGGCAACTGGTCGCAGGGCTTCGACCTGCAGTTCGAATCCGGTTACACCGATACCCCCGTGGCGGTCGGTCTCGACCTCAACGGCCAATACGCCGTGCGCCTGGACTCCACAGGCAACGATGGCTCGCTGCCCTTCAGCAAGCACCGCCAGCAGGCCGCCAACGACTACAGCCGCGGCGGTGCGACCCTGAAGCTCAAGTACGCCAACACCAAGGTACTGATCGGCGATCAGAAACCTTTCTACCCCGTCGCCTCCAACGACCCCAGCCGGCAGCTCGACACGATTTACCAGGGCGCGGTGATCGAATCACGCGACATCGACAACCTGACCCTCGTTGGCGGGCGCTTCTGGTCCATCGTCACCCGCGAGTCGTCCAACCATGAGCGCCTCTACCGCTACGGCACCCGCGACGACCTGGACAGTGATGGCCTGGACTTCGCCGGCGCCACCTACGCCCTGACCCCAGACCTGCAAGCCAGTTACTTCCATGGTGTGCTCAACGACATCTACAAGCAGGACTACGGCGGCATCAAGCACGCCCTGAAGTTCGCCGACGGCTACCAGTTGAAAACCGACGTGGGGTACTTCAACAACCGTGAAGACGGCGCCGCACGCAGCGGCGCCGTGGACAACCGCGCCTACTTCGGCCTGGTCACCCTGGAAAAAAGCGGGCACATGCTGGGCCTGAGCTACCAGCGCATGACCGGCGATACCGTGTTCCCGACGTTGAACGGCTACGTGCCGCAGCTGTGGCTGCCGAACTGGGCGGGCCTGCCGTTCATTCGCCCGGATGAACGCAGCTGGTCGGTGCGTTATGGCTACAACTTCGCCGCCATGGGCCTGCCCGGGCTGAAGCTGTTCACCCGCTACATCAAAGGCACCGACATCGACCGCGGCCCGGGCCTGGCAAGGGACCAGGAAAGCGAGCGCGACATCATGCTCAGCTACGTGATCCAGAGCGGCCCGCTCAAGGACCTGGCCTTCGACCTGAAGAACATGCGTACCCAACAGCAGTACGGCAACGACTACAACGAGTATCGCCTGATCACTTCCTACACCTGGAAGTTCTGGTGACCGGCCCGCATGGAGATGGCTCATGAGTAACCTGAACACCAGCATCACCCGCGATACCGACCCGCGCACCATGCGCCGCATTGTCATCGCCTCGGTCCTGGGCAATGCCCTGGAATGGTATGACTTCTTCCTCTACGGCACGGCCGCAGCACTGATTTTCGCCCCGCTGTTCTTCCCCGCCGGCACCGACCCGGTGCTTGGCACCATGGCCTCGTTTGCCGGCTTCGCCGTGGGCTTTCTGGCGCGCCCGCTGGGTGGCCTGATCTTTGGCCATATCGGCGACAAGGCCGGGCGCAAGAAGGCCTTGGTGATGACCCTGGCGATCATGGGTGCGGCAACCTTCGCCATGGGCCTGCTGCCAACCTTCGAACAGGTCGGCTACCTGGCCCCCGCCTGCCTGGTGATCCTGCGCGTACTGCAAGGCGTTGCCTCGGGCGGCGAATGGGGCGGCGGCGTGCTGCTGCTGAGCGAGAACGCACCCAAGGACCGCGTCGGCTTCTATGCGGCCTGGAGCCAGCTGGGTGTTTCCGGCGGGTTCGTACTGTCTGCCGCTGCGTTCTACCTGGTGCAGATGCTGCCCGTCGAAGACATGATGAGCTGGGGCTGGCGGGTGCCATTTTTGGCCAGCATCCTGATCTTTGGCGTAGGGGTGTACATCCGCCGTCGCCTGCCAGAGAGCAAAGCCTTCGTCGAGGAACAGGCCCAGCAGGACAAGCCCGAGCACATGCCGGCCATGGAAGTGCTGCGCAACCACCCCAAGGCCGTGCTGCAGGCCATGGGTATCCGCATTGCCGAAAACGGCAGCGCCTACCTGTTCCTCGCCTTCACCATCGCCTACGCCAAGTTCACCGGCCTGGATACGCAACTGGTGCTGGCCAGCGTGATGGTGGCGATGATCGTCGAAGCCGGCACCATCGTGTTCTGGGGTTGGCTGTCGGACATCATTGGCCGGCGGGTGGTGTATGCCATCGGCTCGGTCGGTTTGATGATGCTGGCGTTCCCGTTCTTCTGGATGCTCGATACCCACTCACCGGTGTGGGTATACCTGGCGGCGTTGCTGGGCATGGCCTTCTGTCACGGCGCGATGATCGGCACCCAGCCGGCGCTGATGGGTGAGCTGTTCCCGGCCAAGGTGCGCTATTCGGGGCTGGCCATGGGGCACGAGATTGCCTCGATCTTCTCCGGCGGCCTGGCGCCACTGGCGGCAACGGCGCTGTTCAGCATCTACAAGGATGCCTGGCCGGTGTCGGTGATGCTCGTGGTGATGGGCGCGATCACCACCCTGGCGGTGATTTCCATCAAGCCACAAGCCTCTGCAGACAATAACTGACCGCGTGTTCAGCCCCTTCGCAGGAGCGGCCTTGGGCTGCGAAGGGGCCATCAGGCTGTCCCAATCAGGGCTGTCCCCTCAGGAACTTGCAAGCATGAATACCCTGACCGAAGCGCAACACCTCAAGCACACCCAAAAACGTTACGTGTACGAATGGTATGTGGTCATCCTGTGCATGGTGGCCTACATCTTCTCCTTCGTTGACCGGCAGATTCTGGCCCTGATGATCGAGCCGATAAAAGCCGACCTGCAGCTGAGCGACACCCAGTTCAGCCTGCTGCACGGCCTGGCGTTTTCGCTGTTCTACGCCTTCATGGGCATGCCCATCGCCTACCTGGCCGACCGCTTCTCGCGGCCACGCATCATCGCAGTCGGGGTGATTTTCTGGAGCTTCGCCACCGCCGCTTGCGGCCTGAGCAAGAACTTCACGCAGATGTTCCTTGCCCGTATCGGCGTGGGCGTCGGCGAAGCGGCCCTGTCGCCTTCGGCCTACTCGATGTTCAGCGACCTGTTCCCCAAGGAAAAGCTCGGCCGCGCAGTGGGCATCTACTCCATCGGGTCGTTCGTCGGTGGCGGCATTGCCTTTCTGGTCGGCGGCTACGTGATCACCTTGCTCAAGGACGCACAGACCATCGAGGTGGCCTTCCTTGGCACCATGAAGGCCTGGCAACTGGCGTTCTTCATCGTCGGCCTGCCTGGGGTGATCGTGGGCCTGCTGATCTGGCTGACCGTGCGCAACCCCGAGCGCAAGGGCGCGCAGCTGGACGCCGACGGTAATGTGCGCAAGGTGAAGCTCACCGACGGCCTGCGCTTCATCGGCCGTCACCGGGCCACGTTCAGCTGCCACTACCTGGGCTTCTCGTTCTACGCCATGGCGCTGTTCTGCATGATGAGCTGGACACCGGCGCTGTACATCCGCAAGTTCGGCATGAGCCCCGAGCAAGCTGGCTTCATGCTCGGCACCATCCTGCTGCTGGCCAACACCACGGGTGTGGTGTTCGGCGGTTGGTTGACCGACCACCTGGCCAAGCGCGGCCGCAGCGATGCGGCCATGCGTACCGGGGTCATCGGCGCGCTGGGCATGATCGTGCCGGCCGTGCTGTATTCGCAGGTGGACCAACTGTGGCTGTCGGTGACCCTGCTGGTACCGGCCATGTTCTTCGCCTCGTTCCCCATGCCGGCGTCCACTGCGGCCATGCAGATCCTCTCGCCGAACCAGGTGCGTGCGCAGGTATCGGCGGTGTTCCTGCTGATCAGTAACCTGCTGGGCCTGGGCTTGGGCACCACGCTGGTGGCGCTGATCACCGACCGCTACTTCGGCGTACCGGCTGCGGTCGGTTCTTCGATGTCGATCGTCAGCTTCGTCGCGTCGTTGCTGGCCATCGTGTTGCTGGCCAAAGGCTGCAAGTGCTTCCGACACAGCATGCAGCGTGAGCACCCCGTCGCGGCCTGAAGTGTTGGCCAGCATGACCCGATTGTAGTCGGAGGCACTGGGTGCCAGGCTTGGCATTTTCAGCGCCTATCAGATCGAGCGCCGCCCGCGCGGCGCTCGATATCCGCCCCACTCCAAGCCCAAGGCAAGCACCTGGCCGCCTTCACCCTGTCTGCCGACAAACCAGGTGCCTGGCTCGGCATTTTCAGCGCCTATCAGATCGAGCGCCGCCCGCGCGGCGCTTCGCGGGGCAAGCCCGCTCCCACATCTGTTTCGGGCCAGTTATTCCTGAAGCATTGGCTCGCGCCCCCTTTTCTCGCCCACCTCAATATCGCGTCGTACGAACAAGGGGCCGCGCGCCTCTATTACAGGCGAGACTGTCCCGAAACAGATGTGGGAGCGGCGGTGCGGCGGTCCGACTTGCCCCGCGAAGCGCCGCGCGGGCGGCGCTCGATATCCGCCCCACCTCCAAGCCCAAGGCAAGCACCTGGCCGCCTTCACCCTGTCTGCCAACAAGCACATAGCAGCCCGCTTCCCCAATATTCCTTGTGAACACAAAAAAGCCCGGACCCTCCCCGCACGGAAAGGCCCAGGCATAAACGGTGAATACTGTGGAGGCTGGCTGCTCCTATGTATGGACTCGCCCACACTGTCTAGCTGCTTTTGAACTTAGGAACCCGGTTGCATCTATGTATCAGGCCTATTCGAGGAAGCGGGTCGGTGTAGAGGGAGGTGTGGACACGGTCGGGCTGGACCAGCTCGGCCGGGTCGACCGTCAGGTTGACGGCGGGGATCAGGTTGCTCACGGTATCGTCCTCGACTCAGGCGCGCTGGATGATCAGTTCGCGGCCGACACGGGCCTCGACCTTGGCGTAGCGCCACAGCTTGTAAGGCCCGTCGCCCACCGCCGTGCAGCGGAACAGGTTGCAGGCAGCGTGCACGGTCTCGATGTCCGGTACGTCGGCCAGCAGGTAGGTGGTCCAGGGGAAGCCATCGGACGGGCCGACCATGCCTTGGTCATCGTCCATGTTGCCCAGCACGTTCACCCCGGCCAGGTCGTGAATGCCATTCCACATCGCGCTGAAGGCGGCCCACACCTGCAGCTGCTCCTCACGGGGGGCATCGAAGAAGTTCTGGTTGATGCCCATGCAGAACAGCACACGCAACGCTTTCTTATCGCTCATGACAAAATTCCCGAAAGTTACAGGTAGCCCGGAAGGGGCTGTTTACCGAAGAACATCGCACCGGCGTTCTGGTACGTGACGTCGCCCATGAAGGCGTGCTGGGTCACCACCTGCGCATCGTTGACGCAGCGGGCCAGCGGGCTTTCGTTGTAGATGCCGGTCATGCCCGAGAGCATCTGCGCACTGCGTGCCACTTCAGCGGCCACACGGGCGGCATGGGTGGAGGACAGGCGCAACAGGTTGGTGACGTCGACCGGTACCGGGTCGCCCGCCAGCACGTGCTCCCAGGCACGTTCGATGGACTCGTAGAAGAACGCCCGCGCCGAGCGCAGCGCCGCCTCGGCCTTGGCCACATCGACCTGGGCCAGCGGCCGGTCGGCCAGTGCCGGGGCGCCGGTCACCGAGATGCGCCCACTGGCCATGCCTGACAGTTCGTCCAATGCAGCGCGGGCAATGCCCAGCCCGACCACCGAGAGCACCTGGGTGGCGAACGACAGCGATGGGTAACGGAAGAACGGCTCGTCCAGGTTGGGCTTGCCGCCGCGCACGAAGGTCCACTGCTCGCCCACCACCACGTCCTCGACCACCAGGTCGTGGCTGCCGGTGCCGAGCAGGCCGACGGTGTCCCAGGTTTCTTCGATGCGCGCCTGCTGGCGCGGCATCACGGCCAGGCGCGGCAGGTCGAGCTTGTCGCCATTGCGTGGGGCAATCCCGACACCCACGATGTCCGCGCCCATGGACCCGCTGGAGTACTTCCAGCGGCCGTTGACCTTGAAGCCTCCGGGCACGATCTCGGCCGGTTGTGGCGGGAAGATGCCCCCGGCAAACACCGTGTCGGGGCTGTTGCCGTAGATCTCGGCGATGGTCTCCAGCGGCAGCGCCGCCAGGTACACGGGGCTCATGCCGAAGCTGGCCACCCAGCCGGCAGAGCCGTCTGCATGGGAGATGCGTTCGATCATTTCACAGAAGGCCCCCGGCGAGCACTCAAGCCCACCAAAGCGCTTAGGCACCAAGGCGCGGTACACGCCATGGGCCTTGAACGCGTCGATCACATCGCGGGATATGTAGCGCTGGCGGTCGAACTCACCGAGGCGAGCACGATCACGAACACCGTCAAGCAAGGCCTCGAAAGCAGGGCCAGAGGCGAGCGCCGACACAGGCGCGGCACGCAGGCAAAGCGAATCCATGGACATTCTCCGTCTCAGGCGCGGTTTTTGTACTGATGCTTGTGGGGGGCGTTGGCTGGGCTCGTGTAAGGCAAGCACTGGCCATACAGAGGGGCGAAGGCAGGTTCGGGCGGCATGGTCTGTCTCTCTTGTTTTAGGTGCCGGTGACAAATATTTGCGGCGATTTACGTGAATTGTCAATTGAATTTTCACGCTAAAACAGGAGAAAAATTTACCTATCCCTAACGGATAAACCCTCTAAAAATTGGCTATCTACATGATTTAAATGGATTTATGCGACTTCAAAAACCGGTTTCAACGCGCCTAAAAAAACTAACGACCCGCGCCGATATCACGAAAAATTTTTAGCGCCTTTTTCACATGATTTCGGACAGAAAAAAACGCGTGTACGATGGCCTGGCATGGAGCGCGACAACGCCGGCCACCCACGCCGAGCACACAAAAAAAACAAGCCAACGCCCCACCAGGATGGATGGGGACACGCCAATGCCTGCCGTGATTACCCCCGAGGTCGAGGTCATGCCCACCCGCCATATCGATCTGCAGGACCACCGCCTGCGCTACCTGCACCTGAGCCATGACAAGGGCTCCATGCGCGCCGCTGCCGAAGTGCTCGGCGTCGCCACCTCATCGGTCAGCCGGCAGATCGCCCGGCTGGAAGAAGAACTGGGCATCGAACTGGTGCGCCCCGGCACCCACCGCATCAGCCTGACCGCCGCGGGCGAGGCTGCCGTGGACTACTACATCGAACGCATTCGTCAACACGCGCTGCTGGTCGACCGGCTGGATGAATTGCGAAGCCGCCAGCAAGCCTCGACGGTGATCGCCATCGGCGAAGGCCTGCTGGGAGCCCGGGCGATCAATTCGTTGCAGGGCTTTTTGCACGCGCACAATGCGCACAAGGCCGAGATCATCAGCGCCCCGTCCTTGGAGGTGCAGCGCATGGTGATGAACGACGAGGCGCACCTCGGCGTGGTCTTTGCGCCTAACGCATCGGCCGGCCTGACGCGCCTGTTCAGCCTGGCGCAGCCATTGCGGATGATTGTTCACCGTGACAGCCGGATGGCCGAGCGCTCCACGGTCAGCCTCGCCGAAGTGGCCCGCGAATCACTGGTGCTGCCCGGCGCCAACTTCCGCGTGCGGGAGCTGGCGGATGCCGCCTGCAAGGACCAGCCGTTCGCCATCGTGCCCACCCTCACCTCCAACTCCCTGGCGGTGATTCTGGACTTCGTTCGGTCGGGGCTGGGCGCCACCTTGCTGGCCGAACTGCCGATCATCGACGAGCTCAAGAACGGCACCTTCAAGGCCCTGGCCATCGATTGCGAGGCGATGAACGCGACCGATATCCAGATTGTTACGCGCCGTGGGCGAACCTTGGATGGCATGAGCCGAGAATTGGCGACAGAGATGGCCAAGGCGGTGCGGATGGCGTTGTGATCTTGGTGTTTGTCTTGGTGTTTGTCTTGGTGCTTGTTTTGGGAGATGCAGCGCCTATGAGATCGAGCGCCGCCCGCGCGGCGCTCGATGTCCGCCCCCACAAAAAAACTACGCCGAACGCATAGCCACCCCCCATTGCAAAAAACGCAACAACATTGATCCCCCCTGTCATTGAGCCCCACCCCCCTGCCCTTTAGCGTTGCTCCCATAAGAAAACGCCCCATAGGTGACCCCCGTGAGCAACCTGATCCCCGCCGTCAACCTGACGGTCGACCCGGCCGAGCTGGTCCAGCCCGACCGTGTCCACACCTCCCTCTACACCGACCCGGCGGATTCAACTGGTCGTCGCAACACCTTGATCGAGGTGTTTATGGGGCGACCCGCAGGATGGATGCAAAAATTAACGGGGCGAGGAGCGATGCGTTCGCCAGGCGCGCCATCACTTCGTAATGAGATCGAGCGGCTGTTTTGGGTGCAGATCGCGACCGGCATCACAAGCGAAAAGGCCGCACAAGCTGTTGGCGTATCTACCGCAGTAGGCACACGCTGGTTCCGTCATCGAGGCGGGATGCCGTTATTTATGTCTAACCAGATATCTGGAAGGTACTTATCGTTCGCAGAACGAGAAGAGATTGGACTGCTTCGGGCACAAAGTGTTGGCGTGCGCGAGATTGCCCGGCGTCTTGGGCGAAGCGCATCGACAGTTTCAAGGGAGCTGACACGTAATGCTGCAACTCGGTGCGGTCGGCTTGAGTATCGAGCCTCAGTCGCGCAATGGAAGGCGGAATTGGTTGCCAAAAGGCCGAAGCCAGCGAAGCTGGTGACTAACCCACGACTGCATCACTACGTGCAAGACCGTCTGGAGGGTAAGGTCCACGACGCTGATGGCTGTGAGATCTCAGGGCCTAGACATGCTCCTTTCAAGGGCCGAAATAAACCACATCGCAGCGATCGTAAATGGGTCAGAGGCTGGTCGCCTGAACAGATTAGCAATCGGCTACAGATCGATTTTCCGGACGATGAATCTATGCGCATCTCTCACGAAGCGATATATCAGGCGCTCTACATTCAGGGACGAGGAGCTCTCAAGCGCGAACTGGTTATCTGTTTGCGCACGGGAAGAGCATTGCGCGTACCGAGAGCCAGAGCACAAGCCAAAGCGTGGGCACATGTCAGCGAAGAGGTCATGATCTCCAGTCGTCCTGCTGAGGTTGAAGACCGAGCTGTACCAGGGCATTGGGAGGGCGACTTGATCATTGGTCTAAACCGCTCTGCGATTGGAACACTGGTCGAGCGTTCAACTCGATTTACCATGCTCGTCCATTTGCCTCGCGAAGAAGGTTACGGGCTAGTTCCCCGAACGAAGAATGGCCCGGCACTTGCTGGTTACGGGGCAGTTAGCATGGCCAATGCACTGAAGAAGACGGTGACTGATCTTCCGGCTGAACTGTGGAGATCTTTAACCTGGGATCGTGGAAAGGAGCTATCGGATCACGCTCGGTTTACTATCGAGTCCGGAGTAAAGGTCTTCTTCGCTGATCCTCATAGCCCATGGCAGCGCGGTACGAATGAGAATACAAATGGTCTTCTGCGCCAATACTTCCCCAAAGGTACCGACCTGTCTCGCTGGAATGCTCAAGAGATCCAAGCCGTTGCCCAGGTACTGAACACGAGGCCCCGAAAAACACTCGGCTGGAAAACACCCGCTGAAGCTCTGAATGAGTATCTAAAATCTGTTCAACAATCTTGTGTTGCGACGATCGATTGAATCCGCCTGGACTGCCCCCAAGAGGTTGGACACCAATCCAACCCTTGGGGGATCTATGGGCAAGTACACCGAGCAGTTCAAGCTCAAGGCGATTGCAGCCTACCTTGATGGCAGCCACGGCTTCCGAAAAGTGGCTCGTCACTTTGGCATCGATTTCAGCCTGCTGAGGCGCTGGGTGGCCAGCCACCAAGCCGACTCCAGCATCGGCCGACGCCCTCACGGCCGGCGTTATAGCGAAGAGTTCAAGCATCGGGTGTTGAAGTACATGCATGAACATCGGCTCTCTTTGCGCCAAACAGCCGCCCATTTTGATCTCGGACAGTCTTCGCAGATAGGCATTTGGCAACGACGGTACTACAGTGGTAGCCCCGCAGCGCCTACTGCCGCCAAACCAAGAAAGCCTACTCACGTGCCAAAGAAAATTAAGCCAGTCGAGCCCACTGATATCGATGACGCGCAAAAGCCCCGCGAGCAGCTGCTGGCTGAGCTCGAATACCTGCGCATGGAGAACGCTGTCCTAAAGGAGCTCAAAGCTATGCGCGAGGAGAAGGAGCGAATACAAACGAAAAAGTCCTGATCGTCTGCAAGCTCAAGCGCAGATTTCCTCTACCTGACCTCCTGCGGATGGTCAGGCTGGCGCGCAGCACCTTCTACTACCAGCTCAAAAGCCAACAGAAGCCGGACAAGCATGCTGAGCTCAAAGAGCAGATACAGCGTGTCTATCACGAGCACAAAAAGCTGTATGGCTATCGACGCGTGGCGCTCGTGATCAGAAACAACGGGACCCTGGTTAACAAGAAGGTCGTTGAGCGGTTGATGGCTGAGCTAGACCTGAGATCGGTCGTGCGGCCCAAGAAATACCGTTCCTACCGGGGCGTAGTGGGCAAAGTGGCAATGAATCTTTTAGAGCGTAACTTCGTGGCTCAACGGCCCAATCAGAAGTGGGTAACCGATGTAACCGAGTTCAAGGTCGCCGAGCAAAAGCTCTACCTCTCACCCGTCATGGACTTGTACAACGCCGAGGTCGTGGCATACGAAATGGCCAGCCGGCCCTGTTACAGCCTGGTTGGAAACATGCTGGACAAGGCGCTTGAGAGGCTGGGCGAGACGCCAAAGCTGGTGATGCACTCGGATCAGGGCTGGCACTATCAACAGCCTCAGTATCGTCACAAGCTCTATCAGCGCGGCGTAAAACAGAGCATGTCGCGCAAAGGAAATTGCCTGGACAACGCGGCCATGGAAAGCTTCTTTGGTACGCTCAAGTCAGAGTTTTTCCACCTGAAGCGATTTGAAAGCGTCGAAGAACTGAAGGCGGGTCTGGATGAGTACATTCATTACTACAACCATGACCGCATCAAGCTAAGGCTTAACGGCCTGAGCCCTGTTGATTACAGGGCTCAGGCTGCTAGCTGAAACTGTCCAACTTTCTGGGGGCAGTCCACTCTCGCGCGGGTCGATGGGGATGATGTACGTGCCTTTTTCGGTCCATTGGCCGAGCCAGGTGTCGTACTCGCCGTGGTCGAGCATGTCGCCTTCCTGCCAGATGAAGGCGGTGACTTCGTTCAGTAGGTTCAGATCCATCACTTGCTCTCCGCCGTCATCATCTTCTTCCACTGCTGGTACGCTGCGCGCATGCCGGTTTCGGCACTCACGTCGGACACCAGCCCGTCTGCGCTGGGCTTCTCGCCCGGCAGGCCGCGGTTGAGCATGATCCACAGGTCTTCACCGGCACGGGCGCCTTTCTGCACGCGCTCCCAGGCTTCGGAATCGTCCGGGGTGCCAAAGCCCATCGGGCCCTGGAAGTGCTCGTGCAGGCGCAGGCGGTAGCGGTTGGCTGCGGCTGGGCCGCCGTCCATGGTGATCACCGAGTGGTGGATTTCGGTCTCGGTCACCGAGATCGGCTGCAGCACGCGGAAAAACGCCATCGAGCAGGCGACGTTGGGGAACAGGTTGAGGTTGAAGCCCGAGCCACCGACGGCGCGGACGATGCGGCGCACCTGCTGCTCGTCGATGCCTTCGTCACGCAGTTCGGCGGCGAGGGACTCGAAGCGCTCGGGGATCGGCTTGTCGAGGTCGGCTTCCAGGTCGACCAGCTCGGGGATCATCACCATCACGCTATGGCCGTTGCCGAGGTCTTCGACGTAGCCTGGGCCTTTGACGAAGTCGAACAGCTCCAGGGTCTGCTCGTCGACCGAGGACAGGAAGCTTTTGTGCACCAACGGGAAATGGTAGGCGTCGGTGGTGTTTTCCAGCTGGATCTTCCAGTTGCCGGGGAAGCGGAAGCGGTGCTCGCCGGGGACTTTGATGCCGTAGCCGGCGCCTTGCTTCATGAACAGGTCCATCCACTTCTTCGCTGCGCCGAGGAAGTCTTCGAGCGGTTCGATGTCGTCCTTGAAGGTGGCGAAGACCATGCCGGCGTAGCTCTCGACGCGCAGGCTGACCAGTGGCAGCTCGGCCTTGTCCAGGCAGTCGCCGTAGCTTTCCGGGTGGGGAATGCCGCGCAGCGAGCCGTCGAGGGCGTAGCCCCAGCCGTGGTAGGGGCAGACGAAGCTGTTGGTCTTGCCCTTCTTGTGCTCGCAGACCGTGGCGCCGCGGTGGCGGCAGCGGTTGAGCAGCACGTTGATGGCCTTCTTGCGGTCACGCACGACGATCACCGGCTGTTTGCCGATGAAGGTGGTCTTGTAGCTGCCGGGCTCGGGGACTTCGCTCTCGTGGGCGACCCAGACCCAGGTGCTGTGGAAGATCTTCTGCAGTTCGGCGTCGAACAGGGCCGGGTCGGTGTAGAGGGAGGTGTGGACACGGTCGGGCTGGACCAGCTCGGCCGGGTCGACCGTCAGGTTGACGGCGGGGATCAGGTTGCTCACGGGTAAGCGAGTTGCTGACCCTGTGGGAGCGGGTTTACCCGCGAACACGGGCGAAGCCCGTGCCATCCAAGGTGGTGCCTCCTTCGCGGGCAAACCCATTCCTACAGACATCACGCTGCGCCTTGAGCTTGCGCTGTACTTTCAGGCTTTGTCGGCGGTTGCTCTCGCCATGGCGTACCCGTCCGGATCATCGCGTTGAGTTGCACGATGAAGACCCGCATACACGCCACGATAGCAACCTTGGCGAGTTTTCCTCGCCCTCTCAGTGCGTCATAACGCGCCTTCATGCCCGGGTTGTGCCTCACCGCTACCCAGCACGCCATGTACAACGCACGCCTGACTTGCGATCTGCCACCCGAGATATAGCGCTTGCCCACCGATTTCCCACTGTCGTGGTTGAACGGCGCAACTCCGACCAATGAGGCGATCTCCCTAGACTCCACACGCCCCAGCTCTGGTAGCAGCGCCACCAGCTTGGCGGCGGTCACCATCCCGATGCCCTTGACTTGAATCAGCTGAGCGATCCGTTCGTCATTAAGCGTCGTGGTCTGTTGCTTGATTTCCTTTTCAACCAGCTTGATCTGCAGCCTGAGGTGCTGAATATGGGATTTCAGAAGGTCGACAACCACCTGTGACTGCGCTTGTTTGAGGCGTCGGCGATCATCATCGCGCTGCTGAACGAAGCGATCACGTTGCTGCAGAAATTCACGCAGCAAAGCCCTGTCTGGGCTGACCTGCAAGGTGGGTTTGTCGGGAATGACTTCAGCAAAATGCGCCAGAGCCTCAGCGTCAATCGCGTCGGTCTTGGCTTTGATGCCCATGGAGTCAGCGAACGACCTGGCTCGTTTGGGATTGACGCGGATAACCTTGTAACTCGCGTCCTGCAGAAAGTGCAGGATATCGCGTTCGTACCCGCCCGTAGCCTCAAGCAGGATACGTTTGATGCTGAATCCTCGAAGCCAACTCTCCAGCTCCTCAAAGCCTGCCGGATCATTGCTGACACTGCATTTGATGCCTTGAGGCCGCACCGCCACATCCAATGACGTGCTGGAAACATCGATACCCACGAAGGAAACCATGACCAAAATCTCCTAGACTCAGCAGAGTGAGAGAACTTTGGCTTGGCCCACGCTTGTGATTCGAGATCAGAGCCGCATCCAACTGTTCGGGCTCTCGCCAAAGTGGAACGGTGAATGGCAGCGTGTGCTCCCACTCGTGCTCGCAGCACCTCCGGCAGTCAGCTTGCCATTCACCGCTCTCACTCCTGATTCTAATACCCCCTCAAGACACAAGCCGGCTTGCCGGCGATTTGAATCCGCCTTGGATGCCTCTATCCGAATGATGGACTAGTGGCTGGCGACGACATCGTCTTCGTAATGCCTGCTTGAAGGCTTGTGCCACAGATTCGGCATGCAGGCTTTCATGAACATGGTGGCCAACAATTTTTCTAGAGTACGCATCCGTTACCAGGCTTAGGTACAGCGGGCCGCTGCTCGCGGGTAGGTACGTAATGTCTGCGACCCAGACGTGTTCCGGCCCTGTCGGGACGATCTGATTTGGGCCGGGTTTGAGTAGGTTGGGATGGCGGTAGAAGCGATGAAAGCTTTGTGTTGTCTTGTGATATGCCCGCTTAGGCAGAACCAGTAAACGACGCTCTCCCAAGACCTGAAATAACCGATCTCGGCCGACCTTGAACCGTCTGTCAGGCTGGCAGTGCAGCAGATAGTGCAGCTTGCGAGTGCCCAGCCGAGGCTGGCGCATCCGGACTTGCTGAACAAACTCAACGACTCGGTCTGCCTGAAGCGTTTTGCGGTCAGTGGCTCGATTGCGCTTGTAGTAAGCCTGTCGGCTGATGCCTAGAAACTGACAAGCCCTGGCAATGCTCAGTCCTGCGACTTGGCCTTGCGAGAGGACTTGCCGGATCGCTTTTTTACGACTGAGACACCGTAGTCATTTTTCAAGACATCAACGACCGTCTCAAAGAATTGGGCCTTCTGGCTCATCAACTCAAGCTGCTGCTCAAGCTCTTTGATCCGCTGCTCTGGAGTGAGCGTTTTGGGGTCAGACATCGCGCAGCTCCTCTCGTCTCGGATCGAGGCCCCCTGGCTCCAATCCTGCCGACCATGCTTACGCAACCATACCAGAACCGTCGACCGTCCCTGGATGCCATACCGCTCCTGAGCTTGGCCATAGGTCATCTCGCCTTTTTCGATCTGATCAACCACTGCCAATTTAAAAGACAGGGAGTAATCACGCTGAGTACGCTTAACACCTTGCGCCATCTGGATCTCCGGAAATTCGGGATGGGAGGTGTAAACCTTATTCAGGACGGGACATTGAATCCGCCTTGGCAGCCTTGATCCGAATGAAACATCAAACCCGCAGGGGCGCCCCGAACTTCCACTGCCATTCTCAGAGCCTTGGTGACCAGGTTGGCATCATTGACCAGAGAAAATGCCCAGCCAACGACCCGACGGGCAAACAGGTCAATGACTACGGCCAAGTGATACCAACGCTTCCCGACCATCAGGCTGGTAACGTCGCCGCACCAAACCTGATTGATGGCCGTTGGCTCGAAGTTGCGTTCGAGCAGGTTCTTGGCCACAAATGCCTCGACGCCCCTAGAGCGATATTGGTGGCGGCGACGCTGCCTGCTAGCCAGGTTCGCCTCGGCCATGAGCCTTCCCACTAGATACCTTCCAACCTTGAGCTGCTGCGCTTTCAAATACTGAGAGATCATTCTCGCCCCGGCACTTTCTCTGCTTTCAGCATGCAGCTGCACAACCTTTGCCCTGAGCGCATCACGCTCGGTATTAGGTTTTGAGCGGCGATACGCCCAGTCATAAAATGCGCTGCGGGAAACACCCAGAGCACTGCAAAGCAAGCTGGTCGGATACGAACCGGACTCTCTCAGTTCCTCAATCAGGAAAAACGATCGGGATCCGACATCAAGAGAGCCGTAGCCTTTTTTAAGATTTCAGCCTCGGTTTCCAGGCGCTTGACCTTGGCCCGCAGCTGTTGGAGCTCTCGCTGTTCGTCACTGATTGCCTTGGTGCCTGCCACTGGCTGACCTTTCTGACGCTCTTTCCGAACCTGATCCACCCAGCGGCGTAGCGCCGTAGGGCCGACGTCCATCGACGCGCAGACGTCAGGAACTGAGCAATTGTCATCAAGAACCATGCTCGCAGCACGTTGCTTGAACTCGCGGGTATAGGTCTTACGCTCTTGCATGGAACCTCCTGAATGGGCGAATCATATCGCCCTTAAGAGGTGTCCGGGATCATTAGGCCAGTTCACAAGGTGTTCTGGTCAAGTTTTTCCGGACACCGATTACGGTGATCAAGCCGCTTGCTGCTCCATGGCTATTGGCGACAGGTAGTTGTTGTAGCTGTGGAGCCTAATGCGGTTGTAACGCATAAAGAAGCTGGTCATGTCCTGTCTAGCTTCTTCAATTTCTGAGTAGCCCTTGGCAGGCACCCATTCTGACTTGAGCGTGCCGAAAAATCGCTCCATTGGTGCGTTGTCCCAGCATTGGCCTCTGCGGCTCATGCTTTGGGTTATGCCATGTCCAAGCAGCTCAGACTGGAAGCGTTGACTGGTGTATTGGGCGGATTCAACTGGTCGTCGCAACACCTTGATCGAGGTGTTTATGGGGCGACCCGCAGGATGGATGCAAAAATTAACGGGGCGAGGATGTCTAGTCCTGAAATAGGTTTACACCTTTTCAGGTGAGGCCGTTAGGCCTCAGAGCGCCCGATGCACCGCATCGGGCGTTTTGTTTTTCAGGGCCATATGTGGCCGCTCCGTATTGTAGATTTGCACTGCCTCGTCAACCATCTGCCTCGCTTGTTCCAGGTCTTCAGGGCTGCTCAACAGTAGCTCCATCTTAAGAATTCCGTTGATTCGCTCAGCTAGCGCGTTCTGGTAACAGTCATATCCATCAGTCATCGAGCATTGAACTCCGTACCGCTGATGAAGGGACTGGTACAGCGCTGAGCAGTATTGGGCGGATTCAATGGCCAACAGCACGCCGTTGCAGTCCCTGAGCCGCCACTGACCCCCGCGAGGTTTGCCCCATGTCCGAATTCAGCCTGCTCGACCCGTTCCAGGCGGCCACCATCCCCCTGGGCGACTGGGTCACCGCTACCCTCAACTTCCTCGTGCACAACTTCCGTGAGGTGTTTCGCGCCATCCGCTGGCCGATCGACCAGGTGCTCAACGGCATCGAGTTCACCCTGCAGAGCATCCCCCCAAATGGCATCAATGGCACACCGGGCCAAGCACTGGCCGGCAACTACGGCAGCCTGGTGTTGGATGCCCAAGGCAACTACCGCTACGTGGTGGACAACAGCAACGCTGCGGTCCAGGCCCTGCGCACCGATGCCGACCAACTGACCGAGGTGTTCCAGTACAGCGTCAGCGATGGCAACGGCAAAGTCGTCACGGCCACCTTCACCGTTGCTTCTTCATGGTCTCGCCCTCGCTGCCGTTGGCTTCTTTGAACGCCACCGTGGCACTGTGATGCCTCGGCGGGGGCGAGTCCATCGATTACAGCGATGTGGGCTGTGGCCTACATACCCATTAGGTGCCGGACTTGATGCGCGTCCAGGCCCTGGTGCGCGCGCGCTCGGCATCGCGTGGCAACGGCTTGAGGGTGTACAGCTTGGCCATCGCTTCCGCCGTCGGGTAAAGGTTGGGGTTATTGCGAATCGCCGGGTTCACCTTCTCGGTGGCGTCCTTGTTCGGGTTCGGATAGCCGACAAAATCACTGATCGGCGCAATCACCTCCGGGCGCAGCAGGTAGTTGATGAAAGTGTGGGCGTCTTCCGCGTTGGCGGCGTTTTTCGGAATGGCCAGCATATCGAACCAGATCGGCGCACCTTCCTTGGGCAGGCGCATGTCGACCACCACGCCATTCTTCGCATCGCGGGCCCGGTTGGCGGCCTGCGAGAAGCTACCGCTGTAGCCCACCGCCACACAGATGTCGCCGTTGGCGATGTCGGCCATGTACTTGGAGGAATGGAAATACGTCACGTGCGGGCGAATCTTCAGCAGCAGCTCCTCGGCCTTCTTGTAGTCGGCCGGCTTGTCGCTGTTGGGCGGCAAGCCCAGGTATTGCAGGGCCAGTGGCAAGATCTCCGAGGGCGAATCGAGCAAGGCAACGCCGCACTGCTTGAGCTTGGCGATGTTCTCTTCCTTGAAGATCAGGTCCCAGCTGTCCACAGGTGCGTTCTCACCCAGCGCAGCCTTGACCTTAGCCGGGTTGAAGCCGATCAGCACGGTGCCGTACATGTAGGGCACGGCAAACGTGTTGCCGGGGTCGTTGGCCTCGATCAGCTTCATCAGTGCCGGGTCCAGGTGTTGCCAGTTCGGCAGCTTGCTGCGGTCCAGTGGCTGGAACACGCCAGCCTCGATCTGCTTGGCAAGGAACACGTTGGACGGCACCACCACGTCATACCCGGAGTTGCCGGTCAGCAGCTTGGCTTCCAGTGCCTCGTTGGTGTCGAAAATGTCGTAGATCAGCTTTACGCCGCTGTCTTTCTGGAAGTCGACCAAGGTCTGCGGGGTGATGTAGTCGAACCAGTTGTAGACCCGCAGGGTGCGCTGTTCGGCCTGGGCCTGCAGGGCGCCGGTGAACAGGGTGGCAGCGATGATCGGGGCGAGCAGACGCTTGAGTCGGGCCATTATCGGGCTCCTGGCTGGGCGCGCTGAAAACCTTCCAGCACATTGACCGCGTTGATGCCGATTTCTTCCACAGCGTAGCCGCCTTCCATCACGAACAGGGTCGGCTTGCCGAGCTGGGCGATGCGTTTGCCCATTTCCAGGTAGTCAGGGCTGTCCAGCTTGAACTGGGAGATTGGGTCGTCCTTGAAGGTGTCCACCCCGAGCGAGATCACCAGCACATCGGCGTCGTAGGCAGCGATGCGCTGGCACGCGTCTTCCAGCGCTGCGCTCCAGGCGGCCCAGTCACTGCCGGCCGGCAACGGGTAGTTGATGTTGCAGCCTTCACCTGCGCCTTCGCCCGTTTCGTCGGCATAGCCGAGGAAGAACGGGAATTCGTCCTGCGGGTCGCCGTGGATCGAGGCGAAGAACACATCGCTGCGGCTGTAGAAGATGTCTTGGGTGCCGTTGCCGTGGTGATAGTCGACGTCGAGGATGGCGACTTTGGCGCGGCCTTGGTCCAGGAAGGCCTGGGCAGCGATGGCAGCGTTGTTCAGGTAGCAGTAACCGCCCATGACTTCGCCGGCGGCATGGTGCCCCGGTGGGCGGCACAGGGCGAACGCCGAATGGGCGCCTTGCTGGATGGCGGCCTGGGCCGTGAGCGCGACCTGGGCGGCGCTGTAGGCGGCTTGCCAGGTACCGGCGGTAATCGGTGCACCGGCGTCGAAGCTGTAGTAGCCAAGCTCGCCATGCAGGCCGGTGGGTTTAACCTGGCGCAGGGTGCGGGCTGGCCAGGTGAAAGGCAGCAGGTCGCCTTCGTGGCCCAACGCGGCCCAGCGCGCCCAGGCGCCTTCAAAAAAGTCCAGGTAGTCGGCGCTGTGGACGCGCAGCAGCGGCGCGCGGCCGAAGTCGTCCGGCGCCTTCACGTCGCCCAGCTGGCGCTTGTTCACTTGATCGAGCACATGGTCGGCGCGCGAAGGCATTTCGAAGCAGGGCATCAGCTTGCCGTCGATCAGCTCGCAGCGGCCGTGGTGCAGGCGGTGGTCATCGGAATAGATCGTCAGCATTGTTGTTCTCCGGTTGGACTGGCGTGGGCCCATTTTCAGGGGCAGCCCGGTAGCGGAGAACGACGCAAACGGCCAAAAGGGGATCGATGTGGCCAAGGTCGCTGGCCGGGTTTAATGTGCGGGCCTCTTCGCGGGCAAGCCCGCTCCCACAGGTACACCACAATATCCCAGAGTTGTGGAGATCCTGTGGGAGCGGGCTTGCCCGCGAAGAGGCCCGCCCAGGTCAACCGCGAAAGTGGCTGGGCGCCACGCCACTCCAGCGCTGGAATGCATGGCGGAAGCTGGCCGTTTCGCTGAACCCTAAGGTTTCGGCAATCCGGTAGATCGGCATCTGCTCATCGGCCAACAACTGCTTGGCCCGCTCGAAACGCAGCTCATCGAGCAGCTGTTGATAACTGCTGCCCAGCGCCTGCAGGTGCCGGCGCAAGGTCCGCGATGAGCAGTTCATCTGCCGCGCCAAACCCTCAAGCCCCGGCGCTGCGTCCAGTTGCTGGGCCAGCAGCTGGCGTATCTTGCCCAGCCAGGCCTGACGCCCTGTGAACTCGAGGTTCAGGCGTCGGCAGCGCTCGCTCATGGCTTTGTGGGTAATGGGGTCGGCCAACGGTAGCGGGGTATCCAGCCAGCGCCGCTCGAAGGCAAACGCGTTGTCCTCGGCCTCGAAGCCGATTGGGCATTGGAAGGCACGGGTATAGAGGCTGTGGTAGCCCGGCCGGGCATGCTCGAAGCGGCTGCCGAGCAGTGGCAGGGGCCGGCCCAGCAAGTCGTCGCAAATCACTTTCAGCGAGACCAGGCAGAACTCTGCATTGAAAGCAGTCAGCGCCGGGCTGTCGCGGTAATCGCTGGCGCTGAGCCAGACACGCTGGCCGTCGTCGATCAGGCGCAGTTGGAAGACTGTTCCCAGCAGTGCCGGAAAGCGCAGCGCCAGGCGCAAGGCGTCACCCAAAGTGGCACTGGAGAGCAGGGCGTAACCGAGCATGCCATAGCACGACACGTGCATGCGCTGGCCCAGTTCCAGGCCGATGTCTTCGCGCCGGGCGACGGCATTGGCACACACCTGCAGCTCTTGCTGGGTGGTGATGCGCGCGTCTGCATGCCCCAGGTCCGCCGGGCCGATGCCACTGCCGGCGAGCAAGGCCGAAGCCTCGCAACCCTCTGCCTGAAAGACGTTGAGGATCAGCGAAACCGCGTTGAGGGTGGTTAGGTGGCTGTGCAGCATGCTCGGTATCCCGTTGGTTGGGATGCATTATGGAGCAAGTTGTGTGCCGCAAACCTGGGGCAGCGCAACCGCGCTAGATCATGCAGGCAAAAAAAAGGCCCGATGCATGCGCTCGGGCCTTTGAAAGGTTGAGAGGTGTCTAGTCCCTCGACCTGGTGAGACAGTTGAAGCGGTCGGTTACGCCTTCAGCGGAACCAGACGCGGTGCGATCATGTTTTCTGGGCGCAGGATGTCGTTGAGCATCTCTTCGTCCAGCAGCTTCTCTTCGCGTACCAGTTCCAGCACACCGCGGCCTGTTTCCAGAGCAACACGGGCGATACGGGTGGCGTTTTCGTAGCCGATGTAAGGGTTCAGGGCGGTGACCAGGCCGATCGAGTGCTCGACCAGTTCACGGCAGCGCTGTTCGTTGGCAGTGATGCCGACGATGCAGTGCTCGCGCAGCATGTCCATGGCGCGCTGGAGCAGGCGGATCGAGTCGAAGATCTTGTAGGCGATCAGCGGCTCCATCACGTTCAGCTGCAGCTGGCCACCTTCGGCGGCGACGGTCAGGGCCAGGTCGTTGCCCATGATGGCGAAGGCCACCTGGTTGACGGCTTCCGGGATAACCGGGTTGACCTTGCCTGGCATGATCGAGCTGCCTGGCTGACGCGCTGGCAGGTTGATCTCGTTGATGCCGGTACGCGGGCCGCTGGACAGCAGGCGCAGGTCGTTGCAGATCTTCGACAGCTTGACCGCGGTACGCTTGAGCATGCCGGAGAACAGCACGAAGGCGCCCATGTCGGAGGTGGCTTCGATCAGGTCGGCAGCCGGGACCAGCGGCTGGCCGCTGATGGTTGCCAGGCGCTGTACGGCGAGCATCTGGTAGCCCGGGTCGGCGTTGATGCCGGTACCGATGGCAGTACCACCCAGGTTGATTTCGGTCAGCAGCTCCGGCGCCAGCGAACGCAGACGGTTGAGGTCTTCGGTCATGGTGGTGGCGAAGGCGCGGAATTCCTGGCCCAGGGTCATCGGCACGGCGTCCTGCAGCTGGGTACGGCCCATCTTCAGTACGTGGTCGAACTCTTTACCTTTGGCGGCGAAGGCCTGGATCAGGCTGTCGAGGCTGGCGAGCAGGGCGTCATGACCCAGCAGCAGACCCAGACGGATCGCAGTCGGGTAGGCGTCGTTGGTCGACTGCGCCATGTTCACGTCGTTGTTCGGGTGCAGGTACTGGTACTCACCCTTCTGGTGGCCCATGGCCTCCAGCGCGATGTTGGCGATGACTTCGTTGGCGTTCATGTTGGTAGAAGTACCAGCACCGCCTTGAATCATGTCCACCACGAACTGCTCGTGGTAGTCGCCTTTGATCAGCCGGCCGCAGGCGGCGCTGATGGCGGCGTGCTTGGCATCGCTCAGGTGCCCCAGCTCTCGGTTGGCGTCAGCAGCAGCCTGCTTGACCATCGCCAGGCCCACTACCAGTTTCGGGTAGTGCGACAGCGGAACACCGGAGAGGTGGAAGTTGTTGGCAGCGCGCAGGGTCTGGATGCCGTAGTAGGCATCAGCAGGAACTTCAAGGGTACCCAGCAGATCTTTTTCGACGCGGAACGATGCAGCGGCAGACATGATGTATATCATCTCGAATTTGACCCGGCACATGCCGGAATGGCGCTAATCCTAGGCCCGAAGAGGATTTTGCGGCCAATGCTGTTGCACGCTAACCTATGCACAAACGGCATAGTGTTTCATGTGACGCCAATTGACATTCGAGCGTGTTCCATTTTGGTGCATGCCGGGAGATGTGCTTCGTGAACCTGGAAAGCAAATGGCTGGAAGACTTCAGCGCCCTGGCTGCCACGCGCAGTTTTTCGCAAGCGGCAGAGCGGCGTTTCGTCACTCAACCGGCCTTCAGTCGACGTATTCGCAGCCTCGAAGCAGCCTTGGGCCTGCAGCTGGTGAATCGTTCCCGCACCCCGATTGAACTGACCGAGGCCGGGCAGCTGTTTCTAGTCACGGCGCGCACCGTTGTCGACCAGTTGAGCGAAATTCTGCGCCACTTGCACCACCTCGAAGGTGGCCAAGGCGAGGTTATCCAAGTGGCGGCGGCGCACTCCCTGGCGTCGGGGTTTTTCCCACGTTGGGTGGCCCAGTTGCGCAACGACGGGTTGAACATTGCCACCCGTCTGGTGGCGACCAACGTGGGTGATGCGGTGCATGCCCTGCGCGAAGGCGGTTGCGACCTGATGCTGGCCTTCTATGACCCCGATGCCGCGCTGCAGATGGATGCCGAGATCTTCCCGTCGCTGCACATGGGCACCACCGAAATGTTGCCGGTGTGTGCTGTGGATGCCGACGGCCAGCCCTTGTTCGATCTGGAAGGCGAGGGCAGCGTGCCACTTTTGGCCTACACCGCCGGTGCCTTCCTCGGCCGTTCGGTGAACCTGTTGCTGCGCCAGCGCAACCTGCGCTACACCACTGTTTATGAAACCGCCATGGCCGACAGCCTCAAGAGCATGGCGCTGGAGGGCATGGGCATTGCCTGGGTGCCACGCCTGTCGATGCGCGGCGAGCTGGAGCGGGGTGAGCTGGCCATCTGCGGTGGCAGCCAATGGCACGTGCCCCTGGAAATCCGCCTGTACCGCTGCGCCCTGGTGCGTAAGGCCAACGTGCGCTTGTTGTGGCGCAAGCTGGAGGGGGCGGCGGCGGTTGACCCAAAAGTCAGCCAAAGCCCCGAAAAATAAGGCCGACAGTTGGTCGCCGGGGGTGCCAGCATCGCCCAGGGTTACGGTATACTGCGCGGCCTTTAGACCGGATAGCTCCGGTCCTGATCAGCAAACAAGCCACGCCGGTCGTCCCGCGTGGCTTGTTGTTTTTTGACGCGCCCAAGGGCGCACAAGCGAAGAGGCTCGACGATGAGTGCACTGGTTGGCGTGATCATGGGCTCCAAGTCCGATTGGTCCACCCTTAGCCACACCGCCGATATGCTGGAAAAACTCGGCATTCCTTACGAAGTGAAGGTGGTTTCCGCCCACCGCACCCCGGATCTGCTGTTCCAGTATGCCGAAGAGGCCGAAGGCCGTGGCATCGAGGTGATCATCGCCGGTGCCGGTGGCGCAGCCCACCTGCCAGGCATGTGCGCCGCCAAGACCCACCTGCCGGTGCTGGGCGTGCCGGTGCAGTCGTCGATGCTGTCGGGTGTCGATTCGCTGCTGTCGATCGTGCAGATGCCGGCGGGCGTTCCGGTCGCGACCTTGGCGATCGGCCGGGCGGGCGCGATCAACGCTGCATTGCTGTCGGCGAGCATCCTGGGCGCCAAGTACCCGCAGTACCACGCGGCGCTCAAGCAGTTCCGCACGGAACAGACCGACACCGTGCTGGACAATCCAGACCCGCGCCAGGCTTGAGGCTGACCCCATGAAGATCGGTGTAATCGGTGGCGGCCAGCTCGGCCGCATGCTGGCCCTGGCGGGTACTCCGCTGGGCATGAACTTCGCGTTCCTCGACCCGGCTGCAGATGCCTGCGCCGCCCCTCTGGGCGAGCACCTGCGCGCCGACTACGGTGACCAGGACCATCTGCGCCAGCTGGCCGACGAAGTCGACCTGGTGACCTTCGAGTTCGAAAGCGTCCCGGCCGAAACCGTGGCCTTCCTCTCGCAGTTCGTCCCGGTCTACCCAAGCGCCGAAGCGCTGCGTATTGCCCGCGACCGCCTGTTCGAGAAGAGCATGTTCCGCGACCTGGGTATTCCGACCCCGGCCTTTGCCGACATCCTCTCCCAGGCAGACCTGGACGCCGCGGTCGCCAGCATCGGCCTGCCAGCCGTGCTCAAGACCCGCACCCTGGGCTACGACGGCAAGGGCCAGAAGGTCCTGCGCAGTGCTGAAGACGTGGTCGACACCTTCGCCGAGCTGGGCAGCGTGCCGTGCCTGCTGGAAGGCTTCGTGCCGTTCACCGGCGAAGTCTCGCTGGTGGCCGTCCGTGCCCGCGATGGCGAAACCCGCTTCTATCCGTTGGTGCACAACACCCACGAGAGCGGCATCCTGCGTCTGTCGGTGGCCAGCGAAGCGCACCCGCTGCAAGGCCTGGCCGAAGACTACGTCGGCCGTGTGCTGAAGCAGCTGGACTATGTCGGCGTGATGGCGTTCGAGTTCTTCGAAGTCGACGGTGGCCTCAAGGCCAACGAAATCGCCCCGCGTGTGCACAACTCCGGGCACTGGACCATCGAAGGCGCCGAGTGCAGCCAGTTCGAGAACCACCTGCGCGCTGTCGCCGGCCTTCCGCTGGGCTCGACCGCCAAGGTCGGTGAAAGCGCCATGCTCAACTTCATCGGCGAAGTACCTGCGGTGGATAAAGTGGTCGCTATCGAAGACTGCCACCTGCACCACTATGGCAAGGCCTTCAAGGTCGGGCGCAAGGTTGGCCATGCCACCCTGCGTTGCCAGGACATGGCCACCCTCAAGCGCAAGATTGCCGAAGTAGAGGCGCTGATCAGCAACTGATCGGGCTGTAAATCGAACTTCTGCAAGCGGCTTGCCCTCTGAACATGGCAACAGGCCAAAGCCCGTCTAGGCTTTGGCTTGTTCCATCTTCACTGCAGAGGGATTGCCATGGGCATCATTGGAACCATCTTCATCGGCCTCATCGTTGGCCTGCTGGCCCGCTTCATCAAGCCGGGCGACGACAGCATGGGCTGGATCATGACCATCCTGCTGGGTATTGCCGGCTCCTTGCTCGCCACCTACGGCGGTCAGGCACTGGGCATTTATCAGGCTGGGCAGGCCGCAGGGTTCTTCGGCGCGCTGGTCGGTGCCGTCGTCCTTCTGGTGATCTACGGATTAATCAAGAAACGCTGAATACCGTTTAGAATGCTCGGCAATTCATCCGAGTTGCCGAGCATTTTCATGCGTGCCTTATTTCTCATCCCCTTGCTTCTGGCCAGCACCCTGGCCCGTGCCGAGCTGCCCGAAACCGACTGGCTGGAGCTGATGCCCAAGTCGGACCAGAAGGCCCTTGAGCAGATGCCCGAAATCGACCACAACTCGCCGGAGGCCATGGGCACCTTCACCGACAAGGGCGGCCTCAAGCAGAGCAAAGGGTTGCCGGCGGTGATGTATTCGACCAAGACCGTGCCCGCCATGAACGGCAAGCAGATTCGCCTGGGCGGTTACCCGGTGCCGCTGGAGAGCGATGCCAAGGGCAACAGCACGCTGTTTTTCCTGGTGCCGTACCCGGGCGCCTGCATCCACGTGCCGCCACCGCCACCGAACCAGTTGGTGCTGGTACGCTATCCGAAGGGGCTGAAAATCGACGACATCTACACGCCGCTGTGGGTTAGCGGGGCGTTGAAGGTGGAGAAGGTCAGCAACGACCTGGCGGATGCGGCCTATGCGCTGGATGCGCAGAAGGTGAGGGTGGTGGAGGACGCTGACCTCTGAGTGGGTCTGTGCCGGCCTCTTCGCGGGGCAAGCCCGCTCCCACAGGTCCCGTAATGCTCGGGACCTATGATGATCCTGTGGGAGATTCTATGGTTTTCAGCAAGCCGGTTTGCTCGCTTTGGTGACATATTCGTCCTGATTTTTCATCAGGGCGAATGCTACGCGAGGGTCTGTACTGCTGCGAACAGTCAGAATCGGGCATTTAGTCCCACCACCCCTTCAAGTCTAACCATACAAGCGGGCTTGCCCCGCGAAGAGGCCGGTAAAATCAACGCAAGGCTCAGATCGCTTCACTGCCGATACTGACGCTCAGCGAGCAACTCGTCCCAGGCCTCAGCGTCACCACGTCATCCCACACATTCGCCGTCTCGATGCACAGCATCCGCTGCCAGCCATCATCCGCCATGTCCGGCAGCTCTCGCGCCCGCTCGGTCCACGGGTTCCAGATCACCGCCGAGCGCGAGCCACTGCTGGTCAGGGTAATCCGCCGCGCCCAGTGCGGGTCGACGATGCTCAGGGTTTGCGGGGTAGCCAGGTAGATCCGGTCAGTCTCCCCGGCAAATGCCAGCGCACCTTGCTGCTGGCGCTGCTCCCAATCGGCCAAGGTCTCGATGTAGCTCAACCCGTCCACACCCTCGACCCGCGCCTGGCGCACGTCGCTGACGGCAAAGTAGCTGTGCAGGGCCTGGCTGATGGTAACGGGGGTATTGCCCATGTTGCGGCTGGTCAGGTTCAGCTTCAACGCCTCATCCAGCTCCACCACCAGCTTCAGCTCGACGTCATGAGGCCAGCCGGGCAGGTCGCCCCGCGCTTCAGGCAGTGCGAATTCGATGCGCAGGCCGTTGCCCGCTTTCTCAATACCCAGCAGCTGCCAGTCTCGCGAGCGCGCCAGCCCGTGGGCAGGCGCCTGCTCGTCGTGGTACATGGCCTGAACAGCCTGGGGGTTGCGCTGCAAGTTGCCAAACCACGGCCAGCACACCGGTACCCCGGCGCGCACGGATTTGCCCTGGCGGAAAATGGCCTGGTCGCTCAGCCACAGCAGCGGCGGTTCGCCCACACGCTGGTAGCTGAGGATCTGCGCGCCCTGCTGGGCGATCAGTAGTTCGGCATGCTCGCTGGTGATGCGCCAGCAATTGAGTTCGCCGTGTTGCTCGGTGTCGACCTTGAAAGTAGCCATTGCACTCGTCTCATTGATTGCCCTGTGGGCCTTGGACCCGGGCACGTGCAATGAGTTTACCGCCGGCGTGGCTCAGCGACGAGGCACAGAGCGGGTGCGGCCACTGCCGTCGATGGCGACGAAGACGAATACCGCTTCGGTCACCTTACGCCATTCACTGGACAGCGGGTCGTCGCTCCACACTTCGACCATCATCTGGATCGAGCTGCGGCCGATTTCCAGGGTCTGGGTATAGAACGACAGCTGGGCACCCACGGCGACCGGCACCAGGAAGGCCATGCGATCGATGGCCACCGTGGCCACACGGCCACCCGCGACACGGCTGGCCATGGCAGTGCCGGCCAAATCCATCTGGGCGACCAGCCAGCCGCCAAAGATGTCACCAAAGCCGTTGGTCTCACGAGGGAGTGCGGTGATTTGCAAGGCCAGGTCGCCTTGCGGGATTGGATCTTCTTGTTCGAGCTCAATCATGCGATGGGGCCTCTGACCCGTGACGCTTTCGTTGGTGTGGCGCAAAGGCCGGGTAAACGATTCAGCTGGAAACATACTACGCCGATTTCGTTTCACTGGGCGGCCGTAGGGAAACTCTGCGAAACCGCCTGACATGCAGACCGGCGTTTTCGCACAACATCCCACGCTAGGAGCAACCTTTTCCTACGAACGGCCAGTATATAGAGCATAACGGCCAGCGACGACCGCGCATTCATGAATATCTGTATGGTTTTTGTATCGCTTTCGGCGCGCCTCGGCAATTTGCTATCTTCGCTCGTCTACCAATCCAGAAGTCGCGCGCCAAGCGGCCTGCATGACCTACAAGAGAAAGATCGATGACCTCCGTGCCGAGCAGTATCGAGCAGCCTTCACGGCCGCTGACCCGCAGCGACTACAAGACCCTTTCACTGTCCGCCCTGGGCGGTGCACTGGAGTTCTACGACTTCATCATCTTCGTGTTCTTCGCTACGGTGGTCGGCAAGCTGTTCTTCCCTGCCGACATGCCGGAATGGCTGCGCTTGATGCAGACGTTCGGCATCTTCGCCGCCGGCTACCTGGCGCGGCCGCTGGGCGGCATCGTCATGGCGCACTTCGGTGACCTGCTCGGGCGCAAGAAGATGTTCACCCTGAGCATCTTCATGATGGCGCTGCCGACCCTGATCATGGGCCTGCTGCCGACCTACGCGCAGATTGGCCTGTGGGCACCGGTTTTGCTGCTGCTGATGCGCGTGATTCAGGGCGCGGCGATTGGTGGCGAGGTGCCGGGCGCCTGGGTGTTCGTCTCAGAGCACGTACCAGCGCGCAATACCGGCTACGCCTGCGGCACGCTGACCGCCGGCCTGACCTCGGGCATTCTGCTCGGCTCGCTGGTCGCGACCCTGATCAACAGCATTTACACCCCAGGTGAAGTTGCCGATTACGCCTGGCGTATACCGTTCTTGCTGGGAGGTGTGTTCGGCCTGTTCTCGGTGTACCTGCGCCGCTGGCTGCACGAAACCCCGGTATTTGCCGAGATGCAGCAGCGCAAGGCCCTGGCCGAAGAGCTGCCGCTGCGTGCCGTGCTGCGTGATCACCGTGGCGCGATCATTTTGTCGATGCTGCTGACCTGGCTGCTGTCGGCTGGCATCGTGGTGGTGATCCTGATGACCCCGGCGCTGCTGCAGAGCTTCTACCAAATCAGCCCGACCGACTCGCTCAAGGCCAACAGCCTGGCCATCGTGCTGCTCAGCCTCGGCTGCATCGGTGCCGGTAGCCTGGCCGACCGCATCGGCGCTGGGCGTGTGTTCATCGTCGGCAGCCTGCTGTTGCTGGCCAGCTCCTGGACCTTCTACCACAGCCTGCCGACCCGCCCCGACCTGCTGTTCCCGTTGTATGCGCTGACCGGCCTGTGCGTCGGTATCGTCGGCGCCGTGCCCTATGTGATGGTCAAGGCCTTCCCACCGGTGGTGCGTTTTAGCGGTTTGTCGTTCTCTTACAACGTCGCCTACGCCATCTTCGGCGGGCTGACGCCGATGGTGGTGACCGCGCTGTTGAAGGTCAGCCCAATGGCGCCGGCCTATTATGTGGCGGGGCTGTGTGCTGTCGGGCTGGCCGTAGGCGTTTATCTGTTCGCCAATAAGCGCTGATCGGCTTGCATCAATTGCCTCCCTCATTGGGGTAGTCGAAGAGCCTGAGCGGTTACCCCGCGCCTCTGCAACATCTTGAAAAGGCCATCCCCGGCACCGGGTGATGGCCTTTCATCCAATTGTCACATTGAAGTCATATCGTATTCATGCGGCCTGCAGATACTTGGGCCCGATCCATCCAACACCCCCAATATTCCTGCTAGGAGCAAGGCATGAAACTGAAGCGTTTGATGGCGGCCCTTACCTTCGCCGCCGCTGGCGTTGCAACCGCCAATGCGGTAGCCGCTGTCGACCCAGCAATCCCGACCTACACCAAGACCACCGGTGTTTCGGGCAACCTCTCCAGCGTCGGTTCGGACACCCTCGCCAACCTGATGACCCTGTGGGCCGAGGCCTACAAGAAGGAATATCCGAACGTAAACATCCAGATCCAGGCCGCCGGCTCCTCCACCGCGCCACCCGCGCTGACCGAGGGCACCGCCAACCTGGGCCCGATGAGCCGCAAGATGAAGGACGTCGAACTGCAGGCCTTCGAGCAGAAGTACGGCTACAAGCCGACCGCCATCCCGGTCGCCGTTGACGCCCTGGCTGTATTCGTCCACAAGGACAACCCGATCAAGGGCCTGACCATGGCTCAGGTCGATGCGATCTTCTCGTCCACCCGCCTGTGCGGCGCCAAGGCCGATGTCAAAACCTGGGGCGACCTGGGCGTGACCGGCGACCTCGCCAACAAGCCAGTGCAGCTGTTCGGCCGTAACTCGGTATCGGGCACCTACGGCTACTTCAAGGAAGAAGCCCTGTGCAAAGGCGACTTCAAGCCTAACGTCAACGAACAGCCTGGCTCGGCTTCGGTCGTGCAGTCGATCAGTTCCTCGCTGAACGGCATTGGCTACTCGGGCATCGGCTACAAGACCGCTAGCGTCAAGACCGTAGCCCTGGCCAAGAAAGAAGGCGGCGAGTTCATCGAAGACAACGAAGAAAACGCCCTGAACGGCAAGTACCCGCTGTCCCGCTTCCTGTACGTCTACGTCAACAAGGCCCCGAACAAGCCTCTGGCCCCGCTGGACGCCGAGTTCATCAAGCTGGTGCTGTCGCAAGCTGGCCAGCAGGTCGTGGTGAAGGATGGCTACATCCCGCTGCCGGCCAAAGTGGTCGACAAGACCCTGGCTGACCTGGGCCTGTCCCACGCTGGTAACGTCGCAAAGAAGTAAATAACTGAGGAAGCGGCCGGTGCCTAAGCCCGGCCGCTTCCACGAATTCTCAGTCCGAAGCCAGAACCCCTGAGCGTCGGGCTTTCTTGCGTCACTGCATTGTCATGTTTTTGTCATACGGGACCGCTAGGGTGTGCGCATGAATGATCTGGCCAACTCCACCATGACCCAAAATTCCCAACCCGTGCGGATTGACTTCAATACGCCCGAGTTGCAACGCAAGCGCCGCATGCGTGCGCTCAAGGACCGCCTGACCCGCTGGTATGTACTGGTGGGCGGGCTTGCCGTATTGGCGGCAATTACCCTGATTTTCTTCTACCTGGCCTACGTGGTGCTGCCGCTGTTCCAGGGCGCTGAGCTGACCAGCAAGAAGGCCCTGGAGCCGACCTGGCTGCAACAGGATGTCGGCAAGCCGCTGATGATCGCGCTTGAAGAGCAGAACCTGGTGGGCATGCGGGTTTCCGACAAGGGGCAGGCACTGTTCTTCGACACCAAGACCGGTGCCGAGCTGCAGCGCGTCGACCTGCCGCTGCCGGCCGGTACCCAGGTGAGCTCCATCAGCACCGATCAGCCGGGTAGCCCGCTGGTTGTGCTGGGTCTGTCCAATGGTCAGGCGTTGGTGTTCCACCACACCTACAAGATCACCTACCCGGACAACAAAAAGACCATCACCCCAGGCATCGACTACCCCTACGGCAAGGACGCGTTCGTGCTTGACGACCAGGGCCGCCCTCTGGAGCACGTGAGCGTCAACGTCAACGGCGAAACCCTGCTGCTGGCAGGTTCCACCGGTTCGCACCTGCAGGTCACCCAACTGACCCGCGAAGAGAACATGATGACCGGCGAGGTCACCAGCGAGCAGAACCGTATCGACCTCCCGCAGATGACCGAGCCGGTCAAGGCCATTTACGTCGACCCGCGCCAGCAATGGCTGTACGTGGTCAACGGCCGTGCCACCGCCGACGTCTTCAGCCTGCGTGACAAGAGCCTCAACGGCCGCTACAAGCTGCTGGAAGATGGCAATGCCGAGATCACGGCCAGTGGCCAGTTGGTGGGCGGTATCTCGCTGATCTTCGGTGACTCCAAAGGTGGCTTGAACCAGTGGTTCATGGCCCGCGATCCCGATGGCGAGTCGCGCTTCAAGTTGATCCGCAGCTTCCAGATGGGCAACGCGCCGATCGTCCAGATCGATGCCGAAGAGCGCCGCAAGGGCTTCATCGCCCTGGACGCCGAAGGCAAGCTTGGTGTGTTCCACAGCACCGCGCACCGCACCCTGCTGGTCGAGCCGGCTGCAGAAGGCGCGGGTATCCTGGCCCTGTCGCCGCGTGCCAACCGCATCATTATCGAGGAAGGCGGCAAGCTGCTGCCGCTGAGCCTGAAGAACCCGCACCCGGAAGTCTCCTTCAGCGCGCTGTGGGGCAAGGTCTGGTACGAGAACTATGACGAGCCCAAGTACGTCTGGCAGTCGACTGCGTCGAACACCGACTTCGAGCCCAAGCTCAGCCTGTCGCCGCTGACCTTCGGTACCCTGAAGGCTGCGTTCTACGCGATGATCTTGGCCGCCCCGCTGGCCATTGCCGCCGCCATCTACACCGCCTACTTCATGGCCCCTGGCATGCGCCGCAAGGTCAAGCCGGTGATCGAGCTGATGGAAGCGATGCCGACAGTGATCCTCGGCTTCTTCGCCGGTCTGTTCCTCGCGCCGTACCTCGAAGGCCACTTGCCGGGTGTGTTCAGCCTGTTCGTACTGATGCCGTTCGGCATCCTGCTGGCCGGTTTCGTCTGGAGCCGCCTGCCGGAGTCGATCCGCCTGCGCGTGCCGGATGGCTGGGAAGCGGCGATCCTGATCCCCGTGATCCTGTTCACCGGCTGGTTCGCCCTGACCATGAGCCCTTACCTGGAGACCTGGTTCTTCGGCGGCGACATGCGCCTGTGGATCACCAACGACCTGGGCATCACCTACGACCAGCGCAACGCCCTGGTAGTCGGTATCGCCATGGGCTTCGCGGTTATCCCGAACATCTACTCGATTGCCGAAGACGCCGTGTTCAGCGTGCCGCGCAGCCTGACCCTGGGCTCCCTGGCCCTGGGTGCGACGCCGTGGCAGACCCTGACCCGCGTGGTCATCCTCACCGCCAGCCCGGGTATCTTCTCGGCGCTGATGATCGGCATGGGCCGTGCGGTGGGCGAGACCATGATCGTGCTCATGGCCACCGGCAACACCCCGGTGATGGAGATGAACCTGTTCGAAGGCATGCGCACCCTGGCCGCCAACGTGGCGGTAGAAATGCCGGAGTCGGAAGTCGGTGGCAGCCACTATCGCGTGCTGTTCCTGGCGGCCCTCGTGCTGCTGATGTTCACCTTCATCATGAACACCTTGGCCGAGCTGATTCGCCAGCGTCTGCGCAAGAAATACTCGTCGCTTTGATAGAAAGGTAGAGATCCGTGAAAAAGGATTCCCTCAAAGGCTGGTTCAAGAGCGGCGCCCCAGGCGTCTGGATCAGCGGTGGCGCGGTTGCCATGGCGGTGATCATGACCATCGGCCTGCTGTCGGTCATCGCCGTGCGAGGCCTGGGCCACTTCTGGCCGGCCGACCTGGTCCAGGCCACCTACAAGGTGCCTGGCCAGGCTGATCACATCGTCGTCGGCGAAGTGGTGCAAAAAGAAGAAGTGCCCCGTGCACGCCTGAAGGGTGCCGGCTTGCCGGTACCTGAGCAGGGCCCGGAATTCATGACCCGTGAGCTGATCAAGGTCGGTAACCGCGACCTCAACGGCAGCGACTTCACTTGGGTGGTGGGCGACTGGCTGGTCGATGAGCAACGCCCGGTCGACCTGATGGCGCTGGAACGCCGCGAGTGGGGCAACTTCTACGGCTACCTGGTCAGCGTCAAGGAAGAAGGCCGCGTGGTCGCCGAAGGCCCTGCTGCCTGGAACGAACTGCAGGCCCGCCTCAAGCGCGCCAACCAGCTCAATGGCGAATTGCAGCAACTCGAGAAAAAAGACATCGGCGCCATCAACCATGGCCTCGAACGCCTGCGTTTGCATAGCCGCAAGCTGGAGTTGGAGGGCAAGCTCGACGCCGCTGCCCAGGCCGACATGGACGCCGAGCGTGCCGAGCTGAACAGCCGCTACAAGGCCATCGAAGACCGCCTCAGCGGCCTGCACCAGGCCTTCTCCCGTGACAGCTTGGTGGCACGTGATGCCAACGGCCGCGAAGTGGAGATCAACCTGAGCAAGGTGGTGCACGCTATCCAGCCGAACGGCATGTCCGGGCTGACCAAGATGGGCACTTACTTCGCCAAGGTCTGGGAGTTCCTCAGCGACGACCCGCGTGAAGCCAACACCGAGGGCGGCATCTTCCCGGCCATCTTCGGTACCGTGATGATGACCCTGATCATGGCCGTGATCGTGACCCCGTTCGGCGTGCTGGCTGCAGTCTACCTGCGCGAATACGCCAAGCAGGGCCCGGTGACGCGCCTGATCCGCATCGCGGTGAACAACCTGGCGGGTGTACCGGCGATCGTCTACGGCGTGTTCGGCCTGGGCTTCTTCGTCTATGTACTGGGTGGCTCGATCGACCGGCTGTTCTTCCCCGAGTCGCTGCCGGCACCCACCCTGGGTACCCCGGGCCTGCTGTGGGCCTCGCTGACCCTGGCGCTGCTGGCGGTACCGGTGGTGATCGTGGCCACCGAAGAAGGCCTGGCGCGGATTCCACGCACCGTGCGCGAGGGCTCGCTGGCCTTGGGCGCGACCAAGGCCGAGACCCTGTGGAAAATCGTCCTGCCGATGGCCAGCCCGGCCATGATGACCGGCATGATCCTCGCCGTGGCCCGCGCCGCCGGTGAAGTGGCGCCGCTGATGCTGGTGGGTGTGGTGAAGCTGGCGCCGTCGTTGCCACTGGATGGCAACTACCCGTACCTGCACCTGGACCAGAAGATCATGCACCTGGGCTTCCACATCTATGACGTCGGCTTCCAGAGCCCTAACGTCGAGGCCGCGCGCCCGCTGGTGTACGCCACCGCGCTGCTGCTGGTGCTGGTGATCGCCACCCTCAACCTCTCGGCGGTGTGGATCCGTAACCACCTGCGCGAGAAGTACAAGGCGCTGGACCACTGATCCTGATTACAAGCGTGCCGCCTGCAAGCCGGGCGGCCCTTTGAAACGAATTGATAGCGTATGGAGTTGACCATGCAGCACGAATCCCATACCCACGGCATCGACATGTCTGCCCTGGGCCGCGACAAGCAGAGCCTGCGCCTGGCCGAAGAGACCGTGGCCATCGAAGTACCGGGCCTGAGCCTGTTCTACGGCGACAAGCAAGCCTTGTTCGACGTCAGCATGAATATCCCCAAGCAGCGCGTGACCGCCTTCATCGGCCCGTCCGGCTGCGGCAAGTCGACCCTCCTGCGTACCTTCAACCGCATGAACGACCTGGTTGACGGTTGCCGCGTGGAGGGCGCCATCAACCTGTATGGCACCAATATCTACCGCAAGGGCGAAGACGTGGCCGAGCTGCGCCGCCGTGTGGGCATGGTGTTCCAGAAGCCGAACCCGTTCCCCAAGACCATCTACGAGAACGTCGTCTACGGCCTGCGCATCCAGGGCATCAACAAGAAGCGCACCCTCGACGAAGCCGTCGAATGGGCACTGAAGGGCGCCGCCCTGTGGGATGAGGTCAAAGACCGCCTGCACGATTCGGCCCTGGGCCTGTCGGGTGGCCAGCAGCAACGTCTGGTCATTGCCCGCACCATCGCCGTGGAGCCAGAAGTATTGCTGCTCGACGAACCGTGCTCGGCACTGGACCCGATCTCGACGCTGAAGGTCGAAGAGCTGATCTACGAATTGAAATCCAAGTACACCATCGTCATCGTGACCCACAACATGCAACAGGCGGCGCGCGTCTCGGACTACACCGCCTTCATGTACATGGGCAAACTGGTCGAATTCGGGGACACCGACACCCTGTTCACCAACCCGGCGAAGAAGCAGACCGAAGACTACATCACCGGTCGCTATGGCTAGTCGGTCTGCCAGCCGCAGGCCTGGGGCCAAGGGATAACACGAACGACTTGAAGCTTGCGGCTTGAGGCTTGCAGCTTTTTCGCGGAGCGAAACGATGATCAACAAAGAAAGCCTTACGCATCACATCTCCCAGCAGTTCAACGCCGAGCTTGAAGAGGTGCGCAGCCACCTCCTGGCCATGGGCGGCCTGGTCGAGAAACAGGTCAACGACGCGGTAACCGCGCTGATCGAGGCCGATTCGGGCCTGGCCCAGCAGGTGCGCGAGGTCGATGAGCAGATCAACCAGATGGAGCGCAACATCGACGAGGAGTGCGTCCGCATCCTCGCCCGCCGCCAGCCAGCGGCGTCCGACCTGCGCCTGATCATCAGCATCTCCAAGTCGGTGATCGACCTGGAACGCATCGGTGACGAGTCGACCAAGATCGCCCGTCGCGCCATCCAGCTGTGCGAAGAAGGCGAGTCGCCACGCGGCTACGTCGAGGTGCGCCACATCGGCGACCAGGTGCGCAACATGGTGCGCGACGCGCTGGACGCCTTTGCCCGCTTCGATGCCGACCTGGCGTTGTCGGTGGCGCAGTACGACAAGACCATCGACCGCGAGTACAAAACTGCGCTGCGCGAACTGGTGACCTACATGATGGAAGACCCGCGTTCGATTTCGCGGGTGCTGAGCGTCATCTGGGCCTTGCGTTCGCTGGAGCGTATCGGCGACCACGCCCGCAACATTTCCGAGCTGGTGATTTACCTGGTGCGCGGCACCGACGTCCGCCACATGGGCCTCAAGCGCATGAAGGCGGAAGTGCAGGGCTCCAGCGGCGATGAGGCCGAAAGCGCTAATGTTCCGGGCCAAGCGGACGATAAATAGTATTGCTCCCGAGCCTCAACGCCCGGCTTAGGCCGGGCGTTTTCGTTTGCGGTCGAGCAGCCATCAGGCACCCGCGAACGGTGTGAAGAAGTCCCGCTCCACGCGCAGTTGTGGCAAGTAGCCGTCACTTGCCGGTAGGCTAGTCGGGATTCAAGAGGAGTATCGATGAGTAAAGTCAATGTGCTGGTCGTGGATGACGCCCCGTTCATCCGCGATCTGGTCAGGAAGTGCCTGCGCAATGCCTTTCCGGGCATGGTCATCGACGATGCGGTCAACGGTCGCAAGGCCATGGCCATGTTGGGCAAGGAGCCGTTCGACCTGGTCCTGTGTGACTGGGAAATGCCTGAGATGTCGGGCCTGGAGCTGCTCAGCTGGTGCCGTCAGCAGCCCGCGTTGAAGAGCCTGCAGTTCATCATGGTGACCAGCCGTGGTGACAAGGAGAACGTGATCCAGGCCATTCAGGCCGGTGTGTCCGATTTTGTCGGCAAGCCGTTCACCAACGAGCAGTTGCTGACCAAGGTAAAGAAAGCCCTGAGCAAGATCGGCAAACTCGACAGCCTGATGGCCACTGGGCCTGCGCGGGCGAATTCGGCGTTTGCCAACGATTCGCTGAGCGCGCTGACGGGCGGCAAGCCTGAAGCCGTCAAGGTCGCGGCGCCTGCTGCCGTGCCGGCCAAGCCGTTGATCAACGCGCCGGCACCGCCTGCGGCTGCACCCAGTGGCCGTGGCCAAGGCCAGTTGCGCCTGTCTAGCGGCACACAGCCGTGCGTGATCAAGGCGTTGAGCCTGAAAGAGGCGCTGCTGGTGGTGCGCCGTAGCGAAGCGCTGCCGCAGGTGCTGGAGGGCGCGGTACTGGACCTGGAGCAAGGCGAAAACGCCGAAGTCGCGCGCCTGAACGGTTACCTGCATGCCGTTGCGGCGCTGGAGCCCAAGCCAGACAGTGACTGGCTGCAGCTGACCTTCAAGTTTGTCGATCAGGATGCGCAGAAGCTCGACTACCTGTCGCGGCTGATTGCCCGCGGCACGGCGCAGAAGCACTTCACGCCCGGCGCCTGATCCACGCTGCCCCTTTGTAGGAGCGGCCTTGCGTCGCGAAAGGGCTGCCGCAGCAGCCCCACGATTTCGACGTTGACGCAGATATTGCTGGGGCCGCTTTGCGGCCCTTTCGCGACGCAAGGCCGCTCCTACAAGGGATCGTATTTGGCGCGGAATAACCATCCGACCAACTGTCATATCCCCCGCCAAACCGGCTGCTAGGCTTCGACAGATCACAACTGTCAAAAAGCCACTATCATGCCCGCCCGCCTGCTGCTGTTCTGTGCATTGCTCATGGCCTCGGCGTCGAGCCTGGGCGTGACCCTCTACCCGATTACCGATGCCAACGGTGTGGGTGCCTATACCGACCGGCCAGGCCCCGGGGCCAAGCCGATCGAGCTGCATGAATCCATGGTCGAGCGGCAGGAAAGCCAGGTGCGGCTCAACGCGATCGTGTTCCAGGGCGGCGTGAGCTTTTCTGCGCGCAATGAATCGCATGTGCCGGTGCAGGTCGAATTGCACCTGGACAAGCTGATCAACGCCCAAGGCGGCAATGCGCCGCGGATCGTGCGCAGGGTGCTGCCAGGGCGTTCAACCCAGATGCTCAGCGTGCTGCGGGGCCGCCCTGGGACGTTGCTGGGCTATCGCTCGACGCTGCTGCAGGCAATGGGCGACCCGGGGCTGCGGCCTCAGGGTTATCGGTATGCCTTCCCCTGGCTGGGCGGGCCGTTTCGGGTGACGCAGGGGCCCAACGGGCGCTTCAGCCATTTTGGCCCCAAGGGGCGCTATGCCATGGATATCGCCATGCCTGAGGGCACGACCATCATTGCGGCCCGGGAAGGGGTGGTGGTGAATGTCGAGAACAGCCAGACCGGGCGTGGCAGCAACCCGTCGGGCAATTTTGTCAGGGTCCTGCACGCCGACGGCACCATGGGCGTGTACCTGCACCTGATGCGCGGTTCGGTTGTAGTGGCTGAGGGGCAGCGGGTGAAGCAGGGGCAGATGCTGGCCAAGTCCGGCAACACCGGCAACAGCACCGGCCCGCACCTGCATTTTGTGGTGCAGCGCAACGTGGGGTTGGCGCTGGAGTCGATACCCTATCAGTTCGACAGGCCGATCAGTGGGCTGCCCGACTTTACGGCGGGCAACCCCTGAACGAGGGACCGTAAGGTCAATCCAGCTTCAGCACCTTGGCCAGCACGATCTTCGGCCCTTTCATTTTCTTGATGATGATGCGCAGGCCTTCAACCTCAAGCACTTCTTCCTCTTCGGGGACGCGTTTGAGCGTTTCATACACCAGCCCAGCCAGGGTCTCCGCCTCGATGTGGTCCAGGTCGATGCCCAGCAGGCGCTCGACCTTGAACAGCGGCGTATCACCGCGCACCAGCAGCTTGCCCGGCTGGTAGGCGAGGATGCCGCGCTCAGTCTTTCGGTGTTCATCCTGGATATCGCCGACCAGTACTTCCAGCACGTCTTCCATGGTCAGGTAGCCGATTACCTTGCCATCGGCTTCCTCGACCAGCACGAAATGCGCGCCGCCCTTGCGGAACTGCTCCAGCAACTGCGACAGCGGCATATGCCGGGAAACCCGCTCCAGCGGCCGGGCCAGGTCTTCGAGGTCGATGGTTTCGGGCAGGTGGTCGAGTTCGGCCAACTCCAGCAACAGGTCCTTGATGTGCAGCAACCCGGTGAACTCTTCGCGCTCGGCGTCGTAGACCGGGTAACGGCTGAACTTGTGGCGGCGCAGCAGGGCCAGGATCTGCTTGAGCGGCGCGTGCGCGTCGATGCTGACCATGTCCTCGCGGGAGTTAGCCCAGTCGACCACTTCCAGCTCGCCCATTTCCACTGCCGAGGCCAGCACGCGCATGCCCTGGTCGCTCGGGTCCTGGCCACGGCTGGAGTGCAGGATCAGCTTGAGCTCTTCGCGGCTGTAGTGATGCTCATGGTGCGGGCCAGGCTCACCTTGGCCAGCAATGCGCAGGATGGTGTTGGCGCTGGCATTGAGCAGGTAGATGGCCGGGTACATCGCCCAGTAGAACAGGTACAGCGGCACCGCGGTCCACAGCGACAGCAGCTCGGGCTTGCGGATCGCCCAGGACTTGGGCGCCAGCTCACCGACCACGATGTGCAGGTAAGAGATGACGAAGAAGGCGACGAAGAACGAAATGCCCTTGATCAGCTCTGGCGTGTCCACGCCCATGTAGGCCAGCAGCGGCTCCAGCAGGTGGGCGAACGCCGGCTCGCCGACCCAGCCCAGGCCCAGGGAGGCGAGGGTGATGCCCAGCTGGCAGGCGGACAGGTAGGCGTCGAGCTGGTTGTGCACCTTGCGCAGGATGCTGCCACGCCAGCCGTGCAGTTCGGCGATGGAATCGACGCGGGTTGAGCGCAGCTTGACCATGGCGAACTCGGCGGCAACGAAAAAGCCGTTGAGCAGTACCAGGAGCAAGGCAAAGATGATCATGCCGAAATCGGCGAATAACGAGGTGAGGCTGATACCAGGGGAAGGGTCCATGATGGAGTTTTTACGGGGTCCGTCTTTGGGGAATGGAGAAAAAAAGTGCCAGCACAGGCTGGCACAGGGGGTCCAATGTAGCGGTTGAAACCGCAAAAGCAAAGGGTGATGGTCTTGATGGGGTTGCGGTGCAGCCTTCTCAACCCTTGCCGTTGGCCAATTGTGCCGGCGCAAAGTGACAGGTAAAGGTGCTGCCATGCCCCGGCACGCTGCTGATCTCCAGGCGCCCGCGATGGCGCAGCAGCACATGCTTGACGATCGCCAGGCCCAACCCGGTGCCCCCGGTATTGGACGCCCGGCTGGAGTCGACGCGGTAGAAGCGCTCGGTCAGCCGTGGCAAATGCTTGGCATCAATGCCGATACCCGAATCCTGCACGCTGAGGTGCGCACCCTGGTCATCGGCCCACCAGCGGATGCGAATGCTGCCCTCGTCCGGGGTGTACTTGACCGCGTTGAACACCAGGTTGGAGAACGCACTGCGCAGCTCTGCCTCGCTGCCCTTGAGGCTGACGCCGGGTGCGGCTTCCAGGCTGATGCGCTGGTTACGCGGGCCGGACAGCGCCTGGGCATCGCCCTTGATCGACTGCAGCAGGGCATCGACGGGCACGGGCAGGTTGTCGGAGGGGTAGTCGGTGGCCTCCAGCTTGGCCAGCAACAGCAAGTCATTGAGCAGGGTCTGCATGCGTGAGCCTTGCTGGCTCATCTGCTGCAGGGCCCGGGTCCAGCGCGGGTTCACGTCCTCGACGTTGTCGAGCAAGGTTTCCAGGTAGCCGGTAATCACCGTCAGCGGCGTACGCAACTCATGGGAAACGTTGGCGACGAAGTCTTTGCGCATCTGTTCGAGCTGATGGATGCGGGTGACATCGCGCACCAGCATCAGGTGCTCATTATTGCCGTAGCGGGTGATGTGCAGTTGCACACGCATCCGGTCATTGATCGGCGAAGGGATTTCCAACGGTTCGACGTAGTTCTCCGCCTCGAAATATTCCTTGAAGCGAGGGTGGCGCACCAGGTTGGTCACCTGCTGGCCGCCGTCCTGCGGAGTCTTGAAGCCCAGCAGGGTTTCGGCGGCGCGGTTCCACCATTCCAGGTTGCCGTCGCTGTCGAGCATGATCACCGCGTCGCGCAGCGCGGCAGTGGACTCCTGCACCCGGTCGATCACCGCCTGCAGGCGGCCGCGTACGCGTTGGTCGCGACGTTGCAGGTGGTAGATGCTGTCGAACACTTCGCCCCACAGGCCGTAGCCGTCTGGCGGGGCCTCGTCGGGTTGATGGTTGCGCAGCCAGTCATGCAGGCGCAGCAGCTGCTTGAGGGTCCAACCCAGGTAAAGGGCCAGGCCGATGGCCAGGCTCCAGCCGTAATAACCGCTGACCAGCCCACCGAGCAGGCAGACAGAGATCAGCAGCAGCAGGTGGCGAATCAGGGTCGCGTGCCAGTTCTGGTTCAATTGACGGTCCTTGTACAACGTCGTGCAGCCAGGCGTGCAGGCGTGTCAGCTCTTGGTCGAGAAACGGTAGCCAGTGCCGCGGACGGTTTGTACCAGATTTTCGTAGGCTTCACCCAGCGCCTTGCGCAAGCGGCGGATGTGCACGTCGACAGTACGCTCCTCGACATAGACGTTGCCGCCCCAAACCTGGTCCAGCAACTGGCCACGGGTGTAGGCGCGCTCTTGGTGGGTCATGAAGAACTGCAGCAGGCGGTATTCGGTGGGGCCCATCTCGGCCGGTTTGCCGTCGATGGTCACGCGGTGGCTGATCGGGTCAAGCAGCAGGCCACCGACTTCGATCGGCGCCTCGCTGTCGCTCGGGCCGGTGCGACGCAGCACGGCTTTCAGGCGGGCGACCAGCTCGCGGGGCGAGAAGGGTTTGGTGATGTAGTCATCGGCGCCCACTTCCAGGCCTTGGATCTTGTTGTCCTCTTCACCTTTGGCGGTGAGCATGATGATCGGGATGTCCCCGGTCAGCTCGTCACGCTTCAGGCGGCGGGCCAGTTCGATGCCCGAGGTGCCCGGCAGCATCCAGTCGAGCAGGATCAGGTCAGGCTTGCGGTCGACGATGATCGCGTGTGCCTGTTGCGAGTTCTCCGCTTCCAGGCAGTCGTAGCCGGCCATTTCCAATGCAACGGCGATCATCTCGCGAATAGGCGCTTCGTCGTCGACGATCAGAATGTTCCTGCCAACCATGCTCAAAACCTCTCCTGGAAAATCGTGTCTGGCCCGCATTAGATAACGGAATTATTGCAGCTGTGTGACAGAGCATTGGCTGTTCTGGCGACATTCCATGACTGAACTAGGCTTGAAAGGGCCGCTGCGGCGGCTATCAGAACTCATTTCCCCGGAAACAATGGTGAATCCAATGACACGACATACGCTGAGCTGGATGGCCCTTCTTGCTGCGCTGGCACTCCCGGGGGTGGCCTCGGCCGACCATGAGATGGTGAAGAACGGCATGCTGGTCGACCATGCCGGCATGACGTTGTATACCTTTGACAAAGACGCTGGGGGCAAGTCGATGTGCAATGGCGATTGCGCAAAGAATTGGCCGCCGTTGACGGCTAAAGCGAGTGAAAAGGCAGAGGGCAAGTGGACGCAGATCAAGCGTGACGATGGCACGATGCAATGGGCCTATGACGGCAAGCCGCTGTACACCTTCGTCAAGGACAAGAAGGCTGGCGATACCACCGGTGACGGCATGAAAGACGTCTGGCACGTGGCCAAGCCGTGAGATAGCCGGGGCCGCTGTGCGGCCCTATCGCCGGCAAGCCGGCTCCCACAGGGGCAGCAGCTATGCAAACTCTGTGGCGGCTTGCCGGCGATAGGGCCGGAAAAGTCAGCGCAGTGCGTAATCCAGCACGACCCCAATGAACACCAGCAACCCCGCCCAGTGATTGTGCAGAAACGCCTTGAAGCACGACTCGCGGTCCAGCTTGCGCGTCGACCAGAACTCCCAGGCAAAGCACAACGCCGCCCCCAGCAGCCCCAGGTGGAACCAGCCGCCCAGCTCGAAGCGGCTCCCGGCCAACAGCAGGCAAGCCAACGACAGCAACTGCAAGGTCAGGATGATCACCCGATCGGCTTCGCCAAACAGAATGGCCGTCGATTTCACGCCGATCTTCAGGTCATCGTCGCGGTCGACCATGGCGTAGTAAGTGTCGTAGCCCACGGTCCACAGCAGGTTGGCGATGTACAGCAGCCAGGCACTGGCCGGCAGCTCGCCCCCGGCAGCGGTGAACGCCATGGGGATACCCCAGGAATACGCGGCGCCCAGCACCACCTGCGGGTAATAGGTATAGCGCTTCATGAATGGGTAGCAGAACGCCAAGGCCACGGCGCCGAACGACAGCCAGACGGTCCGGCTGTTGGTGCACAGCACCAGCAGGAAACTCACCCCGACCAGGATCGCGAACAGTGCCAGTGCCTCGCGCGGCTCGACCCGGCCGCTGGCCAAGGGGCGGTCGGCGGTGCGTTTGACGTGGCCATCGACCTTGCGGTCGGCAAAGTCATTGATGCAGCAGCCTGCAGCGCGCATCAGCACCACGCCGAGGCCGAAGATCAGCACGTTGGCCAGGGTCGGCGAACCTTGCCCTGCAATCCACACGGCCGACAGGGTCGGCCACAGCAGCAGGTAGATGCCGATGGGGCGGTCCATGCGGCTGAGCTGGACAAAGTCCCAGGCGCGCGGGTGCACGCGGTTGAGCGACTTGAGCAGTTGCAGGTACATCAGCGGTTTTCCTCCTTGGCCGCTTGCCACAGGGCTGGCAGGAACACCTCGGCTACCAGCAGGTCCAGGCCGTCCCGTTCAAAGCGTGAGCGTCGGCCCCAAAGCGCATCATGGCGGGCCTCGGTCGGTAACCAGGCTTGTGGATAACTGCACACTTGCAGTGGGTGGCGAATGAACGCCTGGTCACAGAACAGCAACTCGCCCAGCGAGCGGCTGCCCAGGGTCTCGAGGTCCAGGCCACCGCGCTCCAGGGCACTGCGGCTGGCCACGCTGCGGGCGAACACCCAGGGCTGGCCGTGGCCACGCAGGTACACCTCGCGCACCCAGCCTTGCGCCCCCGGCGCGATGCCCAGGGCCAGGCATTCGTCATCACGCAGTGGCTGCCAGCCTTCCAGCAGCGGGGTGACGGAGAAATGATCGTGGGACAGGCGGGTCAGGCGGCGGGTCAGCGAGCCCTCGTCGAACAGCCAGTCCAGGGTCGGCTGGTCGATCTCGGTCGCCAGCTGTGAATACGGCAGCCACGCGACAGCGGCTGCTTGCGGGGATTCGTACGACACGTCGGTATGCTTGTTACAGCCAGAGAGGCGGCGAGCTTAGCATGATTGCCCCGACTGCTTGCATACTGCTGGCAGGGCCAGTAAAAAGCCCCCAAAGATTGCGCGGCGGCCCCCTGGCGGGCCATCAGCAGCGACACAAGCCCGAGCCTGAAACGAGGAATCCGTACCGATGAAAAAATGGCAATGTATTGTCTGTGGTCTGATCTATGACGAAGCCGAAGGCTGGCCCGACGACGGCATCGCCCCCGGCACCCGTTGGGAAGACGTGCCTGCAGACTGGCTGTGCCCCGACTGCGGCGTCGGCAAGAGCGACTTCGAAATGATCGCCATCGGCTGATAATCCCCTGTTCCCACCCTGAGGTAAGCACGACATGACGTCCCCCGTAGTCATCATCGGTACTGGCCTGGCCGGCTACAACCTGGCCCGTGAATTTCGCAAGCTCGATGGCGAGACGCCGCTGCTGTTGATTACCGCCGACGATGGTCGTTCCTACTCCAAGCCCATGCTCTCCACGGGTTTTGCCAAGCTCAAGGATGCCGATGGGCTGTGCATGGCCGAGCCTGGCGCGATGGCCGAGCAGCTCAAGGCCGAAATCCGTACCCACACCCGTATCAGCGGCATCGACCCCGGCCACAAGCGCCTGTGGATCGGTGAAGAGGCCGTGGCCTATCGTGACTTGGTGTTGGCCTGGGGCGCCCAGACTGTGCAGGTGCCGATCGAGGGTGACGCTGGCGGGCAGGTCTTCCCGATCAACGACCTGGAGGATTACGCACGCTTTCGCGCCGCCGCTGCCGGTAAGCAGCGCGTGCTGATTCTGGGCGCAGGCCTGATTGGCTGCGAATTCGCCAATGACATGAGCCTGGGTGGGTTCCAGGTCGAGGTGGTGGCCCCGTGCGAGCAGGTGATGCCGACCCTGTTGCACCCAGCCGCCGCCGCTGCCGTGCAGGCCGGGCTAGAAGGCCTTGGCGTGCGCTTCCACCTGGGCCCGGTGCTGACGCGCCTGCAGCAGGTTGCGCAGGGCCTTGAGGCGCACTTGTCCGACGGTAGCGTGATCGCCTGCGACCTGGTGGTTTCAGCCATCGGCTTGCGCCCCCGTACTGATCTTGCCGCCGCTGCTGGCCTGCAGACTAATCGCGGCGTGGTGGTGGACCGGCAGTTGCGCACGTCCCACGCCAATATCTTCGCCCTGGGCGACTGCGCCGAGGTGGACGGCATCAATCTGCTCTATGTGATGCCGCTGATGAGCTGTGCCCGCGCCTTGGCGCAAACCCTGGTCGGTAACCCAACGGCCGTCAGTTACGGGGCGATGCCGATCACCGTGAAGACCCCAGCGTGCCCGCTGGTGGTCTCGCCGCCCCCGCAAGGGCACGACGGCAACTGGCAGGTGGAGGGGCAGGGCAGCGACCTCAAGGTGCTCTGCCACGATGCCGACGGCAAGCTGCTGGGCTATGCCCTGACCGGTGCGGCCGTGATGGAAAAGCTGGCCCTGAATCGTCAGTTACCCCCGGTTATGGCGTAAATAGCGGGCGTTCTGTCGGGTTTATCCTGTTATTGCTCACACAATGGCCGCCCAGATACTGGCGCGGCCTCGGTGGGCGTGCCATTCTCACTCCCGTCTGCCGCAGATTAGAGCCTGCGGTGCCTTGAGCGCTGCTCCCAGAGGCAGCACGGCATAACAACAAAAAATCCCGTCAAAGAGGCTTCACTATGCGCAAACCAGAACTCGCCGCTGTCATCGCCGAAAAGGCCGATCTGACCAAGGAAAAGGCCAACGTGGTGCTGAATGCGATCCTCGACAGCATTACCGGTGCGCTGGACAAGGACACCGTGACCCTGGTCGGTTTCGGCACCTTTGAAAAACGTCACCGTGGTGCGCGTACCGGCAAGAACCCCCAGACCGGCGAGCCGGTGAAGATCAAGGCCAGCAACACCGTAGCCTTCAAGCCCGGCAAGAACCTGCGTGACAGCGTCAACGTGCCGGCCAAGCCAGCCAAGAAAGGCAAGTGATCGAATCCTGACATCCCCAGTGTCGGTTCAGCGGGCGCCCCAGGGCGCCCGTTGTGCTTTCTGTAGGCATATGTTGCGAACTTGCATAAATAGTTCTGGAAGAGGATAAAATGCGCCACTCAGTCATTTTTTATTCGAGGCGCGTTGATGAAGTTCCGCTTTCTTCTCTGGGCCATGGGGCTGTTGATGGCCAGGGCCAGCCGTAACAACCCGGCGTTCAAGCAGCAACTCAAGGACAAGGATCTGGTTTTCCAGATGCAGACCCTGGATGGCAAAATCGCACGGCACTTCATCGTCAGCGACGAGCGCATCAGCAGCAAAGGTGGTGTGCACCCGCAGCCGGCGTTCGCCATTGCGTTCAAAGATGCCGCTTACGGGTTCGCCACGCTGCAGGCAAGCAACAAGCAGTTGGCCTTCATGCAGGGGATTCAGGACAAGCACATCCAGATCAAGGGCAATCCGGCGTTGGTGATGTGGTTCCAGGGCTTGATGAAGTACCTCAAGCCGAAGAAAAAGCGCTGAGCCTGGCCCTGTAGGAGCAGCCTTGTGCTGCGAAGAGGCCGGTGACTGCAGCGAAGATTTACTGTGTTTTCACCGGCCTCTTCGCAGCGCAAGGCTGCTCCTACAACGGGTGCGCAGGACGCCCCAAGCTATTAGTGCGGGGCGTGAAACTGCGATGCCAGTTCCCGCAGCAGGGTTTCGGCCTCCAGCACCTTGTTCACCACATCCTCGGCCTTCTCCCGAGTCACCCCCAACCGCTCCAGCAGTTCATCGGGTACCTCTTCCTGAGGCCCCGAGCCAATACCGCGCGAACGCAGCAGGCGAGTCGCCAGGCACACCAGGTTGGGGAACGCCGCATAGTCGCCGTCATAAGACGGGTCATGCTGGAAGCGCAGCGCCGTCGAGAGCTCTTCCGGCATGTCCCACAGCTTCATCAACCACGCGCCGATCTGTTCGCGGTTGATGCCCAGCAGGTGCTGTTCCACATAGGTGTGGCACAGGTGCGGGTTAACCTCGAGGTGCCGGCAGATCAGCGAGAAGTGCGGCGGGAACACGTGCGCCAGCAGCAGATAGCCAAAGTTGTGCAGCAGCCCCGCCAGGTACGTCAAGCCGGACTCCGGGCGCTCTGCCCTGGGCATGGCGCGGGTCAGGCCTTCAATGATGGCTGCGGTGTAGATCGACTGCTGCCAATACGGTGTGGCCTGCTGCGGGTGATCCTTGGGCAGGCTCAGGGTCTTGCCCAGGGCCAGCCCCAAAGCCAGGTTGATGACCAGGTCGAAGCCCAGCACGCGCACGATGGCGTCTTCTACTGAACGGATCTTGCCTGGCGAGGCGTAGTAGGGCGATGCCGCCCAGCTGACCACCTGCGCAGCCAGCGCAGGGTCGGTCTCGACCACGCCGGTGATGTCATCGATGCTGGCGTTAGGGTCTACCCGCAGCTTGATGATTTTCTGCGCCGTGTCGGCCAACGGCGGGATTTCGATGGTTTCTTCCAGGCGCTTCTGGATACGTCGCGCGGTAAAGGCTTGGACCGCCTGGGTGATTTCGTGGGAGTCGTCATCAGGCCGGTCGAGGTTGGGGCTGATGGCCTTCACCTCCTGGCCAAAGCTGCTGGCGCTGGCCTTGGCGAGCATGCGCTTGAAGTCCGTGCGGTCGATTTCCAGCAGCAGCCCGGCTTCGCCGGACTGAATCAGCACCGTCTCACAGTCGAGCAGGCTTTTTTCGTACTGGCACGGCGAGCTGGTCAACGCCGGAATGCCCGGCAGGCGCTTGAGGTGGTGCTTGTCGAGCATCTGCTTGAGCCGGGGGACCGATACGGCGGTCAGCTTGCGGCCGGTCAGCTCGGTCAGGCGATTCAGGTCAAGCAGCTGGCTCTGCGGGAACAACACCATCAGGGCGCCGACTTCGTCGTCGAGGAGCACCGCCTGCACCCGCGAGGCGGCAGGCAATTGCGCATGCTCGAGCACTTCGCGGTAGGTGACGCCAACCTTATCGAGCAGCAGCCGGATGACAGAGGGCGTGTGTGGGGTTGCGGTGTCCAGGGCAACTTCAGTCATGGTCCGTATCCACTAATTCTTTTAAACGCGAAGTATAACCAGTCCCGCCGCAAATCTGGATCCATTGTGGGACTGGCGTCACACTTGGCCGTATTGCTGGCCGTGCCGCAGCCAGCGGTCAAGCAACGGGCTGACATGGTCCGGCCACCGCGCGATCAGCGCTTGGGCGGCATCACGTACGGCTGGCAGCAGGTCGGCATCACGCATCAGGTCAGCGACCTTGAACTGTAGCAGGCCGGTCTGGCGTGTTCCCAGCATCTCGCCGGGGCCGCGCAGTTCCAGGTCTTTTTCCGCGATGATGAAGCCATCGTTAGTTTCACGCATGATCCCCAGGCGTTCGCGGCCGATCTGCGACAGTGGCGGGTGATACAGCAACACGCAGTGGCTCACCGCGCTGCCCCGGCCAACCCGGCCACGCAGCTGGTGCAGTTGGGCCAGGCCCAGGCGTTCGGGGTTCTCGATGATCATCAGGCTGGCATTGGGCACGTCCACGCCCACCTCGATGACCGTGGTTGCCACCAGCAGTTGCAGCTCACCGGCCTTGAACTGGGCCATGATCTCGGCCTTTTCCGCAGGCTTCATGCGCCCGTGGATAAGGCCGACGCGTAGCTCGCCCAGGGCGCTGCCAAGCTCTTCATAGGTGCTCTCGGCCGCTTGGCAGGTCAGTTCTTCGGACTCTTCGATCAGGGTGCACACCCAATAGGCCTGACGCCCCTCGGCACAGGCGGCGCGTACCCGCTCGACCACCTCGAAGCGGCGGCTGTCCGCCACCAGCACGGTGTTCACCGGCGTACGCCCGGGTGGCAGCTCGTCGAGGACCGAGGTGTCGAGGTCGGCGTAGGCGCTCATCGCCAAGGTCCGAGGGATCGGCGTCGCAGTCATGATCAGCTGGTGCGGGCACAGCTCGCCGGCCACGCCTTTTTTGCGCAGGGCCAAGCGTTGCTGCACACCGAACCGGTGCTGTTCATCGATGATCGCCAGGGCCAGGTGCTTGAATTTGACCTCTTCCTGGAACAGCGCATGGGTGCCCACCACCATCGGTGCGCCGTTGGCGATTTGCTCCAGCGAGCTGGCCCGGGCCTTGCCCTTGAGCTTGCCGGCCAGCCATGCCACCTCGATGCCCAGCGGTTCGAGCCAGCGCTTGAAGGTAATGAAGTGCTGTTCGGCGAGGATCTCGGTGGGGGCCATCAACGCCACCTGGTAACCGGCCTCCAGCGCTTGCAGTGCCGCCAGTGCGGCGACCACCGTTTTACCGGCCCCGACATCGCCCTGTACCAGGCGCATCATGGGCTCGGCCTGGGCCAGGTCGTAGGCAATTTCGTTGGCCACCCGTTGCTGGGCGCCGGTCGGCTTGAAGCCCAGGTTGGCCAGGTACTGCGCCGGCAACCGGCTGGCCTTGGGCAGTACGGGGGCACGCAGGCTGCGCAGGCTCTCGCGCAGGCGTTGCTGCGACAGCTGGTGGGTCAGCAGCTCTTCGAAGGCCAGGCGGTGTTGAGCCCAATGCTGGCCTTCGGCAAGTTCGTCGAGGTCGGCATCGGCCGGCGGGTTGTGCAGGTAGCGGATGGCATCGTCCAGCGGCGCCAATTGGTAGTCCCGGGCCAGCTCATCGGGCAGCCAGTCTGGCAGGCTGCGCGGGCCAAGCATGCCCAGGCTCTGCTGGCAGAGCAGGCGCAGGCGTTGCTGGGTGAGGCCTTCGGTGGACGGGTAGATCGGCGTCAGGGTCTGTTCCACGGGGGGCGGTGGCTCGTCGCCGTTGAGCGCCCGGTACTCCGGGTGGTAGATCTCCAGGCCAGAGGCGCCGGGGCGGGCTTCGCCATAGCAGCGCAGGTGCGTGCCGCGTTTCAGGCCTTCTTTTTGCGCATTGCTGAAGTGATAGAAGCGCAGGCTCAATACGCCGCTGCCGTCACCCAGGCGCACCACGAGGCTGCGGCGCTTGCCCATGGTGACGTCCGCACCGCTTACTACACCTTCGATCACGGCATCCTGCCCCGGGCGCAGCTCGCCAATGGGCACCACACGGGTGCGGTCCTGGTAGCGCAAGGGCAGGTGGAAGAGTATGTCCTGCAGGTTCTCCAGGCCCACCTTGGCGAGTTTTTCCGCCATGGCATCGCCCACCCCTTTGAGCACCGTGACCGGGACCTTCGACAGCTCACTCATGACTCAGGCCGGCTGTTCCACAGGAGGTTTGGCGACCGAGCATAGGCGGATCGAGTCAGCGAGGATCTCGATGGCCTTGGGCCGCGGGAAGCTGGCACGCCAGGCGATGGCCACGGTGCGGAACGGTGCTGGCGCAGTCAGCGGGCGCACTTCGATGATGCCTGGCGCGTAGTGGTGGCTGTGCACTGCCGACAGCGGCAGGATCGAGACGCCAAGGCCCGAGGCAACCATGTGCCGAATGGTTTCCAGGGAGCTGGATTCCACCGTGGTGTGCCGGGAGCCTTCGCCGCCTTTGTTCAATGTCGGGCAGGCTTCCAGGACCTGGTCGCGGAAGCAGTGGCCTTCACCGAGCAGCAGCAGGCTCTTGTCGTTGAGCATGGCGGTGTCGATGGTCTTTTTCGCCGTCCATGGGTGGTCGGCAGGCATCAAGGCGCAGAATGGCTCATCGTACAGCGGCAGGGTCAGCACGTCGGCTTCGTTGAACGGCAGGGCGATGATCACTGCGTCGAGTTCGCCGTTGCGCAGTTTTTCGCGTAGTACATGGGTGAAGTTCTCTTCGATGTACAGCGGCATCTGCGGCGCCACACGGTGCAGCTGCGGGATCAGGTGCGGGAACAGATAAGGGCCGACGGTATAGATGGCACCGACCTTGAGCGGGGCAGTCAGCTGGTTTTTGCCGGCCTGGGCCAGCTCGCGGATGCCTTGGGCCTGTTCCAGTACCTTCTGCGCCTGGGCGACGATGCTTTCACCGACCGGGGTCAGGCGCACTGCGCTCTTGCTGCGCTCGAAGATCAGCACGCCAAGCTCGTCCTCGAGCTTCTTCACACCGACCGACAGGGTCGGTTGGCTCACGTGGCAACGTTCGGCCGCGTGGCCGAAATGTTGTTCCTGGGCGAGTGTGACGATGTAGCGTAATTCTGTGAGGGTCATAACGTGCGTCCATGAAGTTGCGAGCCCAGCATAGCGGCTGCAATCGATAGACGCACGTTATCAGACTTGCCGATTTGTGACAGAAACAAAAGTCTCAGCGGCGGTCCAGCGAGTAGACGAACGGCGCCACGACTTCGATCGTGCCGTTGTTCAACAACTCGGGTGGCGGCTTGGGTACCGTGCCGGCACGACGGATCATTTCCAGGGTCGCCCGGTCCAGTGCCGCGCTGCCCGAACCACCGGCCATGGCGTACGACACCACCTTGCCTTCGGCATCGACCACGAAGCGCAGGCGGTTGATGCCCTGCAGGCCGCGACGACGCGCGTCTTCCGGGTAACGCTTGTACTTGGCCAAGTGGCGCAGCAGGTCACTCTGCCAGGTAGGCAGGGCGTTGCTGTTGGACGCAATGCTCGGTGCCGGTGCCGCGGACTTCTGCGGCGGCGTGTTGCTTGGCGGTGCGTCTACCACGCTTTCGGTCGGCGGCGCTTCCTTCGGCGGCTCAGGCTTTTTCTCGGGCTTGGGCGGCTGGGGCTTGGCCTTCGGCTTGGGCGGCTTGGCGATGGCGATCTTGGGTTTAGGGGCTTCCACCAGCTTGGGCAACGGCAGTTCTTCAACCGGTGCCGGCGGCTGTGGGACGGCTTTTGGAGGAGGTGGTGGCGCAGGCTCCGGCAAAGGTGCCAGCTCGACCATCATGGCTGCCGGCGGCAGCTCGATGGCCTGAGGCACGGACCAATTGAGCGTGAGCAGCACAGCGACGGCATGGACACCCAGCACAAGTGCCAGGCTGCCGCTGTAACGCGCCAGGTTGTGCCGCGTCTTCGTCATTTCTTGGCTGCCGTCTCGAGACCTACCAGACCGACCTTCAAATAGCCGGCCGCGCGCATGTTGTTCATCACTTCCATCAGGTCACCGTAATCCACGCCCTTGTCGGCCTGGAAGAAGATGGTGGTTTCCTTGTCCCCCTTGGTCTTGGCATCGAGCATCGGGCCAAGCTGGTCGGGCGCAGATACCTGATCGTCGCCGACATACAGCTTCTGGTCGGCCTTGACGCTGACGAACACCGGTTTCTCGGGCCTCGGCGCTGGTTTGGCGGTCGAGGCCGGCAGGTCGACTTTGATGTCGACCGTGGCCAGGGGCGCCGCCACCATGAAGATGATCAGCAGTACCAGCATCACGTCGATAAACGGCGTAACGTTGATTTCGTGGTTTTCGGCGAGGTCGTCGCCACCTTCGTTGAGATGCAGGCCCATGGCTTACCCCACTTTCACCATGTGCGGGGCGGCGCGCTCGCTGCCTTGGTGGTCCAGGTCACGGCTGACCAGCAGCAGCACCTGGGCAGAAGCGTCAGACACCTGAGCCTTGTAGCCGGCAATGGAGCGGGCGAAGACGTTGTAGATGACCACTGCCGGGATTGCTGCAACCAGGCCCAAGGCGGTTGCCAGCAGGGCTTCGGCGATGCCTGGGGCAACCACTGCCAGGTTGGTGGTCTGGGTCTTGGCGATGCCGATGAAGCTGTTCATGATGCCCCACACGGTGCCGAACAGGCCGACGAAGGGTGCGGTCGAACCAATGGTGGCGAGCACGCCGGTGCCGCTGCTCATGTTGCGGCCGCTGGCGGCTACCAGGCGCTCGAGGCGGAAGGCGACGCGCTCCTTGATGCCCTCTTTTTCACGTGCATTGGTCGACAGGCGCATCTCTTCGAGCGCATCGTGGACCAAGGTGTGAGCCAAGGTGCCTTCCTTGTTCGAGACGTCGCTAGCTTCCTTGAGGCTGGCGGATTTCTTCAGCTGGGCGATCTCGCCGCGCAGACGACGCTTGGCGCCCATCAGCTCGAAGCCTTTGGCAATCCAAATGGTCCAGGTGATGATCGAGGCGATGGCCAGGCCGATCATGACGATCTTCACCACGATGTCGGCGTTTTTGTACATGCCCCATGGGGACAGGTCGTGCGCCATGCCCAGGGTAGTATCTTCGACCAGTGCTTCGACGCTTGGGTCTGCAGCGGCTGGCGCATCGGCCGGGGCGTTGGCGACAGGTGCCGAGCCGTCTGCGGCTGGGGCAGCGGCGGTGTTAGCCGGGGCGGCAGCGGCAGCCGGGGTGCTGGCGTTGGCAGTTGGCTCATCGGCCATGGCCACTGGGGCCAGCACCAGGCTGAACATCAGCGCGGCAATGGCACGCCAGGCGCGCGACGGGGTTGGCGAAGCGGAGGGTTGAGTACGTGTCATGCTGGCCGGACCTGATGAAGAAAAAGAGTGAACGTTCTCCAAGGCCTCGAGATAGGCCGAGAACAGATAGGGGCGCCATTATTGCAAGTAATTCTTGTTAACAAAAGTAATCTTGTTGCTTTTTTCACCTAAGGTCTAGCCACTCATCGTGTAGCGTGGCGGGTTTGATCAACTGGTCTAGGGAGTTTTGAGATGTCAGACCTTTCAGTAATGGTCGTAGGTTGTGGTGATGTGGGCGGCCGTCTGGCCCAGCAATTGCTGGCCCGTGGCTGGCAGGTGAGTGGCCTGCGCCGCGCGGTCGAGCACCTGCCAGCGGGTGTTGGGCCGGTGGCTGCCGACCTGGCCGAACCCACCATCCCGCCAGCGTGGCCACAGCGAGCGCCGGACTACCTGGTGTATTGCGTGGCGGCTAGCCAGCACGACGAGGCGGGGTATCAGTCGGCCTATGTCGACGGGTTGCGCCATGTGCTGGCCTGGCTTGCCGAACGTGGTCAGCACCCGCGTCGCTTGCTGTTTGTGTCCAGCAGCAGCGTGTTTGCGCAAAAAGACGGCGAGTGGGTCGACGAGACGGCGGCCACCGAGCCTGAAGGGTACTCTGGCCGGATCATGCTCGACGCCGAGCGCTTGGCGCTGACCAGTGGTATCCCGGCAAGCGTGGTGCGCTTGACCGGCATCTACGGGCCGGGCCGTGAATGGCTACTGAGCCAGGTGCGTCAGGGCTACCGTGTGGCTGAAGAGCCGCCGCTGTATGGCAACCGTATTCATGCCGAAGACGCCGCAAGCTTGCTGGCTTACCTGCTGCAGGCCGATGCCGACGGCGTGGCGCTGGATGACTGCTATATAGGTGTCGATGACGACCCGGCGCCGCTGGCCGATGTGGTGGGCTGGTTGCGTGGGTACCTGGGCGTTACCGAGTGGTCGGATGAGCAGCGGGTGCGCCGGACGGGCAGCAAGCGCTGCAGCAATGCCCGTGTGCGGGCGTTGGGCTGGGTGCCAGAGTACCCCAGTTACAAAGAAGGGTATGCGGCGATTCTGCAGGGTAAGGGGTGAGTCTACCGGCCTCTTCGCGGGTAAACCCGCTCCCACAGGGTGAGCGCTGATTCTGTTGTCAGCGGGGTACCTGTGGGCGCGGGTTTACCCGCGAAAGGGCCGGTGTGACGGGTAGAGATCCTGGCAGGCCTCAGTCCTTCTCAAGCACCCATTGCCGAGCACCGGCCGCCAATACCGGCATTTCATCCGGCTTCGCGCGGTTAACGGCCTGGAAAATCTCCAGCGTGTCGCCATCACGCTTGATGATAAACGGCGCACCGCGCTGTTTGCGCTCCAGCCACAGGCTGTCGTTGCTGCCGCCCATGGTCGCGCAATCGCCGGCCAGGCACAGGGCAAAACGGTCCGGGCCAGGCAGGCCACTGACGTTACCGGTGTCGCTGAAGCGAACGGCGGTGCCTTTGCCCTGGCCGTCGATGATTTTCCATTCACCGCCCAGGTAGGCCTGGTACAGCGCCTTCTCGAAGCTGCCACCCAGCGGTGCATTCCCGGGTTGCTTGACGCGCACGAAGGTTTGTTCGGTACCGGACTGCGCGGTGGTTTTCAGCTCGTCGCCATCCAGCGCCAGCTGCTCGGTCTGGCCGTCCTGGAAGCTGGCCAGCCATTGCTTCTCGTTGGCGCTCAACTGGCCGTCGGCAGCCTCGAAGCCATTGCTGAAGCTGGCCTGTTGGTGAGCCACGTCGAGTTTCCACTCGAACACAGGGCCGTGTTCATTCAGTGCCTGACGCAGGCTGCCACTTTTGACGGCGGCTTTGATGGCGTCCTGGTTGATCCAGGTGCCGTTGAAGTCTTCGGGTTTATGGCTGGCGCAACCGCTCAGAAGCAGGGCTGCCAGCGCGAGGGGCAGTGCTTGACGCATGGTGGGTAACCTTGGGGAGAGAAGGTGACGGGCAGGGCGCCCGTCACCAGGGGCATCACTCGATGACCAGGATCGCGTCCATCTCGACCTGGGAGCCTTTTGGCAGCGCGGCAACGCCAATGGCGGCGCGGGCTGGGTAAGGCTGTTCGAAGTAACGGCCCATCACTTCGTTGACCTTGGCGAAGTGGCTCAGGTCGGTGAGGAAGATGTTCAGCTTGACGATGTCCTTGAACGAGCCACCCGCGGCTTCAGCCACAGCCTTGAGGTTCTCGAAGACCTGCACGGTCTGGGCCTCGAAGCCTTCGACCAGCTCCATGGTCTTGGGGTCCAGTGGGATCTGGCCCGACATGTACACGGTGTTGCCAGCCTTGATTGCCTGGGAGTAGGTACCGATGGCGGCAGGGGCCTTGTCGCTGTTGATGACGGACTTGCTCATGATGACTCCTTGCGGTTGGCGGACTACGTACGCATGCGGGTGATGCGGACCACACCGGTCAAGGTACGCAGCTTCTTGATCACTCGTGCCAGGTGCACGCGGTCGTGCACGCTGACCACCAGTTGGACCACGCTGATACGGCCGTCGCGTTCGTCCATGCTGATCTTCTCGATGTTGCCGTCTGCGGCATTGACGCTGCTGGCCAGCAGCGCGATCAGGCCGCGCTGGTGCTCCAGCTCGACACGCAGCTCGACATTGAATTCGCCAGCAATGTCCTTGGCCCAGGAGAGCTGCACGCACTTCTCTGGGTTGTGGCGAATTTCACTGATGTTGCGGCAGTTCTCCAGGTGCACGACCATGCCTTTGCCCGCCGACAGGTGGCCGACGATTGGGTCACCGGGGATCGGCGTGCAGCATTTGGCGTAGCTGAGCACCAGGCCTTCGGTGCCGCGAATGGCCAGCGGGCCTTCCGGCGTCGGCAGCTGTTCGCCTTCGGCCGACAGCAGGCGCCGCGCCACCACATAGGCCATGCGGTTGCCCAGGCCGATGTCTTCGAGCAGGTCTTCGATAAGCTCCAGGCGGTACTCGGCGAGAATCGCCTGAATGCGTTCCTGCGGGATCTTTTCGAGGCTGCTGTCGAAGCCGGTCAGCACCTTGTTCAGCAGGCGTTCGCCGAGGCTGATGGACTCGGAGCGGCGCTGTTGCTTGAGGGCGTGGCGGATGTGCGTGCGTGCCTTGCCGGTGACCACGAAGTTGAGCCAGGCCGGGTTCGGCCGGGCGCCCGGCGCGCTGACGATCTCTACCGTCGAACCGCTTTGCAGGGGCTCAGACAGTGGCGCCAGGCGGCGGTTGATGCGGCAGGCGATGCAACTGTTGCCCACGTCGGTGTGCACCGCATAGGCGAAGTCGACGGCCGTGGAGCCTTTCGGCAGCTCCATGATCCGGCCCTTGGGCGTAAAGACATAGACCTCGTCCGGGAACAGGTCGATCTTCACGCTCTCGATGAATTCCAGCGAGTTGCCCGCGCGCTGCTGCAGTTCGAGGATGCCCTTGACCCACTGGCGGGCCCGCGCGTGGCTGCCTTTTGGCTGCTCGTCGTCGTTGGACTTGTACAGCCAGTGGGCGGCGATACCGTTGTTGGCCATCTCTTCCATCTCGCGTGTGCGGATCTGGATTTCGATGGGCACGCCGTGCATGCCGAACAGCGTGGTGTGCAACGACTGGTAGCCGTTGGCCTTGGGGATCGCGATGTAGTCCTTGAAACGACCGGGCAGCGGCTTGTACAGGTTGTGCACGGCGCCGAGCACGCGGTAGCAGGTGTCGACCTTGTCGACGATGATGCGGAAGGCATACACGTCCATGATCTCGTTGAAGGCGCGGCGCTTGCCACGCATCTTCTTGTAGATGCCATAGAGGTGTTTCTGCCGGCCGCTGACCTCGCCCTGGATGCCGTCGGCAGCCAGGCAGTTGGCCAGCGATTGTTCGATTTTGGCGACGATCTCTTTGCGGTTGCCGCGGGCGCTCTTGACCGCCCGGTGAATCAGCGACGAGCGCATTGGGTGCATGGCCTTGAAGCCAAGGTCTTCGAATTCGACGCGCACGGTGTGCATGCCCAGCCGGTTGGCGATGGGGGCGTAGATTTCGAGGGTTTCCTTGGCAATGCGCCGGCGTTTTTCACCGGACAGCACTTCCAGCGTGCGCATGTTGTGCAGGCGGTCGGCCAGCTTGACCAGGATCACGCGGATATCGCGCGCCATGGCCATGGCCATTTTCTGGAAGTTCTCGGCCTGCGCCTCGGCCTTGGTCTCGAAGTTCATCTGGGTCAGCTTGCTGACCCCATCGACCAGTTCGGCAACCGTCTCGCCAAATTGCTGGCAGAGGGCTTCCTTGGCGATGCCGGTGTCTTCGATCACATCGTGCAGCATGGCGGCCATCAGGCTCTGATGGTCCATGTGCATGTCGGCGAGGATGCTGGCCACGGCCAGCGGGTGGGTCACGTAGGGCTCGCCGCTGCGGCGGCGCTGCCCGTCGTGGGCCTGCTCGGCGTAGAAATAGGCGCGCCGAACCAGGTTGACCTGTTCGGGGCCCAGGTAGGTCGACAGCCGTTCGGCTAAGGCTTCTATACCCGGCATGGGTTCACCTCTTGCAGAGGAAGAGGGCCTTGTGCCGCGCGACGTCGACCTGGCATCAATCAGACAGCCTCGTTGGACTCGTCCTCGAACGCGGCGAAGACCGGATCCTCGGTGACGATCTCTTCAGCAGCGATGAACTCGTTGGTGACGATGCCTTCGGCGATTTCACGCAGGGCAACAACGGTCGGCTTGTCGTTTTCCCACGCGACGCGTGGCTCTTTGCCGCCGGTCGCCAGCTGACGGGCGCGCTTGGTCGAGAGCATGACCAGCTCAAAGCGGTTATCCACGTGTTCCAGGCAGTCTTCAACAGTTACGCGGGCCATGGTCTTCCTCAGTAGCAATTGCGGTGGGCGTGCAGCCCAATATGGGCAGGCGGACTCGATAGTATAAAAATTCACCAGCCAATAGGGAAGCGCTGTTTTGCCACGCGCGGATCAGGCCAGCCCCTGTGGGGGCGGGTTTAGCCGCGAAAGGGCCGCAACAGACACCCTCCTCTTGTATCTCACAACATCGCGTCGCGCAACCGCGGGGTCAATTCCTCGAACAATGTCTGCACCGAGCGCAACGCCCGGCAATCGGGCCGGGTCAGCAGCCACAGTTGGGTGTCGCAACCGGGCAGCGGGCCGCTCAGCGCATCGACGCCAGGCAAGGCATGCACCATGTAGTCGGGCAGCGCCGCCACGCCCAGCCCGGTGCTGACCAGTTGCGCAATGGTCGACATGCCGCTGCATTGGTAGCGTGGGCTCAACCCAGGGTATTGCTGGTTGCGCCAGACCACGGTCGGGTGGTCCTGCATCGAGTCGTCCGGGGCAATCCACGGCACGCTGCTGGCCGACTCGGTCAGCCGTTCGCGCCACTGCGGCTGGCCGCAGATCACGTAGGAGGTCGAACCCAGGCAGCGGCCTACCAGGTGTTCGGGTGGCGTATTGGTCAGGCGCAGGGCGATGTCGGCATCGCGCCGGCTGAGGTTGGCGAAGGTGTTGGAGGTGCCCATTTCCAGCGACAACGCCGGGTAATTGGGCATGAAGTCGGCCAATGCCGGTAGCAGCAGGCTGTGCATGACCGCCTCGGTGCAGGTCAGCCGCACCGTACCGCTGACCACCTGTTCGCCGCTGGTCATGGCGATGCGCGCGGCCTCCAGGGCCTGTTCGGCGCGCTCGGCCTGCTCGGCCAGGGCTTGGGCGGTGTCGGTGGGCAGGTAGCCTTTACGGCTTTTGACGAACAGCGCGGTGCCCAGTGCCGACTCGAGGCGACGGATCGAGCGGAACACCGTCGAGACGTCCACCTTGAGCAGTTCGGCAGCCTTGGCCAACGAGCGGCCACGTTCCAGGGCCAGGACCAGGGAGAGGTCGGCGTGGGTAATCTGATATTGCATTGATGCACGCTCTGCTTGCCGAAATGCCAATGTCTGTTGCGTTGAGGCCATTTTATAGTGGAACCGCCCCTGGGAATCAATGCGCCCGGTCGGGCAACCAATCCCCACGATGGGAAAGTGAAAAAAACAACAGCTGCAACCATCGTCGCCCGTGAGGCGCCAGCCGTATCCCCACATCGCCGCAGCAAATCAAAGGATGTACACCATGACGTCGGTCACCCCGTGCGCCAGTTCTTCCAGCGAGATGAAAGACTTCCTCCAGGCCCATCCGGATACGCAGTATGTCGATCTGCTGATCTCCGACATGAATGGCGTGGTACGCGGCAAGCGCATCGAGCGGGCCAGCCTGCACAAGGTGTACGAAAAAGGCATCAACCTGCCGGCGTCACTGTTTGCCCTCGACATCAACGGTTCGACCGTGGAAAGCACCGGCCTGGGCCTGGACATTGGCGATGCCGACCGCATCTGCTACCCGATCCCCGGCACGCTGTGCAACGAGCCGTGGCAGAAACGCCCGACCGCCCAGTTGCTGATGACCATGCACGAGATCGAAGGCCAGCCTTTCTTCGCCGACCCGCGCGAAGTGCTGCGCCAGGTGGTGAGCAAGTTCGACGACCTGGGCTTGGATATCTGTGCCGCGTTCGAGCTTGAGTTCTACCTGATCGACCAGGACAACCTCAACGGCCGCCCGCAACCGCCGCGCTCGCCTATTTCGGGCAAGCGCCCGCAGTCGACCCAGGTGTACTTGATCGACGACCTCGACGAATACGCCGACTGCCTGCAAGACATGCTCGAAGCGGCCAAGGAGCAAGGCCTGCCGGCCGATGCCATCGTCAAGGAAAGCGCCCCGGCGCAGTTCGAGGTCAACCTGCACCACGTTGCCGACCCGCTGAAGGCCTGCGACTACGCCATCCTGCTCAAGCGCCTGATCAAGAACGTGGCCTACGACCATGAGATGGACACCACCTTCATGGCCAAGCCCTACCCGGGCCAGGCGGGCAACGGGCTGCACGTGCACATCTCGCTGCTGGACAAGAAAACCGGCAAGAACATCTTCGCCAGCAGCGACCCGCTGGAAAGCGACGCGCTGCGCCACGCCATCGGTGGCGTGCTGGAGACCATGCCGGCGTCGATGGCTTTCCTCTGCCCGAACATCAACTCGTACCGTCGTTTCGGCGCGCAGTTCTATGTGCCCAACGCGCCGAGCTGGGGCCTGGACAACCGCACCGTGGCGGTTCGCGTGCCGACCGACAGCAGCGAGAACGTGCGCATCGAGCACCGTGTGGCCGGCGCTGACGCCAACCCTTACCTGATGCTCGCGGCCATTCTCGCCGGTATCCACCACGGCCTGACCAGCAAGGTCGAGCCGGGTGAACCGATTGAAGGCAACTCGTACGAACAACTGGAACAGAGCCTGCCGAACAACCTGCGCGATGCCCTGCGCGCGCTGGATGACAGCGAAGTGCTCAATCAATACATCAGCCCGGATTACATCGATATCTTCGTCGCCTGCAAGGAAAGCGAGCTGGCCGAGTTTGAAGTGTCGATCTCCGACCTCGAGTACAACTGGTACCTGCACACGGTGTAAGCCCATGAGCGCAAATGCGGTCCCCTTGATCGGTATCAGCGCCTGCCGCCAGCAGGTGGGGAAGAACTCGTCGCACACGGTGGGCGACAAGTATGTCGAGGCGGCCGGCTTTGCCGGGCTGCCGCTGATTTTGCCGGCGCGCGACGAGGGCAGTGATACCCCCGCGCTGCTGGCCCAGCTCGACGGCATTCTTTTTACTGGCTCGCCTTCAAATATCGAACCGCATCATTACAATGGCGCCCCCAGCGTGGAGGGTACCCGGCATGATCGCGCGCGCGATCGCCTGACCCTGCCGCTGCTGCAGGCGGCGATTGCCGCCGGTGTGCCGGTGTTCTGCATTTGCCGTGGGTTCCAGGAATTGAATGTGGCCCTTGGCGGCACCTTGCACCAGCGTGTGCAGGAGCTGCCTGGCTACCTTGACCACCGCGAACCTGAGGACGCACCCCTGGAGGTGCAATACGGCCCTCGTCACCCCGTTGGCATCGCGCCTGGCGGGTTGTTCGAGCGCCTGGGCCTGGCTGCGCAATTCGAGGTCAACTCGTTGCACAGCCAGGGAATCGACCGCCTGGCCCCTGGGCTGCGGGTCGAGGCGCGGGCCCCGGATGGCCTGATCGAAGCGGTGTCGATGCCAGATGCGCCGGGCTTCGTGCTTGGCGTGCAGTGGCACCCTGAATGGCGTTTTGCCGAAAACCCGGTCTCCCGGCGCCTTTTCCAGGCGTTCCGCGAGGCCTGTATTGCCCATGCTGCACGGGAGGGTACGCGCCAGAAAGCATTCTGACGTCACCCGAAAGTCTCGGATGACGCCCCCCTGTTGCAAGCTTTCAATGAGTGAAAGCGGGCCTTGTACGCAAGGCCCGCGAAAACAATTCCAAAATTTACGGCACATACTCATGAGCGATTACACAGAAGCCGGCCGCCCACCCGATGTGGCGGCCGACGCGGGCAACACCCAGCGCAGCAAGGGCTTGGCCAAAGGCCGCCTGGGCTTGTTGGCCAGCGTGGTGCTGGGCATTTCCACCATCGCCCCGGTCTATACCCTGACCGGCGCGCTTGGCCCAACCGTGCGAGAGGTCGGTGCCCACCTGCCTGCGGTATTCATCGTCGGCTTCCTGCCGATGCTGCTGGTCGCCCTCGGCTATCGCGAGCTGAATTCGGCAGAGCCGGACAGCGGCACCTCGTTCACTTGGTCGGCGCGCGCCTTTGGCCCGATGATCGGCTGGATCGGGGGCTGGGGGCTGGTGGTCGCCACCACCATCGTGCTGTCGAACCTGGCAGGCGTGGCGGTCGACTTCTTCTACCTGTTCCTGGGGCAGATCACCGGCAACCATGGCCTGGCGGCCTTGGCGGATAACCTGCTGATCAACATCAGTACCTGTTGCGTGTTCATCGCCCTGGCGGTGTGGATCTGCTGTCGCGGCATAGCCACCACCATGACGGTGCAGTACGGCCTGGTGGCCCTGCAGTTGCTGGTGCTGATCGGCTTTGCCTTCGCCGCCTTCGGTGGCACCACTGCGCCGCCACCGCTGGAATTCGATTTCGCCTGGTTCAACCCGTTCGGTGTCGAGTCGTTCTCGGCCTTTGCCGCGGGGCTTTCACTGTCGATCTTCATCTTCTGGGGCTGGGACACCTGCCTGACCGTCAGCGAAGAGTCGGTGGGCAGCGAAGAGGTGCCGGGCAAGGCCGCCACCTGGACCGTGATGTTGATCCTCGGCCTGTACCTGTTCACCGCCATCGCCACCCTGCAGTTTGCCGGTATCAGCGAAACGGGCCTGGGCCTGAACAACCCGCGCATCCAGGAGAACGTCTTTGCCCACCTGGCCGGCCCGGTGATGGGGCCGCTGGCGATCCTGATGTCCATCGCCGTACTGGCCAGCACCGCAGCGTCGCTGCAGTCGACCTTCGTGGCACCGGCGCGCACCCTGTTGGCCATGGGTTACTACGGTGCGGTACCGCCTAAGTTCGCCAGCGTTTGCCCGCGTTCGCAAACCCCGCGCTACGCCACCATCTGCGCTGGCCTGGCCGCCGGCCTGTTCTACGTGACCATGCGTACCCTGAGCGAGAACGTGCTGGCCGACACCATCACCGCGCTGGGCATGATGATCTGCTTCTACTATTCGCTGACTGCGTTTGCCTGCGTCTGGTACTTCCGCGACAGCCTGTTCGACAGCGTGCGCCACTTCGTCATGCGCGGCCTGTGCCCGCTGGTCGGTGGGGTCATCTTGTCGGTGATCTTCGCGCGTACCGCGATCGACAGCGCTTCGCCAGACTTCGGCAGCGGCTCGCATGTGGGTGGGCTGGGGCTGGTGTTCGTGATTGCCGCGATCATTTCGGTGCTCGGCATCGGGCTGATGCTGCTGTCGCGGATGCGGGCGCCGGCGTACTTCCTGGGGGCGACCCTGCGTCAGCAGGCGACCCTGCCGCTGGCGGAGTAATGCAGAGGGGCGCTTTGCGCCCCATTCGCAGCACAAGGCTGCTCCTACATCCTTGCCTTTGTAGGAGCAGCCTTGTGCTGCGAATGGGCTGCAAAGCAGCCCCGCTCGGTCTCTCAGGAGAGCAGTTCTTTCAGCAGCCCACCGTGGCGCTGCTGTTGCTTCTTCAACTGCAGGCGGTTCGAGCGGAACACCGCCTTCAACTCCTCCAGCGCGACGCCGAAGTCATCATTGATGATCAGGTAATCGTACTCGTCGTAATGCACCATCTCGCTGACCGCTTCTTTCATGCGCCCGGCGATGATCTCCTCACTGTCCTGCCCACGCCCATCCAGGCGCTGACGCAGCGCTTCCTGGCTGGGTGGCAGGATGAACACCGAGAGTGCCTCGGGCATCAGCTTGCGCACCTGCTGGGCACCTTGCCAGTCGATTTCCAGGATCAGGTCGAAGCCCTGGTCGAGGGTCTGCTGCAGTGCGCTGCGCGACGTGCCGTAGAAGTTGCCGAACACTTCGGCATGCTCGAGGAAGTCGCCTTGCTCGATCAGTGCCTTGAATTCTTCGTGCACGACGAAGTGGTAGTTCACCCCGTGCTGCTCACCCGGGCGCATGGCGCGAGTGGTGTGCGAGACCGAGACGCGGATTTGCTTGTCGTCCTGGGTCAGGGCCGTTACCAGGCTGGTCTTGCCGGCACCCGAAGGGGCCGAAACGATGTAGAGGGTGCCGCTGCTGTGATTCATGGTGGGGGTGGCCTTACTCGATGTTCTGTACTTGTTCACGCATCTGTTCGATCAATACCTTCAGGTTGACCGCCGCTTGCGTGCTACGCGGGTCGAATGCCTTGGAACCGAGGGTATTGGCTTCGCGGTTGAGTTCCTGCATCAGGAAGTCCAGGCGCCGGCCGGCCGCGCCGCCCGACTTGAGCACGCGACGCACTTCGGTGACGTGGGTGGCGAGGCGGTCGAGCTCTTCGGCGACGTCGCTTTTTTGCGCCAGCAGCACCATCTCCTGCTCCAGGCGTTGCGGGTCGAGCTCAGCCTGCATGTCGCCGAAGCGGTCGAGAATTTTCTGCCGCTGGGCCGCCAGCATCTGCGGCACCAGGGCGCGCAGTGTGGTGACCTCGGTGGTCATGTTGTCCAGGCGTTCGTTGATCAGCCGGGCCAGCTCCTGGCCTTCACGCAGGCGCCCGGCCTTGAGCTCGGCCAGCGCGTCGTCGAACAGCGCCACGGCCTCGGCGTTCAGCGCTTGCGGGTCGCTGGCGTCGGCGACCAGCACGCCCGGCCACGACAGCACTTCCAGGGGGTTCAGCGGGGCCGGCTGCTTGATCAGGCCAGCCACCTCTTCGGCGGCGGCGACCAGCTGTGCGGCGCGCTCACGGTCCACTTTCAGTGGCTTGCCGGTGCTGTCTTCGTTGAGGCGCAAGGTGCATTCCACCTTGCCGCGCGACAGCCCCTGGCGCAGGCCTTCGCGTACCGCGCCTTCGAGGTCGCGCAGGGCCTCGGGCAGGCGCAGGTGCGGCTCCAGGTAGCGGTGGTTGACCGAGCGCAGCTCCCAGACCAGGGTGCCTTGGCTGCCGGCGCGCTCGACACGAGCAAAAGCGGTCATGCTGTGCACCATGGGGAGTACCTCGCGTAGATGAATGAACAGGGAAGCCTCTCGGCTGCAAGGCGCAGGATTGTAGCGCAGTGGGGCCTCGGCGCCCAATCCAGCCATGTTACAGAGGGCGAAATGCGCAGTGGGAAAAGGCGACAGGCTGTCAGGGGCGCGACAATAGGCGTGTCCTCCCGCAGCTGCGAGCTCTATAATGCTCGGCAGATTCAAGTCCCAGTACAGGTATCCCAGATGAAACGTCCAAGTGGTCGCGCCGCCGATCAGCTCCGCTCGATCCGCATCACCCGCAACTACACCAAGCACGCCGAAGGGTCGGTACTGGTCGAGTTCGGTGACACCAAGGTCATCTGCACGGTCAGCGTGGAGAATGGTGTGCCCCGCTTCCTCAAAGGCCAGGGCCAAGGCTGGCTGACAGCCGAATACGGCATGCTGCCGCGCTCCACCGGCGAGCGTAACCAGCGCGAAGCCAGCCGTGGCAAGCAGGGCGGCCGCACCCTGGAAATCCAGCGCCTGATCGGCCGCTCGCTGCGCGCCGCGCTGGACATGAGCAAGCTCGGTGACATCACCCTGTACATCGACTGCGATGTGATTCAGGCCGACGGTGGCACCCGCACCGCGTCGATCACCGGTGCCATGGTCGCCCTGTGCGATGCCTTGGCCGTGATCAAGAAGCGTGGCGGCCTCAAGGCTGGCAACCCGCTCAAGCACATGATCGCCGCGGTTTCCGTGGGCATGTACCAAGGCGAGGCCGTGCTGGACCTGGACTACCTGGAAGACTCCGCCGCCGAGACCGACCTGAACGTGGTCATGACCAGCACCGGTGGTTTCATCGAGGTACAGGGCACCGCCGAGGGCGCGCCGTTCCAGCCTGCAGACCTGAACGCCATGCTCGCCGTGGCGCAGAAGGGCATGAACGAGATCTTCGAACTGCAGCAGGCCGCCCTGGCCGACTGACTGTTTCTGTAGATACGAAAAAGCCGACATTGATGTCGGCTTTTTCGTATCTGAATACAACTCAGATGGTCAACGTCCAGTCATAGTCCACAATCAGCGGCGCATGCTGCGAGAAGCGCGGCTGACGCGGCAGGCGGGCGTTACGTACGAAGCGGCGCAGGCCTGGGGTGAGGATCTGGTAGTCGAACCGGTAGCCCAGGTTGAGCATCTCGGCCTGTTCGTTGTCCGGCCACCAGCTGTACTGGTCGCCTTCACGGCTGACTTCACGCAGAGCATCCACATAGCCCATCTCGCCCGTGATCGCGTCCATCCAGGCACGCTCCGGTGCCAGGAAGCCAGGCGATTGTTGGCTGTCGCGCCAGTTTTTGATGTCGAGCTTCTGCTGCGCCACGTAGAACGAGCCGCAATAGATGTACTCGCGACGCTTGCGCCGCTGTTTGTCCAGGTACTTGGCGAAGTCGTCCATCAACTTGAATTTCTGGTTCAAGTCTTCGTCGCCGTTCATGCCCGAAGGCAGCAGCAGGCTGGCAATACTGACTTTGTCGAAATCTGCTTGCAGGTAACGCCCGTAACGGTCGGCTGTCTCGAAGCCCAGGCCGGTGATGACTGCCTTGGGCTGCATGCGCGAGTAAAGGGCTACGCCACCTTGGGCGGGCACCTCCGCGTCGCAGGCATAAAGGAAATAGCCATCGAGCTGGAAAGCTGGGTCGTCGAGTTCAAAGGCCGAGGCGCGGGTATCCTGAAGGCAGATGACGTCGGCATTCTGGGCTTGCAGCCAGCTGAGCAAACCACGCTCGGCCGCAGCCTGAATGCCATTTACGTTCACACTGATGATCCGCATAAATGGCCCCAAAAATCTCGTGCGTGTATGATACCCGAGCTCAACTCATTTAGCTAAATCCGTGGTGTCCGGGACTTTCCATGCAGCCGTATCAGCGCGACTTCATTCGTTTTGCCATCGACCGCGGCGTTCTGCGCTTCGGCGAATTCACCCTGAAATCGGGGCGTACCAGCCCGTACTTCTTCAATGCCGGCCTGTTCAACACAGGTTCTGCACTGGCGCAGTTGGGCCGTTGCTACGCGGCGGCCATCGTCGACAGCAAGATCCCGTTCGACGTGCTGTTTGGCCCGGCCTACAAGGGTATCCCCCTGGCGGCGACCACCGCCGTGGCCCTGGCCGATCAGCATCAGCTCGACGTGCCATGGTGCTTCAACCGTAAAGAAGCCAAGGATCACGGCGAAGGCGGCAGCCTGGTTGGCGCGCCTTTGGCGGGTGACGTACTGATCATCGACGACGTGATCACGGCCGGCACGGCCATCCGTGAAGTCATGCAGATCATCAATGCCCAGCAGGCCAAGGCCGCTGGCGTGCTGATCGCGCTTAACCGCGAAGAGCGCGGCAATGGCGAGTTGTCGGCGATCCAGGAAGTGGAGCGTGACTTTGGTATTCCGGTGGTCAGCATCGTTTCGCTGACCCAGGTGCTGGAGTTCCTCGCCGATGATCCGCAGCTCAAGCAGCATCTGCCTGCTGTTGAGGCGTATCGGGCGCAGTACGGGATCTGATTCCGGCTCGGTAATAAAAAAGGCGACCTTTGCGGGTCGCCTTTTTTGTTTCTGCCTGTTCCGGCCTCTTCGCGGGGCAAGCCCGCTCCCACAGGGTGCCCGCTGAATTCAGGTTCAGCGCAGGTCTTGTGGGAGCGGGCTTGCCCCGCGAAGAGGCCGGGACAGACTAAGCAATCACTCAGCGCGGCTTGCGGTTGGTGATCAGGGTACCCACGCCGCTGTCGGTGAAGATCTCCAGCAGCACCGCATTCGGCACGCGGCCGTCGATGATGTGCGAGCTGTTCACGCCGCCCTGCACCGCATCCAGTGCGCACTTGATCTTCGGCAGCATGCCGCCGTAGATGGTGCCGTCGGCGATCAGTTCGTTGACCTGCTCAGTGGTCAGGCCGGTCAGCACCTGGCCCTGCTTGTCCATCAGGCCGGCGATGTTGGTCAGCAGCATCAGCTTCTCGGCTTTCAGTGCTTCGGCTACCTTGCCCGCCACCAGGTCGGCGTTGATGTTGTACGACTCACCGTTGGCGCCCACGCCGATCGGCGCGATCACCGGGATGAAGTCACCCTTGACCAGCATGTTCAGCAGGTCGGTGTTCACGCTCACGACTTCGCCGACATGGCCGATGTCGATGATTTCCGGGGTGGTCATCTCTGGCGTCTGGCGGCTGACGGTCAGCTTCTTGGCGCGGATCAGCTCCGCGTCCTTGCCGGTCAGGCCGATGGCGCTGCCGCCGTGGCGGTTGATCAGGTTGACGATGTCCTTGTTGACCTGGCCGCCCAACACCATCTCGACCACGTCCATGGTGGCCGAGTCGGTCACGCGCATACCGTCGATGAAGTGGCTTTCGATCGACAGGCGCTTGAGCAGGTCACCGATCTGTGGGCCACCACCGTGGACCACCACCGGGTTGATGCCCACAGCCTTCATCAGCACGATGTCACGGGCGAAGCCGGTTTTGAGCTCCTCGCTCTCCATCGCGTTGCCGCCGTACTTGATCACCAGTGTCTTGCCGACAAAGCGGCGGATGTAAGGCAGTGCTTCGGACAAAACTTCGGCTACATGGGAAGCGGCATCGCGATCGAGGGTCATGCAGGGCTCCTGTAAGGAACAGATAGTCGGTCAGAACGGCAGTTGCAGCTCAGGGGCAACCCGCAGCAACTGGGCGCGGAAAACATCCTTGATACGTTGCAATTCGGCGTCGTTGTCGGCCTCGAAGCGCAGCACCAGCACCGGCGTGGTGTTGGAGGCGCGTACCAGGCCCCAGCCGTGGGCGTAGTCGACCCGCACACCGTCGATGGTGGTCAGGTTGGCCGCGCCCCAGTCGGCGTCGCGTTGCAGTGCATCAATGATGCTGAATTTACCCTCGTCGGTCACATCAATATTGATTTCCGGCGTGGAAATATCGTTCGGGAACGCTGCGAACAGGCTTTCGGCGTCCTGCCCGGCCTTGCTGAGGATCTCCAGCAGGCGTGCGGCACTGTAGATGCCATCGTCGAAACCGTACCAGCGTTCCTTGATGAAGATGTGCCCGCTCATCTCGCCGGCCAGCAACGAACCGGTCTGCTTCATCTTCTTCTTGATCAGCGAGTGGCCGGTCTTCCACATCAGCGCGCGGCCGCCATGCTGTTCGATCAGCGGGGTCAGGCGACGGGTGCATTTGACGTCGAAGATGATCTCGGCGCCCGGGTTGCGCGACAGCACGTCCTGGGCAAACAGCATCAGCAGGCGGTCGGGGTAGACGATGGTGCCGGTGTTGGTCACCACGCCTACGCGGTCGCCGTCACCGTCGAACGCCAGGCCGATGTCGGCCCCGGTTTCCTTGACCTTGGCGATCAGGTCCGCAAGGTTTTCCGGCTTACCTGGGTCTGGGTGGTGGTTAGGGAAGTTACCGTCCACCTCGCAGAACAGCGGGATAACGTCGCAGCCCAGGGCTTCGATCAGCTGCGGGGCGATGACGCCGGCAGCGCCGTTGCCGCAGTCCACCACCACCTTGAGCTTTTTCGCCAGCTTCACGTCGCCGACGATTTGCTGGTAATAGCGCTCGAGGATTTCGACCTTTTCCACGCTGCCTTCGCCACGGCTCAGGTCGTTGGTTTTCAGGCGGGTCTGCAGGGCCTGGATCTGTTCGTTGGCCAGGGTGTCGCCTGCGATGACAATCTTGAAGCCGTTGTAGTCCGACGGGTTGTGGCTGCCGGTGAGCATCACGCCCGATGTGCCGGCCAGCACATTGGCGGCGTAGTACAGCGCCGGGGTCGGCACCAGGCCGACGTCGCTGACCTGGCAGCCAGCGTCGGCCAGGCCTTTGATCAGCTGTTCCACCAGCATTGGGCCGGACAAGCGGCCATCGCGGCCAACGGAAATCTTGGGCTCGCCCTGGGCGAGGGTCTGCGCGCCGATGGCGCGGCCGATCCAGTAGGCGGTTTCGGCATGGAGGGTCTTGCCGACTACGCCGCGAATGTCATAAGCGCGGAAAATGCTGTCCGGCAGTGCGGGGACCAGGTGGGCCATTTCGTTCATCTCTGGAAGCTCCATTAGTCAAAGGCTGTCTGGGCAGGCGCAAACTGAACGCTTGGACGGTGGTTTCGCCAGAGAGTTCGCCATCCTTGGCCTGAACGGTCAGCTGTCGGCTCAGTGGCTGCCGGAGTGGCCGAAGCCGCCAGTTCCACGCTGGCTTTCGTCGAAGGCTTCGACGATGTCGAAATGCGCCTGCACCACCGGCACCAGCACCAACTGGGCGATACGCTCGCCAATGGCGATGGTGAACGGGGTGTTGCCGCGGTTCCAGCACGACACCATCAGCTCGCCCTGGTAGTCCGAGTCGATCAGGCCGACGAGGTTGCCCAACACGATGCCGTGCTTATGGCCCAGGCCCGAGCGCGGCAGGATCATGGCTGCCAGGCCCGGGTCGCCGATGTAGATCGACAGGCCGGTGGGGATCAGCAAGGTCTGGCCGGGCTCGAGGACGGTGTCCTCCTTGAGCAGGGCGCGCAGGTCCAGGCCGGCAGAGCCTGGGGTGGCGTACTGCGGCAGGGGGAATTCGGTGCCCAGGCGTGGGTCGAGGATCTTGGCTTGAAGAGCGTGCATGTAACTTATTGAACCTGGTTGAGCCGTTCGGCGATGAAGGCGACCAACTGCCGGGCGATCTTGCCCTTGCTGGTCTGCGCAAAGAGGGTCTGGTGCTGCTGGCGGTCGATCACGGTCAAGGCGTTCTCTTCGCTGTTGAAGCCGATGCTGGGGTTGGCCACATCATTGGCGACGATCAGGTCGAGGTTCTTGTCCTTCAGCTTGCGTGTGGCGTAATCGAGCAGGTGTTCGGTTTCGGCGGCGAAGCCGACGCTGAACGGGCGGTCGCCACGGCCAGCGATGGTCGCAAGGATATCGGGATTACGCACCATCTGCAGCAGCATGCCGTCGCCGGTCGTAGGATCTTTCTTGAGTTTTTGCGTGGCAACTACCTCTGGGCGGTAGTCCGCGACCGCTGCCGAGGCAATGAACAGGTCGCAGGGCATGGCCGCTTCACAGGCCGCGAGCATGTCCCGCGCGCTGACCACGTCGATGCGGTTGACCCGGTCGGGGGTCGGCAGGTGCACCGGGCCGGTGACGAGGGTCACCCGAGCACCGGCTTCGGCGGCCGCCTCAGCCAGGGCGAAGCCCATCTTCCCGGAGCTATGATTGGTGATGTAGCGGACCGGGTCGATGTTTTCCTGGGTTGGGCCAGCAGTGATCAGCACGTGTTTGCCGGTCAGCGTCTGGCGCTTGAAGCTTTCGGCGGCGCACCAGGCCAGGTCGGTGGCTTCGAGCATACGGCCAAGGCCTACGTCGCCACAGGCTTGGCTGCCCGAAGCTGGGCCGAACACCTGGATGCCGCGGCTTTTGAGCAGGTCGAGGTTGGCCTGGGTGGCCGGGTCACGCCACATCGCCTGGTTCATGGCCGGGGCGACGGCAACGGTGGCGTCGGTGGCCAGGATCAGGGTGGTCAGCAGGTCGTCGGCCATGCCTTGGGCCATGCGCGCCATGAGGTCGGCCGTGGCGGGGGCGATGAGGACCAGGTCGGCCCACTTGGCCAGTTCGATATGGCCCATGGCCGCTTCGGCGGCGGGGTCGAGCAGGTCCATGTGCACCGGGTGGCCGGACAGCGCCTGCAGGGTCAGCGGGGTGATGAACTCTGCACCGCCACGGGTCATGACGACGCGCACCTGCGCGCCGTGCTCCAGGAGTCGGCGGATCAGTTCGGCGCTTTTGTAGGCGGCAATGCCGCCACCGACGCCGAGGACGATGCGCTTGTGATACAGCCGCTGCATAGGCTTTTGCCTTTTTCCAGTGAAAGCGGGCGGCGACAAGAACTGCCTGCGGCAGAACGTCGCATGTACGAGGCGAAATAGATTAACACAGGGCCCAAACGTGCCGCAGCAGGACCAAGGAGTGGGGATGAGTATCAGGGAATGGCCGGCTGAAGAACGGCCGCGGGAGAAGTTGTTGTTGCGGGGGGCTGCGGTGCTGTCGGACGCCGAGCTGGTAGCGGTGCTACTGGGCTCGGGCGTTGCCGGGCGTAACGTGCTGGAGCTGGCGCGGGGGTTACTGGTTCGCTTTGGGGGCCTGAGGCCATTTCTGGAGGCTGATCGCCAAGCCATTTTGCGCGAGCCAGGTCTTGGGCCCGTGAAGTACGCCCAGTTGCAGGCACTTCTGGAGATTGGCCGGCGCTACCTGGATGAGACGATCGAGCGCACGCCGGCTCTGGAGAGCCCGGAGGCGGTGCGACGCTACCTCAAGGCCATGCTGCGCCATGAGGCCAGTGAAGTGTTTGGCTGCCTGTTTCTGGATACCAAGCACCGGCCGCTGGCGTTCGAGATCCTGTTCAGGGGGACGATCGACCGGGCCAGTATCTACCCGCGGGAAGTGGTGCGCCGCGCGTTGCTGCACAACGCAGCGGCGTTGATCCTGTGCCATAACCACCCGTCGGGCAACAGCGAGCCCAGCCAGGATGATGTGCACATGACGTTGGCGCTAAAGCGCGCGTTAGGGCTGATCGATGTGCGGGTGCTCGACCACATCATCGTGGGCGATGGCGAGCCCTTGTCGATGGTGGAGGAGGGGTGGATCGTTGCTTAGCGGTGTACTTGTGCCGGCCTCTTCGCGGGGCAAGCCCGCTCCCACAGGTACCGCACAGCATTCAAAGGCTGTGAGGTCCTTGTGGGGGCGGGCTTGCCCGCGAAGAGGCCGGCACAGGCTTACTTGGTCACCGAAACCTTGCTGAAATCCAACCGCCCAAACGGGCTCACCTGGTACCCCTCGACGCCCTGGCGCAGCAGGGTAGCCGCGGTCGGATGCGCCAGCGGCACCCACAGCGCCTGCTGCTGGATCAGCGTCTGTGCCTGCTGGTACAGCCGGCTGCGTACGCTCTGGTCATTGGTGGTGCGCCCCGCGTTGATCAGCTGGTCGAGGCGGCTGTCGCAGAACCGTGCAAAGTTAGTCCCCGACTTCACCGCCGCACAGGAAAACTGCGGGCTGAGGAAGTTATCCGGGTCGCCGTTGTCACCCGCCCAGCCCATGAACAGCAAGTCATGCTCGCCGGCCTTGGCGCGGCGGATCAGCTCGCCCCACTCGATCACGCGGATTTCAGCCTTGATGCCGATCTTGCCCAGGTCGGCCTGCAGCATCTGCGCGCCAAGGCTGGGGTTGGGGTTGAGCAGGCTGCCCGAAGGGCGGGTCCAGATTGTGGTGCTGAAGCCGTCAGGCAGGCCAGCCTTGGTCAGCAAGGCCTTGGCCTTTTTCAGGTCCAAGGGGTAGCCGGGCAGGTCCTTGGCGTAGCTCCAGGTGTTGGGCGGGTAGGGGCCGTTGGCGGCCGTCGCGGTGCCTTCGAACACCGCCTTGAGGTAAGCCTGTTTGTCGAAGGCCAGGTTGATGGCCTGGCGCACCTCTGGCTTGTCCAGGGGCGGGTGTTCGCTGTTGATGGCGACGAAGGCGGTCATGAAGGCCGGCGTGCTGGCTACCGTGAGGTTGCCATCCTTGCCGGCTTCAGCGATGTCCAGCGGCTTGGGCGAGAGGGCCACCTGGCACTCGTTGCGCTTGAGTTTTTGCAGGCGCACGTTGGCATCGGTGGTGATGGCGAAGATCAGCGGGTCGACCGCAGGCTTGCCGGCGAAGTAGTCGGGGTTGGCGCGGTAGCGCACCACGGCGTCCTTCTGGAAACGCTGGAAGACGAACGGCCCGGTGCCGATCGGCTGGCTGTTGAGCTTGTCCGGCGTGCCCGCCTTGAGCAGTTTGTCGGCATACTCGGCGGAATAGATCGAGGCAAAGCCCATGCTCAAGGTGGCCAGGAACGTGGCATCCGGGTGGGTCAGGGTGAAGCGCACAGTGTGCGGCTCGGGGGCATCGATCGACTTGATCAGGCTGCCCAGTTGCAGCGATTGCGCATGCGGGTAACCGCCCGGCGCAGTCTTGTGCCAGGCGTGGGCCGGGTAAAGCATGCGCTGGAAGCTGAACAGCACGTCGTCGGCGTTCAGCTCGCGGGTCGGTTTGAAGTAGGCGGTGGTGTGAAATTTCACGTCATCGCGCAGCTTGAAGTCGTAGATCAGGCCGTCTGCCGACACCGTCCAGCTCGCCGCCAGGCTGGGAACAACCTTGCCTTGGCCGGCGTCGAACTCCACCAACCGGTTCATCAGCACGTCGGCCGAGGCATTGGTGGTGGTCAGCGAGTTGTACTGGACCACGTCGAAGCCTTCGGGGCTGGCTTCGCTGCAGACACTCAGCGGGGCTGCCTGGGCGATGCCGGCGGCAAACAGGGAGGTAAACAATAAGGAAAAGGCGGCGGCACGCATCGTGACTCCTTGGCTGTCAGTGGCCCATCTGCCAGTGCAGTCTGGAAACGTCCTACCCTAGTGCGCGCATCAGCAAATGACCACCCTCTTTTTCTGTCGGCTGGCGACGAGTGGTCGACAGTGCGCCGCGCTAGTCGCTATGCTGCTCGCGCACGATTTGCCTCAGCTAGATGCTCATCATCTGTTGTTGCAATGCAGTCTTTCTGGTATAAAGCAGCGCTCTTTTCTAGGGGCTCGGCCTGTCGCATCAGCGGATCCGGTCGATAAGACCTCCAGAATCACGGCGCCTGGCGCCAAAGACTGAGAGATTAAGCGGCCAACCCATGCCGGGTTGGGCATGTGGTTTTAGAGGGCTGAGTCATGTCGAGAGTCTGTCAAGTTACTGGTAAGGGTCCAGTAACCGGGAACAACATTTCCCACGCAAACAACAAAACCCGTCGTCGTTTCCTGCCGAACCTGCAGCACCACCGTTTCTGGGTTGAGTCCGAGAAGCGTTTCGTGCGTCTGCGCGTTTCCGCCAAGGGCATGCGTATCATCGACAAGCGCGGCATCGACGCCGTTCTGGTTGACATCCGTAAAGCTGGCGCCAAGGTTTAAGGGAGAACATCATGCGTGAATTGATCCGTCTGGTTTCGAGTGCCGGTACCGGCCACTTCTACACCACCGACAAGAACAAGCGCACCACTCCGGACAAAATCGAGATCAAGAAATATGATCCGGTTGTTCGCAAGCACGTGGTGTACAAGGAAGCCAAGATCAAGTAATTGATCGGCAACCTTAAAAAAAACCCGCATCCGAAAGGACGCGGGTTTTTTTTTGCCTGCTAAGGGGCCCCAGACCCTTACTTCTGCTCGAACATCACGTAGATCTTGCGGCAAGGCTCCAGCACCTCCCAGGTGCCTTTGAAGCCGGCCGGGATGACGAACCGATCACCGGCGCGCAGGGTCTTGGCGCCGCCATCCTGGTCGCGCAGCACCGAAACGCCCTGCACGATCTCGCAGTATTCGTGCTCGGTATAGTTCACGGTCCACTGCCCGACTTCACCTTCCCAGACACCCGCCGCAAACTGGCCGCACGGGCTGGAGTAGTGGTTATAGACGGCCTGGTCGGGCTCGCCCTTGAGGATTTTCTCTGCCGCCGGGCGGTAGCGTTCAGCCTCGGTCAGAACCTGGGCGAAGTCGATGATGCTGGCGATGCTCATGGTGCGGCTCCTGTTGTTGTTTAATAAAATGCACATCAGTAGGCTTTTAGGCCTTTCGTGTCAAATATATTGATAGTTTACACAGGCTGGTTTAGGGTGTCGTTTGCCCGTGCGCGCGCGTCGCCCGGCCAGAATTCTGACAACGCCAGTGAGTCCTCAGTGCGGCGTTGCACCTAAACAAGAGGAGGAGTTTCGTATGACCACCCTGACTCGTGCGGACTGGGAACAACGTGCCCAGCAACTGAAGATCGAAGGCCGTGCCTTCATCAACGGCGAATACACCGACGCCGCATCCGGTGAGACCTTCGAGTGCCTGAGCCCGGTCGACGGACGCTTCCTGGCCAAGGTCGCCAGCTGCGACCTGGCTGACGCCAACCGTGCCGTCGAGAACGCCCGCGCCACCTTCGATTCCGGCGTCTGGTCGCGCCTGGCTCCGGCCAAGCGCAAGGCCAAGCTGATCCGCTTCGCCGACTTGCTGCGCAAGAACGTCGAAGAGCTGGCACTGCTCGAAACCCTGGACATGGGCAAGCCGATCGGCGACTCCTCGACCATCGACGTCCCAGGCGCGGCACAAGCCCTGCACTGGAATGCTGAAGCCATCGACAAGGTCTACGACGAAGTCGCACCGACACCGCATGACCAACTCGGCCTGGTAACCCGTGAGCCGGTGGGCGTCGTCGGCGCCATCGTGCCGTGGAACTTCCCGCTGCTGATGGCCTGCTGGAAACTCGGCCCGGCCCTGGCCACCGGTAACTCGGTGGTGCTCAAGCCGTCCGAAAAATCGCCACTGACCGCCATCCGCATCGCCCAGCTGGCCATCGAAGCCGGCATCCCGGCCGGTGTGCTGAACGTGTTGCCAGGCTACGGCCACACTGTCGGCAAGGCCCTGGCCCTGCACATGGACGTCGACACCCTGGTGTTCACCGGCTCCACCAAGATCGCCAAGCAGCTGATGATCTACGCTGGCGAATCGAACATGAAGCGCATCTGGCTGGAAGCCGGCGGCAAGAGCCCGAACATCGTCTTCGCCGACGCACCGGACCTGCAAGCTGCTGCCGAAGCCGCTGCCAGCGCCATCGCCTTCAACCAGGGCGAAGTCTGCACCGCGGGTTCGCGCCTGCTGGTCGAGCGCTCGATCAAGGACACGTTCCTGCCCCTGGTGGTCGAGGCCCTCAAAGGCTGGAAACCGGGCAACCCACTGGACCCGCAGACCACCGTTGGCGCGCTGGTCGATACCCAGCAGATGAACACCGTGCTGTCGTACATCGACGCTGGCCACAAGGATGGCGCCAAACTGCTGGCCGGTGGCAAGCGCATCCTCGAAGAAACCGGCGGCACTTATGTCGAGCCGACCATCTTCGACGGCGTGACCAATGCCATGAAGATCGCCCAGGAAGAAATCTTTGGCCCCGTGTTGTCGGTGATCACCTTCGACACGGCCGAAGAAGCCATCGCCATTGCCAACGACACGCCGTACGGCCTGGCGGCTGGCATCTGGACTTCGGACATTTCCAAGGCCCACAAGACCGCCCGTGCCGTGCGCGCTGGCAGCGTCTGGGTCAACCAGTACGACGGCGGCGACATGACCGCGCCGTTCGGTGGCTTCAAGCAGTCGGGCAACGGCCGTGACAAGTCGCTGCATGCGCTGGAGAAGTACACCGAGCTGAAAGCGACCTGGATCAAGCTGTAAATCGCTGGGGCCGCGATGCGGCCCATTCGCGGGGCAAGCCCGCTCCCACAGGTTCACCGCTGATTTCACAATCGCGGAGTACCTGTGGGAGCGGGCTTGTCCCGCGAATGGGCCCAAGAAAATCCAACAGGGGGAGCACATGCGCTGGGGCACCTACTTCGCCGTACTGGCATCCGTACTCAGCGTCGGCCTTGCGCTCGGCGTGAGCATGCCGCTGGTTTCCCTGCGCCTGGAGGCCTGGGGCTACGGTAGCTTCGCCATCGGCGTAATGGCAGCGATGCCCGCCTTGGGCGTACTGCTGGGTGCCAGCCTGGCCAGCCGCCTGGCTGGTTGGGTCGGCGTGCCTTCGGCCATGCGCCTGTGCCTCTGGGGCGGCGCGCTGTCGATCGGCCTGGTTGCGGTGCTGCCAAGCTACCCGCTGTGGCTGGCCCTGCGCCTGCTGATCGGTATGTCCCTGACTGTGGTGTTCATCCTCGGCGAAAGCTGGATCAACCAATTGGTGGTCGAGCAATGGCGTGGCCGCCTGGTGGCGCTGTATGGCAGCAGCTATGCCTTGAGCCAACTGGCCGGGCCGCTGGTGCTGGGCTTTCTCGGTTCGGACGACGACTTTGGGTTCTGGGCCGCGACCGGCTTGCTGTTGCTGGCACCGCTGGTGCTGTTGGGCCGCGGCGGGGCGCCGACCACTGAAGCCTACAGCGTCACCTTCCGCGACTTGGTCGCTTTCTGCCGCCGCCTGCCGGTGATCGCCTGGGCAATCGCCCTGTTTGCCTCGTTCGAGGCGATGATCCTGACCTTGTTGCCGGTCTACAGCCTGCAGCAAGGGTTCACCACCGAGGTTGCCTTGTTCATGGTGAGCACGGTGGTGGTAGGCGATGCAGTGCTGCAGTTGCCGATCGGCGCGCTGGCTGACCACATGTCGCGGCGCACCCTGTTCACCGGTTGTGCGGTGACCTTGATGTGCTCCAGCCTGGCGATTCCGTTGCTGCTGCACACGCCGGTGATCTGGCCGCTGTGGGTGCTGTTCGGGGCCAGTGCCGGGGGGTTGTTCACCCTGTCGCTGGTGCTGATCGGCGAGCGTTATCGGGATGATGCGCTGGTACGTGCCAATGCCCATGTGGCGCAGCTGTGGGGCATCGGTTGCCTGCTCGGGCCGCTGTTGGCCGGGGCGGGTAGCCAGTGGATCAGCGGGCATGCGTTGCCGTTGTTGATGGCTATCGGGGCCGCAGGGCTGGTGGTGTTGACCCGTCGGCGCGGTGCCTTCGAACCTGCGCCTGCCTGATGTTCTTTGGAAGCTTTGCGGCCCTTTCGCAGCACAAGGCTGCTCCTACAGGAATACGCGGTGCTCTGTAGGAGCAGCCTTGTGCTGCGAATGGGGCGCAAAGCGCCCCCCGCCATCTGAACTACAGCATCTTCTCCAGGCCAACCGCCTTGCTGATCCAGGCATTGAAGCGCCGCCAGAGCCCGCCAGGCTCTGCTGTCAGCGTGTGCAGCTGGCCATTATCCTCGGTCACCCAGACCAGCTTGTCATTGGCCAGCCTGACCTGATAACTCAGCGCGGGCGCCATGCCCTGCACGGCCAGCTCGCGGGTGTATTCGGCCAGCTCCGGGCTGTCCACCAGCACCCCCACCTCGGTATTCCACAGCACCGAACGCGGGTCGAAATTGAACGAGCCGATGAACGTCTTGCGCCGGTCGAAGACGATCGCCTTGCTGTGCAGGCTCGAATCGGAGCTGCCACGGAAGCTCAGGCGCCCGGCGCTCGGGTCGCCCGGCTGGCGGCGCAGCTCGAACAGTTGCACGCCATGTTCGAGCAGCGCACGGCGGTAGGGCGCATAGCCGCCATGCACCGCTGGCACATCGGTGGCTTCCAGCGAATTGGTCAGCAGCCTGACCGACGCCCCGGCATCGGCACGGCCGGTCAGGTACAGCAACCCCGGCTCGCCCGGCACGAAGTACGCCGATACCAGGATCAGCTCCTTGTGCACGTTGGCCAGCTCCGGCGCCAACTGCTGGCTCAGCAGCAGGTGCGGGTCGGGCTCGTCATCGGCTAGCACCTTGCTCGGCGCATCCCACAGCACTTGGCTGTGGGCCCAGATCAGCTCGTTGCGCCAGATATCCAGGCGCGGCTGCGACTGGTACGCCATCAACCGGTCATACAAGGCCTTGCGCCGCGTCCGCGCCTCGGCCAGGGAAACTTCCAGGCGGTGCCGGCTGGCGCGCAGGTCGTCGGCATCCGGCAGGCGCCAGAGGAAATCGCCGATCGGCCGGCTCAGGGCGCTGTTCCAGTACTGGTCGAAACTGTGGCCAAGTTGTTCGGCCACCGGGCCTACGCCCAGCAGGTCGATGTCGGTGAAGTTGAGGTTGGGCTCGGCATCGAAGTACTCGTCACCCAGGTTGCGCCCGCCGACGATGGCCATGCTGTTGTCCACCAGGAACAGTTTGTTGTGCATGCGCCGGTGCTGGCGCGACAGGTTGAACAGGCGGCCTACGGCCCGCGTGGCGCCGGTGCTGCGCCCCAGGTGCAGCGGGTTGAAGACGCGGATCTGGATGTTCGGGTGGGCATCGAGGGTGCCCATGATGGTGTCCAGGCCATCGCTGGTGGTGTCGTCCAGCAGGATGCGAACGCGCACGCCACGGTCGGCGGCACGCAGCAGCTCATGCACCAGCGCGCGGGTGCTTAGGCCGTCGTGGACGATGTAGTATTGCAGGTCGATGCTGGCCTGGGCGTTGCGGATCAGCTCGGCGCGCGCGCGAAACGCCTCGTTGCTGTTGGGCAACAGGCGAAAGCCCGAGCGCCCCTCATAAGGTGCCGCCTGGCGCAGCACCGAGCGGCCGAAGGCGGAATCGTTGGCCGGCAGCGCCTGGCTGACTTCGCGAGGGGTGCCGACGCTGGCACAGCCTGCAAGGCCGAGCAGTAGCGTCAGCAGAAGCGGCAGAGCTTGCTGCAATCTCAAGGTAAGCGCGTCCTGTACAGCAAAGGCTTAAGGGGTTGGACCGTGGAGGGCGGCGCAAAGTTACGCGCAGGCGTCGTCCTGATCCAGTAGACGAAGGGCGGTTTCACCCACGTTGCGCACGGCGGCCTCGATTGCCGGCGTAGGTTGGGCGGCGAAGTTCATGCGCAGGCAGTGACGGAACTTGCCCGAGGCCGAGAAAATGCTGCCCACGGCAACCTGCACCCCCTGCTCCAGTAAAGCGCGGTTCAGCCGCAGCGTGTCGAAATGTTCGGGCAGTTCGACCCACAGCATGAAGCCCCCCTGGGGCCGGCTGACCCGGGTGCCCGGTGGGAAGTAACGGGTGACCCAGTCGCTCATCACGTCGCGGCTGCGTTGGTATTGGCTGCGCATGCGGCGCACGTGGGGCTGGTAATGGCCGGCCTTGATGAAGTCGGCAATGGCCAGTTGCGGCTGGCTGGCGGTGCTGCCGGTGCTGATGTACTTCATGTGCAGCACCCGCTCCAGGTAACGCCCCGGCGCGACCCAGCCGATGCGCAGGCCGGGGGCCAAGGTTTTGGAGAACGAGCTGCACAGCAACACGCGGCCGTCGTCGTCGAACGACTTGAGGGTGCGCGGGCGCGGGTAGGTGTAGGCCAGGTCGCCGTACACATCGTCTTCCAGAATGGCCACGTCGTAGCGCTGGGCCAGGCTCAGCAACGCCTTCTTGCGCGCCTCGGGCATGATGTAGCCGAGCGGGTTGTTGCAGCTCGGGGTGATCTGGATGAGCTTGATTGGCCACTGCTCCAGGGCCAGCTCCAGCGCTTCGAGGCTGATGCCGGTGACCGGGTCGGTGGGGATCTCCAGTGCCTTCATGCCCAAGCCCTTGAGGGTTTGCATGGCGCCATGGAAGCTGGGCGAGTCGACCGCGACGATATCGCCCGGCTCGCACACCGCGCGAATGCTGCAGGACAGCGCCTCATGGCAGCCGGTGGTCACCACCAGGTCGGCCGGGCCCAGGCGGCAGCCGGAGTCCAGCATCAAGCGGGCGATCTGCTCGCGCAGGGCCAGGTTGCCATGGATGTTGTCGTAATACAGGCCAGGCATGTCCTGGCGCCGGCTCAGTTGGGCGAGGCTGCGCAACAGCGGCTTGAGGGTCGGGCTGTTGACGTCGGGCATGCCGCGGCCCAGTTGCATCACGTCCTGGCGCGGGGTGCTGCGGACCAGTTCCAGCACCTGTTCCCACTGGGAAATATCCACAGGGCGCTGGGCCGGGCGGCTGACGGCGGGCAGGGCAGGGAGGTGGCGGTGTTCGCTGACAAAGTAGCCCGACTTGGGCCGCGGCGAGACCATGCCGCTGTCTTCGAGCATGCGGTAGGCCTGCTGCACGGTGCTCAGGCTGACGCCGTGTTCCATGCTGAGGGCGCGCACCGAAGGCAGGCGCTGGCCGGGGCGATACAGGCCTTGTTCGATACGGGCGCCGAGCAGCTCGGCGAGGTTGAGGTAGAGCGTCACGGCATACTCCAGCGTCGCCTGCATACAGCGACCAGTACAGTTGCGTTGAAAATACAGCATTCACGCGTCGATTCGCCAATTCTGTATGGGAATAATAAGCCGCTAGTGGATCTGTATTGTCACCATTGCCAACGCGCATGCTTGCTCCACGGTATCAACTGAACGGGAGAACGCAGTGATGGGTGGCATGAGCGATATGCGCTTGCAACTGATGGCCAAGGACCTGGAAGCCGGGCAGCGGGCCAAGGTCTTCAATGCGCCAGCGGGCCTGAGCCGTTGGGGGCTGATGGTGCATCGCTGGCATACCCGCAAGGCGCTGCTGCAGCTGACAGACGATGAGTTGCGCGATGTCGGGCTGAGCTGGGAGCAGGCCCGTACAGAAGGGCGCAAACCCTTCTGGAAGGCATAAACGGCCCAATTTGTAGGAGCGGCAGCGTTCAGACCAGCTCTTTCAGCCGGTGCCAGAGCATCCCCAGTGCCAGCAGTGGCGAGCGCAGGTGCTTGCCGCCTGGGAAGGTGATGTGCGGCACCTTGGCGAACAGGTCGAAGCGCCCGCTTTGCTGGCCACTGATGGCCTCGCCCAGCAGGCGCGCGGCCAGGTGGGTAGCGTTCAGCCCATGGCCGGAGTATGCCTGGGCGTAATAGACATTCGGCTGGCTGGCCAAACGGCCGATCTGCGGCAGGCGGTTGGCGCCAATGCCGATCATGCCGCCCCATTGGAACTCGATGCGCACATCGGCCAGGTGCGGGAAAACCTTGAGCATTTTCGGCCGCATGTAGGCGGCGATGTCTTGCGGGTCGCGGCCGGAATAGTGGCAGGCACCGCCGAACAGCAGCCGGTGGTCCGCAGACAGGCGATAGTAGTCCAGCGCTACGCGCTGATCGCACACGGCCATGTTCTGTGGCAGCAGTGTGCGCGCGCGTTCCTCGCCCAGTGGCTCGGTGGCAATGATGTAGCTGCCGGCGGGCAGCACCTTGCCGCCCAGCTCGCGGTTGAGGTCGTTGTGGTAGGCATTGCAGCACAGCACGAGGGTCTTGGCGCGAACCTGGCCTTGAGCGGTGTGCACCTTGACCTCAGGGCCATACTCGATGCGGGTGACTTCCGACTGCTCATACAGGCGCACGCCTAGGCGGCTGGCTACGGCCGCCTCGCCAAGTGCCAGGTTGAGTGGGTGCAGGTGGCCCGAGCCCATGTCGATCAGGCCGCCGACATAGCACTCGGCGCCGACCACGCTGTGGATATCGTCTTTGCCGACCAGGCGCAGCTCATGCTCGTAGCCCAAGCTGCGCAGTGCTTCAGCCTCTTCGGCAAAGCCCAGCAGCTCAGCAGGTTTATTGGCCAGGTCGCAGTAGCCCCAGGTCAGGTCGCAGGCGATGGCGTGGCGCTCGACCCGCTCGCGAACGATCTCCACGGCTTCCAGGCCCATCAGCTTCATGCTGCGCACGCCTTCTTCGCCGATCACCGGGAGGAACTGATCCAGGCCATGGCCGACCCCGCGGATGAGTTGCCCGCCGTTGCGCCCGCTGGCGCCCCAGCCGAGTTTGCGGGCTTCCAGCAGGATCACCGAGAGGCCACGTTCGGCCAGTTCGATGGCGGTGTTCAGGCCTGAATAGCCGCCGCCGACGATGCACACGTCGGCGCTGTGCTCGCCTTGCAGGAAAGCGTGGTCGGGGTGGGGCGCGCTGCTGGCGGCGTAATAGGAGGCGGCGTGCTGCGCGCTGTGGATCATGGGGCAGGTCCTGGGCAGGAAAACAGAAGGGGGGAGGATAAGCTGGGGTTTTGTGGTGGGGCAACTGGCCCAATCGCCGGCAAGCCGGCTCCCACCGGGGCTGCACTGCCCTTGAGATAAGCGGTGTACTGGTGGGAGCCGGCTTGCCGGCGATTGGCCCTATAATTCGACCTTGACCCTCATTGTGTACCCGCCATGTCCTGCAACCGCCACAAGATCCACTTCCTGCGCGAGCTCATCCCCTCATTCGAGTGCGAGCCCGGTTGCCACGATTGCTGCGGCCCGGTCACCACGTCCACCGAAGAAATGGCCCGCCTGCCGCGCAAGACCGAGGCGGAGCAGGCCGCTGCGCTGGAGCACCTGGACTGCGTGCACCTGGGCCCCAATGGTTGCACGGTGTATGAAGAGCGGCCGATGATCTGCCGCCTGTTCGGCACTACCCCGCGCATGGCCTGCCCGCGCGGTCGCGGCCCTGAACAGATGATCGAGCCCGAGGCCGAGCAGCTCGTTCACCAGTTCATCGCCACCACCCGCCAAGTGCTGGTCTAGCCTCAGTCCGGAATCGGCAGGCAGAGGCTCTCTTTTACCTCCTCCATCACGATGTAGCTCTTCGACTCGCGCACGTGCGGCAGCTTCAGCAGGATGTCGCCCAGCAGCTTGCGGTACGAGGCCATTTCCGAAATGCGCGCTTTCACCAGGTAGTCGAAGTCGCCTGAGACCAGGTGGCACTCCAGCACATGGGGCAGCTTGAGCACGGCGCGGCGGAACTCCTCGAAGGTGTCGCCAGACTTGTAGTCCAGGCTGATTTCGACGAACACCAGCAAGCTGCCCTTCAGGTGCTGCGGGTTGAGCCGGGCGTTGTAGCCCATGATGATGCCCTCGCGCTCCAGGCGGCGGACGCGCTCGGTGCACGGGGTGGTGGAAAGCCCAACTTTCTCGCCCAGTTCGGTGAAGGAAATACGGCCGTCATTCTGCAGGATCCGCAGTATGTTGCGGTCGATCTTGTCCAGTTCACGCTTGCTCTGGTGCTGGGTTCTCATAGGGGATGCCCCTCCGTGAAAGGCAATATTGCCGAGAATTCTCGCCAAATATAGGCTTTTATATAGTGAATTGCACTGGTCTGTAATTTTTATACTGCGCGCATCCATGCCATTTCAACAAAAGACTGCGGTGCGCCGCGTGCGAGGGATCAACAATGCGAGTTCTGGTACTTGGTAGCGGTGTCATCGGAACCGCCAGTGCCTATTATCTGGCCCGGCAAGGTTTTGAAGTGACGGTGGTCGACCGCCAGCCAGCGGCGGCCATGGAAACCAGCTTCGCCAACGCAGGCCAGATCTCGCCCGGCTATGCCTCGCCCTGGGCTGCCCCGGGTGTGCCGCTCAAAGCCATCAAGTGGCTGCTCGAACGCCATGCGCCACTGGCCATCAAGCTCACCGGCGACGTTGACCAGTACCTGTGGATGGCACAGATGCTGCGCAACTGCACCGCCAGCCGCTATGCGGTGAACAAGGAGCGCATGGTGCGCCTGTCCGAGTACAGCCGCGATTGCCTCGACGAGCTGCGCGCCGAAACCGGCATCGCCTACGAAAGCCGCACCTTGGGCACTACCCAGTTGTTCCGCACCCAGGCGCAGGTCGATGCCGCAGCCAAGGATATCGCTGTGCTCGAACAGTCCGGCGTGCCGTATGAACTGCTCGACCGCGATGGCATTGCTCGCGTCGAACCGGCCCTGGCCGGGGTAAAAGACATCCTCGCCGGTGCACTGCGCCTGCCCAACGACCAGACCGGCGATTGCCAGCTGTTCACCACCAAGCTCGCCGACATGGCGCAGAAGCTGGGTGTGGAGTTCCGCTTTGGCCAGGACATCCAGCGCCTGGACTTTGCCGGTGACCGCATCAACGGTGTATGGATCGACGGCAAGCTGGAAACCGCCGACCGCTACGTGCTGGCCCTGGGCAGCTACTCGCCGCAAATGCTCAAGCCACTGGGCATCAAGGCGCCGGTCTACCCGCTCAAGGGTTACTCGCTGACCGTGCCGATCACCAACGCCGAGATGGCGCCGACGTCGACCATTCTCGACGAGACCTACAAGGTTGCCATCACCCGTTTCGACAACCGCATCCGCGTTGGCGGCATGGCTGAGATCGCCGGTTTTGACCTGTCGCTCAACCCGCGTCGGCGCGAAACGCTGGAGATGATCGTCAACGACCTTTATCCTCGCGGCGGTGACCTGAGCCAAGCCAGTTTCTGGACCGGCCTGCGCCCGGCCACCCCGGACGGTACGCCGATCGTGGGTGCCACAGCGTTCCGTAACCTGTTCCTCAACACAGGCCACGGCACCTTGGGCTGGACCATGGCGTGTGGCTCCGGTCGCCTGCTGGCGGACCTGATTGCACGTAAAAAGCCGCAGATCAGTGCCGAAGGGCTGGATATTTCCCGGTATGGCAACAGCCGGGAAGTGGCCAAGCACGGGCAGACCGCGCCCGTTCACCAGCAATAAGTTCACCTGTACCGGCCTCTTCGCGGGCAAGCCCGCTCCACAGGGACCGCACAGCTATCGAACACTGTGCAGTACCTGTGGGAGCGGGCTTGCCCGCGAAGAAGCAGACACTGTTTTTAAACTGAACCACCATAAGGCATGCCGCCATGCGTCCCGCCCGCGCCCTGATCGACCTCCAGGCCCTGCGCCACAACTACCGCCTCGCCCGTGAACTGACCGGCGCCAAAGCCCTTGCCGTGATCAAGGCCGATGCCTACGGCCATGGCGCGGTGCGTTGCGCCCTGGCGCTGGAAGCCGAAGCCGACGGCTTTGCCGTGGCCTGCATCGAAGAAGCACTGGAGCTGCGCGCCGCGGGCATCAAAGCCCCCGTTTTGCTGCTCGAAGGTTTTTTCGAGGCCAGCGAGCTGGCGCTGATCGCCGAGCACGACCTGTGGTGCGTGGTGCATTCGCTGTGGCAACTTGAAGCGATCGAAAAGACCCCGGTGCACACGCCACTGACGATCTGGCTGAAGCTCGACAGCGGCATGCACCGCGTCGGCCTGCACCCCAAGGATTACCACGAGGCGTATCAGCGCCTGCTGGCCAGCGGCAAGGTGGCGCGCATCGTACTGATGAGCCATTTTGCCCGTGCCGACGAACTGGACGCCGACGCCACCGCCGAGCAGATCGCGGTGTTCGAGGCTGCGCGTCAGGGCCTTGCTGCCGAGTGCAGCCTGCGCAACTCGCCCGGCGTGTTGGCGTGGCCACAAGCTGGCGGCGACTGGGTACGCCCAGGCCTCATGCTGTATGGCGCCACCCCCTTCGAAGTCGCCCAGGCCGAGGCGCAACGCCTGCAACCGGTGATGACCTTGCAGTCGCGCGTCATCAGCGTGCGCGAACTGCCCGCCGGTGAGCCGGTTGGCTACGGCGCCAAGTTCACCAGCCCGCGGCCGACCCGTGTCGGCGTGGTCGCCATGGGCTACGCCGATGGCTACCCGCGCCAAGCCCCCAATGGCACCCCGGTGATGGTCGCCGGCAAGCGCGCCCAGCTGATCGGCCGGGTCTCGATGGACATGCTCTGCATTGACCTGACCGATGTGCCAGAGGCTAACGTCGGCAGCCCGGTAGAGCTGTGGGGCAAGCAGGTGCTGGCCAGCGAAGTGGCTGCGCAGGCCGGCACCATCCCCTACCAGATCTTCTGCAACCTGAAGCGGGTGCCGAAAGACTACTGCGGTGAGTAAGTGCGACGAATGAGACGCTGAAGCGGACAGCTTGAGGGGTGGTGTGTTGTAAATACTGAACGGCATTGCCATGATATCGTTCACATCCACCCCTATTTCTACCCGTTTCAGGAGGCTCCAGCTTTGGACGTCGGCGAACGACTGCAAGCCATCCGCAAGCTCAAGGGCCTGTCACAACGTGAACTCGCCAAGCGCGCGGGCGTAACCAACAGCACCATCTCGATGATCGAGAAAAACAGCGTCAGCCCTTCGATCAGTTCGCTGCGCAAGGTGCTGAGCGGCATTCCGATGTCGATGGTCGAATTCTTTTCGGTCGAACTGGCTGTCGAGAGCCCGACGCAGATCGTCTACAAGGCCGATGAGCTGATCGATATCTCGGACGGCGCGGTGACCATGAAACTGGTGGGCAAGTCGCACCCCAACCGGGCCATCGCGTTTCTCACCGAGGTTTACCCACCGGGTGCCGACACCGGCGCCGAAATGCTCACCCACGACGGCGAAGAGACCGGCATCCTGCTCGAAGGCCGGCTTGAACTGGTGGTTGGCAACGAGGTGTTCATCCTCGAAGAAGGCGACAGTTACTACTTCGAAAGCACCCGCCCGCACCGCTTTCGCAACCCCTTCGACGCGCCGGCCCGGCTGATCAGCGCGGCGACGCCTTCAAACTTTTGATCCAGCGCAGTGCATTGATTCGGCAATACCCCTTTCCTGTGTAGGGTCGTTTCACGGTCTCTGGGTTCCCGCTATACTTTTCAACGCTCGCCGACCCGTGGCCGCGAGCGTGATTAGCCACCATGAGGGTGTACGCGTGAACCAAATCAAGAAGATGCTGGCCGTACCAGCAGCCGTATTCGCCCTCTGGGCAATGAGCGCAACCGCTGCGACCAACGACGACATCGCCAAGCGCCTGGAGCCGGTTGGCCAAGTGTGCGTCCAAGGCCAGGAGTGCAAGGGCATGGAAGTGGCCGCTGCTGCAGGCGGCGGCGGTGCCAAGACGCCAGACGACATCATCGCCAAGCATTGCAATGCCTGCCATGGCACCGGCTTGCTCGGCGCGCCGAAAATCGGCGATACCGCCGCGTGGAAAGAACGCGCCGACCACCAGGGCGGCCTGGATGGCATCCTGGCCAAGGCCATTACCGGCATCAACGCCATGCCGCCTAAAGGCACGTGCGCGGATTGCTCGGATGATGACCTGAAAGGGGCGATCAAGAAGATGTCGGGATTGTGAGTAACAGCTGAATTGCACGAGGCCCGCCGTTGATGGCGGGCTTTGTTTTTGTGCTGCCTGTGCCGGCCCTTTCGCGGGTAAACCCGCTCCCACAGGGACCTCACAGTCTTTGAATGCTGCGGTGTACCTGTGGGAGCGGGCTTGCCCCGCGAAGAGGCCCGCACAGGCAACCAACCCGCCATATCCCATGTCCAACCCCTGAACCCATGGAAGACTCAGGAGGCCAAGATGCACCTCTGCGCCATCGATCAGGCTGTCGAGCAGGTCTTGTCACGCCTGCCGGCCCATATCCACATGGGCCTGCCACTGGGCCTTGGCAAACCTAACGCCTTCGTCAACGCCCTGTACGCCCGGGTGCGCGAACTGCCCGAGCGCCAGCTGACGATCTACACCGCTCTGTCCCTTGGCAGACCACCCTTGGGTGATGGCCTGCAGCGGCGCTTTCTCGAGCCCTTCGTCGAGCGTGTGTTTGCCGACTACGAAGAACTCACTTACCTCGCTGACCTGCGCAACGACTGCCTGCCCTCGAACATCCGCGTCGAGCAGTTCTTCATGCAGCCCGGCAGCCTGCTGCACAGCGAGACTGCCCAGCAGGACTACATCAGCAGCAACTACAGCCACGCCGCTCGCGACATCAACGCCAAGGGCCTGAACCTGATTGCCCAGCTGGTGGCTGCCACGCCCGAAAAGCCCGTGCATCTGAGCCTGGCCTGCAACCCCGACATCACCCTCGACCTGCTGCCGATGATCGCCAAGCGCCGCGCGGCCGGCGAGACCATTCTCATGCTCGGGCAGGTTCATGCCGAACTGCCCTACATGCCGGGTGATGCGGAGCTGAGCATCGACGCCTTCGACCTGCTGATTGACGAGGTGGAGCAACGTCGGCTGTTCTCTACGCCAAACATGCCGGTCAACACCCAGGACCACTGCATTGGCCTGCACGCCAGCACGCTGGTGCGCGATGGCGGCACGCTACAGATCGGCATTGGCGCCATGGGCGATGCCGTGGCCGCCGCGTTGCTGGCCAGGCAGGGCGACAACGCTGGCTACCGGGCCTTGATGGATGAACTGGATGTCGGCCCGTGGCAGGCCCTGATCGAGCGCGAAGGGGGGCTGGATGCTTTCGCCCAAGGCCTCTACGGTTGCAGCGAGATGTTCGTCAACGGCCTGCTGGCGCTGGCCGAGGCAGGCGTGGTGCGGCGCCCGGCGGACGAGCAGGGCGTGCTGGTGCATGGCGGGTTTTTCCTTGGCCCGCGGGCGTTTTACCAACGCTTGCGCGAAATGCCGCTGGAGCAGCGCGCACGCTTTGCCATGACGCGGATCAGCTACATCAACGAGCTGTATGGCCAAGAGGAACTGAAACGCCGCCAACGTCGGGATGCCCGCTTCATCAACACCGTGTTCACCATGACCTTGCTCGGCGCGGGGGTTGCCGACCAGCTGGAGGATGGCCGTGTGCTCAGCGGCGTGGGCGGGCAGTACAACTTCGTCGCCCAAGGCCACGCGCTGGAGGGTGGGCGCTCGATTTTGCTGCTGCGCAGTTGGCGTGAGGCGGGCGGGCAGGTGACGTCCAACCTGCTCTGGCAGTACGGCCACTGCACCATTCCCCGGCATTTGCGTGACATCGTGGTAACCGAGTACGGCATCGCCGATTTGCGTGGGCAGACTGACAGTGAGGTGATTGCGCGGCTGCTGGCGGTCAGTGACTCACGCTTCCAGGGCGAGCTGATGGCGCAGGCCAAGAAGGCCGGCAAGCTGGCCAAGGATTTCGAGCTGGAATCACGCTTCACTGACAATACGCCGGAGCGGCTCGAGGCCATCCGGGCACGGCATGCAGGGTTGTTTCCGGAGTATCCGCTGGGGACTGATTTCACGGCTGAGGAGCGGGACTTGCTGCGGGCGCTGAACTGGTTGAAGAGCAAGTTCAGGCTGAGCGAGGCGCTGGAGTTGGGGAAGGCCGCGCTGGATGCGCCGGGGCCGGAGGGGTATGGGGCGCAGCTGGTGCGAATGGGGCTGGATGACCCCCAGGGGCTGAAAGAAGAGATCTATCAGCGGTTGCTGCTGGCGGGGTTGGCGGCGACCGGGTGATAGCGGGGGCTGCTGCGCAGCCCTTTCGCGACGCAAGGCCGCTCCTACAGGGGATCGCGTTTTCCTGTGGGAGCGGCCTTGTGCCGCGATGGGCCGCAAAGCGGCCCCAATGGCCGTCACTCGATGAAGCTGACCACACCGCCTTCCAGCGACTTCACCCGGGCCAGCGATTCAACGCGGTAGCCCTGGCTGTCCAGCTCGGCACGGCCGCCCTGGAACGACTTCTCGATGACGATACCCAGGCCGGCCACGGTGGCGCCGGCCTGCTTGATGATCGAGATCAGTGCCTGCGACGCCTTGCCGTTGGCCAGGAAGTCGTCGATCACCAGCACGCGGTCGCTGCTGTTGAGGTGGCGCGGCGAGATGGCCACGGTGTTCTCGGTCTGCTTGGTGAAGGAGTACACCGAGGCAGTCAGCAGGTTCTCGGTCAGGGTCAGCGACTGGTGCTTGCGCGCAAAGATCACCGGCACGCCCAGCTTCAGGCCAGTCATCACCGCCGGGGCGATGCCCGAGGCTTCGATGGTGACGATCTTGGTCACGCCGGCGTCGGCGAACAGGCGGGCGAACTCGTCACCGATCAACTGCATCAGCGCAGGGTCGATCTGGTGGTTGAGAAACGCGTCGACTTTAAGAACCTGATCGGAAAGCACGATGCCTTCTTCGCGAATCTTCTGATGCAGTGCTTCCACTGTGGTTTTCCTCGATGTAGCAAAGGTGGCCGCAACAGCGGCAACGGTTAAAGAGTAAGGGTTGATCAGCGTTTGAGCATTGCCCGAATATCGGCCAGTGCGTTGTTGCCACGCGCGGCTTTCACTTCGACGGGCGCATCGTCCAGGCCTTCCCAGGCCAAATCGTCCGGCGGCAGTTCGTCGAGGAACCGGCTCGGGGTGCAGTCGATGATCTCGCCGTACTGCTTGCGCTTGGCCGCAAAGGTGAAGGCCAGGGTCTGGCGCGCGCGGGTAATGCCCACGTAGGCCAGGCGGCGTTCTTCTTCGATGGTGTCGGCTTCGATGCTGGAGCGGTGCGGAAGGATCTCTTCTTCCATGCCCATGATGAACACGTATGGGAATTCCAGGCCCTTGGAGGCATGCAGGGTCATCATCTGCACACCTTCGGCGTTTTCTTCCTCTTCCTGCTGGCGCTCGAGCATGTCGCGCAGCACCAGCTTGCCGATGGCGTCCTCGATGGTCATGTCACCCTCTTCGTCCTTCTCGAGGGTGTTTTTCAGCGCTTCGACCAGGAACCAGACGTTGCTGATGCGGAACTCCGCCGCCTTGTCGCTGGCGGTTTGCTGGCGGATCCAGTTCTCGTAGTCGATGTCGCGGATCATCTCGTGCAGCGCGGCGATCGGGTCATCCAGCGCCACCTTGTGGCGCACCCCGTCCAGCCAGTGCTTGAAGCGCTGCAGGCGCTCGGTGTAACGAGCGTCCAGGTGCTCGCCCAGGCCCAGCTCTTCGCTGGCGGCGTACATCGAGATACCGCGTTCGGTCGAGTAGTTGCCGAGCTTTTCCAGGGTCGTGGAGCCGATTTCCCGGCGCGGCACGTTGATCACGCGCAGGTAGGCGTTGTCGTCGTCGGGGTTTACCAGCAGGCGCAGGTAGGCCATGAGGTCCTTGACCTCCTGGCGGCCGAAGAAGCTGTTGCCACCTGAAAGGCGGTACGGCACCTGGTGGTGCTGCAGCTTCAGTTCGATCAGCTTGGCCTGGTAGTTGCCGCGGTAAAGGATGGCGAAGTCGCTGTACGGGCGGTTGGTGCGCAAGTGCAGGGTGAGGATTTCCATGGCCACGCGTTCGGCCTCGGCTTCCTCGTTCTTGCAGCGGATCACGCGGATCTCGTCGCCCACGCCCATCTCGCTCCACAGCTGCTTCTCGAACGCGTGTGGGTTGTTGGCGATCAGCACGTTGGCGCAGCGCAGGATGCGGCTGGTGGAGCGGTAGTTCTGCTCGAGCATGACGATCTTCAGGGAGGGGTAGTCCTCCTTGAGCAGCATCAGGTTCTCGGGCCGCGCGCCACGCCAGGCGTAGATCGACTGGTCATCGTCGCCGACCACCGTGAACTGGTTGCGCATGCCGATCAGCATTTTCACCAGCAGGTACTGGCTGGCGTTGGTGTCCTGGTATTCGTCCACCAGCAGGTAGCGCACGCGGTTCTGCCAGCGCTCCAGCACCTCGGGGTGTTCCTGGAACAGCTTGACCGGCTGCAGGATCAGGTCGTCGAAGTCCACCGCGTTGAACGCCTTGAGCGTGCGCTGGTAGTGGGTGTAGACGATGGCGGCGGTCTGCTCGCGTGGGTTGCGGGCCTTTTCCAGGGCCTCGGGTGGGAGGATCAGGTCGTTCTTCCAGGCACCGATCATGTTCTTGATCTCGTCGATGCCGTCGTCGCCGGAATACTCTTTCTGCATGATGTCCGACAGCAACGCCTTGATGTCGGACTCGTCGAAGATCGAAAAGCCTGGCTTATAGCCCAGCTTGTCGTGCTCCTTGCGGATGATGTTCAAACCCAGGTTGTGGAAGGTGCACACCGTCAGGCCGCGGCCTTCCCCTGGGCGCAGCAAGGTGGCGACCCGCTCCTTCATCTCGCGTGCGGCCTTGTTGGTGAAGGTCATCGCCACGATGTACTGGGCACGGATGCCGCAGTTCTGGATGAGGTGGGCAATCTTGCGCGTGATGACGCTGGTCTTGCCGGAACCTGCACCGGCGAGCACCAAAAGAGGGCCGCCGACGTAGTCTCGGGCTTCCTGTTGCCGGGGATTGAGTCGGGACATGCTAGAAACCGGGGGTCGCCAGAAAATAGCCGCGCATTCTAACAGGCATGGGCCGGTAATGGCGCGACCGTCTGACGTCTGAGTCAGACTTTTATCAGTGCATAAGTATTAGTCAGGCTCATGCTATTCACCGAAAAAATCGTATTTGCCGGTTGGCCTGGTTTCGCGCACGATGCACGACGAAATGTGTCGTTGCCTACATATATAAAAGCGTAAATCATTTTCATTCATGCAGTGGCATACTTGGCCTCTGCCGTTGCACCCGCCCATGCCCTAAGGAGCCCGCTTGTCCACGCCTGTCGAACCGTTGCGTTTGCTGCTGTTGGCTGATGAGCCGGAATGGGCCGTGCTGTTGCGCGAGTGCGTGCAGGCACTGAGCGGCAGCGCGGTGTTGTTGACCGCACCTGACTGGGAGTCGGTCGACAGCCTGTTCAGCCACGACCGCCAAGCCGTGATCCTGGCCACCCCGGCCTTGCTGCCAGCCCCCGGCCGCTGCGAGCTGCCCACGGTCGTGCTGCTCGATCACGAGCCTGAAGTGGCGCCCACCGGGGTCAGCGACTGGCTGGTGCGTGACCACCTCAATGCCGATGCCTTGCGCCGCTCGTTGCGCCACGTTCGCGAGCGCGGCGTGCTGGTTGCCACCTTGCAACGCCTGGCCGAGCAGGACCCGCTGACCGGTATTGCCAACCGCCAGGGTTTCCAGGCCTTGCTGACCACGCGCCTGGCAGAGGGGGATGGCCGTGGCCTGGCCCTCGGCCACCTCGACCTGGACAACTTCCGCCACGTCAACGACGCGCTTGGCCATCAAAGCGGCGATCGGCTGATCCTGCAGGTGGTGGCACGGCTCAAGCTGCAACTGGAGGCCGGCGACCAGCTGGCCCGGCTGGGCAGTGACGAATTCGCCCTGCTGATCGATACCCGCCGCGACCCGAACCGCGCCGAGTGGATGGCCGAACGCATCATCGAAGCCTTGGCCGAGCCCTACTGGATCGACGGCGAAAGCCTGCTGCTCGGCTGCAGCCTGGGCCTGGCTCACGCCCGGGCGCAGGGCGGCGCCGACCCGCTGATGTGGCATGCGCACATCGCCATGCGCCAGGCCAAGGGTAGCCAGGGCTGTACCTTTCATGTCTTCAACGAACGCATCAACCGCAACGCCCGCAGCCTCGCCGACCTGGAAAGCGAGCTGCGCCGGGCCCTGCGCCGTGACGAGCTGGAGCTGCATTACCAGCCACGGCTGAACCTGGCCGATGGGCGCATCGTTGGCCTCGAGGCGCTGGTGCGCTGGCGCCATGCCGAGCGCGGCCTGTTGCCGCCCAGCGAGTTCGTGCCGCTGGCCGAGCAGAGCGGGCTGATCGTGCCGCTTGGCTACTGGGTGATATCGCGCGCGCTGCGTGACATGCAGGCGCTGTGCGAGCATGGCCTGCCGCCGCTGCACATGGCGGTGAACCTGAGCTTCAGGCAGTTTCAGGACAGCCAGCTGCTGGCCACCCTGAGCCGGTTGATCATCGAGCACGGCGTCGATGCGCGCTGGCTGGAGTTCGAGCTGACCGAGACGGCGGTCATGCGCCGCAACGAACAGGTGCGCCAGACCATGGATGCCCTTGGGCGCTTGGGCGTGCGTTTTTCCTTGGATGACTTCGGCACCGGCTTCTCATCGTTCGTGCACTTGAACAGCCTGCCAATCGCCTTGCTCAAGGTTGACCGCAGCTTTGTCGCCGAGATGGAAATGCGCGAGGAGAACCGCAAGCTGGTGCACGCCATGATCAACCTGGCGCATAACCTCAACCTCGAAGTGGTTGCCGAGGGAGTGGAAAGCGAAGCGCAGATGGCGTTGTTGCGCGAGTTCGGCTGTGACCAGGTGCAGGGATTTTTGGTCAGCAAGCCGCTGCCGGTGGCGGAGTTGATGGCGTTTTTGCAGGACTGTGGAAGGCCGCATCTGGTTAGCCTGTAAAGCGGCTAGGGCTGCAAAGCAGCCCCGGCAATCACACAGGCAGTGCAGACCTGTCAGGCAAACTCGCCTTTCTCAACAGCCGTTTCATCCGCCATTCAAAGCCAAGGGTCAGCGCCACTGCCGCACAGGCCAGCCCTAACGCCAGCCCCCACCAGATCCCGACCGCGCCGCCTCCCAGGTTGAAGGCGAACAGCCAAGCGCTGGGGGCGCCCACCAGCCAATAGCAGCACAGCCCGATCAGGAAGGTGGTCTTGGCATCCTTCAGCCCACGGATCGAGCCCATGGAGATGGTCTGCATGCCGTCGAACAGCTCGAACCAGGCCGCGACCATCACCAGTTGCACGGCCAGTTGGTAGATGGCCGCGAACGCGGGGTCGTTGCGGTCGATGAACAACCCCACCAGGGCATCCGGCAACAGCCAGAACAGCGCGGCGAAGGCGAACATGATCATCCCGCCAAAACCGATCCCCACCCGGCCTGCGCTGCGGGCCGCGAGCAGGTTGCCGCCGCCGTAGTACAAGCCCACGCGCATGGTTACGGCATAAGACAGCCCGGTGGGCACCATGAACGCCGTGGAAACGATCTGCAGCGCGATCTGATGCGCCGCCAGCTCCGTGCTGCCGAGCACGCCCATGCACAGTGCGGCAAAAGCGAACAGGCCCACCTCCACCATGTACGTGCCGCCAATCGGCAGGCCCAGCCGCCACAGCTCGCGCAGGGCCGGCAAGGAAGGGCGTGACAGGCCCTGGCGCAGCGGGTAGGCGGCATAGGCCGAATGCCAGCGGATGTACAGGGCCAAGGCAATCGCCATGCCCAGCGACACCACGGCAGTGACCAGGCCGATGCCCATCAGGCCCAGCTTGGGCAGGCCGAACATGCCTTCGATCAACGCAACGTTGAGCAGGTAGTTGAGCACCGTGCCTATCACGCTGATGACCATCACCGGCGTCGAGCGGCCAAGCGCGCTGGTGAAGCCACGCAGGGCCATGAAGGTCAGGTAGCTGGGCAGGGCCAGCGGCAGCAGGGTGAGAAATTCGGCGGCCGAGGCGACGTTCTCCGGCTGTTGGCCAAACATCAGCAACACCGGCTCCAGGTTCCACAGCACCAGCGCCGCGACCAGGGCCAGGCCCCAGGCCAGCCACAGGCCGCTTTGTGCCAGACGTGTGACGCCCTCGATGTCGTTGGCACCCTTGCGGATGGCCACCAGCGTGCCGACCGCGGCGATCACGCCCAGGCAAAAAATCGACACGAACGAGTAGCTCGCAGCGCCCAAACCGCCGCCCGCCAAGGCTTGCGGGCTGATGCGGGCCATCATCAGGGTGTCGGTCAGCACCATCAGCATGTGCGCCAACTGCGAGGCGATCAGCGGCCCAGCCAGGCGCAGCAAAGCCTTGAGTTCGGTGGTAGGCGCTACATGCATGCGTGTGGTCCTTTTCCTGATCCCGTGAGCGAAGGGCGATTCTGAGGCTTTGGTCAGCTTTGCACAAAAGGATAAAAACGATCATTGGCATGAGTTTGACTCATGTGTTTATGCTGTCAGCGATCCGTTCCCCAGCCCGCATGGCAGGTGCCTAATGTCTCGTCAGCTTCCACCGTTGTATGCCTTGCGCGCATTCGAAGCCGCTGCGCGACTGAGCTCCTTCACCCGTGCCGGCGAAGAGCTTTCGATTACCCAGAGTGCGGTCAGCCGCCATATCCGCACCCTTGAACAACACTTCGCTTGCCGCCTGTTCGTGCGCAGCGGCCGCAGCTTGCAATTGACCGAAGCGGCCAGGGTGTTGCTGCCCGGCGTGCGCGAAGGCTTCGCCGCGCTGGAGCGGGCTTGCGACACCTTGCGCGGCGAAGATGACATCTTGCGCATGAAAGCGCCCTCTACCCTGACCATGCGCTGGTTGCTGGCCCGCCTTAGCCGTTTTCGTCACCTGCAGCCCGGTAACGAAGTGCAGCTGACCAGTGCCTGGATGGACGTCGACCATGTCGACTTCAACCAGGAACCTTTCGATTGCGCCGTGTTGCTCAGCGATGGCGTGTTCCCGGCGCATTGGGAAGTGCGCCGGTTGTTTCCCGAACTGCTGATCCCGGTGGGCGCCCCGGACCTGCTCGATGATGGGCCGTGGGACGAGCGTCGGCTGGCCTGCATCGAACTGCTGCACCCGACCGTGGACAAGCGTGACTGGCGCGAATGGCTGGAACGCATGGGGCTTAGCGACAAGGTGTCGCTTAAGGGCGGCCAGGTGTTCGATACCCTGGAGTTGGGCATGATCGCAGCGGCGCGTGGCTATGGCATATCGATGGGGGATTTGCTGATGGTGGCCGAGGATGTGGCGCAGGGGCGTTTGAGCTTGCCCTGGCCAACGGCGGTGCCCAGCGGCATGGATTACTACCTGGTGTGGCCGCGCACCCGGCCGGGTGGCGAGCGTTTGCGGCGCTTGAGCGAATTCTTGCACGCGGAGGTGGCGGCGATGGACCTGCCAGATGTGCAGGTCCTGCCGACGCTTGGGCCGCAGCGCGACCCAATGCGACCCTAAGGCTTACATCGACCCCAGGTTCAGCGCCTGTGCACACGCCTGCAACGAGCGGCGCTCGCTCTGCGCATACAACGCCAGCTCATCCTGCACCTTCAGCCCCAATGCAGCTTCGAACGCCTCACGGTTAGCGTTGCTGCCGTATTCTGCCTGCGCATCATCGCCCAGGTTGGACTGGAAGATCCCCGCTGCACTCACTGGCAGGAAGTCTTCGTACACCAGCGCCTCGAAGTGCACATGCCCCGCATCGATCAGCCCTTGCAGGGTGGTCGGGCGGTCGCTGTGATCGCGAGCGGCCAGGCCTTTTTCGGTGGCGAAGTAACGGAAGTAGGCCAGGCCCTGTTCACGCATCTGCGCCAGGTCGTCGGGGAACTCGGCGAAGGTCTGGCTCAACAGCGTCCTGTAACGCTCGGCATTGGCTTCGGCTGGCACACCGCCCAAGGCGGCGCGGGTAGCATCAAGCAGTTTGTCGTACAGCTGGCGACCCTTCGGCGTCAGTGCGGCACCGCGTTGTTCGATCTCGCCGAAACGCGCGGTGTGGCTGCCCTCGCTGCCTTGCTGACCGCTGAAGGCGACTTTTTCCTGCAGCGCCTTGAAGCTGGTCTGGCGCAGCAGGATTGGGTGGCGGCGGGTGGGCGGGCCTTCGACCACGGCCTTTGGTGGAATGCCCTTGGCCGGCATGCCGACCTGGATCGCGTCGATGTCCAGGGTGCGCGGGGTCAGGTGGTTGATGTGCGGGCCCTTGAAGGCCACCACATCGGCAATCAGACGGTGCTGGTCGTGCAGTTGCTGGTACTGCTCGGCGGTTACCGTGGCGTCATGGTGCCAGCGGAAGGTGTGCAGCGCTTCCTGCACGAACGCCTCGGCGTCGGCTGCGCTGAGGCCGCCGTCACGCTCGCACTGGGCAATCAGCTCGAGTACGCGCGGGGTGAAAATCTTGCGTTTGGCCAGGATGCCCTGTGCCAGTTCGCGCAGTTGCGGGTTGTCGATCAATTCCAGGCGCAGCAGCGAGGTGAACACCCGGAACGGGCTGATATGCAGGGACTGCTCGTGCACGGCGCGGAAGGCGGTGGAGTGCACGGGTACGCCTGCAGAGCTGAGGTCGTAGTAGCCGACGGGCTCCATGCCCATCACCGCGAACAGTTTGGCGATGGTGGCCAGTTCTTCGGCGGTGCCGACGCGGATGGCGCCGTGGCGTTCCTGGTCCAGGCGCTCGATTTCGCCGGTCCAGCGCAGCGCTTCGGCCACCTCTGGTTGCTGGGTCATCACCTGCTGGTTGATTTCGCTCACCAGCTCCAGCAGCGTGCCATACAGCGGCACTTCCTGTTTGTACATGAGCGACATGGCGGCAGAGAACTGCGCGCGGATGCTGTCTGGGCTGACGAAATCGTGGGCGGGCATCGCTAGCTTCCTGATTGGGTTCGGACGCTTACATGAAAGCTGGGAATGCACATGGCTCACAAGCGAAAAAAAGTGCGAGTGTCATTCCTTTTTTGATCGACCTGTCCCGTCCTGAATAAGGTTTACACCTCCCATCCCGAATTTCCGGAGATCCAGATGGCGCAAGGTGTTAAGCGTACTCAGCGTGATTACTCCCCTCGGCTGGAAAACACCCGCTGAAGCTCTGAATGAGTATCTAAAATCTGTTCAACAATCTTGTGTTGCGACGATCGATTGAATCCGCCCAATACTGCTCAGCGCTGTACCAGTCCCTTCATCAGCGGTACGGAGTTCAATGCTCGATGACTGATGGATATGACTGTTACCAGAACGCGCTAGCTGAGCGAATCAACGGAATTCTTAAGATGGAGCTACTGTTGAGCAGCCCTGAAGACCTGGAACAAGCGAGGCAGATGGTTGACGAGGCAGTGCAAATCTACAATACGGAGCGGCCACATATGGCCCTGAAAAACAAAACGCCCGATGCGGTGCATCGGGCGCTCTGAGGCCTAACGGCCTCACCTGAAAAGGTGTAAACCTATTTCAGGACTAGACAACCTCGAGGTGCTGCGCAATGCCTTTGGGAGCAACTGTCTTGTGGTGCCTGTTCCGGCCTCATCGCAGGCAAGCCAGCTCCCACAGGTACGGCGCTAGCCTTGGAGACTACATAGTTCGGGTGGGAGCTGGCTTGCCTGCGATGGGCCGCAAAGCGGCCCCCAGCAATCTCAAACCTACAACTGCTCGCGAATCCACTCCACCAACGCCCGCACCTTCGGCACCTCCGCCGCATGCTCGGCATACGCCAGGTAATGCGCCCCGGTGCTCTTCATCGCATGATTCCAGGCAATGACCAGGCTGCCTTCATTCAGCTCCTTGGCCACCAGGTACCGCGGCACCAGCGCCACCCCACAGCCCGCCTGCGCCGCGCTCAAGGCCATATAGAACGTATCGAACCGGGGCCCATGGTAGGCGCTCACACTCTGCAGCCCCAGCTCCAGAAACCACTCATGCCACGCCTCTGGCCGCGATGTGCTTTGCAGCAGCACCAGCTCGGCCAACTCACCGGCATCGGCCAGCGCCCGCCCGGCCAACAGCTCCGGCGCGCACACTGGCACCACCTCTTCGCGGAACAGCTCCACGCAGGTCGCCCCCGGCCAGGTGCCTTGCCCATAGAAGAACACCACATCCGCCGAGCCTTGCAGCAAAGCGAATGGTTCCATCTCGTTACGGATGTCCAGGTGGATATTGGTGTGGCGCTTGCCAAAGCCTTTGAGGTGGGGGATCAGCCAGCGCACGCCAAAACTCGGTTGAGTGGCTACCTTCAATATCTCGGTCTGCTCGCCATAGGTCAGTACGTAGCGGCTGGACATGTCCACCTGGGTGAGGATCTTGTTGACCTCGGCCAGGTACAGGCTGCCCGCTGGCGTCAGTTGCAGGCGGCGGCGAATGCGCAGGAACAGGTGGTGGCGCAGCATGTCTTCGAGTTGCGCCACTTGCTTGCTGACCGCGCTCTGGGTCAGGTGCAGCTCTTCGGCGGCACGGGTGAAACTTAAATGACGGGCTGCAGCTTCAAAGCACTGCAGGGCGGTCATGGAGGGCACCAGGCGTTTGGACATAGCGGTCTCTGCGGCTCAAATCATTACCTGACGGAATGATATGCGGAATAAAGGTCGTTTGTTGCACTGGTGTGATCGGATTAATACTGATCCACATCATTTTTCCACCCCATCACCGATGTAGGAGATGCACAAATGGTTGCTGGATTGCTCGAGCGCCTTGGCGTTGCCGCCGAGGCTTACACCCAGGGCGACTACCCTGTTCACACGCCGATCGACGGCAGCCAGATCGCCTCGGTGAAACTGCTCGGCAAGGCCGAGACCATCGCCCGCATCGATCAGGCGCAAAGCGCCTTCGACGCCTGGCGCACCGTGCCGGCCCCACGCCGTGGCGAGCTGGTCCGCCTGTTCGGTGAAGTGCTGCGTGAACACAAGGCCGACCTCGGCGAACTGGTTTCGATCGAAGCTGGCAAGATCACCCAGGAAGGCCTGGGTGAAGTCCAGGAAATGATCGACATCTGCGACTTCGCCGTCGGCCTGTCGCGTCAGCTGTACGGCCTGACCATCGCCTCCGAGCGCCCTGGCCACCACATGCGTGAAACCTGGCACCCGCTGGGCGTGGTTGGCGTGATCAGCGCCTTCAACTTCCCGGTTGCCGTCTGGGCCTGGAACACCGCGCTGGCCCTGGTGGCCGGTAACTCGGTGGTGTGGAAGCCGTCGGAAAAGACCCCACTGACCGCCCTGGCCTGCCAGGCGCTGTTCGAAAAAGCCCTGAAAGCCTTTGGCGATGCACCGGCTGGCCTGGCGCAACTGGTCATCGGTGGCCGTGAAGCGGGCGAAGCGATGGTCGATGACCCACGTGTGCCGCTGGTCAGCGCCACGGGCAGCACCCGCATGGGCCGTGAAGTCGGCCCACGTGTTGCCGCACGCTTCGGCCGCAGCATTCTAGAACTGGGCGGCAACAACGCCATGATCCTGGCCCCGAGCGCGGACCTGGACCTGGCTGTGCGCGGCATCCTGTTCTCCGCCGTGGGTACTGCGGGCCAGCGCTGCACCACCCTGCGCCGCCTGATCGTGCACCGCTCGATCAAGGACGAAGTGGTTGCCCGCGTCAAAGCCGCCTACGGCAAAGTACGTATCGGTGACCCACGCAAAGACAACCTGGTGGGCCCGCTGATCGACAAACTGTCGTTCGACGCCATGCAGGGCGCGCTGGCCAAGGCCCGCGACGAAGGTGGCCAGGTGTTTGGCGGCGAGCGTCAGCTGGCTGACCAGTACCCGAACGCCTACTACGTGTCCCCAGCCATCGCCGAGATGCCGGCCCAGAGCGACGTGGTTCGCCACGAGACTTTCGCGCCGATCCTCTACGTGCTGGCCTACGATGATTTCGAAGAGGCCCTGCGCCTGAACAACGAAGTGCCACAAGGCCTGTCCTCGTGCATCTTCACCACCGACATCCGTGAAGCCGAGCGCTTCCAGAGTGCCTCGGGCAGCGACTGCGGCATCGCCAACGTCAACATCGGCACCAGCGGCGCCGAGATCGGCGGTGCGTTTGGTGGCGAAAAAGAAACCGGCGGTGGTCGTGAATCCGGTTCGGATGCCTGGAAAGGCTACATGCGTCGTCAGACCAACACCGTCAACTACTCGCGCGAGCTGCCGCTGGCGCAGGGTATCGTGTTCGACTGATGCTGCATGGCCGGGGGCTTTGCCCCCGGTTCGCGGGGCAAGCCCGCTCCCACAGGATCCCCGCTGCCTTTCAGGCCTGTGTGGTCCCTGTGGGAGCGGGCTTGTCCCGCGAATGGGCCGCAAAGCGGCCCCAACAAAACCAGATGCACCCGCAATAAGAACAACACTGCTGGAGCCGGCCATGTCCGAACTGCGTCAACAATGCTTGTGGGAATTCGTCAGCAAACCGACCGTCGCCGCCCAGGCTCTGGCCGGTGAGCACAAGGCCGATGTCTGTGTCATCGGTGGCGGCATCACCGGCCTGTCCGCAGCGATCCACCTGCTCGAACAGGGCAAGTCGGTGATCTTGCTGGAAGCCTGGAAGATCGGCCACGGTGGCTCCGGACGTAACGTCGGCCTGGTCAATGCCGGCACCTGGATCCGCCCCGACGACGTCGAGGCGACCCTCGGCCAGAAGCAGGGCAGCCGCTTGAACAAAGTGCTTGGCGAAGCACCGGGCGAGGTATTCGCCATGATCGAGCGCCTGGGCATCGACTGCCAAGCCCAGCACAAAGGCACGCTGCACATGGCGCACAACGCCACCGGCATTGCCGACCTCGAAGCCCGCCATGAACAATGGAGCCGCCGCGGTGCTGACGTCGAGCTGCTGACCGGCGCTCAGTGCCAGGAATACTGCGGTACCGACAAGATTTCCGCCGCGCTGCTCGACCGCCGCGCCGGCACCATCAACCCCATGGGTTACACCCAAGGCCTGGCCGCTGCGGTTTCGCGCCTGGGTGGCAAGGTGTTCCAGCAGTCCTCGGTCGAGGGCCTGGAGCGCGAAGGCGATGGCTGGCGCGTGAAAACGGCACGTGGCTCGGTGCGCGCCGACAAGGTGGTGATTTCCACCGGTGCCTACACCGAAGGCGACTGGAGCAACCTGCAGAAGCAGTTCTTCCGCGGTTACTACTACCAGGTCGCGTCCAAGCCGCTGCACGGCGCTGCCGCTGACAAGGTGCTGCCGCATGGCCAGGGCTCCTGGGACACCCGCACTGTGCTCAGCAGCATCCGCCGCGACGACCAGGGCCGCCTGCTGCTCGGCAGCCTGGGCCGGGTCGACAACAAGCCGGCCTGGTTCGTGCGCAGCTGGGCTGACCGTATTCAGAGCCATTACTACCCTGAGCTGGGCAAGGTCGAGTGGGAGATGCACTGGACCGGCTGCATCGACTTTACCCCCGACCACCTGATGCGCCTGTTCGAGCCGGCGCCGGGGCTGGTGGCGGTGACCGGTTACAACGGTCGCGGCAACACCACCGGGACCGTGATCGGGCGAGCGTTTGCCGAGTTCTTGCTCAAGGGCGAAGCGGACAGCCTGCCGATTCCGTTCTCGCCGATGACCGGGGTGAGCGCCCCGTCGCTGCGCACGGCGTTCTACGAGTCCGGGTTCTCGCTGTACCACGCGGGGCAGTGCTTGAGGGTGGTGTTGTAATTACTGGCCTCTTCGCGGGCAAGCCCGCTCCCACAGGTTTTCACAGCCTTCAGCAACTGTGGATTACCTGTGGGAGCGGGCTTGCCCGCGAAGAGGCCGGTGCATATTTACTTGTGCAACCAACTGAGAAAGCCACCTTTCTTGATCAGGGTCGGCTTCTGCAGCAACAACGACTCCCGGCTCTGCCGCCTGAACCGCTGCAACTTGCTCAACGCCGTCTGCACCTCGCCCCGCTGCACCAGGCAGCTCTTCACCTGTTCCTTGTCGATGCGGTAAAGCACGCAACTGGTCAGCGTGCGGAACTCGGCAAAGCCGTCGTCTTCGTCGATGATGCCCTCGATCCCCAGCACTTCCCCCGGCCCCATGCGCCCGGCCTCCAGCAGCTTGTCACCATCGCGAATCGACGCTGAAACCACGCCGCTGCCAATCACCAGCAGGTGGTCCGAGCGCTCGCCCACACCCAGGATCACTTGGTCCGCCAGGTATTCCACGGCCGTCATGCGCTGGCTCAGCGCATCGCGCTCTTCATCGCTCAGCGAGCGGAACACCCGCACTTCATCCAGCACCTCGCGTTGGCGGCTGCGCGGCGGCAGGGCCAGGTCGACGTTCCACATCACGCCACTGGCCTCCAGGTGCCGATGGGCCAGGTCGAACAGCTGATTGCGCGCGTCGGTCTTGCCGCCCATGTCGGCAATGAAGCCACTGGCTTCGTACTCCACCGACTCCAGGGTCGAAGCCTTCACCGTGACCTTGGGCTTGGGCGTGGCGAGTATCGCGCGCGTGCCCTGCAGGGCCTTTTCCAGCGCATCGAACACCCGCTTGGGGCGCACCTTGGCCGGCACCACCACACTGATCGACACCCCATGCACGTCAGGCGGGCGGCTGTGGTTGAGCAGTTTGGCTTTGGCCGCCACCGAATTGGGGATCACCGCCAGGCTGCCGGCACTGGTCAGCAGCCGCGTGGCACGCCAGTCGATGTCCAGCACCTTGCCTTCGGTGCCGTCGATGGAGATGGCATCGCCGATCTGATACGGCCGCGTCGTGTTCAGCACGATGCCGCTGAACACGTCGGCCAAGGTGCTTTGCAGCGCCAGGCCGATGACGATGGCCATCACCCCGGAGGTGGCCAGCAGCCCCTTCACCGGCAGTTGCATCACATAGCCCGCCGCCGCCACCACCGCCGCCAAAAAGATCAGCGCCCCCAGCACATCCTGCAGCAACCGCCCGCCATGGCTACCACGCGCCACCAGCAACAGCCCGAACACCACAGTCACCGTGCGCGCACCGAACAGCCACCAGCCGATCGTCAGCACTGTCGCCATCAGGTTGCGCGACACATCGTCAGGCCATGGCGGCGGCTGCAAAGGACTCATGCCCGCGGCCAGCAGCACCCAGCTGAACAGCAGGAAAATCACCAGCCGCGAGCCGATACGCCAGGCCCGGCGTTGGAGGGGGATCAGTTGCCAGAGAATCAGGTCGAGCAGGATCAGTGAAGTGCCGAGCAACAACGGGGACGACTGGATGAAAGCCAGCATGGTGGTCTCGGGGGTGAGGGGAGGGCTGTGCGTAGTAATAGAGCAGGTTGGGCAGGCAGGCAATGGGGGACGGGTAAGTTGTATCTGACGGTCAAGGCCGTTGCCCTGTGGTCGAAGGGGTCGCGGGCTGTGCTCCAACTACATCCCGCATTGCCGCAAAGCTGTTGACTTGCTCAAAGACTGTGATAGCGTTTTACCCGAGCGCGAAACCAGTTGCCATTCAGCGGCAGTAACTGGCGTAGGAACCCCGTCGATGGCTGAATCATCAGCGCAGGGTGAGACCTCCACACCCCGGCTTGAGGGTGTGTATATGAATATCAAGCGTCTATTCAGGGCTACTGGTGACAGTGGCCCTTTTCTTTGCCCGGCAGAAACTCATAGCGCTTGTACAGCAGTTCGCCATGGCGGTGCTTGTTGAGTGCTTTCGCGTCGCACTGCATGAAATTCCACAGTATTTTTCCGCTCTCGAGCGTAACGATCGCCAGCATCTGCCGCTTGGCTTCATATCCCCCTGGATTTTCTTCAGACGAAGCAATGGCGTAGGAATTGGCTTGTGGTCTTCAACAAGCCCAGCGTCCATGAAGCCGGCTTGCCGGTTTACAGGCCTGCCAATCAATCGTTCACAAAACAGAACGCTAAAGCCAAAAACCGCTATCTACCGCTCCAAAGGTGATGGTTTTAATCTTCTCCCATCAACGCGAAACACCCCACTTACTGAACATCAAAACCCTTAGGAGCAACGACCATGGCCCCATTCAAATACAACCGCCTGAACAAAGACGACGCCGCTGTGCTGCTGGTCGACCACCAGGCTGGCCTGCTGTCCCTGGTCCGCGACATCGAGCCAGACGCGTTCAAGAACAACGTGCTGGCCCTGGCCGACCTGGCCAAGTTCTTCAACCTGCCCACCATCCTCACCACCAGCTTCGAGCAAGGCCCCAACGGCCCGCTGGTGCCTGAATTGAAAGCGCTGTTCCCAGACGCCCCTTACATCGCCCGCCCAGGCCAGATCAACGCCTGGGACAACGAAGACTTCGTCAAAGCGGTAAAAGCGACCGGCAAGAAGCAGCTGATCATCGCTGGTGTAGTGACTGAGGTCTGCGTCGCCTTCCCGGCCCTGGCAGCCTTGGAAGAAGAGTTCGAGGTGTTCGTGGTAACCGATGCGTCCGGCACCTTCAACGCGATGACCCGCGATGCCGCCCATGACCGCATGAGCCAGGCCGGTGCGCAGCTGATGACCTGGTTCGGCGTGGCCTGTGAGCTGCACCGCGACTGGCGCAATGACGTCGAAGGCCTGGCGGCGCTGTGCTCCAACCACATCCCGGACTACCGCAACCTGATGACCAGCTACAACGCCTTCAACGCCGGCAAGTAACCCGCCGCGCACCGGGCACCGACCGTCGGTGCCCGGCAAGGGCAGCACACCCATTCAATCCTCCGCCCGTTCGCTGTTGCACAGTGAGTGCGGGCCAGCTCATCCCAAGGAATGTCGATGAACACCGCACTCCAAGACAACCGCAACGTGGTCACCCTGGTCATCCAGCACAAGGTTCGCGCCGAGGCGCTGGCCGGCTACGAGGACTGGCTCAAGCACACGGTCAGTGCCGCGCGCCGCCAACCCGGCCACCTCGACGTCAACGTGATCCGCCCCGAAGACGGCGGCCGCCACTTCACCACCGTGGTGCGCTTCAGCGATGCCAGCCTGCTGCAGGCCTGGGTCAACTCCACCGAGCGCCAGACGCTGGTCAGCCAGGTGCTGCCGCTGCTGGAGGAGGGCGACAACACCCAGGTTCACGAAGACCCAGAGTTCTGGTTCACCCCACCGAGCACCACGGCGGCACAACCGCCGCGCTGGAAGCAAGCGTTGCTGACCTACCTGGTGATCTGCCCGATGACCATGGTCATTCCGCAACTGCTGGCGCCGTTGTTCGCGCGCTTTCCGCACTTGGGCGGCGCGATCACCGGCAACCTGATCGTCAACCTGTTTGTCATCCTGCCCGTGGTGTTCTACATCATGCCGTGGGTAACCCGCCGCTGCGCCAACTGGCTGCGTGGCTGATTCAGCCCCTTCCCCATAGACTTTCAAGGAGATACCGATATGAGCACACTCGTAACCCGCGATGGCACTTCGCTCTATTTCAAGGACTGGGGCAGCGGCAAGCCCGTGCTGTTCAGCCATGGTTGGCCGTTGGACGCCGACATGTGGGATTCGCAGATGGAATTCCTGGCCAGCCGTGGCTACCGCGCCATCGCCTTCGACCGCCGTGGTTTCGGCCGGTCGAGCCAGCCGTGGAATGGCTATGACTACGACACGTTTGCCGATGACATCGCCCAACTGATCGAACACCTCGACCTGCGTGAAGTGACCTTGGTGGGCTTCTCCATGGGCGGTGGCGATGTCAGCCGCTACATCGCGCGCCATGGTAACGAGCGGGTGGCCGGGCTTGTGCTGCTGGGGGCGGTGACGCCGGTGTTTGGCCAGCGGGATGACAACCCTGAGGGGGTCGAGGCTGCGGTGTTCGAGGGTATTCAGGCGGGCTTGCGTGCCGACCGGGCGCAGTTCATCGCCGATTTTGCCACGCCGTTTTATGGCTTGAACCAAGGGCAGCAGGTGTCCCAGGGGGTGCTGACGCAGACCCTGAACATCGCGCTGCTGGCCTCGATCAAGGGCACGCTGGATTGCGTCACCGCGTTCTCCAAGACCGACTTCCGCCCGGACATGGCCAAGATCGAGGTGCCGACCTTGGTGATTCACGGTGACGCGGACCAGATCGTGCCGTTCGAGACCACGGGCAAGAAAGCCGCCGAGTTGATTCGTGGGGCCGAGCTGAAGGTGTATGAAGGTGCGCCGCATGGGTTTGCCGTGACGCATGCGCAGCAGCTGAATGAAGACTTGTTGGCGTTCCTCCAGCGATGACGGTGTGAGGCATTCGCGGCGGTCCGGCGCCCCGGTAAACCCGCTCCCACAGGATCAACACAGCTTTTGGGGCATGTGATGCCCCAGTGGGAGCGGGCTTGCCCGCGAAGAGGCCGGCCCTGGCAGCACAAAACGTGAACAGGGCTAACCTTCTTCAACCCACCGCACATCCATGCAATCCCTGACCAGGCTTGAGCCGGCATGCTCCGCAGTTGCGCTTGCCGCTGCCGCACCCAGACGGAGAAGACCATGTCCCAGGACCCTAACGACAAGAGCCGTCGCCAGTTCCTCGCCACCAGCACCGTGCTCGGTGCCGCCGGCGCGCTCTGGTCCGCATTGCCCTTCGCCGGCTCCGCCGGTTCCGCCCATGCATCCACTCAAGGAGGCTCCATGACCGCCGACCTCATTCTGTTCAATGGCAAACTGCACACTGTCGACCGTGAGAAGCCCACCGCCACCGCCGTCGCCATCAAGGACGGCCGCTTCATCGCCGTCGGCAGCGACGCCGAAGCCATGGCCCACAAAAGCGCCACCACGCAGATCATCGACCTCAAGCAGCGCACGGTCATCCCGGGCCTGAACGACTCCCACTTGCACCTGATCCGCGGTGGCCTGAACTACAACCTGGAGCTGCGCTGGGAAGGCGTGCCTTCGGTAGCCGATGCCCTGCGCATGCTCAAGGACCAAGCCGCCCGTACCCCGACCCCGCAGTGGGTGCGTGTGGTCGGTGGCTGGAACGAGTTCCAGTTCGCTGAAAAGCGCATGCCGACCCTGGAAGAAATCAACCAGGCCGCGCCCGATACCCCAGTGTTCCTGCTGCACCTGTACGACCGCGCGCTGCTCAACCGCGCCGCGCTCAAAGCCGTGGGTTACACCAAGGACACGCCGAACCCGCCGGGTGGCGAGATCCAGCGCAACAAGTTCGGCGAGCCGACCGGCATGCTCATCGCCCGCCCTAACGCGATGATCCTCTACGCCACCCTGGCCAAAGGGCCGAAGCTGCCGCTGGAGTACCAGGTCAACTCGACCCGCCAGTTCATGCGTGAGCTCAACCGCCTGGGCCTGACCAGCGCCATCGATGCGGGGGGCGGCTACCAGAACTTCCCCGACGATTACTCGGTGATCCAGGAGCTGGCAGACAACAACCAGCTGACCGTGCGTATCGCTTACAACCTGTTCACCCAGAAGCCCAAGGAAGAACTCGACGACTTCAAGAAGTGGACCTCCAGCGTCAAGCTGCACAGCGGCACCGACTTCCTGCGCCATAACGGCGCGGGTGAGATGCTGGTGTTCTCCGCGGCCGACTTCGAGGACTTCCTCGAGCCGCGCCCGGACCTGCCGCAAACCATGGAAGAAGAGCTGGAACCGGTGGTACGCCACCTGGTCGAGCAGCGCTGGCCGTTCCGCCTGCACGCCACCTACAACGAATCCATCACGCGCATGCTGGATGTGTTCGAGAAGGTCAACCGCGACATTCCGTTCAATGGCCTGCCGTGGTTCTTCGACCACGCCGAGACCATCACCCCACAGAACATCGAGCGCGTGCGCGCCTTGGGCGGCGGTATCGCCATCCAGGACCGCATGGCCTTCCAGGGTGAGTACTTCGTCGACCGCTACGGCGCCAAGGCTGCCGAGCAGACCCCGCCGATCCAGCGCATGCTCGACATGGGCGTGCCGGTTGGGGCCGGTACCGACGCAACCCGCGTCTCCAGCTACAACCCGTGGACTTCGCTGTACTGGCTGGTCAGCGGCAAAACCGTCGGCGGCATGGAGCTGTACCCCGAGGGCCTGAGCCGCGACACCGCGCTTCAATTGTTCACGCAGGGCAGCGCCTGGTTCTCCAGCGAGCAGGGCAAGAAGGGCCAGATCAAGGTTGGCCAGTTGGCGGACTTGGCGGCGTTGTCGCTGGACTTCTTCAGTGTCGAGGAAGAAGCGATCAAGGGCATCGAGTCGGTGCTGACCATCGTTGACGGCAAGGTCGTGTACGCTGCTGGCGAGTTCGACAGGCTCGGCCCACCGCAGGTACCGGTACTGCCGGAATGGTCGCCGGTGGCCAAGGTGCCGGGGCACTGGCGTGTGGGTACGCCATCGCTGGCCGCGGCGGTGCACCAGTGCAGCGGGCCGTGTGGGGTGCATGCACACAGCCACGAAAAGGCGCGGCATTCCAGCGTGCCGGTGAACGACTTCCAAGGGTTCTGGGGGGCGTTGGGGTGTTCGTGTTTTGCGTTCTAAGTTGAGGTGAGGAAAAGGGCGCGCTCATTGGCCTTAATTGGGGCTGCTGTGCAGCCCATCGCAGGCAAGCCAGCTCCTACAGGGAGAGCGTATTTCTTGTGCATTTCGCTCACCTGTAGGAGCTGGCTTGCCTGCGATGGGCCGCGCAGCGGCCCCCTTTTTTTCAGAAGCCGCCTTTGAGTGGGTATTCGATGATCACGTAGAAGCGGTCGATATCATCGCCCGCCTGGGCTTGGTTGGCGCGGTGGCTGACGTGGGACAGCGCCAGGCTGAGGTCTTTGGCGGCGCCGGACTGCACCACGTACTTGAGGTCGACATCGCGCTCCCAGTGGCGCCCGCCCTGGCCCTGTTGCGCGGTGTAGGCGCCACCTGCCGGGGCATGCGTGCCATCGACACCGCGGCCGCTGACATAGCGGCCCATCAGGCTCAGGCCGGGCATGCCGAGGGTGACGAAGTCGAGGTCGTAACGCAGTTGCCACGAACGCTCGCCGGGGCCGTTGAAGTCGGCGTACTTGATCGAGTTGGCCAGGTAGATGGAGTCGCCGCCGACGAAGTCGAAGGGGGTGTCGCCCTCGACCTTCTGGTAGGCCAGGGTCAGCGCCTGGGCACCGAAGCGGTACTTGCCCGCCAGGCTGTAGGCGGTGGTGTCGATGGCGCCAGCGCTGGCGTTGCCGGTATCGCGGGTTTTGTAGAGGTTGCCGTCCAGGCGCCAATTGCCCTCGGCCAGGTTGAGATTGAGGTAGGCCTGGCGCCAGGTGTCTTGCAGCTGGCTGGTGTACAGCGCACCGCCGAACGGGCCATCGGGGGCGAACGTGGCGCCGGCCAGGCTGATAGCGCGGCCATGGGTGGTGGCGCCGTAGCCGGCGAAATCGTCGTGGGTCGAACTGTTGTCCTGGTTGTTGAACGCAGTGAAGCGGCCCGCCTGCAGGCGCCAGTCGGGCAGGTCGGTGTTCTCCAGCAACCAACCCGTGGCGTATTCGGGGTGCAGGCGTTTGTCGCCGGTGTCGAACACCGGTGTCTCGACAGTCATCTCGCCGTAGCGCAGCAGGTTATTGCCCAGGCGTAGCTTGAGGGCTGCACCGGCGCTGGAATAGTCGGACTCGGCACGGCCATCGCTGTCACGCGGCAGCAAGCCGGTACCGGCATGGCCGCGGCCACCGTCGAGCTTGAGGCCGAGAAAACCATGCGCGTCGATGCCAACACCCACCGTGCCTTCGGTGAACCCCGAACGGATTTCACCGATGAAGCCTTGGGCCCATTCCTGGCGGTAGTTTTGGCCGCTGCCGGAAGGCGAGCGGAAGTCGCTGTGCAGGAAGTAGTTGCGGCTGAGCAGCGACCAGCCGGGTTCATCTGCCTGGCTAAGTGCGGGGTAGAGGGCGAGGGAGGCGAGCAGGGCGCGGCCTGGTCCGTGATTGGCGCGGATCATGAGGGCTCCGGGGTGGATGATCCGAGACTGTGAGGCAAGCGTAGGCCAAGGTCTTGTAAGGGTGTGCTGGCCTCTTCGCGGGGCAAGCCCGCTCCCACAGGAATCGCGTGGTCTCCAGGGCGCTGGTGCCCCGCGAAGAGGCCGGTACGGACAGCAACTGACTCAGGCCATGTCGCTGATCGCGAACTCCTCGGCCAGGTGATCGATCAGCGACCGCACCGACGGCAACAACCCGCGCCGTGACGGGAAGATCGCATGCACGATGCCGCACCGCGGGTGCCACTCCGGCAGCAACTCCACCAGCCGGCCCTCGGCCAAGTCTTCGCGCACGGCCACCCGTGGCAAGTGCGCGATGCCAACCCCGGCCACTACAAAATGCCGCAGCGCGAACAGGTCGTCGGTGACCATGCGCGGCGTGTGCGGGATCACGATGCTGCGGCTCATGTCCTCGCCCTGGAACAGCTCCCATTGGTACTCACGCTGGGCGCTGCCCCAATGCACGCTGGGCAGCGTGCCAAGCAGCTGCGGGTCGAAGCCTTCGGGCAGTTGCGCCAGGTACTGCGGATGCCCCACCAGGCACTGGGTGCTGTTGCTCAGCACCTTCATCACCATGTCGGTGTTTTCCAGTGGCGGAAAGCGCACGCGCAGCGCGACGTCGAAGCCTTCGTGCAGCAGGTCGACGCGGCGGTTGGTGCTTTCGATGAACAGCTCCACCTGCGGGTACTTGAGCATGTAACGGGTCAGCATTGGCCCGACCCAGGAGTTGAGCAGGGTGGTCGGGCAGCTGATGCGCACCAGGCCGCGAGGCTCGCTGCGGTTGCGCTCGATGATCTCCGCCGCGCCCTCGGCTTCCACGCGCATGGCCAGGCAGCGGTTGTAGTAGGCCTGGCCAATTTCGGTCAACGAGCAGTGCCGGCTGGTGCGGTGCAGCAGGCGCACGCCCAGGCGGTCCTCAAGGTCGGCAATGCGCCGGCTGAGTTTTGACTTGGGCATGTCCAGCGCCCGCCCGGCCGGGGCGAAGCCGCCGTGCTCGACGACTTGGGTGAAGTAGTAGAGGGAGTTGAGGTCTTCCAATGATCGTTCTCCAAATGGAACGCTAAGGGCAATTTTCGCAGTCTACCGCAGCAAAGGTGATGAATTTAATCTGTGCCCATCAACGCGAAACACCCCACTTACTGAAAACATCGAAGCCTTTTAGGAGCACGGACCATGAGCAAATTCACCTACAACCGCCTGAACAAAGATGACGCCGCTGTGCTGCTGGTCGACCACCAGGCTGGCCTGTTGTCCCTGGTCCGTGACATCGAACCGGACAAATTCAAGAACAACGTACTGGCCCTTGCGGACCTGGCCAAGTTCTTCAATCTGCCAACCATCCTCACCACCAGCTTCGAGCAAGGCCCCAACGGCCCGCTGGTCCCCGAGCTGAAAGCGCTGTTCCCAGAGGCCCCGTACATTGCCCGCCCAGGCCAGATCAACGCCTGGGACAACGAAGATTTCGTCAAGGCAGTGAAGGCCACTGGCAAGAAGCAGCTGATCATCGCCGGTGTAGTGACCGAGGTCTGTGTGGCATTCCCGGCGCTGGCAGCCTTGGAAGAAGAGTTCGAGGTGTTCGTGGTGACCGACGCTTCCGGCACCTTCAATGCAATGACCCGCGATGCCGCCCATGACCGCATGAGCCGTGCCGGTGCGCAGCTGATGACCTGGTTCGGCGTGGCCTGTGAGCTGCACCGCGACTGGCGCAATGACGTCGAAGGGTTGGCAGCACTGTGCTCCAACCACATTCCGGATTATCGGAATTTGATGACCAGCTACAACGCGCTGACGGCGGGTAAGTAATCACCCGCTAGTGGCAAACGAAAAGGCCGGCGCCCTGTGAGGGCGCCGGCTTTTTTGTCGCTGTGCAGGCGTGGATCAGCGAGCGCTCAACGCCGCATAGCTGTTCATCAGGTTGCGGTAGTTGGGAATCCGCTGCGACAGCAGATTGCCCAGCCCTTCGATGTCGTTGCGCCAGTCGCGGTGCAGCTCACAGGCCACCGAGAACCAGTTCATCATGTGTGCGCCCGCTTGGGTCATGCGTACCCACGCGGCCTGCTGCACGGTTTCGTTGAAGGTACCGGAAGCGTCGGTCACCACGAACACCTCGAAGCCTTCAGCCAGCGCCGACAAGGTCGGGAAGGCCACGCACACGTCAGTGACCACGCCGGCGATGATCAGCTGCTTGCGGCCTGTCGCCTTGATCGCCTTGACGAAGTCTTCGTTGTCCCAGGCGTTGATCTGGCCAGGGCGGGCAATGTACGGCGCGTCTGGGAACATCTCTTTCAGCTCGGGCACCAGCGGGCCGTTGGGGCCTTGTTCGAAGCTGGTGGTGAGGATGGTCGGCAGGCCGAAGAACTTGGCCAGGTCGCCCAGGGCCAGTACGTTGTTCTTGAACTCGTTGGGCGAGAAGTCCTGCACCAGGGAGATCAGGCCGGTCTGGTGGTCGACCAGCAGCACCACGGCGTCGTCTTTGTTCAGGCGCTTGTAATCCGGTTGGCTCATGAGGGTAACTCCTTGCATTGGGCTTAGGGTGTGAAACTCAGGCGTACTACCCGAAGGTGGTATACCAATGGATAAAAGGCGCTTAAGAATGCGGGCCGGATGCGGCACCTTGCGTGGTCAACCGCCACGCTTTGGGCGGCTGGCCGACCAGGCGGCTGAATGCCCGGGTGAAATGGGACTGGTCGCAGAAACCACATTCGAGGCTGACATGGGTGATCGGCACCTCGGTGGCCAGCAGGCGCTTGGCCTTCTCCATGCGCGCCAGCAGGCGCCAGGCCTGGGGCGACAAACCGGTGTTGACCTTGAACGCGCGCGAGAAATGGCTGCGGGTCAGGTTGCACACACCAGCGATCTCGATGATCGACAAAGGGCTGTGCAGCATCAGTTCCTTGGCCTGGCGCAGCCGCGCAGTGGTCAGCGCGCCTGGGGCCGGTGAGGTGCTGTGGATCGTCAGAGGGCTCATGGCGACTCTCCTGTTCAATGAGGAAAGTCTCGCCCCCGCGACATGACAAAGTCCTGAGCCAAACCTGAAGAGTTCTTAATTGTGCAGTGCTGGCCCTGACCGCTATACCAATACCTTAAGATGCGCGCGTATTCAGTTTCAGGCCGCTACCGGCGGCCCGCATTCAAGGCGAAAGAGGCATGCAGGAAAATTCCGCCCACCGCACCGTGGCGATGGTGCTGTTCAATGATGTGCTGTTGCTGGATGTCACCGGCCCCATGGACGCCTTTGCCATCGCCAACCGGTTTTTGCCCGCTGAGCGGCAGTACCGGCTGATCACCTTGGCCGAAGGCCAGGGTACGGTGCGCGGTTCATGCGGGCTGAGGGTGATGGCCGACCTGCGCCTGGAAGAGCTGCCCGAAGCCGTCGACCTGTTGCTGGTACCCGGCGGCCCAGGGGCCTATGACGTCGCGCTGCCGGGCCTTGAGCACTGGCTGCCACAGGCCGTGCGCGGGGCCAAGCGATTTGGCGCCATCTGCACCGGCGTGTTCTTGCTGGGCCGGGCCGGCCTGCTCGGCGGCTATCGCTGCACCACCCACTGGAACTATGTCGAACGGCTGGCGCGGGCCTTCCCTGAGGCGAACGTCGAGACCGAACAGATCTACGTGATCGACCGCTGCCTGATCACCTCGGGCGGCATCACCGCCGGTATCGACCTGGCGCTGGCCGTGGTCGCTGAAGACCACGGCAAGGCCCTGGCCCTGGAAGTGGCCAAGGTGCTGCTGGTCGCTCGCCATCGTCAGGGCGGGCAAACCCCGTATGGGCCGTTGCTGGCGGCCGTGCCGCGTGATGATTCGCCAACCGCGCGGGTGCAGGCCTATATCGTCGACCATATAGACCAGGCCTTTACCGTGCAGAAAATGGCCGACCTGGTGGCCATGAGCAGCCGCAACTTTGCCCGTACATTCCAGCGCGAGGTCGGCATCACGCCGTTGCAGTACCTGCAAAATGCGCGCATTGACCAGGCGCGCAAACTGCTCGAAGGCAGCGACCTGCCGTTGAAGGTGGTGGCGGCACGCTGTGGGTTTGGCAGTGATCGGCATATGCGCAAGGTGTTTTGCGAGCGCATCGGCATGACGCCGGCACAGTACCGGGCGCAGTTTGGCGAGAGCTGAGCCGATGCGCGTGCGATCAGCTGATTGTCTTGTTAAGCGGGACAATGTTTCTCCTGCAAGCCGGATTGTCTGACGCCCGCACAATGCCCAGAATTGCCGGCCACATTGTTCAACGCTGCCCCGGCAGCTCATGGAGTACGAGCCAATGCCACACGAAGGCAGCCTTCTGCAAACCGCAGTGATCTTCCTGCTCGCTGCGGTCCTTGCTGTTCCCCTGGCCAAGCGCCTGCAACTGGGCGCCGTGATCGGCTACCTGCTGGCCGGCGTGGCCATCGGCCCGCAGGCACTGGGGCTGATCCGCGATACCGAAAGCGTCGCGCACATCTCTGAACTCGGCGTGGTGCTGCTGTTGTTCATCATCGGCCTGGAACTGTCGCCCAAGCGTTTGTGGCTGATGCGCAAGTCGGTGTTCGGCGTGGGCGCTGCGCAGGTACTGCTGACCGGCGCGGTGATTGGCGCCATCGCCCTGTTCGGCTTCGCCCAGTCACTGGCCGCCGCCTTGGTGCTGGGCCTGGGCCTGGCGCTGTCATCCACCGCCCTGGGCCTGCAGAGCCTGGCCGAAAGCAAGCAGCTCAACGCGCCGCACGGTCGCTTGGCGTTTGCCATCCTGCTGTTCCAGGACATCGCTGCCATTCCGCTGATTGCCCTGGTCCCGCTGCTGGCCGCCAGCGGCCCGGATACCGGCCACGGTGACAGCCTTGAACATGCACTGAAGGTGTTCGCCAGCATCGCCGTGGTCATCGTGGGCGGCCGCTACTTACTGCGCCCGGTGTTCCGCATCGTCGCGCGCACCGGCCTGCCAGAAGTTTCAACCGCCACCGCACTGCTGGTGGTGATCGGCACCGCCTGGCTGATGGAAGAGGCCGGTATCTCCATGGCCTTGGGTGCATTCCTGGCCGGCCTGTTGCTGGCCGACTCGGAGTACCGGCATGAGCTGGAATCGCAGATCGAACCGTTCAAAGGGCTGCTGCTGGGGCTGTTCTTCATCAGTGTCGGCATGGGCGCCAACCTCAGCCTGCTGCTGGAAATGCCGCTGGTGCTGCTGGGCCTGACCCTGCTGCTGATCGCGGTCAAGCTGACTTTGCTGATAGTGGTCGGCCGGCTGGCCGGCGGCCTCAATAGCGCCAGCGCCCTGCGCTTGGGCATGGTGCTGGCGGCGGGTGGCGAGTTCGCCTTCGTGGTGTTCAAGCTGGGCAAGGACCAAGGCTTGTTCGACACCCAGACCTACGACCTGCTGATGATGACCATCACCTTGTCGATGGCCATCACGCCCCTGTTGATGCTCGGCTGCGCCCGTGCCCTCAAGCGCCCGCAACCGCAGCGTGAAGTGCCCGAACAGTACAAGCAGATCCAGACCGATGCACCGCGCGTGGTGATCGTTGGCATGGGCCGCATGGGGCAGATCGTCTCGCGCATCCTCCGTGCTCAGAAGATCCCCTTCATCGCCCTGGAAACCTCGGTGGACGCCATCGAGATGACCCGCATGTTCGAGCAGGCCCCAGTGTTCTACGGCGACCCCCTGCGCCCCGAAGTGCTGCATGCGGCCAAGGTGGGCGAGGCGGAGTACTTCGTGATCACCACCGACGACCCGGAAGTCACCACCCGCACGGCGGAGCGGGTCAAGCGCCTGTACCCGCACCTGAAAGTGCTGGCCCGGGCACGAAACCGCCAGCATGTGCACAAGCTGGTGGACGTGGGTGCCGAGCCCATTCGCGAGACGTTCTACTCAAGCCTGGAGCTGACCCGCCGTGCGCTGGTGGGGTTAGGGTTGAGTGACGAACAAGCGGCGGACCGTATTGCGCGGTTCACCCAGCATGACGAAGAAGTGCTGGAGGCGCAGGGGCAGGTGCGCGATGACCGGGCCAAGGTGATGCAGACGGCGAAGGAAGCGCGGGTGGAGTTGGAGCGGTTGTTTGATTCGGATGCGGATTGAGTTTCAGGCAAACACCAGCCGCGTAATCTGGGGGTGCTCACGGTTCGCGGCTTGCCAGAGATCATAAGCCGCCTGTTCGGCAAGGTACTGCCGCGCATCGCCGAGGCCCGCCAGTTCAAGACGATAAGCCAGGTCCGCAGATAGGGCGGCACGCCCATTGAGTACGGTGGACAGTTGCCCCCGCGAATAGCCGAGATGGCGTGCAAGCCCCGAGACACTCATGCCTATAGCAGGCAAAACGTCTTCGCGCAGAGACTCACCGGGATGGGGTGGATCATACATAGGCATGGGTTTCAGCTTCCGGTTGGTAGTCCAGAGTCAGTCTGTTCTCAAGGATCTTATTTTGCGCGGTGATACCGTCCGCTATCTACGTGGGATGTTTCCCAAAGTTTTTCAATCATGAATCGGGGCTGCAGGGCAAGCACACGGCCCTGTGGGAGCGGGCTTGCCCGCGAAGAGGCCGGCGCAGGCTAAAACAGGTCAATCATCCGCCCGAACCGGCACCGTCAACCTGATCCGGCACCCGCCCAGCTCCGAAACCTGAGCCTGCAACTGCCCACCATGGGCCTGAATCACCGAGCTGCAGATCGCCAGCCCCATCCCCAGCCCGCCACTCTTGGTGGTGTAGAACGCACCAAACACCCGCTCCAGCTCCTCTGGCGCAATCCCTGGCCCATTGTCGTCCACGCAAATCTCCACCCCCGCCTCGACCACGGCAGACGTGATGCGCAACAGGCCATCGTCGCGGAACCCCGCCAGCGCTTCCAGGGCATTGGTGATCAGGTTGTAGATCAGCTGCTGCAACTGCACAGGGTCGGCCATGAGGCTCGTTGCGGCCTGCAACCGGGTTTGCACCTTCACGCCGCCTTTCAAGGCATCCGAGGATGTCAGGCGCACCACTTCCAGAATCAGCGCATCGAGCTTCACCGGCTTGAGTTGCATCGGCGACTGTTTGGCCAGCGACCGCAGTGCGCGGACGATGTTGGCTGCCCGTTCACTGTCGTTGCGGATATCTTCCAGGCCGGCGATGGCTTCTTCCAGGTCGGGCTGGCCGCGCTTGAGCCAGCGCAGGCTGGCGGCCGCATTGGCGGCGATGCCGAGCAGGGGCTGGCTGATCTCGTGGGCGATGGAGGCGGACAACTCGTTCATCACCTGCAGGTGCGCGCTGCGGGCTAGCTCTGCACGTGAGCGGCGCAGCTCCGCCTCCATCTGCGCGCGGCTCTGGTTGTCCTCGGCCAGGCGCGTATAGAACTTGGCCGTTTGCAGCGATACCGCAGCCTGCGAAGCGAGAATCTCCAGCATGGCCAGGCGCTGGCTGCCGAACAGGTTCGGCACCAGGCGGTTTTCCAGGTAGACCAGGCCGATCAGCACACCCTGCAGCAGCAGCGGCAGGCACAGCACCGAGCGGGCGTTGCGTGCGTGCAGCTCCTGGCGAAACGCTTCTGGGCAGTCGCTGAGGGCGTCGTTCAACACCATGGGTTTCTTGGTGCGCAGGGTGGCATTGATGATCGACAGCGGCGCCTGGGTCAGGAACTTCTGGCAATTGTCCATGCGCACGTGCAGACCGGCATCGTCGATGTAGGCCAGCGCGGCCATCTGGAACTCGGCGCCGCTGACGATCAGCAGGGCACCGTGGTCGGCGCCGGAGTGCTGGGTCAGGTGGCCCATCAAGGTTTCGATCAGGCCCTCTAGCAATACCTCTTCGGACAGCGCGCGCGCGGCTTCCAGGCCGACTTCCAGGTCGAGCCTGGCCTGGCTGGCAGAGCGGTAGGTCTCCTGCACGGGCTGGGTGCGCAAGAACGGGTGCAGGGTTTCGAGCTGGCGCACCTTGCCCGTGGCACCCCAGATGTGGAAGCAGTCACGGGCAATGCGCAGGTGCAGGTTGGCGCCAGAGATCAAGCCACTGGGGATGCACACTTCAGCCAGTTGCTCGTGGGCCAGGGCCTGCTCATGGATGAAACCGGCGGCCGTGGCGGCGATCTGGGCCTGGTCGAAGCAGCGGATGGCAGCCAGGCCATCGCCGCTGAGCTTGGCGATCACACCTTCGATCAGCAGAAGCTTGTTGCGGAAGGTGACCGGGTTGAAGCTCGCCCACGCAGCAAAGCGCTCGCGCAATTCGTGCAGCGCAGCCAATTTGCCCATCGCGCTGCCCGGGGCTTCCGGGCTGCCCAGGGTCAGGCCGCGGAACAGGTGGTAGTCGGCCAGGTTGATGTGTGCAGGGGCGGCCCAGGCATGGCTGCCGGCGCTGGCGAGTAGGTGTACGGCCTGATTGATATCGCCCAGGTAAAAGGCCGACATGCCGGCGTAGAGGTGCTTGAAGAACAGCGTGGTGCAGGACTTTATGCTGTGCACGCGGGCTTCGGCAGGCGCTTCGCACCCCGAGCGCGACGCAAGGCCGACTCTGCCACTGCTGCCGGTCATGACAGCGACGAACGCTTGCTGGGCCAAGAGGATGTGTTCGACATCGCTGTAGCCGTAGCCGCGAACGGTGACCAACCCTTGCTCCACTTCGCCGCTGACTTCCTGCAAGGGTTGGCCCATGAACAGTGAGTCGGAAACCAGGTGATTGCGGGCATAGCAGGCCATCGCCAAGTCGCCGCTCAGGCGCGGCGATTCGACCGCTTCCAGTGCCGTGCGCCGGGCAAACTCCATCGGCGCCGTCCAGGCGCTGACCTGGTCGAGGGCGAGCAGGGCGCTGGTCAAGTCGGCCTCGAAACCGTGCCGCTCGATCAGCTTGAGCGCCGCCAGGCAGTAAGCATGGCCGTCGTGGTAGGCGGCAAAGCGCTCAGCCGCCATCACGCCGAACCAAGCCAGGCCATAAGTACTGCCGGGGGCGACGCCGTGGAGCAATGACAGCTCCATGATCTTGGCCAGGTGCAGGAAGCAGAGGTCGTCCTTGACGAAGAACGATGATGACAGGGTCGCCAGCAGCGCGATTGCCACCGCCGCGTCTTCCGAATCGGCCCTGGGCAACGATTCCAGGCAATGACGGCCCTTGTTCTCGATCAGGGCGTGGACACGGCCATAGGCTGCCTCGACTTGCTCGGGGTGGATGCCCTGGGCAAGCGTGATGCCCAACAGCTCAAGGCCGCCGATGGCGCAGGCGATGGCGGCTGGGTAGTCCGAACGCAAGGTATGCAGGCGTGCTTCAAGCTTGCATACCCGGGCCTTGTCGAGCGCCGATAGCGCACGCTGGTGGCATTCGAGGATGCGAACTTCGGCTTGTGGCATGCGTGACAGTTGCATGTCGCACTCTGCGGCCAGGCAGGCGATGGTAAAGGCGTGGTTCGCCTGGCTGCCGAGCGTGATGCCGAGGCGCAGCAGTTCGTCGGCCGCCTGCAGGTAGCCGGCGGCCTGCTCATAGGCGGCATTGTCGCGCGCCCGCAACGCGGCCTCCTGCAGCAGCACCAGAAACCCTTCGCAGTCGCTGGCAGCAAATGCATGCGGGCTGGCCAACTGCACCTGGTTGGCGATTTCGAACACCGCGTCGTGTTGAGCCGTTTGCCAGGCCGCCCGCATGGTTTGGGCAATATGCGCGTGCAGCGCCGGCCGCTCGCGCGACGGGGTAAGCGCGTAGGCGGCGTCCAGTACGCGATCATGCGAGAACACCAGCGCCTTGTGCCCCGGCAGCAGGAAGCCCGCGCCAATCAAGGCTTTGAGCTGTTCGGCCAGTTGCTCGGCGGGCAGTGGCAGCATGCGGCGCAGCAGGCGTTCGTCGCATCGGCCACCCGCGGCGCTGGCAAAGCGCAGCACAGTGCGCTGGGCTTCAGGCAGGCGTGCCAGGCGATGGACCATCAGGTCGGCGACGTTGTCGGCATAGCGGTGTTGCGCTACTGCTGGCAGCGACCACGACCAGCGCATGGTCTGGGTGTCGAAGGTGAACAACTGGTCCTCGACCATCGCCCCGAGGATCTGGTGGATGAAGAACGGGTTGCCAGCGGTCTTCGCATGCACCAGCTCGGCGAGCTGCAAGGCAGCGTCAGGCGCGGCGTGGTAGCGCTCGCTGATCATCTCCATCACGGCGCCGACGGTGAGGGGGCGTAGGTCTAGGGTGGTGCTACGGATGGACGCCGGGGTAACCAAGGGCTTGCTGCCGGGTGGTGCATCGCTGCGCCGGGCGAAGATCAACAGCAGGTTGCTGGGTGCTTGCTCCAGCAGCTCATCAAGCAAGTGCAGCGTGGCGTCGTCAGCCCACTGCATGTCATCGAGAAACAGCGCCAATGGGCGCCCGGGGCGGCTGAACACCTGCAGGAATTCGACGATCGCTCGCAGCTCTTTCTGCAAGGCCAGCCGTGTGGGCTTTTCCGGGAACTCGGCCATGGGCCCGATCACCAGCTTCAAGTCTGGGGCCAGCTTGCCCAGCAAACGGCCGCGGCCTTTGATGCGCCGCAGAATTTCACGGCGTAACGCGTCAAGGTCATCGCGGTTCTTGGCCAGCAACTGGGTGGTCAGCGAACCGAGAATCTCGATCCAGGGCCCATAGGGCACCGCCCGTTCCAGGCTGTTGCACTTGCCGCTGGCCCAATAACCCTCGGCGCCGCCCTTGAGCGCTGCCTGTACCAGGCTGGACTTGCCCATGCCGGTAGCGCCCTTGATGAACAGGGCCTGGGGCGCGCTGTCGCGGCGCAATGCCTTGAGCAGCAGGGTGATGACCTTCTGCTCGGCTGTGCGGCCATAGAGGCGTTCGTGGTTGGGCGAAAGGGGGTCAGCGCTGCCAGGCTCGAAATCTTCGATGGCCTGGGCCGCCAGCCACTGCCGCTGGCAGTGAGCAAAGTCCACCGCCAGCGCACGGGCGGTCTGGTAGCGGGCATCGGGCTCTTTGGCCAGGGCCTTGGCGAGGATGCGGCTGAGCGGCTGCGGCACGCGGTTGTCGACCTCGATGGCCGCCCGTGGCTGCACGCCGGCATGCAGCTGGCGCCAGTGCAGTGTGTCGCGCCCGGCGAGCGGCAACTCGCCCAGCAAAAGCTGGTACAGGATGGCACCCAGCGCATAGATATCGCTGCGTTGGTCGCTGCTGGAGCCGAGGGGGCAGATCTGTTCCGGCGCCAGGTAGGACCAGTTGCCAATGGGGGCGCCTTGCTCGCTGATGAGCGAGTGCGCATCCGCGCGAAACCCGCCAAGCCTCACCCGCTGCGCGTGCTGCACGCAGATATGCGCGGGTTGCAAGGCACCGTGCAGTACGTTGGCAGCGTGTGCCAGCGCCAATGCTGATGCGGCTTTGACGGCGATGTCGAGGAAGCCGGGGAGCGCTGCCGGGCCTTGAGCGATGAGGTCGGCGACCGAGCGGCCGCCCGGATACACCAGCAGCGGCCCTTCAGCCGAACGCACGTAGGCCGAGGGCATCACCGCCCACTCCGGGTCGAGGCGCAGGCGATAATCGCGCTCCAGGCGCTGGCAGGCAGCAGGGGATTCGATCGGGGCCCGCACAGCGATCCAGGCCTGCCCCGTGCCGGGGTCACACAGGCGGAAGTAGGTCAGCTCGCCTTCCTGCCCCAGGCGAGTGATGTCGCACCGATTCAACCAGCCCTCGTCGATTGACTGGTCATAATCGATGGGCCTGTAAGCGAGGCGTTCATCGAGCATCAAGCACCCCCTGCTAACCACATCCAAGGGCGCGAGTATACGCAGCGATCCCCCCGCGCATGCGCGGGCCAGACGGCTTGGCAGGAACGGGAACCATCTTGACCGTTATCGTCCCCTTGGCCGTGGCGGGCGCTTGTATAGTCCAAGGCCAACCTATCCCTCGGGATAATTGTATGAATGCGGGCGCTGGCCTAGATTGCACGGGGCTGCGCAACCGCCCGGACCCGTGAGACTCGAGAAGACCATGATCCGATTTGGCAATGCCCAGGTGTCGCTGGAGCGACGAGAAGCGTTTCTCGACGGCAAGCCGATCGTGTTGGGCGGGCGCGCTTTCGAGGTGCTGGCAACACTGATCCGCGCCAAAGGCCGTGTGGTTGGCAAGGACGAGCTGTTCAGCCAGGTGTGGGCCGGCACGGTGGTCGAAGACAACAACCTGCAGGTGCAGATCTCCTTGTTGCGCAAGGCGTTCGGTGACCGCGGCCTGATCCAGACCGTGCCACGCCGCGGCTATCGGCTGGCATCTGAAGTGGCCCTCGACCTGCCGGCGAGACCCTTGCGCAACGCTTCGCTAGCCTTCGACCTCGATACGGCTGAGCCCGCGGCTGATTGCGCAGCGGTGCCCGTGCTGGTGGTGGATGACGACCCATCGGTGCTCAACGCCTTGGGGCGCCTCTTTCGCTCGCACGACATTGTGCATCGCCTGTACGCCTCGGCTGAGGCGCTGCTTGAAGCGCATGCCGACACGCCTTATGCCTGCCTGTTGCTGGACATGAACCTGCCTGAGGCCAGCGGTTTGGAGCTGCAGGCGATGGTGCGTCGGCTCGACCTGCCCTGGCCGATCGTGTTCATGACCGGCCACGGCACTATTCCCATGACCGTTCAGGCGATGCGTGCGGGTGCTGTGGAGTTCCTGACCAAGCCCTTTGATGAGGCGCAATTGCTGACCCTGCTGACGGCGCTGCGTGCCCGTGCGCTGACGGCTGGGCGCGCATGGCGGCATACACGGCAAGTCAGGGAAAAGTACGCGCGCCTGACCCAACGTGAGCGGCAGGTGTTCGCGCTGGTGGTCGGCGGGTTGTCGCACAAACAGATTGCCAAAGAGATTGGCACCAGCGAGGTGACGACCAAGGTGCACAAAAAGAACATCATGAACAAGATGCAGTCCCGCTCGCTGGTCGAACTGGTCGCCATGCACAACGTGCTCGAGGCCCGTGCCGAGGGCCAGGGCGCCGCATGAACCCCGAGGTCGAACGCGACAGGGCGTGGGTGTGCATCGTCGACGATGATGCGTCTGTGCGCAAAAGCCTGGCCAACCTGCTGCGAGCGACAGGCTTCGGCGCATTGCTGTTTGGTTCGGGCGAAGAGTTCTTGGCCTCGACGCTGGCGCGCGAGGCCGGGTGTGCGTTGCTGGACTTGAAGATGCCTGGGCTTTCCGGGCTAGACGTGCTGCGTGAGCTGGCGCGCAGGGGCTGGCGGCTGCCGGTCGTCTGCATGTCGGCGCATTGGGACGACATGGCGCTGAAGGCTGCGCAGCGCCATGGGGCGGTGGCGTGCCTGGGCAAGCCGTTTTCTGAAGAGGCGTTGCTGGCGGCGGTGGAGGCGGCGTTGGTCGACCGATAACGCCGCACAGCCTCCCCCGGGCGGAGGCGGGCGCTGTACGTGTAGGCGCGGCCTTGCGTCGCGATGGGCCGCAAAGCGGCCCCAAAATCGCGGATTCAGATCAGCTCCCAGGCCGATACTGCAGCGCCTCGGCCAGGTGAGCCCTGGTAATCGACGCCACACCTTCCAGATCCGCCAGCGTGCGTGCCACTTTCAGCAGCCGATGGGCCGCGCGCAACGACAGGGTCAACCGCTCGCAGGCTGTCTCCAGCCAGGCTTGGTCCGCCGCCTCCAGCGGGCAATGGCGGCGCAAGCCGTTGAGGTCGAGAAAGGCATTTGCGCACCCTTGTCGGCGTTGCTGCAGCTCGCGTGCTTCGGCCACCCGTTCGGCGACAGCGGCGCTGGTCTCGCCGCTGGGTTGGTTGTTGAGGGTGGTGGTTTCACGCGCCACGGTCAGGTGCAGGTCGATGCGGTCCAGCAGTGGGCCCGACAGTTTGTTGCGATAGCGCTGGATCTGTTCGGTGCTGCAGCGGCAGCGGCCGGTAGGGTCGCCCAGATAGCCACAAGGGCAGGGGTTCATCGCGGCCACCAACTGGAACCGCGCAGGGAAACGTACCTTGTCCCGGGCCCTTGCAATCACGATCTCGCCGGACTCGAGCGGCTCGCGCAATACCTCCAGCACACGCCGCTCAAATTCGGGCAGTTCATCGAGAAACAGCACACCATGGTGAGCCAAGGTGATCTCGCCGGGTTGCGGCCGACTGCTACCGCCTACCAGCGCAGGGCCCGAGGCTGAGTGGTGTGGGTGGCGGAACGGGCGTTGCGGCCAGCTGTTCAACGGCGCATGGCCGCTGACTGACTGAATGGCTGCCACCTCCAGCGCTTCGCGCTCGTCCAGTGGCGGCAACAGCCCTGGCAGGCGGCTGGCAAGCAAGGTCTTGCCGGTGCCAGGCGGGCCGGTAAACAGCAGGTTATGGGCCCCGGCGGCCGCCAGCAGCAAGGCGCGCTTGGCCGCGATTTGGCCCTGTACCTCGCTGAGGTCGGGGTAGGGCCGGCTGTTCAAGACCAGGCCATTGGCGGCATACGGCGGCAAGGGCACTTGGCCGTTCAGGTGGGCGACCAGCTCCAGCAGGTGCCCGACGGCATACACCACCAGCCCGCCTGCCAGGCTTGCTTCCTCGGCGTTCTCCCGCGGGACTACCAGCGCCCGGCCTGCTTCCCGTGCCGCCAGCGCCGCCGGTAGCACGCCCTGCACGGGGCGCAACTGGCCGGACAGCGCCAGTTCGCCAAGGCATTCGATGTCGCAGAGGGTGGCCACCGGCACCTGCCCGCTCGCGGCGAGGATGCCCAAGGCAATGGCCAGGTCATAACGCCCGCCATCCTTGGGCAGGTCGGCAGGCGCCAGGTTTTGCGTGATGCGCCTGGCTGGGTAATCCAGGCTGGAATTGACGATGGCACTGCGGACCCGGTCTTTGCTTTCCTTGACCGTGGTTTCGGGCAGGCCGACCAGGGTCAGGTGGGGAAGGCCGTTGGCCAGGTGGGTTTCGACGCTGACCGCCGTTGCCTGCACGCCGACCTGGGCGCGGCTGTGGACGAGAGCAAGTGACATGGACGCTCCATTGTCGCGGAATGGGGCCGCTTCCTGCGGCTTGGGCAAGCTTAGCGGCGACAGCCACGATCAGCGCAATAAGTGTGCGTCGGGGTTTTTCAGGCTCATTGTGAAGCGGTCGCAGGCGAGGGTTGGACGGATGCACCTGGCCAGTATGGTCAGATCAGCAGTTCGTAGTTCGAGAGAAGCTTGACGATCTCTGGGAGTCGCTGTTTGAGGAGCGAATCCATTAGTTCGCGGGGGGTGTAAACAGGGTTTTTAAGTGCCGCGCGCTGCTTCTGGACGGCCTCGAGCACGGCTGCTTGGTCAAGGTCCCAAATGTCGGAAAGGAACACATCGGGATGCAATGCCTCGATCTCAAAACGTTTCAAGATTTCGGACGGGAAATCTTTGAGGTTGTACGTGACGATCACCGTGGCGCCGCATTTGATTGCTGCCGCCAAGACGTGTCGATCGTCTTCGTCAGGAAGGTCCAGCCCATGTATCAACGGCTCATAGTCGTTCACCAAGGAGTCAGGAATAGCCTGATTCATGAATGCGACTGTGCGATGAAGTTGTGTCGGCGATACGTCAGGGCGGTTTTTCAACACATTGCGCGTCCACTCATCGTGAATTTGCTCGGACCAGCGAGCGCGAAACACACCCGTCAGCGCCAGATGCATCAGCAGATCACGTAAGGGCGCTGGATATAGAACGCAGGCGTCATAAATGACGGTAAAGGGTGAGTGCCTCATCAATACCCCATATTAAGTGCTTGAGCTTGTGCCGCCAGTTCTTCCATGGCGGCCTGGCTCGCTTTATCACGATCGGCTTTGTAAGCCATAAGATCGGTGAATTTTATGCGGCGGTGGCTCCCGGTTTTGGTGTGCGGGATTAGCCCTTCATCCAGCAGCTTGACCAGATGAGGACGTGAGACGTTGAGCAGGTCGGCGCCTTCTTGAGTGGTAAGTTCTGCATGGATAGGCACCACCTTAACGGTGTTGCCCGAGGCCAGTTCGTTGAGGATGTCGCCGAGCAGTCTGAGCGCGAAAGTCGGCAGTTCAACGGTCTGGCGCTGCTGGTTTTCATCTACGAGCTCAATGCGCTGAGTATCCAGCTTCGTTGAGACGAAAGCGGCAATCTGGCGACTTGACTCAGTGGCCGCAGCGATCGCTTTTTCATCTGGAAGGATGGTTCGGGCGAAGTCGGCGGTGGTCATCGGTGTTCTCCAGTAGCTAATAGGAATCCCCGGCGGCTGATACGACAGGTATCCGATTTATATTCGAAACAAACGAAACAGGCAATAGTCGAAATAAACGAAACGCTAGATGATTTGGGCGCTGTGATGCAGCTGTCCGTCGGTGGCTGCAGGCTGAGCTGGGCGAGGCTTGGGCAAGCTTAGCGGCGGCAGCCAGGATCAGCGCAATAAGTGTGCGTCCTGGTTTTTCAGGTCAGGTATTTCCCCTGGGTTTTCTTAGAATTCGACACAAATGGATCCAATTATTTTTGCGCAGATCCAGGGTATGGCTTAGTGTTGAAGGGCTACTGTGATTGCCATGGGATGGCAACACAACTTCCTACAAATGGACTTGAGGTATTGCCCCGTGCAAACGCTCACTCGCACTCGCCAGGCAATCCGTGAACTGGTGCAGGCCAGTGCATTCGTTGAACTCAACCGCTTCTTCGACATCCTCGAAGTGCGCTGGCGGCAGTCGCCGCCCGGCGAGTTCCCGGCCTACCTGGAGGCCGTCGAAGGATACATGCTGGTCGATTGGGACAGCCAGGGTGACAAGGCCCTGACGCAGATCCTCAAGGCCTGGATCGATGCCTGCCCCAAGGCCTATCACCCTCAGGTGGTGATGGGCTTTCATTGTTTCAGCCGGGCCTGCCATATCCGCGAGTCTGCCAACACCGAGCCCATCAGCGCCGAGCGTCGGCTGGCGGCGGAACAGGTTTGCGAGATTGGCGCGGCGCACCTGCTGCGTGCCATGGGGCGCTCAAACCAACCCGTGGCAGCGGCGATCGGCATGCTGAAGATCAGTGCGCATTTCGCGGAGCCAGGCTGGTTGCTGGGCCTGTTCGACGGCCAGCCGGTGCGCTTCAGCCCCTGTGCTCAGGCCGACGTGGAGGTGCAAGAGGCTGCAGCGCTGCTGCTGGTGAAATACGGCCTGCTACCTCTGGCCGAACTACCTCAGGCCTTACCGGCGTGCCTGTGCGAGCGGGCCGAGCAGGGGCGAGAAAACGTCCAGCACTATTGGCTGCATCAAGCACTTGGCGCATTCCCCGGCTGTTTCGAAGCGATTCAGGCTTATGCAACCTACCTGTTGACCTGCTGGGGAGGCAGTGACGCCGCGATCGACGCCCTGGCCATTGGGCCGCTGTGTGAGCGTTGGCCCGAGGAACAGCGTAATGCACTGCGCTGGCTGGCTATCGAGGACCAGCTCGAACTGCCGCATGCCGGCCAGTCACAGTCGATCGCTGTGTGGCTGCAGGTCTTCAAGGCATGGTCGCTGCGAGCACTCAGGCCCAGGGAACGCGCCAACTTGCTGGCCTGGCGTGGTGCTTTGCGTGGTTGTGCTCAGCAGGATTACGCCGGCGCCCTGCGCGATTTTGCCGCCAGTGTAAATCTTTACCCTGACCTTGGGTTCGTCCCGGGCATCGGCCAGCCCTTCCGTAGTTTTGTCTGCGTCATGCTGTTCCACGCAGTGAAGGATGACCAGCAGGCCTTTCGTATCACTATCGAGCAGCTCTGCGCGAGCCGCTCGCACCCCGCCGCCTGTGCGTTGCGGGCGGTTGGGCATGCGTTTGGGCTGTGGGGTTTTCAGTGCTCGTACGAGCAGGCACGTGTGTGGTCACTGGCTGCGGTAAAGCGCCAATGTGGCCGCCAAGGGCCGGGTTTGGACGTGCTTGAAGTGCCACGCCTGCTCTGGGCTGCCAACCAGCACGAGGCAGCGTTCTACCTTTATGAACGCTGTGCCGAGCTGAGCCTGCCAGAGGCTGCCCTTAGCCTTCATGACCTGTACCGAGGCGCGCTGCCCAACACCCCCGCGCAGTACCTGGACGCGAGTGCTGCCGACTATTGGTTGTTGCGCGCGGTAGAGACCGGTTGCAAGCAGGCGAAATACACCTTGGCCTGCCGTCGCATGCAAAGCGCAGAAGCCTTGAATGAGCGCAGTGCCATGTTGGCCGTCAGGCGATTGTTGAACGATGCGTTGGGCGATTTGCAGACCGCTGCCAGTGCGCGTCTGCAGCTGGGTATTCTGCTGCGTCAGTTCGGCGAACCGCAGGAACAGGCCGAAGCCGTCGACTACTTGCAGGCGCTGGTCGAGCACCCGGACGCCAGTATTGCCGCTCGCGCCAGTGCTGAACTAGGGCTGGCCTGGATGCAAGGGCAGGGCACGCGCAAGCAAAGCCGCTTCGCCGCCATCGAGTGGATCAACCGTGCGGTCGCATTGCAGCCGGCGGATAACGACATCGAACATATCCAGGCCGAGATACTCAACTCGCACAACCGGATGAAGACGCTGTTCACCTTGTGCGGCGCGACACTGTTTCGCGGCACGCTGCACGCCAGCGAGTTACCGCCGAAACCAGGTAATCCGCGCGAGGATCGATTGCAGGCCTCCGCCTGAGCCTTATTCGCTGGGCGGCGCCATCCGCGCTTCCAGCTCAGCGACCTGCTTCTCCAGGGCCTCCAGGCGGGCGCGGGTACGGGCCAGCACGACCATCTGGCTGTCGAATTCGTCGCGGCTGACCAGGTCCAGCTTGCTGAAGGCACCCTGCATCAGCACTTTGAACTGGCTTTCCAGTTCGGCGCGGGGCTGGGCGGTATCGCTGCTGAACAGGCGTGAGGCCTGGTCGCTCAGGGCATCGAGAAGGGCTTTGGGCGCGAGCATGTTCGGCTGTCCACTGAAACTGAAAAATGACCCGCAGTGTAACACGCAGCAAAACGCGGTTTGGCCAGTGAGCAAGCAGTGCGCACTGCACATTTTTCGCGCAGTGGGCCAAGCCGGCGCGCACCGAAATCGTGCATCTTTTCAATGCTGGCGACTGGCCAATCCCGACTATTTCGTGCAACTCGCTGTTTTCTGGCGTTTTAGTGGAACTGGCAAGGTTTCTGCAATGACCTGTACGAGCCATGCACTGATGCAGTTCCTTGTGACCAGGCAGTGCGCACGCGGAGCCGGATGCCGACGACGCGTTACAAAGCCAACCGCTGCGCTTAGACTTGAGACGGGTTTGTTTTCCTGGGGCAAGTCCACCAAATCGGGAGAGAGTTTCATGAAGCTAGTCACAGCCATCATCAAGCCGTTCAAGCTGGACGACGTGCGCGAGTCACTGTCGGAAATCGGCGTGCAGGGCATCACCGTCACTGAAGTCAAAGGCTTCGGTCGGCAGAAGGGCCACACCGAGTTGTATCGCGGTGCTGAATACGTGGTCGACTTCCTGCCCAAGGTGAAGATCGACGTCGCCATCGACGACAAGGACCTTGATCGGGTAATCGAAGCCATCACCAAGGCAGCCAACACCGGCAAGATCGGTGACGGCAAGATCTTCGTGGTGAATCTGGAGCAGGCGATCCGCATCCGTACCGGCGAAACCGATACCGACGCGATCTAAGTAACAAAAAAAGCCTCACCAAACCCAACGCCCCAGGAGAAAACAACATGACTCTGCGTAAGATCGCAGGGCTAGGAGCCCTATTGTCCCTCGTAATGCCCGGGCTCGCCCTGGCAGAGGAAGCTGCCCCAGCGCTGAACTCCGGCGACACCGCCTGGATGTTGACCGCTACGGCGCTGGTGCTGTTCATGACCATCCCGGGCCTGGCCCTGTTCTATGGCGGCATGGTGCGTTCCAAGAACGTGCTTTCGGTGATGATGCAGTGCTTCGCGATCACCGGTCTGATGAGCATTCTCTGGGTCGTCTACGGCTACAGCATGGCCTTCGATACCAGTGGTATGGAAAAGGGCGTGCTCAACTTCAATTCCTTCGTCGGTGGCTTCTCCAAGGCATTTCTCAGCGGCGTCACGCCCGACAGCCTGACTTCGGCCACCGCGTTGTTCCCTGAGGCGGTGTTCATCACCTTCCAGATGACCTTCGCCATCATCACGCCGGCGCTGATCGTCGGTGCCTTCGCCGAACGCATGAAGTTCTCCGCGATGCTGGTATTCATGGGCATCTGGTTCACCCTGGTGTACGCACCGATCGCGCACATGGTGTGGAGCGGTGATGGCGCACTGATGTGGGACTGGGGCGTGCTGGACTTCGCCGGCGGCACCGTGGTGCACATCAACGCAGGTATCGCTGGCCTGGTGTGCTGCCTGGTGCTGGGCAAGCGCAAAGGCTACCCGACCACGCCGATGGCCCCGCACAACCTGGGCTACACCCTGATGGGCGCAGCGATGCTGTGGATCGGCTGGTTCGGCTTCAACGCAGGTTCTGCCGCCGCCGCCAACGGCACGGCTGGCATGGCCATGCTGGTGACCCAGATCGCCACCGCCGCTGCGGCCTTGGGCTGGATGTTTGCCGAGTGGCTTGGCCACGGCAAGCCGAGTGCCCTGGGCATCGCCTCGGGTGTGGTCGCCGGCCTGGTCGCAATCACGCCTGCCGCAGGCACCGTGGGCCCGATGGGCGCCCTGGTGATCGGCCTGGCTTCGGGTGTGATCTGCTACTTCTGCGCGACTAGCTTGAAGCGCAAGCTGGGCTATGACGATTCGCTGGATGCCTTCGGCGTACACGGTATCGGCGGTATCGTCGGCGCCATCCTTACCGGTGTGTTCGCCGCACCGGCCCTGGGCGGCTTCGGCACGGTCACCGATATCGGCATGCAGGTCTGGATCCAGGCCAAAGGCGTGATTTTCACCGTGGTCTACACCGCCATCGTCACCTACGTGATCCTCAAGGTGCTGGACCTGGTGATGGGCCTGCGGGTCAACGAAGAAGAAGAGTCGGTCGGCCTCGACCTGGCTCAGCACAACGAACGCGGCTACAACCTGTAACTGCGACGCGGTAAAAACTTGCCCGGTTCGCCGGGCATTTTTTCGCCTGATTTTTGCCATTTCCCGCACGGCAAACGGTTTATCCGTCACGTTCGCGACGTAGGCAGAAAACTTACAAGATGCCGAGCGTTTATGGAGCTTTGCTTTTTCCACGGGCGCGCTAGAATGCGCGCCGAAGGGTGTTTGACATGCAGTCCGCACGCTTCCCCAGCCTTTGCTAGGCTTGCCATTAGCGCGTGGCCAGCAGGTGGCTCAAGGATTTCGTCAGGTCCTGCCAGGAGCAGGGCCTGCAGGGTACGACCCTCCCATCAGGAGGTGGATGCCCAAGGCAGTGGCCAACCCACGGCCAGTTGAATTTTCACTGGTGGCTGCCGGTCTACGGCTGCACTGGTCTATAACCAACCTGCTTTTCGCAAGTCATGAGGTAGAACATGAGCGACGATGATCTGGAAAACGACGACCTCGAAGTAGGCGACGATGATGAGGCTGATGAGGGTCTCGAAGCAGCGGCTGACGACGTTGCGGAAGACGCTGGCGAAGACGATAGCCCTGCGCCCACTGCCAAAGGCAAGTCCAAGGCCGCTGTCTCGGTAGACGAGATGCCGAGCATGGAAGCCAAGCAGAAGGAGCGCGATGCGCTGGCCAAAGCGATGGAAGAGTTCCTTTCGCGCGGTGGCAAGGTGCAGGAAGTGGAGGCCAACGTGGTCGCCGATCCGCCCAAGAAGCCGGACAACAAATACGGCAGCCGCCCTATCTGAGTGGTCGCCCACAAAAAAGCCCGCCGTCGCTGCGGGCTTTTTTGTGCGTGTTGGGTTTAGGAGCCCTATCGCCGGCAAGCCAGCTCCCCCAGGATAAAGCTACCTTAGGCGCAGCGCATACCTGTGGGAGCTGGCTTGCCGGCGATGGGCCGCGAAGCGGCCCCTGTCAGCGCCAGCGCGCCATTACCTCAGGCAGTTGCGAAAGCCGCTGGATCTCGGCATCGGGTGCCCGCTCACCGACCCAGGCCTTGCCTTGTGGGTTGAACCACACGGCCCGCAGCCCGGCCCGTTGGGCGCCGGCAATGTCATCGCCGGGGTGGTCACCCACATGCACCGCCGCGCTGGCTTCGACCTCGCCACGTTTCAGCGCCTCCAGAAACGGTGCCGGGTCCGGTTTGCCGATGCCCAGGTCCTCGGCGCACAGGGCAAAGCGGAAGTAGTCCGCCAAGCCCAGGCGGCTCACATCGGCGTTGCCGTTGGTGACCACCCCCAGGGTGTACTGGTGGCGCAGGATTTCCAGCACCGGCTGCACCTCAGGGAAAATTTCCACCTGGTGGCGTGCATGCAGGAACACTTCAAAGCCTTCGTTGGCCAGCGCCTGCGCGTGCTTTTCGCTGTAGCCGACCTCTTCCAGGGCATGGAACAGCACCCGCCGGCGCAGGGCGCTGATACGGTGCTTGAGGCCGGGCTCGGCCTGCACCAGGCGCTCGCGAATGGCGAACAGGTGTTCGACCGGTACGCCGCCGAGGATCGGCGCGTTGGCTTCGAGCCAGTCGCGCAGGACCACTTCAGCGCTGGCAATCACCGGCGCGGTGTCCCACAGGGTGTCATCGAGGTCGAAGGTGATCAGCTTGATGCTCATGAGTCTGTGCCTTTGCTGCGTTTGGCCCGGGGGTGGGCGCTGTCGTACACCGCGGCCAGGTGCTGGAAGTCCAGGTGGGTGTAGATTTGCGTGGTGCTGATGTCGGCATGGCCGAGCATCTCTTGCACCGCACGCAGGTCCTGGGACGATTCCAGCAGATGGCTGGCGAAAGAATGGCGAAGCATGTGCGGGTGCAGGTGCTGGCCCAGCTCACGCTCGCCGGCGACCTTGACCCGCATCTGGATAGCCCGTGGGCTCAAGCGATTGCCTTGGCGCGTGATGAACACGGCGCTGTCGCGTGGGCCGCCGATGCCGCGCAGGCGCAACCACGCCTGCAGGGCCTCGCGGGCTTTACGGCCGACAGGCAGTACGCGCGCCTTGCCACCCTTGCCCAGCACCTGCACCAGCCCGCCGGCAAGGTCGAGGTATTCGAGGTCGAGGCCAGCCAGTTCGGACAGGCGCAGGCCTGACGAATAGAACAGTTCGAGGATGGCCTGGTCACGTCGCGCAATGAAGTCGTCGTCGACGCCGCCGTCGAGCAGTTGCAGGGCGCGGTCGGTATCCAGCGTCTTGGGCAGGCGGCGCTCGCCCTTGGGCGCAGACAGGCCGCTGGCCGGGTCGTGCTGGCACAGCCCTTCACGGTTCAGGTATCGGTACAAGCCGCGCACGGCCGACAGCAGGCGCGCCAGGCTGCGAGAGGATTGGCCTTGGTGGTGCTGGCGGGCGATCAACTGGCGTAGCTGCTGGATTTGCAGCGCTTGCCAGCCGGCGATGCCCTGATCGTTGCAGTAGGCAATGACCTTGTCGAGGTCACGGCGGTAAGCCAGCAGGGTGTGCTCGGACACCTGGCGCTCATTGCGCAGGTGTGCGCAATAAGCCTCCAGCTGGCGTTCCATCAGCGCACCGGACGCAGGGTCTGGGTAACGCGCGGCACGACACGGCCCAGCACCTCGGCAATGTAGCCGAGGAACAGGGTGCCGACGCTGCTCTTGTAGTGTTGCGGGTCGCGGCTGCCAATCGCCAGCACGCCGTGCAGCCCTTGGTATTCGAGGGCGGCAACGGCGCTGGAGCCGACTTCGAGGCGCTGATCTTCACCGAACAGGAACGCCAGCTCATGGTCGCGCAGGTTGCCGCTGACCGTTTTACCGCCCCCCAGCAGGCCGCCGATGGCTTGGTGCGCCTCGGCGTTGCTGACCCAGCGGCCCACTGGCGCGACGTTATCGCCGAACAGGATCAGGCTGACGAAGGGCACCTGAAATTCCTGGCGCAGGCTGTCTTCGACCGCCATCACCACTTCTTCCAGGCTGCCTGCATCGAGCAGGTCGAGGATCAGCCGGCGGGTCTTGTCGAACAGCCGGTCGTTGTCTCGCGCCACGTCCATCAGTTGCGACAGGCGATGGCGCATCTCGATGTTGCGGTCGCGCAGCAGCTTGAGCTGGCGCTCCACCAGCGACACGCTGTCGCCACGCTGGTGGGGGATGCGCTGCTCGACCAGCAGTTCGTCGTGCTCGGCGAAGAAGGTCGGGTGGGCGCGCAGGTACGCGACCACCGCCTCGGCATCGAGCTCGGTGGACTGCTGGGGTACAACCTTGGGCTGATCGGTCATGGCGGTTACTCGCTTAGAGACGAACCTGTCCTTCGTAGACGCGTACGGCCGGGCCGGTCATCAACACGGGCTTGCCGGGGCCGGCCCATTCGATGTGCAGGCGGCCACCCGGCAGGTCGAGGGTCACCGGTGAGTCCATCCAGCCTTGGCTGATAGCCGCCACGGCCGCAGCGCAAGCGCCGGTGCCGCAGGCCTGGGTCTCGCCGGCACCGCGTTCCCAGACCCGCAGGTTGGCACGGTGACGGTCGATGACCTGGATGAAGCCAGCGTTGACCCGCTGCGGGAAGCGCGGATGGTTTTCGATCTTCGGGCCCAGTGCATGCACAGGCGCGGTATGCACGTCATCGACGCGCAACACGGCATGTGGGTTGCCCATGGACACAGCGGCAATGGCGTGAACCTCGCCGTCGACTTCCAGTGGGTAACTCAGTGCCTGCTCGTCGGCGACGAAGGGGATTTCGGCCGGCACCAGGCGCGGCGGGCCCATGTCGACACTCACCTGGCCGTCGTTCTGCACGTCCAGCTCGATGATGCCGCTCTTGGTTTCGACGCGGATGCGCTTTTTCGCGGTCAGGCGCTTGTCCAGCACGAAGCGGGCAAAGCAGCGCGCACCGTTGCCGCACTGTTCGACTTCGGAGCCATCGGCATTGAAGATCCGGTAGCGGAAGTCCACTTCTGGATTGTTCGGTGCCTCGACGATCAGCAGCTGGTCGAAGCCGATGCCGGTGTGGCGGTCGCCCCATTGCTTGGCATGCTTGGGCTGGATGTGTGCGTGTTGGCTGACCAGGTCGAGGACCATGAAGTCATTGCCCAGCCCATGCATCTTGGTGAAACGCAGCAGCATGGGCTCACTCCGGCAGCAGGCTTTCGCCAGCATACAGTTCGGCGACGGTTTCGCGGCGGCGTACTTCGAACGCCTGGTCACCGTCGACCAGGATTTCGGCGCAACGGCCACGGGTGTTGTAGTTCGAGCTCATGACAAAACCATAGGCGCCGGCAGACTGCACAGCCAGCAGATCGCCTTCGGCCAGGTTCAGCTCGCGCTCCTTGGCAATGAAGTCGCCGGTTTCGCAGATCGGCCCGACCAGGTCGTAGGCGCGGCCTTGGCCTTCGCGTGGGGTGACCGCGCTGACGCCCATCCAGGCCTGGTACAGGGCCGGGCGGATCAGGTCGTTCATCGCCGCATCGATGATGGCGAAGTCTTTGTGTTCGGTGTGCTTGAGGTACTCGACGCGGGTCAGCAGAACACCGGCGTTGGCCACGATGTAGCGGCCCGGCTCGAAGACCAGGGCCAGGTCGCGGTCGCCGACGCGCGCGCGGATGGCCTTGATGTAGTCAGCCACCAAAGGCGGCTCTTCATCGCGGTAGCGCACGCCAACGCCGCCACCCAGGTCAAGGTGGCGCAGGTGGATGCCGCAGTCGGCCAAGCGGTCGACCAGGTCCAGCAGGCGGTCGAGGGCATCGAGGAACGGCTCGACGGTGGTCAGCTGCGAACCGATGTGGCAGTCGACACCGACCACGTCCAGGTTCGGCAGCTGGGCGGCACGCACGTAGATGGCTTCGGCGTCGGCGATGGCGATGCCGAATTTGTTTTCTTTGAGGCCGGTGGAGATGTACGGGTGGGTGCCGGCGTCGACGTCCGGGTTGACCCGCAGCGAGACCGGAGCAACCTTGCCCATCTCGGCGGCCACCACTTGCAGGCGCTCAAGCTCGTCGGTGGATTCGACGTTGAAGCAGTGCACGCCGACTTCCAGCGCGCGGCGCATGTCTTCGCGGGTCTTGCCCACACCAGAGAACACCACGCGATCAGCACGGCCGCCAGCGGCCAGTACACGCTCCAGCTCACCGCCGGAGACGATGTCGAAGCCTGCGCCCATACGGGCCAGCACGTTCAGCACACCGAGGTTGGAGTTGGCCTTGACTGCAAAGCACACCAGGTGTTCGACGCCTTGCAGCGCGTCGGTATAGCTGCGGTACTGGGCTTCGATGTGGGCACGCGAGTACACGTAGGTCGGGGTGCCGAAACGTTCGGCGATGGCCGACAGGGCCACACCTTCCGCGAACAGTTCACCGTCGCGGTAATTGAAAGCGTTCATCTGATTTCCTTACTGCTCTGGCGTTTGCTCGGGCTGGATAGGCTGCTCTTCTTGCGGCTGTACCGCCGGAGCGTGCTTGTGCTGATGCGACTTCTGGCTGCCCTTGCCGTCCTTGCCGTCTTCCGGCAGGTACAGGGGGCCCTTCTGACCGCAGGCCGAAACGAGGCAGGCAACCGCGACCAGCGCCGCGAGCGAGGAAATCAGGCGCTTCATGGGTGAAATCCTTTGAAATATGCAGTATTGCGCCCGAGTATACCGAGCGACCGGCGGATTGCCTATGCAAGAGCCGGTCCGCCGGGCGGGCTATTCTTGCCGCCTGCAATGGCTAATCTTTGCATTCGGCGGCAAGCGCCCGTATCTTGCCCGGCTTGCCTGTAACGCAGCCAATTTCGAGGTTCCTGCAATGAGTTTGAGCGAAGCGCGTTTCCATGATCTGGTCGACGCGACCCAACAGGCCCTGGAAGACCTGTTCGACGAGAGCGGCATGGACCTGGACATGGAGAACTCCGCCGGTGTCCTGACCATCAAGTTCGACAACGGCAGCCAGTTGATCTTCAGCCGCCAGGAGCCCCTGCGCCAGTTGTGGCTGGCGGACAAGTCGGGTGGCTTCCACTTCGACTACGACGAAGAGAGCAAGAAGTGGATCTGCGAGAAGAGCGAAGAGCTGCTCGGCGAGATGCTGGAGCGCATCGTCTGGGAGCGGGCCGGCGAGAAGCTGGACTTTGACGAGATCTGAGATGAGTGAGCAGCCGCGGCCGCCCAAGCCGCTCTACAGCAATGTCAGCACGGCCGTGAAATCGCCGTGCATCAGCGTCTGCCGCCTGGATGAGCAGCGTGTCTGCACCGGCTGCCACCGCCCTGTGGAGCACATCCGCGAATGGCGGTCTGCAGACGACGAGCGGCGCCGGCAGATCTGCCGCGAAGCCGAGGCCTTGCGCGCACGGGCTTGAGTATTTGCCCGGCTGTGGTAGTGTCAGGTTCTGCGTCGGTGACGCCAAAGTCATCATAAACCCCGCCCTTGGGCGGGGTTTTGCTTTATTTGCCCGACGAAAATTGCCTGTTCAAAGGAGTCTGACTGGATCATGAGCACCAAGCCTTCCCTCATCCTCACCCGATTGGACGTACAACGTCTCGAGCGTCTGATCGACAGCCTCGACGAAAGTACGCCGGGTGTGCTCGCCCTGCAGGACGAGCTTGACCGCGCCGAACAGGTGGTCGGTCACGAGGACGTCCCGGCCGGGGTGGTGACCATGAACTCGCGCGTGCACTGCCGTGAAGAGGCCAGCGGCAAGGACTACCACTTGACCCTGGTGTACCCGAAGGATGCTGGGCCGGAAGGCAAGGTGTCGATCCTGGCGCCGATTGGTTGTGCCTTGCTGGGCCTTTCGGTCGGTGAGCAGATCGACTGGCCGGCGCCGGGCGGCAAGACCCTCAAGCTGAAGCTGCTGGAAGTCGAGTACCAGCCGGAAGCGGCGGGTGATTTCGACCTGTGAGCCTTGAGGGCCGCTGCGCCAAGTCTCCTGTGGCAGCGGGCAAGCCCGCTCCCATACGGCCCCGCTGGTTCATCCCCCGATCGCTGCCTGCAACTGCTCTAGCCCCTCATTCAGCGCCTGTTCCAGCTCCCGCTTGTAACGCAGGTACAAAACGGTCGCGCCCAGCTCATCACCCAGCAGTTCGGACAAATCCAGGTCGGTAATGTAGCAGCGGTAATGACCGGCGCTGCGGCGTTGCCCGATGATCTGCCGGGCGACCACGGCGTACAGCTGATCGCCATGGTCCAGCTCGGAGAACTCCTGCTGGTCACAGTACAAGGTGACCGTCACGGCGCCCGCGGCACCGCCCTGGATAATCGCCTGAACCTCATAGTACGGCTGGCCGCTGCCCTCGACAGGCACCAGCCGTGGCTCGATGCTGCGCGCCCTGCCCGGGCCTGACGGCAACAACTGCCCATAGTGGATATCCAGCGAAGCGGGGCGCAGGGCGTCCAGCGGCAGTTGAGTATCGCGGCGCATCAGCACCGAACGCAGGAAGCGTTGCAGTGGCAGCAGCAGATGGGCTTCATCCTGCAATGGCAGGCGCTGTTGCCACAGCGCGTTGTACTCATCCAGCACATACAGATCGGCCCAGGCGCCTTGCAGGCGATAGAACACTTGGATGCACGCGGGCCGCCCCTGCTCCAGCACCAGTGCCAGGTCGTGGTCCTGCAGGGCATTGGCGTCCAGGTGCAGCGGGCTGTAGCGGCTGCGTTCTTCGCTCAGGTAGTCCAGCAGCGCCTGGTGGTCAGCCAGGGTCGCCAGGCTTACCTGGCCGGGCAGCAGCTCCAGCACATGGGTGTGCTGGGCTACCTGCAGCAGGTAGCGATAGTTCGCCCCCTGGTCGAGCAACTGTTGCACCGTGGCGAACACCTCCTCGACCCGCTGCTCGATGGCCTGGGCGCGGTTGTGGCAGAAGCAGCGTACCCGTAGCCGGGGGCGGTGGCCGCGCTGGCCGAGGCTGTTGAGGTAATCGCGCAGGCAGCGCAGCAACGCGTGCTCGCCGTCGTAGCGCTGTACCAGCACTTCGTTCCAGCTGTTGAGGGTGACCTGGTCCAGCGTCAGCACCAGGTTTTCGCGCACGCCGGCGTAGCTCAGCGAGTCGGTGCGCTCGGTGGTCATCAGGATGTTCAGGTCGCGGTGCTGGCGCAGCGGGTCGATGCCGACGTTGATCAGCAACAGAATCTCGTCGGCCACACTGGGTTGCAGCAGGCGGACTTCGCTGACGGTCGGCAGCGGCAGGTCGAGGGTCTGCTGCAAGCTGCCCAGCAGGTTGAACAGCTCGAGCTCGCGCAGGTCACTGGCGCCAGGGTGCACGGCGAAGCGTGTACTGCTGTCGATGACGCCATTGCGATGGGCCCAGGTCAGCAGTTCGAGCAGCTCGCGGCAGCGTTTGATCGGGCTGAAATGCGTGACCTCGTGCGTGCTCAGGTTGCCGGTGTAAAGCTCCCAGTGGTGGCTGCCCGGCTCTTTGCGGTTGGGGGCCTGGACCAGGGTGAGGGTGCCTTCTGCGAGGTCCGGGGCGATCCCTGGGTTGATCACCTCGGTCTTGCCGGCACGGCGCTCGAAGGCGGCGTACAGGCGCCGGCCCAGCACATTGAGGTCACGCTGGTCGGCGCGGCTGCTGGCGTTGCGGGTCTGGGCGAACTGGCTGAGGAAGCGGTAGCTGTGGTTCAGCTCAGCCACCAGCTCGCGGCGTTCGACCGCGACCTGGCCAACCTTCCATTGGCTGCGGCTGTCGAGCAGGGCCAGCTGGCGCTCGTCCCAACCCCATTCGTCCGCCAGGCGCTGCAGCAATTGGCGCTGCCAACCGTTGGCGCGCACCTGGCCGCTGAGTTTCTTGTTGACCTTCAGGTACAGGCTGCGCCTGACCAGCTCAAGGCGCGCCGTTTCGCCGCGTTGCCGCAGATAGTGCTCGATGCGCCGATAGACCATCACGTAAGGGTCCAGCTCGTCGAGGTCGAGCTGGTTGGCGAACACCGCATGCTTGTAGTCCAGGCTCAGGCAGCGCACGGCGGGGTGCTCGCTGGCGTAGGCTTCGGTCAGCAGCAGTTTGAGCAGCGATTTGTAGGGCGAGTCGATGCCTTTGAACAGTTGCCACAGCCCAGCACCCACGAACTCGCCGGGGGGGATATGCGCCAGGTTGCCGAGGTCGAGCACGTCCTGGCTGCGGATGAAGCGCTTGCTGAGCAAGGTCTGGGTATAGGCACTGTAGTTGTGCTCTTCGTAGACCGGCACCAGCCACCACAGCGGCGTGCGCCCAGCCAGCCAGATGGCGGTGCGGTAGAACTCGTCGAGCAGCAGGTAATGCTGGGTGGTGCCGCAGTCGTCGGAGCCAAGCTGGCCGTCCCGCTCGCCTTGTGCAAAGCCTTGCGGGTCGATGAGGAAGAAGTGTGCTTCGGCGCCTAGGCTGGCGGCCCAGGTTTCCAGCAGTTGGCATTTGCGGCGCAGTTCGTTCAGCAGGTCATCACCCAGGCCTGGCGCATGGCAGACCCACAAGTCCATGTCGCTTTGTTCGGCCTGGGCCAGCGAGCCCAGGCTGCCCATCAGGAACACGCCATGGATTGGGCGCGCTGCCTGCCCCTGGCGAGCCTTGTAGGCGAACGAGCGTGCCAGCCGTTGCGCTTCGGCGACCAGGTCGTCGGCAGGCTCGAAACCGGCCACCCCGGCGGGCGTACTGCTCGAGACATAGCCGGGCAGCAGTGGGTGGTTGACGTGGAACAGCAGCGGCAACAGTGTCAGTACCTGTTGCTGGCGCGTCGACAGCCCCTCCATCGCACGTTGCAGGCGACCCTGGTTGAGTGTCAGAAAGCGCGCACGCAAGGTCGCCAGAACTTTCCGGTCGATGCCTTCGTCCAGGTCTGGGCGGATTTCTTGGGGGTGGTTCATTGCGCGCTCGTGGCAGGCCAGTAGGGCTGCGGCGAGTTTAGCCTGAGTGAACCAGTCGGATAAGCGCTAAATCGATTTGTTGGCGTCATTTTTCCAGCGTCCTTGCGTGTGGGTGAAACCCGCCGACTCCAGCTTTCAGCCCGCTTCGGGCATGATGGGCTGCATGAGCGTAGTCTCGCTGATTTAGAGGTGTTTACGGATGCGTGTATGGATCGATGCCGACGCTTGCCCCAAGGCGGCAAAGGATTTGATCGTCAAGTTCGCCCTCAAGCGCAAACTCGAGGTGGTGATGGTGGCCGGCCAGGCGCAAAGCAAACCGGCCTTTGCCTGTGTGCGGCTGATCGTGGTACCCAGCGGTATGGATGCGGCCGACGACTATTTGGTCGACAACGCCGCGCCGGGTGAATTGGTGATCTGCAGCGACGTGCCGTTGGCCGATCGGCTGGTCAAGAAAGGCGTGGCGGCGCTGGACCCGCGCGGGCGCGAGTTTGACGAGCGCAACATGGGTGACCGGCTGGCGACGCGCAACCTGTTCACCGATTTGCGCGAGCAAGGGCAGGTCGGGGGAGGGCAGGCGCCTTATGGCGAGCGCGAGAAGCAGGCATTCGCCAATGCGCTGGACCGGATTATCGCGCGCTTGTCCAAGCCCACCTGACGTCCACGGCTTTTGTAGGAGCAGCCTTGTGCTGCGAAAGGGCTGCGCAAGGCCCCACGATCTGCGCATCAGGCATAATTGCCGGGGCCGCTGCGCAGCCCTTTCGCGACGCAAGGCCGCTCCTACAAAGGCAGGGCAGGCTTGGGTTATTGGTCGCCCTCGTGGGTCAGCTCCAGCACCCGGTCTACCAGCTTGTAGATCCCACCGGCCGCTTCGCTGATCGACTTCGCAACCATGTAGGCCGGGGTCGTCACCAGCTTGCGCTGGGTGTCTTCAACGATGTCGTGCACATCGCACTCTTCATGCTTGCCACCCATCTTCTCTACCGCAGCAGCCGTGCCGGCATCGTTGCCGATGGTGCAGACCACGCCTGGGCCGTAGATCTTCGCCGCCAGCGCTGGCGAGATGCAGATCAGCCCAACCGGCTTGCAGGCATCGGCAAAGGCTTCGGCCAGGGCCAGTACGTCTGGGTTGACGCTGCAGTTGGTGCCTTCGACGGCAAAGTTCGAGAGGTTTTTCGCCGCCCCGAAACCACCGGGCACAATCAGTGCATCGAAGTCTTCGGCATTGGCTTCGCGGATGTCCTTGACCTCGCCACGGGCAATACGCGCCGACTCCACCAGCACGTTGCGCGACTCGGGCATTTCTTCGCCGGTCAGGTGATTGATCACATGCATCTGCGCGATGTTCGGCGCAAAGCACTGCACCTGCGCCCCGCGCTGGTCGAGGCGCAGCAGGGTGATCACGCTTTCGTGGATTTCGGCGCCGTCATAGACGCCACAGCCGGAAAGTATCACCGCTACTTTTTTCGTCATGCTCATTACTCCAGTGTCGAGGCGCTAAATGTCCTCTAGTTTGGCAGATGTAGCCATAGGGATTCCCGCGGTCGCGGCCTAATCTTTGTGGATAACGCCTGAGGTCGTCACCATGGACCTGATACTGCTGGCCGTGCCGTTCTTCTTCGTATTGATCGCCGTTGAACTGGTGGCTGACCGCGTGCGTGGCCAGCGTAATTACACCTTGGCCGACGCGATCAACAGCCTGAGTACAGGCGTCTTGTCGACCAGCACTGGCCTGTTGACCAAAGGGGTCGGGCTGCTGACCTATGCCTTGGCCTGGGAGCATCTGGCGCTGCTGCGCTTGCCCCAGCAAGCGTGGTGGGTGTGGGTGCTGGCGTTCGTCCTGTACGACCTCTGCTACTACTGGCTGCACCGCCTGGGGCACGAACGCAACGTGCTGTGGGCGGCCCATTCGGTGCACCATCAGAGCGAGGAGTACAACCTCACCACGGCGCTGCGCCAGACCAGCAGCGGCTTCATCTTTTCGTGGATCTTCTACCTGCCATTGGCGCTGATCGGCGTGCCGCCCCTGGTGTTCATCACCGTGGCGTCGCTGAACCTGCTGTACCAGTTCTGGGTGCATACCCGGCACATTGCCAAACTCGGTTGGCTTGAGTGGATCTTCATCACGCCATCCAACCATCGCGTCCACCATGCGCAAAATCCTGTTTACTTGGATCGCAATTACGGCGGCGTGTTCATTCTCTGGGACCGCCTGTTCGGAACGTTCAAGGAAGAGGACCCGGCCGAGCCCGTGGTGTTCGGCGTGACCACGCCACTGGCCAGCTGGAACCCGCTGTGGGCCAACCTGCAGTTCTACGCCCAGCTGTGGCGTGATGCCCGGCGCACGCGCAGCGTGTGGGACAAGTGGCGGATCTGGTTCATGCCCACGGGCTGGCGCCCGGCCGATGTCGCGGCGCGTTACCCGCAGGCCAAGCCGGACCTGGCGCTGTTTCGCAAGTTCGAGGTTGCCCTGGGGCGGGCGCAGCAGGCCTATGTAGCGGCGCAGTTCGTCGTCTATGTGGCCTTGGGCAGCTATTTGATGGAGGCCGCGGAGCGCGTGCCTGCCGCCGCCCTGATACTGGGCTGGTCGGTCATGGCCTTGGGCCTGTTCGTGCTCGGCGCGCTGCTAGAGAACCGGCCCTGGGCCGTGCGCCTGGAGCGGGCGCGGTTGCTGTCGAATGCGCCAGCGCTGTACCTGGCTGGCGCTCTGGGCTTAGCGGTGATCACGCCGCTTGGGTGGGTCCTGCTCCTGGCTTACAGCCTGCTCAGCCTCTGGGGCCTGAGCCAGTGCTGCCGCCTTGCGCTCTGCACGCAGGGTGCGGAAGCGCCGGCGCAGCCAGAGCAGGACACCGAGCAACAACAGGCCGCCGAGCACCCATAGCTCGTACTTCTTCACATTGCCCAGCAAGCCTTCGAGGATGGCGCCGAAGTGGTAGGCCGCTGCGCCCAGGGCCAGCGCCCAGATGGCGGCACCGAGGCCGTTGAGCAGCAGATAGCGGCGCGGCGGATAGCCCGACAGGCCAATGGCCACCGGCATGACCGTGCGCAGCCCATAGACGAAGCGGAAGCTCAGCACCCAGATGTCGGGGTGGCGGCGGATGTGGTCCAGCGCCCGATCACCCATGGCCTGCCAGCGCGGTTTGCGTGCCAGGATCTTGCGCCCATGGCGACGGCCCATGAAGTACCACAGCTGATCGCCGGCATAGCTGCCGAAGAAGGCCACCAGGCACACCAGCTTGATGTCCATGTAACCGCGGAACGCGAGGAAACCCGCAAGCACCAGGATGGTCTCGCCTTCAAAGAAGGTGCCTAGAAAAAGGGCGAAGTAGCCGAAATCCTGCAGGAATTGTTGAAGCATTTTCTGAGGTGCTGGCGAAATGAACGCGCAGCCTACCCCTTCGCGCGCGTGGATGAAAGTGTCCAAATGTGTCTCGACGTGAACAATTCCTACAAGGACAATGCCTTCGGCCACAAGTCGCAGGCTTGCCAGTGGGTGTAACACAGGCGTCATAATGGCCGCTTATCGTCCCGCTCAATTGATGATAGGGCGTTAACGTCCTCCAGGAACGTCCAGATGAATAATGAAGTGCTCACCCCTGTCGCGATCAAGGACGCCCAGGCAGTCCCCGAAGAGATGGTGCAAACCCCGCCAGACCTGCCGCCGGCGCCAGAGCCCGAGCCTGTGGTCGAGGCCGCGGCACCGGCCCCCGCGCCGGCACCGGCGATCACCGTCCCGGGCCTTGACGACAGCAGCCTGTACATTCATCGCGAGCTGTCGCAGCTGCAGTTCAACATTCGGGTGCTGGAGCAGGCACTGGACGAGAGCTACCCGCTGCTCGAGCGTCTGAAATTCCTGCTGATCTTCTCCAGCAACCTCGACGAATTCTTCGAGATCCGCGTCGCCGGCCTGAAGAAGCAGATCAATTTCGCCCGCGAACAGGCCGGGGCCGACGGCTTGCAGCCGCACCAGGCGCTGGCGCGCATCAGCGAGCTGGTGCACACCGAGGTGGATCGCCAGTACGCGATCCTCAACGACGTGCTGCTGCCAGAGCTTGAAAAACACCACATCCGCTTCATCCGTCGCCGTCACTGGACGCCCAAGCTCAAGACCTGGGTGCGGCGCTTCTTCCGTGACGAGATCGCGCCGATCATCACCCCGATCGGCCTCGACCCGACGCACCCGTTCCCCTTGCTGGTGAACAAGAGCCTCAACTTCATCGTCGAGCTCGAAGGCGTCGATGCCTTCGGCCGCGACTCGGGCCTGGCGATCATTCCGGCGCCGCGCCTGTTGCCGCGGGTCATTCGCGTGCCGGAAGAAGTCGGTGGCCCGGGCGCTAACTATGTGTTCCTGTCGTCGATGATCCACGCGCACGCCGACGACCTGTTCCAGGGCATGAAGGTCAAGGGCTGCTACCAGTTCCGCCTGACCCGAAACGCCGACCTGGCGCTGGACTCCGAAGAAGTCGACGACTTGGCCCGCGCCCTGCGCGGCGAGCTGTTCTCGCGCCGTTACGGTGATGCCGTGCGGCTTGAGGTGGCTGATACCTGCCCGAAACACCTGTCGGACTACCTGCTCAAGCAGTTCAGCCTGAGCGAGAGCGAGCTGTACCAGGTCAATGGCCCGGTCAACTTGACCCGCCTGTTCAGCATCACCGGCCTCGACAGCCACCCGCAGCTGCAATACATGCCGTTCACCCCGGCGATCCCCAAGCTGCTGCAGAACGCTGACAACATCTTCAGCGTGATCAGTAAGCAGGACGTGCTGCTGATGCACCCGTTCGAATCGTTCACGCCGGTGGTCGACCTGCTGCGCCAGGCCGCCAAGGACCCGCATGTGCTGGCCGTGCGCCAGACCCTGTATCGCTCCGGTGCCAACTCGGAGATCGTCGACGCGTTGGTGGACGCTGCCCGTAACGGCAAGGAAGTCACTGCGGTGATCGAATTGCGCGCGCGTTTCGACGAAGAGTCCAACCTGCAGATGGCCAGCCGCCTGCAAGCGGCGGGTGCGGTGGTGATTTACGGGGTGGTCGGGTTCAAGACCCACGCCAAGATGATGCTGATCCTGCGGCGTGAGCAGGGCGAAATCGTCCGCTATGCGCACTTGGGTACCGGCAACTACCACGCCGGCAACGCCCGCCTGTACACCGACTACAGCCTGCTGACCTCTGACGACGCCCTCACCGAAGACGTCGGCAAGCTGTTCAGCCAGCTGATCGGCATGGGTAAGACCCTGCGCATGAAAAAGCTGCTGCACGCACCCTTCACGCTGAAGAAGGGCATGCTCGACATGATTGCCCGCGAGACCCAGTTCGCACTGGACGGCAAGCCTGCGCACATCATCGCCAAGTTCAACTCGCTGACCGATGCCAAGGTCATCAAGGCGCTGTACAAGGCTAGCCAGTCCGGGGTGCGCATCGACCTGGTGGTGCGCGGTATGTGCTGCCTGCGGCCAGGTATTCCGGGGGTTTCGCACAACATTCACGTGCGCTCGATCATCGGCCGCTTCCTGGAGCACACCCGGGTGTTCTACTTCCTCAATGGCGGCGAGGAGCAGATCTACCTGTCCAGTGCCGACTGGATGGAGCGCAACCTCGACAAGCGCGTCGAGACCTGCTTCCCGGTCGAAGGCAAGAAGCTGTTGCTGCGGGTGAAGAAAGAGCTGGAAAGCTACCTGACCGACAACACCCATGCCTGGACGCTGCAGTCGGATGGGCGCTACGTGCGCAGCACCCCGACCGGCAACCAGAACCCGCGCAGTGCCCAGGCGACCCTGCTGGAGCGCCTGAGCAACCCGGTCCTCAACGTACGCTGAGGACGAAGCCGACCCGGGCCAGCCACTCCGCCTCGTTGGCGAAGTCGGCCTGGGTCAGCTGGTTCTGCTCCAGCCAGCCTTCAGGGAAGACCACATCGAGGCTGTTGTCGCCTGCTTGCAGCTGTACCTTCGGCATTTGCTGCGTGCCACGAATGTGGTGGAACAGGATGGCGAAGCGCAGCAGCACGCACAGGCGAATCAGCTGCACGCCTTCATCGCCGAACTCGGCGAACTTGTCCTTGGGGATGTTGCGGCGATGGCCGCGTACCAGCAGGGCCATCATCTGCTGATCCTCACGGGAAAAGCCCGACAGGTCGGAGTGCTCGATCAGGTAGGCGCCGTGCTTGTGGTAGTGATAGTGGGCGATGTCCAGCCCAACTTCGTGCACTTTCGCGGCCCATCCCAGAAGATCGCGCCAATTGCCCTCTTCCAGCTTCCAGGCTTTTGCTACCTGGTCGAAGGCGTGCAGTGCCTTGCGCTCGACGCGCGCGGCCTGGCCTTGGTCGACGTGGTAACGCTCCATCAAGGAGTTGAGGGTGCGCTCGCGCACGTCTTCGTGGTGATGGCGGCCGAGCAGGTCGAACAGCACGCCTTCGCGCAGGGCGCCGTCGCAGTGGTCCATGCGTTGCAGTTCGAGGGCGTCGAAGATGGCCTCGAGAATCGCAAGGCCTGCCGGGAAGATAGTGCGGCGGTCTGGCTTGACCCCTTCGAAGTCGATCTTGTCGACCTCGCCCAGCTTGAACAGTTTGCGTTTGACCCACGCCAGCCCTTCGGCGTTGACCTCGCCATTGCCCAGGCCGCTGGCCTTGATGGCTGCGCCGATGGCGCGGATGGTGCCGGACGAACCGATGGCTTCGTCCCAGGTCAGGCGGTGCAGGGCGTTTTCGATGCTCATCAGCTCCAGCCGCGCGGCGGTGTAGGCCTGGGCATAACGCGCCGGGGTAATCTTGCCGTCGCGGAAGTAGCGCTGGGTGAAGCTGACGCAGCCCATTTGCAGGCTCTCGCGCAGCAGTGGCTCGAACCGCTGGCCGATGATGAACTCGGTACTGCCGCCGCCGATGTCGGCGACCAGGCGCTTACCGGGGTTGTCGGCCAGGGTGTGGGAGACGCCGAGGTAGATCAGGCGGGCTTCCTCACGGCCGGAAATCACTTCCACCGGGTGCCCGAGAATGGCCTCGGCGCGCTGGATGAATTCGTTGCGGTTGCGCGCCTCGCGCAGGGCGTTGGTGCCAACGATGCGCACCGCACCCGCGGGCAGCCCGTTGATCAGTTGGGCGAAGCGCTTGAGGCATTCGAGGCCCCGTTCCATGGCTTCTTCGCTGAGCTTGCGCTCTTCGTCGATGCCGGCGGCCAGCTGAACCTTTTCCCCCAGCCGTTCGAGAATGCGGATCTCGGTGTGGTGGGCCTTGGCCACGACCATGTGAAAACTGTTGGAGCCAAGGTCGATGGCGGCGATCAGAGACAGGTTCTTCGCGTTGGTATGCGGCATGATCTGGATGTTCTCGGTCGTTAACCTGGCAATCGTGACACGATACGGGGCTGTCGCCAACGCGTGGCACGCCAAGGCTTGATGCAGGGCAATGTGCCATTCGATGTTATGACACGCATATGACAGTTTCGATTCGCGGCGTCTTGCACAACTATAGTTACACTCAATCGTCTGTGACTTCCTGTAGTCAGCCTCTGCGGCTATGATGGGCCACGTTTTTATGCTTACGACCCCGGAGATATCCATGAGCAGCGATCTGATCAAACACGTCACCGACGCCACCTTCGAGGCCGAAGTCCTGCAAGCCCAAGGCCCGGTGCTGGTCGACTACTGGGCTGAATGGTGCGGTCCATGCAAGATGATCGCTCCGGTTCTGGACGACATCGCTTCCACCTACGAAGGCAAACTGACTGTCGCCAAGCTGAACATCGACGACAACCAGGAAACCCCGGCCAAGCATGGCGTGCGTGGCATCCCGACGCTGATGCTGTTCAAGAACGGCAACGTCGAGGCTACCAAGGTCGGCGCACTGTCCAAATCGCAGCTGGCCGCGTTCCTCGACGCCCACCTGTGATGTGAAAAAGCCCCGGAAATACCGGGGCTTTTCTTTTCCAACCCACTAGACGTCGAAAAAAGCAAGTGTTACATTCGGCCTCGCACTGCTTCTCCAGTGCCCCCTGCACGCCGTCGCCGACGCACTCCTAATTAGAATCTGTGCGCGATCCTATCGCCTTCTAGCGGCGCGGCTTCATTAAGCCAGAAGCTTAATCCTCCCTTCATACATGATTACGTCACTCCCCTTATGAACCTGACTGAACTCAAGCAAAAGCCGATTACCGATCTGCTGGAAATGGCCGAACAGATGGGCATCGAAAACATGGCCCGTTCGCGCAAACAGGACGTGATTTTCGCCCTGCTGAAGAAGCACGCGAAAAGCGGCGAAGAGATCTCGGGTGACGGCGTGCTGGAGATTCTCCAGGATGGTTTCGGTTTCCTGCGTTCGGCTGATGCGTCCTACCTGGCCGGCCCCGACGACATCTACGTCTCGCCTAGCCAGATCCGCCGTTTCAACCTGCGTACCGGCGATACCATCGTCGGCAAGATCCGCCCGCCGAAGGAAGGGGAGCGTTACTTCGCCCTGCTGAAGGTCGACACGATCAACTTCGATCGCCCTGAAAACGCGAAGAACAAGATCCTGTTCGAAAACCTGACGCCGCTGTTCCCCAACAAGCGCCTGAAGATGGAAGCCGGTAACGGTTCCACCGAAGACTTGACCGGCCGCGTCATCGACCTGTGCGCCCCGATCGGCAAAGGCCAGCGTGGCCTGATCGTCGCCCCGCCGAAAGCGGGTAAAACGATCATGCTGCAGAACATCGCGGCGAACATCACCCGTAACAACCCCGAGTGCCACCTGATCGTCCTGCTGATCGACGAGCGCCCGGAAGAAGTGACCGAAATGCAGCGCACCGTGCGCGGCGAAGTGGTCGCTTCGACCTTCGACGAGCCGCCAACCCGCCACGTGCAGGTTGCCGAGATGGTCATCGAGAAGGCCAAGCGCCTGGTCGAGCACAAGAAAGACGTGGTCATCCTGCTCGACTCCATCACCCGTCTGGCACGTGCCTACAACACCGTGATCCCGAGCTCCGGCAAGGTCCTCACCGGTGGTGTCGACGCCCACGCCCTGGAGAAGCCGAAGCGTTTCTTCGGTGCCGCGCGTAACATCGAAGAAGGCGGTTCGCTGACCATCATCGCCACCGCGCTGGTCGAAACCGGCTCGAAGATGGACGAAGTGATCTACGAAGAGTTCAAGGGTACCGGCAACATGGAGCTGCCCCTGGACCGTCGTATCGCCGAGAAGCGTGTGTTCCCGGCCATCAACATCAACCGCTCCGGCACCCGCCGCGAAGAGCTGCTGACCGCCGACGACGAACTGCAGCGCATGTGGATCCTGCGCAAGCTGCTGCACCCGATGGACGAAATCGCCGCCATCGAGTTCCTGGTCGACAAGCTCAAGCAGACCAAGACCAACGACGAGTTCTTCTTGTCGATGAAGCGTAAGTAAGCGTTTCAGGCTGGAATCGATTGGGGCCGCTTCGCGCCCCATCGCGACACAAGGCCGCTCCTACAGGATTATGCATTACCTGTAGGAGCGGCCTTGTGTCGCGATGGGGCGCGAAGCGGCCCCAAGTCATTTTTGGCCATTAGGCGCCGAACGGCGCTACACTCTGCACCCCGACCGATACGGCCAACACGAGGCTCCTGCATGCAGTATCGCGACTTGCGCGACTTCATCCGTGGCCTGGAACAGCGCGGTGAACTCAAGCGCATCCAGGTTCCGATTTCTCCCGTCCTGGAAATGACCGAGGTCTGCGACCGCACCCTGCGTGCCAAAGGCCCGGCGTTACTGTTCGAGAAGCCCACGGGGTACGACATCCCGGTACTGGGCAACCTGTTCGGCACGCCCGAGCGGGTGGCCATGGGCATGGGCGCCGAGTCGGTCGAAGAACTGCGCGAAATCGGCAAGCTGCTGGCCTTCCTCAAAGAACCAGAGCCGCCGAAAGGCCTGAAAGATGCCTGGTCGAAGCTGCCGATCTTCAAGAAAGTCGTGTCGATGGCGCCGAAGGTGGTCAAGGATGCGGTGTGCCAGGAAGTGGTGGTCGAAGGTGACGACGTCGACCTTGGCCAGTTGCCGATCCAGCACTGCTGGCCAGGCGATGTGGCCCCGCTGATTACCTGGGGCCTGACCGTTACCCGCGGCCCGAACAAGGACCGCCAGAACCTGGGCATCTACCGCCAGCAGGTCATCGGCCGCAACAAGGTCATCATGCGCTGGCTGAGCCACCGTGGCGGCGCGCTGGATTACCGCGAATGGTGCGAGAAGCACCCCGGCCAGCCGTTCCCAGTGGCCGTGGCGCTGGGCGCAGACCCTGCAACCATCCTGGGCGCCGTGACGCCGGTGCCGGATACCCTGTCCGAATACGCCTTCGCTGGCCTGCTGCGTGGCAACCGCACCGAGCTGGTCAAGTGCCGTGGCAGCAACCTGCAGGTACCGGCCACCGCCGAGATCATTCTCGAAGGTGTGATTCACCCGGGCGAAATGGCGCCGGAAGGCCCCTACGGCGACCACACCGGCTATTACAACGAAGTGGACAGCTTCCCGGTGTTCACGGTCGAGCGCATCACTCACCGGCAAAAACCGATCTACCACAGCACTTACACGGGCCGCCCGCCGGATGAGCCGGCGATTCTCGGCGTGGCGCTGAACGAAGTGTTCGTGCCGATCCTGCAAAAGCAGTTCCCGGAAATCGTCGACTTCTACCTGCCACCGGAAGGTTGCTCGTACCGCATGGCGGTGGTGACCATAAAAAAACAATACCCAGGCCACGCCAAGCGCGTGATGCTGGGTGTGTGGTCGTTCCTGCGACAGTTCATGTACACCAAGTTTGTTATCGTCACCGACGATGACATCAACGCCCGCGACTGGAACGATGTGATCTGGGCCATCACCACGCGCATGGACCCCAAGCGTGATACGGTGATGATCGACAACACCCCGATCGACTACCTGGACTTCGCGTCGCCGGTGTCCGGGTTGGGGTCGAAGATGGGCCTGGACGCCACCCACAAGTGGCCGGGCGAGACTACACGCGAATGGGGACGGGTCATCGTCAAGGACGAGGCCGTCACCCGCCGTATCGATGAGCTGTGGGATCAGTTGGGAATAGATTGATGCAGGTAACGTTGCAGCCGTCCGGGGCAGTGCTGGCGCTTGAACCCGGGGAACGGATCCTGGATGGAGCGCGGCGGCTCGGCTATGACTGCCCGAACAGCTGCCGCAATGGCAATTGCCATGTTTGCGCCGCGTTACTGGTGGAAGGGAGCGTCCGCCAGAACGGCGAAGTACGCGACCATGGCGAGCTGTTCACCTGTATTGCCGAACCGCTGGAGGATTGCGTGTTGCTCTGGGACGGTGTGCTCGCCCTGGGCGAGCTGCCAGTGCGCAAGCTGGCGTGTAGCGTGAGCGAATGCGTCGAGGTCGGTGGCGACGTCTGGCGCGTGCGCCTGCGTGCGCCTGCCGGCAAGCCGCCGCGTTATCACGCCGGTCAGTACCTGATGATCGAGCGCGAGGGCGGCAAGCAGGCGGCGTTCTCCCTGGCCTCTGCGCCCCATGGTGGGCGTGAGCTGGAACTGCACGTGCTGGCGCGTGAGCCCAGCGCGCTGCAGCTGATCGAGCAACTGCAGCGTGATCGCCTGGCGCGCATCGAAATGCCTTTCGGTGATGCGCACCTGGCCGAGTTGCCAGACGGGCCGTTGGTGCTGATCGCCGCCGGTACGGGAATGGGCCAGATGCACAGCCTGGTCGAGCATTGCCGTGCCCAGGGCTTCAAGCATCCGGTACACCTTTACTGGGGTGTGCGTCGGCCTGAGGACTTTTACCAGATCGAGCATTGGGACGAATGGTTGCGCCTGCCCAACCTGTTCCTGCACAAGGTCGTCAGTGACCTGTGTGGGTGGGAAGGCCGTTGCGGCATGCTGCACGAGGCCGTTTGCGAAGACATCCACGACCTCAACGGCGTGCACGTCTACGCCAGCGGCTCGCCAAACATGGTCTATGCCACCCTCGATGCCCTGGTCGAGGCCGGTATGGATGCACACCGCATGCGCGCCGATGTATTTGCCTACGCGCCGCGCGGCTAATAACTCAAGTTCAACCGAGTGGGTATAAGGCGGTAATTGTTACCGCCTTGGCTAATAACTTTCACTGCGCTCGAAACAATGCTCTCCAATCGTCGGAAGTTCGCGTGAAACTTTAGCTTTCAGGCTTGAGTGTTGGCGCGTTTCTATCCTAAGGTTAATGCAGACACCTTAGGTGCGGGGCGCAAACCCCGGCACACAGCGATTCTCGATTCATCTGTAGTTCACAGGGAATAATGGCGGCAGCGTATGTCGGCAATTGAAAGTTTGTCCTGGACAAGTGCTTACCCTCCGGCGCTCGACTTCGGCCAGCAACTGACCCGCGAGCAATTGATCAACTCCATGCAACTGACCATGTCACGCCATGAAGGCGGGCCGGTGTGGTTGTTCGCCTATGGTTCGTTGATCTGGCGACCGGAGTGCAGTTCGGTAGAGCGGCAGCGCGCACGGGTGCACGGTTATCACCGTGGGCTGTACCTGTGGTCGCACGAGCACCGTGGCACACCGGAAACGCCCGGCCTGGTGTTTGGCCTGGACCGTGGTGGGTCATGCAGTGGTTTTGCCTATCGGCTGGATGAAAGCAACCTGGATGATTCGCTGATGGCCCTGTGGCAACGCGAGATGCCGTACCCGGCCTACCGCCCGCATTGGCTCAGCTGCCGGTTGGGTGATGGCAGCAAGGTGCAGGCCTTGGGGTTTGTGCTGGAGCGCCATTTGCCGTGCTATGCGGGGAATTTGCCCGACACACTGCTCAGCCAGATCCTAGCCAGTGCCAAGGGGCGATATGGCACCACGCGCGAGTATGTGGAACAGACGTTGAATGCGTTGCGCAGCCACCAAATGCCGGATCGCAACCTGGAGGCGCGGTTCAGGCGCTGTCATAACCTGCGGGAAGTCTGATTTATTGACTGGCAGTACCGGCCTCTTCGCGGGGCAAGCCCGCTCCCACAGGCACCCGAGCCGACTTGAGGGCAGTGGATAATCTATGGGAGCGGGCTTGCCCCGCGAAGAGGCCCGAGCAGGCAATCAAGCAGCCAGACGCTAGCTAGTCAGCACCACCAACTTACCCACAGCCTGCCGCTGCCCCAGCTTCTCAATGGCAGCCCCCGCCTCAGCCAGTGGATAAGTCTCCGACACCAGCGGCTTCAGCTTGCCTTCACCCAGCCAGGCAAACAGCTGACGGAAGTTAGCTGCATTCTGCTCCGGCTGACGCTGGGCAAACGCCCCCCAAAACACCCCCACGACCGCTGCGCCCTTGAGCAGCACCAGGTTCGCCGCCAGCTGTGGGATCGCCCCGCTGGCAAACCCCACCACCAGCAGCCGGCCATTCCAGGCCAGGCCCCTTACCGCCTGGTCGAACAGCTCGCCACCCACCGGGTCGTAGATCACGTCCACGCCCTGGCCGCCGGTCAGGCGCTTGATCTCGTCCTTGAGGCTGGCCTGGCTGTAGTCGATCAGCTCATCGGCGCCGGCAGCCTTGGCCACGGCCAGTTTTTCGGCGCTGCTGGCTGCAGCGATCACCCGGGCGCCCATGGCCTTGCCTATTTCCACGGCCGCCAGGCCCACACCCCCTGAGGCCCCCAGCACCAGCAGGGTTTCACCCGGCTGTAGGTGACCGCGCTGCTTGAGTGCATGCATCGAGGTGCCATAGGTCATGCCGAAGGCGGCGGCGGTGGTGAAGTCCATGTGCTCGGGGATCGGCATCACGTTGTAGAAGGGCACCGCCACCTGTTCGGCGAACGCACCCCACCCCGTGAGGGCCATGACCCGATCGCCCACCTTGAACGCACCGGCCTTCTCGCCGACCGCAACCACCACACCGGCCGCTTCGCCACCTGGGGAAAACGGCAGCGGTGGCTGGAACTGGTATTTACCTTCGATGATCAAGGTATCGGGGAAGTTGACGCCCGCAGCCTGCACATCCAGCAGGATCTCGTTCTTTTTCGGCACGGGGCTGGCGACGTCTTCCAGTACCAGGTCGCGCGCCGGGCCCAAGGTTTTGCACAACACAGCTTTCATCGGGGCTATTCCTTTGCGGGTAGTGGCCGATAAGTGTAGGAGGGCCACCTGCCTGGTCAACGAGCATGGCCTACCCTGATGGGCCGGCATAAGCCAGGGCTTGGGTTTGAGCGGTGTGCTGGGTAAGCTGGCGCCAATTGTATTGAGGAGCGAATTCGTGAAAGCGTGGATCTTGATGGTGCTGGCCCTGATGCTGCCAGTTGCGGCCGTGGCCGAAGAAGCCAAGGAAGGGGCGCCCAAGGTCGCCTACATCACCCTGAGCCCACCCTTTGTCGGTAACTATGCCCTCGACGGCAGCCCCAAGCTGCGTGTCTACAAGGCCGACGTAGCCCTGCGCGTGACCGGTGATGAAGCCGCCAAGGCTGTGAAACACCACGAGCCCTTGATCCGTAACCAGCTGGTGGCGTTGTTCACCCAGCAGACGGTGGACAAGATGAGCAACGTCGACGCCAAGGAGCAACTGCGCCAGGAAGCCTTGAAGCAGGTGCAGCAGGTGATGGAAGCGGAAGAGGGCAAGCCAATTGTCGAAGACCTGCTGTTCAACAACCTGATTGTGCAGTGACCTGAAACCCTTGGGGCCCATCGCCGGCAAGCCGGCGACAGCGGCTTCTATTAGGGCGCAGGCCTCCAGCAGGGCCTCGTCATTTGTGTCTGAAACGAGCTCAGACTAACCCTAGTCGTAGGACCTTTCTGTCTTCCTTGTACGTCCGCCAATTTACAGTTTCTGATGCGATGGCCGCGTTAAATTGTGCCTCGTCTTCAGTTGCTCGAGAGTATTGGCAATGCCTTTGAAGTACCAACCGAAAGAGGCGACTGTACTGATGTGCGATTTTTCAGGATTTCAAGCACCTGAAATGATCAAGGTGCGGCCCGTCGTCGTTCTTCGCAAGCACAGTCAAAATCGCCAGTTGGTGACGATAATCCCGTTGAGCACCACTGCTCCTGATCACTTGGCCAGGCATCACGTTGTCCTGCCGAGTTATTTGCCTGGCCCTGATCTGACATGCTGGGCCAAGTGCGACATGATCTACACGGTTGCAACCTCCAGGCTGGACAGATGCCGCGTCAAGTCGCGGCAGGGAGGTGGCCGGGAATATATGACTTTTACAATGCAGCCCGAGCATTTTGCCGCTGTTAGGGCCGCCGTTTGCTTCACGCTGGGCTTCACACATCCAGCAACAGTGCAGTCTGTTGTCAATAAAGCACCTGATGCGTGATAATCCATCCTGTTCCCGTAAGGGGCTTGTAAGACTCTGCGGATCCTGGTTAACCAGCAATCACAGAGCCGGGCAGGTAGATGGCGATGACAAGCCGACCTGTCTGTGAGTAGGGCGCCGGAAGGCGCCCTTTGTCTTTGTGTCGTTCTCATATTCCCCAGCGACACTCTCTCAGGACGCCAGCGTCCGCCGAAAGCGCGCCAGCGCCACGCTGAAGAACACCAGGCCGATCACGGCCAGGGCCAGGATGTCTGGCCATACCACGGCCACGCCGGCGTCGCGGAACAGGATCGCGGTGCCGAGGCTGACGAAATGCGTCGACGGCGAGCCCTGCATGACCCACTGCAGCCACTGCGGCATGCTGTCCAGCGGGGTACTGCCGCCAGACAGCAACAGCATCGGGATGATGACCGGGATCGCCAGCAGGCCGAATTGAGGTGTCGAGCGCGCCAGGGTGGCGAGGAAGATGCCCAATGCGGTACTGGCGAACAGGTACAGCGCGGTCACGGCCAGGAACAGCCCCATGGAGCCAGACAGCGGCACGCCCAGGGCGCCTTTGACCACCACGATGAGCGACACCCAGGTACACAGCACCACCACCAGCGCGTTGCTGGCGATTTTCGCCAGCATGATTTCCAAAGCGGTTAGCGGCAGCACCAGCAAGTGGTCGAGGGTGCCGTGCTCACGCTCGCGCAACAGCGCCGTGCCGGTGAGGATGATCGCCAGGATGGTGATGTTGTTGATGATCTGGATCACGGCCAGAAACCAGCCACCCTCCAGGTTGGGGTTGAACAGTGCCTTGGGGTTGATCAGCACGGGGCTCTGGGTTGTGGTGCGCTGGGCATAGTCGAGCAGCTCACGCTCGAAAATCCGGCCGATGTAGCCGGCGCCCATGAACGCCTGGCTCATGGCCGTGGCGTCGACGTTGATCTGCAGCTCGGGTGAGCGCCCGGCCAGCAGGTCGCTCTGGAAGTTCACCGGCACATTGATCACGAAGGTGTACTGGCCGCTGTCCATGGCCTGGTCCAGGCGGTCTGGGGGCAGCGGCACGGCAGGTTGAAACTCGGGCGGTTGCAGTGACTCGGTGAGCTTGCGCGAGAGCTGGCTATGGTCTTCGTCCACCACGGCAACGCTGGCGTTGTGCACGCCGATCACCGAGCCCGCCGCCGGCATGTAGATCGCCACGCTGAAGGCATACAGCAAAAACAGCAGCAGCACGCTGTCGTGGCGCAGGCTGGTCAGCTCTTTCAGGCCCAGGCGCAGGGTATGGTTCAGGCGCGACATGTCAGGCCTCCTGCTTCTTCAGCATGGCCAGGCTCAGGCCGGTGAACACGGCGAAGAAGCTCAGCAGGATCAGGCACTGCGGCCACAGCTCGCGCAGGCCCAGCGCTTTGGTGAAGGTGCCGACCGCGATGTCCAGGAAGTAACCCGCCGGGAACAGTTGGCCCATCACTGCCGCGGCGCCATCGAGCGACGAGCGTGGCACGATCAGGCCGGAGAACTGGATGGTCGGCAGGCTGGTGATGATCATGGTGCCCAGGATGGCCGCGATCTGGGTGCGGGTGAAGGCCGAGATCAACAAGCCCAGGCTGGTGGTCGCCAGCAGGTAGGCGACGCCGCCGCAGGCCAGGGCCAGCACGCTGCCCTTGAGCGGTACGGCAAACAACCAGCGGTTCATCGCCACCAGCAACGCCAGGTTGACCAGGCTTACGGCCAGGTAGGGCAGCTGCTTGCCGAGCAGAAACTCCAGGCGGGTGAGGGGCGTGGCGTAGAAGTTGGTGATGGAGCCAAGTTCTTTTTCCCGGACGATGCCCAGGGCGGTGAGCATGGCCGGGATGAACGCCAGGATCAGCGCCATGACGCCGGGCCCGATGGCATTCACGCTGACCACGTCCTGGTTGTAGCGGAAGCGTGTTTCCAGGCGCACCGGCTCCTGGCGCTGCACCGGTTGCTGGCTGGCCGCGGCAAATTGTTCGAGGTTCGCCTGGTGCACCGCTTCAACATAGTTGCGGCTGGTCTCCGCACGGAACGGCATGCCGCCGTCGAGCCAGGCAGCCACCACCGGTTGGCGACCGGCGTAAAGGTCACGGCCAAAGCCGGGTGGGATCTCCAGCGCCAGTTTGATTTCGGAACGTTGCAGGCGTTGGTGCATTTCACGGGTATCGCGAATCGGCGCCTGCTCAGCGAAATACCGTGATCCGCGAAACGCTTCGAGGTAGGCCCGGCTTTGCGGGCTTTGGTCTTGGTCATGAACGGCGAAGGCGAGGTTCTCTACATCCAGCGAGATGCCATAGCCAAAGATCACCATCATGAACACGGCGCCGAGCAGGGCGAAGGCCAGGCGCACCTTGTCGCGCAGCAGCTCCTTGCCCTCCCGGCTGGCCACCGCCAGCAGGCGGCGCAGGCTGAAACCTTGGCGCAACGGTGGTGTGGCCGCTGCCGGCTGTTCCAGCACAGTGTTTTGCGGGGCCTGGGGTACGGCCTCCTGGGCTTGCTCCAGGCAGCGCACAAAGGCGTCTTCCAGCGTTTCGCCGGCGTACTGGCGTTGCAGGGCATCAGGCGTGTCACAGGCGAGCACGCGCCCGGCGTGCATGAACGAAATGCGATCGCAGCGCTGGGCTTCGTTCATGAAGTGCGTAGAGAGGAAAATGGTCACGCCTTGCTCGCGCGACAACTCCACCAGCAGTCGCCAGAAGTCATCCCGGGCGGCAGGGTCGACGCCGGAAGTCGGCTCGTCAAGGATCAGCACTTCAGGGCGGTGCAGCACCGCGACGGCCAGTGACAGGCGCTGGCGCAGGCCGAGGGGCAGGGCGCCTGACGGCTGGTCGGCGATGTCGCGCAGGCCGAAGCGCTCGATCAGTTCGCTGATGCGCTGCGCGCTGTCGGCTTTGGGGAGGTCGAACAGGCGCGCATGCAGCGTGAGGTTCTGACGGGTGCTGAGCTCACCATACAGCGAGAAACTCTGCGACATGAAACCAACCCGCTTGCGCGTGGCCAGGTCGCTGGCGTCCACCGGGCGGCCCAGCAGGCTAGCACTGCCCTCGCTGGCGGGAACCAGGCCCGTAAGCACTTTCATGGTGCTGGTCTTGCCGCAGCCGTTGGAGCCGAGAAAACCAAAAATTTCCCCACGGCCAATGGCGAAGCTGACCTTGTTGACCGCGGTGAAGTCACCAAAGCGCAGGGTCAGGTCATGCGCTTCGATGGCGATCAGGCCGTCATTTGCCGAGCGTGGCGGGATAGCCAACGGCGCATGTTGCGTACTGCCTGCCCCCTGGAAATGGGTGAAGGCATCGTCCAGTTTGCCGCTGGGCGTGACGCCCGCCAATGTGTGGCTGGGGCCCGCGGCAATCAGCCGGCCGCCATCGAGCATCAGGCAATGCTCGAACTGCTCGGCTTCCTCCATATAGGCAGTGGCCACCAGCAGCGTCAATTGCGGGCGTTGTTCGCGTACCTGCTCGACCAGTTCCCAGAAGCGTCGCCGCGACAGGGGGTCGACCCCGGTCGTGGGTTCGTCGAGGATCAGCAGGTCAGGTTCGTGGATCAGCGCGCAGCACAGGCCCAGTTTCTGCTTCATGCCGCCCGACAGCTTGCCGGCCGGGCGCTCGGCGAAGCGATGCAGGTCGGTGGCCTGCAGCAGGTTGGCCATACGCTGTTCGCATTCTTGCCGGCCCAGGCCAAACAGCGTGGCGAAAAAACGAATGTTCTCGCTGATCGACAGCTCGGGGTACAGGTTGTTGCCCAGCCCTTGGGGCATGAACGCGACCTTGGGGTACAGCGCAGCGCGGTGGCGTCGTTGGCGGATCGAGCCGCCCAGCACCTGCAACTCGCCCTGCTGCAGGCGTTTTACGCCGGCGATCAGCCCGAGCAGGGTCGATTTGCCGGCCCCATCAGGCCCGATCAGTGCACAGCGGGTGCCGCTGGGCAGGCTGAAACCCAGCGTCTGCAAGGCGATCAGGTCACCATAACGGTGGCTGATGCCCTCGGCCAGCAGTGCCGGCGCGTTCATTGCAGGTTGGCCGGCCAGTCCACGTCAGCCGTGCGCACATAGCCAGCGCCCGGCATGCCCGGCTTGGCTTGCGGCACGGCGCTTGGGTCGCTCAGGCGCAGTTTTACGCGAAACACCAGTTTCTGCCGCTCATCGCGGGTTTCGACCTGTTTCGGGGTGAACTGCGCCTTGGCGGCGACAAACGCTACCTTCGCCGGCAACGCCTGATCGGGCAGCGCATCGAGGACGATGCGTGCCTGATCGCCAACGGTCAGCCGGCCGCTGGTGGAGGCTGGGAGGTAGAGGTTCATGTACTGGTCGCTCGGGTCGATCAGCATCAACACGCGACCGCCAGCGCCCAAGACCTCACCCGGCTCGGCCAGGCGCAGCTGGATGATGCCGTCGATGGGCGCGCGCAGGCTGCTCTCGTCGATCTCGCTGGTCAGCTGGGCGACTTGGGCCTGGGCGGCGCCGATGGCGGCCTTGACGGCTGCCAGCTGGGCGCGCGCCGCAACCACCGCCGCGTTCGCGGTGTCGAAGCGGGCCTGCTGCTGGTCGAGCAGTTGTTGGCTGGCATAGTTGCGCTTGAAAATCTCGCGCACGCGCTTGAGTTCCTGGCCGGCGAGCAGCAGCTCACTCTGGCGCAGTTGCACGCTGGCCTGGGCCGCCGCGTAGTTTTCCTGGGCGCGCAGCACTTCGGCCTCGGCCTGGTTGCGCTGGGCTTCCATTGTGCGGGTGTCGATACGGGCCAGCAGTTGGCCACGGATCACCTTGTCGCCTTCGTCGACCCGCACTTCGGCCAAACGCCCGGGGACCTTGGTGGCAATTTGCACTTCGGTCGCCTCGAGACGGCCGTTGCCCATGCTCAGGCCTTCCGGCAGCTGGTCATGCAGCGACTTCCAGTAACCCAGCCCTGCCGCGGTCGCCAGAAGGGCGATCAATGCAGTGGCGAAGACCCTGGGGGCATATCGATTCATCAGTCAGCATCCTGCTCAATGCACGCCCCTATCGTGGCGTGCGGCTATCCATGGCGTGTTGATATCGGTCAAACCCCTTGATCCTAGCCCACCTTCACTTCAGCGCGACAATGGCCGCCCATTGTTCAGGGGTAACCGGCATCACCGACAGGCGGCTGCCTTTTTGCACCAGCGGCAATTCGGCAAGTGCAGCCTGTTGTTTGAGCCTGCCAAGGTCGAGCACCTTGGGCAGGGTTTTCACATGGGCCACGTCCACCGCACTCCACGGGTTCTTCTCGGCGGTGGCCTTGGGGTCGTAGTAGTGGCTTTCTGGGTCCAGTGCGGTCGGGTCCGGGTAGGCCGCCGCAGTGATGCGGGCGATGCCAGCAATGCCCGGTTGCGGGCAGCTGGAGTGGTAGAAGAAGAACTCGTCGCCCACGCTCATGGCCCGCAAAAAGTTGCGCGCCTGGTAGTTACGCACGCCGTCCCAGCGCGCTTCGCCCAGCCGGCCAAGGGCTTCGATCGAGAGCTCGTCGGGCTCGGATTTCATCAGCCAATAGGCCATGCATGCTGCTCCTGAAAAGGTTTGAAATAACCTGTTGCACGAAACCGACAGCCGGTTGGCGCCAATGTTTGCGTGTGGGCGCAGGTTGTCGGAAAATGCGCCCCGTTTAAAGCGAGATGCTCTGGCGATACTCAGAAAATCGCCAAGCCGAAACAGTTTGCCTGGGGGGCAATCTTCGATGAATCAACGCAAAAAGCCGGATCTGCTGTGGATCCTGGTGTTCATTTTTGGCCTGGGTGTGGTCACCACTGGTTATGCGCAAGGGTTCCTGGAACGTAAGCTGGACACCGCCTATCAAATGCCGGTCGACGCCAGCCAGCCGCAACGTTGATGCCCTCCGCTGGCGCCGCTCAGTTCGGCGCCAGGTACCAGTCGCGGTCCGAGACCGTGCCTTGCAATGGTACATCCCAACTGGCCTGTGCCAGCCGCTCGACCTTCTGGCATTCATGCGCCAGCCCCAATAGCAAAGGTTTCTTCCAGGTCTTGCGGCGCGCCTGGTAGGCCAGGCTGCGGTCATAGAAACCACCGCCCATGCCCAAGCGGCCACCCACTTCATCGAAACCCACCAGCGGCAGCAGGATCAGGTCCAGAGCCCAGATCGGGCGTTGGCGTTTGCGGTCGGTCAGTGGCTCTGGAATACGGAAGCGGTTGCGCTTGAGTTTTTCACCCTGTTCGAAACGCTGAAACACCATGCGTGTGCGCGGCCAGGCGTGCAGCACCGGCAGGTAAGTACGTTTGCCGCGTCGCTGGGCTTCGCGCAATAGCAGGTAGGGGTCGATTTCACCGTCGTTGGGCAGGTACAGGGCAATGTGCCGGGCGCGGCGGAACAGCGGGTCTTGCGCCAGCTGGCGGTATAGGCCAAGGGCGGCTTGGCGCTGCTGGGCAGGCGTCAGTGCGCGGCGGGCATTGCGGAGCAGGCGACGAAGCTGGGGGCGGGTGAGCGGCGCGGTGTCGGTCATGGCACAGGCGTTCCCAGTTGTCGCGACTGGTAGGGGTATGCCCGCAGCAAGGGCGGACAAAAAAATAAGGCTCCCCGATAAGACCGCTATCGGTGTAGCCCTTGAACCCGAAAGTTCAAGGTGGAGATTGCAGGGGGCGTTAAGGCTTTCCGTCGAGCGGACATGCACACCGGCCCCAGCGTGCAACCCCCGTGGTTGTGCGTATCGGCTCAGGGACATAACCGACTGGCGCATCCCCCAGGGAGTGGCGCCAGTATACCAATCTCAGCCGATTTTGGTATCCGTGTCGTCGGACAAAGCCTTATCGACCCGATCCAGCAGGTCGCGCACCTGTTCGCGGTTGGTGCCAGCGACCGGGGCAGCGCTACGGTCTTCCTGGCGGTGCAGCATCTCGTGGGTAATGTTCAACGCAGCCATGACCGCGATGCGGTCGGCGCCGATCACCTTGCCGCTGCTGCGGATCTCGCGCATCTTGCCGTCCAGGTAGCGCGCGGCGCTGACCAGGTTGTTGCGCTCTTCCGGCGGGCAGATGATCGAGTATTCCTTGTCGAGGATCTGCACGGTGACGCTATTGCTTGAACTCATGAGTCTTGCTCCAGAGCCTTGAGGCGTAAAATCATCGACTCGACCTTGCGCCTTGCGATCTCGTTCTTTTCGATGAGGTGGGCGCGCTCTTCGCGCCAGGATTTTTCCTGAGCTACTAGGAGTGCATTTTGCCGTTTTAGTTGCTCGACACGTTCGATCAGCAACTCGAATCGGCTCATCAGCGCTTGCAGGTCGTTCTCTTGCGTGGGTTGCACTCGAATCGCTCCGTCGTTGAGTCACCTGGCGATGATGCCTCTCCCCGGGCCGCGACGGCCAGTGCCGATGGTCTTGGCGCGCCTGCCGGTGCTAGGATACAAGGTCTCCATTCTAGTCATTGCGCCGTCTGGCGCCTAGTTGCCCATGCCCAATACCCAATCGCCCTACATTGCCTTCGCCATGCTGCTTACCAGCAACGGCCACCCTGTCACTCCTGCCGAGCTGCACGGCTTGCTGGTCGGGCGCAGCTGCGCCGGTGCCGGCTTCGATGCCGACGCCTGGCTGGCCGACGCCGCCCAACTGCTGGAAAACGAACCCGGTGACACCGTCCGCAACGCCCTGATCGGCTTGCAAGAGATGGTCAAGGGCGAGCTCACCAGCGATGACATGGCCATCGTCCTGCTGCTGCCGACCGATGATGCCGCGCTGGCTGACCGTGCTGAGGCGCTGGGCCAGTGGTGCCAAGGCTTCATCACGGGCTTTGGCCTGAACGCCGGTGGCAAGGACCTGTCCACCGAAGCCAAAGACGTGCTGCAGGACCTGGTGGCAATCTCCCAGGTACAAGAAGCCCTCGAAGAGTCCGAAGACGGCGAGAGCGACTACATGGAAGTCATGGAATACCTGCGCGTCGCGCCGCTGCTGCTGTTCTCCGAACTGGCCAAGCCGGCCGCACCTGCGTCCAAGCCATCGTTGCACTGATCAACCGGGGGTAGTCTGCCCATGAGCCACATTCCCAAGGCCGAGTATGCCCGTCGGCGCAAGGCGCTGATGGCGCAGATGGTCCCCAACAGCATCGCCATCCTGCCCGCCGCCGCCGTTGCCATTCGCAACCGCGACGTCGAGCACGTGTACCGCCAGGACAGCGATTTCCAGTACCTCAGCGGCTTTCCCGAGCCCGAGGCGGTGATTGCGCTGATCCCGGGCCGTGAACATGGCGAGTACGTGCTGTTCTGCCGCGAGCGCAACCCTGAGCGCGAGCAGTGGGAAGGGCTGCGCGCCGGCCAGGAAGGTGCGGTGCGTGATTTTGGCGCCGACGATGCCTTCCCGATCACCGACATCGACGAGATCCTGCCGGGCCTGATCGAGGGCCGGGAGCGGGTGTACAGCGCCATGGGCAGCAACCCGGAATTCGATCGCCGGCTGATGGACTGGATCAACGTGATCCGCTCCAAGGCGCGCCTGGGTGCCCAGCCGCCGAACGAGTTCGTTGCGCTGGATCATCTGCTGCACGACATGCGCCTGTATAAATCGGCGGCAGAAGTGAAGGTGATGCGCGCTGCCGCAGACATTTCCGCCCGTGCCCACGTGCGTGCCATGCAGGCCTGCCGTGCCGGGCTGCATGAGTACAGCCTGGAAGCCGAGCTGGATTACGAGTTCCGTAAAGGCGGCGCGAAAATGCCGGCCTATGGCTCGATCGTCGCGGCCGGGCGCAATGGCTGCATCCTGCACTATCAGCAGAATGACGCCCCGCTCAAGGACGGCGACCTGGTGTTGATCGATGCGGGCTGCGAAATCGACTGCTATGCCAGCGACATCACCCGTACGTTCCCGGTCAGCGGGCGTTTTTCGCCCGAGCAGAAGGCCATCTACGAGCTGGTGCTGAAGGCCCAGGCGGCAGCCTTCGCCGAAATCGCCCCCGGCAAGCACTGGAACCACGCCCACGAGGCGACCGTGCAGGTCATCACCGAGGGCCTGGTGGAGCTGGGGCTGCTCAAGGGCGATGTGCAGGGGCTGATCGAAAGCGAAGCCTACCGCGCGTTCTACATGCACCGCGCCGGGCACTGGCTGGGCATGGATGTGCACGATGTGGGCGAATACAAAGTGGGCGGCCAGTGGCGCGTGCTGGAGCCCGGCATGGCGCTGACCGTCGAACCGGGCATCTACATCGCCGCCGACAACCAGGCGGTGGCCAAGAAGTGGCGCGGCATCGGCGTAAGGATCGAGGACGACGTGGTAGTGACCAGGCAGGGCTGTGAAATTCTGACGTCGGGTGTACCCCGCACAGTCGCCGAGATTGAGGCGCTGATGCAGGCTGCGCGCAAGGACGCGGCATGAACCGGGTCCACTTGGCGATCATCGGTGGCGGCCTGGTCGGCGCGAGCCTGGCGTTGGCCCTGCAGGCCGGGGCCAAGGCGCGAGGCTGGAAGATCCTGCTGATCGAGCCGTTCGCACCCGGCCATAGCTTCCAGCCCAGCTACGATGCACGCTCGTCGGCGTTGTCGTATGGCACGCAACAGATCTACCAGCAGTTGGGGTTGTGGCAGGCCATCAGCCAGCGCGCCGAGCCTATCCTGCAGATTCAGGTATCGGACCGTGGCCGGTTCGGTGCCACGCGCCTCGATGCGCACGAAGAAGGCGTGCCAGCGCTGGGTTTCGTGGTGGAAAACGCCTGGCTCGGGCAGTGCCTGTGGCAGGGGTTGGACCCTGAGGTGGTGAGCTGGCGTTGCCCCGCCGAAGTGAGGGCGATGCACGCCATCGAAGGCGGTTATCGCCTGCAGCTGGATGATGACACCAGCCTGGAATGCGACTTGGCAGTGCTGGCCGATGGCGGCCGCTCTGGCCTGCGTGAGCAGCTGGGTATTCATGTGCGCCGCACGCCCTATGAGCAAAGCGCCCTGATCGCCAACATCACGCCTGGCGAAGCCCACCGCGGCCAGGCGTTCGAGCGGTTCACCGAAACCGGCCCGATGGCCCTGCTGCCACTGCCGGAAAACCGCTGCGCGCTGGTCTGGACCCGTCAGGGCATGGACGCTCAGCGCTTGGCCGAAATTGATGAACGCAGCTTCCTGCGCGAACTGCAGGACGCCTTCGGCTATCGTCTTGGGGCCTTACGCCAAGTGGGTGCAAGGCATCTCTACCCGCTGGCACTGGTCGAGGCTGAAGAACAGGTACGTCCGCACCTGGTGGTGCTGGGCAACGCTGCGCACAGCCTGCACCCCATTGCCGGCCAGGGCTTCAACCTGTCGCTGCGTGACGTCCAGGTGCTTGCACACGCTCTGCTGGCGGGCCCGCAGCACCCCGGTGACCTGGGCACCTTGCGGGCCTACCACCAGCGTCAGCGCCTGGACCAGGCGCTGACCATCGGCTTCTCCGACCAGGTCACCCGCCTGTTCGGCAGCAACCAGCCGTTGCTGGCTGCCGGGCGCAACATTGGCCTGCTCGGGCTCGACCTGCTGCCGCCGGCAAAAAGCTGGTTTGCCCGCCAGGCCATGGGCCTGGGTACGCGCCCCGATCCGCGGGGCCAGGCATGAGCAATCCGCGCAGACTGGCGCGCAGGGCCCGCATGTTGCGCTGGTTACTGAACTTTTACCCGCCGTACCTGGGCGCCGGTATCCGCGTGCAGCACATCAGCCCGGACATGCGCAGCGTCAAGGTCCGCATGAAGCTTACCCGCTGGAACCGCAACTACGTCGGTACCCAGTTCGGCGGCAGCCTCTACTCGATGGTCGACCCGTTCTACATGCTGCTGCTGATCGAGCAGTTGGGGCGCGAGTACATCGTCTGGGACAAGGCGGCGAGCATCGATTTCATCTCGCCGGGCAAAGGCCCCGTGTACGCCGAGTTCCACCTCGATGACGCCCTGCTCGACGACATTCGCCAGCAGACCGCCACCGGCAAGAAGTGCCTGCCGCGGCTGCAGGTGGACATCCGCGACGGCGCCGGCGAACTGGTAGCGCGGGTCGATAAAACCCTATACGTGCGGCTCAAGCCGCAAGCGAGGCAGGCGTAAGGCATGGAAATGCGCGCAGATCTGTTGATTGTCGGTGCCGGTATGGTCGGCAGCGCCCTGGCCCTGGCATTGCGCCACAGTGGCTTGGACATTCTCCTGCTCGACGGCAGCCCGCTGTCGGTAAAACCCTTCGATACCGAAGCGCCGTTCGAGCCGCGCGTCAGTGCCCTGTCGGCGGCCAGCCAGCGCATTCTGGAGCGCCTAGGCGCCTGGGATGGCATCGCCCGGCGACGGGCCACGCCGTATACCGACATGCACGTCTGGGATGGCAGCGGTACGGGCCAGATCCACTTCTCGGCGGCCAGCGTGCATGCCCAGGTGCTCGGCCACATCGTCGAAAACCGGGTGGTGCAGGATGGCTTGCTGGAGCGTCTGCATGACAGCGACATCGGCCTGTTGCCCAACGCGCGGCTCGAGCAACTGCGCCGTTCCGGTGACGAGTGGCTGCTGACCCTGGCCGACGGCCGCCAACTGCGGGCGCCGTTGGTGGTGGCGGCGGATGGCGCCAACTCGGCGGTACGCCGCCTGACCGGCTGCGAAACCCGTGAGTGGGATTACCTGCACCACGCCATCGTCACCAGCGTACGTTGCAGCGCGGGGCACCAGGCCACGGCCTGGCAACGCTTTACCGACGAGGGCCCGCTGGCGTTTCTGCCGCTGACACGTGAGGGCCAGCAGGACTGGTGCTCGATCGTCTGGTCGACCACGCCAGAGCATGCCGAGCAACTGATGGCGCTGGACGAGCCGGCCTTCCTCAAGGCCCTGGAGCGGGCCTTCGAGGGGCGCCTGGGCGAGGCGCTACAGGCCGACCCACGCGTGTGCGTGCCGCTGCGTCAGCGCCATGCCAAGCGCTATGTGGCTGAGGGCCTGGCGCTGATCGGCGATGCCGCGCACACCATTCACCCGTTGGCCGGGCAGGGCGTCAACCTGGGGTTCCTTGATGCCGCCGTGCTGGCCGAGGTGCTGGTGAATGCCAGCGAGCGCGGCGAACGGCTGGCAGATGTAAAGGTGCTGAGCCGCTATGAGCGCCGGCGCATGCCGCACAACTTGGGGCTGATGGCCGCCATGGAAGGGTTCGAGCGGCTGTTCCAGGCCAATCCGCTGCCGTTGCGCTGGTTGCGTAACAGTGGCTTGAAGCTGGTGGAGCAGATGCCAGAGGCCAAGGCATTGTTCGTGCGCCAAGCGTTGGGCTTGAGCGGAGACCTGCCAGAATTGGCCAAGCCCTGACGTTAGCACGGCCTGCAACATCCGGTAACGGCTCCGAGGGTGAGGGACAAAATGGGATTCACTACCATTTGCGCCTCTCATACGATCCGAGGAGTGCATTTCATGTTGCCACGCAAGCCCCTACTGGCCGCCCTGGCCCTGACGTTGTTCGGCGGCACTGCCCAGGCAGCGGAAGAAGTGGTGGTGTACTCCTCGCGCATCGACGAGCTGATCAAGCCGGTGTTCGACGCCTACACCGCCAAGACCGGGGTCAAGGTCAAGTTCATCACCGACAAGGAAGCCCCGTTGATGCAACGCATCAAGGCCGAGGGCGAGAACGGTGTGGCCGACCTGCTGCTGACTGTCGATGCCGGCAACCTCTGGCAGGCCGAGCAGATGGGCATCCTGCAACCGATCAAATCGGACATCATCGACCAGAACATCCCGCCGCAATACCGGGCCTCGTCCCATGACTGGACCGGCCTGAGCCTGCGCGCGCGCACCATCATCTACTCCACCGACCGGGTCAAACCGGAGCAGCTGAGCACCTACGAAGCCTTGGCCGACAAGCAGTGGGAAGGGCGTCTGTGCCTGCGCACTGCGAAGAAGGTCTACAACCAGTCGCTGACCGCCACCTTGATCGAGAACCACGGCGAGGCGAAAACCGAAACCATCGTCAAAGGTTGGGTGAATAACCTGTCCACCGACGTGTTCTCCGATGACAACGCCGTGATCCAGGCCATCGAAGCTGGCCAGTGCGACGTGGGCGTGGTCAACACTTACTACTACGGGCGCCTGCACAAACAAAACCCCACGTTGCCGGTCAAGATCTTCTGGCCCAACCAAGGTGACCGCGGTGTGCACGTCAACCTGTCGGGTATCGGCCTGACCAAGCATGCCCCGCACCCTGAGGCTGCGAAAAAGCTGGTGGAATGGATGACCGGCGAGGACGCGCAGAAGCTGTTCGCCGACATCAACCAGGAGTTCCCGGCCAACCCGAAGGTCAAGCCATCGGACGAGGTAGCGGCCTGGGGCAGCTTCAAGGCTGACAGCATTCCGGTCGAAATCGCTGGCAAGCGCCAGGCCGAAGCGATTCGCTTGATGGATCGGGCTGGCTGGAACTAAGTTATCCTTCCGGGGCCTGCAAGGGCCCTTTCGCGGGCAAGCCCGCTCCCACAGGTTTTCCACTGAAGCGTGTGTAAACCCTGTGGGGGCGGGCTTGCCCGCGAACGACCGCGCAGCGGTCGCAATCGCAACCGAGAGTTCTGAACTTGCCCCACACCCCCCAACGTCGCTGGTACGTCCCGGTCGCCCTGGTCGCCGCCCTGGTGCTGTTGCCCCTGAGCGTCCTGCTGCTGTCATGGCAGTCGATCGACCTGCAGATCTGGTCACACCTGCTCGACACCCAGATGAGCCGCCTGCTCGGCAACACCCTGACCCTGGTAGTAGGCGTAGGCATCGGCGTGACCGTATTGGGGGTCAGCCTGGCCTGGCTCACCAGCCTCTGCGAATTCCCTGGCCGGCGCTGGCTGGACTGGGCGCTAATGCTGCCGTTTGCCATCCCCGCCTACGTGCTGGCATTCGTTTTCGTCGGCCTGCTGGATTTTGCCGGCCCGGTGCAAAGCGCCCTGCGCGAAGTGTTCGGGCCGATGCGCCTGCCGCGCGTGCGCTCCACGGGCGGGGTGATCATCGTGCTTGTGCTGGTGTTCTACCCCTATGTCTACCTGCTGGCGCGCACGGCCTTCCTGGCGCAGGGCAGGGGGCTGATGGAGGCGGCCCGGGTACTGGGGCTGTCACCGCTGCAGGCGTTCTGGCGCGTCGCACTGCCCATGGCGCGGCCGGCCATCGGTGCCGGTATCGCCCTGGCATTGATGGAAACCCTGGCCGACTTCGGTGCGGTGGCGGTGTTCAATTTCGACACCTTCACCACCGCCATCTACAAGACCTGGTACGGCTTCTTCAGCCTGTCCAGCGCGGCCCAGTTGGCCAGCCTGCTGCTGTTGGCGGTGATGCTGGTGCTGTATGGCGAGCGCCGTGCCCGCGGCGCGAGCCGCACGGGTAATGAGCGCGCGCGCGGCAAGGCGCTCTATCACCTGCGTGGGGCCAAGGCGCTGCTGGCCAGCGGCTGGTGCCTGCTGGTGTTCGCCTGTGCCTTCGTCATACCGCTGCTGCAACTGCTGGTGTGGTGCTGGCAGCGTGGGCGGCATGACCTGGACGAGCGTTATGTCGGCCTGGTGTTGCACACCTTGTACCTGGGCGGCATGGCTGCATTGATCACGGTGAGCGTGGCGCTGCTGCTGGCCTTCGCCCGGCGCCAGGCGCCGACCGGCGGCATCCGCGCCGGGGTCGGCCTGGCCAACCTTGGTTATGCCCTGCCAGGCTCGGTGCTGGCCGTGTCGATCATGCTGGCCTTCAGTTACCTCGATAACCAGCTGGTGGTGCCGATTTCGACGTGGCTGGGCGGCGCTGGCAAACCCTTGCTGCTGGGCAGCCTTGCGGCCTTGCTGCTGGCCTACCTGGTGCGCTTCATCGCCGTGGCCTACGGGCCGCTGGAAAGCAGCCTGGAGCGTATCCGGCCCTCATTGCCGGAGGCCTCGCGCAGCTTGGGCGTCGGCGGCGTGGCATTGTTTTTCAAGGTGTATCTGCCGTTGCTGGTGCCCGGTGCACTGAGTGCTGCCCTACTGGTATTCGTCGATGTGTTGAAGGAGATGCCGGCCACCTTGCTGATGCGCCCGTTCGGCTGGGACACCTTGGCGGTACGGGTGTTCGAGATGACCAGCGAGGGCGAGTGGGCGCGTGCCTCGCTGCCTGCCTTGACCCTGGTGCTGGTGGGCTTGCTGCCGGTCATCGGGCTGATTCGCCGCTCAGCTCGGCGCCCCGGTCACTGACAGTAAGGATGCCAGCCTGCGCCCATGCGGCTACAATGCGCGGCATTCGCGCGGCGGGTCCTACAAGAAGAGCTGACGACCAAACGTCATCGACCGCCGCCGCTTCGCCACGCCCGGAAGGAGAAACCCATGGGACAGCGCACGCTTTTGTATGACCTGCACCTGGCGCTCGGCGCCAAGACGGTCGATTTTGGCGGTTGGGACATGCCCCTGCACTATGGCTCGCAAGTCGAGGAGCACCATCAGGTGCGCAGTGACTGCGGGGTCTTCGATGTTTCCCATATGACCGTGATCGACATCAGTGGCCGTGATGCTACCGCTTGGTTGCAGCATTTGCTGGCCAACGATGTTGCCCGCCTCGACAGTGTCGGCAAGGCGCTGTACAGCCCACTGCTCAACGAAGAGGGCGGGGTCATCGATGACCTCATCGCCTATCGCACCGAAGCCGGCTACCGCCTGGTCACCAACGCTGCTACCCGCGCCAAGGTGCTGGCTTGGCTCAAGGCCCAGCAAAGCGGGTTCTCGGTCGATTTCGAGGTGCGCCCGGACCTGGCTATTCTGGCCATCCAAGGCCCGCAGGCGCGGGACAAGGTCGCCGCCTTGCTCAGCGCCTCGCGCGCCGCGCTGATTCGCGCGCTGCGCCCGTTCGAAGGCATTGCCGACGGCGACTGGTTCATTGCCCGCACCGGTTATACCGGTGAAGACGGCCTTGAGATCATCCTGCCAGGCCACGAGGCCGTTACCTTCTACAACGACCTGGTCGGCGCCGGCATCGCCCCCAGTGGCCTGGGCGCCCGTGACACCCTGCGCCTGGAAGCCGGCATGAACCTTTATGGCCAGGACATCGACGAAACCCATACCCCACTCACCTCCAACCTGGGCTGGAGCATCGCCTGGGAGCCGGCTGAGCGCGAGTTCATCGGCCGCGCGGGCCTGCTGGCGGAAATCGAGCAAGGTGTGAAGGAAAAACTGGTTGGCCTGGTGCTGGAAGAACGCGGCGTTTTGCGTGCCCATCAGGTGGTTCGCGTTGCCGGCATTGGCGAAGGAGAGATCACCAGTGGTAGTTTCTCTCCTACGCTGAGCAAGTCTATTGCCCTGGCGCGTTTACCCATGGCCACCGGCGACCGCGCCGAGGTCGAGATTCGCGGCAAGTGGTACCCGGTGCGGGTGGTCAAACCGACCTTCGTGCGCCACGGCAAAATCCTGATTTGAATAATTTTTAACCGGCGGGCCGACCGCTGAGCCAATCGAGGAATTCAAGACATGAGCAATATCCCCGCCGAACTGCGTTTTGCCGAAAGCCACGAGTGGGCACGCCTGGAAAGCGACGGCACAGTGACCGTTGGCATCAGCGACCACGCACAGGAAGCCCTGGGTGACGTCGTGTTCGTCGAACTGGCGGAAGTCGGCAAGGTGTTCGCCCAAGGCGACGCGGCTGGCGTGGTCGAGTCGGTCAAGGCTGCTTCCGACATCTACGCCCCGATCGGTGGCGAAGTGATCGCGGTCAACGAAGCACTGGCCGACAGCCCAGAGCTGCTCAACGAAGAGCCTTACGGTGCCTGGATCTTCAAGCTGAAGCCAAGCGACAAGGCTGAGCTGGACAAGCTGCTGGATGCTGCGGGTTATCAGGCTGCCATCGGCGAGTAATACCGCGTCGCCTTCTTCGCGGCTAAAGCCGCTCCCACAGGTACTGCACTGCAGCTGATACCCCTGTAGGAGCGGGTTTGCCCGCGATGAGGCCGGGCCTGCAAGCAAGTTTCCCCGCACAATCGGCAATCCTTCCTAGACTTATAAGTCTCCATGAGGCCTGGTCTAGGAAGAGAGCGTCGTCATGTCCCAGTCGCCGTCCCTGCATCAACTGCAAGAGCTCAACCCGTTCCTGCGTCGCCACCTGGGCCCCGATGCCTCGGAGCAGCAGGCCATGCTCAGCGCGTTGGGTGTTGCCAGCCGCAGCGAGCTGATCGAGCAGACGGTCCCGCCGGGGATCCGCCTCAATCGCCCCCTCGACCTGCCGCCGGCGCTGGACGAACAGGCCGCATTGGCCAAGCTCGCCGGTTATGCCGAGCAGAACCAGGTCTGGACCAGCCTCATCGGCATGGGCTACCACGGCACCGTCACGCCGACCGTCATCCTGCGTAACGTGCTGGAAAACCCTGGCTGGTACACCGCCTACACGCCTTACCAACCCGAAATCGCCCAAGGCCGGCTGGAAGCGTTGTTGAATTTCCAGCAGATGGTCATCGACCTCACCGGCCTCACCCTGGCCAACGCCTCGCTACTCGACGAGGCCACCGCCGCTGCCGAGGCCATGGCGCTGGCCAAGCGCGTGGCACGCAACAAGAGCAACGCGTTTTTCGCCGACGAGCACTGCCACCCGCAAACCCTCTCGGTGCTGAAAACCCGCGCCGAAGGGTTTGGCTTCGAACTGATCGTCGATTCTGTGGATAACCTGGCCAAGCATTCGGTATTCGGCGCCTTGCTGCAGTACCCGGACACCCACGGCGAGGTACGCGACCTGCGCCCGCTGATCGATCATCTGCACAGCCAGCATGCCTTGGCCTGCGTCGCCGCCGACCTGCTCAGCCTGGTGGTGCTGGCGCCACCCGGTGAGCTGGGCGCCGATGTGGTGTTGGGCTCGACCCAGCGCTTTGGCGTCCCGATGGGCTACGGCGGCCCTCATGCCGCCTATTTCGCTTGTCGCGACGACTTCAAGCGGGCCATGCCCGGGCGCATCATCGGTGTGTCGCGCGATGCCCGGGGCAACACCGCACTGCGCATGGCCCTGCAGACCCGCGAGCAGCACATCCGCCGCGAGAAGGCCAACTCCAACATCTGCACGGCCCAGGTGCTACTGGCCAACATCGCCGGCTTCTACGCTGTCTACCATGGCCCAGAAGGCTTGCGGCGCATCGCCCAGCGGGTGCACCGGCTGACCTTCATTCTGGCGGCCGGCCTGGAGGCCAAGGGCATCAAGCGGCTCAACCAGCATTTCTTCGACACCTTGACGCTGGAGGTGGGCGGCGCGCAGGCGGCGATCATCGAAAGTGCCGAGCACGCGCGTATCAACCTGCGCATCCTCGGGCGCGGGCACCTGGGCGTGAGCCTGGACGAAACCTGCAACGAGCAGACCGTGTTGCGCCTGTTGGATATTTTCCTCGGCGTCGATCACGGCCTGGACATTGCCGCGCTCGACCAGTTGGCGCTGTCAGAAGGCATCCCGGCGGGGCTGGTGCGGCGCACGCCGATCCTTGCGCACCCGGTCTTCAACCTGCACCACAGCGAAACCGAGATGCTGCGCTACCTCAAGCAGCTGGAAAACAAGGACCTGGCGCTGAACCAGTCAATGATCCCGCTGGGCTCCTGCACCATGAAACTCAACGCCACCAGCGAGATGATCCCCATCACCTGGCCAGCCTTCGCCCAGCTGCACCCGTTCGCCCCGGCTGCCCAGGCAGTGGGCTACAAGGCGATGATCGACGAGCTGGAAAGCTGGTTATGCGCCATCACCGGCTTCGACGCCATCTGCATGCAGCCCAACTCCGGCGCGCAGGGCGAATACGCCGGCCTTATGGCCATCACCCGCTACCACCGCAGCCGCCACCAGCCTCAGCGTACCTTGTGCCTGATTCCGTCCTCCGCCCACGGCACCAACCCGGCCTCGGCGCAGATGGCCGGCATGGAGGTGGTGATCGTCGATTGCGACGACGACGGCAACGTCGACCTCACGGACCTCAAGGCCAAAGCGCAAGCGGCCGGGGATCGGTTGTCGTGCCTGATGGTCACCTACCCCTCGACCCACGGGGTGTATGAAGAGGGTATTCGCGAAATCTGCGACGTGGTGCACCAACACGGTGGCCAGGTGTACATGGACGGCGCCAACCTCAATGCCCAGGTCGGCCTGACGCGCCCAGCCGACATCGGCGCCGATGTGTCGCACATGAACCTGCACAAGACCTTCTGCATCCCCCACGGGGGCGGCGGCCCCGGCATGGGCCCGATCGGTATCCGCGCCCACCTCAAGCCCTTTGTCGCCAGCCACCCGGTGGTGCCGGTGCCGGGTTTGGACCCGAACAACAGCGCGGTCAGTGCCGCGCCTTGGGGCAGTGCGAGCATTCTGCCGATCAGCTGGATGTATATCGCCATGATGGGCCCGCAACTGGCCGATGCCAGTGAGGTGGCGATCCTCTCGGCCAATTACCTGGCCAGCCAACTTGGCGGGGCTTTCCCGGTGCTTTACCGCGGGCGTAACCAGCGCGTGGCCCACGAGTGCATTCTCGATCTGCGGCCGCTCAAGGCGCAGACCGGCATCAGCGAGGAAGACGTGGCCAAGCGTTTGATGGACTACGGCTTCCATGCCCCGACCATGTCATTCCCGGTACCGGGCACGCTGATGGTCGAGCCAACCGAGAGTGAGTCGAAAGCCGAGCTGGACCGTTTCGTCGAAGCGATGCTGGCGATCCGTGCAGAAATCGCTCAGGTACAGGAAGGCAACTGGCCGGCCGAAGACAACCCGCTCAAGCATGCGCCGCATACCTTGGCTGACGTGTTGGCACCGTGGAACAGGCCGTACAGCCTGGAGCAAGGCATTGCCCCCAGCGCTCACGTACGCCAGCACAAGTATTGGCCAGCGGTGAACCGGGTCGACAATGTGTATGGGGACAGGAATTTGTTTTGCGCGTGTGTGCCGGTGGAGGCTTATCGCTGATTTTTGGGGGGGCTGGCCCCCCAAAAACTTATTCGGCTACCGCGTTCTTGGCCAAGATGGCATTGGCCAGTTCCATGTCGCTGGCCTGCATCCCTGGGTTTTCAGCGCGCACCTGGCGCATCGCCGATTCCAGGAACGGCCCGCGGATTGCGCCTTCACTGGCCACGAAGCTGCCGGCGTCATCCTGCGCGGCCATTACCAGTTTGTGATCCTTCGACGTCAGGTAGGTCGACGCCGTGGTTGCACCGGAAGAAATCACGTTACGCCAGAAGGTATCGGCCATGGCGGAGCCCATTGGCAGCGAAAGCAAGGCAGCGGTCGCGATGGCGGTTTTGAGACGCATGTTGAAACACCTCGAAGGGTGAGGGTTGAAGATGCGCGGTTTGATCCTGCCGAGGGGGTGCAAGTTCCTTGAATACAAGGGTTTTTTGCTCAGGAGCAGGCCCTTAGCACTTCCTCTGTAGCGGTCAGGCCCCGGGCCACTTTCGCCTCCCCGCAGCGGCGCAGGTCTACCAAGCCTTCGGTCAGCGCCTGGCGTCGCAACTGTGCCAGGTCGGTGTGTGGGCCTATCTGCGCGCGCAGGCTTTCGCTGGGTATCAACAGTTCGAACAGGCCAGTACGGCCCTGAAAACCGGTACCGCGACAGGTGCGGCAGGGCTGGCCGCTGGCTGCCGAGGCACAACCCTGGCAATCGCCGCACAAGGTGCGAATCAGGCGCTGCGCCATGACCCCGATCAGCGTTGCCTTGATCAGGTAATCAGCCACGCCCAGTTCCTGCAGCCGGGTGATCGCGCCGCAGGCATCGTTGGTGTGCAGGGTCGACAGCACCAGGTGCCCGGTGAGGGCTGCCTGCACGGCCACCAGGGCGGTTTCCCGGTCGCGGATCTCGCCGATCATGATGATGTCCGGGTCCTGGCGCAGCATCGCCCGCACGCCGTCGGCGAAGCACAGGCCCAGTGCGGGCTGGACTTGCAGTTGGTTGAAGGCCGGCTCCAGCCGCTCGATGGGGTCTTCGATGGTGCACAGATTGACTTGCGGGGTGGCCAGCAGCTTGAGGCTGGCGTAAAGCGTGCTGGTCTTGCCTGAACCCGTGGGGCCTGTCACCAGGATGATGCCCTGGCGTTGGCCCAGCAGCGCGCGCCATTGCTCCAGTTGCTGCCCTTCCAGGCCCAGGCGGTCGAAGCCTTCATGCAGCTGTTGCGGGTCGAACAGGCGCAGTACCAGTTTTTCGCCAAAGGGCGTCGGCAAGGTCGACAGGCGCAATTCCACTTCGCCGCCGCCGGCAAGGCGGCTTTGCAACCGGCCGTCCTGTGGCCGGCGTTTCTCTGCCACATCCATGCGCCCGAGGTGTTTGAGGCGGCTGACCAGCGCCAGGGTGACGCCAGCGGGGAAGGCGTAGACGGTGTGCAGCAGGCCGTCGATGCGGTAGCGCAGCTGCCCTTTTTCGCGACGGGGCTCCAGGTGGATATCGCTGGCGCGTTGCTCGATGGCGTACTGCAGCAGCCAGTCGACGATGTGCACGATATGGGCATCGTCGGCGCTGGCTTCGGCCTGGCGTTTGCCCAGCTCCAGCAGGTGTTCGAGCTCGCCCAGGCTGGCTGACTGCTGGTGCTGCGCGCCCTGTACCGATTGGGCCAGGCGGAAGAACGACTGCCCCAGCTGGCGGATCTGCAGCGGGCTGGCCAGCACGCGGCGGATGGGCCTGCCCAGGCTCCTGGCCAGGTCCGCTTGCCAGTCATCCTGATAGGGCTGTGCGCTGGCCACGGTGACGCCGGAGGGGTCGGCGGCGACGACGAGAATGCCATGGCGCTGGGCGAAAGCGGGGGAGATCAGCCCGCTGACCTGGGCCATGTCGAGTTGCATGGGGTCGATGCGCAGGAACGGCTGGCCGATCTTGTCAGCCAGCCATTGGCAGAGGCGGTCCAGGTCCAGGGGCTGGCCGGGGTGCTTGCGGTCTTCAAGGCCGGGGGCGGCGATGAGCTCCAGAGGGTGGCAGGTCGGCCGTGACGCGGCCTGCTCCAGTACTAGCAGGGTGTCGCTGGCGTCCAGGTGCCGGTCGGTGAGCAAGGCCTGGAGCAGGCGCTTGAGGTCGAGGGCTTGGTTGTCGGGGCTATGCATGGCGGCGTCCTTGCCAGGAGGGGAGTCCTGTTAAAGGCTAGCCGGGTGTGGTGCGCTTACGGCGGGCAAAGGGTTTCTGGATCTTGCGGTGTCAGACCACCGCCAGCTCCACGCGCGCCAGGTTCATCAGGCTAACTTCGCCCACACACACCAAGTTGCGCAATTTTTGCGCAATCACCTCGGCCCGGTGCCAGCTCAGCCCGCCAATGCCGATCTCGATGGCGAGCCAGTCATCCTGTTGTCTGACCTGCACGTGGTGTGGGGTCAGAAACTGCAAGGCAAACAGGTTGAGCACCCGGCACAAGCTGTCGGGCTCGGCCTCGGCCTGCAGGCGGTAGTGCACGGTGCTGTGGGCGTTGCTGGCGGCCCAGGCGTCGGTACGTGGCAGTGCGTTCATGCTGGTCTCCGCAAATGTGAGAGAAATTCTTGCACGTTGAGGCGGGTATTTTTTCGCTATGATTCGATCAATTAGCCGGTATGGCAGATTGTTCTATTCGAAATATCGTGATCTGGAGAATTATTCATGCACAGCGAATTGGACGCCTATGACCGGCGCATCCTTGAATTGCTGCAGGAGGACGCTTCGCTGTCCAGCGCAAAGATCGCCGAGCGTGTGGGGCTTTCGCAGTCGCCGTGCTGGCGGCGCATTCAGCGGCTGAAGGAGGAGGGGGTGATACGTGGGCAGGTGACGCTGCTCGACCGCAAGAAGATCGGCCTGAACACGCAGATTTTTGCAGAGGTGAAGCTCAACGCGCACGGGCGCTCCAATTTCACCGAGTTCACCGAGGCGATCCGAGGTTTTCCGGAGGTGCTGGAATGTTATGTGCTGATGGGCTCGGTGGACTTCTTGCTGCGTATCGTTACCTCGGACATTGAGGCGTATGAGCGGTTTTTCTTCGAAAAATTGTCGAATGTGCCGGGGATTCAGGAGGTCAATTCGATCGTGGCGCTTTCGGAGATCAAATCCACCACCAGCCTGCCACTGTCGAGGTAGCACACGACCTGTAGGAGCAGCCTTGTGCTGCGAAGGGGCCGGTTTGACCAGAAAAAATCTATGGCAAAACAGGCCTCTTCGCAGCGCAAGGCTGCTCCTACAGGGCTAGCGACGCCGATCAGGCCTTGAGCAGGTACTTCCAGCCACGGCTCTGATCAACCGCGCGGGCCTGCTCGATACGGGCTTCAAGCAGCTCGACGGGCGTTTCGGACAGCGGCAGTTCAGCCAGCTCGTGCAGCTTTTTCAGGTCGCCGTACAGGCGGTCCATCTGCGGCGCTTCGAGCACCTGGCGGGCATGGTGCAGCCAGGCGAGCAGCTGTTCGATGCGCGGCAGCTGTTCGGCCAGGTCTTCCGGGCGCTGGGTGTAAAGCGGCAGTTTCAGCGAACGGCCTTCTTCACCCAGCAGGTGCGCCATCCAGCTGGCCAGCTGCGCCTTGCCCTGGCGTTCGCCACGGCCTTTGCGCTCGACGGTCCAGCCACGGGCCAGCAGCCAGCGCGAGGTTTCCAGCGAGAACTGGCCCCAACGCACGTCTTCGAGTTCTTCGGCAAATTGCTCAGGCGCAGCGCGGCGGATGTCTTCGTCATCGTTGCCGGCCTGCACCAGTGGGCGCCAGTCTTCCAGCAGCGCGTCGAGGCTGGCGCGCAGTTCGCGGGTGGTGGCGCGCGGTGCGGCCTGGCCCAGGCTGGCGACCAGTGCGCGCAGTTCGGCCAGGGACTGCACCCAGTCCTGCAACAGGCGCCAGTGGCCATTGTGGCGGTATTGCTCGGCCAGGCGCTGGCTGCTGCCGAGCAACTGCCAGGCGAGGGCGGCGAAGGCATCGTCCAGGGCCATTTCGGCGTCCAGCTCGGTCTGGGGCAGGCCCAGCTCGTAGCTTTCGGGCTCCAGCAGGCGGTAGCCACGCTCGGCCTTGCTGATGTCGCAAGGCATCAGCGGCAGGCTGGCGGCGAGCTCGGCGGCCAGTTCCAGCAGGGCTTCAGGTGCGCCTTCGCGCAGCTCGAGCTCCAACTCGCAGATTTCTTCCTTGCGCTTGCCGGCGATCACGAAGCCCTGGTCCAGCGCGGCCTCGATCACGACCTTGCTCTTGCCGCGGCCCCAAGCGATTTCGGCGTATTCACGGCTGAAGTCGGTGGTGAACAGCGGCTTGATGGTTTTCTTGTCGAGCGCAGCCAACTGCTCGGGCCAGCAGGTGCCGTCGAGCTTTTTCAGGTCGAGCTTGACCTTGTCCAGGTGCCACTCGTACTCGTTGCGCTCGGACAGCCCGGCCACGCTTTGCCCGCGGCACTTCAAGGTCTGGATGATTGCATCACCATCGCGGCGCAGGCGCAGGGCGACACGGGCGGCGGAAAGCTCGCGCTCCGGGGTGTCGAAGTACTGGTTGAGCAGTTCACGGGTCTGCCAACCGGACTTGTTGCGCTTTTTCAGCAGGGGGTGCTCACGCAGGGCGGCAAGGGTCTCGCGGCTGGCGCGGAGCTTGAGTTCGGTTTCTTTGTGCATCGCAGGCTCGAAGGAGGGGCTCGTTGGCAGAGAGTCTACAGGAGTCGGCCGTCAACGGTTTATTCCAGACGGCAGATGGTCCTATGATGGGCAACGCTTCCGAGGAGTACAGGCATGCCGTTGCCGACGCTGAAAGACCAGTTCGCCGCTTTGATCGCCGCACCTTCGGTCAGTTGTACCCAGCCTGCGCTGGATCAGTCCAACCGTCAGGTCATCGACCTGCTGGCCGGCTGGTTGGGTGACCTGGGTTTCACGTGCGACATCCAGCAGGTCAGCCCCGGCAAGTTCAACCTGCTGGCCAGCCGTGGCACCGGCCCGGGTGGCCTGGTGCTGGCGGGGCACAGCGACACCGTGCCCTACGACGAGCAGCTGTGGTCGAGCGACCCGCTGAAGCTGACCGAAGTCGATGGCCGTTGGGTGGGCCTGGGCAGCTGCGACATGAAGGGCTTTTTCGCCTTGGTCATCGAGGCGGTGGTGCCGTTGCTGGAGCATGACTTCAAGCAGCCGCTGCTGATTCTCGCCACCTGCGACGAAGAAAGCTCCATGTCCGGCGCGCGTGCCTTGGCCGAGGCCGGCCAACCGTTGGGCCGCGCCGCAGTGATCGGCGAGCCCACGGGCCTGCGGCCGATCCGCATGCACAAGGGCATCCTCATGGACCGCATCGACATCCTCGGGCGCAGCGGCCATTCGTCGGACCCGTCCCTCGGGCGCAGCGCCCTGGAGGCTATGCACGCTGCGATGGGCGAACTGATGCAGTTGCGCGGCGAATGGCAGCAAACCTTCCGCAACCCACAGTTCACCGTGCCTACACCGACGATGAACTTCGGCTGCATCCATGGCGGCGACAACCCCAACCGTATCTGCGGCCAATGCGCGCTGGAATTCGACCTGCGGCCGTTGCCGGGGATGGATGTCGAGCAACTGCGGGCAGCGATTCGCCAGAAGCTGGCGCCGGTGGCGGAGCGGTTCGAGGTGCGCATCGACTATGCCCCGCTGTTCCCGGAAGTGCCTGCCTTCGAGCAGGCTGCGGACGCCGAGCTGGTACAGGTGGCCGAACGCCTGACCGGTCACCGCGCCGAAGCGGTAGCGTTTGGCACCGAAGCACCTTATCTTCAGCAGCTGGGCTGCCAGACCATCGTGCTGGGCCCTGGCGACATCGCCTGTGCCCATCAGCCCGGCGAGTACCTGGAAATGTCACGAATCGAGCCTACCGTGCGTCTATTGCGTGACTTGATTCGGCACTATTGCCTGCACTAAACGTCCATTGAGCTTATTCGTTCCTGCCTAGAGGAGACCGCGCGTGACCGCAAGCCTGTTCCGACGATGATCTTGAACGCCCCCTGTATCGCCGTTCTCCGTCCACTTATCCACAGGCCCTGTCATGCCCGATTACGTCAACTGGCTGCGTCATGCTTCCCCGTACATCAATGCCCATCGCGACTGCACGTTTGTAGTCATGCTCCCTGGCGATGGGGTGGACCACCCTAATTTCGGCAACATCGTCCACGACCTGGTGCTCCTGCACAGCCTGGGCGTGCGGCTGGTGTTGGTGCATGGCTCGCGCCCACAGATCGAGAGCCGCCTGGCCGACCGTGGCCTGACCCCGCACTACCACCGTGGCATGCGCATCACCGATGCGGCGACCCTGGATTGTGTGATCGATGCCGTGGGTGCCTTGCGCCTGGCCATCGAAGCACGCCTGTCGATGGACATCGCCGCCTCGCCGATGCAGGGCTCGCGCCTGCGCGTGGCGTCCGGCAACCTGGTCACGGCGCGGCCGATCGGTGTGCTCGAGGGGGTGGACTACCACCACACTGGTGAAGTGCGCCGGGTCGATCGCAAAGGCATCAGCCGCCTGCTCGACGAGCGTTCCATCGTATTGCTGTCGCCGTTGGGTTACTCGCCCACAGGCGAAATTTTCAACTTGGCTTGCGAAGACGTGGCCACCCGCGCGGCCATCGAGCTGGGTGCCGACAAGCTGCTGCTGTTCGGCGCCGAACCGGGCCTGCTGGATGAGCAGGGCAAGCTGGTGCGTGAGCTGCGTCCACAGCAGGTGGCGCCGCATTTGCTGCGCCTGGGCAGCGACTACCAGGGCGAATTGCTGGATGCGGCCGCCGAGGCCTGCAAGGGCGGCGTGGCGCGTAGCCATATCGTCAGTTATGCCGAAGACGGCGCCTTGCTGACCGAGCTGTTCACCCGCGGTGGCGGCGGCACGCTGGTGTCGCAGGAGCAGTTCGAAGTCGTGCGTGAGGCGACCATCGAGGATGTGGGCGGCCTGTTGGAGCTGATCAGCCCGCTGGAAGAGCAGGGCATCTTGGTGCGCCGTTCGCGCGAGGTGCTGGAGCGGGAAATCGAGCAGTTCAGTGTGGTCGAGCGCGAGGGCATGATCATCGCGTGCGCGGCGTTGTACCCGATTGCCGATTCCGAGGCGGGGGAGTTGGCGTGCCTGGCGGTGAACCCGGAGTACCGGCATGGCGGGCGGGGCGATGAGTTGCTGGAGCGCATCGAGAGCCGTGCGCGGCAGATGGGGCTGAATACGTTGTTCGTGCTGACTACGCGGACTGCGCACTGGTTCCGTGAGCGGGGCTTTGCGCCCAGTGGCGTGGAGCGGCTGCCGGCGGCGCGGGCATCGCTGTACAACTACCAGCGCAACTCCAAGATTTTCGAGAAGTCCTTGTAAGCCTGTACCGGCCTCTTCGCGGGGCAAGCCCGCTCCCACAGGAATCTCACTAGGCCTGAGCCTTGCGCAGGACTTGTGGGAGCGGGCTTGCCCCGCGAAGCAGGCGACACCGGTCTCAGAAAAACGCCGCCCTTGTGGGCGGCGTTTTCAGTTACACGGTATGCAGATACCCGTTGTACTCGAGGTCGGAGATCGAGTGCTCAGCCGCGCAGGTTGTTCGGCAAGTTCTCCCACAGGAATCTCACTAGGCCTGAGCCTTGCGCAGGACTTGTGGGAGCGGGCTTGCCCCGCGAAGCAGGCGACACCGGTTTCAGAAAAACGCCGCCCTTGTGGGCGGCGTTTTCAGTTACACGGTATGCAGATACCAGTTGTACTCGAGGTCGGAGATCGAGTGCTCGAACTCCTCCAGCTCGCTTTCCTTGCACGCGACAAAGATGTCGATGTACTTCGGATCGATGTACTTGTTGAGGATCTCGCTGTCGTCCAACTCGCGCAGGGCATCGCGCAGGTTGTTCGGCAGGCTCTGCTCCAACTGCTCGTACGAGTTGCCTTCGATCGGCGTGCCCGGCTCGATCTTGTTGGTCAGGCCGTGGTGCACGCCGGCCAGCACGGCCGCCATCATCAGGTACGGGTTGGCATCGGCGCCGGCTACCCGGTGCTCGATGCGCACGGCGTCTGCAGAACCGGTCGGCACGCGCAGCGCGACGGTGCGGTTGTCCAGGCCCCAGCTCGGTGCATTCGGCACATAGAACTGCGCGCCAAAACGACGGTACGAGTTGACGTTCGGGCAGAGGAACGCCATGGACGCGGGCAGGGTCTCGAGCACACCGCCGACAGCGTGACGTAGCGCGGCGTTCTGCTCGGGATCCTCGCTGGTGAAGATGTTGTTGCCATCTTTGTCCAGCACGGAGATGTGAACGTGCAGGCCGTTGCCTGCCTGGCCCGGGTAGGGCTTGGCCATGAACGTGGTGTCCATTTCATGGTCGTAGGCGATGTTCTTGATCAAACGCTTGAGCAGCACCGCATAGTCACAGGCCTTGAGCGGGTCTGGTACGTGGTGCAGGTTGACTTCGAACTGCGCCGGGGCGCTTTCCTTGACGATGGCGTCGGCCGGAATACCCTGCTCTTTGGCACCTTCGAGGATGTCCTGCAGGCAGTCGGCGTATTCGTCGAGGTCGTCGATCAGGTACACCTGGGTCGACTGTGGGCGCTTGCCCGAGATCGGCGAGCGCGGCGGTTGCGGGCGGCCATTCACGTTCTCCTGGTCGATCAGGTAGAACTCCAGCTCGAACGCGGCGCAGATGGTCAGGCCCATGTCGTCGAACTTGCTGACAACCTGACGCAACACTTCACGAGGGTCGGCGAAGAACGGCTCGCCTTCGATCTCGTGCATGGTCATGAGCAGCTGTGCGGTGGGGCGTTTCTGCCACGGCTCGTTGCACAGCGTATCGGGGATGGGATAGCAGATGCGGTCGGCGTCGCCGATGTCCAGGCCAAGGCCGGTACTTTCGACGGTGGAACCGTTGATATCCAGGGCGAAGAGGGAGGCCGGCAGGTTGATGCCTTTCTCGTAAACCTTGTGGAGGCTGGTGCGCTCTATGCGCTTGCCGCGCACCACACCATTCATATCTGCAATCAGAAGGTCAACGTAGAGAACCTCAGGATGTTCCTTAAGGAACGCGTTCGCTTCGTTAAGCTGAACGGCACGCGGGGGTACCGACATGATGCAACACCTTTGTTGTTAAAAATATCAATCAAGGGGGGCTTGCAAGACCAGTCAATCGAAAAGCCCTACTGATGTCAAGCCAACCCCATGATGCCCTGAAATGGCACATCTACGGCAGATTTGCTGCATATCGGGGCGAACCATTATCCGCTATTTCCCGCGTGAAGGGCTATCTCAAGCGTGCCGTGTTTTATTTTTTACGGAGGTGTTGTGTAAAAAAATGAACAAGGCTAAGCTCGGATTCAACCCAGAACACAATAATACGAGGGTCACATGGTCCGCTTGTCGCGACCTGAAAGCACTGCCTGCGCAGTGCCGTCGGGTACCCCTGTCGTTCATGCACGCACCGTCAACGGTGTGGCCGCCCTGGCCGCAATAATTGACGCTTGGCGCACCCGGACCATTCCCCGTAGCGGCTTCACACGCTTCGATTCGCCTTTCTGCCCTTCAAACTCATTACGGACACGCTTGTTTTCAGTGTATCCACTGTGCTCCTGCGTGGGGGTTTTTGCTTTAGCAATCTTCTCCATCCAGAATCAAGGCGCGGACCACCTTACCTCCTGAGGTATTTATGAGTAACAACCTCGACCAGCTCACCGATTGGTTGAAAGAGCACAAGATCACTGAAGTCGAATGCATGATCAGCGACCTGACCGGCATCACGCGCGGCAAGATCTCGCCGACCAACAAGTTCATCGCCGAAAAAGGCATGCGCCTGCCTGAGAGCGTGCTGCTGCAGACCGTGACGGGTGACTACGTCGACGACGACATCTATTACGAGCTGCTCGACCCGGCCGACATCGACATGATCTGCCGCCCCGACGAAGACGCCGTGTTCCTGGTGCCCTGGGCCATCGAGCCGACGGCGCAGGTGATCCACGACACCTACGACAAGAAGGGCAACCCGGTCGAACTGTCGCCGCGCAACGTCTTGAAAAAAGTGCTCAAGCTCTACGCTGACAAAGGCTGGCAGCCAATCGTCGCGCCCGAGATGGAGTTCTACCTGACCAAGCGCAGCGAAGACCCGGACTTCCCGCTGCAGCCTCCGGTAGGCCGTTCGGGCCGCCCGGAAACTGGCCGCCAGTCGTTCTCGATCGAGGCCGCCAACGAATTCGACCCGCTGTTCGAGGACGTCTATGACTGGTGCGAACTGCAGCAGCTGGACCTCGACACGCTGATCCACGAAGACGGCACGGCGCAGATGGAAATCAACTTCCGTCACGGCAACGCCCTGCACCTGGCCGACCAGATCCTGGTGTTCAAACGCACCATGCGCGAGGCCGCGCTCAAGCACAACGTGGCCGCAACGTTCATGGCCAAGCCCATGACCGGCGAGCCGGGCAGTGCCATGCACCTGCACCAGAGCGTGGTTGATGTGGTCACCGGCAAGAATATTTTCAGCAACGAAGACGGCAGCATGAGCGAGCTGTTCCTGCACCACATCGGTGGCCTGCAGAAGTTCATCCCCGAAGCGCTGCCGCTGTTCGCCCCCAACGTCAACTCGTTCCGCCGCTTCCTGCCCGACACCTCGGCGCCAGTGAACGTCGAGTGGGGCGAAGAAAACCGCACCGTCGGCCTGCGTGTACCGGATGCCGGCCCGCAAAACCGCCGGGTCGAGAACCGCCTGCCGGGCGCCGATGCCAACCCTTACCTGGCCATCGCCGCCAGCTTGCTGTGCGGCTACATCGGCATGGTCGAAGGCATCGAAGCCAGTGCACCGGTGCAGGGCCGCGGTTACGAACGCCGCAACCTGCGCCTGCCGCTGACCATCGAAGACGCCCTGGAACGCATGGAAATCAGCCGTGCGCTGGTCCAGTACCTGGGCAAGAAGTTCATCACTGGCTACGTCGCCACCAAACGCGCCGAGCACGAAAACTTCAAACGCGTCATCAGTTCCTGGGAGCGTGAGTTCCTGCTGTTTGCTGTCTGATCAACCCTGGTGCCGCAGGAGCGCGGCTGTCGGATAACGGAGAAGCACATGAGCGTCAAAAACCCGCAAACCCGTGAATGGCAAAACCTGAGCGGCGAGCACCACCTCGCGCCCTTCAGCGACTACAAACAGCTGAAGGAAAAGGGGCCGCGCATCATCACCAAGGCCCAGGGTGTGCATTTGTGGGACAGCGAGGGCAACAAAATCCTCGACGGCATGGCCGGCCTGTGGTGCGTGGCGGTAGGTTACGGCCGTGAAGAGCTGGTGCAGGCTGCCGAAAAGCAGATGCGCGAGCTGCCGTACTACAACCTGTTCTTCCAGACCGCCCACCCGCCTGCGCTGGAACTGGCCAAAGCCATCACCGACGTGGCGCCGGAAGGCATGACCCATGTGTTCTTCACCGGCTCCGGCTCCGAAGGCAACGACACCGTGCTGCGCATGGTCCGTCACTATTGGGCACTCAAGGGCAAACCGCACAAGCAGACCATCATCGGCCGCATCAACGGCTACCACGGCTCCACCTTCGCCGGTGCGTGCCTGGGCGGCATGAGCGGCATGCACGAGCAGGGCGGCCTGCCGATTCCGGGCATCGTGCACATCCCGCAGCCGTACTGGTTCGGTGAGGGCGGCGACATGAGCCCGGACGAATTCGGTGTGTGGGCTGCCGAGCAACTGGAGAAGAAAATCCTCGAGGTCGGCGAAGACAACGTCGCCGCCTTCATCGCCGAGCCGATCCAGGGTGCCGGTGGGGTGATCATCCCGCCAGAAACCTACTGGCCGAAGGTCAAGGAGATCCTCGCCAAGTACGACATCCTGTTCGTGGCCGACGAAGTGATCTGCGGTTTCGGCCGTACCGGCGAGTGGTTCGGCTCCGACTATTACGACCTCAAGCCAGACTTGATGACCATCGCCAAGGGCCTGACCTCCGGTTACATCCCCATGGGCGGTGTGATCGTGCGTGACACCGTGGCCAAGGTGATCAGCGAAGGCGGCGACTTCAACCACGGCTTCACCTATTCAGGTCACCCGGTCGCGGCCGCCGTAGGCCTGGAAAACCTGCGCATTCTGCGCGACGAAAAAATCGTCGAGCAGGCGCGCACAGAAGCGGCACCGTATTTGCAAAAGCGTTTGCGTGAGCTGCAAGACCACCCGTTGGTGGGCGAGGTACGCGGCCTGGGCCTGCTCGGCGCGATCGAGCTGGTCAAGGACAAGGCCACCCGCAGCCGTTACGAAGGCAAGGGCGTGGGCATGATCTGCCGCAACTTCTGCTTCGAGAACGGCCTGATCATGCGCGCGGTCGGTGACACCATGATCATCGCGCCACCACTGGTAATCAGCCATGCAGAGATCGACGAGCTGGTGGAAAAGGCGCGCAAGTGCCTCGACCTGACCCTCGAAGCGATCAGATGAGCACCTGCTAGGCTAGCGTTGTGACATTAGTTGGTTACAAGGGGCTGCTTTCCTTGAAACAGCGCCTTGTAACTTGCCAGACTAGCGACTGTTTCAGTCGCCCGACGCGTGTACTGCGGGACCTGGCAGCTGAACGGATGGCTAATCAAAAAAATCTGGAGCATGACGCATGAAGAAAATGGGCAAGACGTTGCTGGCCGCCGCCCTGATGGGTGCCATGGCGACCGCTGTTCAGGCTGAAGACAAGGTATTGAACGTCTACAACTGGTCGGACTACATCGCTCCGGACACCATCGCCAAGTTCGAGAAGCAGACCGGCATCAAGGTCAAGTACGACGTCTTCGACAGCAACGAAACCCTGGAAGCCAAGCTGCTGGCAGGCAAGTCGGGCTATGACATCGTCGTGCCGTCGAACAACTTCCTGGCCAAGCAGATCAAGGCTGGCGTGTACGAGGAACTGGACCGTTCCAAACTGCCGAACTGGAAGAACCTCGACACCGACCTGCTCAAGGCCGTTGGCGATGCCAGCGACAAGGACAACAAGCACGCCTTCCCGTACATGTGGGGCTCTATCGGCATTGGCTACAACCCGGAGAAGGTCAAGGCCGCGCTGGGCGTGGACAAGATCGATTCGTGGGACGTGGTGTTCAAGCCTGAGAACATCGCCAAGCTCAAGAGCTGCGGCGTGAGCTTCCTGGATGCGCCGACCGAGATGATCCCGGCCGCGCTGCACTACCTGGGCCTGCCAAGCAACAGCACCAAGAAGGAAGACCTGAAGGCCGCCGAGGACCTGTTCCTCAAGATCCGTCCTTCGATCACCTACTTCCACTCCTCCAAGTACATCGGCGACATGGCCAACGGCAACATCTGTGTGGCCGTCGGTTACTCGGGTGACCTGGAGCAGTCCAAGGCCCGCGCCCACGAAGCTGGCGACAAGGTCAAAGTGGACTACGTCATTCCGAAAGAAGGTGCCGGTACCTTCTACGACATGGTCGCCATCCCGAAAGATGCCGAGCATAAAGACGCTGCCTACCAGTTCATGGACTTCCTGATGCAGCCGGAAATCATGGCTGAGATCACCAACGCCGTGCGCTTCCCGAACGGCAACGCTGCCGCCACCCAGTTCGTGGACAAAGACATCACCAGCGACCCGAGCATCTACCCGCCTGCCGAAGTGAAGAAGCAGCTGTACGCGATCGCTGCGCCTGACGCTTCTGTGCAGCGTGTGATCACCCGCAGCTGGACCAAGATCAAGTCGGGCAAGTAAGCCCGATGCAAGGCGCTCTGGGCCGGGGTTGCCCGGCCCAGAGGCCATGAAAGGCAATTGATGATTGCGGCATCGAAGCTGCGAAGGTAAGTTGCGCGCCGGTTTTGCGTGTGCGGCCACATTGCCGCTACCCAGGCACTGATTGTGAGGACCACCCACTTGTCTATTTCTGTATTACGCAAGGCCTTGATGGCTGGAGCGGGCCTGACGCTGGCATGCAGCGTCCAAGCGGCGCCTACGGTGCATTTCTACAACTGGTCCGACTATATCGGCCCGACCACACTCGCGGACTTCGAGAAGGCAACGGGTATCAAGCCCGTGCAGGACGTGTTCGACTCAAACGAAACCCTGGAAGGCAAGCTGCTGGCCGGCAACACCGGCTATGACGTGGTAGTGCCGTCCAACCATTTCCTCGGCAAGCAGATCAAGGCGGGCGCGTTCCAGAAGCTCGACAAAAGCCTGCTGCCCAATTATTCCAACCTGGATCCGGCGCTGATGAAACGCCTGGAAAAGAACGATCCGGGCAACCAGTACGCCGTGCCTTACCTGTGGGGCACCAACGGCATTGGTTACAACGTTGAAAAGGTCAAGGCTGCGCTGGGCGTCGACACCATCGATTCCTGGGCTGTGCTGTTCGAACCCGAGAACATGAAGAAGCTCTCCAAGTGTGGTGTGGCCTTCCTCGACTCGGCGGACGAAATGCTCCCGGCGGTGCTCAACTACATGGGGCTGGACCCCAACAGCAGCAACCCCAAGGACTACCAGGCTGCCGAGCAGAAGCTGCTGGCGGTGCGCCCTTACGTCACCTACTTCCACTCGTCCAAGTACATCACCGACCTTGCCAACGGCGACATCTGTGTCGCGGCGGGCTTCTCTGGCGACATCTTCCAGGCCAAGGCCCGCGCCGAAGAAGCCAAGAAGGGCGTGAACCTGGCGTATGCGATTCCCAAAGAAGGCGGCAACCTCTGGTTCGACGTGCTGGCGATCCCCAAGGACGCCAAGAACGTCAAAGAGGCCCATGCCTTCATCAACTATTTGCTGAAACCTGAGGTTATCGCCCAGGTCAGTGATTACGTCGGTTACGCCAACCCGAACCCCAAGGCTGGCGACCTGATGGACCAGGCCGTGAGGACTGACGCCGCGGTTTACCCACCGCAGGAAGTGCTGGACAAGATGTTCGTCAACAGTGAGTTGCCGCCCAAGGTGCAACGCTTGATGACCCGTAGCTGGACCAAGGTCAAGTCGGGCAAGTAACAATCCAGACCCGCCGCGGCCCCTGCAGAACAGGCCGCGCGGGCACAAAAATCTTGTTGGGAGTTTCACTCATGGCAGTTGCCTCCGGAGCCTATAAGAAAGCCCTCGAGGGTGGCCAGCAACCCAAGCAGGTGCTGGTCAAGATCGACCGGGTCACGAAAAAGTTCGACGAAACGGTAGCGGTGGACGATGTGTCCCTGGAAATCCGCAAGGGTGAGATTTTTGCCCTGCTGGGTGGCTCCGGTTCCGGCAAATCGACCTTGCTGCGTATGCTGGCTGGCTTCGAGCGCCCCACCGAAGGGCGGATCTTGCTCGATGGCGTCGACATCACCGAGATGCCGCCCTACGAGCGGCCGATCAACATGATGTTCCAGTCCTATGCGCTGTTCCCGCACATGACCGTGGCGCAGAACATCGCCTTCGGCCTGCAGCAGGACAAGCTGCCCAAGGCGGACATCGACGCCCGTGTGGCCGAGATGCTCAAGCTGGTGCACATGACCCAGTACGCCAAGCGCAAGCCGCACCAGCTGTCGGGTGGCCAGCGCCAGCGTGTGGCCCTGGCGCGTTCGTTGGCCAAACGCCCGAAACTGCTGTTGCTCGATGAGCCGATGGGCGCCCTGGACAAGAAGCTGCGTTCGCAGATGCAACTTGAGCTGGTGGAAATCATCGAGCGTGTGGGCGTGACCTGCGTGATGGTGACCCACGACCAGGAAGAGGCCATGACCATGGCCCAGCGCATCGCCATCATGCACCTGGGCTGGATCGCCCAGATCGGCTCGCCTGTGGATATCTACGAGACCCCGACCAGCCGCCTGGTGTGCGAGTTCATCGGCAACGTCAACCTGTTCGAAGGTGAAGTGGTCGACGACGCCGAAGGCCACGCGATCATTGCCAGCCCTGAACTGGAACGCAAGATCTACGTTGGCCACGGCATCACCACGTCGGTCGAAGACAAGCACATCACCTACGCGCTGCGTCCGGAGAAGATGCTGGTCACGACCCAGCAACCGACCTGCGAGCACAACTGGTCGCGCGGCAAGGTGCATGACATCGCCTACCTGGGCGGCCACTCGGTGTTCTACGTCGAGCTGCCGAGCGGCAAGATCGTCCAGTCGTTCGTGGCCAACGCCGAGCGCCAGGGCACACGTCCGACCTGGGGCGATGAAGTGTACGTGTGGTGGGAAGACGACAGCGGCGTGGTACTGCGGTCATGAAACTGCGCAAGCTCAAGCGAGCCTTCCAGCGCTTGACCCCGGAGGGGCGGCACTTGGTGATCGGCGTGCCGTTCATCTGGCTGTTCCTGTTCTTCATGCTGCCGTTCTTCATCGTGTTGAAGATCAGCTTTGCCGAAGCCGACGTGGCGATCCCGCCGTATACCGAGATCTATAGCTACGTCGAAGACAAGATCCAGTTGGTGCTCAACCTGGCCAACTATGGCCTGTTGACCGAAGACGAGCTGTACATCTCGGCCTACCTGGGCTCGTTGAAGATGGCCTTCTTCAGCACCTTGCTGTGCCTGCTGATCGGCTACCCGATGGCCTATGCCATCGCCAACGCCCGCAAAGAGTCGCAGACTGTGCTGCTGTTGCTGATCATGATGCCGACCTGGACGGCGATCCTGATCCGCGTCTACGCCTGGATGGGCATCCTCAGCAACAACGGGCTGCTTAACAGCTTCCTGCTGTGGCTGGGGCTCATCGACCAGCCACTGCAGATTCTCAACACCAACCTGGCGGTGTACATCGGCGTGGTCTATTCGTACCTGCCGTTCATGATCCTGCCGCTGTACGCGAACTTGGTGAAGCACGACCCGAGCCTGTTGGAAGCCGCATCGGACCTGGGTTCGAGCACCTTCAACAGCTTCTGGAAGATCACCGTGCCGCTGTCGAAAAACGGCATCATCGCGGGCTGCATGCTGGTGTTCATCCCAGTAGTGGGCGAGTTCGTGATCCCAGAACTGCTGGGCGGCCCGGAAACCCTGATGATCGGTAAGGTGCTGTGGCAAGAGTTCTTCAACAACCGTGACTGGCCGGTAGCGTCCGCGCTGGCGGTAGTGATGCTGGCGATCCTGATCGTGCCGATCCTGCTGTTCAACCGCAGCCAGGCCAAAGAAATGGAGGGCAGGGCATGAAGCGCTTCAGTTTCTCCAAGCTGATGCTGGTGCTCGGCTTGCTGTTCATCTACCTGCCGATGCTGATCCTGGTGATCTACTCGTTCAACGCCTCGAAGCTGGTGACAGTGTGGGGGGGCTGGTCGATCAAGTGGTACGTCGGCCTGCTCGACAACACCCAGCTGATGGGGTCGGTGATGCGCTCGCTGGAAATCGCCTGCTACACGGCGGTGGCAGCGGTGGCGCTGGGTACCCTGGCGGCCTTCGTGTTGACCCGGGTCACCCGCTTCAAAGGCCGCACGCTGTTCGGCGGCCTGGTCACCGCGCCGTTGGTGATGCCCGAAGTGATCACCGGTCTGTCGCTGTTGCTGCTGTTCGTGGCCATGGCGCAGATGATCGGCTGGCCGCAAGAGCGTGGCATCGTCACCATCTGGATCGCCCACACCACGTTCTGTGCGGCGTACGTGGCGGTGGTGGTGTCGGCACGCTTGCGTGAGCTAGACCTGTCGATCGAGGAAGCCGCGATGGACCTGGGTGCCAAGCCGTGGAAGGTGTTCTTCCTGATCACCATCCCGATGATCGCGCCATCGCTGGCGGCGGGCGGCATGATGTCGTTTGCCCTGTCGCTGGATGACCTGGTGCTGGCGAGCTTCGTGTCCGGGCCGGGCTCGACCACCTTGCCGATGGAAGTGTTCTCGGCGGTGCGCCTGGGCGTGAAGCCAGAGATCAACGCCGTGGCCAGCCTGATCCTGTTGTCGGTGTCGCTGGTGACCTTCATGGTCTGGTACTTCAGCCGCCGCGCTGAAGAGCACCGTCGCAAGGCGATTCAGCAGGCCATCGAAGAAGGGGCCGCGGCAAACGTGTCGCAGCCACAGGTCAAGCGCCCGACGGCTGCAGCTGCGCCGGTCTGACCCACCTCTTCGCGGGCAAGCCCGCTTCTACAGGGATATCCACAAGCCTGAGGTCTGTGGTGTTCATGTGGGAGCGGGCTTGCCCGCGAATGTTTCAGCACGAATTCAAAGCCACACTGCATCCCAGTGGGGGTATTCCCTGACACTGTCGACCAGCCCCGCCCGCATGGGGTTGGCAACAATGTACCGGGCGACATGCACCACACTCTCTTCTCGCCGCAGTGCATGGTCTTGATAGCCTGCCTGCCATATTGGCTTGTGCCTTACGCCTGCTCTGCGCAGCGCTATCCCTGTACGGGACTTGAACCTGCGCATCAGCGTACTCAAGGTCACTTCTTTCAACTCGACCAACCAATGCAGATGGTCCGGCATCACCACCCAGGCCAATGACCGGCAGTCCTGATTGTGATCCGAGAGGCGTAGCTGCCTAACCACTTGGCGAGCAAGATGGAAGTCGTGAAACAGCGGTATGCGCTGATGGGTAATCGTCGTCAGCAGGTAGAGCCTGCCGGGTTCTGAAAAGCGGCCCCGGCGAAGCAGTTTGGATTGGGCTGGACACATCGGGATCTTCCTTGATGGCGAAGTCCCCCTGAAACATAGCGGTTGATGTGGCATTGCACGGTGGCTGATGGTTTCTGGATATGGCAGGGATGGCTCTGTGTCTCGAAAGGCCTCTTCGCGGGCAAGCCCGCTCCCACAGGTACACCACAGCTTTCAAGCCAGTGGACTTTCCAGGTACATCACAGTTTCAAGCCAGTGGAATTTCCTGTGGGAGCGGGCTTGCCCGCGAAGAGGCCCGTGAACTCAGCACATCAACCCGCCATTGACTCCTGTGGTGAGCATGGGGCGCTTTGGTATATGGCGAACAGGCCGTATCGCCGTTTACTGAACCCTGAACTACGCTGACAGTCGCATCTCACAAATCATTTGTGCGCAAGCTAGGAGCCTGCATGAGGGTGACGCGTCCACTGGTGCTGGCAGGCCTGAGTGTGCTGTACATGCTCACCGGCTGTAGCAAGGAAGAAACCCCCGAGATGCTGCCTCGGGTCGGTGTGCAACAGGTCCAGCCTACCGATTTCGCTGCCAGGGTGACCTTGACCGGCGACATACAAGCGCGGGTGCAAACCGACTTGTCGTTCCGTGTGGGCGGCAAGATCATTTCGCGCAGCGTCGATGTGGGCGATCACGTCAAGGCCAACCAGGTACTGGCACGGCTAGACCCGAAAGACCTGCAGAACAACGTCGACTCGGCCAAGGCCGAGGTGTTCGCCGCCCAAGCGCGCGTGACGCAGACGGCCGCGGCTTTCGTGCGTCAGCAAAAGCTGCTGCCCAAGGGCTATACCAGCCAGAGCGAGTACGACTCCGCCGAAGCCGCATTGCGCAGCAACCAGAGCGCGCTCAAGGCCGCCCAGGCGCAGCTGGCCAATGCCAATGAACAGCTGAGCTACACCGCGCTGGTGTCCGAAGCCGCCGGCGTGATCACCGAGCGCCAGGCCGAGGTCGGCCAAGTGGTGCAGGCCACCATGCCGATCTTCGGCTTCGCCCGCGATGGCGACCGTGATGCAGTGTTCAACGTGTATGAATCGTTGCTGGTGGCACCGCCAAGCGATGAGGGGGTGATCGTGAAGCTGCTCGATGACCCCAACGTCCAGGCGCAAGGGTTCGTGCGTGAAGTGACGCCAACCGTTTCAGCGCAAAGTGGCACGGTGCAGGTCAAGGTTGGCCTGCGGAACGTGCCGCCCGGCATGCAGCTGGGCTCACCGGTGACGGCCACTGCCAATACCCAGGGGCGCTCCAGCATCGAGCTGCCCTGGTCGGCCTTGACCAAGGCCTTGCATGAGCCTGCCGTCTGGGTGGTGGGCGAGGGCGACAAGGTCGAACTGCGCAAGGTTGAAGTGGCGCGCTACCTCACCGGCAAGATCGTGGTCGCCAACGGCCTCAAAGGCGGGGAGACCGTGGTGGTCAATGGCGGGCAATTGCTGCACCCCGGCATGCAGGTTGAAAAAATCGATGAAAAGGCTGCGGGGGATGCGCCATGAAGCGCTTGCTGTTGATGCTCCCGGTCGGGCTGTTGCTGGTTGCTTGCAGCTCTGAGGAAGAAGCGATCGAGCCCGTTCGGCCGGTGCTTTCGGTGAAGGTCGAACCGCAGGTGCAAGCGCAACTTGGGCGCTTTGCCGGCAGCATTCAGGCGCGCTTCGAGAGCACCTTGGGCTTTCGCGTGTCCGGGCGTATTGCCCGGCGTTGGCTTGATGTGGGGGCGCAGGTGAAACCTGGGGACACACTGGCCACCCTCGACCCCACCGACCAGCAGAACCAGTTGCGCGCCGCCGAAGGCGACTTGGCCAAGGTCCAGGCGCAGTGGATAAACGCCCAGGCCGACGCGCGCCGTCAGCAGCAGCTGTACGACCGCGGTGTCGGTGCCCAGGCCCAGCTGGACATTGCCCAGACCAACCTGAAAACCACCGGTGCGGCGCTGGAGCAGGCACGCTCTGCGGTCAGCCAGGCGCGTGACCAGCTTGATTACAGCACCCTGCGCACCGACCACGCGGCGGTGATCACTGCCTGGCAGGCCGAAGCTGGGCAAACGGTAACGGCGGGCCAGGCTGTCGTGACCCTGGCCCGGCCAGACGTCAAGGAAGCCGTGATCGACCTGCCGATCGGCGTGGGCGAGCAACTCGACAAGGGCCTCACCTTCACCGTGGCCTCGCAGCTCGACCCCAGCATCAACACCACGGCCTCGTTGCGCGAGCTGGAACCGCAAGCAGACGCCACCACGCGCACCCGGCGTGCACGCCTGACCCTGGCCAGCACACCGGCCGCCTTCCACCTTGGCACCGCGATCAGCGTGAGCCTGAGTTCTGCGGTCACGCCGCGCAGTGAACTGCCACTGAGCGCCTTGCTCGAGCGTGACGGCAAGACCCAGGTGTGGGTGATCGACACGCAGCAGAAAACCGTGGCGACCCGGGATGTCGCCTTGATCGACCGCACCCGCGAACACATCGTCATCGCCTCCGGCGTGCAGCCAGGCGAGCGCGTGGTGACTGCCGGCGTCAACAGCCTCAAGCCTGGCCAGAAGGTCACCTTCGACGAGGATGCGCAATGAAAGGAAGCTTCAACCTGTCCGAATGGGCGCTCAAGCATCAATCGTTCGTCTGGTACCTGATGTTCGTCGGCTTGCTGATGGGGATTTTTTCCTACTTCAACCTGGGCCGTGAGGAAGACCCGTCGTTCACCATCAAGACCATGGTCATCCAGACCCGCTGGCCCGGTGCGACCCAGGATGAAACCCTGTACCAGGTCACCGACCGCATAGAGAAGAAACTCGAAGAGCTGGATTCGCTCGACTACACCAAAAGCTACACCCGCCCGGGCGAGTCAACGGTCTACGTGTACCTGCGCGACACCACCAAGGCCAAGGACATCCCGGACATCTGGTACCAGGTGCGCAAGAAGATCCAGGACATCCGCGGCCAGTTCCCCGAGGGCATCCAGGGCCCGGCGTTCAACGATGAATTCGGTGATGTGTTCGGTTCGATCTACGCCTTCACCTCCGATGGCCTGACCTTGCGGCAACTGCGGGACTACGTGGAGCAGGCCCGCGCCGAAGTGCGCGAAGTGCCCAACATCGGCAAGATCGAGCTGGTCGGCACCCAGGACGAAGTGCTGTACCTGAACTTCTCCACCCGCAAACTGGCGGCCTTGGGTATCGACCAGCGCCAGGTCATGCAGGCGCTGCAATCGCAGAACGCGGTGACCCCGGCAGGGGTGATCGAGGCGGGCCCCGAACGTATTTCGGTGCGCACCACCGGCCAGTTCGCCTCCGAAAAGGACCTGGAAACGGTCAACCTGAGGATCAATGACCGCTTCTTCCGCCTTGCCGACATTGCCGATATCGAGCGCGGCTACGTCGACCCGCCGTCACCGATGTTCCGCTTCAACGGCCAGACCGCCATTGGCCTGGCCATCGGCATGAAGGCGGGCGGTAACATCCAGGTGTTCGGCGCCGCGCTGAAGAAGAAGATGGACAGCGTGATCGCCGACTTGCCGGTGGGGGTGGGTGTGCACACCGTGTCCGACCAGGCCGTGGTGGTCAAACAGGCGGTGGGCGGTTTTACCAGCGCACTCTTCGAGGCCGTGGTGATCGTGCTGGCGGTGAGCTTCGTCAGCCTCGGCGTGCGCGCCGGGCTGGTGGTGGCCTGCTCGATCCCGCTGGTGCTGGCCATGGTCTTCGTGTTCATGGAGTACAGCGGCATCACCATGCAACGGATCTCGCTGGGCGCCTTGATCATCGCCCTGGGCCTGCTGGTGGACGATGCGATGATCACCGTGGAGGTGATGGTCACACGCCTGGAAATGGGCGAGAGCAAAGAGCAGGCCGCGACCTTTGCCTACACCTCGACGGCGTTTCCGATGCTGACCGGTACCCTGGTGACGGTGGCCGGCTTCGTGCCGATCGGGCTCAACGCCAGTTCGGCAGGTGAGTACACCTACACACTGTTCGCGGTGATCGCCGTGGCGCTGATCGTGTCGTGGGTGGTGGCGGTGTTCTTCGCCCCGGTGCTGGGCGTGCATATCCTCAGCAGCAAGGTCAAAGCCCACGAGGCCGAACCCGGGCGCGTGGGCCGGGCATTCGAGGGCGGCCTGCTGTGGTGCATGCGCAACCGCTGGCTGACCATCATTGGCACCGTGCTGCTGTTTGCACTGGCGATATTCTGCGAGCGCTTCGTGCAGAACCAGTTCTTCCCATCATCCGACCGCCCCGAAATCCTGGTCGACCTCAACCTGCCGCAAAACGCCTCGATCGAAGAGACCCGTAAAGTCGTCGACCGGCTGGAGGCCAGGATCAAGGACGACCCGGACCTGGTGCGCTGGAGCACCTACATTGGCCAGGGCGCGATTCGCTTCTACCTGCCCCTCGACCAACAATTGCAGAACCCCTACTACGCGCAGTTGGTGATCGTCAGCAAAGGCTTCGAAGAGCGCCAGGGCATGATGGATCGCCTGCAGAAACTGCTGCGCGAAGAGTTCGTCGGCATCGGTACCAACGTGCAATCGCTGGAGATGGGCCCGCCGGTGGGCCGGCCGATCCAGTACCGGGTCAGCGGCCAGGACATCGACCAGGTGCGCAAGCACGCCATCGAGCTCGCCACCTTGCTTGATGCCAACGAGCACATCGGCGAGATGATCTACGACTGGAACGAGCCGGGCAAAGTGCTGCGCATCGAGATTGCCCAAGACAAAGCGCGTCAGCTGGGGCTGTCGTCCGAAGACGTGGCCAACGTGATGAACAGCATCGTCACCGGCGTGCCGATTACCCAGGTCAACGACAACATCTACCTGGTCAACGTGGTTGCCCGCGCCGAAGACAGCGAGCGTGGCTCGCCCGATACCTTGCAGAACCTGCAGATCCTCACCCCCAATGGCACCTCGATTCCGCTGCTGTCCTTCGCCACGGTGCGTTACGAGCTGGAACAGCCGTTGGTCTGGCGGCGTGATCGCAAGCCGACCATCACCATCAAGGCGTCGGTCAATGGCGACATCCAGCCCACCGACCTGGTGGCTCAGCTCAAGCCCAAGATCGACGAGTTCGCCAGCAAACTGCCGGTCGGCTTCGAGGTGGCGACCGGCGGTACGGTGGAGGAGAGCGCCAAGGCGCAAGGGCCGATCCGCAAGGTCATTCCGTTGATGCTGTTCCTCATGGCGACCTTCCTGATGATCCAGCTGCACAGCGTGCAGAAGCTGTTCCTGGTGGTCAGCGTGGCGCCGTTGGGCTTGATCGGGGTGGTGCTGGCGTTGGTGCCTACGGGTACGCCGATGGGCTTTGTGGCCATTCTCGGGATTCTGGCCCTGGCCGGTATCATCATTCGTAACTCGGTGATCCTGGTGACCCAGATCGATGAGTTCGAGGCGCAGGGGTTGTCACCGTGGGATGCGGTGGTGGAGGCCACCAACCACCGGCGGCGGCCGATCTTGCTGACGGCGGCCGCGGCCAGCTTGGGCATGATCCCGATTGCCCGCGAGGTGTTCTGGGGGCCGATGGCCTACGCCATGATTGGCGGGATCATCGTGGCCACCTTGCTGACGCTGCTGTTTTTGCCGGCGCTGTATGTGGCCTGGTACAAAATCCGCGAGCCAGAAAAACAATCATCCTGACAACATTTCCCGTTGTAGGAGCAGCCTTGTGCTGCGAAGAGGCCGGTACAGCCATCCGTATTTGAGGGTGAATGTACCGGCCTCTTCGCAGCACAAGGCTGCTCCTACAGGGGAAATGTGTGGCTTGTAAAAACGGTTATATAAACATTCTTAAACAGTATTTTTAAGAATATCCCCGCCTCACTACTATTGCCCTCAAGCCAGGCGCAAATCCCCTTCAAACCTCTGCCCGGCACCCTCACTCCAAGGAGAACGAGCATGAGTGCATCTCTGCGTAGCATCGACGGTCAGGACGAAGCCACCATTCTGCGTGAGATCCAGAGCGCCCTGCGCGATCTGCGTTTCGGTGCGGTGGAGATTACCGTGCACAACGCTCAGGTCGTCCAGATCGAGCGCAAGGAGAAGTTCCGCCTGCAACAGCCCGGCAACAAGACCGGCTGATCGCGCCACACCTCTAAAACTAGAAAAATGCCAATCGGGAGCTTCACCATGTCCATCCGCCGTTATGCGCTCGCCGCCCTGGCCAGTGCTGTTTTTGCCGGTTCCGCAATCGCCAAGGACTACGAACTGCTGAACGTGTCCTATGACCCGACCCGTGAGTTGTACCAACAGTACAACGCCGAATTCATCAAGCACTGGCAGCAGTCCCACCCGGACGACAAGGTGAAGATTCAGCAATCCCACGGTGGCTCGGGCAAACAGGGCCGCGCTGTAATCGATGGCCTGCGCGCCGACGTGGTGACCCTGGCCCTGGCCGGCGACATCGACGAAATCGCCAAGCTCGGCAAGACCCTGCCGGACAACTGGCAGACCCGCCTGCCGGACGCCAGCACCCCGTACACGTCGACCATCGTGTTCCTGGTGCGCAAGGGCAACCCGAAAGGCATCAAAGACTGGGGCGACCTGATCAAAAAAGACGTCTCGGTCATCACCCCGAACCCGAAAACCTCTGGCGGCGCCCGCTGGAACTTCCTCGCCGCCTGGGCCTATGGCCTGAAGACCGGCGGTAGCGAAGACAAGGCCAAGGCTTATGTGCAGGAGCTGTTCAAGCACGTGCCGGTGCTCGATACCGGCGCCCGTGGCTCGACCATCACCTTCGTCAACAACGGCCAGGGCGACGTCCTGCTGGCCTGGGAAAACGAAGCCTTCCTGGCGCTGAAGGAAGACGGTGGCGCAGACAAGTTCGAAATCGTCGTGCCGTCGCTGTCGATCCTGGCCGAGCCACCGGTGGCCGTGGTCGACAAGAACGCTGAGAAGAAGGGCAATACTGCGATTGCCACCGAATACCTCAAGCACCTGTACAGCCCGGCTGGGCAGAAGATCGCCGCCGAGAACTTCTACCGCCCACGTGACGAGAAGGTCGCTGCCGAATTCGGCAAGCAATTCCCGAAACTGGACCTGGTCACCATCGACAAGGACTTCGGTGGCTGGAAGACTGCACAACCCAAATTCTTCAATGATGGCGGTGTGTTCGACCAGATCTATCAGGCACAGTAAGCGGTTATGGAAAAACGGGGCCGCTGTGCGGCCCATTCGCGGCACAAGGCCGCTCCCACAAGGAACCGCGCTCCCCTGTGGGGGCGGCCTTGTGCCGCGAATGGGCTGCACAGCAGCCCCAAGATTCAGAAGCCTGCACTGGCCCGGGATTAATTCCGGGCTTCGTGCGTTCAACCAGGGATACTTATGTCACGTCGTATTTCCCCCGTCATACCCGGCTTCGGGCTGACGCTGGGTTACACCTTGGTGTACCTCAGCCTGATTGTGCTGATTCCGCTGGCGGCCATGTTCATCCATGCCTCACAGCTGACCTGGGAGCAGTTCTGGAACATCATCAGCGCGCCGCGGGTCATCGCCGCGCTCAAGCTGAGTTTCGGCACCGCCCTGTTCGCCGCCATCATCAACGGTGTGATCGGTACGCTGCTGGCCTGGGTACTGGTGCGCTACACCTTCCCCGGGCGCAAGATCATCGACGCGATGATCGACCTGCCGTTCGCCCTGCCTACCGCCGTGGCCGGTATCGCCCTGACGGCCCTGTACGCCCCGGCGGGCTGGGTTGGCCAGTTCGCCACCGACCTGGGCTTCAAGATCGCCTACACACCGCTTGGCATCACCTTGGCGCTGACCTTCGTGACCCTGCCGTTCGTGGTGCGCACGGTGCAGCCGGTGTTGGCCGACATCCCGCGTGAAGTCGAAGAAGCCGCCGCCTGCCTGGGCGCAAAGCCGCTGCAGGTGTTCCGCCACATCCTGGCTCCGGCACTGCTGCCTGCCTGGCTGACCGGCTTTGCCCTGGCCTTCGCCCGTGGGGTGGGTGAGTATGGTTCGGTGATCTTCATTGCCGGCAACATGCCGATGAAGACCGAGATCCTGCCGCTGCTGATCATGGTCAAGCTCGACCAATACGACTACACCGGCGCGACTGCCATCGGCGTGCTGATGCTGGTGGTTTCCTTCATCCTGCTGCTGCTGATCAACCTGCTGCAGCGCCGCATCGAAACCCCTTGAAGGAGGCCGGCTATGTCTAGTTCATCCCTGAGCGCTACCGCCGCCGCCAATGCCGCCCGCCGTGGCAGCGCCACCTCGCGGCGCATCCTGATCGGCCTTGGCTGGCTGGTGTTCGCGCTGTTCTTGCTGCTGCCGCTGGTGATCGTGGTATCGCAGGCGCTGAAAAACGGTTTCGGCACTTTCTTCGAGGCGATCTTCGAGCCCGACGCCTTGTCGGCGCTCAAGCTCACCCTGTTTGCCGTGGCCATCTCGGTGCCGCTGAACCTGGTGTTTGGCGTCAGCGCGGCGTGGTGCGTGAGCAAGTACACCTTCCGTGGCAAGAGCGTGCTGGTGACCCTGATCGACCTGCCGTTCTCGGTCTCGCCGGTGATCGCGGGCCTGGTCTACGTGCTGATGTTCGGCGCGCAAGGCCTGTTCGGCCCCTGGCTGCAGGACCATGACATTCAGATTGTGTTCGCGCTGCCGGGCATCGTCCTGGCGACGATCTTCGTTACCGTGCCATTCGTTGCCCGAGAACTGATCCCGCTGATGCAAGAGCAGGGCACCCAGGAAGAAGAGGCCGCGCGCCTGCTGGGCGCCAATGGCTGGCAGATGTTCTGGCATGTGACCCTGCCCAACATCAAATGGGGCCTGATCTACGGCGTGGTGCTGTGTACGGCGCGGGCGATGGGTGAGTTCGGCGCGGTGTCGGTGGTGTCCGGCCATATCCGCGGCGTTACCAACACCTTGCCGCTGCACGTGGAGATCCTCTACAACGAGTACAACCACGTCGCGGCCTTCAGCGTGGCCAGCCTGTTGCTGATCCTGGCGCTCTTCATCCTGCTGCTCAAGCAGTGGAGCGAGAACCGTATTAACCGCCTGCGCCATAGCGCTGCGGAGGAATAATTCATGTCGATCGAAGTTCGTAACGTCAGCAAGCGCTTCAACAGCTTCCAGGCCCTGGACAACATCAACCTGGATATCCACAGCGGTGAGCTGGTGGCCTTGCTCGGCCCGTCCGGCTGCGGCAAGACCACCCTGCTGCGCATCATTGCCGGCCTGGAAACACCGGATGACGGCAGCATCGTGTTCCATGGCGAGGATGTGTCTGGCCACGACGTGCGTGATCGCAACGTCGGCTTCGTGTTCCAGCACTACGCGTTGTTCCGCCACATGAGCGTGTTCGACAACGTCGCCTTCGGCCTGCGCATGAAGCCCAAGGGCGAGCGCCCGAGCGAAAGCAAAATTGCCGAAAAGGTGCATGAGCTGCTGAACATGGTCCAGCTCGACTGGCTCTCCGACCGCTACCCCGAGCAGCTTTCCGGTGGCCAGCGCCAGCGTATCGCCCTGGCCCGCGCCCTGGCGGTAGAGCCTAAGGTGCTGTTGCTCGACGAGCCGTTCGGTGCCCTGGATGCCAAGGTGCGTAAAGAGCTGCGCCGCTGGCTGGCGCGCCTGCACGAAGATATCAACCTGACGTCGGTGTTCGTCACCCATGACCAGGAAGAGGCCATGGAAGTCGCAGACCGCATCGTGGTGATGAACAAGGGTGTGATCGAGCAGATCGGCTCGCCGGGTGAAGTGTACGAGCAGCCGGCCAACGACTTCGTCTACCACTTCCTCGGCGACTCCAACCGCCTGGCCTTGAGCGAAGGCCACCACGTGCTGTTCCGCCCGCATGAAGTGTCGCTGTCGCGCCATGAAACCGAAGGCCACCATGCCGCCGAGGTGCGCGATATCCGCCCGCTGGGCGCGACCACCCGGGTGACCTTGAAGGTGGAAGGGCAGAGCGAGCTGATCGAGGCCGAAGTGGTCAAGGACCACGACAGCTTGACCGGCCTGGCACGCGGGGAGACGCTGTTCTTCAGGCCGAAGGTGTGGCAGAAGGTGGCGGATATCTAAGCTACCCGAGCGTATGGAACCCGGGCTCTGTCCCGGGTTTTTATTGCCGGGTGGATTGCTGGGGCTGCTTCGCACCCTTTCGCAGCACAATGCTGCACCGCGATTCCCTGTAGGAGCAGCCTTGTGCTGCGAATCGAGGGCGCAGCCCTCGCCGCAATCTCATGCCTTACGCGAATATTTTGCATGCCCACAAAGCATCGCTAATCGCCCTCCAGCCCACAGCCCGCGAAATCCGTGGCTTCCACACGATCGCTCAAAAACAATATTCAATTAAGTTCTAACTATAATTTTAAACATTACTTTAAGAGATAAGCCTCTGGCCCCGATGATTCAGCCACACACCTGAATCGAGACCCCAGGAGTTTGATCAATGGGTAATGTCCAGACGGCCGTCAGAGCCTACGACCAGCCATGGCGCCCGGCACCGGGCGACCTGGTCGAGCTTGGACGCACGCTTCGTCTTCCGCTTGGCCAGCAGCGCCTGCAACGCACGCCTGCCAGCGGCCTCAAGCGCCGCGACAAGCTGGCGTTGGCGCTGCTGGTACTGGCGCTGCACGGCGCCGCCGCCTACTGGGTCAGCCAGGCACCGACGCCTGAGCTGCCCGTGGTGCCGCCCCAGGTGCCACCCATGACCATCGAGTTCGCCGCCCCTGCGCCGCCCGTGGTCGAGCCGCCACCCCCGGCACCCGCGCCGCCGGTGGTCGAGCCACCGCCGCCGCCACCGGTAGTCGACGAGCTGGCCGCGAAGCCCAAACCGAAGCCAAAACCGATCCCTAAACCTGTGGTCAAGCAGGCGCCCAAGCCGCAGCCGAAACCGGTCGAGGCACCGCCACCGGCACCTGTTGCAGCCCCGGCACCGCCAGCCCCTGCGCCACCCGCGCCGGCGCCGGTGACACCGGCTTCAGCCAACGCCGCGTACCTCAAGAACCCGGCGCCGGAGTACCCGCAGATGGCCCAGCGCCGCGGCTGGGAAGGCACCGTGCTGTTGCGCGTCGAGGTGTTACCCAGTGGCAAGCCGGGGCAGATCCAGGTGCAGAAGAGCAGTGGCCGCGATGCCTTGGACGCCGCTGCGCTGGCCGCCGTCAAGCGCTGGAGCTTCGTCCCCGCCAAGCAAGGCGACGTGGCCCAGACCGGCTGGGTCAGCGTGCCAATCGACTTCAAGCTCCGCTAACGCATTTCACAGAATCAGCAGAACATAGGAAGACATCATCATGAGCCTGTTGGCATCCCCCCTCGAATCCGTTGAAAGCGCAGTCATCTGGCTGCTGGTTGGTTTCTCTGTCGTCACCTGGGGCCTGGCCCTGGTCAAGGTCATGCAGTTTGTGCGGCTGAAGAACCAGGACAAACGCTTCCACCAGCAATTCTGGGCAGCCTCCAGCCTGGACTCGGCCGCCGAAATCAGCCATGAGCTGCCTGGCCCAGCCGCCCGCGTTGCGCAGTCCGGTTATGCCGCTATTGCCGTCGGCGATACCACCCAGGCCAACGACCTGAGCCACGCCATCAACCACCAGGACCGCCTCGAACGCGCTCTGCGCCAGCAGATCGTCCGCGAGCGCCGTTCGCTGGAAACCGGCCTGGCGGTGGTCGCCAGTATCGGCAGTACCTCGCCCTTCATAGGCTTGTTTGGCACCGTGTGGGGCATCATGGAAGCGCTCAAGGGCATCAGTGCGGCAGGTTCCGCCAGCCTCGAGACCGTGGCCGGGCCGATCGGCGCGGCACTGGTGGCCACGGGGGTGGGTATCGCCGTGGCGGTGCCAGCGGTACTGGTTTACAACTACTTCCTGCGCCGCCTCAAGCTGACTGCAGCAGACCTGGACGACTTCGCCCATGACTTCTACAGCCTGGCGCAGAAGAGTGCCTTCCGGGTACTGGTGCACCCTGCCGTGCACAAAGCCCAGGCCGGTTTCACCCAGCCGGTGAAGGAGGCGTCCTGATATGGCTTTTTCGACCCAGGACAGCGACGAAGTCCTCAGTGAAATCAACGTCACGCCGTTGGTGGACGTCATGCTGGTGCTGCTGGTGGTGTTCATCGTCACTGCGCCCCTGCTGACCAATGCCATCCCCATCAACTTGCCCAAGACCGAGGCAGTGGCACCGGTGGAGCAGAAAGACCCGCTGGTGGTGAGCATCGACGGGGCTGGCAAGTTGTTCATCAACAAGGACGAGATCCAGCCGGACCTGCTGGAGACCAACCTCAAGGCGGCCAAGGCCAAGGACGCGGAAGTTCGTGTGCAGTTGCAGGCCGATGATGGCGTGAACTACGGCGAAGTGGCGCGGGCCATGGCGGCGATTGAACGTGCGGGGATCAGCAAACTGGCGGTGATTACCGCGCGCTGATTCGGCAATCCTCTTCAGGCAAGTGACGCTCTTTGAGAGCTTATGGGCCACATCTCTTGGCAGGGGTTGGCCCTTTTTTTGGCCTGATGGATAGGTATTGGGCTACAAGGTGTTCGCCGGTGAATGTTTAGCGCCTGGTAGATCGAGCGCCGCCCGCGCGGCGCATCGCGAGCAACGCTCGCTCCTACGTTTGTTTTTGGCCAGTATCGCCTGTGACAGGCGCGCGCGACCGCCTTGGCGCATGGCGGGTTATCGCGTCGAACAAACAAGGCGGTCGCGCGCGTTTGCCCCAGGAATAACTGGCCCGAAACAAACGTAGGAGCGAGCGTTGCTCGCGATGCGCCGCGCGGGCGGCGCTCGATATATGCCCCACCGCACCCCCAAGCCAGGCCCCCCCGTGGCCATCCCCTATCCTCGCAACAATCGCTTCGCCCCCCCCAACAAAAATTCCTTTAGGTTATTAACAAATAGCTTCTTATTCCTTTAAGAATATAACTCCCTCCCTATACTGGTCTCCAAGCACGCAAACTTACTGGAGGCGTCCCCATGCGCAATGAGTCGATTCGTTACCTGATTGTGCCGGGCTGGCAAGGATCGCCAGACAACCATTGGCAGAGTCACTGGCAGCGCACCCTGCCCAACAGCGCCCGGGTCGAGCAGCACGACTGGCTGACCCCGCAGCGGCGCGATTGGGTGCAGGCCCTGGAGCAGGCGATTGCCGCCGAACGCTCGCCGGTGATTCTCATCGCACACAGCCTGGGCTGCGTCACGGTCGCTCACTGGGCCGCCGAGGCCAGCCCGGCGTTGCTGCGTCAGGTACGTGGCGCATTGCTGGTGGCGCCGGCGGATGTCGAGCGGCCGACCTGCGCGCCAGCACTGCGCAACTTCGCGCCGATTCCGATGCGGGCGTTGCCGTTCCCAAGCCAGGTGGTCAGTTCCGACAACGACCCGGCGGTAAGCGTGCCGCGCGCGCTGCACCTGGCTCAGGCCTGGGGGGCCGAAGCGGGCTTGCTGACCAACGCCGGGCACATCAACGTCAAGTCCGGCCACGAGCGTTGGGAACAAGGCTTCGCCTACCTGTACCGCTTGCAGAGCCGGGTGGAGCAACGCGCACTGCGTCGCGCCTGATCGTCCCCTACTGATTACCGTTTGCCTGACGCCCGGCCACCGAAGGCCTGGGGCGGGAGTTTTTCATGACTTTTCAAAACCCGTTTGGCCAGCCGCTGCTGACCTTTCCCGAGCTGGACAAGAGCCCACTGAGCATTCGTGCCAAGGCCCTGGTGTTCATCGACCCGCGCTCGCAACAGCTGCGCGAAGACCTCGAGCGCCTGGCGCCGCAGCCCTTGCCGGTGTTGATTCGTGGCGAAACCGGTACCGGCAAGGAGTTGCTGGCACGGCAGATTCACCGCGCCAGTGACCGTGCCGGGTTGTTCGTCTCGGTCAACTGCGCAGCCATCAGCCCGACCTACGCCGACGCCGAGTTGTTCGGTTACAGCGCCGGCACCCACGGCGGCACCGCCAGCAGCCGCGCCGGCTGGTTCGGCTCGGCCAACGGCGGCACGCTGTACCTGGACGAGATTGCCGACTTGCCGCTGGAGATTCAGGGCAAGCTGCTGGCCGCGCTGGAAAACCGTGAAGTGACACGCGTCGGCGCGCAGCAGCCCCAGCCTGTGGATGTGCGCCTGGTGGCGGCGACCAGCATCGACCTGGCGCGGGTGGTGAAGGCCGGCAGGTTCAATGAGCGCTTGTACCAGTACCTGCGTGAGGGCGCGTTGGAGCTGCCGCCGTTGCGCGAGCGACGTGGCGATATCTTGCCGCTGGCCGAGTACTTCGTGGGTATCTACACCGCCCGCCTGCAGCGCTCGGTGCCGCTGATCAGCGACGCCGCCCAGCAGGTGCTGGAAGCCCATGCCTGGCCCGGCAACACCCGCGAGCTGGAGAACGTCATCCACTTCGCCTTGCTGGTCAATGACAGCGAAGAGATCCAGCCGGAAGACCTCGACTTGGCCAACCCTGCGCGCTAGACAGCGCTCATAAGCAAAGGCGGTGATGGCAGTTTGTTTTTGGAATAAGCAGTGAATTAAAAGATATTGTTGCGGCATAAGAAATCTCGGTATTGTCCGCTTCACGCTCACCCGATACGGGGCAGGGCACACGACTTCGCCATCGCCGATGGCCCAGATTCAGAATAAGGACCACCATGAAGAAGACCCTGCTGACCACCGCCCTGGCCGCTGCCCTGTCGTTCGCCGGCCTGGCCAACGCCGCCGAGAAACTGGTGGTTGCCGCCACCCCGGTGCCGCATGCCGAGATCCTCGAGCTGATCAAGCCGACCCTCGCCAAAGAAGGTGTGGACCTGCAGATCAAGGTCTTCACCGACTACGTGCAGCCGAACGTGCAGGTTGACCAGAAACGCCTGGACGCCAACTACTTCCAGACCCTGCCGTACCTGCAAAACTTCAACGAAGGCAAGGGCACCCACCTGGAAACCGTGGTCGGTGTACACGTTGAACCGTTCGGTGGCTACTCGAAGAAGGTCAAGAACCTGAGCGAGCTCAAAGAAGGCGCTACCGTTGCCATCCCTAACGAAGGCAGCAACAGCGGCCGCGCCCTGCTGCTGTTGCAGAAGGCTGGCCTGATTACCCTGAAAGACCCGAAAAACGCCCTGGCCACGCCGAAAGACATCGCCGAGAACCCGAAGAAACTGAAGTTCCGCGAGCTGGAATCGGCCATGCTGCCGCGTGTGCTGGATCAGGTTGACCTGGACATGATCAACACCAACTACGCCCTGGAAGCTGGCCTGAACCCGGCCAAGGACGCGCTGGTGATCGAAGGCGCCGACTCGCCGTACGTCAACTTCCTGGTTGCCCGCCCGGACAACAAGGACAGCGACGCTATCCAGAAACTGGCCAAAGCCCTGACCAGCCCGGAAGTGAAAGCGTTCATCGCCAAGAAATACAGCGGTGCCGTACTGCCGGCGTTCTGAGCCGTTTGTAGCCCCGCGCCTGAAAACGCCGACGCCATTGCGTCGGCGTTTTTGTTGGTGCGCGTGATGCAATCCTTTGTAGGAGCAGCCTTGTGCTGCGAAGAGGCCCGTGACAGCACCGAAATTCACAGTGTTTTCACCGGCCTCTTCGCAGCGCAAGGCTGCTCCTACTCTCCAGGAATCAGCCTGAGCGTACGCTGCGCCGGAATCACCCCCATCTGCGCCCGTTGGTACTGCCCCTCGATGTACCCCGCAGCCTGATCCGAATAGTGCTTATCAAACGGCACCCCGCTTTGCCCGACCGGGTTACTGGTCAAGGCCTGCCCGGCATCGGCGAAGTCGATCAGCCTGCGTGTCGAAGGGCCATATGTCACCGGCCAAGGTGCCGGTCCGATCTTCGCCGACAGGTTGTTGGGCACCTCATGCGTGCCAGGCGCCGCGAACGGGCCGACGTTGAACAGCAGGTTCAGCGGCTTCTTCACGCCAAGCGGATGGTTATGGGTCAGGGTATGGGCTTTGCCCCATTGCCAGCTGGCCGGGTCGCTGCCCAGGGTGTCTCGCAGGTGCTTCACGCTTTTTTGCCAGGCGATGCGCACGATCGCAGTGCGGTCGGTGCGTTCGTTTGCTCCCCGCGTGCTCCACCATGGCGACTCGGCATCGGCGGCCAAACGAGGCAACGCGGCATCGATGGCGCGGGTGCTGATCAGCACCGGGAACCAGGTGTCGCCCAGTTCGTCATGCAGGGCCGCGAACGCCAGTTCATACAGGAACTGGTTGAACAGCGTGGCGCTGATCGAGTCCAGGGGGTAGTCACCGCTCCAGGCTGCCAGTTGTTCGACCAGCTCCTTTTCCTCGTCCCCCTCGGCCACTGAGCGCAGCGTCGCTAGCAGCGGTGCAAGGGTGCGTGGGCCATGGTCGCTGGCGGTGTCCAGCTGCAGGGCTTGGCTGTTCTGGGTATCCCACTTCACGTCAGGGTTGGCCAGGTGGCGGTCGAGCTGGCGGCCACGGTCCGGCAGGTTGTAGTAACCCGGCACGGGCACGGCCGAGGGCGGCTGGTAGTTGGCCGACACGATGTAGCCGCGTGCGGGGTTTTCTTGCTGCGGGTTGGCACTGAAGGGGTAGAAACCGAGCTTGTCTGCCTGTGGGCTCGCGCCATCGAGGATGAATGTCGGGTTGACCCCCTCTGGGCGGATCGGCAGTTGTGCCGCAGCCCACCAGCCGATATCGCCACGGGCATTGGCCCAGACGAAGTTCAGCCCAGGCGCCTGAACCTTGGCGGCCGCCTCGCGCATCTTGCCCAGGGTGTCGGCGCGGTTGAGCTGGTAGAAGCCGTCGAGGATCGGGTTTTCGGTTTCCAGAAACGCCCACCACATGGCCACCGGCGTGGTCCCGGCGGTAGCGCCCAATACCTCGTTGACGATCGGGCCGTGGGGCGAGCGGCGCAGGCTGAGGGTGACGGGCGCCTCGCCTTTGACGGTGAGGGTTTGCTCGGTTTTTTCCAAGGTTTGCCAGGTGCCGTCGATCATTACCTGGTCGGTATTTTCGGGGTTGGTCCGTTCGGCGATCAGGTCGACGTCATCGTTCTGGAACATCGTCAGGCTCCAGCCGAAGTCGCGGTTGTGGCCGAGCAGCGCGAAGGGGTTCAGCGCCTGGAAGTAGCCATACAGGTTGAACCCAGGGGCCGACAATTCGGCCTCGTACCACACCGCCGGTACCGCGAAGCTGATGTGTGGGTCACCGGCCAGCAGTGGCTTGCCGCTGCGGGTGCGGCTGCCGGCGACGGCCCAGGCGTTGCTGCCTTCGAATTGCGGGATACCCGCGTCGCCCAACGCGTCGTGGCTAAGCCGGGCAAGTGCCTCCAGGCTGCGCCAGTCGGCGGCCGCCAACGGCGCGGCCAGGGCGCCTTCGGGTTGCCAGCCAAGGTCGAAGATTTTCAGGTACTGCGGGCCGAGCTGGTCGCGAATATAGGTGAGCGCGGGCTCGGTGCGGAACGCGGCGGCGAAGCTGTAGGCCAGGTAACCGGCGATGCTCAGGGTGTCTTCGGCGGTGAACGGGCGGGGGGTGATGCCCAGCAGGTCGAACTCGATCGGCTTGGGGTGGCTGGCCTGCCAGCTGTTGATGCCCTCCAGGTAGGCTTGCAGGGCCTGCCAGGCGGGTGATTGGCGGTCCTGCCGCTGCACCATCAGCGCCGCTTGGTCGCGAATACGCAAGCTGCGGAACAGAGTGTCGGTGGGCACGAATTTTTCGCCCAGCACTTCGGCCAACTCACCGCGCGCCAGGCGGCGCATGATCTCCATCTGGAACAACCGGTCCTGGGCGTGCACATAGCCGAGGGCGCGGTACAGGTCCTGTTCGTTCTGTGCCTGCAGGTGCGGAACGCCGCGGCTGTCATAGCGCACGCTGACCGGCGCCTGCAGGCCGGCGATCGCCACTTCGCCTTCGCGTTGCGGCAGCTTGCCGTGCACGTACCCGTATCCGGCGCCAGCGGCCACGGCGATTACCACGGCCAACAGGGTCAGGCTGCGCTTCATCGAAACTCCTTGTGCATTCGAACGGAAACTGTGGTCCGATCATCGACGGATTCGCGCACAGAGCATAGCCCTCGAAAGGAGTTTCCATGTCCCTCAGCGAAAAACAGAAAATGCTCGCAGGCCAGCTCTACCATGCCGGCTGCCCCGAGCTGCAGGCCGAGCAAATTGCCAACAAGCACTGGATGCAGCGCTACAACAGCAGTTTCGAGCTGCTCAACGACGCACGTCACGGCCTGCTCGCCGAGCATTTCGGCCAGGCCGGCGACGGCACGGTGATCCGCCCGCCGTTCTATTGCGACTATGGCTACAACATCAGCATTGGCCGCAACACCTTCATCAACTTCAACTGCGTGATCCTCGACGTGCTGCCGGTGCGCATCGGCGACGATTGCCAGATTGGCCCGGCGGTGCAGATCTACACCGCCGACCACCCACTCGACCCTGAGCTGCGGCGCACCGGGCTGGAAAGCGGCCGGCCGGTGAGTATTGGCAACAATGTGTGGATTGGTGGCGGGGCGATCATCCTGCCGGGGGTGACCCTTGGCGACAACGCGGTGGTCGGCGCGGGCAGTGTGGTCACCCGTGATGTGCCGGCGGGTGCGGTGGTGGTCGGTAACCCGGCGCGGGTGCGTCAGCCGGCCCAAGGGCAGTAGCAACCCACCGCCAAGGTGTTGGAGGCCGTCACCTGGCGGTTGTCGATCAACGCCTTGAGGATCGGTTCGATGAAACTGTTGCTGGCGTTGCACACCGCCCCTTCACTGTAAGGCCCGAAGTAGGCGAGGTGGCCTTGTCGGTCCCAGATGGCCACGGCCGGAGAGGCGGGCAGGTGTTCGCTGCCGGGCAGGCTGGCGAGGGGCTTGAGGGCGCTGAGGTTCGCGGGCAACTGGCCGCGGCTGCCGGGTTTTTGCAGCACATGAAAGCTGACGCCGTCGCCTGCGAAGTGGCTGACCAGGTCGGCCAGGTGCTGCTGGTTGCCGACATTGCACGGGCAGGCCGGGTCCCAGAAGTGCACCACACGGATCGGGCCGGGGCCGGCCAGTTCTGCGGGCAGACGCAGTTGGCTGCCGTCGAACAGGGTGGCCTGGTTGTCGAACGGGCGCAGGTAGCGGGACTGGAAGGTGGTGTAGGCCAGCCAGAGGGTAAGGGTGCAGAGCAGCAGGGCAAGCACTGCCAACCCGCGCTTTATGATGTGCTTATGCATGAACTGTCCGCAGGTCTTGGTGCCACTCTGCAAGAGCAACACATAACGTATTGAGTTGGCAGGGACCTGTGGGAGCGGGCTTGCCCGCGAACACCGGCGGAGCCGGTGCCATACTCTGAGTCGCCTTCTTCGCGGGCAAGCCCGCTCCCACAGCGTTCTGCGTTAAGCCGCGTTAAGGTGTACAAGCTTGCCATGATGCCGATGAGAGCTGAATATCACAGATCAATACTCGCTTCGCTCTGGATGTACCCGATGCCCGCCGCTTTGCTCCCCGACCTTCTGCGTGCCAGCCTCGCGCCCTTGACCGATCGCCAGCCGTTGTCGGCACAGGGGCGCGATTACCAGCATTTTTATGGCCTGGACCTGCCCGTGCACAGTTGGCTGGGTGGTTTTCAAGCGGCCGGGTTCGAGTTGGTCGGGCAAGTCTGGCTGCCGCCGCAGCCGGTGGCCACGGTGTTCCTGCTGCATGGCTATTACGACCACATGGGCCTTTACCGGCATGTGATCGAGTGGGCACTGGGCCAGGGTTATGCAGTGATCAGCTGTGACCTGCCCGGCCATGGCCTTTCCAGCGGTGAGCGGGCCAGCATCAGCGACTTTTCGCTGTATCAGCAGGTGCTCGATGCACTCTTCGAGCAAGCGCGCAGGCTGGGCCTGCCGCGGCCTTGGCATTTGTGCGGGCAAAGCACGGGCGGCGCCATCGTGGTCGACCACCTGTTGCACCGGGGCGAGCAAAGCCCGGCCGATGGGCAGGTGATCCTGCTCGCACCGCTGGTGCGGCCCAGCTCGTGGCGTTGGTCGAAGCTCAGCTATTGCGTGCTGCGCCATTTCGTCAACGGCATCGAACGGCGCTTCAGCGAAAACACCAACGACCCGGCCTTCCTAGCGTTTCTGGAGGCCGACCCCCTGCAACCGCGTCGTTTACCCACGGCCTGGGTTGGCGCACTGATCGCCTGGGTCAAGCGCATAGAAGCCGCGCCACGCAGCACGCGGCGGCCCCTGATCGTGCAGGGTGAGGCGGACGGCACGGTGGACTGGCCCTACAACCTCGAGGTGCTCAAGGCCAAGTTCACTGAGCCGCAAATACTCATGCTGCCCGAGGCGCGGCACCACTTGGCCAATGAACTGCCCGGCATTCGCCAGCGCTACTTCACCTTCATCGACCAGCGCCTGGGCTGATCACTTGAGGTCGGCAGCACTCTGGCCGACCGCCAGGCCGGCGCGCACGGCAGCCAGTGCCGCCTGGTAATACGCCTTGCCCTCAGGTGATTCGGCGAAGTTGGCGAATTGTTCCAGCTCGGCGTCGGACAAGTCGCGGTACACGTACAGCAGCGTATTGTTGAGGTCCTCACCGATCTGGCCCATCAGGCGTTGGCGCTGGCCATCGAGCAAGCTCTGGGCCTGGCCGCCGCCGAACAGACCGGGGATCATCGAACTGAGGCTGTCGGCGGCGACGCCGGCAATCGCCAGGCTGACCTCGGCACCGGCCTCGCGGGCGGGCAGCGCTTGGGCCAAGTGGCCGATAAGCAACAGGCGGTCGTCACTGGCCTGGACCTTCGGCAGGCCTTTGGCGTTTTTGGCCAACTGGTCCTTGCGCGTGGCCTGCAGTTCGGCAGCCACCACCTTGCGGCCCAGCGGCGACTGGAAGAAGGCCAGCGCTGGCGCAGGGTTGCTCAGGGTTGCGCGCAGTTTCGCCTGGGCACGACGGTCCACGGCCTGGGCCTGGAAGCGCTGATTGCTGTTGTTGACCAGCGCTTGGTAGACGGCAGGCGGCAGGCTGTTGCGATAGCGTTCCTGGGCGGCACTCAGGGCATCGTTGAAGTGGGCGCGCTGGTCGGGCCAGCCGGCGGCCTTGTACAGTTGATCCAGGCTGTCTGCCCAGACAGGCATGGTGCAGATCATCAGCAGAATCAGGGAAAACAGACGGCGCATTCAGGACTCCTGTCGGCAGGCTGCCATTGTCCTTGGCCCGGCGTCGGTTTGTCGAGATATCAGCGCGCTTCTCGGCCAAGTGGCGCTGTGCGAGTGCAAGGCTAATGGATATGATGCGCGCCATGCACATCTCCCCTGAACACCCGATGCTTGCGGCCGTCGTTGACGATCTGGCCACCCATGGCTGGTCCCAGCAGGCGCTCTTTTTGCCTGGCGACCTGGTGCGCGCGCTGGCGGCCGAGTGCCGGCGCCGTGACGCCGAAGGCGAGCTCAACCCGGCAGGGGTTGGGCGCGGGGCTTCACAGGAGATCCGCGAGGCGATCCGCGGTGATCAGATCCAGTGGATCGACCCCGGCCAGGCCGCTGCCTGCGACCAGTACCTGGCGGCCATGGACCAGCTGCGCCTGGCCATCAACCAGGGGCTGTTCCTGGGCCTTGAAGATTTCGAATGCCATTTTGCCCTGTACCCGCCGGGCGCGTTCTATCGCCGCCATCTGGACCGCTTTCGTGACGATGACCGGCGCATGGTTTCGGCAGTGCTCTATTTGAACGAAGACTGGCAGCCACAGGATGGCGGCCAGCTGCGCATGTTCCTGGCGCAGGGTGTCGAGCACGATGTGCAGCCCGTGGCCGGATGCCTGGTGGTGTTCCTGTCGGGCGATGTGCCCCATGAGGTATTGCCGGCCGGGCGTGAGCGCCTGTCGTTGACTGGCTGGTTCCGGCGCCGTGGCAATGACCTGTTCTGAGTTGCCCAAGGTGCTGGTCAGCGCATGCCTGCTGGGGCAGCCGGTGCGCTATGACGGCCGTGCCAGTGGCCACCCGGGTGTGTTGCAAGCCTGGCAGGCGGCAGGGCGGGTAGTGCCCTTGTGCCCGGAAGTGGCCGGTGGCTTGCCTACACCGCGACCGCCTGCGGAGATCCCAGGCGGGCAGGGCAGCGCGGTGCTCGATGGCCAGGCACAGGTGCTGACGGTGACGGGTGAAGACGTCAGCGATGCGTTTCTGGCCGGTGCTCAGCTGGCGTTGGCGCTGGTGCGCCGGCACGGGATTCGCGTCGCGGTGCTCAAGTCTGGCAGCCCTTCGTGTGGTAATCGCCTGACCTACGATGGCACCTTCAGCGGGGTGAAGGTGCCGGGAGAGGGCGTGACCACGTCGCTGCTGCGCCGGGAAGGGGTGCTGGTGTTCAGCGAGCTTGAGCTGGATGAAGCACAACAAGCGCTGGCTGGGCTTTCAACTTAATCCTGCCCCGGCCTCTTCGCGGGCAAGCCCGCTCCCACAGGTACTGCACAGTTCTCAAGACCGGTGAAAAACCTGTGGGAGCGGGCTTGCCCCGCGAAGAGGCCGGGGCAGGCAATAAACATCTACTGGCCTGCAGCCGTCTCCTGGGTACCCTTGAACCACTTCTGCTCCAGCTCTGCCAGGCGCCCATCGTCCTTGATCCGTTGCAGGGCGTTGTTCACCGCGCTCTCGAACGCCGGGTTGTCTTTCTGGAACGGAATGACCTGTTTCTTCTCACCATAAGGCTGGCTCACGTCCAACTGATCACTGGTGTTCTGTTCATTCAAAGTGATGTCGTACTTGCCACTCTCCACGCCCGGCAGCACTTCTTCAGCTGGCGTTTCAATGAATTCAGCCCGCAGGTCCAGTTCCTTGGCCAGGATTTGCCCGAACTCGATCTCGAAACCCGTGAGGTGATCGTTTTCCTTGAATACATAGGGCGGTGTATCGGACTGCACGGCAATGCGCAGTTCGCCGCGGTCGTTGATTTCGTCTATCAGCTCGGCTTGGGCCAATGGACTGATCAGTACTGCAAGCAGTACGCCTAGGGTCGAACGCATGAATGCCCCTTTTTTATTCGGCAGATGAATTTCATTCGCCACGGCTTTCTTCCTCGTCGTGGTCGAGCGCAGCCTATGACCTTGAAGCCTTGGCGAGGTTTAACCCTAACTGAAATATTTCTCTTTGTGGGCTATGGTGAACTACCGCTGTCGCACGTTTTAACGGCAGTGGTCTTTAAGTGAATCACAGGAGAAGTGAATGAACAGCCTATTTTCGCGTGCTGCCGTAGCCGGTCTGCTGATGGGGGCCTCGGTGTTCGCCAGTGCCGCGGATGCCCTGAAGAGCCAGGAGCCGCCCAAGGATGCCAAGGTCGTCATCGTTTCCCCCGCCGATGGCGCAACGGTCGACAAGACCTTCACCGTCAAGTTCGGCATCGAGGGCATGGAGCTCAAGCCTGCGGGTGATCAGACCCCGCATAGCGGGCATCACCACCTGCTGGTGGACGTCGACAAAGAGCCGGTGGCTGACATGCCCCTGCCAACCAGCCTGATGCCTGAGAACAACGCGCCGCTGCCGGCCGGCCCGCAAGTGCTGCACTTCGGCAAGGCACAAACCGAGGCGACCATTACCCTGACCCCAGGCAAGCACACCTTGCAGTTGGTATTGGGCGACAAGTACCACGTGCCGTTCAAACCGAGCGTCGAATCGAAAAAGATCACCGTCGAGGTGAAGTAAGCACCCACGAAAAAGGGAGGCCACCAGGGCCTCCCTTTTTCATGCCGCCCTGAAACTTAGAACAGAACGCGGGAGCGGATAGTGCCCTTCACGTGCTGCAGTTTCTCTTGCGCCAAGTCCGAGTACTCGGCGTCAACGTCGATCACCACGTAACCCACTTTCTCGTTGGTCTGCAGGAACTGACCGGAGATGTTGATGCCGTTCTCGGCGAAGACTTTGTTGATCTCGCTGAGCACGCCAGGGATGTTTTCGTGGATGTGCAGCAGGCGGTGTTTGCCTGGGTGCGCCGGCAGGGCAACTTCCGGGAAGTTGACCGAAGACACCGAGGTACCGTTGTCGCTGTACTTGACCAGCTTCTCGGCAACTTCCAGGCCGATGTTGGCCTGGGCCTCGGCGGTGGAACCACCGATGTGCGGGGTCAGGATGACGTTGTCCAGGCCGCGCAGCGGGCTTTCGAACTCTTCGTCGTTGGAGCGCGGCTCGACCGGGAACACGTCGATGGCGGCGCCGATCAGGTGCTTGTCCTTGATCGCGGCAGCCAGGTGATCCAGCTCGACCACGGTACCGCGGGCGGCGTTGATCAGGATCGAGCCCTTCTTCATCGCGCGGATTTCCTTCTCGCCGATCATCCACTGGGTGGATGGCAGCTCAGGCACATGCAGCGAGACGATGTCGGCCAAGCCCAGCAGCTCGTGCAGGCTGGCGACCTGGACAGCGTTGCCCAACGGCAGCTTGGTCAGCGGGTCGAAGAAGTACACCTGCATGCCTAGGTTTTCAGCCAGGACCGACAGTTGGGTGCCGATCGAGCCGTAGCCGACGATGCCCAGCTTCTTGCCACGGATCTCGAAGGAGTTGGCCGCGCTCTTGATCCAGCCACCACGGTGGCACGAAGCGTTCTTCTCGGGGATGCCGCGCAGCAGCAGGATGGCCTCGGCCAGCACCAGTTCGGCGACCGAACGGGTGTTCGAGTACGGGGCGTTGAACACGGCGATACCGCGCTCGCGGGCCGCTTCCAGGTCGACCTGGTTGGTACCGATGCAGAAGCAGCCGACCGCAACCAGCTTCTTCGCGCAGTCGAAGATCTCTTCAGTCAGTTGCGTGCGCGAGCGGATGCCGATGAAGTGGGCATCGGCGATCTTTTCCTTCAGCTCGGCTTCCGGCAACGAACCAGTGAGGTATTCGATGTTGGTGTAGCCGGCAGCCTTGAGGGTATCGACCGCGTTCTGGTGCACACCTTCAAGAAGAAGGAACCGGATCTTGCTCTTGTCGAGAGAAGTCTTGCTCATCTGCGTAAACCTGTATCCCGGAGAAAAAATGGCGAGGGGTGATGCTAGGCGCGGCGTCGGCCTTAGCATGAACAGCGGGAGGGCTATGCTAGCATACGCGACACAATCTGAGCTTATCCCGACAGGTGAAGAGTGCTCAGGGTGACTATGAATAAGTCGAGAGTTCCAGCGATGACCCACCCCGCTGTTATTGATGAACTGATGACCCTTGTCGACCCTGGCAAGGTCCTGACTGACGCCGTTTCCCTCGAAGCCTACGGCAAGGACTGGACCAAGCATTACCCGCCAGCGCCCACGGCCATCGTGTTCCCCAAGAGCATCGCGCAGGTGCAGGCCATCGTTGCCTGGGCCAACCGCCATCAGGTCGCGCTGGTGCCGTCCGGTGGGCGTACCGGGCTGTCGGGCGGTGCCGTGGCGGCCAATGGCGAGGTTGTGGTCGCGTTCGACTACATGAACCAGATTCTCGATTTCAACGCGTTCGACCGTACGGTGGTGTGCCAGCCGGGGGTGATTACCCGGCAATTGCAGGCGTACGCCGAGGAGCAAGGCCTGTATTACCCGGTGGACTTCGCCTCCAGCGGCTCCAGCCAGATTGGCGGCAACATCGGCACCAACGCCGGCGGCATCAAGGTGATTCGCTACGGCATGACCCGCAACTGGGTTGCCGGGCTGAAAGTGGTTACCGGTAAGGGCGAGCTGCTGGAGCTGAACAAAGACCTGATCAAGAACGCCACCGGCTACGATCTGCGCCAGCTGTTCATTGGTGCCGAGGGCACGCTGGGCTTTGTGGTCGAAGCGACCATGCGCTTGGACCGCGCCCCGCGCAACCTCACCGCGATGGTGCTGGGCACGCCGGATTTCGACTCGATCATGCCGGTGCTGCATGCCTTCCAGGCCAAGCTCGACCTGACGGCCTTCGAGTTCTTTTCCGACAAGGGCCTGGCCAAGATCATGGGCCGTGGCGATGTGCCGGCGCCTTTCGAGACCGATTGCCCGTTCTATGCCCTGCTGGAGTTTGAAGCCAGCACCGAAGAGGTCGCCAACGACGCCTTGGCCACCTTCGAGCACTGTGTCGAGCAGGGCTGGGTGCTGGACGGGGTGATGAGCCAGAGCGAAACCCAGCTGAAAAACCTGTGGAAGCTGCGTGAGTACCTGTCCGAAACCATCTCCCACTGGACCCCGTACAAAAACGACATTTCTGTCACCGTCTCCAAGGTGCCGGCGTTTTTGCGCGACATCGATGCCATCGTCGGCGAGCATTACCCGGACTACGAGGTGGTCTGGTACGGCCATATCGGCGATGGCAACCTGCACCTGAACATTCTCAAGCCCGACACCATGAGCAAAGATGACTTCTTTGCCTCCTGCGCCAAGGTCAACAAGTGGGTGTTCGAAATCGTCCAGCGCTACAACGGCTCGATCTCGGCCGAGCATGGCGTGGGCATGACCAAGCGTGACTACCTCGGCTACAGCCGCTCGGCCGAAGAAATCGCCTGCATGAAGGCAATAAAGGCCGTCTTCGACCCTAACGGCATCATGAATCCGGGTAAGATCTTCGCTCCTGAATAATAAGCAGTATGCAGAGGAGTCGGCCATGAGTTACCAGCACCAGTACGTAGACGGCACGCGCATCCACTTCCCATTGGGCAAGGTGGTGTGCATCGGCCGTAACTATGCCGAGCATGCCAAGGAACTGGACAACCCGATCCCCAGCGAGCCGTTGCTGTTCATCAAGCCGGGCAGTTGCGTGGTGCCGCTGGAAGGTGGTTTCAAGATCCCGACCGACCGTGGCGTTGTGCATTACGAGGCCGAGATTGCTGTGCTGCTGGGCAAGCCGTTGTCCACCAAGCCAACCGAAGAAGAGGTGCTGGACGCCATCTCCGGTTACGCCCCGGCGCTCGACCTGACCCTGCGCGACGTGCAGGCCAAGCTCAAGGAAAAGGGCCTGCCTTGGGAGCTGTGCAAGAGCTTTGACGGCGCCTGCGTGCTGCCGCCGTTCGTTTCGGCGGCCAGTTTCGAGGATGTGACCGACATCCAGGTGCGCCTGACCCTCAACGGCCAAGTGGTGCAGGACGGCAACAGCGCGTTGATGCTCAACCCGATCGTGCCGATGATCCAGTACATGGCGGCGCATTTCTCGTTGCAGGCGGGGGATGTGATCTTGACCGGTACCCCTGCGGGCGTAGGGCCGTTCAATGTGGGTGATGAGCTGGTGATTGAGTTGCCGGGTGTGAGCCGCTTCGAAAGCCGGGTGCTCTGAGGTAAACCCTCCCACAGGGTCTGCACAAGACTTGAACATTGTGAAATGCCTGTGGGAGCGGGCTTGCCCGCGAAGAGGCCGGCACTATTTACCGATTTTTCACACCTTATCTGGATAATGCGCGGACCTACGCCCATTTTCCCAGGATCCACATATGCCATCTCGCTCCAGCGCCCCGGCAACTCCCAAGCGTCGCTTTTACCTGCGCTGGCCGTTCGGCCTGGCAGTTGCAGCGGTGATCGGCTATGGCGTATCCGTGGCCATGCACTGGGATGACCGCGGGGCACTGTGGGTGAAGGAAAGCTTTGAAAGCACCGCCGAGCAAAGCGAGAGCGTCTGGCTGCCGGCCTATCAGGCCGATATCGACGCCAAACCGCTGCCCGGCATGGACGATGACGAAGCCTCGGACGTGGCCTTCAACCCGCAAACCCGCACCTTGTTCGCCGTCATGGGCAAGAACCCGTTCCTGGTCGAGCTCAGCCTGGACGGTAACGTGCTGCGCCAGATTCCATTAAAGGGCTGGAACAACCCGGAAGGGCTGGCGGTGATGGAGGACGGGCACCTGGCGATCGTCGACGAACGGCTGCACGACCTGACTGTGGTCAAGGTGGATGCGCACACCACGTTGCTTAACCATGACGACTTCCCGAGCTACGACCTGGGCAAGTCGGTGAAGAGCAACAAGGGCTTCGAGGCCGTGGCCTGGGACCCGATGCGTCAACGCCTGGTGATCGGCGAAGAGCGCCCGCCCAAGCTGTACACCTGGAGCACCGATGGCCGTAGCCCGCTGAAGGGCGACAAGCAGTTGCTGCCCAATGATGAGCTCGACCTGCGCAACCTGTCGGCCCTCGGCGTCGACCCGCGCACCGGGCACCTGTTGGCATTGTCGGCGGACTCCAACATGCTGTTGGAGCTGGATGAGCAGGGCCAGCAAGTCAGCTTCATGACCTTGCTGGGCGGTTTCAATGGCCTTGAGCGCACCATCCCACGTGCCGAAGGCGTGGCCATGGATGACCAGGGCAACCTGTACATGGTCAGCGAGCCGGCGCTTTTCTATCGTTTCAAGAAAAACTGACAGCAACATCAGATTTGTCGGATGCTGGCATTAAGCTTTGATTCAGTTGTTCATGGTTAGATTCGCCACCCTTACGTCGAGTCTGCCCCCAAATGCGTCGCTATCTTCGCCTGTCACTGATTCCGGCCTTGATTGGCCTCCTCTTGCTCGGCTGGGCCGGGCAGGAGTTTCGCCTGTTCGAGCGCGGCTGGTTCAACCTCAAGACGTGGTGGCAGCCAGCCGAGCAGGGCATTGGCCTGGACCGTTATCGGGTGGTGGTCGAGGCGCAGCCTGTCGAGGGGCTGGACGATGACATTTCCGCGCTGACCTACGACCCAGACCGCAAGACCCTGTTCACCGTGACAAATGCACGTTCCGAGCTGATCGAGCTGTCGCTGGACGGGCGCATCCTGCGGCGCGTGCCACTGACCGGCTTTGGCGACCCGGAGGCAGTGGAATACGTGGGCCCCAACAGCTATGTGATCACCGACGAGCGCCAGCAACGGCTGATACGCGTGCGCCTGGACGATGACACGCTGTTCCTCGATGCTGGCGATGCCGAGCAGTTGACCCTGGGCATTGGCCTGAACGGCAACAAGGGGTTCGAGGGGCTGGCGTACGACTCGGCCGGCAAGCGCCTGTTCGTGGCCAAGGAGCGCGACCCGATGCTGATCTACGAGGTGCATGGCTTCCCGCATGACAACCCCGAGCAGCCTTATGCCGTGCATGTGGTGCAGGACCGCAAGCGTGACTCGCGTTTGTTTGTGCGGGACCTGTCGAGTTTGCAGTTCGACGAGCGCAGCGGCCATTTGTTGGCGCTGTCGGATGAATCGCGGCTAGTGCTGGAACTGGATGTGAAGGGCAAGCCGCTCAGTACCTTGTCGCTGCGCAAGGGGTACCAGGGGTTGAAGGCGACGGTGCCGCAGGCGGAAGGGATTGCGATGGATGAGGCAGGGACCATTTACCTGGTCAGTGAGCCGAACCTGTTTTATGTGTTCAAACAGCCGGCAGATTAAATGCGGCCCTGCGCGATCCGGGTAGGAGCAGCCTTGTGCTGCGAAGAGGCCGGCAACAGCAGCAGAGATTCACTGTGTAGCCACTGGCCTCTTCGCAGCACAAGGCTGCTCCTACCTGGATCGCGCAGGGCTAGAACAACGCTTATAGGCCTGGGTTACTCGGCCTTGAGGGTTTTCACACCTTCAGCGGTCCCGAGCAGCAGCAAGTCCGCCGGGCGTGCCGCGAACAGGCCATTGGTCACCACGCCGACGATCGCATTGATCTGCGCCTCGAGCTCGACCGGGTTGGTGATCTGCAGGTTGTACACGTCCAGGATCACGTTACCGTTGTCGGTCAGCACACCCTCGCGGTACACCGGGTCACCGCCCAGCTTGACCAGCTGGCGTGCCACGTGGCTGCGGGCCATCGGGATCACTTCGACGGGCAGCGGGAAGGCGCCCAGCACCGGTACCAGCTTGCTGGCATCGGCGATGCAGATGAAGGTCTTGGCCACGGCCGCGACGATCTTCTCGCGGGTCAGGGCCGCGCCACCGCCCTTGATCAGGTTCAGGTGCGCGTCGCTCTCGTCAGCGCCGTCCACATAGAACTCCAGCTCGCTGACGCTGTTCAGCTCGTAGACCGGGATGCCATGACCCTTCAGACGCTGGGCGGTGGCCTCGGAGCTGGCGACTGCGCCGTCGAAGGCGGTCTTGTGCTGAGCCAGGGCGTCGATGAAGAAGTTGGCGGTCGAACCGGTACCGACGCCGACGACGCTCTTTTCATCCAGCTTGGGCAGAATGAAGTCGACAGCGGCCTGGGCGACGGCCTGTTTGAGTTGGTCCTGGGTCATGCGGGCTCCGAGAGGGGCGGGGAGGGTTTCAAAGGGGGCTGGGTTTCAAAGGGGCTTAGTATAGCGGCTTGCGCGGCTTTGCTGTGGTCGCCCGACGTAGCGCTGGGGTAGACTCGCAGCCCTTGTCCCGCGGCCAGTGATGCTTTCCCGATGCTCGAACAGTACGTCAAGAAGATCCTCACCTCGCGCGTCTATGACGTCGCCGTCGAAACGCCGCTGCAGAGCGCCGGGCAGCTGAGCAAACGCCTCGGCAACCAGATTTTGCTCAAGCGCGAAGATTTGCAGCCGGTGTTCTCGTTCAAGATTCGCGGGGCGTACAACAAGCTGGCGCAACTGACTCCAGAAGAGCTGGCGCGCGGCGTGGTCACCGCCTCGGCCGGCAACCATGCCCAGGGCCTGGCGCTGGCGGCGCGTGAGCTGGGTATCAAGGCAACCATCGTGATGCCCAAGACCACCCCGGAGATCAAGATCGAAGGCGTGCGTTCGCGGGGCGGCAAGGTGGTATTGCACGGCGACACCTTCCCCGAGGCGCTGGCCTACTCGCTCAAGCTGGTCGATGAGAAGGGCTTCGTCTATATCCACCCCTACGACGACCCGCACACCATCGCCGGGCAAGGCACGGTGGCCATGGAGATCCTGCGGCAGCACCCGGGCCGGCTGGACGCGATCTTCGTGCCGGTCGGCGGCGGCGGCCTGATCGCCGGCATCGCGGCCTACGTGAAGTACCTGCGCCCGGAAATCAAAGTGATCGGCGTCGAGCCGGACGACTCCAACTGCCTGCAGGCCGCCATGGCCGCGGGGGAGCGCGTGGTGTTGCCACAGGTCGGGCTGTTCGCCGACGGCGTGGCGGTGGCGCAGATTGGCCAGCACACCTTCGACATCTGCCGCCTGCATGTGGATGAGGTAATCACTGTCAGTACTGACGAGATCTGTGCAGCCATCAAGGATATCTACGACGATACCCGCTCGATCACCGAACCTGCTGGCGCGCTGGGGGTTGCCGGCATCAAGAAGTATGTCGAGCTGTATGGCGTGACCGGTCAGACCCTGGTTGCCATCGATTCAGGCGCCAACGTCAACTTCGACCGCCTGCGCCATGTGGCCGAGCGTGCCGAGCTGGGTGAAAAACGCGAAGCCATCATCGCCGTTACCATCCCCGAGCGCCCGGGCAGCTTCAAGGCGTTCTGCGAGGCGATCGGCAAGCGCCAGATCACCGAATTCAACTACCGCAAGCACACCTCCGACGAGGCGCACATCTTCGTCGGCGTGCAGACCCACCCAGAGAACGACCCGCGTGCGGTGTTGGTGCAGCAACTGACCGAACAGGGCTTCCCGGTTACCGACCTGACCGACAACGAACTGGCCAAGTTACACATTCGTCACATGGTGGGTGGCCATTCGGCCGGCGCCAGTGATGAGATCGTGCTGCGCTTCGAGTTCCCCGAGCGGCCGGGTGCGTTGTTCAACTTCCTCAACAAGCTGGGCGGGCGCTGGAATATCTCGATGTTCCACTACCGCAACCACGGCGCTGCCGACGGGCGCGTGGTGGCGGGCTTGCAGGTACCGGAAGACGAACGCCACCTGGTGCCAGCGGCGCTGGCCAAGATCGGTTACCCGTACTGGGACGAGACCGATAACCCCGCTTACCGGTTGTTTTTGGGTTGAGCGACTAAGCTTGGCTCATCGCGCATGGATATGAAGACATGGAACACCTGACGATGCTCAAGGCCTTGCACATCACCGCCACTGCGCTGCTGCTTCTGGGCGCGCTGGGCTTGGTGATCTGGACAGTTCGCGCCCGCCGGCTGGGCGATGCCGAGGCCTACGGCAAATTGCTGCGCCGGCCGCTGGTGTTCGTCTGGTTGGTCATGGGCGTGTGCCTGGTGAGCATGCCGGTCACCGGCTGGTGGCTGGTGCACCTGGTCGGCTGGCCACTGGGGCAGACCTGGGTGCTGGCGTCCAGCGTCATCTATACGCTGGGTGCGTTTGCCGTGTGGTGGCTGCTGGTGCGCTTGAACCGGCTGCGCAAGGCGCAGGTGGTGGGGCTGCGGTTTACCTTGGCGTTGGCGGTGTTCAGCGGGGTTTGCTTCCTGTCCATTGCCGGCCTGATGGGTGCCAAGCCAGTCTGATGGCCTTGTGCTGTCCATGCCGGCCTCTTCGCGGGGCAAGCCCGCTCCCACAGAATCATCACATCCCTCAGGCTTGTGGTGGCCCTGTGGGAGCGGGCTTGCCCCGCGAAGAGGCCGGAACAGGAATACTCAATCCCTCAGCGAAATCACCGGCCACCCACGCTGCTCGGCTTCCGCCCGCAGGTTCGGATCCGGGTCCACCGCCACCGCATGCGTCACCTGTTGCAGCAACGGCAGGTCATTCATCGAATCACTGTAGAAATAGCTGTCTTCAAGGTCGTAGCCGTTTTCCAGCATCCAGCGCTGCAACCTCGTCACTTTCCCTTCACGGAAACACGCTATATCGGTACTACGCCCGGTGTAGCGGCCATCTTCGGTCTCGCATTCGGTCGCCAGCAGGGTACGCACGCCCAAACGGCGGGCGATTGGCGCGGTCACGAAACGGTTGGTGGCGGTGATGATCACCAGTTTGTCGCCCGCCTCGCGGTGCTGCTGCAGCAACGCCAGGGCCTTAGGCAGGATGATCGGCTCGATGCAGTCCCGCATGAAATCGCGGTGCCACGCGTCGAGCTGGGCCATAGGCGTTGCCGCCAGAATCTCCATGGAAAAGGCCAGGTAGGCCTGCAAGTCCAGGGTGCCGTTCAGGTAGTGCTGGTAGAAGGCATCGTTGCGTTGTTTGTAGGCGACCGGGTCGAGGATGCCGCGCTCGCACAGATAGTCACCCCAGGCATGGTCGCTGTCGCCACCGAGGAGGGTATTGTCCAGGTCGAATAAAGCCAGGCGCATCGCGTTCACTCGCATCAGCTACAAGGTAGGCCCGCAGAATACGGAGTTTTCACCTCGCTGCACATAAGCTTGGCGGGCGCGTTGCTGCGCTCGCAGGCTTTGTGGAACAATGCGGTGACATGCGTTTGCGAGGTTGCTGCCGTGATCGACCCGGATGGTTTTCGCCCCAATGTCGGGATCATTCTCACGAATGATGCCGGGCAGGTGCTATGGGCTCGACGGATCAACCAGGATGCCTGGCAATTTCCCCAGGGTGGCATCAACCCTGACGAGACGCCGGAAGATGCCCTGTACCGCGAGCTGAACGAAGAAGTTGGCCTTGAACGCGACGATGTGGAAATTCTTGCCTGCACGCGTGGCTGGTTGCGTTATCGTTTACCCCAGCGTCTGGTGCGTACGCACAGCCAGCCGCTGTGCATTGGCCAGAAGCAGAAGTGGTTCCTGCTGCGTCTGGTAAGCAACGAACAAAGGGTGCGGATGGACCTGACGGGCAAGCCGGAGTTCGACGGCTGGCGCTGGGTCAGCTATTGGTACCCGCTGGGCCAGGTTGTGACATTCAAGCGCGAGGTCTACCGTCGCGCCCTGAAAGAGCTAGCACCGCGTCTTCTGACGCGCGACTGACGACGGAGTTCGACCCCGAGCCATGCTCAATACGCTGCGCAAGATCGTCCAGGAAGTGAACTCCGCCAAAGATCTCAAGACGGCGTTGGGGATCATTGTCTTGCGCGTCAAGGAGGCCATGGGCAGCCAGGTCTGCTCCGTCTACCTGCTTGACCCGGAAACCAACCGCTTCGTGCTGATGGCCACCGAGGGCCTGAACAAGCGTTCGATCGGCAAGGTCAGCATGGCCCCCAACGAGGGCCTGGTCGGCCTGGTCGGTACCCGGGAAGAGCCGCTGAACCTGGAAAACGCCGCCGATCACCCGCGTTATCGCTACTTCGCCGAAACCGGTGAAGAAAAATTCGCCTCCTTCCTGGGTGCGCCGATCATTCACCACCGTCGGGTGGTCGGGGTGCTGGTCATTCAGCAGAAGGAACGCCGCCAGTTCGATGAGGGCGAAGAAGCCTTCCTGGTCACCATGAGTGCCCAGCTGGCCGGGGTTATCGCGCATGCCGAGGCGACCGGCTCGATCCGTGGCCTGGGCCGCCAGGGCAAGGGTATCCAGGAGGCTCGCTTCGTCGGCGTGCCGGGCTCGCCAGGCGCCGCCGTTGGCCGCGCAGTGGTGATGTTGCCGCCGGCCGACCTCGAAGTGGTGCCGGACAAGACTGTCGAAGACATCGACGCCGAACTCAAACTGTTCCAGAACGCCCTTGAAGGCGTGCGCGCCGACATGCGCAAGCTGTCGGCCAAGCTGGCCACCCAACTGCGGCCCGAAGAGCGCGCGTTGTTCGACGTGTACCTGATGATGCTCGAAGACGCCGCCCTGGGCGGCGAGGTGACCGAGGTCATCAAGACCGGCCAGTGGGCCCAGGGCGCTTTGCGCCAAGTGGTCGGCGAGCACGTCAACCGCTTCGAGCTGATGGACGATGACTACTTGCGTGAGCGCGCTTCGGACGTCAAGGACCTTGGCCGCCGGCTGCTCGCCTACCTGCAGGAGGCTCGCTCGCAATCGCTGGTTTACGCCGACAATACCATCCTGGTCAGCGAAGAACTGACGCCAGCGATGCTGGGCGAAGTGCCGGAGGGCAAGCTGGTCGGCCTGGTGTCGGTATTGGGTTCGGGCAACTCCCACGTCGCGATCCTGGCCCGCGCCATGGGTATTCCGACGGTGATGGGCCTGGTCGACCTGCCGTATTCCAAGGTCGATGGCATCGAGCTGATCGTCGACGGCTACAAGGGCGAGGTGTTCACCAACCCCAGCGACGTGTTGCGCAAGCAGTACAGCGAAGTGGTCGAGGAGGAGCGCCAGCTGGCGCAAGGCCTGGATGCGCTGCGCGAGCTGCCCTGCATCACCCCGGATGGCCACCGCATGCCGCTGTGGGTCAACACCGGCCTGCTGGCCGACGTCGCCCGTGCCCAGCAGCGTGGCGCCGAAGGGGTAGGCTTGTACCGCACCGAAGTGCCGTTCATGATCAACCAGCGCTTCCCCAGCGAGAAAGAGCAGCTGGCGATCTACCGCGAACAGCTGGCGGCCTTCCACCCGCTGCCCGTGACCATGCGTACCCTGGATATCGGCGGGGACAAGGCGCTGTCGTACTTCCCGATCAAGGAAGAAAACCCCTTCCTGGGTTGGCGCGGCATTCGCGTTACCCTCGACCACCCGGAAATCTTCCTGGTCCAGACCCGCGCCATGCTCAAGGCCAGCGAAGGCTTGAATAACCTGCGCATCCTGCTGCCGATGATTTCTGGCATTCACGAGCTGGAAGAGGCACTGCACCTGATCCACCGCGCGTGGGGCGAGGTGCGTGACGAAGGCACCGATGTGCCGATGCCGCCGGTTGGCGTGATGGTCGAGATCCCTGCGGCGGTGTACCAGACCAAGGAGCTGGCGCGGCAGGTGGACTTCCTGTCGGTCGGTTCCAACGACCTGACCCAGTACCTGCTGGCGGTCGACCGCAACAACCCACGGGTCGCCGACCTGTACGATTACCTGCACCCGGCCGTGCTGCAAGCCTTGAACACGGTGGTGCGCGATGCCCATGGCGAGGGCAAGCCGGTCAGCATTTGCGGCGAGATGGCCGGTGACCCGGCGGCAGCGGTGCTGTTGATGGCGATGGGCTTCGACAGTTTGTCGATGAACGCCACCAACCTGCCCAAGGTGAAGTGGATGCTGCGCCAGATCAACATGAGCAAGGCCAAGGAGCTGCTGACCGAAGCCATGAGCCATGACAACCCGCAGGTTATCCACAGCTCGCTGCAATTGGCGCTGAAGAACCTAGGGTTGGCGCGGATGATCGGGCCTGGGGCGAACAAGACCCTGTGATACCTGTACTGGCCTCTTCGCAGCACAAGGCTGCTCCTACAAGGTAACGCGATCCCCTGTAGGAGCAGCCTTGTGCTGCGAAGGGCTGCAAAGCAGCCCCTGGCCCTCAAGCCATAATCTCAACTTCCCCCAAATGCCCCCCAAACGGCCCGAAACTGCGCTCAACCAGCCGTCTTCTCCCCTGATCATCCACGATCAGCACAGTACTCGCCCGCGTCCCATAATTCTGGCTGGCAATAAACACACTCGACAGCAGCTTCTCGGTCGCCAACCCCACGCCCGTTTCTGGCAACTCACTCTCGGCTGCCGGCTCACCATCGGCCAGCAACGCCAGCAAGCGCTGCGGGTCTGCTGACTCAAGCGACCCCTCCAGCCCGCTACGCGCCTTGACCAGCTTCGGCCACGGCGTATCCAACCCTGCATTGGATAACCCATAAACCCCAGGCCCCAGCAACCGCGGCGCGGCGTCTCGGGCGTGCAGAAAGCCTAATTGCGCCCCATCGCCCACCAGCAAGTTGAACCCCGAATACTGGCTGCTGCGGCTGGCGACTTGGTCAAGATAGGCTTCCACGCCAAGCTCACCCTGCAGAAACCCCGCCACCAACTCCCCGCGCGAGCGCACGCCCAAGGCTTGCCCAGGGTCGCGAATGTTGGTTAGCGCGGCAAAGCGCCCCTGCGGCCCCACGCCAAGCCAGGTACCGCCAGCCTCCAGGTCACGCCCGGCATAGACGCCAGGGGCATCCTCCCAGGCGGTCAGGGCCTGCGTGGGTCGGGCATAGAACTCGTCGCGGTTGGCCGCCACGATCAGCGGCAGGGCATGCCCCGGCCGCCAGGCGAATACGATCAGGCACATCGGTTGGGCCTCTGTGTTTTTTGCCACTCTACCCACTGCGGCGGTGCTGATCCATCCTGTCACGAAGTTCACTAGAGCCTCAGGGCCGGCTTCCGTTACCATGCCGGATTGATTTTCTCAGGGGCAACGAATGGAGTTCGTACTCTATCTGCTGTTAGGTGCATGTGCCGGCGTGCTGGCCGGGCTGTTCGGCGTGGGCGGTGGCATCATCATCGTGCCGGTGCTGGTGTTCAGCTTCACCTTGCAGGGCTTCGACCCCTCTGTATTGACCCACCTGGCTGTCGGCACGTCGTTGGCAACCATCATCTTCACCTCGATCAACGCGGTGCTCGAACACCATCGCCGGGGTGCGGTGCAGTGGCCGATCTTCGCCTGGATGACCCTGGGCATCCTCATTGGCGCTGGTATCGGCGCCAAGACCGCCTCGTTGATCCAGGGCCCGCTGCTGCAGAAGATCATCGGTGTGTTCGCCCTGATCATCGCCGCGCAAATGGCCCTGGACCTTAAGCCCAAGGCCAGCCGTGGCATCCCTGGCAAGCCCGCGTTGACCGCAGCAGGTGGGGTGATTGGCTGGGCTTCGGCGATTTTCGGTATTGGTGGCGGCTCGCTGACCGTGCCGTTCCTGACCTGGCGCAGCCTGCCCATGCAGCAGGCGGTGGCAACGTCCTCGGCCTGTGGCCTGCCGATTGCCGTGGCCAGTGCCCTGAGCTTCATGTGGCTTGGCTGGCACGAAGAACACTTGCCAGCCCACAGCCTGGGCTACGTGTACCTGCCTGCGCTGGTCGGCATTGCCGTGACCAGCATGTTTTTCGCCCGCTTCGGCGCGCGCCTGGCGCACAAACTGTCGCCACGCCTGCTCAAGCGTCTGTTCGCCGCGCTGCTGTTCTGCGTCGGCCTCAGCTTTTTGATTTAGCTCGCTGATTTGAAACTAGAGGAATATCCATGCTGCCTTACCCGCAGATAGACCCCGTGGCCGTGGCCCTCGGGCCGCTGAAAATCCACTGGTACGGCCTGATGTACCTGGTCGGCATCGGCGGCGCCTGGCTGCTCGCCTCGCGTCGCCTGAACCGCTTCGACCCCACCTGGTCCCGTGAAAAGCTGTCCGACCTGGTGTTCTGGCTATCGATGGGGGTGATCGTCGGGGGCCGCTTGGGTTACGTGCTGTTTTACGACCTGCACGCCTACCTGGCCAACCCGACGCTGATTTTCGAGGTGTGGAAGGGCGGCATGTCGTTCCACGGCGGCTTCATCGGCGTGATGTTGGCGGCGGTATGGTTCGGCAAGCGCAACAACAAGTCGTTCTTCGAGCTGATGGACTTCGTCGCGCCAATGGTGCCGATCGGCCTGGGTGCCGGGCGTATCGGCAACTTCATCAATGCCGAGCTGTGGGGCAAGGCGACCGACGTGCCGTGGGCGATGGTGTTCCCACCGTTCAGCGACCCCGCCCAGCTGCCGCGCCACCCCTCGCAGCTGTATCAGTTCGCCCTGGAAGGCGTGGCGCTGTTCCTGATCCTGTGGCTGTACTCGCGCAAGCCACGCCCGACCATGGCGGTATCCGGCATGTTCGCGCTGTTCTACGGGATCTTCCGCTTCATCGTCGAGTTCGTCCGCGTGCCGGATGCCCAGTTGGGCTACATTGCCTGGGGTTGGCTGACCATGGGTCAGATACTCTGCATCCCGATGATTCTGGCCGGCCTCGGATTGATCTGGTGGGCTTATAATCGCAAACCTACGGCGAAACCCGCCATCTGACTCCCAACGGCAGGGGTGATCCCTCTGCCGTTCTTGCTACAGGTAAGCCATGAAACAGTATCTGGACCTGGTCCGTGACGTCATCGAAAACGGCACCCTTCAGGAAAACCGTACCGGCATCCGCACCATCAGCCTGCCGGGCGCCATGCTGCGTTTCGACCTGCAGAAGGGCTTTCCGGCCATCACCACGCGCAAGCTGGCCTTCAAGTCGGCCATCGGCGAGATGGTCGGTTTTCTGCGGGGCGTGAAAAACGCGGGTGAATTCCGTGAGCTGGGCTGCAAGGTCTGGGACCAGAACGCCAACGAAAACGCCCAATGGCTGGCCAACCCGTTCCGCCAGGGGCATGACGACCTGGGCGAGATCTACGGCGTTCAGTGGCGCCAATGGCCGGGCTACAAACGCATCCCGCTGAGCAACCCGGCGGCCATTGAGATGGCCGAAAAACAGGGCTTCCGCAAGATTGCCCAGGACGAGGACGACGGCCAGGCCTTTGTCATCCTGTACAAGGCCATCGACCAGGTACGCCAGTGCCTGGACACTATCGCCAATGACCCGGGCAGCCGGCGCATCCTGTTCCATGGCTGGAACTGCGCCCAGCTGGATGAAATGGCCCTGCCGCCGTGCCACCTGCTGTACCAGTTCCACCCGAATGCCGAGACTCGGGAAATTTCCCTGACCCTGTACATTCGCTCCAACGACCTGGGCTTGGGCACGCCGTTCAACCTCACCGAGGGCGCGGCCTTGCTGTCGCTGTTCGGCCGCCTGACCGGCTACACCCCGCGCTGGTTCACGTATTTCATTGGCGATGCCCATGTGTACGAAAACCACCTGGACATGCTCAACGAGCAGCTCAAGCGCGAACCGCTCGAGGCGCCGAAGCTGGTGATCAGCGATCGCGTGCCGGCGTTTGCCGACACCGGCAAGTATGAGCCGGAGTGGCTGGAGAAGATCGAGCCGAGTGATTTCAGCCTGGAAGGGTATGAGCATCATGCGCCGATGACGGCGCCGATGGCGGTGTGATCCTTAAGATTGCTGGGGCTGCTTTGCAGCCCATCGCCGGCAAGCCGGCTTGTGTCTTGAGGGGGTATTAGAATCAGGAGTGAGAGCGGTGAATGGCAAGCTGACTGCCGGAGGTGCTGGCGAGATCTTCGTCATCATGGGCCTGTCGGGCTCGGGCAAGTCGACCATGGTGCGGCTGTTCAACCGCCTGATCGAACCCACCGCCGGCAGCATTCACCTCAACGGCCGCGAAATCACCGGCCTGTCCGATAAAGCCCTGCTCGATGTGCGCCGCAAGGAAATGGGCATGGTGTTCCAGTCCTTCGCCCTGATGCCGCACATGAGCGTGCTGCAGAACACCGCCTTCGGCCTGGAAATTTTGTTCTCTGCTCGACAACGCGGTCCAAAGGGCTGGCTGATTTCCCAGAGGATGGAATGCCCTCAGAAATTTGAACAAGACAGTTGCTCCCACCCGAACTGTGTAGCCTCCAATTCTAGCGCCGCACCTGTGGGAGCTGGCTTGCCAGCGATGAGGCCAAACAAGTTGCTCCCACAGGGTTCGGCGTTGCTGTGGCTGGAGTAGGCGCAGCAACCCACCAAGTTCAATGTCCGTGGCTTCGTCCTACATGCGAATGCTCACCTTCTGGCACCGATACCGCCCCGTTCACCTCCAGTTGCTGCAAGATCGCGCATTCACTCCCCGGCGCGCTGCACCTCTGTCGCAGCTCCACCAACTGCTCCTGCAACGCCACCAAGCCATCGATACGCGCCTGTACATGGACGATATGCTCGTCGATCAACGCATTGACGCTGCCGCACGACCCTTCGGGGCTGTCGCGCAGGCGTAGCAGGCTGCGGATTTCGTCCAGGGTCATGTCCAGGGTCCGGCAGTTGCGGATGAAGGTCAGCCGCTCGACGTGGGCCTGGGTGTAGAGCCGGTAGTTGCCGTCGCTGCGCGCCGGCTCCGGCAACAGTTGCTCGCGCTCGTAATAGCGGATGGTCTCCACGGCGCAATCGGTGGCTTTTGCCAGTTCTCCAATCTTCATCGCGAAATCTCTAGCGGATGGCTTGACCCTATAGTGGCTACAGGGTGTTCACTTGGCAACAGGCTCACTTTAAGGATGACCCAATGAACCAGCCTGCCAGCCCCCACCACAAGCATGACCACCACGCCCACAGCTGCTGCGGCAGCGCGGCCGCCCCGGCGTTGGTGCAGTTGAGCGAAAAAGCCAGCGGCGACGCACAGCTCAGCCGCTTCCGTATCGAGGCCATGGACTGCCCCACCGAGCAAACGCTGATCCAGGACAAGCTGGGCAAGCTGGCGGGCATCGAGCAGTTGGAATTCAACCTGATCAACCGCGTGCTCGGGGTGCGCCACACGCTGGCCGGTACCGCCGAGATCGAGCGGGCCATCGACAGCCTGGGCATGAAGGCCGAGCCCCTCATCGAAGGGGACGACGCCGCCGCGAACGCTGCCCCGCCCAGCAAGACCCGCTGGTGGCCGCTGGCGTTATCCGGTATCGCGGCCATCGCTGCCGAAATTGTGCATTTCACCGGGCTTGCACCTGAATGGCTGGTGGCGGCGCTGGCCTTGGCGGCGATCCTGGGTTGCGGCCTGGGCACCTACAAGAAGGGCTGGATTGCCCTGAAAAACCGCAACCTCAACATCAACGCGCTGATGAGCATTGCCGTGACTGGCGCTGTGCTGATCGGCCAGTGGCCGGAAGCGGCTATGGTGATGGTGCTGTTCACGGTCGCCGAACTGATCGAAGCGCGCTCCCTGGACCGTGCTCGCAATGCCATCAGCGGCCTGATGCAGCTCACCCCTGACAGGGCGACAGTGCTGCAAGCCGATGGCCAGTGGCGTGAAGTGGAAGTGCGCGAGGTGGCCATCGGTGCCTTGGTGCGGGTACGGCCAGGCGAGCGCATCGGCCTGGATGGCGAAGTGACCAGTGGCCAATCCAGCGTCGATCAGGCGCCGATCACCGGTGAAAGCCTGCCAGTGGAAAAAGCCGTGGGCGACAAGCTGTTCGCCGGCACCATCAACCAGGCCGGTGCGCTGGAGTTTCGCGTCACTGCCGGCGCTGGGCAATCGACGCTGGCGCGCATCATCAAGGCCGTCGAAGAGGCCCAAGGTGCCCGGGCGCCGACCCAGCGTTTTGTCGACCGGTTCTCGCGCATCTACACACCCGTGGTGTTCGCCGTGGCCTTGGCGGTGGCGGTCATCCCGCCGCTGTTCATGGCAGGCGCCTGGTTCGACTGGGTCTACCGCGCCTTGGTGCTGTTGGTGGTGGCCTGCCCGTGCGCCTTGGTCATTTCAACCCCGGTGACCATCGTCAGTGGCCTGGCTGCAGCCGCGCGAAAGGGCATCCTGATCAAGGGTGGGGTGTACCTGGAAGGCGGGCGCAAGCTGGACTTCCTCGCCCTCGACAAGACCGGCACCCTGACCCACTGCAAGCCGGTGCAAACGGATGCGAAGGTGTTGGACCCCCTGTTCGAAGGCCGGGCACAGGCGTTGGCTGCCAGCTTGGCCGAGCGCTCGGACCACCCGGTCTCACGTGCCATCGCCCAATTCGGCAAGGCGCAAGGTTTGGCTTTGAGCGCGGTCGACGACTTCGCCGCATTGGCCGGTCGCGGTGTGCGAGGGGTGATCGAGGGTGAGCTTTACCACCTGGGCAATCACCGCCTGGTCGAGGAACTGGGCCTGTGCTCGCCTGAGTTGGAGGCGCAACTGGATGCGCTGGAGCGTCAAGGCAAAACCGTGGTCCTGCTGCTCGACCGCAGTGGCCCGCTGGCCCTGTTCGCCGTGGCCGACACGCTCAAGCAGAGCAGCCGCCAGGCGATTGCCGAATTGCATGAACTGGGTATCAAGACGGTCATGCTTACCGGCGACAATCCCCATACCGCTGAGGCCATCGCCGCCCAGGTCGGCATCGATCGCGCCGAAGGCAACCTGCTGCCGGCCGACAAGCTGAAGACCATCGAGGCCCTGTATGCCCAAGGCCATCGGGTGGGCATGGTTGGCGACGGTATCAACGATGCACCGGCCCTTGCCCGTGCCGAGATCGGCTTTGCCATGGCGGCCGCGGGCACCGACACGGCCATCGAGACGGCCGACGTGGCGTTGATGGACGACGACTTGCGCAAAATCCCGGCCTTCGTCAGGCTGTCGCGCCAAAGTGCGGCGATTCTCAGGCAGAACATCATTCTGGCCCTGGGCATCAAGGCGATATTCCTGGCGATCACCTTTGCCGGCATGGCGACCATGTGGATGGCGGTGTTCGCCGACATGGGCGTGAGTCTGCTGGTGGTGTTCAACGGCTTGCGCCTTTTGCGCAAATAGAGGACGTGCATGCTGAGTTCCGAGCTCAAAGCCTTCTACATGGTGGCCCGCCTGGGCAGCATCACCCTGGCGGCGAAGAAGCTCGGGCTCAGCCAACCCACCGTGACCACGCAGATCCGCAACCTGGAAAGCCAGTACGCAGTAGAGCTGTTCTACCGTGGCGGGCGGCGCCTGGTGTTGAGCGAGGAGGGCGTGCGCCTGCTGCCGAGGGTCAAGGCGCTGCTGCAGCAGGAGGCCGACATCGAGTTCGAACTGCGCAACAGTGGCCAGGCCCAGGGCAGCCTGCGCATTGCGGCCACCGCGCCTTACTACATCCTCGATCTGGTGAAGGTCTTCCGCGAGCGCCTGCCCCAGGTCGACGTTGCAGTGGAGATCGGCAACTCGCAGCAGGTGCTGGAAATGCTCGAGGACTACCGGGTCGATATCGCCGCTTCGTCGCAATTGGTGGAGGATGCCCGGTTGGTGCGCCGGGTATTGGGCACCGACCCGTTGGTGGTGGCCGTGCACCGCAACCATCCCTTGGCGCATCGTCAGGTGGTGTCGATTGACGTGGTGGCCGGGCATTGCCTGTTGATGCGCGAGCCGGGGTCGACCACACGCAAGCTGACCGAGCAGATGCTGCAGGAGGCCGGTGTGAAGGCCGGCACGTTGCTGGAGATTGGTAGCCGTGAGTCGATTCGCGAAGCGGTCCTGCGCAACATTGGCATCAGTGTGATTGCCCGCCATGAAGTGCCGCACAACCCCGAATTACGGGTGCTGGCGCTGGAGGATGCACCGGTGATGCATGAGTACCTGTATTGCCTGAAGGAGCGGCGCCAGGCGCGTTTGCCAGCGGCGTTTCTTGGGGTTGCGCAAGAAGTGGCCGGCTCACAGTTCTAGGTCTGTGTTGGCTTCTTCGCGGGCAAGCCCGCTCCCACAGGTATCCCGCTGCCTTCGGGCACTGTGCGGTCGCTGTGGGAGCGGGCTTGCCCCGCGAAGAGGCCCGCACAGGCCACTACAAAATCTGCCTATACCACTATCGCGCGCTTTTGCCTGAAAGCCACAGAACCGTCGCACAGCCTTCCTAGCATGGCCCCATCTCTTCGATGAGGCCTTGCCATGAACAACGCCACCCCCGGCGCACAGATGAAAGTGCGCAACATCCACAAACGCTTCGGCGCCTTTACAGCGCTCAACGATGTCTCCCTGGACATCGCCGCGGGCGAGCTGGTGTGCTTGCTCGGCCCGTCCGGGTGCGGCAAGACCACGCTGTTGCGCTGCATCGCCGGCCTCGAACGCCAGGACCGCGGTGAGCTGTACATCGGCGAGCGCGACGTCTCGGAGCTGCCACCCCAGGCCCGCGACTACGGCATTCTGTTCCAGTCTTACGCGCTGTTCCCCAACCTGACCGTCGAAGCCAACATCGCCTATGGCCTGACCGGCAGCGGCCGCGAACAGGCCCGCCAGCGGGTCGTCGAAATGCTCCAGCTGGTCGGCTTGTCCGGTAGCGAGAAAAAGTACCCCGGGCAGCTTTCCGGCGGCCAGCAGCAGCGTGTGGCCCTGGCCCGCGCGCTGGCGCCGGCGCCTTCGCTGCTGTTGCTCGACGAGCCGATGTCGGCGCTGGACGCGCGGGTTCGCGAGCACCTGTGCACCGAACTGCGCCAGCTGCAACGCCAGCTGGGTATCACCACCTTGATGGTTACCCACAACCAGGACGAGGCCATGCTGATGGCCGACCGCATTGCCGTGATGAACAACGGCCAGGTCGAGCAGTACGCCACGCCGCAGGCCATCTACGACCAGCCAGCCACGCCCTTCGTTGCCGAGTTCGTTGGCCAGGGTAACTGGCTGCCGTTCCAGCGCAGCGGCGACAGCCAGGCCCAGGTCGGCGGCATGAGCATGCGTTTGTCGCCTGGCTCGGCGCGGGCCAGCAGCGGCCGCTTGTTCTGCCGCCCCGAGGCGATCACGGTCAACCCGCCGGTGCATGAAGAAAACCTGTTTCCAGCCAAGGTCCGCGAGATCACCTTCCTCGGCAATCGCTGCCGCATGAGCTTCGAGTTCAAAGCCTTGCCGGGCCATGCCCTGCTGGCCGAACTGGCCCCCGAGGCCATGCCGCGGCTGGGCTCGCAGGACATCTGGGTGGCGCTGCCACCGCAGAGCCTGCAGGTGTTTGCCTGAGATGGCCGCGCCAATGTCCCTGCCGCTGAACCCGGCCAAGGCCACCTCGCGCCACGGCGTTGCCTTGGGTGACCGGCTGTTCGTCGTCGGTGGGAAGTGGTTGCTGTTGATGCTGCTGGTACTGGCAGTGTTGATGCCGCTGCTGGCGATCTTCTGGCGTGGTTTCAGCGGTGACGCCGGCCAGGGCGGCGGCCTGGCGGCTGCCCGGGCGCTGTTCGCCAGCGAGAACTTCCACTGGCTGCTCGGCAATAGCTTGTCGGTGGCACTCACCGTCGCGGCCATCGTCATCCCACTGGCTTACCTGTTCGCCTATGCGTTGCAACGCACGCTGATCCCGGCCAAGGGCCTGTGGCGGGGCATCTCGTTGCTGCCACTGCTGGCGCCGTCGATGCTGCCGGCGATCGCGCTGGTCTACCTGTTCGGTAACCAGGGCCTGCTGCGCGGGCTGCTGAGCGACAACATCTACGGCTTTTGGGGGATCGTGCTCGGCGAAGCCATTTACACCTTCCCGCATGCATTGATGATTCTACTGTCGGCCCTGTCGCTGGCCGATGCGCGCCTGTTCGACGCCGCCTCCAGCATGGGCGCTGGGCCTTGGCGGGCGTTTTCCAGCATTACCTGGCCCGCCACGCGCCAGGCAGTATTCGCCGCCTTCTGCCTGGTGTTTACCCTGACCATCACTGACTTCGGCGTCCCGGTTGTGGTCGGGGGGGATTATCAGGTGTTGGCCCTGGAAGCTTACAAGGCCGTGGTTGGCCAGCAGCAATTTGGCCGCGGCGCCCTGATCGGTATGGTCTTGCTGGTGCCGGCACTGCTTAGTTTTGCTGTCGATGCCTGGTTGCGTCGCCGCCAGGGCGAGGCCATGAGTGGGCGGGCGCAGGTGTTCGAGCCCAAGCCCTCGCGCCGTCGCGATGCCTGCTTCCTGGCGGTCGTGTTGGTGGTCTGCGCGGTGCTGTTGCTGGTGATCGGCATGGCCGTGTATTCGTCGCTGGTCACCTTCTGGCCCTACAACCTGTCGCTGTCGCTCAAGCACTACCTGTTCGAGGACACCGCCGGCGGAGGCTGGCTGGCGTACCGCAATAGCGTGACCATGGCGATCGGCACGGCGCTGATCGGCAGCGTGGTGATTTTCTGCGGTGCCTACCTGATGGAAAAGACCCAGGGCCAACGCCTGCTCAACCAGTCGCTGCGCCTGCTCAGCTTCATCCCCATGGCGGTGCCGGGCCTCGTGCTGGGCCTGGGCTACGTGTTCTTCTTCAACCTCAACGGCAACCCGTTGCATGTGCTGTACGGCAGCATGGGCTTGTTGGTCATCTGCACCATTGCCCATTACCTGACGACTGCGCAGATGACCGCCACCACCGCACTGCGCCAACTCGACGGCGAGTTCGAGGCCGCTGCGTTGTCGCTCAAGGCGCCGCTGTATCGGCACTTCCTGCGGGTAACCGTGCCGATCTGCCTACCGGCGCTGCTGGACATCATCCGCTACCTGTTCGTCTCGGCGATGACCACCGTGTCGGCGGCGATCTTCCTCTACAGCCCCGACACCATCCTCGCCGCCGTTGCCGTGCTGAACATGGACGATGCAGGCAACGTTGGCGGTGCCGCCGTCATGTCGACCCTGATTCTGCTGACCAGCGCCAGCGCCTCATTGCTGCTGGCTGCAGCCTCACGCGGCCTGTTGCGCCGCTCCCAAGCCTGGCGCCAACGCGCCGCGGCTGCCTGACCTGTAAGGAACCCCACCATGTTCAAGCACCTTGCACTTGCTGCTGCCGTTTCTGCCGTGTTCAGCCTGCAGGCTTCGGCCGCCGGCACTCAGCTGACGGTTTACACCGCGCTGGAAGCCGAACAGCTCAAGACCTACAAGCAGGCCTTCGAAAAGGCCAACCCAGACATCGAGATCAAGTGGGTGCGCGATTCCACGGGCATCATTACCGCCAAACTGCTGGCTGAAAAAGACCGCCCGCAAGCCGATGCGGTGTGGGGGTTGGCGGCCTCCAGCCTGGCCGTGCTTGACCAGCACGGCATGCTCGAAGCCTATGCGCCCAAGGACCTGGGCAAAATCTCGGCGAACTACCGCGACGCAGCCAACCCACCGGCTTGGGTGGGCATGGACGTCTGGGCCGCGACCATTTGCTTCAACACCATCGAGGCCGAGAAGCAGGGCCTGAGCAAGCCGGTGAGCTGGCAAGACCTGACCAAGCCCGAGTACAAGGGCAAGATCGTCATGCCCAACCCGGCCTCGTCCGGCACGGGCTTCCTGGATGTCAGCGCCTGGCTGCAGACTTTTGGCGAGCCTCAGGGCTGGGCCTACATGGACGCTTTGCACCAGAACATCGGCCAGTACGTTCACTCCGGCTCCAAGCCGTGCAAGCTGGCGGCGGCGGGCGAGTTCCCGATCGGTATCTCGTTCGAATACCCCGCTGTGCAGCTCAAGCGCCAAGGCGCGCCGCTGGACATCGTGCTGCCCAAGGAGGGCCTGGGCTGGGAGATCGAGGCGACGGCGGTGATCGAAGGCACGCCAAAGGCCGATGCGGCCAAGCGTTTGGCAGACTTTTCGGCCAGCCCTGCGGCGATGGCGTTGTACAAGGAGAACTTCGCGGTGCTTGCCGCGCCGGGTATCGCCAAGCCGCAGACCGAGTTGCCGGCTGATTATGAGCAGCGGTTGATCAAGAACGACTTTGCCTGGGCCTCGAAGCACCGTGACGAGATTCTGGCCGAGTGGCGCAAGCGGTATGACGGTAAGTCGGAGAAGGTGGCGCAGCAGTGAAGGGGCGCTGGGCTGGGGTTGGGTTTGTGGTTGAGAGGTGCATGCCTTGAGGGGTGTGGCGCCTGGCAGATCGAGCGCCGCCCGCGCGGCGCATCGCGAGCAACGCTCGCTCCTACGTTTGTTTTTGGCCAGTAACGCCTGTGACAGGCGCGCGCGACCGACTTGTTTGTTCGACGCGATATCGCGTCATGCGCCAAGGCGGTCGCGCGCGAATGCCCCAGGAATAATTGGCCCGAAACAAACGTAGGAGCGAGCGTTGCTCGCGATGCGCCGCGCGGGCGGCGCTCGGTCCCCCAGGCGCCGCCCCCCTAAAGGCGAACACCTACCAGCCCCCACACAAACTCAAATCTGCAACACCAACGCCTCCAACTGCTCCTGCCGCTCCGCCTGATTCACCCGCGCCCCGGGGTTGAGCGTCGACCACTGCGGATGCGCCCGCGCCTTGACCAACGCCTCAGGCAACTTGCCCTCGCGCCAGGCCTTCTCGTCCAGCTCGCCCAAGCGAATGCTGTCTTGCGCCGCATGCCCGCGATTATCCAGGGCCACCATCAACTGCTGCTGGCGCAACGCCAACAGCCGCAACACCGTATCGTCCAGCGTCAGCTCACGCTGCCCTTTGAGCTTGCCCATCAACCGCGACCCGTAATTGCGTGCCGTCTGCAGCGCGCCGCCCGCAATTGCGCCGGCCAAGGCCGCCGCGCCCAGGGTCAGGCCACCGACCAACAGATCGACCCCGGCCCCCGCCGCAGCGCCCGCCGCCACGCCACTGCCCAGGCGTACGCCCAGCAGCTTCAAGGTCTCGGGGTTGAACAGGTCATCGCCCCAACGACCGTCCAGCAACGGCAAATCACTGGCATGGGCGTCTTCGCGGCGGAAGGCATACAGCTTGAGCAGCGCTTCGACACAGCGCTGTTCGCGTTGCCGAACATCCTGGCGCAACGCTTCGATGGCCTTGGCTTCGGCGGCGGGCTCGGCCACCACGCTGCGCCGGCAGGCGGCGCAGTCGAGCAGCAGCTCGGCGATCAGGCGTTTACCGCTTTGATGGCGGGCTTGGCGTTGCGCCTGCTGGTCGTCGATCAGCCGTTGCAGGGCGGGGCGGGCGTCTTCCAGCAGCAGGGCCAGGCTTTCGTACAGGCGGCGCTCGCCGTCTTCCGGCGGGGCCACGCTGTCGAACCGCACCAAGGCGTGAAGGCCAAGCCGGGCAAGGGCTTCACGCCATTCGGGCTCGCGGTGCTGGCTGCTGGCGACGAAGTTGAGCACGGGTAGCAGCGGCTTGCCGCAACTGGCCAGCACCTCCAGTTCGTCGCGGTACTTGGCCAGCACCGGCTCGCGGGCGTCGATCACGTACAGGCCGGCATTGCTGGCCTGCAACTGGCGCAGCACCTTGGCCTCCTGCTCGAAGCGTTGGCGTGCCTCACTGCCTTGGAGGAAGCGTGCCAGCCGGGCCGGGCCGTCCAGGCGCTCACCCGGGCGCTCCAGCCGCTCGAGGTAGTCGAGCAGGGCAATGGCGTCTTCCAGGCCTGGGGTGTCGTACAGCTCCAGCAGGGGCTCGCCGTCCACCGACAGGCGTGCGCCCTCCACATGGCGGGTGGTGCTGGGGCGATGGGACACCTCGCCAAAGCTCACGTCGCGGGTCAAGGTGCGCAGCAGCGAAGTCTTGCCGACGTTGGTGTGGCCGACCACGGCCAGTTTAAGCGGCTCAGTCATGGCCATGCTCCAACCAGGTCAAGGGCGAAGTGTCGGCGTGGGGCAGGCCGAGGCGGTCCAGCGCTTCGTGCCAGTCGCCCAGGCGCTCGGCGTCCAGGGCCTGGCCTGGAGCCGCCTGCAGCAGCCAGATACGGGTGGCGCCGGCGTTGCGTGCCAGCTCGGCCAGCAGCGCCAGGCTGCCGCGATCGGGCGAGCGGCGAGGGTCGCAGGCGACAGCCAGGCGCGCTGGGGGGAAGCGGCTGAGTTGTTCGAGCAGCCGGTTGCGTGATTCACGGCTATCGAGCACGCCGGCATCGGTCACGCTTTTGGGCAGGGCGGGCGGCCAGGGGCGCTGGTCATCCAGCTCCAGGCCGACCAGTAAGGCACCGCTGCTGCCGCTTTCCAGTTGCCCGGCAGCGAAGTGGGGCAAGGTGTCGGGCGCGGCGTCCTGCACACCGATGCGCTCGCTGCGCGGCATAAGGCTTTCGCGCAATGCCGCGTAGCCTGGCAGGCTGAGGTCCAGCGCCAGGCGTGCGCGGCCTTGGCGCCAGCGCCACAGGCATAGTGCGGCCAAGAGCAGGCGTGGTAGCAGGCCATAGACCAGCACCACACCGAGCAACCAGCTGGCCCAGGCCTGGCGGGCCAGGGCCAAGGCCGGCAGCGTGTCGCCGCTGGCGCGGATCATGGCTTCGTCCGGCACGGCAAAGCCCAGCAGCGAAGGCAGGGCGCCGAGCGCCTGGGTCATGTGGATGAACGGCTCGGCGGCAAGCAAGGTGGTTTCCCAGACAAAGCCATAGCGCCGTGTGGCCAGCAACGCCAAGAGCATCGCCAACGCGGTCATCATCGCCAGCAGCCACAGCCCGTGCACCAGCACGCCAAGCAGCCAGCGATTCAGGCGCTGGCGCTGCAGCAGCACCAGCAACGCGGGCGCAAGGTGCGCGGCCTTGGCATCGCGGGCAAAGCGTTCGCTCAGCCACAACCAAAGCCGGCCCAACCCAGCGCCGTGTTCGCCGCTCAGGCTGAAGCCGATCGCCCAGCCCAGCAGCATTAACAGGTTCAACCCCAGCAGGCTGCCCAGTGCCCAGAACACATTCACCGGGCGTTGGCCATCGCCCAGCGCCGCGAAGGCCAGGCCCGCGCCGCTGAAGGCGGCCATGATCAACAGGGCCAGCAGTGCCAGGCGCGCGCCCTGCTTCCAGTGGCGCAGGGCGGCTGTCATGCCGTCGCGGTCGGCCAGGAACAGCGCGCGCGTTTCAATACGGGTCGCCAGGTCGCCGCCGGCCTGGCGGGCGTGGCGGTTGGCTTCCTGGTCTTCCAGGGGGCCGGCATGTTCCTCGCGCAGGCGTACTGCTTCGGTGAGCCAGCGTTTGTCCAGTGGCGTCGGTCCAGTCACAAGGTCTTCCATTGCACAGGTCAGGGCAGAAGCATAACCCACGGCGGGTTTGCTATCCTCGCTGGCATGACTAGCACACTCCCCCTCAGCCTGATCGCGGCCCTCGCCGAGAACCGCGTGATCGGCATCGACAATTCCATGCCCTGGCACCTGCCGGGGGATTTCAAGTACTTCAAGGCCACGACCCTGGGCAAGCCGATCATCATGGGGCGCAAGACCTGGGACTCGCTGGGCCGGCCTTTGCCGGGGCGGCTGAATATCGTGGTCAGCCGCCAGCCGGGGCTGGCGCTGGCCGGTGCCGAGGTGTTCGCCTCGCTGGAAGCTGCGCTGGTGCGCGCCGAACAGTGGGCGCGTGAGCAGGGCGTCGATGAGCTGATGCTGATTGGCGGGGCGCAGCTGTATGGGCAGGCGCTGGAGAAGGGGCTGGTGAGCCGCATGTACCTGACCCGGGTCGAGCTGTCGCCTGACGGCGATGCGTGGTTCCCGGCGTTCGATGAGGCGCAGTGGCGCCGGGTGAGCAGTGAGCCGCAAGCGCCTGAAGGGGCTGGGCCGGCGTATCACTTCGATGTCTGGGACAAGGTTTGAGATTGTTGGGGGGCGCTCGCGCCCCATCGCGACGCAAGGCCGCTCCTACAAAAAGACCGCGTCTTCTGTGCAGGGGCGGCCTTGGCGTATCAGCTATGACTCAGCGTTGCATGCTGGTCATCTGCTAATACGTCCTTGTCAGTCTCTTTCAACAGCTGGCTGGTCACCACCCCGGCCGTCATCGAGCCATTCACGTTCAGTGCCGTGCGGCCCATGTCGATCAACGGCTCTACCGAAATCAGCAGTGCTACCAGTTCAACCGGCAAGCCCATGGCCGGCAGCACGATCAGGGCTGCGAAGGTCGCGCCACCGCCCACTCCGGCTACCCCAGCCGAGCTCAGGGTGACGATGGCGACCAGGGTCGCGATCCACAGCGGGTCGAAGGTGTCGATGCCCACTGCCGGGGCAACCATCACGGCCAGCATCGCCGGGTACAGGCCGGCGCAACCGTTCTGACCAATTGTCGTGCCGAACGAGGCGCTGAAGCTGGCGATCGACTGCGGCACACCCAGGCGACGGGTTTGCGCTTCGATGTTCAGCGGGATGCTCGCGGCGCTGGAGCGGCTGGTGAAGGCGAAGGTCAGCACTGGCCACACCTTGCGGAAGAAGCGCAGCGGGCTGACGCCGGTCGCCGCCAGGATGACGGCATGCACCACGAACATCAGCCCCAGGCCGATGTACGAAACGACGACGAAGCTGCCCAGCTTGAGGATGTCGTCCAGGTTGGAGCTGGCGACCACCTTGGTCATCAGGGCCAGCACACCATAAGGGGTGAGCTTCATCACCACGCGCACCAGGCGCATGACCCAGGCTTGCAGGGTGTCGATGGCCGACAGGGCGCGCGCGCCTTTCTCGGCGTCGTCCTTGATCAGTTGCAGGGCGGCCAGGCCGACGAACACGGCGAAGATCACCACGCTGATGATCGAGGTTGGCTTGGCCCGCGCCAGGTCGCCTACCGGGTTGCTGGGGATGAACGACAGCAGCAGTTGCGGGATGTGGAGGTCGGCGACCTTGCCGGCGTAGTCGCTGTGGATCGCTTGCAGCCGCGCGCTTTCCTGCACGCCAGCCACCAGGCCGTCGGCGGTCAGGCCGAACAGGTTGGTCAAGACGATGCCGATCAATGCGGCGATGGCAGTGGTGAGCAGCAAGGTGCCGATGCTCAGCACGCTGATGCGGCCAAGCGAGGAAGCATTGTGCAAGCGTGCCACGGCGCTGAGGATCGAGGCGAAGATCAGCGGCATGACGATCATCTGCAGCAAGCCGACATAGCCGTTGCCGACCAGGTCGAGCCAGGCGATGGTGGCTTTCAATACCGGGTGGCCAGCGCCATAGATCGTGTGCAGGACCAGGCCGAACACCACGCCCAGCACCAGGCCCAGCAAGACCTTCTTGGCCAGGCTCCAGTCGGTGCGGCGGGTTTGTGCCAGGCCCAGCAGCAAGGCCAGGAACGCCAGCAGGTTGAGAGACAGCGGCAGGTTCATTGAAGCTCCAACAAAAAACAGAAGAGGCATCGCCTCTGTGAGCGATTGCGAACGGAAATGCTAACAGCCTGAAAACAAACGAATTTATACCCAAATGGAATGTGCATAGTCGTTTATGGAATAACGGAATGTCGCGGATAGCAATGAACAGGGCGTTTCAAGCTGCTTCAACGTCGTTGTCAGGGCTTGCTGGGCCGGTAGGTTGGACTAGCGTTTCCGGGTCATTTCAGGAGATTCGCACATGAAGTTCGCTCCGAAAGCCCTCGCCCTGGGTCTGTCCCTGCTGTTCGGGGCCCAAACCTGGGCCACCGAACTCAAGCATTGGCCTGCCGAGGCCGCCAAACAGCTCGACAGCATGATCGCCGCCAATGCCAACAAAGGTAATTACGCGGTGTTCGACATGGACAACACCAGCTACCGCTACGACCTTGAAGAGGCGCTGCTGCCGTTCATGGAGAACCAGGGGCTGCTGACCCGCGACAAGCTCGACCCTTCGTTGAAGCTGATCCCCTTCAAAGACACGGCCGAGCACAAGGAAAGCCTGTTCAGTTACTACTACCGCCTGTGCGAAATCGACGACATGGTCTGCTACCCCTGGGTGGCGCAGGTGTTCTCGGGCTTCACCCTGAAGGAACTGAAGGCCCATGTCGACGCCTTGATGGCTTCCGGCAAGCCCGTGCCCAGCACGTATTTCGAGGGTGACCAGGTCAAGGCCATCGAAGTGCAGCCGCCCAAGGTCTTTGCCGGCCAGGCCGAGTTGTTCAACAAACTGATGGAAAACGGCATCGAGGTGTACGTCATTTCTGCCGCGTCCGAAGAACTGGTGCGCATGGTCGCGTCTGACCCCAAGTACGGCTACAACGTCAAACCGCAGAACGTGATTGGCGTCAGCCTGCTACTGAAGGACCGCAGCAACGGCCAGCTGACCACGGCGCGCAAGCAGATCAGCGCCGGCAGCTATGACCCCAAGGCAAACGAAGGCCTGGAATTGACGCCTTACCTGTGGACCCCGGCGACCTGGATGGCGGGCAAGCAGGCGGCGATCCTCTCCTACATCGACGAGTGGAAGCGGCCGGTGCTGGTGGGCGGCGATACGCCCACCAGTGATGGCTACATGCAGTTCCACGGGGTGGACGTGGGCAAGGGGGGCATCCACCTGTGGATAAACCGCAAGGCCAAGTACATGGACCAGCTCAACGGCATGATCGCCAAGCACGCGGCCGCGCAGGCCAAGGAAGGGCTGCCGGTGACGGCCGACAAGAACTGGGTGATCGTCACGCCAGAGCAGATCCAGTAGCCCGGTGCAGGTCAGCCGCTTCGGCCGACAATGAGCGTTCTGGCTTGTTGTTGGTCGAAGTTCTGCGCCAGCATGGCCACGGCTTGCATGGCGCTTGAGCGGACGCTGGCACCCTCTGCGCCAAGCGTCTGTTCGGCCACGATGCTGTGCACCTGGTTGATCCCGACGAAGCGGAACCACGCATCGAGGAAGGGTTTTTCCAGGCCGAACGCCTGGTCAGGCGTCTGGGAGTCGGGGCCATAACCCAGCCCGCGGGTGTAGATGGCCACCGCCCGGCGCCCACCCAGCATGCCGTTCAACCCCTGTTCATCGAAGGTGAACAACACGCCCTTGTGCGAAATGGCGTCGATCAAGTGCTTGAGTTTGTAGGGGATGCCGAAATTCCACAGCGGGACGCTGAACACCACTGTATCTGCCCGGTGGAAGCGTTTGGCGAGGGTTTTGATCTGTGCCCAGGCGGCGTTTTGCGCGGGTGAAAGCGGGGCATCGGTAAGCCCGGCGTACTTGGCCGCCAGCAGGTCGCCATCCACTTCAGGCAGCTCGCATTCCCAAGGGTCCAGGCGGTCAACCTCCACGGTTTTGCGCTCGGCCAACGCGGCCAGGAACACTTCGGCAATTTGAGCGGAAACCGAGCGTTCGCCTCTCGGCGATGCACACACATAAAGAACACGTTCAACCACGGGGCTACTCCTGTCAGCGTCGATGGCATTTCCCTAGCGATATACGGCACAGGGGGAGCGCAAAGTTTGCGGCACGGTGTCCGTGGGGTTGAGCGAGGAGATGGTCAAAGCCCCGATCATCGATTGCCTGCGTCGGTTTTCCGTGGCGCACCCCGATGCCGAGGTTGCCCTGCAGGTCGGCTTGACCGGCGAGTTGCTCGCACTCATGCACGCGGGTGGGCTGGATATCGTGCTGGGGAGCCGCTGCGGCAGTGATGAGCGTGGCGAGGTGCTCTGGTCCGAGCCGTTGGTCTGGGCGAGAGGGCCGCTGGCGCTGGGCACCGATGATGCGACCTTACCTGTACCTTTGGCGGTGTTTTCCGATCAATGCCCCTACCGTGCGGCGGCCATCGAAGCGTTGGCGCGTGCAGGGCGACAATGGCGGATCATTTGCCAGAGCCCCTGTGCCGGGGGGCTGATGACTGCCGTAAGCGGTGGGCTTGGGGTAACCCCGGTCACCCGCTCATGCGCACTGGCCGCAGGCCTGCAGGAAGTGACGACACTGCCCGCACTGCCTCACGCGAAGTTCATGCTGACCTCGACGGCAAAGCCGAAGCGCTCGGCGGCCTTGCTGCTGGCGCAGTTGCGCCAATGCGCTTCGCGTGGGGAAGATAGTTGAAAGCGCTGGGGCCGCTCGGCGGCCCATCGCCGGCTTGCCGGCGATGGGCTGCAAAGCAGCCCCAATACACTCATCAGAGCCTTACAGCCCGTCGAGCATCGCTTTGTTACGCACCGCACCTTTGTCGGCACTGGTCGCCAGCAGGGCGTAGGCCTTGAGCGCGGTGGTCACTTTACGCGGGCGCACTTCGGCGGGCTTCCAGCCTTTCTTGTCCTGCTCGACACGGCGCTCGGCCAGCTCTTCGTCGCTGACCAGCAGGTTGATCGAACGGTTGGGGATGTCGATCAACACCTTGTCGCCGTCGCGCACCAGGCCAATGGCGCCGCCTGCAGCGGCTTCCGGCGAGGCGTGGCCGATCGACAGGCCCGAGGTACCGCCCGAGAAGCGGCCGTCGGTGAGCAGGGCGCAGGCCTTGCCCAGACCTTTGGATTTCAAGTACGAGGTCGGGTAGAGCATCTCTTGCATGCCCGGGCCGCCCTTCGGGCCTTCGTAACGGATGATGACGATGTCACCGGCCTTCACTTCGTCGGCGAGGATGCCGCGCACGGCGCTGTCCTGGCTTTCGAAGATCTTCGCGCTGCCTTCGAACACATGGATCGACTCGTCGACACCGGCGGTCTTCACCACGCAACCGTCGAGGGCGATATTGCCGTACAGCACTGCCAGGCCACCCTCTTGCGAGTAGGCATGTTCGAAGCTGCGGATGCAGCCGTTTTCACGGTCGTCGTCGAGGGTTTCCCAACGGGTCGACTGGCTGAATGCGGTTTGGGTCGGGATGCCTGCCGGGCCGGCTTTGAAGAAGGTGTGCACCGCTTCGTCATCGGTCTGGGTGATGTCCCACTTGGCGATGGCTTCTTCCATGCTGCGGCTGTGCACGGTTGGCAGGTCGGTGTGCAGCAGGCCGCCACGGGCCAGCGAGCCGAGGATGCTGAAGATGCCGCCGGCGCGGTGCACGTCTTCCATGTGGTACTTCTGGATGTTCGGCGCCACCTTGCACAGCTGCGGCACTTTGCGCGACAAGCGGTCGATGTCCCGCAGGTCGAACGCCACCTCGCCTTCCTGGGCCGCGGCCAGCAGGTGCAGGATGGTGTTGGTCGAACCGCCCATGGCGATGTCCAGCATCATGGCGTTTTCGAACGCCTTGAAGTTGGCGATGCTACGTGGCAGGACCGACTCGTCGTTCTCGCCGTAGTAGCGCTTGCACAGCTCGACGATGGTGCGGCCGGCAGTGAGGAACAGCTGCTCGCGGTCGGAGTGGGTGGCCAGGGTCGAGCCGTTGCCCGGCAGGGCCAGGCCCAGGGCTTCGGTCAGGCAGTTCATCGAGTTGGCGGTGAACATGCCAGAGCACGAACCGCAGGTCGGGCAGGCGCTGCGCTCGTATTCGGCAACCTTCTCGTCGGAGGCCGTGGAGTCAGCTGCGATGACCATCGCGTCGACCAGGTCCAGGCCGTGGCTGGCCAGCTTGGTCTTGCCGGCTTCCATCGGGCCGCCGGAGACGAAGATCACCGGGATGTTCAGGCGCAGGGCGGCCATCAGCATGCCGGGGGTGATCTTGTCGCAGTTGGAGATGCAGACAATGGCGTCGGCACAGTGGGCGTTGACCATGTACTCCACGGCGTCGGCGATGATCTCGCGGCTTGGCAGCGAATACAGCATGCCGTCGTGGCCCATGGCGATGCCGTCGTCGACCGCGATGGTGTTGAATTCCTTGGCCACGCCACCGGCGCGCTCGATCTCACGGGCAACCAGCTGGCCCAGGTCCTTCAGGTGCACGTGGCCCGGGACGAACTGGGTGAACGAGTTGGCGATGGCGATGATCGGTTTCTTGAAATCTTCGTCCTTCATCCCGGTGGCGCGCCACAGGGCTCGGGCGCCAGCCATGTTGCGGCCTTGGGTGGAAGTCTTGGAACGATAATCAGGCATGAAGCACTCCTGGCGGCTTAATCAGGTCACAAAAAGGGGAGTGAGCTTCTCTTGTCCTATGCGCCTTAGGCCGGTTGCCACTGGCACGGATGGGGCCGAAGACACCACGGGATCGCCGCGTGCTCGACCAGAGCTCATAAACCCGCCGGGGATGACTGGCGATGAATAGGCCGATTCTACACCGCTGGCGCTGTGAGGGAATGGCGATGTGTCTGGGCGGTGGCTTTCGCCTCATGACCGGTCGCTTGTAGGACGCTTCCGAAACGCCGGTTCAGGGGCTGACCTGCCCGCCCAAGCTGACTATGATCCGCCCGCCGCATGTGCGGCTTCACGAGATACACCCTCAATGGACCTTCCCAGTTTCAGTTCATACCGAACTCGCAAATTGGCACTGAGCGCGTCGTCGCCAGGGCTTCCGAAGGCTTGAGCCCCTGTGGCTGAGGTGTGCGGGTGCCTGCGTCGGCGCCTGGAGAACCTCATGCAGCACACCTCCGATACGCTCGTTTCACCCCTCGACCTGCGCCAGGCCGCTCAGGCGCGTCGTGACGACCTGCTTCACCCGCAAGGCTACCCCGAAGGCACGGCCGGTTACCTGATGACCAGTGAGTACTCGTGCCTGGATGCCGGCCTCAGCGCCAGCCAGGCCATCGACATGCTGCGCCGGGAGGCCGCTGATGCCGAAACCATCTACCAGTCCTATGTGCTCGACGGGCAGCGCAACCTGCTTGGGACCTTGTCCTTGCGTGAGTTGATCCTGGCGGCGCCTGAAGCGCTGATTGATCACATCATGGTGCACAAGGTCATTTGCGTCTGTACCACGACCCGTCAGGAAGACGTGGCCCGCTTGATCCGCCAGCACGACCTGCTGGCTGTGCCGGTGCTGGACGAGGCCGGGCGGCTGGTAGGCCTGGTGACCTGCGACGATGCACTTGATGTGGTGGTCGATGAGGCCACCGAGGACTTCCACAAAGGCGCCTCCATCACCAACCACGTGGGCAATCTGCGCGATGCCACCGTCAGCCTGCTGTACCGCAAACGGGTGCTGTGGCTGGTGTTGCTGGTCTTTGGCAACCTGTTCTCGGGGGCGGGGATTGCGGCGTTCGAGGAAACCATTGCCGCGCACATCGTGCTGGTGTTCTTCCTGCCGCTGCTGGTGGACAGCGGGGGCAATGCCGGGGCGCAGTCGGCAACCTTGATGGTGCGGGGCCTGGCGACGGGCGAAGTACACCTGCGTGACTGGCTGCGCATGCTCGGGCGCGAATGCGGGGTGGCGCTGGCGCTGGGGGCGACCATGGCCGTGGCGGTGGCATCGCTGGGCGTGCTGCGCGGTGGGGTGGACATTGCCCTGATCGTTGCCAGCAGCATGCTGGTGATCGTGTTGCTGGGTAGCCTGATCGGCATGAGCCTGCCGTTCATGTTCACCAAGCTGAAGCTCGACCCGGCGACGGCCAGTGGCCCGCTGGTGACCTCGATTGCCGATGCGGCGGGGGTGCTGGTGTACTTTGGGATCGCGTCGTACGTGCTGGATATCTGAGGTAGATTCGGGGCTGCTTTGCAGCCCATCGCGGGCAAGCCCGCTCCTACAGGGGGTTGCGTACCTGTGTGGGAGCGGGCTTGCCCGCGATGGGCCGCAAAGCGGCCCCAAGGCGTTGAATCAGCTGTTAGGCAGCAACCGGCAGGTAATGCTCTTGATGTAGCGGGTTTCGGCAATGGCCGGGTGCACCGGGTGGTCCGGGCCTTGGCCGCCGCGCTCGAGCAGTTGCATGTTGCGGTCCAGGTGGCGGGCGCTGGTCAGCAGGATGTTGTTCAGGTCATCCTCAGGCAGGTGCATCGAGCACGAGGCGCTGACCAGAATGCCGTCCTTGTTGAGCATGCGCATGGCCTGTTCGTTGAGGCGACGGTAGGCCGCTTCGCCGTTTTTCAGGTCTTTCTTGCGCTTGATGAAGGCGGGTGGGTCGGCAATGATCACGTCGAAGCGTTCTTCGGCGGCCTTCAGCTCACGCAGCGCTTCAAATACGTCACCTTCGATGCAAGTCAGCTTCTCGCTGATGCCGTTGAGCGCGGCATTGCGCTCGACGCCGTCCAGGGCAAAAGCCGACGCATCGACACAGAACACTTCGCTGGCGCCAAACGCGCCGGCTTGCACACCCCAGCCACCGATGTAGCTGAACAGGTCGAGCACGCGCTTGCCTTTGACGTAGGGCGCCAGGCGTGCGCGGTTCATGCGGTGGTCGTAGAACCAGCCGGTCTTCTGGCCTTCACGTACCGGTGCTTCGAACTTGACGCCGTTTTCTTCCAGCGGGACCCAGTCCGGCACTTCGCCGTAGACAGTTTCGACGTAGCGCTGCAGGCCTTCGGCATCACGCGCGGCGGAATCGTTCTTGAACAAGATGCCGCTTGGCTTGAGCACTTGCACCAGGGCGGCGATCACGTCGTCCTTGTGCAGTTCCATGGTGGCCGACGCCAGCTGGACCACGAGGATGTCGAAGAAACGGTCGACCACCAGGCCTGGCAGCAGGTCGGAGTCGCCGTAGACCAGGCGGTAGCACGGCTTGTCGAACAGGCGCTCACGCAGCGACAGGGCGACGTTGAGGCGGTGTACCAGCAGCGACTTGTCCAGCGGCAGCTTGATGTCGCGCGACAGCAGGCGCGCGCAGATCAGGTTGTTCGGGCTCAGCGCCACGATGCCCAGCGGCTTGCCGTTGGCAGCCTCGAGGATCGCTTGCTGGCCGGCCTGAAAGCCTTGCAGCGGGGTCGCGGCGACGTCGACTTCATTGCTGTAGACCCACAGGTGGCCGGCGCGCAGGCGGCGGTCGGCATTGGCTTTGAGGCGTAGGCTGGGCAGGGACATGACGTCGCTCCGGGAAAAAAGAGCGGGAGTATACCGTGTTGGCCTTCGCTTCGGGGTCAGGCGCGACAAAGTGCTGGCCAGGGCTAAAGCCAGCCGATCCGGTGTTAGAATTCGCCGTCCTCAACGAGTGTGTACGCATGTCCCAAGAACTCAGCGCCGAACAGATCCAGCAAGCCTTGCAAGGCATCACCATCCCGCCGCAACCGCAGATCATGGTCGACCTGCAGTTCGAGCAGTACATGCCCGACCCAGACCTGGAAACCATCGCCAAGCTGATTTCCCAGGACCCGGGCTTGTCCGGCGCGTTGCTCAAGTTGGTCAACTCCCCGCATTTCGGCCTCTCCAACAAGATCGGCTCGATCCAACGGGCGGTGAACCTGCTGGGTAGTCGTTCGATCATCAACCTGATCAACGCCCAGTCGATCAAAGGCGAAATGAGCGACGAGACCATCGTCACCCTGAACCGCTTCTGGGACACCGCGCAGGATGTGGCCATGACCTGCCTGACCTTGGCCAAGCGCACCGGCATGCAGACGGCTGACGAGGCCTACACCCTCGGGCTGTTCCATGATTGCGGTGTGCCGCTGATGCTCAAGCGCTTCCCCAACTACATGGAGGTGCTGGAAGAGGCCTATGCCCAGGCCAGCGCCGAAACGCGGGTGGTCGATACGGAAAACCGCGCGTTCAACACCAACCACTCGGTGGTGGGGTACTTCACCGCCAAGTCCTGGCGCCTGCCCGAGCACCTTACAGCGGCCATCGCGAACCACCACAACGCCTTGGCCGTGTTCCGCGACGAGTCTTCGCGCAATACCCAGAGCCAGCTGAAGAACCTGCTGGCGGTGCTGAAGATGGCCGAGCACATCTGCGCGTCCTACCGGGTACTGGGCAGCCAGAGCGTCGACCACGAATGGGAAGTGGTCGGGCCACTGGTGCTCGACTACATTGGCTTGTCGGACTACGACTTCGAAAACCTCAAACAGAATATTCGAGAGCTGGGCGGGCACTGACACATGCCGGAACTACCCGAAGTAGAAACCACCCGGCGCGGCATTGCGCCTCATCTGGAAGGCCAGCGGGTCAGCCGGGTGGTGGTGCGTGACCGGCGCCTGCGCTGGCCGATCCCCGAAGACCTGGACGTGCGCTTGTCGGGGCAGCGTATCGTCAGCGTCGAGCGGCGGGCCAAGTACCTGTTGATCAATGCCGAGGTCGGTACCTTGATCAGCCATTTGGGCATGTCGGGCAATTTGCGCCTGGTCGAGCTCGGCCTGCCGGCGGCCAAGCACGAGCACGTGGATATCGAGCTGGAGTCGGGGCTGATGCTGCGCTACACCGACCCGCGCCGTTTCGGCGCCATGCTCTGGAGCCTCGACCCGCTCAACCACGAACTGCTGCTGCGTCTGGGGCCAGAGCCGTTGACCGACCTGTTCGATGGCGAGCGTTTGTTCCAGCTGTCGCGTGGGCGCTCGATGGCGGTCAAGCCGTTCATCATGGATAACGCCATCGTCGTGGGGGTGGGCAACATCTACGCCACTGAAGCGCTGTTTGCTGCGGGCATCGACCCACGCCGCGAGGCGGGCGGTATCTCGCGGGCGCGGTACCTGAAACTGGCCATCGAGATCAAACGCGTGCTGGCAGCGGCCATCGAGCAGGGCGGCACGACCTTGCGTGATTTCATCGGTGGGGACGGGCAGCCGGGCTACTTCCAGCAGGAACTGTTCGTCTACGGGCGGGGCGGGATGCCGTGCAAGCTGTGTGGCACGACCTTGCGCGAGGTGAAGCTCGGCCAGCGGGCAAGCGTGTTCTGCCCACGCTGCCAGCGCTGAAGTGTTTCGCTGTGCCTTGTAGGAGCGGCCTTGCGTCGCGATGGGGCGCAAAGCGACCCCAGATTTTCAGCGTCGCAGCATAAATTGCCGGGGCCGCTTCGCGGCCCTTTCGCGACACAAGGCCGCTCCTACAGAGGGGCGCGTAAGTGCAGGTGGGCTTAGGCCTTGCCAGTAATCAGGCGGTATTTGGCCATCAGCTGCTCTTCGGTCTCTGGGTGCGCTTCATCCAGGGGGATGCAGTCGACCGGGCAGACCTGCTGGCACTGGGGCTCGTCGTAATGACCCACGCACTGGGTGCACAGGTTAGGGTCGATCACGTAGATCTCTTCGCCTTGGGAGATGGCCTCGTTCGGGCACTCGGGTTCGCAGACGTCGCAGTTGATGCAATCGTCGGTGATGATCAGGGACATGGGGACTCCGGCCGGGGCTCTCAGCCCGGGCATGTTCAACGCTGTGGGCACAATTGTGCCGCATTCGCGCCCGCAGTGCACGCGGGCGCGATGATCAGGCGTGCAGGCTTACTTCTTGAACCGTTCGGTCAGCGCCTCAGCCACTATGGGGTGGACGAATTTGCTGATATCCCCCCCCAATGCCGCGATTTCCCGGACCAACGTCGAGGAAATGAACGAATAACGCTCCGACGGCGTCAGGAACAGGCTCTCGACATCGGGTGCCAGTTGCCGGTTCATGTTCGCCAGCTGGAACTCGTACTCGAAGTCGGAGACCGCGCGCAGGCCACGCAGGAAGACGTTGGCGCCCTGTTCCTTGGCAAAATGCGCCAACAGGGAAGAGAAGCCGATGACTTCGACATTGGGCAGGTGCTTGGTGACCTCACGGGCCAGCGCAACCCGTTGTTCCAGCGGGAACAGGGGGTTTTTCTTCGGGCTGGCCGCCACTGCGATAATCACATGGTCGAAGAGCCGCGAGGCGCGCTCGACCAAGTCGCCATGGCCTTTGGTAATGGGGTCGAAAGTACCCGGGTACAACACTCGGTTCATCGCGTCATCCTGGCTGGAGTGCGTTGGGGAGTCGGATGGTAGCGCAGCGATAGCGCCCGGCCAAGTCATGCGGCCGGCTGATGGCACTATAGACAGTGGGTGCATTCGTTGTCATGCGTTGTGTGCCAGGCGGGCGATCAGGGCCTCGGTGAGCTTGGCGCTGATGGCGTACACCGACAATTGCGGGTTGGCGCCGATGCTGGTGGGGAACAGCGAGCCGTCGTGAATCGACAGGTTTTCCAGCTGATGGTGCTGGCCCAGGCTGTTGCACACCGCGTGTCGAGGGTCTTCACCCAGGGCACAGCCGCCCATCACGTGGGCGCTGCCCAGGCGTGTGTGGAACGGCGCCAGTGGCAGGCCGTCGATCATCGCCAGGGCTTCGCCAAGGTTGTTGGCGTAGCGGGCATCACTGTGCACCGGCATCACCTGCTCGGCCCCGGCGGCAAACTGGATCTGCGCCATGCTGCGGTAGGCGCGGCGCAAACCGTCGCGTAGGTAGTCATTGACCGGGTAATCCAGCACGGGCGAGCCATCGCCACGCAGTTCGACCGTGCCACCCTGGCTTTCTGGGTGGAAGCCATCGCGCAGCAACGCCAGCATCACGTGGGTATGCGGCAGCTCGGCCATGCGCTGGGCATTTTCGCTGCCATGCCCGCCCAGCAGGGTGCTGGCCAGAGCCGGGTGCAGCGGGGGCACTTCCAGTTTGTAGCCGACCGGGCCGCCGCTGCCGCCCAGCCATTGGAAGTGATCGCTGTAGATGGACTGCGGAGCACCGTAATAGGGGTCGATGCGCGCCTTGAACCGTGCCGCGCTGAAGTTGACCAGGTGCAGGAAGGTGCGTTTGCCCAGGCGGGCGTTTGGGTCGGGGGCGTTGGAGCGCAGCAGCAGGGCTGGGCTGTTGATACCGCCCCCGGCGAGGATGTAGTGGCGGGCGTGCACGCTGATCTGCCGGCCGGTGGGGTTTATCCCTTGGGCATCCAGGGCCGTGCACTGCAACTGGGTAATGCGCTCGCCGTTGTGCTCGAAGCGCTCGGCACGCGCAAGATAGAGCAGCTCGCCGCCCTGGTCGAGGGTGGCTGGAATAGTCGTCACCAGCATCGATTGCTTGGCGTTGACCGGGCAGCCCATGCCGCAATAGCCAAGGTTCCAGCAACCCCGCACGTTGCGCGGGATTACCGCCCAGCGATAGCCGAGTTGTTCGCAGCCACGGCGCAGGACCTCGTTGTTGGCGTTGGGTGGCAAGGCCCAAGGGCTGATGCCCAGCTGCTGTTCGATGCGCTCGAACCACGGGCCTAGCGCCTCGTTGCCCAAGCCATTGACTTGGTGCTCCCGGGCCCAATGGGCCAGGGTCTGTGGCGGCGTGCGAAAGCTCGAGGTCCAATTCACCAGCGTGGTGCCGCCCACGGCGCGGCCCTGCAGAATGGTGATGGCGCCGTCCTTGCTCATGCGGCCGAGACCTTCCTGGTAGAGGCTGGCGTAGGCCTCGCTCTCCAGCAGGTGAAAGTCGCTGCTGGTCTTCAGGGGGCCTTCTTCGATTAGCAGCACCTTGAACCCCGCGGCGCTGAGCAACTGCGCGCTGGTGGCGCCGCCAGCCCCGCTGCCGATTACGGCGATATCGGCCTGCAGGGCCAGGTCATGCGCCAAGCGCGAGCCGTCGTGGGTGATCCAGCCGCGTTCGAGGCCTTGGCGAAACGGGTCGATGACAGGCATTGGCAAGGCTCTTGTGGTGGTCAGATCTTCGGTGGCCCTGGGTAGCCGCAGGCAGCCCAGGCTTCCGGCCGTTCATACCAGGCCATCTGCAGCAATTGCAGCAACGAGGCGTGGCCCATGCGCAGCAGGTTCAGCGAACTGTCCTGCCAGCGTTGCAGAAACGCGTTGATCTGCTCGCTGCTGGCCTGCTGCCAGGCGCCCCACACGCCGGTCAGCGGGCCACGGGTCAGCGGCAGGCTGAGCACGTCGAACAGTTGCCGGGTGAGCTTGAGCATTTCTGGCGACAGCGCCGCCAGTTTGTGATCGAGGCTGTGCAGCACCAGCGCCTCGACGGCCTGGGTGCCGGCCAGTACCACCGGGATCAGCGCGCTCAACAGGGGCAGGTCGTCATCACGCAGCACCTTGTAACCGGGCGCGGCCGACTGTGCCGTGCAGCCGACCAGGCTGGTGGTGGCGAGGAAGGCGCTGGCGCCCAGGCTGAAGCGGAGCAAGTCGCGACGCTGCATGGGCTTGGGCTCAGCGGATGAACAGCTTGTAGACCAGGCGCTGCAAGGCCTTGCCATACGGTGGGTAAATCAGGCGTGCAGCGTTCAGGCGCTGTTTGGCCAGCACGGCCTTGGCCTTGCTGAAGGTCAGAAAACCCTCGTGGCCGTGGTAGTGGCCCATGCCGGAAGGCCCGATGCCGCCAAAGGGCAGGTCGTCCTGAGCCACATGCAGCAGGGTGTCGTTCAGGCAAACACCGCCGGAGTGGCTGTGGCGCAGCACGTGCTCCTGTTCGCTGCGGTCGTAGCCGAAGTAGTAAAGGGCCAGTGGGCGAGGGCGCTGGTTGATGTAGGCCAATGCCTGGTCGAGGCTGTCGTAGGGCACCAGCGGCAGCAGCGGGCCGAAGATTTCGTCCTGCATCACCTGCATCTCGTCGTTCACGTCCAGCAGCAGGTGAGGGGGCAGGCGTCGTCCCTGGCACGGCTCACCTGGGTACAGGTCGAGCACCTGGGCGCCTTGGTCACGGGCGTCGTCCAGCAGGTGCTGCAGGCGCTGCAACTGCCGCGGGTTGATGATGGCGGTGTAGTCGGGGTTGTCGGCGATACGCGGGAACAGGCGGTGGACGGCGGACTGGTAAGCGTCACTGAAGGCCCCCAGCCGCTCGCGCGGTACCAGCACGTAGTCGGGGGCCACGCAGGTTTGGCCGGCGTTCAGGGTTTTGCCGAAGGCGATGCGCTCGGCCGCGCTGTCCAGGGGTACGCTGGCCGAGACGATGGCCGGGGATTTGCCGCCCAGCTCCAGGGTGACCGGGGTCAGGTTGTGCGCCGCGGCCAGCATCACTTGGCGGCCGACGCTGGTTGCACCGGTGAACAGCAGGTGGTCGAACGGCAGCCGGGCAAAGGCCTGGGCAACCTCGACCTCACCCAGCACCACGCTGACCAGGTCTTCGGGGAACACGCGCGCCAGCAACTGCTGGAGGGCCAGGGCGCTGGCGGGCGTTGCTTCGCTGAGCTTGAGCATGACCCGGTTGCCGGCGGCCAGGGCACAGGTCAGCGGGCCAATGGCGAGAAACAGCGGGTAGTTCCACGGCACGATGATGCCGACCACCCCCAGCGGTTGATAGCGCACCTGCGCGCTGGCGGGCTGGAAGGCCAGGCCGACGCGGCGCCGGCTGGCGCGCATCCAGCGTCGCAGGTGTTTTTCGGCGTGGCGCAGGCCCTGGACCGAGGGCAGCAATTCCGCCAGCAAGGTTTCATCGGCGCTGCGCCCGTCAAAGTCTTGATCGATGGCTTCGATCAGCTGCGTTTGCTCGGCCAGCAGTGCCTCGCGCAGGCTCTTCAGCCATTGCCGGCGCTGGGCTGCCGGGGGGGCGGGGTTACCCGCAAAAGCCAGGCGTTGGGCGGCGAACCTCGCCGTCAGGTCGAGGTCGGAATGCACAGGAGGCACGTCAACGGGCGAGGTCATATCGGCTCGAATCCGGGCAGGAAACCCCTAGAGCCTATACTCTAATACGAACGATCGTGCGAATTTTTCGCTGGCGTCGAGCGGTGTATTCCACACCGGATACGCCTTAAGATGGCCCTTTGATCAAGGCCCGCAGACTGGGAGCTGAGCATGGCCCCGCGCATGAAGACCCGAGAGCGCATCGTGCAGAACAGCCTGGAGCTGTTCAACCAGCAGGGCGAACGTAGCGTCAGTACCAACCACATTGCCGCGCACATGGAAATTTCGCCCGGCAACCTGTATTACCACTTCCCCAACAAGCAGGCGATCATCGCCCTGTTGTTCAGCCAGTACGAAGAGCTGGTGGACAGCTTCTTGCGCCCGCCTCAAGGGCGTTGCGCCACCGTGGAAGACAAACGTTTCTACCTCAAGGCCCTGCTCGCGGCGATGTGGAACTACCGCTTCCTGCACCGCGACCTGGAGCACCTGCTGGACAGCGACCCCGAGCTGGCCGCCCGTTACCGGCGGTTTTCCGAGCGCTGCCTGCGTCAGGGCCAAGCGATTTACCGTGGCTTCGTCGACGCCGGGATCCTGGCCATGGCGCCGGCGCAGATCGAGTCGCTGACCATAAATGCCTGGATCGTCCTGACCTCATGGGTGCGCTTTCTCAGCACCACGCGCGAGCATTCCGCGCACCTGGGTGAAGAAGCCTTCAAGCGGGGCGTCTATCAGGTATTGGTGCTGGAGCTCGGCTTTGTCACCGCAGATGCCCGCAGCGCCGTGGACGCGCTGTGCCAGGAATTCCACGTACCCTTCAACCAGGCCTTGGAACTGTAAACCAGGGCTCGAGTGCTATCGATCAGGAGATTGTCATGCCCCTCGCGCAATTGATCACCCCGCAAGCGTTGGCCGAGCGTCTGGGCTCGCCCGATTTGGTGATCCTCGACTGCCGCTTTGCCCTCGAGGATGTGGATTATGGCCAACGCAGCTATGCCGAGGGGCATATTGCCGGGGCGCACTTCGCTGACCTGGAGCGCGACCTCAGTGGCCCGATAAGCAAGGGGCGCACGGGGCGCCACCCTTTGCCCGATGCGGCGCGGTTGGTCGAGCGTCTGCGTGAGTGGGGCGTGGACAATGACAGCGAGGTGGTGCTGTACGACGACGGCCCGGGTGCGTTTGCTGCTCGTGCCTGGTGGTTGCTGGCCTGGCTGGGCAAGCGCAGCGGCGTGTCGATTCTCGATGGCGGGCTCAAGGCATGGCATGCGGCGCACCTGCCGCTGAGCCTGGACCCACCGCTCAAACGCGAAGGGACCTTCAAGGGCGAACCGGACAGCAAGCTGCTGATCGATGCCGAGCACCTGGCCAAGCACCTGGGCGATGCCGAGCTGACGTTGATCGACGCCCGCGCGCTGCCGCGCTTCCGGGGTGAAGTCGAGCCGATCGACCCGGTCGCTGGGCACATCCCTGGCGCGCAGTGCGCGGCATTCACCGACAACCTGGGGGCCGACGGGCGTTTTCTGCCGGCTGAAGCGCTCAAACAACGGTTCGCAGAAAAACTGGCCGGGCGCTCGCCGGAGCACCTGGTGGCCTACTGCGGGTCGGGCGTGACCGCTTGCCACAACCTGTTTGCTTTGGCGCTGGCGGGCTATCCCCTGGGGCGGCTGTATGCGGGGTCGTGGAGCGAATGGATCAACAACCCGGCGCACGGGGTGGCTACCGGGGATTGACCCAGGCCGTCTCTAGGCGCCCTCTACCAGCCACTGCGGAATCCGCCGCTCCAGGTAATACCCCGGGTTGCGCAGGCTGCCATCGACAAAGCCCACATGGCCGCCGCGGTTGTGCAGTTCAAAGTGCGTCTGCGGCGCCAGTTCGCTGGCCAGGGGCAAGCTGTGGCTGGAGACGAACGGGTCGTCGCTGGCGTGGATGATCAGGGTTGGGGTGCGATTCTCGCCCAGGAAGAAGCGGCTCGATGAGCGCCGGTAATAGTCGTGTGCATCGTTGAACCCGTTCAGCGGCGCGGTGACCTTACCGTCGAAGTCCCAGAAGGTACGCAGGTTGGTCAGCGGCCCCAGCCGTTGCAGTGCCGCCAGCCGCTCATGCTGGCCCTTCTCATGAAAATGCCGCTGCTTGAGCTGTACATAGGCCAACATCTCGCGCATGAAGTGCGCCTGATAGACCTTGGAAAAGCCTTGGCCGATGCGGTCGGCACACTGGTCCAGACGAAATGGCACCGACACCGCCACCGCCGCTTCCAGCTGGCTGGCCGATCCACTTTCGCCCAGGTACTTGAGCAACACATTGCCACCCAACGAATAACCCACCGCGTAAAGCGGCGCCAATGGGCGCTGGACGCGCAGGTGGGCGACGATTTCTGCCAGGTCTTCGCTGGCGCCGGAGTGGTAGCTGCGCGGCAGCAGGTTCGGCTCGCCCGAGCAACCGCGCCAGTTCACCGCCACACTGGCCCAGCCGCGGCCCTGCAGGGCTTGCTGCAAGCCTTTGACATAGGGCGAGTGGGAGGAACCGGTGAGGCCATGCAGGACCAGCACCAACGGTGCATCCGGTTGGTGCGGGCCGTGCCAGTCGAGGTCGATGAAATCGCCATCGGCCAGCCACAGCCGCTCGCGGTCGCGTTGCAGTTCGGGCAGCTTGCGCCAGAGCGGCCCCCACAAGGTTTGCAGATGGGGGTTGGACAGGCCGACGGCAGGGCGGAACGTAGCAGTGAAACTGGGCATGCTGGGCGACTCGTGATGTGCCTGCCTAGAGTGCCATGAAACGCCGCCGCTGTACCTGCGCTATTGGTCGGAGGCCGGCAGCGGTTGCTGATCGGCATCCGGGCCGACGCTGACAAGTACCCTGCGCGTCAGGTCGAACCTGCGTTGCATGACGTCGCGGACCGCCTCCGGGGTCAGCTCGGCCAAGCGCTCGTTATACGTGTTCAGGTGATCGGCAGGTTGGCCTTGCTGGGTGGTTTCGGTGAGCAACTCGGCCAGGCGCTTGTTCTGCGCAACCGTGCGCAACAACTCCCCAGCCAGCTGTTGGCAGGCCAGTTGCAGCTCGGCCTCGGTCGGCCCGTGCAGCACCAAGTCGCGAAGCAAGGCCTCTACCAGGGCTTGAGAGCTTTTAACGTAGGGTGGGGCGATTTCCCACTCGATCGCGAAGAGCCCTCCAACGCGCTTGGGCACCAGCTGGCTGTAGATGCCGTAGGTCAAGCCCTGGCGTTGGCGCAGCGCTTTCATCAAGCGGGAGTCGGAACCCACACTCAGCACCTCGCAGGCCAACTTCAGGGCAAGGAACTCAGGGTCGTTGGCCGGTACGTCGATCGGCAGCGCAAGAAGAATCGCGTTGCCGGCCCCGGCCTGCTCGATGTTGATTGTGGTGCCCGACGTTTGTGGCGCAGCTGGCAGCTCAGCGGCAGCCCAGCCTTGGGGCAATGCCTGGCTGATACGCTGTGCCATGGCCTGCGCCTCGATGCGGGACAGATCCCCGACCACGACCATTTCCAGGTTGGTGGCGGAGTAGGCGCGTCGGTGAAACGCTCTCAGGTCAGCGGGCGTGACTGCGTCGAGCACTTGCGTAGTGCTTTCCTGTGGCTGGCCGTAGGGGTGATCGTAGAAGAGGTGGCGATAGGCTTCGCTGCGTGCTCTGAGTACTGGCTGCCTGGCGCGAGCTGCGTCATGCAGCACCAGCTGGCGTTTGATCTTCTCCAGGGCGGGGGCTGGAAATGCTGGTTGTGCGACGAGGCTGGTGAACAGCTCGATGGCAGGGTCGAGCAGTGCTTTGGTACTGACACTGCGCAGGCTCAGCGTGGCGTGATCGTGGCGTATCTGCTTTTCAACCACCGCACCCAGCCGCTCGATACGTTGCGCATGTTCGGCGGCATTGAAGCGCAGGCTGCCCTCGTCGAGCATGTACAGCGTCAGGGCCGCCAGGCTGGGTGAGTCAACCGAGGCAGTACCGGCGTTAAAGCACAGCACCACATCGACGATAGGCAAGCCGCGGGCTTCGACGAACGTGACGCCTGTTCCCGCGTCGGTTCTCCAGGTGTGTACCTTGGTGCGGATGACCTCGCGCTGTTGCAGGTCCAGCCCTTGGGCGGAGAGTAGGCCGCCGTAGATGCCATGTGCCGCCGGAGGGGGCGATATCCTGTCATTCATGGGCGCGCTCCTTGTCGTGCATGTAGGTGATCGCTGTGCGAGGCGCTGTCAGGTAGGCGACGGCGGCCTGGTGCACCTGCTCGGCCGTCACGGCTTCGAGGGTGGCTCGTTCATCATCCAGCGCGATGGGGTCCAGCCCGCAAACCGCCTGCCTGCCGATGGCATGTGCTTGCTCAGCGATGGCGTCCCGGGCAAACAGCTGCCTGGCGAGGAGGCGTGCCTTGGCGCGCTGAAGCGCCTCGATGCTGGGCGGCTGCTGACGAAAGCGTTCGATTTCAGCCAACAGCCTGTCGGCTGCAGCCTCGGGCGTGATGTGCGCACTACAGAAGGCGTAGAGCGTCAGCAGGCTGTCGCCGCGCCGATACGGTTGGTACGTCGCCTTCAGGGCTTGCAGCACCTGTTCGTCTATCACCAGCAGGCGGCGGAGGGTAGCGGTGTGGCCTTCGCTGAGGAGATCGGGCAGCAACCGCAACGCATGGGCTTGCGCGTTGGACGTGGCAGTGCGTTGGCTGGGCAGGTTAAAACTGAGGATCACGCCAGGCCTCAGGCCTTGCAGGTGCACTGTTTGAGAGCGGCGCGTCAGTTCGGCATCCTCGACGGGCGTTTGACGGGGTGGCAGGCGATGGGCGGGGATCACGGCAAAGTGCCGCGCTACCAGTGCCTGCAGCGGCTGCAGCCCGATATCGCCGACGACTGACAAGGTCGCGTTGTTTGGGTGATACCAGGTCTGGTACCAGGTGCGCGCCGCTGCGGGCGTCATGGCGTGGAGGTCGGCGGGGTGGCCGATCACCGGCGTTGCATAGCGGCTGTTGCCGTGGGCCAGCAACTGGTGCTGCTCCATGGCGAGGGCCAAGGGGTTGTTGTCGACATCGACGCGCCGCTCGGCCATCACCACTGCCAGTTCGCGGGCGAAGGGTGCATCGCTGAGCGTGGCAGTGGCCATGGTGTCGGCCATCGCTTCCAGTGCAATCTCCAGCCTGCTGACGGGCAAGGTCAGTGGAAAGACCGTGGCGTCTTCCAGCGTGAACGCATTCGGGTTACCGCCGAGGCGGGTCATCAGCGTCGAATATTGCCCGCTGGCCAGCTTGCTGCTGCCCTCGAACAGCAGATGCTCCAGGGCATGGGACAGGCCGCTGTGGCCGTCAGGCTCGTCGATGGAGCCTACGTGGTACCACAGCTGCACGCTGACCAGCGGGGCGCGACGATCTTCGCGCAGGTAGACGCGCAGGCCATTGGCGAGGGCAAAGGACTGTACCGACGGTGTCGGTTTTGGCGGTTCGGTCATGGTTGAAGTGCTCCAGCAAGAAACGAAGGAGCAGCTTCAGCCAGGGGGCCGGTTGCTGTGCGGTAGCTAAATACGCCAACGCTTTACGCTGACAATGTACGCCGGCCTGATGTCAGGTGATCAGCCCCGCTGCCAGAGCGCGTAATGCACCTGACCGGTCTTTTTCTCCCGGTGCAGGCGCCAGTTGCCCGGCAGTTGCAAGGCCGAGGGTGCGGTTTCGCTCTCGGTGTAGATCCACGCCTGTTCCCGCAGCCACTGGTTCTGTTCCAGCAGGTTGCAGGTGTTGGCCAGCAGGTCCTGGTGGAACGGTGGATCGAGGAACACCACGTCGAACTGCTGCTTGGCCGGGTTCTGCAGGTAGCGCAGCGCGTCGGTTTGCAGAATTTGCCCGCGAGGGCAGCGCAGCAGCTCGAGGTTGTCTTTGAGATTGCTGATGGCGGCGGGGTTGCTGTCCAGTGCCACGGCATCTTCGGCGCCGCGCGACAAGGCTTCCAGCACCAGCGCGCCGCTGCCGGTGAAGGCGTCCAGCACGCGGGCGCCTTCGATGTAGGGCGCGAGCCAGTTGAACACGGTTTCGCGCACGCGATCAGGCGTTGGCCGCAGGCCGTCGCCTTCAGGCACCGCCAGGCGGCGGCTGCGCCACTCGCCGGCGATGATGCGCAGGTGGCCCTGGCCCTTGCTGTGGCCCGGTTGAGGGCGGGCGGGAGGGGTGGATCTTGGCATTAGTGCTCCGGTACGCCGAGCGGTTGCTCGGAAGGCTTGTCAGTGGGGGCTGGCAGCGGTTTTTGCGGCACCTTGGGGCCCGCGGTGACGATCACCAGTTTATCGGCTGACAGGTGTTTGTTCATGGCGGCCTTGACCTGCTCGACGGTGAGCGCCTGGGACTGCTGCATGAAGTCCTCCAGCCAGGTCAGCGGCAGGTTGTAGAAGCCAATGGCCCCCAGTTGGCCGACGATACTGGCGTTGCTGGCATTGGACAGCGGGAAGCTGCCGGCCAGCTCGCGCTTGGCATCGTCCAGCTCTTGCTGGGTCGGGCCGCTCTTGAGGTAATCGGCCAGGATGTCCTGGACCAGCTTGAGGGTGCCTTCGCTGAGTTCGGCGCGGGTTTGCAGGTTGATCATGAACGGGCCACGTACCTGCATCGGGCTGAACACCGAGTAGACGCCGTAAGTGAGCCCGCGTTTTTCACGCACTTCGCTCATCAGGCGGGTGCCAAACGCACCACCGCCGAGGATCTGGTTGCCCAGCGACAGGGCCGGCCAGTCCGGGTCCTGGCGGTCGATACCCAGCTCGGCCAGCATCAGGTGGGTCTGCTTGGACGGGAAGTCGATGTGGGTCAGGCCCGCCTTGGGGTCGGTCGGTTGGGCCGGTGCAGCCAGCGCCGGGCCTTTCGGCAGGCCGGCGGATACCTGGGCGGCAATGGCTTCGGCTTCGGCGCGGCTGAGGTCGCCGACCAGGGCGATGACCGCGTTGCCGGCCGAGTAGGCCTTGGCGTGGAAGGCGCGCAACTGTGCCAGGGTGATGCCGTTGATGCTCTCGGCGCTGCCGTCGCTCGGGTGGGCGTACGGGTGGTCGCCGTACAGCTTGCCGAACAGGGCCTTGCCCGCGAGCTTGCCGGGGTTCTGCTTGTCGTATTCGAAGCCGGCCAGCATCTGGTTCTTGATGCGCTTGAGGGCGTCCTCGGGGAAGGTCGGCTTGCCGGCCACTTCAGCGAACAGCTTGAGCGCCGGTTCGCGCTTGTCCTTGGTGCTCAGGCTGCGCAGCGATGCCACGGCCATGTCGCGGTACGAGCCGTTGCCGAAGTCTGCGCCCAGGCCCTCGAAGCCTTCGGCAATGGCGGTCACGTCCTTGCCGGCCACGCCCTCGTTGAGCATGGCGTTGGTCAAAGCGGCCAGGCCTGGCGTGCCGCCGTCCTGGCTGCTACCGGCGGCGAAGGTGACGCGCAGGTCGAACATCGGCAGTTCGCGGGCTTCGACGAACAGTACCCGGGCGCCTTCGGCGGTGTTCCAGTGCTGGATGTTCAGTTGACGTCGGCTGGGGGCCTTGCCGTCCAGCTCGGCCAGCGACTGCAGGGTATTGGCCGGGCGGGCCGCGGTGCTCTCAGCCTTGGCCGCGTTGTCGGCCAGGGCCAGGGCCGGGGCCGTCAATACCGCCGCCAGCGCCAGGGCGCGGATGCCCGTGGCCAGCAGGGTGTGGCGTGGTGCGCTGCGATCACTCATGAGCGGACTCCTCGGGCAATACATGGGCAACGCTCAGGCGTTCGCGGGTGAAATAGGTGCGCGCAGCGTTCTGGATGTCTTGCGGGGTCACGCGCTTGAGCTCGTCCAGTTCGCTGTCGATCAGCTTCCAAGACAGGCCCACGGTCTCCAGCTGGCCGATGGTGGTGGCCTGGCTGCTGATGGAGTCGCGGTCGTAGACCAGGCCGGCGATCACCTGGGCGCGCACGCGTTCGAGTTCTTCGGCGCTGGGTGGGGTGGTCTTGAGTTCTTCCAGCAACTGCCAGATGCCCTTTTCCACGTCTTCCATGGTTTTTTGCTTTTGCACGTTCGGCGTGGCCGAGATCAGGAACAGGCTGTCGCCACGGGTGAAGGCGTTGTAGCTGGACGACGCACCGGCCACCAGCTCCTGGCCACGCTCCAGGCGGGCTGGCATCCGTGCGCTGTAGCCGCCATCGAGCAGGGCCGAGATCAGGCGCAGGGCATGCACCGTGCGCGGGTCCTTGGCGGTCGGCAGGCCAGGTACGTTGAAGCCGTAGATCAGGCTCGGCAACTGGGTGCGCACGTGTAAGGTCAACTGGCGTTGGCCGGGTTCGGCCAGCTCAAGCGGCAGCTTGGCGGGCGGCACCGCACGCTTGGGAATGCCGGCGAAGTACTTTTGCGCCAGGCCCTTGACCTCATCGACGGTGACATCGCCGACCACCACCAGGGTGGCATTGTTGGGCGCATACCAGGATTCGTACCAATGGCGCAGCTCTTCGACCTTCATGCGGTCGAGGTCGGCCATCCAGCCAATGGTCGGGGTGTGGTAGCCACTGGCCGGGTAGGCCATCGCGCGGAACAGCTCGAACGCCTTGGCATTGGGCTGATCGTCGGTGCGCAGGCGGCGCTCCTCTTTGATCACTTCTATTTCGCGGCTGAACTCGTCGGCGGGCAGGCGCAGGCTGGCCAGGCGATCGGCCTCCAGCTCAAGGGCCACCGGCAGGCGGTCGCGGGCCAGCACCTGGTAATAGGCCGTGTAGTCGTCGCTGGTGAAGGCGTTCTCTTCCGCACCCAGGTCGCGCAGGATGCGCGAGGCCTCGCCGGGGCCGACTTTGGCGCTACCCTTGAACATCATGTGTTCAAGGGCGTGGGACAGGCCGGTCTGGCCCGGGGTCTCGTAGCTGGAGCCCACCTTGTACCAGATCTGCGAGACCACCACCGGCGCGCGGTGATCTTCGCGCACGACCACCTTGAGGCCGTTGTCGAGGATGAATTCGTGGGTCGGTTGCACATCGGCGGCGAAGGCCGCGAGCGGCAGGCAGAGCGTGCCGAGCAACAGGCCAGCGGCCCGGCGGGCTAGAGCATTCATACGGTGTTTAACCTGTTCGGCGGCCCGCAGGGTTTAGCGTCGGCGGGCCAGGAGGTGCTAGGATACTGATCCGGTTGCCTGGCGACCATGCCTGTCGCCGTTCTGGCCCACAGGACACTAAGACAAAACGTTGCGCATGAACCAGCCGGCTTCAAGATAGTCTGTTCTGCGTATAGAGAATTCCCGATGCGTCATTGCTGGCGCATCGCTACCCTGAGATAGCCGTCCTCCATGTTTGGTTCCAACGACGACAAAAAAGCGCCGGCCGAGTCTGGCGAAAAGAAAGGCCTGTTCAGCTGGTTTCGCAAGAAGCCGCAGCAACCTGTCGCCGAACAGCCGCAAACACCCGAGCCACAGGCTGAAGAGCCGGTAGCAGCGCAGCCTGCCGTCGAGCAGCCTGCTGTGGCGCCGGCCGAACCGGTGGCCGCACAAGCCCCTGTTGCGCCCGAGCCGCCTCAACCTGTGCCGGCCCTGGCTGACCCTGAGCCTTCTCAGCCTGCCCAGCCCCCTGTGGCGGCGAGCATGCCCGCGAACGCGCAAGCCAGTGCGCCGCAGGTCGAACGCCCAGCGCCGGTGGTGACTGCCCCCGAAGCCCCGGTAATTCGTGCCGTCGAGCCGCCTGTCAGCAATCTGGTATTGCCCGTTGCCGAAGAGCCTGTGGCCTTGGTGCCGGACCTTGAGCCCACGGCCCCGCCTGCAATTCCTGAGCGCCCAGTGGTCGAGCCTGCCGCGCCGGTGGTTGCCGAACCCGCCCCGGTCGCGGCTCCAGCTCCAGCCCCTGCTCCAGCTCCAGCTCCCGCTCCGGTCGACCCCGAGCCCGTTGCCGCGCCGGTCGCCACTGAACAGTCCAAACCCGGCTTCTTCGCCCGCCTCAAACAGGGCCTGTCCAAGACCAGCGCCAGTATCGGCGAAGGCATGGCCAGCCTGTTCCTGGGCAAGAAAGTCATCGATGACGACCTGCTCGACGAGATCGAGACCCGCCTGCTGACCGCCGACGTTGGCGTGGAAGCGACTTCGGCCATCGTCCAGAACCTGACCCAGAAGGTCGCCCGCAAGCAGTTGGCCGATGCCGATGCGCTGTACAAGTCGCTGCAGGAAGAACTGGCCGCGCTGCTGCGCCCGGTCGAGCAGCCGTTGAAGATCCAGGCGCAAAACAAGCCCTACGTGATCCTGGTGGTCGGCGTGAACGGCGCCGGCAAGACCACCACCATTGGCAAGCTGGCCAAGAAGCTGCAGCTGGAAGGCAAGAAGGTCATGCTGGCTGCGGGCGACACCTTCCGCGCCGCGGCGGTCGAGCAGTTGCAGGTTTGGGGTGAGCGTAACCAGATCCCGGTAATCGCCCAGCACACCGGTGCCGACTCGGCCTCGGTGATCTTCGACGCCGTGCAGGCCGCCAAGGCCCGTGGCGTCGACGTGCTGATCGCTGATACCGCCGGCCGTCTGCACACCAAAGACAACCTGATGGAAGAGCTGAAGAAGGTGCGCCGAGTGATCGGCAAACTCGACGCCGAGGCGCCGCACGAGGTGCTGCTGGTGCTCGACGCCGGCACCGGCCAGAACGCCATCAGCCAGGCCAAGTACTTCAACCAGAGCGTCGAGCTGACCGGCCTGGCCCTGACCAAGCTGGACGGCACCGCCAAGGGCGGCGTCATCTTCGCCCTGGCCAAGCAGTTCAGCATTCCGATCCGTTTCATCGGTGTGGGTGAAGGTATCGACGACCTGCGCACCTTCGAAGCCGAGCCGTTCGTCAAAGCGCTGTTCGCCGAGCGAGAGCATCCATGATCCGATTCGAACAGGTTGCCAAGCGCTATCCCAATGGCCATGTAGGCTTGCATGAGCTGAGTTTCCGGGCGCGCCGGGGCGAATTCCTGTTCGTCACCGGGCACTCGGGTGCCGGTAAGAGCACCTTGCTGCGCCTGCTGCTGGCCATGGAGCGCCCGACCAGCGGCAAGCTGCTGCTGGCAGGGCAGGACCTGGGCCAGATCAGCAATGCGCAGATCCCGTTCCTGCGCCGGCAGATCGGTGTGGTGTTCCAGAACCACCAGTTGCTGTTCGACCGCACGGTGTTCAACAACATCGCTTTGCCGCTGCAGATCCTCGGCCTGTCCAAGGCCGAGATCACCAAACGCGTCGACTCGGCCTTGGAGCGTGTCTCGCTGGCCGACAAAGGCGAATTGTTCCCGGCCGATTTGTCCACGGGGCAGCAACAACGGGTCGGTATCGCACGTGCCATCGTCCATCAGCCGGCCCTGTTGCTGGCCGACGAACCCACCGGCAACCTTGACCCGCGCCTGGCCGCAGAGATCATGGGCGTGTTCGAAGACATCAACCGCCTGGGCACCACGGTATTGATCGCCAGCCACGACCTGGCATTGATCGCGCGCATGCGGCATCGCATGCTGACCCTGCAGCGCGGCCGTTTGATCGGCGATGGGGAGGCCGGGCAATGAGCACTACACGTACGCCGAAAGTTTCCGAACGGGTTGCGCCGAAACCCGCCGACCCGCAACCGGCGAAGAAAAAGCGCGACGACGATGACGGCCCAGATTTCCGCACACTGCTGCACGCCTGGCTGGAAAGCCATCGCGCGAGCATGGCCGACAGCTTGCGTCGCCTCGGCAAGCAGCCGATCGGCAGCTTCTTCACCTGCCTGGTAATGGCAGTGGCGTTGAGCATGCCCATGGGCCTGTCGTTGCTGCTGAAGAACGTCGAAAAGCTCGGCGGCTCCTGGCAGCGCGCCGCGCAGATTTCGCTGTACCTCAAGCTCGACGCTGGCAGCAAGGAAGGTGAAGCGCTGCGCGACGAGATCAAGCACATGCCCGGGGTGGCCGACGCGCTGTATGTCAGCCGCGACCAAGCGCTGGAAGAGTTCCAGCAGCAGTCCGGCCTGGGTGAGGCGTTGCGCGAGCTCCCCGAGAACCCGCTGCCTGGCGTGGTGGTGGTGACCCCGACCGAGGTCGACAAGCCAGCACTTGAAGCCTTGCGTCAGCGCCTGTCGGAGCTGCCAAAGGTCGAAGTGGCACAGCTGGACCTGGTCTGGGTCGAGCGCCTGGCGGCAATCCTGAAGCTGGGCGATCGCTTTGTCTTCGGCCTGGCTGTCATGCTGATTTCTGCGCTGCTGTTAGTAATCGGTAACACAATTCGTCTACATATTGAAAACCGCCGTACCGAGATCGAAGTGATCAAGCTGGTCGGCGGCACCGATAGCTATGTACGCCGGCCGTTCCTGTACATGGGCGCCTTGTATGGCCTGGGCGCGGGGCTGTTGGCCTGGGGCATCCTGGCATTCGGCCTGAACTGGCTGAACCAGGCGGTCGTCGGGCTCTCCGGGCTGTATGGCAGTGACTTCGCCCTGGGTGGGGTGCCGGCGTCCGATGGTCTGTCGCTCTTGATCGGAGCGGTACTGTTGGGGTATATCGGTGCATGGATCGCGGTCGCTCGCCATTTGAATGAGCTGGCGCCACGATAGTTTTTCCCGTGCCAGCATTGACTTTATTACCGTTTTGGGAACTTGTTTACCGGTTTCCGGTCAATGTTGGCAGTGCCCACAAGGCGCGAGTCTAGTAAGTCGGAGGTTCTTGAATGACCACATCGTTGCAACCTGCCTATGCCCTGGTGCCCGGTGCAAACCTGGAAGCCTATGTGCACACGGTCAACAGCATCCCGCTGCTGACGGTCGAGCAGGAGCGTGATCTGGCCGAGCGTCTCTATTACGAGCAGGATCTTGAGGCCGCTCGGCAAATGGTGATGGCCCACCTGCGTTTCGTCGTACATATCGCCCGTAGCTATGCAGGCTACGGCCTGGCCCAGGCTGACCTGATCCAGGAAGGCAACGTCGGCCTGATGAAGGCCGTCAAACGCTTCAACCCAGAGATGGGCGTGCGCCTGGTGTCCTTTGCCGTGCACTGGATCAAGGCCGAAATCCACGAATTCATCCTGCGCAACTGGCGCATCGTCAAGGTGGCGACCACCAAGGCCCAGCGCAAACTGTTCTTCAATCTGCGCAGCCAGAAGAAGCGCCTGGCCTGGCTGAACAACGATGAAGTTCATCGCGTGGCAGAGAGCCTGGGCGTCGAACCGCGTGAAGTGCGCGAGATGGAAAGCCGCCTGAGTGGTCAGGACATGGCCTTTGACCCAGCGGCGGAAGCCGATGATGACAGCGCGTTCCAGTCGCCTGCGCATTACCTGGAAGACCACCGCTACGACCCGGCCGTACAGCTTGAGGATGCCGACTGGAGCGACAACTCCACCAGCAACCTGCATGAAGCGCTGCAAGGCCTGGACGAGCGCAGCCGTGACATTCTCTACCAGCGCTGGTTGGCGGAAGAGAAGGCGACGTTGCATGAGTTGGCGGACAAGTACAGCGTGTCGGCTGAGCGTATTCGTCAGCTGGAAAAGAATGCGATGAACAAGGTCAAGGCGTTGATCACGGTGTGATTCACGCTTGGCTGTACCAAAAAGCCGCTGGCCTGAAGAGGGTTGGCGGCTTTTTTGTTTGTGTTGGCTTTGCGGGCCCTTTCGCAGCACAAGGCTGCTCCTACAGCTATAGCGCCGGACCTGTAGGCGCAGCCTTGTGCTGCGAAGGAGCCCGCAAAGCCCGTCGATGATTCAAAGCCTGCGCGAAGCATCCAGCTGCATCAGGTAGCTAGGCCCACCCAACTGGCTCATCTGCCGCCGAATCCACCCGGCCCGACTGGCCACATAGGCGCTGGGCCGGCTGGCGCTCCACTTGATCGGGCTGGGCAGTACCGCAGCCAGTTGCGCGGCCTGTTGCCGATTGAGACGGCTGGCGTCGACCCCGAAGTGGTAGCGCGCCGCCGCCTGGGCGCCAAACACGCCATTGCCCCATTCAGCGCTGTTCAGGTAGACCTCGAGGATGCGCTCCTTAGACCAGAACAGCTCGATCAGCGCTGTGAACCAGGCTTCCAGGCCCTTGCGGAACCAACTGCGGCCCGACCACAGGAACAGGTTCTTGGCCACCTGCTGGGTCAGCGTACTGGCCCCGCGAATGTTGCCGCCGCGTTCGTTGTAGGCCAGCGCTGCCTGAATGGCCGGGATGTCAAAACCCCAATGGGTGGCGAACTTCTGGTCTTCACCGGCAATGACCGCGACCTTGAGCTCATCGGAGATGTTCTCCCACGGTTCCCAGTCGCGCTGCAGGTCAATGGGCTCGCCATTCAGCCAGGACTCGACCTTGCGCTCGGCCATCAACGCCGTGCCGGGGGGCGGCACCCAGCGAAACACCAGCACCAATACGATACTGCCGGCAGCGAACCAGAGCAGGGCGCGAGTGAGGCGGCGGATAAGGGATGGCAGCATGTCGATGGCTTGGCCGGGCGGGTGGAACGGGCCATTATACAGACCCGATACAAGGAGTCGTCCCATGCTTCGCAGCTTCCTCATGCTTGCCGCCTTTTTCGGCTTTACCGGTGTGGCCCTGGGCGCTTTCGCCGCGCATGGGCTGAAAAACCGCCTGACGCCAGACTACCTGGCCATCTTCCACACCGGCGTGACCTACCAGTTGGTGCATGCCCTGGCGATTTTCGGTGTCGCCGTGCTGGCAGCGCATTTGCCGGGGCGCCTGGTGGGCTGGGCCGGCGGTCTGTTCGCGCTGGGTATCCTGCTGTTCTCCGGTAGCCTGTACCTGCTGACCCTGACAGGCGTGAGCAAGCTCGGCATCATCACGCCCTTTGGCGGCCTGTGCTTCCTCGCAGGGTGGCTGTGCCTGGGCCTGGCAGCCTGGCGGCTGGGCTGACCGAGTGGTCCACAATCGCGACTAATGGCGTGCACCGGCCTTGGGTAAACGGGGTGTTCGGCGCTAGAATGCGTGCCCCAAAGCACAATGGTGGCCGTGCGCATGCGCATTCAACTGAACGGTGAACCTTACGAACTGCCCGCTGGCGAAAGCGTCGCGGCCCTGCTGACGCGCCTGGACCTCACCGGGCGCCGGGTAGCAGTGGAACTCAACCTGGATATCGTGCCGCGTAGCCAGCACGACAGCACTGCGCTGAACGAAGGCGACCAGGTTGAAGTGGTCCACGCCATCGGCGGCGGCTGATAGCGGCTCGGCGGTTCACACGCAAGCCCAGTAACCTTTTCCCGAGGAACAACGATGAGCAACGTTCGTAGCGACAAGCCCTTTACCCTGGCCGGGCGCACTTTCCAGTCGCGCCTGCTGGTCGGCACCGGCAAATACCGTGACATGGAAGAAACCCGCCTGGCCATCGAGGCCTCGGGTGCCGAGATCGTCACCGTCGCTGTGCGCCGTACCAACATCGGTCAGAATCCGGGCGAGCCGAACCTGCTCGACGTGCTGCCACCCGACCGTTACACCATCCTGCCGAACACTGCCGGCTGCTACGACGCCGTCGAAGCCGTGCGCACTTGCCGCCTGGCCCGTGAACTGCTGGATGGCCACAACCTGGTCAAGCTGGAAGTGCTGGCCGACCAGAAAACCTTGTTCCCCAACGTGATCGAAACCCTCAAGGCCGCCGAAGTGTTGGTCAAGGATGGTTTCGACGTGATGGTCTACACCAGCGACGACCCGATCATCGCCCGTCAGCTGGCCGAAGCGGGCTGTATTGCGGTCATGCCACTGGCTGGCCTGATCGGTACCGGCCTGGGCATCTGCAACCCCTACAACCTGCAGATCATCCTCGAAGAATCCAAGGTGCCGGTGCTGGTCGATGCCGGCGTGGGTACTGCCTCCGACGCCACCATCGCCATGGAGATGGGCTGCGAGGCGGTGCTGATGAACTCGGCCATCGCCCATGCCCAGCAACCGGTGTTGATGGCTGAAGCCATGAAGCACGCCATCGTGGCAGGTCGCCTGGCCTACCTGGCCGGCCGCATGCCGAAGAAACTCTATGCCAGCGCCTCTTCGCCGCTGGATGGTCTGATCAAGTAAGAGCTCCTGATGACTGAATCGCAAGAAACGCCGATCACCGCCGAAGGCGAAGAGCGCCCACACCGCCGTATCAAGAGTTTCGTGATGCGCGCCGGGCGCATGACCGAAGGTCAGCAACGCGGCCTGGACCAGGGTGGCCCCCTGTTCATCCTGCCCCTGGCCGACAGCCCGGTGGACTACGACCAGGTGTTCGGCCGTTCGGCGCCGCGCACCCTGGAGATCGGTTTCGGCATGGGCCACTCCCTGCTGGAGATGGCCGCTGCCGCGCCTGAGCAGGATTTCATCGGTGTCGAAGTGCACCGTCCGGGCGTTGGCGCGCTGCTCAATGGCGTGCTGACCCAAGGGCTGAAGAACCTGCGGGTGTATGACTGCGATGCCATCGAAGTGCTAAACCGCTGCGTGGCCGATAACAGCCTCGACCGTTTGATGCTGTTCTTCCCAGACCCTTGGCACAAAGCGCGCCATCACAAGCGCCGCATCGTGCAGCTGGAATTCGCAGAGCTGGTACGCCGCAAGCTCAAGCCGGGTGGCGTGTTCCACATGGCGACCGACTGGGAACCGTATGCCGAGTACATGCTGGAAGTGATGAGCGCTGCGCCCGGTTACCGGAACCAGGCGGCGGATGGCGCGTACGTGCCACGTCCGCAAGAGCGGCCGATCACCAAGTTCGAGCGCCGTGGTGAGCGCTTGGGGCATGGGGTTTGGGATTTGAAGTTCGAGAAGGTGGATTGATTGGCTGTCTGAGCCAGTCAACCGACAAGCGCTTGCGAAAAAGCAGGCGAAAAAAAACCGCCTTGAGAAGGGCGGTTTTTTATTGAAGCGAAAAGGCTGAGACCCTTTCGTTTCGGGCTTTCACTGAAAGACCCACACGGTCTGAAGATCATAAGCAGCCCCTGGCGATGCGTCAATGTTCCGAAATATGTGGCATCACGTGTGTCGGCGTTGTTAACAGTCTGAACGCGTCAATCGCAGTATCATTGCGTCGCTCACGTATGGGGCGGTTCAGTGATGGGTCGGTCAGAAGAAGAATTCTGCTTTCCGGCCCCTTCGACACGGCTTGAGAACCGTGCCGGTGATTGCTCTCGAAGGGCCATTAGTCCGGCCACTTCACTGAAAGACCTGCACGGGTTTTCGAAGGCATCGAAGTACCGGTTAGGTGCTGGAAGATTGGCCCGCCAACACGGAGGCCAAGGCATATGAAGCGTTTGCTTGATGCGCTGAGCCGCGTATGGAAACTCATTCGGATCTTGTTTGTACTCAAGTCCGCGAGGGATTTCATGCGTGACCACTTCGACGATTCCCTCTAAGGGGTAGCCGAGTGGTAGGGCTGCCCTGGTTTTCCGGGGCAGCTTTTAGGGTGCCTTACCCCCGCCGATCAGCCACCACGCCGATCAACACCAGCACCACCAGCAGCACGGGTGCCAACGCATAATTATTGAACTGGCCCAGCCCCTTCACCACCCACGGCGTGGCATAGATCAGCGCTGCGCCGCTGCCGATCATCACCAGCAGGGCCATGAACGGCACGCGCAGGGCGCCAGCCAGGCTGCCCAGGCGTTGTTCCACCGTGGCTTTGATATCGGTGCCGAACAGCACCAGCAGGCAGCCTACCAAGGCCAGCGAAATCTCCGACAGGTTGCTGCGGCTCCAGCGGGAAGCCGTTGCAAGCAGATCAAGTACCAGGTCCATGGGTCATCCTTAGGTCAAGAAATACTGCAGCAGGTCATTGAGGAACAACTGGCCGCGCGGCGTGGCCACCAATCGATCCGGTTCGACCTGCAAAAGGCCCTTTTGTTCGGCCGCGCGACGGGCCTCGGCCAGTTGCGCCAGCGGCAGGCCGGTGCGCTGGGTGAACAGTTCGGCTTCGACGCCATCGGTCAGGCGCAAGGCGTTCATCAGGAACTCGAAGGGCAGCTCGTCCGCCGGCAGCAGCTTTTCGCCAGCCTTGAACGGTTTGGCCAGGTTCAGGTAGTCCTTGGGCAGGCGGGTTTTCCAGGTCCGCAGGATGCGCCCGTCAGCGAAGGTCAGCTTGCCGTGGGCACCCGCGCCGATGCCGATGAAATCACCGAAGCGCCAGTAATTGAGGTTGTGCTTGGCAGCACGGCCTGGCTGGGCATAGGCCGACACTTCGTACTGGCGGTAGCCGTGCTCGGCCATCAGGCTTTGGCCGGCCTCCTGGATATCCCAGAGGATGTCGTCTTCTGGCAGCTCGGGCGGTTGGTTCCAGAACACCGTGTTCGGCTCTACGGTCAGCTGGTACCACGACAAGTGGGTCGGCCCTAGGGCGATGGCCTGGCGCACGTCACCCAGCGCGTCGTCCGGCGACTGGTCGGGCAGGCCGTGCATCAAGTCCATGTTGAAGTTGTCGAACCCGGCCGCGCGCGCCATGTCGGCGGCGCGGATCGCTTCGTCGCCGTTGTGGATGCGCCCGAGCGCCTCCAGCTTGGCGGGCTGGAAGCTCTGCACGCCGATGGACAGGCGATTGATGCCCGTCTGCCGGTACGCCTTGAACTTCTCTTGCTCAAACGTACCGGGGTTGGCCTCCAGGGTGATTTCGATGTCAGGCGCGAACGGGATGCGTTGTTCAACGCCACGCAGCAGCCGCCCAAGGGCGTTGGCACTGAACAAGCTCGGCGTACCGCCACCGAAGAAGATCGAGCTGATCGGGCGGCCTTGTACGGCTGCCAGCTCTTGATCGAGGTCGGTCAGCAGGGCGTCGACATAAGCCTCTTCAGGCAGCTCTGGGCCCGCCGCGTGGGAATTGAAGTCGCAATAAGGGCATTTGCGTACGCACCAAGGGATGTGGATGTACAACGCCAAGGGCGGCAGCACGGCGAAACCAGCCGCACCCGCCGGGTGCGGTTGGATGGACAACGTTTCGATCATGCCAGGCCCAGGCGTTGACGCAGCAGGACCATAGCGCGGGCGCGGTGGCTGAGCTGGTTCTTGTCGACAGGGGCGAGGTCCGCACTCGAGCAATTGCGCTCTGGCACCCAGAACAGCGGGTCGTAGCCAAAGCCGTGCTCACCGCTGGCCTCAAACATGATGCGCCCGTGCCACAGGCCTTCGCACAGGATCGGCAGCGGGTCGTCGGCGTGACGCACCAGCGCCAGCACGCAGACGAACTGAGCGCCGCGCTCGGCCTCGGGCACGTCTTTCAAGGCGTCCAGCAGCTTGGCGTTGTTTGCCGCGTCACCCTTGCCATCGGCATAGCGAGCAGAATAGATACCCGGCGCGCCGCCGAGGTAGTCCACGGCCAGGCCCGAGTCATCGGCCAGTGCTGGCAGGCCAGAGATGCGCGCGGCATTGCGTGCCTTGAGAATGGCGTTCTCGACGAACGACAGGCCGGTTTCCTCTGGCTCGACCTGGCTGAATTCACCGATCGAGCGCAGCTGTACGGACGCGCCAAGCATGGCCTGGAGTTCCTTGAGTTTGCCGGCATTGTGGCTGGCCAATACGAGTTGCTGGAAATTCATCATTCGCCTGGGAACACTTCCTGGTTGAAGCTGAGAGAGTTACTGATGCCGCCGGTTTCGACATTGATGTCGAAGGTCACGGTTTCTGGCTGTTCGATCTTGAACTGGGCGATGTAGTAAATCGCGCCTTGTTCGGTGATCTGCTTGAAGGACAACGGGCTGCTGCGCCCGGTCAGGTCTTTCACCGTGCCGCTGACGACCGCCATGGCCGGCTTGTTGGCCTTGATCACGGCAATGTTGAGCACGCCCTGGTTCTTGCTGCGCACCAGGCCCGTGGCCGCGGCCACCTCCGGCGTCAGCATGCTTGAGGTGAACGCGCTGTAGTGTACCGTCACGTCGCCAAACACTTCCTTGCGCTCGGGACGGGCGGCATCGGCAGCCAGTACAGGCAGGGCCAGGCACAGGCTGATCAGGAACAGGGCTAGGCGACGCATGGTGCGATTCCTCCGGTGGGCGTCAGACCGCGAGCTGGTGCTCCTGCAGGCCAGGGCTGCTGACGCGATAGATGCCGATCTCACCTAGAAGATTAGGCCATAGCCGGCCGCCCCACCCATTACGGTGCAAGTGGTCGACGGCCAGGCGGTCGAGGACCTTGGCGTGGCGCTCGTGGCACAGCTCTTCAAAGTCGGCGAAGGTGCAGAAGTGGATGTTCGGCGTGTTGTACCAGGTATACGGCATGAAGTCCGAAACCGGCATGCGGCCTTTGGTCGCCAGGTACCAGCGGCAGCGCCAGTGGCCGAAGTTGGGGAAGGTGATGATGCACTGACGGCCCACGCGCAGCATCTCGTCGAGGATGCGGTCGGGGTACTCCACGGCCTGCAGGGCCTGGGTCATGATCACCACATCGAAACTGTTGCTGGCAAAGTTGCCCAGGCCCTTGTCCAGGTCCTGTTCGATGACGTTGACGCCCTTGGCCACGCACGCGGCGATATTGTCGGCGTCGATCTCCAGGCCGTAACCGGTGACCTGCTTGCGGTCACGCAGCGAGGCCAGCAGTTCGCCACTGCCGCAGCCCAGGTCGAGTACCCGGCTGCCGGCGGGAATCCAGTCGTGGATGATTTCCAGATCGGCTCTCATGCTGTCCTCAGATGGCGATGCGGTTCATGTAGTTCGAGAAACCCTGCATGTAGCGAGGTGTGGGGATCAGGAAGGCATCGTGCCCATAAGGTGAGTCGATCTCCAGGTAACACACGTTCTTGCGCGCCGCCATCAACGCATCGACGATCTCGCGTGAACGGGCAGGCGAGAAGCGCCAGTCGGTGGTGAACGACATGATGCAGTAGTCTGCCGTGACCGAGGCCAGGGTGGCGGCAAGGTCGCCACCGTGGGCTGCGGCCGGGTCGAAGTAGTCCAGGGCCTTGGTCATCAGCAGGTAGGTGTTGGCGTCGAAACGGCCGGAAAACTCCTCGCCCTGATAGCGCAGGTAGCTTTCGACCTGGAATTCGACGCTGTGGAAGTCGTAGTTGAGCTTGTCGCTCTTGAGCTCACGGCCGAATTTTTCACCCATCGAATCATCGGACAGGTAGGTGATATGGCCCACCATGCGCGCCAGCATCAGCCCGCGCTTGGGGATCACGCCCTGGTCCTGGAACGAACCGCCGTGGAACTCCGGGTCGGTGAGGATGGCCTGGCGCGCTACTTCGTTGAAGGCAATGTTCTGTGCCGAGAGCTTGGGCGCCGAGGCGATATCGACGCAGTGCCGCACGCGGTCCGGGTAGGTGATGGTCCATTGCAGTGCCTGCATGCCGCCAAGGCTGCCGCCCACAATGGCCGCCCACTGGCCAATGCCCAGGCGATCAGCCAGGCGTGCCTGGCTGTGCACCCAGTCTTCCACGGTCAGCACCGGGAAGTCGGCGCCATAGGGCTTGCCGGTAGCCGGGTTGACGCTGCTCGGGCCAGTACTGCCATTGCAGCCGCCGAGGTTGTTCAGGCTGACCACGAAGAAACGGTTGGTGTCGATTGGCTTGCCGGGGCCGATGCAGCTGTCCCACCAGCCCGGCTTGCGGTCGGTGGCGGCATGGTAGCCGGCGGCATGGTGGTGGCCGGACAAGGCATGGCAGATCAGCACGGCATTGCTGGCGCTGGCGTTCAGGGTGCCATAGGTCTCGTAGACCAGCTCGTAGCTGGCCAGCGAGCGGCCACAGGCCAGGGCCAGCGGTTCTTCGAACCGGGCTGTTTGCGGTGTAACCAGACCGACGGAATCTTCGGGAAGGACAGTGGACATCGACCCTGCTCACGCTTGACGGAGGCGTAAGTCTAAAGAGCGCTACCCCCTGCGGCAAGCAAAGGCTTGTCGCAGGGGGCGTCGATGTTCAAGGGCGTTGGATCAGATCATCCGCCACAGTTCTTGAGGCATGCCGGCATAGGCAGCCAGCGGCGGCATGACGAACGACTGGATCACCTGGATCGCCAGGAAGGCGAAGATGGGCGAGATGTCCATGCCGCCCAGGTTAGGCACGAGGCGGCGGAACGGTGCCAGCACCGGTTCGCTGATCTGGTAGGCCAGCTCCGCCGCCGGGTTGTGGCTGTTGGGCGCGACCCAGGAGACGATCACCATGACGATCATTGCTACCCAGAAAATCTTCAGGAACAGCGAGGTGATGCCGATGATGGCCCACATCAGCAGGTGCAGCACGTCACCGAAGGTGCCGTAGGTGACCATCAGCACGAAGCCCATCAGCAGCGCCTGGATGACCACTGCCAGCAGCAGCGACGAGGTGTCCAGGCCGCCAACGCTTGGGATGACCCGACGGATCGGCTTGAGCAGCGGCTGGGTGGCGCGTACCGCGAACTGGCACAGTGGGTTGTAGAAGTTGGCCTTGACCAGTTGCAGCACGAAGCGCAGCAGGACGATCACCAAGTACAGGCTGACCAGGGTTTGCACCACGAAGATCGCGGCGCCAGACAGTGCATTCATCTAAAGCTCCTTATTTGCCCAGTTGTTCGGCCAGCTCGGCGGAGCGCGTCGCTGCGGCCTGCAGCGCTTGCTCGACGATGGCTTCGAAGCCGTTGGCCTGGAACGACTTGATCGCAGCTTCGGTGGTGCCGGCTGGCGAGGTGACACGGCGGCGCAGTTCGGCAGCGTCGACATCGCTGGCCACGGCCATGCGCGCCGCGCCCAGCGCGGTCTGCAGGGTCAGCTGGGAGGCGGTTTTGCGAGGCAGGCCGAGCTTTTCGCCTGCGGCGGTCATTGCCTCGATCAGCAGGAAGAAGTACGCCGGCCCGCTGCCGGAGACGGCGGTCACTGCGTCCAGTTGCTGCTCTTGGTCCAGCCACAGGGCAGTGCCCACGGCAGACAGCAGCTGTTCGGCCTGTTGCCGCTGTTCTGCGTTGACTTCCTGGGTGGCGTACAGGCCGCTGACGCCTTGGCGCAGCAGCGCTGGCGTGTTGGGCATGCAGCGCACCACCGGGCGTGGGCCTACCCAGCTCTGCAGGCTGGCGCAGGTGATACCGGCAGCGATGGAAACAATCAGCTGGCCTTCCTGCAGGTGGGCTTGCAGGGCTTGGCAAACGGCCTTCATGACCTGCGGCTTGACTGCCAGTACGATCACGTCGGCGCCAGCGATTGCCTGGGCATTGTCTTCGAAGGTTTCGATGCCGTGCTCGGCCTGGATGCGGGTACGGGTCTCGGCGCCCGGGTCGCTGGCGCGGATCTGCGAAGCCTCCAGGCCCTGGGCACGCAGGCCGCCGATCAGGCTGGCGGCCATGTTGCCGGCGCCGATAAAGGCAATACGTGTCTTGCTCATGTCAGGTCCTTGTGGGAAAGAGTGAGTAAAGCATGGAATCAGACGGGCCCGTAGTCGCGGGCACCGAACAGGGCGGTGCCGATACGTACCCAGGTCGCTCCCTGGGCAATCGCCGCCTCCAGGTCGTGGCTCATGCCCATGGACAAGGTGTCCAGGCCAAGGCCCAGGTGCTGCTGCAAGGTGCGCAGGCTGGCAAAAGCGGCCTCTTGGGCGGCGCGGTCATCGGTGGGCTCCGGGATGGCCATCAACCCGCGCAGGCGCAGATTGGGCAGTTTCGCCACGGCCGCGGCCAGCGCCGGCAGGTCGCCCGGGGCGCAGCCGGACTTGCTGTCTTCCCCACTGACATTCACCTGCAGGCAGATGTTCAGCGGTGCCAGTGCAGCAGGGCGTTGCTCCGAGAGGCGTTGGGCGATTTTCAGGCGGTCCACGGAATGTACCCAGTCGAAATGCTCGGCAATGGCTTTGGTCTTGTTCGACTGAATGGGGCCGATGAAGTGCCAGATCAAGGGCAGGTCGCGCAACGCTTCCTGCTTGGTCAGGGCTTCCTGCAGGTAGTTTTCGCCGACATCGCGCACGCCAGCGGCGTAGATTTCACGGATGGCGCTGGCGGGCTTGGTCTTGCTCACAGCCAGCAACTGGATGCTGGCCGGGTCCCGCCCGGCGGCCTGGGCGGCGCTGGCGATGCGTGCGGCAAGGGCGGATAGGTTGTCTGCTATGGTGGACATGGATCGATGCCGGCGGCGAAAGGGTCTGCGGCATTCTACCTGCTTGATCGCCTTTGGGGAGTCTCATGGATGTGACCGACCTGTTGGCCCGTGCTGTGGATGCGCGGGCTTCGGACCTGCACCTGGCCGCGGGCCAGGTACCAATGCTGCGCCTGGATGGCGAGCTGCAACGCATGGACCTGCCGCCGCTGACGGCAGCGGCGCTGAGTGATGCCATGGCGCCCTTGCTGGGCGATGACGCTTGCCGGCAATGGGCGCAGGGGGATGAGTTGGACCTTGCGTTGGCGCTGCCAGCGTTAGGCCGTTTTCGCCTGAACCTGTTCCGCCAGTTGAATGGGGTTGCGGCGACCTTTCGCCTGATACCCAGACGCATTGCGACACTGGACGAGCTCGACCTTGTTGAAGTGTTTCAAGCTGTTGCGCAGTGTTCTGATGGCCTGATTCTGGTGGGCGGGCCCACCGGCAGTGGCAAGTCCAGCACCTTGGCGGTGCTGCTCGATCAGCTCAACCGCGAGCGGCCAGTGCATATCATCACCCTGGAAGACCCAGTGGAAGTTATCCACAGCAGCCAACGGAGCCTGGTCAACCAGCGCGAGATGGGCCGCGATTGCCGCGGGTTTGCCCAAGGGCTGCGCAGTGCGCTGCGTCAGGACCCGGATGTGATCATGATCGGCGAGTTGCGCGATCTGGAGACGATTCGGCTGGCATTGCGGGCGGCTGAAACGGGGCACCTGGTACTGGCAACCGTGCATACGCGCTCGGCTGCAGGCAGCATTGATCGGCTGGTGGAGGTGTTTGCCGCCGAGGAAAAACCGCTGGTGCGAGCGATGCTGGCCGAGTCGCTGCGCCTGGTGGTGGCGCAAGTGCTGGTCAAGCGCGTGGGCGGCGGGCGAGTGGCGGCGCGGGAAGTGTTGGTGGCTAACACGGCAGTGCGTAACCTGATTCGCGAAGGGCGGATGGCGCAGCTGAGTTCGGTGATGCAGACGGGGGCGGCGGAGGGGATGCGGACGATGGAGGGGGCAATGCAAAGGCTGAAAGTGATGGGATTGATCCAATTACCGTAGCGTCTGTTCCGGCCTCTTCGCGGGCAAGCCCGCTCCCACAGATACACCACAGCCTTTGAACGCTGTGGAGAACCTGTGGGAGTGGGCTTGCCCGCGAAGAGGCCAGTTCAGAATGGCGCGGAATGATCAGCGCTTGGCCAGGGCCAGCTGCTGCTGTTCTTTCGGCAACACCCGCTTGGCCACGACATAGTGCTTCTGCCAGTAAGGCTTGCTGAGGGTGTCGATGCTCACCCGCTTGCCGCGACGGGGGGCATGGATGAAGCGGTCGTTGCCCAGGTAGATGGCAACGTGGTTGACCCGTCGGCTCTTGATGTTGAAGAAGATCAGGTCGCCAGGCTTGAGGTCGCCCTTCGCCACCTTCACGCCGTGGCCCTGGGCCATGGCATTGGAGGTGCGTGGCAGGTCGACATCGGCCACATCATTGAAGGCGTATTTCACCAGGCCGCTGCAGTCGAAGCCCTTTTTCGGGCTGCTGCCGCCCCAGACATAGGGCGTGCCGAGCACATTCACCGCACGGCTGAGCACATCGCTGCTCTGCTTCGGCGACATGGAGGCAACCGGCAGCCCACGGCTGCTGGCCGCGTTGCTTGGGCGTGCGCGCAGCGTGGTGTGCTTGGCAGGCGCGTGTTTCACCGAGGCATTGGTGGTATAGCCGGTGAAACCATTGGGAAGACGTTGCTCACGGTTGGTGGCGTGGGCGGCCAGGGGCAATAATAGACAGAGGGTCAGCCATGTCTTGAGTAAAGGCGGCATAGATGAAGCTCTTTATGAATAGTTATGTGTTAGGCGCGCAACTTTATAACAGCTTTTTGATCAATTTCTGATCCGTTGGTCGATTGGTGGGGTGCCATACGTCGGCCTGCGACGAGAAAGTCACATTTTTTCTTAGAAAATTTTCGGATAACCCACGAGGGCTATGAATGAACAGTTATCAACAGGGTGAGCCGCTTCACGACACCCACAGCAAGGTCATCGGCTACTTGTTGTGGATTTTCGGCTTCACCGGCTCGCACCGTTTCTACTACGGCAAGCCGATCACTGGGACGATCTGGTTCTTTACCTTGGGCCTGCTGGGCATCGGCTGGCTGATCGACCTGTTTCTGATCCCGGCGATGGACAAGGAGGCCGACTTGCGCTTCCGGTCCGGTCGGATCGACTACAACATCGCCTGGATTCTGCTGACCTTCCTGGGCATTTTTGGCCTGCATCGCCTGTACCAGGGCAAGTGGATCACCGCGATCATCTACTTCTTCACGGGCGGCCTGTTCCTGGTCGGCGTGCTGTACGACTTCTGGACCCTGAACAGTCAGATTTCCGAAGCCAACAGCGATCGTCGCTGATTGCAAATCGTGTAGGCGCAGCACAAGGCTGCGCCTACCGAGTTTTACTGGCGGGTCTGGCGCTGTTGCAGCAGTAGGTTGCTGAAGCCTGCGCCGGCAAGCTGTTTCTGCGCCCCGGTCAGTTGTTCGCGGTTGCTGAACGGGCCGACCAGTACGCGGTACCAGGTTTCATCCTTGACCGTCCCCGACTCCACCTTCACCGACTGGCCGAGCAGGATGATCTGCGCGCGGACCTTGTCGGCATCCGCCTGCTTGCGGAACGAGCCGGCCTGCAGGAAGAACTGCGTGGTGGCCGCAGGCTTGATCACCGGCGGTGCCGGTGGTGGCGTCTGGCCCAGCAAGGCGGCCTGAGCGCGTGCCGTGTCGATCTTCGCTGCTTCTGCCGGGGTGACCGGGGTCACTGGCTGGGCAGGCACCGGTGGCGTCTTCTCTGGCACGGCTTCCGGCGGCACGATGACCTCGGACTCCGGCAGCAGGGTGTAGAAGTCATACTTCGGCTTCACCGGCTGCTGCGCAGTGGCCGGCGTGGTCTTGCTGGCTTCTGCCACCTTTTCCGGTTTTTGCTGTTCAGGCTTGGTGCGCTTGATGTCCGCGCCGCCTGGCTCGAGCTTCATCAAAAAGACGATGAAAGCGCCCACGGTCAACCCGACTGCCAGCCATACCCAACCCGGGATCGGCTGCTTGGCCGGCGCCTGTTGGCGGCTGGCGCCGCGTTTTGGAGCAGGTTTTTTCTTGGCAGCCAACTTACATGCGCTCCAGGGTTTCCAGGCCGAGCAGTTCCAGACCTTGCTTGAGGGTACGACCGGTCAGGGCAGCCAGGCGCAGGCGGCTCTGTTGCTGCTCCGGGGTTTCGGCGGCGAGGATCGGGCAGTTCTCGTAGAAGCTCGAGAACAGGCCAGCCAGGTCGTACAGGTAGCTGCACAGCACGTGCGGCGTACCCTTGTCGGCCACGCTGTTGAGCACTTCGCCGAATTGCGCCAGGCGCGCGGCGAGGTCCAGCTCCTTCTCGGCCTGCAGCACGATCTTGCCGTCGACCTCGTCGAAGCCCTTGCCCAGCTTGCGGAACACGCCCGCCACGCGGGTGTAGGCATACAGCAGGTAGGGCGCGGTGTTGCCTTCGAAGTTGAGCATCAGTTCGAAGTTGAAGCTGTAGTCGCTGGTGCGGTGCTTGGACAGGTCGGCGTACTTCACTGCGCCGATCCCGACCACTTCACCGATGCGGCGCAGATCGACTTCGGCCAGGCTCGGGTTCTTCTCCTTGACCAGGGCGTAGGCACGCTCCTTGGCCTCGGTGAGCAGGTCGATCAGCTTCACGGTGCCGCCGTCACGGGTTTTGAACGGGCGGCCGTCGGCGCCGTTCATGGTGCCGAAGCCCATGTGTTCCATTTGCATCGGGTGGCCGACGAAGCCTGCACGGCGCGCTACTTCGAACACCTGGTTGAAGTGCAGCGCCTGGCGCTGGTCGACGAAGTACAGGGCACGGTCGGCCTTGAGCACATTGCTGCGGTAGCGCACTGCGGCCAGGTCGGTGGTGGCGTACAGGTAGCCACCGTCGGCCTTCTGCACGATCACCGGCAGGGGTTCGCCTTCGCTGTTCTTGAATTCTTCGAGGAACACGCACTGCGCGCCCTGGTCCTCAACCAGCAGGCCCTTGGCCTTGAGGTCGTTGACTACGTTGGCCAGGTCGTCGTTGTAGGCGCTTTCGCCCATGACGTCGGCCATGGTCAGCTTGACGTTGAGCAGTTCGTAGGTCTTCTGGCAGTGCGACAGCGAGATGTCCTTGAAACGCGTCCACAGGGCCAGGCACTCAGGGTCGCCGGCCTGCAGCTTGACCACCAGGCCGCGGGCGCGGGTGGCGAATTCTTCGGACTCGTCGAAGCGCTTCTTCGCCGCCCGGTAGAAGTTCTCCAGGTCCGACAACTCGTCGCTGGTGATCGGGTTTTCCTGCAGGTAGGCCATCAGCATGCCGAACTGGGTGCCCCAGTCGCCCACGTGGTTCTGGCGGATGACCTGGTCGCCGAGAAACTCCAGCACACGGGCGACGCTGTCGCCGATGATGGTCGAGCGCAGGTGGCCAACGTGCATTTCCTTGGCCAGGTTCGGCGCCGACAGGTCGATTACCACCTTCTCGGCGGCGCCTGCCTTGCGCACGCCCAGGTGGCCGTCGGCCAGGGCGGCATCCAGGCGGTCGGCCAGGGCGCTGGTGTTCTGGAAGAAGTTGAGGAAGCCTGGGCCGGCAATCTCGACTTTGCTGATGTCGTCGCTGGCGGGCAGCGCGTTGATCAGTTTTTCGGCCAGGTCGCGCGGCTTCATGCCGGCAGGCTTGGCCAGCATCATCGCGATGTTGCTGGCGAAGTCGCCGTGGGTCTTGTCCCGGGCGTTTTCCACCTGGATCGCCGGCGATAGCCCTTCAGGCAGCACACCGTCGGTGACGAGTTGGGTGAGGGCTTGCTGGATCAGCTGGCGAATGGTGTCTTTCATGGGGTTCTCTTTTCGACCGCAAGCGCGGTGGAGCGCTTCGATGCGCAGGTGGAAAAACTGGGCATTATCCGTTGCCGGGAGCGGGTTGCCAACCTTTGCCAAGGCTCAGGGTGTCAGTAGAGGTCTACCGGGTCCACGTCCAGCGACCAGCGAACCTGTCGGCCGCTCGGCATTTGCTCCAACACTAGCAACCAGGCGCTGATCAGTCGATGCAGGGGTGCCCGGGTGTTGGCCTGTATCAATAATTGGGCGCGGAAGCGGCCCGCTCGGCGCTCCATGGGAGCCGGTACCGGGCCCAACAGTTCAATGCCTGGCAGGCGCTGTTCGGCCACCAGGCGCTCTGCTGCGCTGCAGGCTTCATCGAGGAAGCCTTCGGCCTGGCCCGGTTTGTGCGCTTCGGCGCGCAGCAAGGCCAGGTGCGAAAAAGGCGGCAGGCCGGCGGCGCGGCGCTCGTCCAGGGCTTGCTCGGCGAAGGCGAAATAGCCTTGTTCGGTCAGCTGTACCAGCAAGGGATGGTCGGCCAGGTGGGTCTGGATGATCACCTTGCCCGGCTCTTCGGCGCGCCCGGCACGCCCGGCAACCTGCACGATCAATTGCGCCATGCGCTCGCTGGCACGGAAGTCGCCGGAGAACAGCCCGCCGTCGGCGTCGAGGATGGCCACCAGGGTCACGCGTGGGAAGTGGTGCCCCTTGGCGAGCATCTGGGTGCCCACCAGGATGCTCGGCTGGCCACGCTGGATGGTGCCGAACAGGTTGTGCATGGCGTCTTTGCGCGCCGTGCTGTCGCGGTCCACGCGCAGGATCGGGTAGTCCGGGAACAGCACCTTAAGGCGCTCTTCGGCGCGCTCGGTGCCTGCGCCCACCGGCCGCAAGTCGACATGGTTGCACTGCGGGCACTGGTGCGGCAGGCGTTCGTCATAACCGCAGTGGTGGCAACGCAGCACGCCGGAACGCTGGTGCACGGTCATGCGCGCATCACAGCGAGGGCATTCGGACAACCAGCCGCAATCGTGGCACAGCAACGTCGGGGCAAAGCCGCGGCGGTTGAGGAACACCAGCACTTGCTGGCCTGCTTCCAGGGTCTGGCGGATGGCCTGCTGCAGCGGGCCGCTGATGCCACTGTCCAGCGGCAGGCTTTTCACGTCCAGGCGCAGCATGCGCGGCGGGCGCGCACCGCCGGCGCGCTGGTTCATGCGCAGCAAGGTGTAGCGGCCGGTCTGGGCGTTGTGCAGGGTTTCTAGCGACGGCGTGGCCGAGCCGAGCAGGATTGGGATGTTCTCCTGGTGGGCGCGCACCAGGGCCAGGTCGCGGGCGTGGTAACGCAGGCCTTCCTGCTGTTTATAAGAGCCGTCGTGCTCTTCGTCGATGATGATCAGGCCGGGGTTTTTCATCGGCGTGAACAGTGCCGAGCGGGTGCCGATGATGATGTCGGCCTCGCCATCGCGGGCTGCCAGCCAGGCGTCCAGCCGCTCGCGGTCGCCGACCGCCGAGTGCAGCAAGGCGATGCGGGCGTTGAAGCGTTGCTCGAAGCGCGCCAGTGTTTGCGGGCCGAGGTTGATTTCCGGGATCAGCACCAGCGCCTGCTTGCCGGCCTCCAGTGTTTCGCGGATCAACTGCAGGTAGACCTCGGTCTTGCCGCTGCCGGTAACCCCGGCCAGCAGAAACGCGTTGAAACTGCCAAGGCCCAGGCACACGGCATCGAAGGCGTTGCGCTGCTCTTCGTTGAGGGGCAGTTCGGGCTGCGCCAGCCAGTGCTCGTGGCGCGGCGTCGGCAGGTGGCGGCGTACTTCGACGGTGACCAGTTCCTTGGCCAGCAGCAGGTCGAGGCTGTCCTTGTTCAGGTTGAGCTTGCCCAGCAGGCTGTGGGCCACGCCGTGTGGGTGCTGCGCCAGGGTTTTCAGGGCATCGCGCTGGCGCGGTGCGCGGGCGATGCGGGGGTCATCGTGGCGGGCATCGGCGGCGACGTGCCAGAAGCGTTCCTGGCGCATCTCGGCCAGTTCGCCCTGGCGCAGCAGGGTCGGCAGGGCCCAGCTCAGGGTATCGCCCAGGCTGTGCTGGTAGTACTGGGCCGTCCACAGGCACAGCTTGAGCAGTGCCGGCGGCAGCGGCGACACCGGGTCCAGCAGCGCAATGGCCGGCTTGAGCTTGTCGGCGGGCACTTCGCTTTGGTCGCACACCTCCACCAGCACACCGATCATCTCGCGGCGCCCGAATGGCACACGAATGCGCATGCCCGGTGTGAGGGGCTGGCGCGCCATGCTCGCCGGCGCCCTGTAGTCGAACAGGCGACGCAGCGGGGAGGGCAGGGCAAGGCGCAGGATGACGTCGGACACGCGGAAGGTCTCGCAAGGGCATTTCAAAGACTGGCGAGCCTAGCAGACGACAGTCGGTGCAAGCGACAACTTGCGCTGAGGCTGGGCTCTGGTATTATTCGCCGCCTAATTACGTGCGGTATTCAACAATTGGTGTTGGGTGGCGGCACGCAGCTCGAGGAAGTGACCATGAAAGCAAATATTCATCCGAACTACGAAGTAGTTGCAGTCACCTGCAGCTGCGGCAACAAGTTTGAAAGCCGTTCGACCCTGGGTAGCACCCTGTCGATCGACGTTTGCAACCTGTGCCACCCGTTCTACACCGGTAAGCAGAAAGTCCTGGACACCGGTGGTCGCGTACAGAAGTTTGCCGATCGCTTCGGCATGTTCGGTGCCAAGAAGTAATAATGCGCATGGCGAATCCCTCGGGTTTCGCGCTGTTGCAAAAAAAAGCGCCCCTTGTGGGCGCTTTTTTTGTGGGCGCGATTTGGCATCTTCCTGCCCTGGCGTTCTGCCCGCTGCCGGCCAATCCTCAGCAGGTAGCAGTGCGGCAGGTGGTGGATGGCGATACCTTGCGCCTGACCGACGGCCGCAGCGTGCGCATGATCGGCATCAACGCCCCGGAGATCGGCCGCAAAGGGCGGACCAGCGAGCCCTATGCCGAGGCGGCCAAGCGGCGCTTGCAGGCCCTGGTCAAAGCCAGTGACGGGCGTGTAGGGCTGGTGCAGGGCATCGAGGGCAAAGACAAATACGGCCGCACACTGGCGCACATCTACGGCCGCACTGGCAACAATCTGGAAGCACAACTGCTCAGCGAGGGGCTCGGCTACCGCGTTGCCGTTGCCCCCAATGTGCGCCTGGTGGGGTGCCAGCAATTGGCCGAGCAAGCGGCGCGCAAGGCGGGTGTTGGCCTGTGGCGCAGCTCGCCGGTGCTGCGCGCACGGGATGTCCGGCAGTCTGGGTTCGCTGTCATCGGTGGCCGAATCGAGGCGGTCGAACGTAACCGCGGCGGCGTCTGGCTGAGCCTGGATAGCACCGTGGTGCTGCAGGTTCCCGCTCGTCTGCAACGCAACTTCCCGGCCAGCTTCTTCGATAATCTCAAAGGGCGCCAAGTCGAGGCGCGTGGCTGGGTGCTGGATCGTTCCCGCAAGGGCGTCCTGAAGCCTGGGCAGCGACGCTGGGTGTTGCCATTGACCGATCCGAGCATGTTAGAACGCATTTCAGGCTGAAAAGATGTAGACATTTCGGTATTAGATTGTACACACTGTGATTCGTATGCCCCGTGGGTTATAGCGTAAAGTCGTAGGCTAAAGGCCTTGACACAAGTGACCGACCAGTCTTGTGACTCCCCGGCTCTTTGCGTATCCTCGGCGGTCCGTCAGAACAGTAAATAGCGGAATGCCCACCATGTCAGACCTGAAAACCGCCGCTCTCGAATACCACGCTCAACCTCGTCCGGGGAAACTGAGCGTCGAGCTCTCGAAGCCCACCGCCACCGCCCGTGACCTCGCCCTGGCCTACAGCCCAGGTGTTGCAGAACCCGTGCGCGAAATCGGCCGTGATCCAGAGCTGGCCTACAAATACACCGGTAAAGGCAACCTGGTTGCGGTGATTTCGGATGGTACTGCCATCCTCGGTCTGGGTGACCTCGGCCCACTGGCCTCGAAGCCGGTCATGGAAGGCAAGGGTGTTCTGTTCAAGCGTTTCGCTGGCATCGACGTATTCGACATCGAAGTCGAGTCGGAAAGCCCGCAAGCTTTCATCGACACCGTTCGCCGCATTTCGATCACCTTCGGTGGCATCAACCTCGAAGACATCAAGGCTCCAGAGTGCTTCGAAATCGAGCGCACCCTGATCGAGCAGTGCGACATCCCGGTCTTCCACGATGACCAGCACGGCACCGCGATCGTCACCGCGGCCGGCATGATCAACGCCCTGGAAATCGCCGGCAAGAAGCTGGAAGAAGCCAAGATCGTCTGCCTGGGTGCCGGCGCTGCCGCCATCTCCTGCATGAAGCTGCTGGTCAGCATGGGTGCCAAGGTCGAGAACATCTACATGATCGACCGCAGCGGCGTGATCCACGCTGGCCGCGACGACCTGAACCAGTACAAGGCGCAGTTCGCCCACGCGACCGACAAGCGCACCCTGGCTGACGCCTTGAACGGTGCCGACGTGTTCGTTGGCCTGTCCGGCCCGAACCTGCTGAGCGCAGAAGGCCTGAAGTCGATGGCGGCCAACCCGATCGTGTTCGCGTGCTCGAACCCCGATCCGGAAATCTCCCCAGAGCTGGCTCACGCCACCCGTAACGACGTGATCATGGCCACCGGTCGTTCCGACTACCCGAACCAGGTCAACAACGTACTGGGCTTCCCCTTCATCTTCCGTGGCGCCCTGGACGTACGTGCCAAGCGCATCAACGAAGAAATGAAGATTGCTGCGGCCATCGCCCTGAAAGACCTGGCCAAGTTGCCGGTTCCTAAGGAAGTTTGCGAAGCCTACGGCGTCGAAGGCCTGGAATTCGGCCGTGAGTACATCATTCCGAAGCCTCTGGATGCCCGTCTGATCACCGTTGTTTCCGATGCTGTTGCCAAGGCTGCTATCGAGTCCGGTGTGGCGACCCTGCCGTATCCGAAGCACTACCCGCTGAACAGCGTGGATGAAGTGTTCAACGGCTGATTGCCGTAAGTGACACAAAAAAGCCCCGGCTCGTATGAGCCGGGGCTTTTTATTGTGCGTTTGTCGGCAGCGTAGATCCCTGTAGGAGCGGCCTTGTGTCGCGATGGGCTGCGCAGCGGCCCCAGGATCTCGACAGCAGAAGGTCTCGCAAGGGGCTGCTGCGCAGCCCATCGCGACACAAGGCCGCTCCTACACAGGCGGCGCTAGCCTGTCAGGGGTCAGAACAGGTCCATCGGCGCTGCTTCGTCTGCTGGCAGCGGGCTTCCCGGTGCCGCGCCGTTGCCCAGTTCATCCCCCGACGGTGGCGAATCTTCGGCCTTGAACAACTCGAAGTAGGCGTTCGGTGTGCCCGGCGAGGCCGCGCGGCCGCTGACTGGGTCGACACGCAGGCTGAGGATGCCTTCCGGCTCCGCCGGTACGTGGTTGGGTTTGTCCTTGAGGGCGGCGCCCATGAAACTCATCCAGATCGGCAGCGCCGCAGTACCACCGTACTCGCGGCGGCCCAGGGTCTCGGGCTGGTCGAAGCCGACCCATACCGTGGTCACGTAATCGGCGTTGTAGCCGGAGAACCAGGCATCCTTGGACTCGTTGGTGGTACCGGTCTTGCCGGCCAGGTCGGTGCGGCCCAGGGCCAGCGCACGGCGGCCAGTGCCCCGTTTGATTACATCCTGCAACATGCTGGTGAGGATGTACGTGGTGCGGCCGTCGATGATCTGTTCCGCCACTGCCGGCGTTTGCGGTGCTGGCGTGACCTGACCAAAGGCGGCCGGCGCCTCGCCCGGCATGGCTGCGGTGCTGATCGGCTGCTCTGGCGCGGCAAGGCCTGCCTGGTCCTGGGCGCCTTGCGGCACGCGGGGCGGGTTGGCGGTGAACAGGGTCTCGCCGCTGCGGCTCTCGATGCGGTCGATCAAGTACGGGGTGATCTTGTAACCGCCGTTGGCAAAGGTGCTCCAGCCCGTGGCGATTTCCATCGGCGTGAGGGTTGCGGTGCCCAGTGCCAGCGACAGGTTGCGCGGCAAGTCCTGCTTGTTGAAGCCGAACTTGGCGATGTAGTCGATGGTGCGGTCGACGCCCATGGCCTGCAGCAGGCGGATCGATACCAGGTTGCGCGACTTGTACAGCGCCTCGCGCATGCGGATCGGGCCGAGGAAGGTGTTGGTGTCGTTCTTCGGCCGCCAGACCTTGTCCAGGTACTCGTCGACGAACACGATCGGTGCATCGTTGACCAGGCTGGCTGCGGTGTAGCCGCTGTCGAGCGCCGCGCTATAGATGAAGGGCTTGAAGCTCGAGCCAGGTTGGCGCTTGGCCTGCATGGCACGGTTGTAGTTGCTTTGCTCGAACGAGAAGCCGCCTACCAGGGCACGAATGGCGCCGTTGTATGGGTCGAGGGTGACCAGTGCGCTTTGTGCGCCCGGCACCTGGCTGAACTTGAGCTTGCCGTCGTCCAGGCGCTGCAGGCGCACCAGGTCACCTACCTGGGCAACATCGGCGGGGCTTTGCGGTGCGCGGCCCTGGGAATTGCTATTGAGGAACGGGCGCGCCCACTTCATGGTGTCCCAGGCGACGGTTTCTTCCTGGCCGCTGCGGGTCAGCACCTTGAGGTCGGTTTTGTCGACCTGGGTGACGATGGCCGGCTCAAGGCCGCCCAGGGTGCGCTGCTTGCTCAGTTCCAGCAGCCAGGCCGCGTGGGTCTTGCCTGGGAAGCGTGCCTCGGGGCCGCGGTAACCGTGGCGTTCATCGTAATCGGAAAGGCCGGTGAGAATGGCTTTGTTGGCCATCTCCTGCATGTCGCTCGGCACGGTGGTGGTGACGCGGAAGCCCTCGGTGTAGGCATCGCTGCCATAACGGCCGACCATCTCGGCGCGGGCCATCTCGGCGACGTACGGGGCATTCACCTCAGGTGTCGGCACGTGATAGCTGGCGTTGAGCGGCTCGGCCAGGGCGGCCTGGTAGCTGGCCTGGTCAATCTTGCCGAGCTTGTACATGCGGCCAAGAATCCAGTCGCGACGCTCTTTTGCGCGCACCGGGTTGGCCAGCGGGTTGAAGCGCGAAGGTGCCTTGGGCAGGCCGGCGATCATCGCCATTTGCGCCAGGCTCACGTCGCGGATCGACTTGCCGTAATAAACCTGTGCGGCGGCATCGATGCCGTACGCCCGGTTGCCCAGGTAGATCTTGTTCACGTACAGCTCAAGGATTTCGTCCTTGGTCAGCTCACGCTCGATCTGCAGGGCCAGCAGAATCTCGTTGGTCTTGCGCGAAAAGCTGCGCTCGCTGGTGAGGAAGAAGTTCTTCGCCACCTGCATGGTGATGGTGCTGCCGCCCGTCTGGATGTGGCCGGTTTTTACCAGCTGAGTCGCGGCGCGCATCAGGCTGCTGGGGTCAACGCCGTAGTGGTTGAGGAAATTGTCGTCCTCGGCTGACAGAAGCGCCTGGATAAATTGTGGGGGGATTTCCGCGAAACGGATCGGCGAGCGGCGCATTTCGCCGAACTCGGCAATCAGCTTGCCGTCGCTGCTGTACACCCTGAGGGGGATCTGCAACTGGATGCTTCTGAGGGACTCGACCGAGGGCAGGCTAGGGCTAAGATACAGAAACGCACCGCTCACACCGAGTACGAGCGCGCTAATGACTGCGACGGAAGACCACCAGAAGAACTTCAGCAGACGTATCAAGGCTTTTGGGCGTCCAGGTTGATAAGTGAATTGCGTACGGGTCCGGCGGACCAAAAACGCTGGGCATTATAAGCATTTTTTCGCCTTGCCGGGTGACCGGCCAGGTGGCCCGTCGAACCGTTTGGCCGCTGGGGCCTAGCGCTGACGCGGGTTTGCGGCATACAGCAAAGGAGCAGCGATGCTTGGACGTTTCGGCATGGATGCCGGTTCACTCTTGGGGGTGGAAATTGCCCCCGACTCCGTTCGGATTGTGCAGCTGCAGCGACGCAAGGGGCGTTGCCAGGTCGCGGCCTGGGCGCACGAGCCGTATGAACCGTACAGTGGGGCTGATTGGGCGAGCGACCCTGCCCGGCTAGTGGCTGCGTTGCGCCGTGCCTGCAGGCGCAGCGGCAGTCGGCAGCGGCGCGTTGCGGTGGCGCTGCCGGCAAATCAGGTGATCTGCAAGGTGTGCCAACTGCCAGCGGGCCTGAGTGAAGCCGATATCGAAGCCCAGTTGCTGGCTGATGCGGATCGCCTGTTTCCATTTCCGCTTGATGATCTGGCGCTGGACTTTCAGTTGCTCGGGGCCTCCGAGGCCCAGGCCGATTGCCAGGAGGTCATGGTGGCTGCCTGTCGCCAGCGTGCGCTGGAGCCCGTTGAAGCCCTGCTTGATGCAGCCGGGCTGCAGGCCGAGGCGATGGAGGTCGACAGTATCGCGTTGCAGCGGATGTTGCCGCAGGGCGCGCTTGCCGGTTCGGCATTGCTGCGCATCGAAGCGCAAGGCGCGACGCTGCATTGTTGGCGGCAGGGCATGCCCGCGCAGCGCCGCGAAGTGCACCTTCGCCAAGCACTTGGCCAATGGCCGGCGCTTTTGGGCGACGACAGTCAACTGGAATGCGTGCTGGTCGCCGGCAGTTCACCGATCGAGCAAGCGTGGCTGGATAACCTGAGTGCAGAGGTGAAACTACCCTGCCGGCCCCTGCCTTCTATTGCCGGGTTGGAGCCTGGTGGGGGCGAGATGCTCTTGGCATGCGCCTTGGCGCTCGGAGGCATGCAGCCATGATGCGTCTGAACCTTTTGCCCTGGCGCGAGCGGCAGCGCCGGTCGATGCTTCGGCGCTTTCAGTGGATGTTGCTTGGCAGTGCGGCGCTGGCCCTGTGCGCCGTGATGCTGATCGATCAACTGGCACGCCAACGTGCGCAGCAGCAAGGGTTGAGCACTGTTAGCCGTCACTCCGCCATTGCGCTGCTGGATGAACAATTGGAACAGCACGCTGAAGTGCGTGCCGCCCACGATGCTGCCCAGGCACACGCTGCGGTGTTGGCCAGCCTGCGTGCCGATCAAGGTGTATTCCCCGCGTTGCTTAGCGACCTCGAGGCCGCATTGCCTGCTGGTCTGCAGCTCACTGAACTTACGTTGGTAGGCGGCCGTTTGCAGGTGACCGGCCAGGCCGCGTCCGGTGCCGTGGTCGCTCAGTTCATGCGCGACCTTGAGCGGTCCGCGGTACTGCAAGGCCTGGAGCTCAAGCGTGTGAAGCACCTGCCTTCGGGCGATGAGTTTGTCCTGGCAGCGCGTGTGTCGGCGTTTTGGTCGTGAATGCAGCCTGGTGGGTGAGCTGGCAGGGCATGGCCGAACGTTCCGCTCGCTTCAGGTGGGGCGCTTCGGTCGGTCTGGGTGTGTTGGTACTGGCGCTGGGGTGTGGGCTACGCCTGCCGGGGTTGCGGCACGCCCAAGGGCAAGTGAATGCACAGTATGAGCAGTTGAGCGAGGAACATTCGGCCAAGGCAGCCCAAGTGCGCGAGCTGGCACGCATGCGCGCTGCGCTGGCCGCCACACAGCAGGCGCTGCACGTTGCCCGGTGGCGTCTCGCCGCTGGCGAGGGCATGAGTGACCTGCTCGATTCGCTTGCCGCCTCAGGGCATGAATTTGGCCTGCTGTTCGAGCGGCTCGATGTGCATGAGGCGGTGGAGCAGGCGCACTACCGAACCATCCCCCTCGATGTTCAGGTGGTGGGCCGGTATGCAGCACTGCGCCTGTGGTTGGATGAATGGCTTGGGCAGCTGCGGCTGCTGCGCGTGAGTGACCTGAGCATGAACGAAGTCGATGGGCGGCCTGGATTGTTGCGCGTTCGTCTGAGGGTTCACGCGCATCATGCCGATGCTACGACGCCGGCCGTTGCGTCGTTGGCAGATTTGCCCGCTCGGGCAGCGCCCGTGCCGCCATTGGTCGATCCGTTCTCCGCAGCCCCGGCGAACGTGGCACCTGGCGAATTGGGCCGTGTGCCCTTGGCGCAGCTGGAAATGGTCGGGAGCCTGGCGCAAGGCGGCGCGCATGAAGCGCTGTTGTTGTCTGCAGGCCAGTTGTATCGCGTGCGCCTGGGCGATCGGCTCGGGCGCGATGAGGGTGTTGTGGTGCACATCGACGAGCAGCGGGTCGACGTGCGCGAGCGGTGGTTCGTGGCGCGTGAGTGGCATGAGCGCACAGCCGTACTCACCCTCCGAAAACCCCTGGACCAGGAGGTCATGGACAAGGATGAAAAGGCTATGGATAGCGGCGGCGTTCGTCTTGTCGATCCCGCTGGCGACGGCAGCCCCCACTCGGGGTGAGCCACTGTCGCTGAACTTTCAGGATGTGCAGGTGCGCGCCGTATTGCAGGTGCTGGCAGACCATGCCGGCGTGAACCTGGTTGCCAGCGATTCGGTACAGGGCAATATCACCTTGCGGCTTCAGGATGTGCCCTGGGAGCAGGCGCTGGATTTGGTGCTGCGCAGTAAGGGCCTGGCCCGGCGTGAAGAGGGCAATGTACTGCTGGTGGCGCCGGCGGCGGAGCTTGCTGGGCAATCACTCGACGCCCGACTAGGCCAGGCGCTGGATGCGCAATTGCAACCGCTGCAGCGTGAACTGATGCCGATCCACCATGCCGTAGCGTCCGAGCTCGCAGAGCTGTTGCTGGCAACCCTGGCAGACGACGGCATCCTCACTGGGCGAGGCAGTTTGAGCGTTGATGCGCGCACCAATACCCTGGTGGCCTACCAGCCCGCTGACCGCCTTGCCGAGCTGCGCCACCTGGTGGCGCAGCTGGATGTGCCGGTGCGTCAGGTGGCGATCGAGGCACGCATCGTCGAGGCCAATGTCGATTACGAAAAGAGCCTTGGGGTGCGTTGGGGTGGGCCCTTGTACGGTGAGAACGTAAGGCCAGGCAAGGAGCTGTTCGTCGACCTTGGGGTGGAGCGTGCCGGCTCCAGCGTCGGCCTGGGCCTGCTGCGTGGCGGCATCTTGCTAGACCTTGAACTCAGCGCCATGGAAAAGAGCGGCAATGGCGAAATCATCTCGCAGCCCAAGGTGGTCACGGCCGACAAGGAAACGGCCAGGATCCTCAAAGGTACCGAGGTGCCCTACCAGGAAACCAGCAAGAGTGGCGCCACGTCCGTGTCGTTTCGCGAAGCGTCCCTGTCGCTTGAAGTCACCCCGCAGATTACCCCGGACAACAAGGTCATCATGACGGTCAGGGTGACCAAGGACGAGCCTGATTACGTCAATGCCTTGAACAACGTACCGCCGATCCGCAAGAACGAGGTCAATGCCAAGGTTCGCGTGGCGGACGGCGAAACGATCGTTATCGGTGGCGTCTACTCGACCACGCAAAACAATGTGGTCGACAAGGTGCCATTTTTCGGCGATCTGCCGTATGTTGGGCGGCTGTTTCGACGCGATGTATTACAAGAGAAAAAATCCGAGCTGCTGGTCTTCCTGACTCCGCGTATCATGAGTGACCAGGCGATTGCTGTGAGTCGTTGATTCTGTGCGAAATTTGATACTTGTGGGGCCAATGGGCGCTGGTAAAAGCACCATTGGACGCCTATTGGCCAAAGAGCTGCGCCTGCTGTTCAAAGATTCCGACAAGGAAATCGAACTGCGATGCGGCGCCAACATCCCGTGGATCTTCGACAAGGAAGGCGAGCCGGGCTTCCGTGACCGTGAGCAGGCGATGATCGCCGAGCTCTGCGGGCTCGACGGCGTAGTCCTGGCCACCGGCGGCGGCGCGGTAATGCGCGATGCCAACCGACAGGCGTTGCGCCAGGGCGGCCGGGTGATCTACCTGCATGCTTCGGTGGAGCAGCAGGTCGGTCGCACCGCACGTGATCGCAATCGCCCCCTGTTGCGTACCGCCAACCCGGAAGCGACCCTTCGCGCCCTGCTCGAAGCGCGTGATCCGCTCTACCGCGAGATCGCCGACGTGGTCGTTGAAACCGACGAGCGGCCACCGCGCATGGTGGTGATCGATATTCTCGAACGCTTGCAGCAGTTGCCGCCCCGATAAGCCGGGACTATTCTCGGCCTCCAGCGCCGAGGCGAGGTTCAACTTACCGCGTGCGTCGCCCAAGCGGCGCCGCGCCCAAGTACATTGTGGGGATACATGCAGACACTAAAGGTCGACCTGGGCGAGCGTAGCTACCCGATCTACATTGGCGAAGGCCTGCTGGACCAGCCCGAGTTGCTGGCGCCGCACATTGCCGGGCGGCAGGTCGCCATCGTTTCCAACGAAACCGTCGCGCCTCTGTACCTCGAACGCCTGGCCAAGACCCTGGGTGCCTATTCGGTGCTGCCCGTGGTGTTGCCTGACGGCGAAGCCCACAAGAACTGGGAAACGCTGCAATTGATCTTCGATGGCCTGCTCACTGCCCGGCACGACCGTCGCACCACCGTGGTGGCCCTTGGGGGCGGCGTGATCGGCGACATGGCCGGCTTTGCCGCTGCCTGCTACCAGCGCGGCGTCGATTTCATCCAGGTGCCGACCACCCTGTTATCCCAGGTCGACTCCTCGGTCGGCGGCAAGACCGGCATCAACCACCCGCTTGGCAAGAACATGGTCGGTGCCTTTTATCAGCCCAACGCGGTGCTGATCGACACCACCAGCCTCAAGACCCTGCCGGCGCGTGAGCTGTCCGCAGGCTTGGCTGAAGTGATCAAGTACGGCCTGATCTGCGACAAGCCGTTCCTCGCTTGGCTCGAGGACAATATGAAGGCCCTGCGTGCCTTGGACTCCACGGCCCTGACCGAAGCCATCCGCCGTTCCTGCGCAGCCAAGGCTGCGGTGGTCGGTGCCGATGAGCGCGAATCCGGCGTGCGGGCGACCCTGAACCTTGGGCATACCTTCGGCCATGCCATCGAAACCCATATGGGCTACGGCGTCTGGCTGCACGGCGAAGCCGTGTCGGCGGGCACGGTGATGGCCCTGGAAATGTCCATGCGGCTCGGCTGGATCGACCAGGCCGAGCGCGATCGCGGAATCCGCCTGTTGCAGGATGCAGGTTTGCCGGTGGTGCCACCACAGGAAATGACCCCGGCGCATTTCATGGAGCACATGGCGGTCGACAAGAAGGTGCTCGACGGGCGTCTGCGTCTGGTGCTGTTGCGCCAGATGGGCGAGGCCGTGATCACCGACGACTATCCGAAAGAGATTCTTCAGGCCACGCTGTCGGCGGATTACCGCGCGATCGTGGCCCAGCTTTGAGGTTGTGACAGCGCAATGACCAGTTTGCATGCCGATGAGGCCTTTCTCGACCATTACCAGTTGAGCCACGATCCGTTCGCGCCCCGCGTGCCCGGCTTCAAATTCTTCCCGGCACAGCGCAAGCCTGTGCTGGGCCAGCTGCATCACCTGGCCCGTTACAGCCAGCTGATGCTGGTGGTCACCGGCCCCCTGGGCAGCGGCAAGACCTTGCTGCGCCAGGCCCTGGTGGCCAGTACCAACAAGCAATCGGTGCAGAGCGTCGTGGTTTCTGCCCGTGGCGCCAGCGATGCGGCCAGCGTGCTCGCCCAAGTCGCGCAGTCGCTTGAGGTCGCCCAGCCTGAGGTCCAGGCCATACTGTCGAAGGTGGTGCAACTGGCGCTGACCGGGCAGGAAGTGTATTTGCTGGTGGACGATGCGGAACAACTCGACGAGTCGGCACTCCAAGCGTTGCTGGAGCTGGCGGCGGGTGTTCCGGAAGGGCGCCCGCACGTGTTCCTGTTCGGCGAGCCGTCGCTGATCGCCGGGCTGGATGAGCTGAGTATCGAGGAAGAGCGTTTCCACGTTATCGAGCTCGCCCCCTACAGCGAAGAGGAGACCCGCGAGTACCTGGAGCAGCGTCTGGATGGCGCCGGCCGGGGCATCGAGGTGTTCACCCGCGAACAGATCGTCGATATCCATGAACACTCCGACGGTTGGCCTGGCACAATCAACCAGGTCGCCCGTGACACTTTGATCGAAGCCATGATCGCCAGCCGTTCGACGGCCAAGCGACCATCCATGGGGTTGAAAATGCCTAAGAAACATGTGCTCGCGCTGTCCGCTGTGGTTGTGGTCGCCGTTGCTGCCGCGGTTCTCATGCCCAAGAAAGGCGACAAGGCACCTGCCGAGGTGCCGGCTGCCCAGGCTCAATTGCCATTAGGTGAAGGCCAGCCGGGCGCCGCCCAGGCCAATAATGGCAACCCGGCCATCGAGTTCTCCGGCTCGTCGCAGCCGATGCCACTGCCGCTGGTAGGGCAGTCGCAGCCGGTGATGCGCGAACCATTGGCCCAGGCCGCAGGCATGGGGGATGGCGAAGAGGGCAGCCCGGCCGGCAATACCGCGCTGCAGCCTGGCAACCCGCCGACCGTGACCACCATCGCACCGCCGCAAGGCGTGCCTGCCGGCCCGGCACCGACGCTGTCGAAGCCGACTGCCAGTGCACCGGTTCAGCCGGTTGCGCCTGCGCCAAAGCCCGTCGCAACCCAGCCTGCAAAACCGGTTGCACCTGCTAAGCCTGCGCCTGCGCCAACCCAGGTCGCCACAGCCAAGCCAGCCGCCAAGCCTGTCGAGAAGCCTGCGGCTACCGGCAGTAGCGGTGGTGGTTGGTATGCAGGCCAGAAACCGGGCAATTACGTGGTGCAGATCCTCGGCACCAGCTCCGAAGCCTCGGCCCAGGCCTTCGTCAAAGCCCAGGGTGGCGACTATCGCTACTTCAAGAAAAACCTGCAGGGCAAGCCGCTGTATGTCGTGACTTACGGCAGCTTCGCCAACCGTGACGCAGCGGTTGCGGCAATCAAGAACTTGCCAGCGAAGGTCCAGGCTGGTAAACCTTGGCCACGTACCGTCGCCAGCGTCCAACAAGAGCTGGCCACGGCCCGCTGATACCTGCCGGGCGGCACCACCCCGCCGCCCAGTTGCTGAGCGAATTCTAGCTTTCGACTAGCCTGCTGCGCCCGAGCGCGGCAGGCTTTTCTGTCCCAGGCTGCCGGCCACAAGCCTCTCTTGCAGTCATGGCTGAAACGCTTCAGACTCGAGCCAAGCCGATATCACGGCGCATGGCGCAAAAAAATTCAAATTTGCGACATAAATTTTCAATGGTGAGACATGAAAATTTGTGGGCATCGCTGTCGCTGTGCAACAATGGTTTTCCATGACCACCGCAAAAAAGCTGGCGTTTGATCGGCGTGGATGGTAAGTGGTTGTTAAAAAAGAGATTTACCTCCGTTGAGAGGTGAACCTGGTGAGAAAGTGTCTATGAAAACAGGTCTGTACCATCCCGAAGAATTCAAGGACAACTGTGGTTTTGGCCTGATCGCCCATATGACGGGCGAGCCAAGTCACCACCTTCTGCAAACCGCCATGCAGGCACTGACGTGCATGACCCACCGCGGCGGTATCAACGCCGACGGCAAAACCGGTGACGGTTGCGGTCTGCTCATGCAGAAGCCCGATCAATTCCTGCGGGCCGTGGCCCAGGAACAGTTTGCCGTCGAGCTGCCCAAGCAGTACGCCGTCGGCATGGTGTTCTTCAACCAGGACCCGGTCAAAGCAGAAGCCGCCCGCGCCAACATGGACCGCGAGATCCTCGCCGCTGGCCTGAAGCTGGTCGGCTGGCGCAAGGTGCCGATCGACACCAGCGTGCTGGGTCGCCTGGCGCTGGAGCGCCTGCCGCAGATCGAACAGGTGTTCATCGGCGGTGAAGGCCTGAGCGATCAGGAATTCGCCATCAAGCTGTTCAGTGCCCGTCGTCGTTCGTCCGTGGCCAACGCCCACGACACCGACCACTACATCTGCAGCTTCTCGCACAAGACCATCATCTACAAAGGCTTGATGATGCCGCGCGACCTCGCGGCGTTTTATCCAGACCTGGGTGACGAGCGCCTGCAGACCGCGATCTGCGTGTTCCACCAGCGCTTCTCCACCAACACCCTGCCGAAATGGCCGCTGGCGCAGCCGTTCCGCTTCCTCGCCCATAACGGCGAGATCAACACCATCACTGGCAACCGCAACTGGGCCATGGCCCGTCGCACCAAGTTCGCCAATGACCAGATCCCTGACCTCGAAGAACTCGGCCCGCTGGTCAACCGCGTGGGCTCCGACTCGTCGAGCATGGACAACATGCTCGAGCTGATGGTCACCGGTGGCATCGACCTGTTCCGCGGCGTGCGCATGCTGGTACCGCCGGCCTGGCAGAACGTCGAGACCATGGACGCCGACCTGCGCGCCTTCTACGAGTACAACTCCATGCACATGGAGCCGTGGGATGGCCCGGCCGGTATCGTCATGACCGAAGGCCGCCACGCGGTGTGCCTGCTCGACCGTAACGGCCTGCGCCCGGCACGTTGGGTGACCACCACCAATGGCTACATCACCATTGCGTCGGAAATCGGCGTATGGGACTACAAGCCTGAAGACGTCATTGCCAAGGGCCGTGTCGGCCCGGGCCAGATCTTCGCCGTGGACACCGAAACCGGCCAGATCCTCGACACCGACGCCATCGACAACCGTCTGAAGTCGCGCCATCCGTACAAGCGCTGGCTGCGTCAGCACGCCACGCGTATCCAGGCGACCTTGACCGACGACCAGGGCGCGGCCAGCTACGATGCTGACCAGCTCAAGCAATACATGAAGATGTTCCAGGTCACCTTCGAAGAGCGTGACCAGGTGCTGCGCCCGCTGGGTGAGCAGGGCCAGGAAGCGGTCGGCTCGATGGGTGACGACACGCCGATGGCTGTGCTGTCGCAGCGCGTGCGTTCGCCGTATGACTTCTTCCGCCAGCAGTTTGCGCAGGTCACCAACCCGCCGATCGACCCGCTGCGCGAAGCGATCGTCATGTCGCTGGAGATCTGCCTGGGCGCCGAGCGCAACATTTTCCAGGAGTCCCCGGAGCACGCCTCGCGGGTCATCCTCAGCTCGCCGGTCATCTCGCCTGCCAAGTGGCGCTCGCTGATGAACCTGGAGCGTGAAGGCTTCGACCGCCAACTGATCGACCTCAACTACGAGCAAAGCGTCGGCCTGGAAGCGGCCATCCGCAACATCGCCGACCAAGCCGAAGAAGCGGTGCGCAGTGGCAAGACTCAGCTGGTGCTGAGCGACCGTTACATCGCCCCGGGCAAGTTGCCGGTGCACGCTTCGCTCGCCGTGGGTGCCGTACACCACCGCCTGACCGAGCAGGGCCTGCGGTGCGACAGCAACATTCTGGTCGAAACCGCTACCGCCCGTGACCCGCACCACTTCGCTGTGCTGCTGGGCTTCGGTGCCTCGGCCGTCTACCCGTACCTGGCGTACGAAGTGCTGGCCGACCTGATCCGTACCGGCGAAGTGCTGGGCGATCTGGACGAGGTGTTCAAGTATTACCGCAAAGGCATCTCCAAGGGCCTGCTGAAGATCCTGTCGAAGATGGGCATCTCCACCATCGCTTCGTACCGGGGTGCGCAGCTGTTCGAAGCCATCGGTCTGGCCGAGGAAGTGGTCGGCCTGAGCTTCAAGGGCGTGTCGAGCCGCATCAAGGGTGCGCGTTTCGAAGACCTGGAAAGCGACCAGAAGCTGCTCGCCGCCGAAGCCTGGAGCGCGCGCAAGCCTATCCAGCAAGGTGGCCTGCTCAAATTCGTCCACGGTGGCGAATACCACGCCTACAACCCGGATGTGGTCAACACCCTGCAGGCGGCTGTGCAGCAGGGCGACTACGCCAAGTTCAAGGAATACACCTCGCTGGTCGACCAGCGCCCGGTGTCGATGATCCGCGACCTGCTCAAGGTCAAAGTGGCCGACCAGCCGCTGGCGATCGAGCAGATCGAACCGTTGGAGGCCATCCTCAAGCGCTTCGATTCCGCCGGTATCTCGCTGGGCGCTTTGTCGCCAGAAGCCCACGAGGCGCTGGCCGAGGCCATGAACCGCCTGGGCGCGCGTTCCAACTCGGGCGAGGGTGGTGAAGACCCGTCGCGCTACGGCACCGTGCGCAGCTCCAAGATCAAGCAGGTGGCCACCGGCCGCTTTGGCGTGACCCCGGAATACCTGGTCAACGCCGAAGTGCTGCAGATCAAGGTAGCCCAGGGCGCCAAGCCGGGTGAGGGCGGCCAGTTGCCAGGCGGCAAGGTCAACGGCCTGATCGCCAAGCTGCGCTACGCGGTACCGGGCGTGACCCTGATCTCGCCACCGCCGCACCACGATATCTACTCGATCGAAGACCTGGCCCAGCTGATCTACGACCTCAAGCAGGTCAACCCGCAGGCGCTGGTCTCGGTCAAGCTGGTCGCCGAAGCAGGCGTGGGTACCATCGCCGCCGGCGTGGCCAAGGCCTACGCCGACCTGATTACCATCTCGGGCTACGACGGCGGTACCGGTGCTTCGCCACTGACCTCCATCAAGTACGCGGGCGCACCGTGGGAGCTCGGCCTTGCCGAAACCCACCAGACCCTGCGCGGCAACGACCTGCGCGGCAAAGTGCGGGTGCAGACCGACGGTGGCCTGAAAACCGGCCTCGACGTGATCAAGGCGGCCATCCTCGGCGCCGAGAGCTTCGGCTTCGGCACCGCGCCGATGATCGCCCTGGGCTGCAAATACCTGCGTATTTGCCACCTGAACAACTGCGCCACCGGCGTCGCCACCCAGAACGACAAGCTGCGCAAGGACCACTACATCGGCACCGTCGACATGGTGATCAACTTCTTCACCTTCGTCGCCGAAGAGACCCGCGAGTGGCTGGCCAAACTGGGTGTGCGCAGCCTGGGCGAGCTGATCGGCCGTACCGACCTGCTCGACATCCTGCCAGGCGACACCGAGCGCCAGCAGTACCTGGACCTGTCGCCGCTGCTGGGCAGTTCGCACATTCCGGCGGACAAGCCGCAGTTCTGCGAAGTCGACAAGAACCCGCCGTTCGACAAGGGCGAGCTGGCCGAGAAGATGGTCGAAATGGCCATGCCGGCAATCCGCGACCAGTCCGGTGGCGAGTTCAGCCTCGACATCTGCAACTGCGACCGCTCAATCGGTGCACGCATCTCGGGTGAGATCGCCCGCTTGCACGGCAACCAGGGCATGGCCGCCGCGCCGATCACCTTCCGCTTCAAGGGCACTGCGGGCCAGAGCTTCGGCGTGTGGAACGCCGGTGGCCTGAACCTGCACCTCGAAGGCGACGCCAACGACTACGTCGGCAAAGGCATGACCGGTGGCAAGGTCACCATCGTGCCACCTGCCGGCAGCCCGTTCGAAACCCAGCACAGCGCCATCGTCGGCAACACCTGCCTGTACGGTGCCACTGGCGGCAAGCTGTTCGCCGCCGGTACCGCGGGCGAGCGCTTCGCTGTGCGTAACTCTGGCGCCCACGCTGTTGTCGAGGGCACTGGCGATCACTGCTGTGAATACATGACCGGCGGCTTTGTCTGCGTCCTGGGCAAGACCGGTTACAACTTCGGCTCTGGCATGACCGGCGGCTTCGCCTACGTGCTCGACATGGACAACAGCTTCGTCGACAAGCTCAACCATGAACTGGTGGAAATCCAGCGCATCAGTGGTGAAGCGATGGAGGCGTACCGCAGCCACCTGGCGCGCGTCCTTGGCGAATACGTGGACGAGACCGGCAGCGAGTGGGGGCGTGAGCTCTTCGAGAACCTGGACGACTACGTGCGGCGCTTCTGGCTGGTCAAGCCGAAGGCGGCCAACCTCAAGCAACTGCTGTCCAGCACCCGTGCCAACCCGCAGTAACAACAGCTGCAAGTGGCAAGCCTCAAGCTGCGAGTAAACGCAGTGCGAGGTTTGCCGGACCCAAGTGATCGACTTGCAGCTTGCGGCTTGTAGCTTGCGACTGCGGTAAAGAGGTTTTGAAAAATGGCTGAACGTCTGAGCAACGACTTCCAGTTCATCGAAGTGGGGCGTAAAGACCCAAAGAAAAAGCTGCTGCGCCAGCGCAAGAAAGAGTTCGTCGAGATCTACGAACCCTTCAAGCCGCAGCAGTCCGTGGAGCAGGCACACCGCTGCCTGGGCTGCGGTAACCCGTATTGCGAATGGAAGTGCCCGGTGCACAACTTCATCCCCAACTGGTTGAAGCTGGTGTCCGAGGGCAACATCCTGGCGGCGGCAGAGCTGTCGCACCAAACCAACACCCTGCCTGAAGTGTGCGGCCGTGTTTGTCCGCAGGACCGCCTGTGCGAGGGTGCCTGCACCCTGAACGACGGTTTTGGCGCGGTGACCATCGGCTCGGTGGAGAAGTACATCACCGACACCGCTTTCGCCATGGGCTGGCGCCCAGACATGTCCAAGGTCAAGCCGACTGGCAAGCGTGTCGCCATCATCGGTGCCGGCCCGGCGGGCCTGGGCTGTGCCGACGTGCTGGTGCGCGCCGGCGTGACCCCGGTGGTGTTCGACAAGAACCCGGAAATCGGTGGCCTGCTGACCTTCGGTATCCCCGAGTTCAAGCTGGAAAAGACCGTGCTGAGCAACCGCCGCGAAGTCTTCACCGGCATGGGCATCGAGTTCCGCCTGAACACCGAGGTGGGCACCGACATCACCATGGAGCAGCTGCTGGCCGAGTACGACGCAGTGTTCATGGGCATGGGCACCTACACCTACATGAAGGGCGGCTTCCCGGGCGAGGACCTGCCGGGCGTGCATGACGCGCTGGACTTCCTGATCGCCAACGTCAACCGCAACCTGGGCTTCGAGAAATCGCCGGAAGACTTCATCGACATGCAGGGCAAGAAGGTCGTGGTGCTGGGCGGTGGTGACACCGCGATGGACTGCAACCGCACCTCGATCCGCCAGGGCGCCAAGTCGGTGACCTGTGCTTATCGTCGTGACGAGGCCAACATGCCGGGTTCGCGCAAAGAGGTGAAGAACGCCAAGGAAGAGGGCGTGAAGTTCCTCTACAACCGCCAGCCGATCGCCATTGTCGGTGAAGACAAGGTCGAAGGCGTGAAGGTGGTCGAGACCCGTCTCGGCGAGCCGGACGCCCGTGGCCGCCGCAGCCCTGAGCCGATCCCGGGTTCTGAAGAGATCCTGCCGGCCGATGCCGTGGTGATCGCCTTCGGTTTCCGCCCGAGCCCGGCGCCGTGGTTCGAGCAGCATGGTATCCAGATGGACAGCCAGGGCCGCGTTGTTGCGCCGGAAAAGGGCAAGTTCAAGCACCAGACCAGCAACCCCAAAATCTTTGCGGGCGGCGACATGGTGCGGGGTTCGGATTTGGTGGTAACCGCCATTTTCGAAGGCCGCACGGCCGCTGAAGGTATCCTGGATTACCTGGAAGTCTGATTGAATGCTGGGGCTGCTTCGCAGCCCTTTCGCGACACAAGGCCGCTCCTACAGGGAATCGCGTTTCCGGTGTAGGAGCGGCCTTGTGTCGCGAAAGGGCCGCGAAGCGGCCCCAGGTTCCTCCAGGCTGTAGCGTTTTGTATACAAAATTGCTTGATCCAAGGCACCCAATAGACAAAACGCATGGCCTTGGCCGTGCCTTTTGTGCTGGCGTCTGAGAAAATGCCCGCACTTTTTTGCCGGATGCCGACATGACTGCCCTGAAGAACGATCGTTTCCTGCGTGCACTGCTCAAGCAACCCGTAGACGTCACCCCGGTCTGGATGATGCGCCAGGCTGGCCGTTACCTGCCGGAGTACCGCGCCAGCCGTGCCAAGGCCGGTGACTTCATGAGCCTGTGCATGAACCCGCAGTTCGCCTGCGAGGTTACCCTGCAGCCGCTGGACCGCTACCCACTGGACGCGGCGATCCTGTTCTCGGACATCCTCACCATCCCCGATGCCATGGGCCTTGGCTTGTACTTCGAAACCGGCGAAGGCCCGCGCTTCAAGAAAGTCATCAGCACCCCGGCCGACATCGAGGCACTGCCGATCCCTGATCCGCAGAAGGACCTGGGCTATGTGATGGACGCCGTCAGCACCATCCGTCGCGAGCTCAACGGCCGTGTCCCGCTGATCGGCTTCTCGGGCAGCCCATGGACCCTGGCCACTTACATGGTCGAAGGCGGTTCGTCCAAGGACTTCCGCAAGACCAAGGCCATGGCCTACGACAACCCGCAAGCCCTGCACCTGTTGCTGGACAAGCTGGCCCAGTCGGTCACCAGCTACCTCAACGGCCAGATCCTGGCCGGTGCCCAGGCTGTGCAGATCTTCGACACCTGGGGCGGCAACCTGTCGGCGGCGGCCTACCAGGAGTTCTCGCTGGCCTACATGCGCAAGATCGTCAGCGGGCTGATCCGCGAGCACGACGGGCGCAAGGTGCCGGTCATTCTGTTCACCAAAAACGGCGGCATGTGGCTGGAAAGCATCGCCGAAGCTGGTGCCGATGCACTGGGCCTGGACTGGACCTGCGAGATCGGCGATGCCCGCCGCCGTGTCGGTGACAAAGTTGCGCTGCAGGGCAACATGGACCCAACCGTGCTGTACGCCAAGCCCGAAGCCATCCGCAAGGAAGTGGCGCGTATTCTGGCGAGCTACGGCAAGGGCACCGGCCATGTGTTCAACCTCGGCCACGGTATTACCCCGGAAGTCGACCCAGAGCACGCCGGTGCGTTCATCAACGCCGTGCACGAGTTGTCGGCGCAGTACCACCAGTGATTTGATGCACTGCACAAAAAACCCGGCCTAGATGCCGGGTTTTTTGTATTAAGTTTGAATTCAGCGATCGTCGTTAATCTGGTCCCATCGAAACCGAAATAGGACCTGATCTTATGAAAGCCCGTTACCTCGCCCTGATCCTCGCCCCTTTGTTCAGCACCGCCGCACTGGCAGCGGGCTACACCGGCCCGGGCGCCCAGCCGGTGACCACCGTGGCCGCTGCCAAGGACGCCGCCGATGACACGCCGGTGGTGCTGGAGGGGTATGTGACCAAGAAGATCAACAACGACGATAAGTACGAGTTCAAGGACAACAACGGCACGATTACCGTCGAGATCGACAATGAAGACTTGCCGGCTACTCCGTTCAATGAGAAGACTAAAGTCAAGCTTACCGGTGAGGTGGAAAAGCACCTGATGAGCCGGGAAGTGGATGTCGACCTGGTAGAAATTGTTAACTGAATCAGCAAGAGCAAACTGACTAGTTCGCTAGCTTATTCCTACATATCGGTGCCGGACGCGTCTTTAGACTTTGGTACGTCTGTCGGGAGTTGCCGCTCCTGACCGCTCATCCAAGCGTCCGGAGTGCCCGATGAATACAAGAAAAAACCTGCGTAAATTAGTTGCCAGTAGTGTCTGGGTGGCTATTGCTGGGGCTGGCCTGCATGTTCAACTGGCCAATGCCCATGGCTATACCTCTAACCCACCCTCCCGCGCGTACGCCTGTCAATCGGGCTTGAACAGTGGCTGTGGTCCAGCCATGTACGAGCCGCAATCTGTCGGTGAAGGGCCTAAAGGCTTCCCGCAACGCGGGCCCGCCGACGGTAAGATTGCGAGCGGTGAGCTCACCAGTTTTGCCCTGCTCGATGAGCAAACGGCCGGCCGTTGGCATTTGACGCCCATTCGAGATAGGCAAGTCGCGTTCGACTGGTACTACGCAGTTGGGCATAAAACCACTAAGTGGGAATACTTCATCACCAAACCCAACTGGAATCCGAACGTGGCGTTGAGCCGCGAGGCATTCGAGTTAACGCCATTCTGTGAGGTCGATGGCCAAGGCAAACCTGCTCGGGGAGAAGGCCAGCCCATGACAGGCCCGGCCCTTGAAAAGCATCAGTGCACGCTGCCGGCTGACCGCACCGGGCATCACGTTATTCTGGGTCTCTGGACCATTGACGACACCGCAGCTGCTTTCCATGACGTCATGGACGTGGATATCCAGGCCGAGGGCGGACCCGCGCCAGAATGGCCGCAAGTAGGCAGCATCAATCCAAATCGGCACTTGCAGGTCGGCGACAAGGTCAAGGCCCGAGCCTTCGTGGGTACGTCGGAAAGCCCGCAGTACAGCGTCAGCATTGACATTGAACATGCCGAGGAGGCCAAAAAGGATAACTGGTCGCTCAAGCTCGCCAAGCGCATCAATGAGACTCAGAACCTAGTACAAGCCGGCCGAATCGGTAGCGAAGGCAACATCAAGCCGATGCCGGGCATCAATAACATCTATGCCAAACCAGAAACCGAAATCACGAGCTATCAACTGGAGATCGAAGGGACACCGGTGGACGATAGCTACCTTCACCTGCATGGCCTCAAGCCTGACTATACCCTGACCGACGGCAAGACCATCCTGGACTTCACCGTCATGACCAACCGTCAGTTGCAGCTCACTACTCGCCTGTTTGACGCCGCCAATCAGCAGGTCGGCTTCGTTGAGCAGGACATCGATGCCACTACCAGCCCAGTTGCAGTACCGGTCGAAAGTACCGCAGGCGAGCACCTGCTCAAGGTCGTAGGCGTCAACAAAAGCGGTCGCGTACTGCTGCAGGAAGAGCGCACGGTCCAGTTGAAAGCCTCAGGCAGCGAAGGCTACGACTTCGAATTTCCGCAGTCGATCGCCAGCTATAAAGCCGGCACGCGGGTCCTGCAGCCCAAGACCGGCGACGTCTTTGAATGCAAGCCGTTCCCCTACGAAGGCTGGTGCAAGACCTATTCGGAAAGTGCCACGCAGTATGAGCCTGGTGTAGGCAGCCACTGGCAAGACGCCTGGATCAAGCGATAAAGGAGTTGGCCCTGGCAGCCCGTGATGGGCTGCCAGGCCAGCCTGGGTACTTTCAATGCATGAACACAAGTATTGCTGGCAGCAGGTGCTGTTGCACTGGGTCTCTGCCGTGGTGATCGTCTGGGCGCTGGTCAGTGGCTTTTACGTTGCAATTTTCGATGTTGAGCCCACTACTGCCAGCCTCGTTGGCTTCGTCAACGTCAGCCTGACGACCCTTTTCATTCCCCTGTTCCTGGTGCGCTGGCTGGTTCGCTTGTTTAAACCCAGGCCAGGCGCTGTACATGATGACCCCGCCGGGCAGTTGATCGCCCACCTGGTTCATGAAGGCCTTTATTGGGTGACGGCCGTGGTGCTGTTGTCCGGCGTGCTGATGATGGACGGGCCAATCGACGTATTTGGCTGGTTTACCTTGGCACCCCTGTTGAGCGATTGGTTCTGGCTGGCCGCGTGGTCGAAGCTGCACATCGTGGCGAGTTCTCTGTTGGCACTGGGCGTGTTGCTGCACGTTGGTGCAGTGGTTTTCCATGAGCTCAGCGGGCGACGCGTATTGCGTCGGATGTTGCCTTGAACCCATGAAACGCTCTTCCTATCTGCCCTGGATTGCAATGCTGCTGGTGGCTGTGGTCATCCTGGGCGTGCGTGAAATGGCGCGCCCAGGTATCGACGCATCTGCTGTGCAGGCACGCGCGACCACTGCGCCACCTGCACCGGAGCAGCCCCTGCCCACTGCAGCGCTGGCGCTGGCATTTGGTTTCAGTGCACCTGGCCTGCAGTCCTCGAACCAAGCCGGCATCGTGCTCAAGGCGTGCTTTGTTTCCAGCCGCGGCGATGCCTGGGCGCTGGTGGCTAGCCGCGAGGGCGAAGGCGTGCACCGGGTTGGCGACAGGCTTGCGGGCGGCAGTGTGCTAAGGCGCATCGGTGTGCGTTCCATCACGCTCTGGGTCGATGGCCGTGAGGAAGTCGTAACGCTGTCTGGCACTCACACCACGCTCTTCCACCCCACTGGTAACACGGCCACCCCCGGCCGTGTCGCTGCTGATTCACCCCGCTTGTTGCGGGAGGTGCAATGACTTTCAAACGATACCTGCGCGTTGCGACGCTCGGTGCCTGCATGACCCTGGCCAGCCCGCTGATCTTGGCTGATGAGCCTACCTGGCAGTTGGCAATGAGCGACGCCGATGTGCGTGATGTGGTGCGCGAGGTAGGGGCGATCCTCGACCAGACGATCGTGCTCGACCCGCGTGTTCAAGGCCGTATCACGGTACTGTCCAATCAAGCGCATGACCGCGAGGGCATTCGACGGCTGTTTTACTCCGTGCTCAATGCCCAAGGTTTTGCTGCAGTCAACGACGGTGATCGGCTGTTGGTGCTGCCGGCCAGTGAAGCCAAGGCCTGGGCCAACCAACAGGTCGATGCGATCCCTTCGGCATTCACCACACGGGTATTCACCCTCTCCGGCAGCATTGCCGCCGACCTGGCCGGGCTGCTGCGGCCGTTGGTATCGAGCAACGGTTACATCGGCCCGTCCAGTTCAGCCAATGCCCTGGTGGTTACCGATTCGGCTGCCAACCTCGATCGCCTGCAAGCCCTGGTTGTGCAACTCGACAGCGGCCAGCGGCACGACTACGAATTGGTGACCCTGCGCACCGCCCAGGCCAGTGACGTGCTGCCGGTGGTCGAAGCGTCTGCGGGCGGCCCGGACAGCGGTGTTCGGGTGCTGCTCGACCCGCGTGGCAATCGTCTGTTGATTCTCGGCCCGGCAAAGGCTCGCCAACGCCTGGCGCGACTGACCAACGACCTCGATGCCCCTGCGCCTGCGTCATCGCAAAACTGGCGGGTGGTGCGTCTTCAGCATGGCAACGCCGAGCAATTGGCCGAGGTGCTGGGTGAAGTCGGCAAGCGCCTGGATGGCAAGGCGGGCACGGAAAGCTTGGGCCAGCCGCTGGCGGCAGGGGCCATGGTCAAAGCCGATACCAGCCAGAATGCGTTGGTGCTGTTAGGTGAACCTCAGACCTTGGGCAGCGTGGTACAGATTATCCAGCAGCTGGATCAGCCCCGTGCGCAGGTGTTGATACATGCGGCAATCGTCGAAGTCAGTGGCGACATCAACGAAGCCTTGGGGCTGCAATGGGGCGTCGATACCGGGAGCGTGAAGGGCGGGGTGACCTTCCCTGACAGCGGTACTTCATTGGCGAACCTGTTGGGGCCGGAGAAGGCCTTGCCCAGCGGCGCGGCGCTGGCGATAGGCTCCGACCGCTTCGGGCTGCTGGTCTCCGCGCTGGCCAGCAATAGCCGGAGCAATCTGCTCTCAACCCCAAGCCTGCTGACCCTGGACAACCAGGAGGCACACATCCTGGTGGGCCAGAACGTGCCCTTCAAGACCGGCTCCTACACCACAGCGGGCAGCGGCGCGGACAACCCGTTCACCACCGTCGAACGCAAGGACATCGGCATCAGCCTGAAGGTCCGCCCGCACATCAATGAAGGCCGCAGCCTGCGCCTGGAAGTCGAGCAGGAAAGCTCCGAACTGGCGCCGAGCACGGTCGAGGGTGACCTGATCACCAACAAGCGAACGCTCAAGAGCACCATCCTCGCCGCCGATGGCGAGATCATCGTGATTGGCGGTTTGATCAAGGACAGCATACGTACCGAGCAGCGTGGTGTCCCTCTGCTTAGCCGCATACCGTGGGTGGGCGGGTTGTTTCGCTGGACCCGGGACACCCAGGAAAAGACCAACCTGATGGTATTCCTGCGGCCAACCATTTTGCGTGGTGAGGCTGAGCTGATCGAAGCAGGGCGCCGGGCGTATGACGACGTGCGCGCAGCCGACCCTTCGAACGTGCCGCAAGACCCTCAGCGCCTGTTCGATGTCCGCCGCCTGCCCACTGTCGAGGAGGCCGGCTTGTGAGTGAGTTGTTGCCGTTCCACTTCGCCCGGCGCCACGGCGTCCTCCTGGCCCAACAGGCCGCCAAGCCCGCTTTGCTGATGCGCGATAACGCATCGCTGGATGCGCTGTCAGAGGCGTTGCGCCTGGTGGGCAACCACTGGCCGTTGCGCCTGGTGGATGAAGGCGAGTTTGCCGCGCAGCTCGCCCTTTGCTACGGCGGCGCGCAGGATGCGGCGCAGACGGTGATCCAGGGGCTTGACCAGCAAATCGACCTGACCCGCCTGGCTGAGGCGCTGCCGCAGACCAGCGACCTGCTCGATCAACAGGACGACGCGCCGATCATCCGCTTGCTCAATGCGTTGCTCAGCGAAGCCGTCAGGTCGCGCGCCTCGGACATTCACCTGGAAACCTTCGAGCAGCAGTTGCGCGTGCGCATGCGCATCGATGGCGTCCTGCGTGAAGTGCTGACGCCACCAAGGGCGCTGGCCGCGTTGCTGGTATCGCGAATCAAGGTCATGGCTCGCCTGGACATTGCCGAAAAGCGTGTGCCGCAGGACGGTCGCATAAGCCTGCGCCTGGCAGGCCATGAAGTGGATGTGCGGGTGTCGACCTTACCCGCTGCCCATGGTGAGCGGGTAGTGCTGCGCTTGCTGGACAAACAGGCGGTGCGCCTGGACGTGGAACACATGCAGATGCAGGCGTCGGTGCGCCGTGGGTTTTTGGGCATGCTGGAAAAACCCCACGGCATTTTCCTGGTGACCGGGCCGACCGGCTCCGGCAAGACCACCACGCTTTACACGGCGCTCTCGGTGCTCAACCAGACGTCGCGCAACATCCTCACCGTCGAGGACCCCATCGAATATCACCTGCCCGGCATCGGCCAGACGCAGGTCAACACCAAGGTCCAGATGACCTTTTCTCGCGGGTTGCGGGCCATTCTTCGCCAGGACCCGGACGTGGTCATGGTGGGTGAGATCCGCGACCGGGAAACCGCCGATATCGCCGTGCAGGCCTCGCTGACAGGGCACCTGGTGCTCTCGACCCTGCACACCAACAGTGCCCTGGGGGCCATTACCCGTTTGGCGGACATGGGCGTGGATACCTGCCTGCTGGCGTCTTCCCTTGCCGGTGTCATGGCCCAGCGGCTGGTGCGGGTGCTGTGCCCGCACTGCAAGGTCGCCTACGCAGTGGACGACGCTACGGCGAATGCCCTGGGCAACCCCGCGACGTTACCCACGCAACTGTATAAGGCCGCAGGGTGTATTGAGTGCCAGTTGGGCTACAGCGGGCGCGTGGCCTTGCACGAGATGGTCGTGGTCAACCCCGCACTGGCTCAGGCCATTCACGGGCGTGCCTCGCAGGCGCACATGCGTGAGCTGATCCGCAGCGATACGCCGAGCCTGTTCCAGCATGGCGTCGAGCGTGTGTGCCTTGGCCAGACCAGCGTCGAGGAACTGCTGCGCGTGACGGGCCAGGACTGAGCATGGCCGTTTTTCGTTATCAAGCCCAGAGCGCTGCCGGCGCCCGCCAGCGCGGCACGTTGGACGCCACCAGTGCGCGCCAGGCGCGGCAGCAATTGCGTGAGCAGGGGCTGGTGGTCTTGACGATTGAGGCGCAACGGCCATCGCCCTTTGCGTCAGTGCGCAGCAGCAACCGCTTGAACCTCGCGCGTCGTTGCCTGTTGACCCGGCAACTGGCGACCTTGCTGCAGGCGGGCATGCCGTTGACCGAGGCCCTGCACGCAGTAGCGGTGCAGAAGCACCAGCGTCAAGTCAGGCAGGTAATGCTAGGCGTGGCCGAGCGTGTGGCCGAAGGCAATACCTTGGCCGACGCGCTGGCGCGCTACCCCTCGGCCTTCCCGGTGGTGTATCGCGCAACGGTCGCGGCGGCCGAGCGTTCGGGTGACCTGGCCGGTGTGCTCGAACGCCTGGCCGGGCATGGCGAGAACCAGCAGGCCCTGCGCCAGAAAGTCCAGCTGGCGATGGTCTACCCGCTGATCCTGATGATCGTATCGCTGCTGGTCGTAGGGTTTCTGCTGGGCTACGTGGTGCCTGACGTGGTGCAGGCGTTTGCCCGCGACCATGCCCAACTGCCCCTGGCAACTCAAGTACTGATCGCCCTCAGCGATGCGACCGGCCGCTACGGCCTGCTGGCCGTGGTGCTGTTGTTGGTGCTTGCGGCGGCGATTGCCCTGGCGCTTCGTGCGCCAGCAAGGCGGCGGCATTGGCATGCGATTGCGCTGCGCATGCCGGGTTTTGCGGAGCTGGTCCGCACCAGTGACGCCGCGCGTTTCGTCAGCACCCTGGCGATTCTGGGCAGAAGCGGCGTGGTGCTGGTCGAGGCCATGAGCATCGGCGCCGGGGTGGTCGGCAACCTGGTGTTGCGTGAGCGTTTGCAAACGGCCGCCCGCGAGGTCGCCGAAGGCGCGTCCCTGGCCAGCAGCCTGGCGCGCAGCGAGGCATTGCCTGCACTGATGCTGCACATGATCGCCAGCGGCGAACGGGCAGGCGAACTTGAAAGCATGCTCGAACGCGCCGCCGACCTTCAGGAAAAACAACTCGCCGGGCGGATCTCGCTTCTGGTGAGCCTGTGTGAGCCGCTGATGCTGCTGATGATGGGTGGCATCGTGCTGTTCATCGTGTTGGCCATCCTGCTGCCCATTCTCAACCTCAATCAACTGGTCAACTGACATGCCCCTTGGCTCTACACGGCGTTTGCAACGCGGCTTCACACTTATCGAAATCATGGTCGTGGTCATCATCCTGGGCGTACTGGGGGCGCTGGTGCTGCCCAATGTCATGAGCCGCCCGGATCACGCCAAGCTCACGGCAGCGCGCACCGATATACAGTCCATCTCCACTGCGCTGGAAATCTACCGCCTGGACAACGGGCGCTACCCGACCACAGCCCAAGGCCTGCAAGCGCTGGTCAAACGCCCGACCGTGGCCCCGCTGCCACGCCAGTGGAATACGCAAGGCTACCTCAAGACTGCTGCGTCCGACCCTTGGGGTGCCCCCTATCAGTACGCCAACCCCGGCACGCGCTCCGGACAGGGCTATGACCTGTACTCGCTGGGCGCTGACAGCCAACCGGGCGGCGAAGACAGGGATGCGGATATCGGAAACTGGGCCGAATGACATTGCGCCGCTCGCGGGGCTTTACCTTGCTTGAACTGTTGCTGGTGATGCTGCTGGCAGGCATTGCTTTGGGCATGGCAGGGCTGGCGGGTGGGGGGGATCGGCAACGGCTGGCCTATCGAGAAGCCGGCCTGCTCCTGCAAGTGGTGCAGCATGCCAGGCAGCAAGCGGTGCTCGAAGGGCAAGCACTGGGGCTACGCATCGATCCCCATGGCTACCAATTGATGCTGCGCGCGGGGCAGGTGTGGGCGGCGGCGGGCCAGCGGCGCGCCATCGAGCTGGACCTGCAGTTGGAAATCGACGGCGTGGCGGTGGTGCTTCACGGGGCAGCCAGCGGCGCGCAACTGGTATTTGCCAGCACCGATGAATACACCCCGTTTTCATTGCACTTTCATGAGGCGGGCGTGCGCCTTGCCTCCCTCACGAGCGATGGCCTCAATGACCCCTGGCTCGAACGCTGAACGCGGTTTCACCCTGTTGGAAGTGCTGGTGGCATTGTCGGTGTTCGCCGTGCTGGCCGCGGCAGTGACCTCTGCCAGCCAGCATGTGCTGGCGCAGTCGCAAGGGGGGCGTGATCGCTTGTTCGCCAGCTGGATCGCCGACAATCACTTGACCGAATTACGCTTGCAGGCGCCATCGGCTGTTGGGCGTCGCACGCTGGAAGTCAGTTTCGACCAGCGCAGTTGGGTCGTGGCCGAGTCGAGGCGGCGCCTGGCTCAAGCGGCTCTTGTCGAAGTTGACGTGCGCGTGGGCCTGGCCGCTGATCCGCAGCCCCTGCAGCTGGCCACGGGCTGGCTGGAGGCTGGCGATGCCACGCAGTGACGGTGCCCGTGGCCAGCAGGGTTTTACCTTGCTGGAGCTGCTGTTGGCGCTGGCCATCTTTGCCTTGCTCGCGACCGGCAGCAGCCTGCTGCTGGACGCACTGGTGCGGGCCGATAGCGTACGTCAGGCGCAAGCCGATGAACTACGGGCCTTGGGCCGGGCCATGAGTGTGCTGCAGCGTGATGCCCTGCAGAGCTACTGGCCTGCGCCAAAGAGCAGGCGCGCAGGTTACAGCGTGCAGCTGGAACAGCAGCGGGTAGGCTGGCTGCTAGGGGCTGAGCGCGATAGCCAGCCGTTGCCACGCAGCGACCTGAGAGTGGTCGAGTACTGGCTGGCGGACGGCGTGCTGTGGCGTCAACGTCGCACGCTGGAACACGGCGTGGGGCAGCCTCAGCGGCTGCTCGAAGGGGTCGTCGAATTGCGTTGGCGGTTACACGCTAACGGCGCTGGGTGGCAAACCAGCTGGCCGCCGGGCCAGGTGCATCCACCCCAAGCCCTCGAAATCACCTTGTCGACCCAGCGTTTGCAAGGGATACGCCGCGTGCTGTCGCTGGCGGGGAGCAGCCTGTGAGCCGGGCGCGACAGCGCGGCGTGGCGTTGATCACGGTGTTGCTGGTCATGACCCTGCTGACCCTGATGGTTGCCGGCATGTTGCGCAGCCAACAGGGGCTGATCGGGGGCATCCGTCAGCAAATCGAGGCATCACGCCTGCAACAGCTCGCACACGCCGGAGAGCGCCTCGCCTTGGTTGAATTGAAGCAGCAGCGTGACACCCTGCTGCAGGTGACCCATGGCGGCCAGCCCTGGGCGCGAAAACAAACGCTGGATGTCCAAGAAGGGCGCGTGCAACTACGCCTGGAAGACCTCTCTGGGCGGTTTAACCTGGCTGCACTGACTGCGGGGAAAACACTCGACCCGGTCCTGCTCAAACGGTGGCAGCGCCTCTGCCATTCATTGCAGATCGAGCCACCCGCGCTGGACGCACTGGCCGGCAAGCCGCTGCTCGACCCTACCCAGTTGCGGGCGCTACCGGGTGTCAGCGGCGAGATGATGACGCGTTTGCAGCCGTGGGTAGTGGCGCTGCCACCTCGGGCGGCGCTCAACGTCAACACGGCCTCGGCGCGCATGCTCGGAGCACTGGAGGGGGTGGAGTTATCGGTTGCACAGCGCCTGGTGGATGTGCGCCCCGCCGCGGGGTACCCCAGCGTCCAGCGCTTCTTGGCGCTGCCCGAACTCATCGGCCTTGGCCTTCAAAACCATGGCCTGACAACAGCCAGCCGATGGTTCCGCCTGGAGGTCCAGGCCGTGCTGGGTAACAAGCGCATGTACCTCTACAGCGACGTGGAAATCGACCTGAACACCGACCAGGTTCGGGTGGTGCGTCGTGTTTTTTCTGCACAGCCGGAGCTAAGGCCAGATGAGTGAAGTTTTTCTGTTTCTGCTGGCCGAGGGTATGGCCGCAGCCGATACCTCGTGGCCAGTGATTGTGCGCACGGCGCAGGGCCTGGAGCAGCGAGCGCAACTGGGCGACCTACCGGCAGCGCTGCCAGGTGCAGCGGTGGTGGTGATCGTGCCGATGGAAATGGCCGGGTGCTGTGTGATCGGGCCAGTGCCTGGCAAGCGCCCCCGACGCGAGTCGCTGGCCTATGCCGCCGAAGAACAGCTGGCATCCCCGCTGGAAACCTCTCACCTGGCATTCGGGGCAGCGGATGAGCAGGGCTGCAGAAGGGTTTTGATGGTGGCGCTGGAAGGTTTTCAGCAGCTGCTGTCGCTGTTGCAGGCGCAGGGCATCGACCCCGTTGCTGTGCATGTCGACGCCGACCTGCTGGGAGGCAATGATGCGTGCGCGCTGTGGTTCGAGGGGCGATGGCTGCTCGGCGGCGGTGGCTGCGCGCGTCTGGCGGTCAGTGCCGACGCCGCTCAGTTACTGGCGCGTCAGCTCCCGCGCATGGCCTGGATGGCCGAAACACACCACCCGGGCATGGCGCTGTGCAACCACCCGGTCCCCAGCGCCCTGGCTACCCTGGTGCAAGGGCGTGCGGGCGCGATCGACCTGCGTCAGGGCGCTTTGCGTCGACGGCGCAAGGGCCCAGGCTGGCATGGGTTGGCAGCAGGGCTGGCGCTGATCGTGCTGATGACCAGCGTTGCCGATTACCTGCGTGCCGAATGGGTTTTGCAGCGTGCAACACAGCAGCAGGCCGAAAACGTCATGGCGTTTCAGCGTTGGGCGCCCGATCAGCCAGTGGGGCCTGATCTGGCGGCGCGCATCGTTGCTCTTGAACAGCGGACCATGCCCTCGACCGCTGTGGAGCGGTTGGCGTGGTTTGCCGAGCATCTGGTCTCCGCCGGGAATGTCACCCTCGAACGGGCCGAATCAGACCCCGCTGGCAGCTGGCGCATGGACGTTGCCGCGCAAGGCTTTGGTGACCTGGAGCGCCTTCGCGAACGGGTTCCCGGGTTGCTGGTGGAGCATGCAAGCCAGGCTGAACACGGCGTACGGGCTGCGCTCTCGTGGCAGGAGGCCGAATGAAACGTTGGCATGAATCGGTATGGGTGCGCCAATGGCAGCAGTTACCGGCTGGCCGGCGCACGTCATTGAACGTTGCGCTGTGGGGCCTCGCGTTTATCGCGGCCTGGCAACTCGCTTGGCTACCGGCCCAGGCCCGCCTGCAGCAGGCTGAGCAAAAACTGCTGCGAGCGCAGGCGCTGGGCGCGCAACTGCAGCGTGTCTCGCGGGCGCCGGTGCGTTCGCAAGGCTCGGTCGAGCGGCTTACCCCCGCCAGCCTGAGCGAGAGCGCTCGTGTGGCCGGGCTTTCCATCACCGCGCTGGAAACCCGGGCGGAGCAGGTGGATATCAGCCTGCAAGGTCCGCCTGCTGCGGTGTTCAGTTGGCTGCACAGCCTGGGCCGAGACACCGGAGGCGTGCGCAACATCCAGCTGCACGTAGACGGTGAGTGGCTTCAGGCCCGCTTTGCGCTGGCATTGAGCGAGGCCTGAAGCGAGGCGATGATCAGGCTGTCTTGGCGGGAAGGCGGCTCAGGTGCAACGCCACCAGCAACGCCACCGCCAGCAGGCTGCCAATGAACAGGCCGATCCCGTTCCAGCCCCATTGATGCCAGAACACCCCACCCGCGGTCCCCGCGACACTGGACCCTGCGTAGTAGCAGAACAGGTACAGCGACGAAGCCTGGCCCTTGGCCTTCAACGCCCGCCGCCCGATCCAGCTGCTGGCCACCGAGTGGGCACCGAAGAAGCCAAAGGTGAAGACCAGCATGCCGAGAATCACCATCACCAGCGGGCTGGCCAAGGTCATCAGCAAGCCGCCCGCCATCACCACGATACTGACCCAGAACACCTTGCGCCGCCCCAGCTTGTCCGCCAGTGCGCCGACCTGCGCAGAGCTGTAGATACCCGACAGGTACACCACCGACAACAAGCCGACCAGCGCCTGGTTCATGTGGTAAGGCCCTGCCAGCAGGCGGTAGCCGATGTAGTTGAACAGCGTGACGAAGGCGCCCATCAGCAGGAATGCCTCGAGGAACAGCCAAGGCAGCCCGGCGTCCTTGAAGTGCATGACGAAGCCGTCCAGCAGGCTGCGAGGGTTCACGGCCTGCGGGCGGAAGTTGCGTGATTCAGGCAGGACCTTCCAGAACACCAGCGCCGCGACCAGTGCCAGGCCGCCGATGGTCAGCATCGCTGTGTGCCAGCTGACGAAGTCGATCAGTACCCCGGTGATGAGGCGCCCGCACATGCCGCCGATGGCATTGCCGCCGATGTACAGGCCCATGGCCAGGCCGATGTGCTGCGGGTGGATCTCTTCGCTCAGGTAAGTCATGGCCACTGCCGCCAGGCCGCTTAATGACAGGCCGACCAGTGCACGTGTCGCCAATACCGCTTCCCAGGTCGGCATCACCGCGCTGGCCAAGGTCGACAGGGCCGCGCAGACCAGCGCAAACACCATCACCGGCTTGCGCCCGAGGCGGTCGGAGATCGGCCCGGTGATCAACAGGCCGAACGCCAGCATGGCAGTCGATACCGACAACACCAGGCTGCTCTGCGCCGCGTTGATGGAAAACTCCTGCGACAGCAGGGGCATCATCGGTTGTACGCAGTACAGCAGGGCGAAGGTGGCGAAGCCGCCGCTGAACAGGGCCAGCACGGTCTTCATGAAGGCGGGGGTGCCTTTCTCGATCCACATTTCGCTAAGGGGGGCAGGTTCTGGGTCGACGGGAAGGGGAGCTACAGCAGTTTTCACGGGCGGGTACCTCTGGCGCAATGAAAAAAGCATATAGCTGGCTAATGATTAGATCCAATATATTGTTCGACCTATTTAAGACGTTTAGCGACTTGTTTGGAGCCGATCATGGAACTGCGCCATCTGCGTTACTTCATTGCTGTGGCAGAAGAGCTGCACTTTGGCCGCGCGGCCCAGCAGTTGGGCATTTCGCAGCCCCCCTTGAGCCAGCAAATCCAGGCGCTGGAGCAGGAGCTGGGTGCCCGTTTGTTCGACCGTACCAATCGTCGGGTCGAATTGAGCGAGGCGGGGCGGTTGTTCTTGGAAGAAGCACGCCAGGTGTTGGCACAGGTGGAGAAGGCAGCCGATGTGGCGCGCAGGGCGCAACTTGGCGAGCTCGGCGAGATGAAGATCGGCTTTACCTCGTCGGCGCCATTTACCTCGAAAATCCCCAAGGCAATCCATGCCTTTCGTCAGCGCTTCCCGGCCGTGCACCTGAACCTCAAGGAGTTGAGCAGCCGTGATGTGGCTGAAGCGGTGTTTGACGAGTCCATCGAGGTGGGGCTGATGCGGCCCATGCCATTGCCGGAGGGGCTGGTGGCGACCGAGCTGTTTCGCGAGCCGCTGGTGGCCGTGATCAATGCCTCGCACCCCTTGGCCGTGGGCACCGAGCAGGGGGTGCACATGGCCTCCCTGGCGCATGAGCCGTTCGTGTTCTTTCCGCGCAGCTATGGCAGCGGGCTGCATGCGCAATTGCTCAGCCTGGCGCGGCACGCCGGGTTCAGCCCGCATTTTGCCCAGGAGGCGGGGGAGGCGATGACCATCATCGGCCTGGTGTCTGCGGGGCTGGGGGTTTCGGTATTGCCGGCCTCGTTCCAGCGCATGCGCATCGAGGGTGTGGTGTACCGCACCTTGTTGGATGAAGGCGCGATGACCGCGGTGTGGCTGGTGCAGCGCGAACACGGCAGCTCAGCGATGGCCAAGGCGTTTGCCGAGCTGTTGACCGGGCAGGTCACGAAGCCTTCGTAGTGGCGCCCGGGCATCGCGATCAGTTCGCCATCATCACCCGACAATTGCCGCTGGCCTTAGCTGGCGAGCCACCACATACTCGGGCATTCGTTGATACACGGAGGTCTCTCATGCGGCGCGTGGTGTTCAATCAGAAAGGTGGCGTGGGCAAGTCGAGCATCGCTTGTAACCTGGCGGCGGTCAGTGCCAGCGAAGGTTACCGGACCTTGTTGATCGACCTGGATGCCCAGGCAAACTCGACTCAGTACCTCACCGGCCTGACGGGTGAAGATATCCCCATGGGGATCGCCGATTTCTTCAAGCAAAGCCTGTCCAGCGGGCCTTTCAGCAAGAAGAACAAGGTCGATATCTACGAAACGCCGTTCGACAACCTGCACGTGGTGACGGCCACCGCCGAGCTGGCTGACCTGCAGCCCAAGCTTGAGGCCAAGCACAAGATCAACAAGCTGCGTAAGTTGCTCGACGAGTTGGACGAGGATTACGAGCGGATCTACATCGACACGCCGCCGGCGCTGAATTTTTATGCGGTTTCTGCGCTTATCGCAGCCGATCGCGTGCTCATCCCCTTCGATTGCGACAGCTTCTCGCGCCAGGCCCTATACGGCCTGCTGGCGGAAATCGAAGAGCTCAAAGACGACCATAATGAGGACCTGCTGGTCGAGGGTATCGTGGTCAACCAGTTCCAGTCCCGCGCCAGCCTGCCCCAGCAGATGCTCGACGAACTGCTGGCCGAAGGCCTGCCGGTGCTACCGGTTTACCTGGGCAGTTCGGTGAAGATGCGCGAGTCGCACCACGCCAGCTTGCCGCTGATTCACTTGGAACCACGGCACAAGCTGACCCAGCAGTTTGTGGCGTTGCATTCGTTGTTGGAAGAAAACGCTTAGGGGTTCAAGGGTAGGGCGTGGGCGTTGTGGTGGGGCAGAGACCGAGCGCCGCCCGCGCGGCGCTCGGTCTTACAGGCACAGAAAGCCTCAAGGCAAGCACCTTCCAGGCATCACGATGAACAGCTGATTTCCAGGTGCTTGCCCCACTCCGGCGGGCGCTGGGCGTATGGCTGCATCCCGGCCTGCTCCTCGAACGGCCGGCTCAGCACCTGGTGCAGCCGGCGCACTTCACTGTAATCCCCGGCCTCGGCCGCTTCGATGGCCTTCTGCGCCAGGTAGTTGCGCAGCACGTACAGCGGGTTCACCGCATGCATGCGTTGACGCCGCCCTTCGCCGTTGCCGGCCTCACGCGCGCAGCGGGCAAGGTAGTCCGCGCCCCAGGCGTCGAAAGCCAGCAGGTCGATGAAGTCGTCGCGGACGACCTTCAGCGCTTCGGCGACCGGCTGTTCACCCAGTTTGCGGAAGAACAGGGTGTAGTCCACGCCGCCCTTTTGCATGCATTGCAGCAGACGCTCGACCAGGGCGAGGTCTTCATCCTCGGCGGTCGTCAGGCCCAGGCGCCGGCGCATGAGGTCCAGGTAATGCGCCTGGTACAACGGCAAGAACAGCCCGAGCGCCTCTTTGAGCGGTTCCACCTCGATCACCGTGGTCAGTGCCTGGGCCAGCGCACTGAGGTTCCAGTGGGCGATAGGCACTTGATTGCTGTAGCTGTAGCGGCCACGGTCGTCGGAGTGGTTACAAATGAAATTGGCGTCGAAGTCGTCGAGGAAGGCAAAGGGGCCGAAATCGAAGGTGATGCCGAGGATCGACATGTTGTCGGTGTTCATCACCCCGTGGCAGAAACCATAGGCTTGCCAGCGGGCAATCAGCTCGGCGTTGCGCTCGACGATCGTGCGGAACATGGCCAGGTAGGGCTGTTCGGCCTCGCGGCATTCGGGGTAGTGCTGCTCCAGCACATGGTCGATCAGCACGCGTTGTTGCTCGGGCTGGCGGGTGTAGTAGAAGTACTCGAAATGGCCGAAGCGCACATGGCTCTGTGCCAGGCGTGTGAGCATGGCCGCGCTTTCGCGACTTTCACGCCAAACCGCGGTGCTCGAACCGATCACGCACAACGCCCGGCTGGTCGGGATGCCGAGGGCGTGCAGGGCTTCAGAGGCGAGAAACTCGCGGATCGACGAGCGCAGCACGGCGCGGCCGTCGCCCATGCGCGAATACGGGGTCTGGCCAGCGCCTTTTAGGTGCAGGTCCCAATGTTCGCCCGCATCGTTCAGCACTTCGGCCAGCAACAAGCCACGGCCGTCGCCCAGGCGCGGGTTGTACGAGCCGAACTGGTGGCCGGAGTAGACCATCGCGCGTGGGTCGGCTTCTTCCCAGAGCTTGTGGCCGCTGAACAACTCGGCGAACACCGGCAAGTCGGCTTGCGCGGGGTCGAGGTCGAGCAGGGCCATGGCCGACTCGCTTGCCACCACCAGGCGCGGGTCTGCGATGGGTTCGGGCAGGACCTGGGTGGAAAACGCATCGCCCAGGCGGGCGAAGCGGTTGTCGAAGCTGAGTTGGTCGAGGGCTTTCACGGGTTGCTCCTGGAAATCGGTGCCAAGGGGGCCGCTTCGCGGCCCATCGCAGGCAAGCCAGCTCCTACCGGATCAGCGCTGAGCTTGGGGCTGGCGCAGCCCCTGTAGGAGCTGGCTTGCCTGCGATCGAGGGCGCAGCCCTCGCAAGGATTCAGAACAGAATACGGTATTCGAGCCCCTTTATACCGCTTCAGTGCCATCCGATTTCGGCTGCTCCAGCGGAATCAACTGCTGCTTGCCACCCTTCTGATCCATCAGGAACACCTCGACTTGGCGTACCGAGATCTTGATGTTATGCGCCTTGAACTCGCGGTTGATGTAGCGGTTGATCTCGTCCAGCGTCGGGTTACGGTCGCCCAGGTCACGCACGTGCATGCGCAGTTCATGGTCCAGCGAGCTTTCGCCGAAGTTGAGGAAGTACACGATCGGCTCCGGGTCCTTGAGCACCCGCGGGTTCTCATGGGCACCCTTGAGCAGCAGGTCGCGCACCAGGTCGAGGTCGGAGCCGTAGTCGATGCCCAGCTTCAAGGTCACCCGGGTGACCGTGTCAGTCAGCGACCAGTTGATCAACTGTCCGGTGATGAAGGTCTTGTTGGGGACGATGATGTCCTTGCGGTCGAAGTCGGTGATGGTGGTGGCGCGGATACGGATTTTGCTCACCGTGCCGGACAGGTTGCCAATGGTGATGGTGTCGCCGATGCGCACCGGGCGCTCGAACAGGATCATGATGCCGGAGATGAAGTTGGCGAAAATCTCCTGCATACCGAAGCCCAGGCCAACCGACAAGGCCGCTACCAGCCACTGCAGCTTGTCCCAGCTCACGCCGAGGGTCGACAGGGTACTGACGATGCCGATACCGACGATGGTGTACGACAGCAGCGTGGTGGTGGCGTAGGCGCTGCCCTGGGCCAGGTTCAGGCGTGACAGCACCAGTACCTCGAGCAAGCCCGGTAAGTTGCCGGCCAGGGCGAAGGTGATGCCGACGATCACCAGCGCGCCGAGCAGGTCGCCCAGGCTGATGGGCACCATGCTGGCGGCAGTGCCGGTGCCACTGGTGTATTCGTACAGGGTGAAGTTGTTGAGGTAGGCGAACACCGAGATCAGGTCCGACCACACCCAGTACAGGCCGGCAATGAAACCACCCAGCAAGGCCAGGCGGATCAGGCGCAGCGACTGTTGGTTGACCTGCTCGATGTCCAGCGTCGGCTCTTCGGTGATGACTTCGCCATCCAGCCCTTCTTTGGCCGCTGCGCGTTTGCTCAGGGCGCGCTGGTAGGCCAGGCGCCGTGCGGCCACCGACAGGCCTCGCACGAACGCCGCTTCGATCACCAGCCAGAACAGCAGCAGGTACAGGGTGTAGATCAGCCGGTCGGTCAGCTTCAGCGCGGTGTAGTAGTAGCCGAAGCACACTGCGACGAACAAGGCGATCGGCAGGGCGGTGAACGCCACGCCGACGGCCTTGCGGAACAGCGACGTGTCGCGGTGCGCCGGGCTGCTCAGCAGCAGGCGGCTGAGCAGCCAGGCCATCAGCGCGTAGCAGGTCAGCACCACGCCGATGCCGAGTACATCATCGGCCAGTGCCGAAGGCTGGTGCTCGGCAACCGCCACCACGCCGACCAGTGCCAGCACCACGGTGCCCAGCCTGCGCACCCAGCCCCGGAGGAATTCGACCTGCGGCTTGTGCCAACGGAAGTGCACTTCTGCCACGCCGCCAGGGGCGAGGATGCGGTAGGCGGTGTAGAACACCAGCCAGGCTTGGGCCAACTGCCACAGCGCCGCGCCGAGGTTGGCGTTTTGCCCGCGGGCGTCGATCTGCAGGGCATAGCTGCATAGGGCCAGGCCCAGGCTTACTGGCATCGCCAACAGAATGTTGATCAGGATGGCTTGGGGCGTGTGCCACTGGCTGTCACGGCGGAAGTGGCCGATGTCCTGGTGGACCTTGCTCAAGCGCAGGTAGAGGTATTTGCGCCGCCACAGCAGGGCGCCAATCACCAGTAGCAGCGGCAGGAACAGCAGCGGGCGCTGGCTCAAACCATCGGCCAGCTCCTTGAGGCCAGAACCCCAGGGCAGATCGGCGACCTGGCTGGCAAAGCGCTCCGGCACATAGCGCAGCCAGTCCCAGTCCAGCGGCTTGTTGCTGGGGATCCAGAACATCTGCTCGTCGAGGGTGGTGCGCAGGCCTTGGGCCGTGCCCAGCAACTGCTTTTGGTTGAGCTGCAAGGTGATCGATTCGTTGAGCAGCGCCGACAGTTCGCGGTTCAGGCGCTCCAGCAGGTCGGTGCGGGTGATCGCCACTTCCAGCAGGGCCTTGCGCAGTTGCGGCGTGACGTCTTCCGGCGGCTGGTTGGCCAGCAGCTTGTCGACGTAGGTGACCGGGCTGCTCATCTGCTCGCGCTGCTGGTTGATTTCGAACTGGTAAAGGCGGGTGTCGGCGATCTGGTCGGCGAGGTCGCGGTCGACCTTCAGGTGCGGCAGGGTCTGCTTCTGCTTGTAGAGGATCTTGGACAGCAGCAGGCTGCCCTTGAGCACGTTGATCTGCTCGTCCAGGGCCTGGTCGGCCTGGGTCAGGCTGTCGAGCTGCTGTTTGGTGCGCAGGTTCTGCTGGGTCAGCTCGTTGAGGCGGTCGGTGCTTTTCAGCAGGTAATCGGACAGCTTGAGGTTGATCGTGCTTTCAGTGGCCAACAGGCTGCTGCCACCGGCCTTCTGGGCTTCGATCGACTGCTGGGTGACCGCTTCCTGGGATTGGGCCAGGCGCTTGTCGTTGATCAGCGTCTGCAGGTCCTGGATTTCCTGCTCAAGGCGTGCGGCGCGCTCGATCAGCAAGTCGTGGCGGGCATTGCCAAGGTCTTGCAACAGGCTGTTGCCGGCCAGCTCCTGGCGGCGCAGTAGGGTTAGCGCGTTGAGCGAAGCGAGCTCGGCACTGAGCTGGTTGCGCTGGTCGGCGTTGAGCGCCTTGCCGTTGTCCTTGCCAGATTTGAGGGCATTGTTGATTTGCTGGGAGCGGGCCTGGCTGTTGCTGATCTCGGCCTGGGCGCGCTCTGGGCGGGTCTGGGAATTGATGATCAGGCTGTTGGCTTCGGACAGCGCCTTTTGCAGCTCGCCTTGCAGGGTGCTGCGCTCGCTGAGCAGTTGCTCCAGCTGGGGCACCGAGAGGGTGGCATAGCGCTGGGCGACAGGCTGCGGCTTGCTTTCCTTGAGCCGGGCCAATTCTTTTTGGCTGTCGCTGGTTTCTTTCGGTGCGCCGGCCAGCTGTTGCTTCAGCGCGGCCAACTTGCGCTCGTTGTCTTCCTTGGTGGCCAGCAGGCTCAGGGTTTGTTCGAGCACCTGCTGCAGGGCCTTCTGATCGGCCTCGGGCAGCTTGCGCTCGGCGATCTTGTCGAGGCTGTGCTGGATGCTGGCGGTGGTCGGCGCTTCGGCCGCGGCGTTCGCGGTGGCCGCGAACGAGAGGGACAAGCACAGCCCGAACAGGGCTGTGCGAAGGTACACGCGCAGGGACATAGGCAGACTACATTGTGGATCAGGCAGAAACGGAGTTTAGAGGAACAATCCTGGTCCGGGTCGCGTTCCTTCGGGGAATCTGACGCCCACTTTCTGGACATTGTTCCCGTCCATGGTCGCCACGGTCCAAATCGTGCCATGCCATTCGACCTGGTCGCCTACTACTGGAGCGCCTCCGACCTTCTGTCGGATGAACTGCGCCAGCGGCATTTTTGCGTCCAGGCCGTCGAGTTTCAGGCCGTAAAGTGCGGCCACGGCGCCGAGTTCGGCATCGCCTTCGAGCACGAAGTCGCCGAAGAAACGCAGGTCCAGGCCGCGTTGCGGCGCCTGGCTGAACAGCTTGCCCAGCGCGGGCAGGTTATGTTCGTGGCCGATCACGCAGAGCATGTCGCCCACCTCAAGTACCGTACTGCCCGACGGGTGCAGCAGTTGTTCGCCCCGGAACAGTGCGGCAATCCGTGTGCCTTCGGGCATCTTCAGCTCGCGCAGGGCCGCGCCGATGCACCATTTTTCGGCGCCCAGGCGGTAGACGAACAGCTCCCACTCGCTGGTGATGTGCACTTCCAGCGCCGAGCGGGAGATCGGCGCTGGGTCTGGCGGTACCGTGACCTTCAGCAGCTTGGCCATCCACGGCAGGCTGGTGCCCTGCACCAGCAGCGACACCAGCACGATGAAGAACGCCAGGTTGAAGAACAGCTGCGCATCGGGCAGCCCGGCCATCAGCGGGAACACCGCCAGAATGATCGGTACCGCGCCGCGCAGGCCGACCCAGGAAATAAAGCCCTTCTCGCGGCCATGGAAGGCCTTGAACGGCAGCAGCGCGGCGACCACCGACAGCGGGCGTGCAATGAGGATCATCCACAGTGCCAGGCTCAGGGCCGGCAGGGCGATCGGCAGCAGGTCATGCGGCGTGACCAACAGGCCCAGCACCAGGAACATGCCGATCTGCGCCAGCCAGGCCATGCCGTCGAGCATGTGCAGGATGCCGTGGCGGCTGCGAATCGGCTTGTTGCCCAGTACCAGGCCGCACAGGTACACGGCGAGGAAGCCGCTGCCATGCAGGGCGTTGGTCAGCGAAAACACCACCAGGCCGCCCGCCACCACCAGGATCGGGTACAGGCCACCGGCCAGGTTGATGCGGTTGACCAGTTGCAGCATCAGCCAGCCGCCGCCCAGGCCCAGCAGGCCACCGATGCCGAATTCGCGCAGCAGGTGGGTCAGCAGGCTCCAGTGCAGGCCGGTCTGGCCGCTGGCGATCATGTCGATCAGGGTGACGGTGAGGAACACTGCCATCGGGTCGTTGCTGCCCGACTCGATCTCAAGCGTAGCCGTGACCCGCTCGTTCAGGCCCTTGCCGCCCAGCAGCGAGAACACCGCCGCGGCGTCGGTGGAGCCGACGATGGCGCCGATCAGCAGGCCCTGGATCAGGCTCAAATTGAACAGCCACGCCGCGACCAGGCCGGTGAGGGCGGTGGTGATCATCACCCCGACCGTGGCCAGCGACAACGCCGGCCACAACGCCACGCGGAAGCTGGCCACGCGGGTGCGCAGGCCGCCGTCGAGGAGGATCACCGCCAGTGCCAGGTTGCCCACCAGGTAGGCGGTCGGGTAGTTGTTGAAGATGATGCCGCCACCGTCCACGCCGGCGACCATGCCGACGGCGAGAATGATGACCAGAATAGGGATGCCCAGGCGAGAGGACAGCGAACTGACCAGGATACTTGCACCCACCAGCAATGCGCCGATCAGAAACAGGCTGTTGATGGTGCTGGCATCCAAAGGCAGGTACTCCGGGATATCGCGGGAAGGGGGCTTGACTGGCAAGTCGCGTGCCAACTGATTCTAACCTGATGAATTGGCAGCATGTAAAGCGTTTCTGCAGATGAAAAAAAGGCACCGCGAGGGGTGCCTTCTTTTGTGTTGCCTGGGTGGGCCTCTTCGCAGCGCAAGGCTGCTCCTACAAGGGAGCGCGTTCCCCGGTAGGAGCAGCCTTGTGCTGCGAATGGGCCGCAAAGCGGCCCTCAGGGCAATCAGCCTTGCTTCACTTCACGCATCGGCTTGCCTTTGACTGGCGCACCGTTGGCCACGTAGTACTTGGCGGTGCTGCGCGGCAGTGGCTTGCGGTTGCGGATCTTGTCCGCGATTTTCTCGGCGATCATGATCGTGGTGGCGTTGAGGTTGCCGGTGATGATGATCGGCATGATCGACGCATCCACCACACGCAGGCCCTGCATGCCATGCACGCGGCCTTCACCATCGACCACCGCCATGTCGTCGGTGCCCATCTTGCACGAGCAGGACGGGTGGAAGGCGGTTTCGGCGTGCTCGCGGATGAACTTGTCCAGCTCTTCGTCCGTCTGCACGTGCGCACCCGGGCTGATCTCGCGACCACGGTACGGGTCCAGCGCCGGCTGGGCCATGATTTCGCGGGTCAGGCGGATGCCGTCGCGGAATTCTTGCCAGTCCTGCTCGGTGGCCATGTAGTTGAACAGGATGCTCGGGTGCTGGCGTGGGTCTTTCGACTTGGCCTGGATGCGCCCACGGCTTGGCGAACGCATCGAACCCATGTGCGCCTGGAAGCCATGCTCCTTCACGCCATTGGAGCCGTTGTAGTTAATCGCGACTGGCAGGAAGTGGTACTGGATGTTCGGCCACTTGAATTCAGGGCGGGTGCGGATGAAACCACCGGCCTCGAACTGGTTGCTGGCGCCGATGCCGGTGCCATTGAACAGCCACTCGGCGCCGATGGCTGGTTGGTTCCACCACAGCAACGACGGGTACAGCGACACCGGCTGGGTGCACGCGTACTGCAGGTACAGCTCGAGGTGGTCCTGCAGGTTTTCGCCAACGCCCGGCAGGTCATGCACGACCGGGATGTCGAGGCTTTCCAGCAGGGCGCGCGGGCCGACGCCGGAGCGCTGCAGCAGTTGCGGCGAAGCGATGGCGCCGGAGCTGACGATGACTTCCTTGCGGGCACGGGCTTCGACGCGCTCTTCGCTGTCGCCGACCAGGTAGGTCACGCCCACGGCACGCTTGCCGTCGAACAGCACGCGGTCGCTCAGGGCATGGGTGACGATGGTCAGGTTCGGGCGCTTCTTGGCCTGGTCCAGGTAGCCGCGCGCGGTGCTGGAACGGCGGCCGTTCTTGGTCACCGAACGGTCCATCGGGCCGAAACCTTCCTGCTGGTAGCCGTTGAGGTCTTCGGTGCGCGGGTAACCGGCTTGCACGCCGGCCTCGACCATGGCGTGGAACAGCGGGTTGTTGCCAGCCTTGGGCGTGGCGACGCTGACCGGGCCTTCGCCACCGTGGTAGTCGTTAGGGCCGATGTCGCGGGTTTCTGCTTTGCGGAAGTACGGCAGGCAGTCCAGGTAGGTCCAGTCTTCCAGGCCTGGCAGTTCTGCCCAGCCGTCGAAGTCCATGGCGTTACCGCGGATGTAGCACATGCCGTTGATCAGCGAAGAGCCACCCAGGCCCTTGCCGCGGCCACATTCCATGCGGCGGCCGTCCATGTGCGGCTCTGGGTCGGTCTCGTAGGCCCAGTTGTAGCGGCGGCCCTGCAGCGGGAAGGCCAGGGCGGCTGGCATCTGGGTGCGGAAGTCGAAGCGGTAGTCGGGGCCACCGGCTTCCAGCAGCAGTACGGTGACGCTGGCGTCTTCGGTCAGGCGAGTGGCCAGGGTGTTACCGGCGGAACCTGCGCCGACGATGATGTAATCGAATTCTTGGGACATTTAAGTACCCTCGTTTGGCGGTGATCAGGGAGCGGGAACGCCCGTGCGCGCTGGCACGGGCGTGACTACACGCGGTTTAGAAAACCGAGGTGTAGCCGCCCAGCTCGACCTGGACCGACTTGATGCGCGTGTATTGAGCCAGCGAGCTGATACCGTTTTCACGGCCAACGCCCGACTGCTTGTAGCCACCGACCGGCATTTCGGCCGGCGATTCACCCCAGGCGTTGATCCAGCAGATGCCGGCTTCAAGCTTGTGGATGATGCGGTGGGCACGGGTGATGTCGTTGGTGCACACGCCCGCGGCCAGGCCGTATTCGGTGTCGTTGGCGCGGCGGATGACTTCTTCTTCGGTCTCGTAGCTGAGGATGCTCATCACCGGGCCGAAGATTTCTTCCTTGACGATGGTCATGTCGTCGGTGCAGTCGGTGAACACGGTCGGGGCCACGAAGGCACCCTTGGCGAAGTCACCTTCGGTCAGACGCTCGCCACCGCACAGTACGCGGGCACCTTCTGCTTTACCCTTGGCGATGTAACCCAGCACGCTTTCCATGTGCTGGAAGCTGACCAGTGGGCCGAAGTTGGTGTTTTCGTCTTCCGGGTTGCCGGCACGGATGCGGGCAACGCGCTCGGCGATCTTGGCTTCGAAGGCGGCTTTCAGCTCGGCAGGGATGAACACGCGGGTGCCGTTGGTGCACACCTGGCCGGAGCTGTAGAAGTTGGCCATCATCGCGATGTCGGCGGCCTTGTCCAGGTCGGCGTCGGCGCAGATGATCAGTGGCGACTTGCCGCCCAGTTCCATGGTCACTTCCTTGAGCGAGGAGCTCGAGGCGCTGGCCATGACTTTCTTGCCGGTGGTGGTGCCGCCGGTGAAGGAGACTTTTTCGATGCGCGGGTGCTCGGTCAGCCAGGTACCGACTTCGCGGCCGCTGCCGGTCAGCACGTTGAACACGCCATCAGGCAGGCCGGCTTCGGTGTAGATCTCGGCCAGTTTCAGGGTGGTCAGCGAGGTGACTTCCGACGGCTTGAAGATCATCGCGTTGCCAGCGGCCAGGGCTGGGGCGGATTTCCACAGGGCGATCTGGATCGGGTAGTTCCACGCGCCGATACCGACGGTCACGCCCAGCGGCTCGCGACGGGTGTAGACGAAGGAGCTTTCACGCAGCGGGATCTGCTCGCCTTCGATGGCCGGCACCAGGCCTGCGTAGTACTCCAGCACGTCGGCGCCGGTGACGATGTCGACGTAGCGGGTTTCGGAGTACGACTTGCCGGTGTCCAGGGTTTCCAGCTGAGCCAGTTCATCGTTGCGCTCGCGCAGGATGTCGACGGCGCGGCGCAGGATGCGCGAACGCTGCATGGCGGTCATCGCAGCCCAGACTTTCTGGCCACGCTCGGCGCTTTCGACGGCTTTTTCGACGTCGGCCTGAGTGGCACGTTGCACGTGCGCGAGGACTTCGCCGTTGGCCGGGTTGATGGCCTCGAAGGTGGCATCGCTGCCAGCGTCGACATAACCACCATCAATGTAGAGTTTTTGCGTTCCGAAACGGGCCATAGTGTCCTCGCAAGTGCAGTGTGTGGTTGGCTAGCGCGTCACGCTCCTGCCGGGTTGGCAACGGCCGTGCGCGGTGGTTCAGAAGCCTGGTCGGTTGTGCCCAGGGACTGCTGTTTAGCCAGTTGTAGATCCATGTATTCGTAAGCGATTCGTATCGCCTGGTCGGTGTCGAAAGCATCTCCCGACAACGCGCCACGCAGCCATAGGCCGTCGATCAGGGCCGCCAGCCCGCGGGCTGCCTTGCGCGCATGGTAAAGCGGCAGGACGCGGCGGAACTGACAGCATAGGTTGGAGTACAAGCGGTGATCGTTGATCCGCTGCAACCTGTGCAAATCGGGCTGGTGCATGCTGGACGCCCAGAAGGCCAACCAGGTTTTCATTGCCGGGCCGTTCACCTGGCTGGCATCGAAGTTGCCCTCGATGATCACTTTCAGGTGGGCACGCGGGCTGTCGTCCGTCAGTGCCTGGCGCCGTGCTGCAACGCCTTCGTTGAGCATGTTCATGATGTAACCCATCGTCGCTGCAATCAGGCCGTTCTTGTCCCGAAAGTAGTGACTGATGATGCCGTTCGACACGCCGGCCAAACGGGCAATGAGCGCAATGCTGGCATCTCCCAGCCCCACCTGATCGACCGCTAGCAGGGTGGCTTCGATCAATTGCTGGCGGCGGATGGGTTGCATACCGACCTTGGGCATCTTGCATTCTCCTCAGGCCTGACAAGCAGACGACAAGCGGCTGACTCGGCGAAGGCCAGTCTATTTTGTTTTGATTGAACGTTCAATCAATAAAGAATAAGCTCTGCGACAATTTGTGCCATTGACAGTTTTTCAGGCTGTTTCGAGCGCACGGATTGACACCCCAGGAAATCGCGTAACCCCCGGAATACAAGGCGTTGACGGGCATGTGCGATGCGAAATGCAGATTCTGCCGAACGGTCATCGACCTGCGGCAGGCCCTTGGAGCGGGCGGGGTGCTCTGTGACGAATGCGCGCACCACGGTGTTGGATGCGGCATTTTTTGCAGACCACCTGTCTGTTTTTTTGCAACGTATCGATTCGGGATCACGGTTTCCAGGGTGCTTTTATAACACCTGACGCAGTGGGGGTATTCCACCAATTGCTCGGGAAAAGACTGATTAGCCTCCACAGCCGTACTGCCCGGAGCATTCGTGCAATGAGTTCTGCCTCCCTTACCAAACCCCCCGCCGAGAGGGTCCGGGTCAATAGCGTCGTGTTCTACACCTCGGCGTTGCTGATCCTTGCGTTGACTGCCTTGCTTATCGCTGTACCCGAAACCGCAGGCCAAGTGCTGGGCGTGGCCCAGAAGTGGCTGACGCGCACCTTCGGCTGGTACTACATGCTGGTGATCTGCGGATACCTGGTGTTCGTCGTTTACCTGGCCTTCTCCGACTACGGCAAGCTCAAGCTGGGTGGCAAAGATGACCAGCCCGACTTCAGCTACGGCGCCTGGGCCGGCATGCTGTTCTCGTCCGGTATCGGTATTTCGCTGCTGTACTTCGGCGCGTCCGAGCCGCTGGACCACTATTTCAACCCACCGGAAGGCACGCCTGCCAGCCTCGAAGCCGCGCGCCAGGGCCTGCAGCTGACCTTCTTGCACTGGGGCCTGCACGGCTGGGCGATCTACGCCCTGGTCGGTCTGGCCGTGGGTTACTTCGCCTACCGCCACAACCAGCCGCTGGCACTGCGCTCGGCGCTGTATCCGCTGGTGGGTGAGCGTTGGGTCAAGGGCGCTGCCGGCAATGCCGTGGACATCTTCGGCATGTTCGTCACCCTGCTGGGCTTGGTCACCAACCTTGGGATCGGCTCGATGCAGGTGTCTTCGGGCCTTGAGTACCTGTTCGGCATGGACCACAGCAAGACCAACCTGCTGGTGGTCATCCTGGTCATGGCCGGCGTTGCCACCGTGGCCGCAGTGTCGGGCGTGGAAAACGGCATCCGCCGTCTGTCCAACCTGAACATCATCCTGTTCAGCGGCCTGCTGATTTTCGTGCTGCTGGGCGGCGAGACCCTGCACCTGCTCAATGGCTTCGTGCAGAACGTTGGCGACTACCTCAATGGTATCGTGCTGAAGACCTTCGACCTGTACGTCTACGAAGGCGAGGCGGGCAAGTCCGAGCGCTGGTTGGGCCTGTGGACCGTGTTCTACTGGGCCTGGTGGATTTCCTGGGGCCCGTTTGTCGGCATGTTCATTGCTCGTATCTCCAAGGGCCGTACCGTGCGCCAGCTGGTCATGGGCGTGTTGCTGATCCCGCTGGGCTTCACCCTGGCCTGGCTGTCGATCTTCGGCAACACCGCGCTGGACCTGGTGATCAACCAGGGCGCCGTGGAGCTGGGCAAGACGGCCCTTGAGCAGCCGTCGATGTCGATCTACCAGCTGCTGGAATACTTCCCGGCCGCCAAGATCGTGATCGGTGTGGCGGTGTTCGTCGGCTTCGTGCTGTTCCTCACCCCAGCCGACTCCGGCGCGGTGATGATGGCCAACCTGTCGTGCAAAGGCGGCAAGGTGGACGAAGACGCCCCGCACTGGATGGTGGTGTTCTGGTCGGTGATCATCACCCTGGTCACCATTGGCCTGCTGTTCGCCGGCAACTTCGAAGCCATGCAGACCATGGTGGTGCTGGCTGGCCTGCCGTTCTCGGTGGTGCTGGTGCTGTTCATGTTCGGCTTGTACAAAGCCATGAAGCAGGACGTTGCGGTGGAGCAGGAGCGTGCCGAACTGGCCGCCCGTGGCCGCCGCGGCTTCAGCGAGCGCCTGACCCAGCTGGAACTGCAGCCGACCCAAGCCGTGGTGCAGCGCTTCATGGACAAGCAGGTCAGCCCGGCCCTGAAAGAAGCGGCCGAGCAGCTGCGCACCCTGGGCTTCGAGGTGGAAACCCGTGTGGGCCAGTCGCGCAACATGATGGGCCTGCGGGTGATGATGGAAGAGGGCAACCCCTTCGTCTACGAAGTGAGCCTGGACGGCTACCTGGCCGCGCCGAGCGAGGCGCCGGTCGAGGGCGAGCCGGAAGTGCAACAGCGCTTCTACCGCGCCGAGGTGTACCTGCACGATGGCAGCCAGGAGTACGACCTGATGGGCTTCGCGCCGGAGCAGATCGTGCGTGATGTACTCGACCAGTTCGAGAGCCATCGCCAGCTGCTGGGGCGTGTGTACAGCTGATCGTTGTGAAAAAGGGCCCTGCTGAACAGCAGGGCTTTTTTTTGCCCTGCAATAAGTAGCACCAGGTGGCAGAGCGCACGCGACAGGCTTCCCGCTCATTTACCTGGAGTGCCTTCGTATGACCCCCTCGGACGCATCGACATTCGATTTCAAGCGAGCCGCTGCCCAGCAGTTCGCCGCCCGTCCCACACTACGCCAGGTCGTCAGCGACCAATTGCTCACCTTACTGCTGGCAGAGCTGCCATGGCTGGCCTATGTACAGCCTGCATTGCCGTCCGCTGATAAAATCATGCTGGACAGCCCGGACCCCTCCACACCCTATTGGTCCACTCAGCCTTTGGTCGATCGTGTACTGCAGGCCATGCTCGAATCGCGCTTTCTCGATCTGGAGCCTGTCGAAGGCCGCCATCATAAGCTCGGCCTTGATGGTCATTACCGCTTCGCCGGCTCCGACAACGTGCTCGACACCCGCCAGCTCAGTGGCCTGAGTGAACCGCTAAATGACTTGATCGAGCAGCTGCCGCAGCTTTTCTGCGAGGCGCAGCTCGGCTTTTGGGCGAGTGCCGGGAGTACCGGTGCAAGCCGTGATCATTGGCTGCAGTTGCTGTTGAGCACGGCCCTGCTGCGGGGGCTGCCCTTGCAAGGCCTGGATGCACAGGAGCAGGCCTGCATTCGCGGCCTGATACGCGGCGGTGCCGACCAGCCTTCTGTGGGCTTCGTGAAGGTCCAGTTGACCCAGGGTTCCCGTGAGTCGGAAGAATTGCTTAGCCATCTGCTGGTGACAGGTGAGTGGGATGAGCGGCAGGTCGTGCTCTGGTGCGCGCCGTCTGGCGAGGTACGCAGCTTTGCCTCGCTGGCCGCTTTCGCCTGGGCCCTGCGTGATGACCTGGCGCAGCGCTACAGCTTCGATGCCATGTCCTGGCGGCTTTATCCGGTTGAGGGCAATGTATCTGCACAGCAGGTGTCGGCGTTGCTGGAGACGCTGTTCACTCAGGTGGACAGGGTGAGCTACCGCCGCTTGAAAGATATCGCCGCTCTTGAGCAACTGTTCGCCCAGATAAGTGACCCCGCGCAGTGGTTTGACAGCTACCTGGACGACACTCCGGCGGTCAAGCCCCCACCGGCTTTGTCGACCAGTTCCGGCAGCGACAGCGTGGCCTACCGGGCGGGTCTGTTGCAGCTGGCAGTCGCTCAGCTCGACGCCGAAGGGGTGGCCGCCTTGGACGGCATCCTGAGCCTTAAGGATTACACCCGCCAGCGGCTCACTGAACAGATGCAATCCGCTCACGCGCAGGCTATCTCCCCGGATGACCTGGTGATCGAGTTCTTCGTGGCGCTGGGTATTCCGGGGGGCGCAGGCGTGGGCCCAGGCGGCGGTGAGTCGGTGGCGTTCGAAGGTAGCAAGACCCTGACCGAGTTCGCCATTGGCAACCTCGGCACGCTCAGTGGCGCCTCGATACGGCGCATACGCCGCGCCGATGGTACCGCTGCACCGGCATGGCTTGATGCCAATGCGGCCAGTCAATTGGTGAGTCAGATCGATGTGGGTGGCAACTATCCCACCTACGTCGCACATCTGCTTGACGACCCGTTGCAGCGTGCGCAGCGCGTCCGGCGCTTCGCCCGAGAGTGGCGCAACGCCCTGCGCTTCAGCGCATTAGGTGCCAAGCTCGACGGCAAGGTCACGGAAGCTGGGCTGCAATGCGTCGTTGACTTCTGTGCAGGCCATTTCGACCCGCAGACACCCCGTATGACCCTGATGCCGCTGACCTTTCGACGCCAACCAGGCTCCCGCCAGCAGGACCTCGTTCGCGGCATGTATGTGCTGTTCTGTGCCAAGCCTCAGTTGGTGCTGCTGTACCGGCCTTTATACCCGCAGGACACCCTGCGTGAGTACTCGAGCCTGGCGGCGTTGCTCGCTCACATCCAGGAGTCCACGCTGCTGCAAGCGAGCATTTTGGACTGGCTGAACCCACAGGTCCGCCATATTTACGACCATGGCGGGTTCCATGAGCCGCACGTCACCAGCATTGGTATCGACCCGTCCAGTTTGCCCGAGCGCCCTCAGCCGCCTGTCATAGAACCGGTGTTCTGGACCACCGCTATCGATGAAAGGTTATACAACGCCAACCGTGATCTGCTTGTCGAACTAGCGGACATGCAATCCACCTCGAATGCCGAGCGGCGGTGGGAAACCCTGTCCCAGGGCGCCTGGCTGCTGTTCGATGTGCTGTCGCTGGCGCTGCGTGGCCCGGTGGCTAGCGTGGCGTGGCTGGTGCAACTGATCACCTCGCTGGAGAACGACCTGCTGGCGCTCGAGCAGGGCGGCGAGTTCGACCGCCCCGCTGCTGTTTCAGATCTGTTGCTGAACTTGAGCATGGTACTGCTGCATGCGCGGCAGCCGGCTCCGCACCCTGTTCCGCACCCTGCCACGACCGGAACACCTCCCGATGTTTCGAGGTTCGACTTACCTGCCCCGCAGCGCGGGGATTTTGCCGAGGTCTTGGTGGTCCCTGCTGGCGGTGAGGCGGCGGACATCGGTCAGCTGTCGGCACAGCCGCAATACCATCTGGACTTCTCCTGGCGTGGCAATCAAGGGTTCAACTGGCTTGCACCTGAGCAGCGCCGAGCACTGCGCGCCATGCGTACGGGGGTGTCGCTACCCGACTCTGCATTGCAGGTCACGGGCGAGAAAGCAGGTCTGTATCAGATCGACGGGCACCTGTACGCGACCCTGGATGCCGATGCTTACCTGGTTGAAGTGGTCGACGGTGGTGTGCGGGTGATCGACGGCAAGGGCGGCTGTGGCCCGTGGCTGATTCATGCTAACGGCGCTTGGCGTATCGATGGTTCGCTTCGTCTCTCTGGCGGGATGAGGCGACATACACGCGACAACATCGCCCATCTCTTCCGCAAGCACCATTCTACTGTTGCCAAACTTAATGAGCAGGTCAGAGCAGCGACGCTCCGCTTTGCCGATGCCGGCTTCAGCATTCCGGTTTTGCGAGAAAAGGTCGCAAAGCTGGGTGAACTGCTGGAAACAGAGCGGGCCAAGCTGGCGTTGGCCACCACAGACAGCGAGCAGGCCGCGTCCAGGGCAATGATTGGCCGGTACGAAGCGCGTCAAGCCGAATGGGACGCGCAAATTCGTAGCAAGCGTAATGAAGCGGTAGGGCAGGTTGAAGAGATCGTTCGGGACTGCCAGGAGATTCTTGGCACGATCGAGACCATGTTTGAACCCAAATTTGCCCGCGAACGGCGAGCGGGGGTGGAAGCGGGTCTGACAGAGCAGCGGCGAGAGGTTCAGCTCAGCCTGATTCGTAACAGCGATTTTATCCTCAGTGAGCTCTGGGATTTGGCGGATTATCACGATCTGACCGCTATGCAGCAGCACCTTCATGGTCAGCCTCTGCAACAAGTGCTTGAAGCCTATAAGGCATTTCGCCGCAAGCTCGAAGGCGTCGTAGAGATTCAGGATCGCATGTTGGCTGCATTCGAACATCTCGACCAGCTATTGGTCGATGTGCCAGGCGAGGAAATCATCAGCAATCCCACCGAACCGGAAAGCCGCAGCGTTGATTCACTTATTGCCAAGCGCACGTTCAGCACGGTTCAGTTCCGCTTCCATCAGGTGTTGAACCTTGCCGATTTGGCTTTACACCTGGATAGCATCGATGGTCAACGCACAATCAATGTATTCCGGGAGGAGCTGTCGGGGCTGTCATTGCGTAACGCGGGGGGTGCCCATGGTGAGCTCGACTTCGCCAACCTGCCGCTCGAGGACCGTATCACCATCTTGCAGGAGGCATGGGACGAATACGCAGCTGCGCTGGTCAACAGCTTGCGAATTCGCGAAACGGGTGGGGCGTTGATTGAAGTTTCGATGTTGGACCGCTACCGGACGGAGTTGGAGAAGCTCAAGCGTGATGCAGGGCGTCGGCTGGTCGCGTTGATCAAGGAGCAGGAGGGTGCCCGTGCGCCTGACGCGCGCTTGCCCTACATCATCTCAAGCGAGCCGCAGCGGGCGGTGCGTAACGCGGAAGGGCAGATACTGATCGGCAAGAAAGAGCTCGATGCCGATGGTCAGACGGTGTATCAGGTACGTGATCCGTTCAATAACTCGGTGTTGGCCACCTTTGACTGGAGGGACGGCCAATGGCATGAGCGAGGCCGTGAGCCAGCACCGGCCGACCCCGAAATTGACGCAACTGATACGGCGTTTCGGGTGCAGGCGCTGCTGGACGAGAACGATCAGCTTCTGTTGAAGGCCGACGAATACGTGGTGAATGACCTTAAAAGCACGTTGCTTGCGCGCCTGTTTGATCTTCAGATAGACAAGCTGGGGCAGGCGGCAACGATATTGGGCGAGGAAGGCGCCAACGCCACCCTTATAAGACGCCTGGAGGTTGCCTCGGACCAGATGCGGTCGCAAAAAAACCTCAAGCTGACCATGCTGTACACCGACACGCGCTACCCCAGCGCCGATGCGTTACGTTTTCTGCATGAACAGAACCTGATCAAGGTGGAGTACGTCGCCCCGCGTCAGGTCATGGCCAATGGCAGCACCTTCGACGAGTACAAGATCATGCGTCTGGCGCAACCAGGCGCCGCATCAGGCCGGCCGTTGTGGGCCGCACACTTCCACATGCCTGCCGCCGATGCGCTGGCGCGTGACTTCACCTTGGGCCATTTGAAAACCTGGAGCCAGCGTCGCTTGAGTGGGCGCGAGGAAGGCTCAACCCAGCGGGTGCATAGAGGCAAACTCACCCTGGAACAGGCGCGCGGCATCATCCCGTTCGATTAAGGCGTTCAGCGGTTGCTGTACCGGCCATGTTTGCCGTGGGCAGGCATGGCCTGGTTGCCGCGCTCGGCAATCATCTGCTTGAGCCCGATCAGCTCGACGCCCTGGCTTCTCAGGCGCGGGATTTCCCGTGCCAGTACTTCGAGGGTTTGCGGGTAGGGGTGGCCGATCAACACGGCCGAGCCTTGCTTGCGGGCCATCGCGATACCCAGTTGCAGTTGCCCGGCAATGGCTTCGGGGGTGCGCACGTCATCCAGGAACACATCCCGCGACACGTGTGCCACATCCTGCGCCTGAGCTTCGGCGGCGGCCACCGTGGCGGCACTGGTGCGGCTGTCGACGAAGAACAAGTGGCGGTGCTGCAGTTCGCCCATCAGCCAGGTCATGGCTTCGCGTTGGGCGGTCATGCGGCTGCCCATGTGGTTGTTGATGCCGGCCGCGTACGGCACCTTGGCCAAGGCCGCGTCGAGCCGGCTGGCCAGTTCGGGCAGCGGTAGCCCGGGGTGCCAGGCATAGGGGCCGGTAGCCGGGTCCATGGGCATGTGCAGGATCACGGTCTTGTGGGCTTTGTGTGCCTGGCGTGCGAAATCGCTGGCGTGCGGGGTATCGGGCATGATTGCCATGGTGACCGGGCCGGGCAGCGCGAGCGTGCGGCTGTCACGCTCGGTGCTTTGGCCAAGGTCGTCGATGATGATGCTCATGTAGGCCTTGCTGGTCGGCGCCGCTTGGGCGACGCCAACCAGCAGGTAGCACAGCAGACACAGCAGATACCGCATGGGCGCGATCATTTACCCGAGGTGATGTTCAAGCCCTTGAGCAGGCTCAGGGCCTGGCTCAACTGGAAATCATCGTCCTGCGGGCGTTCCTTGCGCTTGCTGCTGCCAGTCGGGCGCTCGGCGCCGCCGTTGCCGTTGCCCAGGTGGCCCTGCAGGTCGGCTTCCTTGAAGTTGTCGGTATCGATTTCGGCAGTGAGTTTGGCCGGGCGCACTTCGATGTCCGGCACGATGCCCTGGGCTTGGATCGAGCGGCCGTTGGGGGTGTAGTACAGCGCAGTGGTGAGCTTCAGGGCGCGGTCGTTGGCCAGCGGCAGCACGGTTTGCACCGAGCCTTTGCCGAAACTGTCGGTGCCCATCAGCACAGCGCGCTTCTGGTCCTGCAGGGCGCCGGCGACGATTTCCGACGCCGAGGCGCTGCCGCCGTTGATCAGCACCACCAATGGCACGCCTTCGCTGGCGTCGGCCGGGTCGGCGGAGAAGCGCAGTTCGGAGTTGGCGATACGGCCCTTGGTGTAGACGATCAGGCCCTTGGTCAGGAAGTGGTCGGCCACTTCGACCGCCGACTGCAGCACGCCGCCGGGGTTGTTGCGCAGGTCGAGCACCACCCCGCGCAGCTTCTTGCCATTGTCCTTGCGCAGCTTGGCCAGGGCCTTGCCCACCTCGTCGCCGGTCTTGACCTGGAACTGGGTGATGCGGATGTAGCCGTAGTCGTTTTCCAGCAGCTGGCTTTTCACGCTCTTGACCTGGATCACCGCGCGGGCGAGGGTCACGTCGAACGGGTTGCCGCCATCGCGGACCAGGGTCAGGGTGATTTTTTCGCCGACCTTGCCGCGCATCTTGTCCACGGCTTCGGTCATGGTCTGGCCACGGGTCGGGGCGCCGTTGATCTTGACGATCAGGTCACCGGCCTGCACGCCGGCCCGGGAGGCGGGGGTGTCATCGATGGGCGAGACCACCTTGATGAAGCCGTCTTCCTGGCCCACTTCGATACCCAGGCCACCAAATTCGCCGCTGGTGCTCTCTTGCAGCTCCTGGAAGTCCTCGGGGCCGAGGTAGGCCGAGTGCGGGTCAAGGTTGCTGAGCATGCCCTTGATGGCGTTTTCCAGCAGGGTCTTGTCGTCCACCGGCTCAACGTAAGCGGCCTTGATGCGGTCCATGACCTCGGCGAAGGTGCGCAGCTCCTCCAGCGGCAGCGGCGCCTTGGCCGTCACCTCGGTAGCTGGCACCGCTGCTGGCTTGGCCGGCTCTGCGGCAATGGCCAGGGGCGCGCCGACCGCCAGGGCGATGGACAGGGCCAGCTGGGTGAGACGAGGCGAGTGCAGCATGTCGAACGAACTCCTGATCCTGAAGGCGCTCCGTGAGGAGCATCGGCGCAGCATTCAGGCTACGCCGTAAAAAGGTGAACGGGGTTGTTTTTCGGACAAACCCTAGCCTCTGCACCACTGCGACGGGTCGGTAGGCCGGCCCTGCTGGCGGATGGCGAAGTACAAGCCTGCGCTGTCCTGGCCACCGCTGTCACCCACGGTGGAGATGGCTTCGCCGGCTTTGACGATGTCACCGGCGCTCTTGAGCAGGCTCTGGTTGTGGCCGTACAGGCTCAGGTAACCATTACCATGGTCGAGAATGACCAGAAGTCCAGCACCGCGCAACCAGTCGGCAAACACCACACGGCCGCCGTGTACGGCGCGTACTTGCGTGCCTGGGTTGGCGCTGATCATCACCCCGTCCCATTTGGCCCGGGCGTCACTGCCGCGTGCATCGCCGAAGCGTGCCAGCAATCGACCATTGACGGGCCACGGAAGTTTGCCCCGTGCAGCAGAAAAAGCGCCGCCGTAGTTGGCGCCATCGCTGGAAACCATCGGGCCCAGGGTGGTGCGGGCCTTTTTCGGCGGCTCGACCGGCTCGCGGGCTTCTTCGCGCGCTGCGGCGGCGGCCAGGGCTTCCTGCTGGCGGCGTTTTTCCGCCTCTTGCTGGGCCAGCAGGGCTTTCTTGCGCGCTTCCTCTGCCTCGCGGGCCTGGCGTGCCAGGGTTTCCTCGATGGTCTTGAGTACTTTGCCAAGGTCGGCCTGGTCCTGCTCGCGGGCCTGCAGCTTCTGGTCGCGGTCTTTCATGTCGTTGTTGAGCTTGGCCAGTACTTGCTGGCGCTTGCTGCGCTCGGTCTCGAGGGCCTGGCGGCGGCTGTCGAGGTCGGCGCGCTGGGCCAGCAGTTGCTCCTGCTGGCGGGCGATGTCCTGCTCGACGTTGGCCAACTGGCGCAGGGTCTCGTTGAAGGTGCGCAGTTGCTCCAGGCGCGCCTTGCTCAGGTAATCGTAATAGGTGAGGGTGCGCGCGAATTTCTCGGGGTTCTGCTGGTTGAGCAGCAGCTTGAGGTATTCCTCGCGGCCGTTCTGGTAGGCCGAACGGGCCTGGATGGCAATCAGCCGTTGTTGTTCAACGCGGGCGCTCTGGAGTTTTTTTTTCTCGGTATCAAGGCGCTCCAGCTCGCCCTCGGTCTTTTTTAGTTCTTGTTGCAGGGCCTCCACCTGTTTCTCGAGGTTGCCGATGTCGGTCTCGGTGGACTTGAGGTCTTTCTGCACGCCGGATTTCTCTTCCTGGAGCTTGCCCAGCATCTTTTTGAGCTCGGCGATGTCCTGGCGGGTGGCGTCCAGTTGTTGCTGGGTCTGTGCGCGCTCATCGGCAAATGCCGGGCTGAGCAGGCAAGACAGGGCGAGTAGGATCAGGGCGCGGAGCATGGGGTTGGGCGTACCAGGGATGGAGACTGGCCTAGTATGCCCGCGCGAGCCTGCAAAAAAAACGCCTCGCGGCAGATGCGGCGAGGCGTTTGTCTGGAATTCATGTGTCAGGGGTCTGCTTCGCAGCCCATTCGCGGGGCAAGCCCGCTCCCACAGGAGAGTTGCTGCTGTTGAAACAGTACCGCCCCTGTGGGAGCGGGCTTGCCCCGCGAATGGGCCGCAAAGCGGCCCCCTACACCGATCAGGCGTCGATCAGGATCGACGTCCCGGTCATTTCCACAGGCTTTTCCAGCCCCAGCAGTTTCAGCATGGTCGGCGCCACGTCGGCCAGCACGCCGCCTTCGCGGACCTTGACCTTGCGCTTGCCCACATAGATGAACGGCACTGGCTCGGTGGTGTGCGCGGTGTGCGCTTGGCCGGTGCAGGCGTCTTCCATTTGCTCGACGTTGCCGTGGTCGGCGGTGATCAGCGCTTCACCGTCGACTTTATCCAGCGCCTCGACGATACGCCCGACACAGGTATCCAGCGCTTCGACGGCCTTGACTGCAGCCTCGAATACACCCGTGTGGCCGACCATGTCGCCGTTGGCGTAGTTGACGATGATCACGTCGAAACGCTGTTGCTCGATGGCTTCGACGATGCGGTCGGTGACTTCCGGCGCGTTCATTTCCGGCTGCAGGTCGTAGGTGGCGACCTTCGGCGACGGGATCAGGATGCGCTCTTCGCCTTCGAACGGCTCTTCACGGCCGCCCGAGAAAAAGAACGTGACGTGCGCGTACTTTTCGGTCTCGGCGATGCGCAGCTGGGTCTTGCCGTTCTTGGCCAGGTATTCGCCCAGCACGTTGTCCAGGCTGGACGGTGCAAAGGCTGCTGGCGCCGGGATTTTTGCCGAATACTGGGTCAGGCCGATGTAAGCCGCCATCTTCGGCAGGCGCGCACGCGGGAATTCGTTGAAGTCCGGCTCGACGAAGGCACGCGACAGTTCGCGGGCGCGGTCGGCGCGGAAGTTCATGAAGATCACCGCGTCGCCGTCTTCAACCTTGACGGCCTCGCCAATGCGCGTGGCTTTGACGAACTCGTCGTTTTCTTCACGGGCGTAGGCGGCTTCAAGGCCGGCCAGGGCGGTGTCTGCGGTGTAGTCGGCAACGCTGTCGACGATCAGGTTGTAGGCCGCGGCAACGCGGTCCCAACGGTTGTCGCGGTCCATGGCGAAGTAGCGGCCGATGAGGCTGGCGATGCGGCCCTTGCCCAGCTTGGCGAAGGTCTTGTCGAGCAGCTCGATGGACGACTCGGCGCTGCGCGGCGGCGTGTCGCGGCCGTCGAGGAAGGCGTGCAGGTAGATTTTTTCGGCGCCACGCTGTGCGGCCAGTTCGGCCATGGCGATCAGGTGGTCCTGGTGGCTGTGCACGCCACCGTCGGACAGCAAACCGAGGATGTGCACGGCCTTGCCGGCACCGACAGCCTTGTCTACCGCGCCGGTGAGCACCGGGTTGCTGAAGAACTCGCCATCACGAATAGCCTTGGTGACCCGGGTGAAGTCCTGGTAGACGACGCGGCCGGCACCGAGGTTCATGTGGCCGACTTCGGAGTTGCCCATCTGCCCGTCTGGCAGGCCGACATCCATGCCTGAACCGGAGATCAAGCCGTGCGGCTGACTGGCGCGCAGGCGGTCATAAACCGGTGTGTTGGCGGCATAGATGGCGTTGTATTCGGGGCTTTCGCTGTGGCCGAAGCCATCCAGGATGATCAGGACCAGGGGTTTGGGCGTACTCGTCATCAATCAAACTCACGGTTGTTCAAAGATGATAAAGACACGCATTTTAGGGCAAATGCGCCATCAACGGCGAATATTCGTCCCATCCCCCGACCGGCGCAGCCACCGCGCCAGGGCAAAGCTGCTTTTCTGGCCGGCCAGTCGGGCTTTGGTGGTCATGGGGGGCTGTGTATACTGGCCGGCATTTTCAATCGCCTGGAACACCGCTGATGGTTGCTCACCTGATTCAATTCGCGACAGATCACTACATCCTGGTTGCGATCTTCGTTGTTCTGCTGGTCCTGCTGCTCATCAATGAAGTCCGCCGTGGCGGCCAGAGCCTGAGCAATGGCCAGTTGACTGCCCTGGTCAACGCTGACAAGGCCCTGGTCATCGACATCCGCACTGCCAAGGAATATTCCGCGGGCCACATCGTGGGTGCCGTGAACATCCCGCAGGACAAGCTGGTCAGCCGTATGGCCGAGCTGGAAAAGCACAAAGAAAAGACCCTGATCATCGTCGATGCGATGGGCCAGCAGTCCGGCACGCTTTGCCGCGAGCTGCTCAAAGCTGGTTACAACGCCGCCAAGCTGAGCGGTGGCGTTTCCAGCTGGAAAGCCGATAACCTGCCCCTGGTGAAGTGATATGAAGCCCGTCATCGTTTATTCCAGCGACTACTGCCCCTACTGCATGCGCGCCAAATACCTGCTCGAGAGCAAGGGCGTTGCGTTCGAGGAAATCAAGGTCGACGGCAAACCGCAGGTTCGCGCCGAAATGAGCCAGAAGGCCGGCCGTACGTCGGTGCCACAGATCTGGATCGGCAGCACCCATGTCGGTGGATGCGATGACCTCTATGCCCTGGAGCGCGCCGGCAAGCTCGACGCGCTGCTGGCGGCCTGATTTGCACTGCATTCAAAAACATTAGGATAAGGATCTGCCATGACTGACCAACAGACCAACGGCGCAGCTGCCGAAGACAACAGCCCTCAGTTCTCCCTGCAGCGCATCTACGTGCGTGACCTGTCGTTCGAGGCCCCGAAAAGCCCGCAGATCTTCCGCCAGCAGTGGGAGCCGAGCGTTGCCCTGGACCTGAACACCAAGCAGAAAGCCCTGGAAGGCGACTTCCATGAAGTGGTGCTGACCCTGTCGGTGACCGTCAAGAACGGTGACGAAGTAGCCTTCATCGCTGAAGTGCAGCAGGCCGGCATCTTCCTGATCGCCAACCTCGACGCTTCGTCGATGAGCCACACCCTCGGCGCGTTCTGCCCGAACATCCTGTTCCCGTACGCCCGTGAGACTCTGGACAGCCTGGTGACCCGCGGTTCGTTCCCAGCGCTGATGCTGTCGCCGGTCAACTTCGACGCCCTGTACGCGCAAGAGCTGCAGCGTATGCAGGAAGCGGGCGAGACGCCGACCGTTCAGTAAGAGCTGCCGGTTTCAGAAAGGCGCCTCTCGGGGCGCTTTTTTATTGCCTGTTCTGGCCTCTGCGCGGGGCAAGCCCGCTCTCACATTGAAATGCGTACGCCAAACCATTGTGTGCGGGCTTGCCCCGCGAAGAGGCCGTTCCTGCCAATGCATCAGCTTCCGGCAAACCCATTCTGCCGCCAGGCCTCATACACCGTCACCGCCACGGTATTGGACAGGTTCAGGCTGCGGCACCCCGGCCGCATCGGCAGGCGCAAGCGCTGCTCGGCCGGCAGGCTGTCCAGCACGTCGGCTGGCAAGCCGCGGCTTTCGGGGCCAAACAGGAAGGCGTCGCCCGGCTGGTAAGCTACTTCGTGGAAGGGGTGCGAGCCCTTGGTGGTGAAGGCGAACAGCCGTGGGTTACCCAGGCTTTCCAGGCATCCGGCCAGGCTCTCGTGGCGCTTGAGCGTGGCATACTCGTGGTAGTCCAGCCCCGCCCTGCGCAGGCGCTTGTCATCCAGTTCGAAGCTGATGGGCTCGATCAGGTGCAGGTGGCAACCGCTGTTGGCGCAGAGGCGAATGATGTTGCCGGTATTCGGCGGAATTTCTGGTTGAAAAAGGATGACGTGAAACATGCACGGCTCCAGGCGTGAAGATGACGAGCATTCTACCCCTGAACCGGACCTGCGTTCGAAGGCCTTCCCACGGGTGATGCTATCGCTGGCCATTGTCGGCCTGATGGTGGGCTTGATGATCGGTCGCCTGACCACCCCCGATGAGCGGGTGCTGGAGCAGGTCGAGGTGGTTCAGGACGGGCTCGACCTGTGGTTCAACGAAGAGCCGAAGCTGCATGGCGAGAACGTCGAGGGCACGGTTGCCCTGCTGTTCGAGGCCCAGGGCAAGGCCCAGCGGGGGCAATTGAGCCTGCAGGGTAAACCGGTGGGCTGGCGTGTGCAGAAAAGCGAGGAAGGGCTGTTGCTGACGGTGGTGGCCGCGCGCCCTCTGCACGGCGAGTGGGCCGGTGCAGAGGACGCTGGGCGTTGGCGTGTGCAGGTGAGGCTGCACGAATAAAAGAGGGGATGTCCCGGCCTGCCTGTACCAGGGTCCCCAAAACTTGCGCTATTGCAAATAAAAGAGGGGTTTTCCCGGCCTGCCTGTACCGAGGACCCCGAAACTGGAGATACAGGACTTATTGCAGGGGGCGTGCCAGTTTTGCAAAACCCGGAAACATTGGCTTTCAGGGCTTTCTTGCCAGGTTTTGAGGGTTTTTGTGCCTTCGTGCGGTGCAGAGGGCACAGGATCGGTGCATGCGGCTGAAATGATTGGGGCCGCTTTGCGGCCCTTTCGCGGCACAAGGCCGCTCCTACAGGCCCGCGCTGGATTCAAGGTAAGCGCGGACCTGTAGGAGCGGCCTTGTGCCGCGAAAGGGCTGCAAAGCAGCCCCAGTATTCAATGACCTGTGTGTGCCTCAATGGTCTTCGCTGTCATCCTCATCGCCGCCGGCGACATTCATCCCCAGCTCCTTGATCTTGCGCGTCAAGGTATTGCGCCCCCAGCCCAGTAACAACGCCGCATCCCGACGCCGCCCGGCCGTGTGCTTGAGGGCGGTCTCGATCATGATCCGTTCGAAACTGGGCACCGCACTGTCGAGCAGGTTCGATTGACCACGGGCCAGCGCCTGGTCCGCCCACTGGCGCAGCGCCTGTTCCCAGTTGGTCACGGGGGCGGCGTCCTGCGGCAGGTTGAGCAACTCGGGAGGCAAGTCACCGATCAGCACTTCACGGCTGGACGCCATCACGGTGATCCAGCGGCAGGTGTTTTCCATCTGCCGCACGTTGCCCGGCCACGGCAGGTTGCGGATGAACTCTTCGGTTTCCGGCTTCAGCAGTTTTGGCTCCACCGCCAGCTCCTGCGCGGCGCGGGCGAGGAAGTGGCGGGCGAGCGCAGGGATATCTTCGCGGCGGTCGGCCAGGCGCGGAATGTGGATGCGGATCACATTGAGCCGGTGGAACAAGTCCTCGCGGAACTTGCCAGCCTGCACCAACGACTCCAGGTTCTGGTGGGTGGCGGCAATGATGCGCACATCCACCTTGACCGGCACGTGGCCACCCACCCGGTAGAACTCGCCATCGGCCAGCACCCGCAGCAGGCGGGTTTGGGTGTCGGCGGGCATGTCGCCGATCTCGTCGAGGAACAACGTACCGCCATCGGCCTGCTCGAAGCGGCCGCGGCGCAGGTTGGCCGCACCGGTAAAGGCGCCTTTCTCGTGGCCGAACAGCTCGGACTCCATCAGGTCCTTGGGGATGGCTGCCATGTTCAGGGCAATGAACGGTGACGCCGCACGCGGGCTGTGGCGGTGCAACGCATGCGCCACCAGCTCTTTGCCGGTGCCGGACTCACCGTTGATCAGTACCGTGATGTTGGAGTGGCTCAGGCGACCGATGGCGCGGAACACCTCCTGCATCGCCGGCGCTTCGCCGATGATCTCTGGCGTACGGGCCAAGGCTTGTGGCACATCGAGGCCTTGCTGCTCCTGGGCATGCTGGTTGGCGCGCTTGACCAGCGACACCGCCTCGTCCACGTCGAACGGCTTGGGCAGGTACTCGAAGGCGCCGCCCTGGTAAGACGCCACGGCACTGTCGAGGTCGGAGTGAGCGGTCATGATGATGACCGGCAGACGCGGGTGTTGTTCGCGGATCTGGGCCAGCAGGTCAAGGCCGCTGGTACCCGGCATGCGGATGTCGGAAATGATTACATCCGGTTGCTGGCGGGCCAGGCGGCCCATCACGCCATCAGCGCTGTCGAAGCTCTGGGTGGTCATGCCTTCCTGTTGCAGGGCTTTTTCCAGGACCCAGCGGATGGAGCGATCATCGTCGACGATCCATACGGTTTCACTTCGGCTCATGAGGCGGTGGCTCCTTGTTCCAGAGGCAGGTAAATCGAGAAGGCGGTATGGCCCGCGTGGCTTTCACACTCGATCAGGCCCTGGTGCTGGCTGATGATGTTCTGGGTGATGGCCAGGCCCAGCCCGGTACCGTCTGGGCGCCCGCTGACCATGGGATAGAAAAGGGTGTCTTGCAGTTCCGACGGGATGCCCGGGCCGTTGTCGATGATCTCGACGCGTGCCACCAGCCGGTGGCGCACATGGCCAATGGTGAACTGGCGCAGCGCACGGCTGCGCAGGGTGATGCGGCCCAGGCGCAGTTCGTTCTGCGAGCTGATCGCCTGCATGGCGTTGCGCACGATGTTCAGCACCGCCTGGATCATCTGCTCACGGTCGATCAGCACATCCGGCAGGCTTGGGTCGTAGTCGCGCACCAACGTGATGCAGCCCTGGCTTTCGGCGTCCACCAGGCTGCAGACCCGTTCCAGCACTTCGTGGATATTGGTCATGGCCAGCGAGGGCAGTTTGTTCGAGCCCAGCATGCGGTCGACCAGGTTGCGCAGGCGGTCGGCCTCTTCGATGATCACGTTGGTGTAGTCGCGCAGGCCCTCTTCAGGCAGTTCGCGGGCCAACAGCTGCGCCGCGCCGCGGATGCCTCCGAGCGGGTTCTTGATCTCGTGGGCCAGGCCACGCACCAGCATCTTGGTGGTTTCCTGCTTGCTCAGCTGGGCTTCTTCCTTGGTGATGCGCAGCAGCCGATCGCGCGGGTGTACCTCGAGCAGCAGCAGGGTCTGGCCCTGGTGCAGAATCGGCGTGACAGCGTAGTCGACGGTGATGGTCTGCCCGGTCAGCGAGGTCAGCTGCGCCTCGCGCTTGGTGAACGGGTGCGCCTGCTCCACCGCCTGGCGCAGCGAGCTGAGCGCTTCGGTCGACTCGGTGAACAGCTCGCTGATGAACTGCCCATGGCTGCGCTGGCCACTGACGGCCAACAGCATTTCTGCCGCCGGGTTCATGTATTCCAGGCGCAGCTCGGCGTTCAGCAGGAGCGTGGCGGTGGTCAGGTTGTCCAGAAGCAGACGGTGCTGTGCATCGCTGATGGTCATAAGGCGTCGTTGACCTCTTTTGGCGCTTGCCTGGCACTAGGTGGCCAGAGCTGGGCGCGCTGTGGATCCGCTGATACCAGGAAAATGCAAGAAACAAACCAAAGCTCCGAAAAGAAGCGAGATTTGCCCATAAAGGCCTGTATCTGCGCAGTTTCGGATCAGAAACTCTGGATGAAACGTTTCACTTGACCCAGATTGGGGAGCAAATAGGGGCACGGCTGGCAGTTGTGCACCAAGATAGAGCATAGCGGGAGTGGCGAGGGTTCTGCGTGGGCAGAAACAAAAACGGCCTCCCGAAGGAGGCCGTCTTGATCACGTCATCGGCGCCAGGCGCCGATCAGATCAGCAGCTGTAGTACAGCTCGTATTCCAGCGGGTGCACGAAGGTACGGACTTTGATCTCTTCTTCGCTCTTCAGCTCGATGAAGGCATCGATGAAGTCGTCGGAGAACACGCCGCCCTTGGTCAGGAACGCACGGCCTTTATCCAGCTCTTCCAGGGCCTCTTTCAGGCTGCCGCAGACCTGCGGGATGTCTTTCGCCTCTTCAGGCGGCAGGTCGTACAGGTTCTTGTCGGCAGCATCGCCTGGGTGGATCTTGTTCTGGATGCCGTCCAGGCCAGCCATCAGCAGGGCCGCGAAGGCCAGGTACGGGTTGGCCGATGGGTCCGGGAAGCGCGCTTCGATACGGCGGGCTTTCGGGCTGCCGACGTACGGAATACGGATCGAGGCGGAACGGTTGCGCGCCGAGTAGGCCAGCATCACCGGGGCTTCGAAGCCTGGGACCAGACGCTTGTAGGAGTTGGTCGACGGGTTGGTGAAGCCGTTCAGGGCCTTACCGTGCTTGATGATACCGCCGATGAAGTACAGGGCGGTGTCGGACAGGCCGGCATAGCCTTCACCCGAGAAGGTGTTCTTGCCGTCTTTCCAGATCGACATGTGCACGTGCATGCCCGAGCCGTTGTCGCCGTACAGTGGCTTCGGCATGAAGGTGGCGGTACGGCCGTAGGCGTCGGCAACGTTGTGCACGACGTACTTCAGGGCCTGTACTTCGTCAGCCTTCTTCACCAGGGTGTTGAACTTGACGCCGATTTCGTTCTGGCCGGCAGTCGCCACTTCGTGGTGGTGAACTTCAACGGTCTGACCCATTTCTTCCAGTGCGTTGCACATGGCAGTACGGATTTCGTGGTCGTGGTCGAACGGCGGAACTGGGAAGTAGCCGCCTTTGACGCCAGGACGGTGGCCTTTGTTGCCGCCTTCCACGTCAGCGCCAGTCATCCACGAGCCTTGCTCGGAGAAGATCTTGAACATCGAGCCGGAGATGTCCGACTGGAACTTCACTTCGTCGAAGATGAAGAACTCAGGCTCTGGGCCGGCGAATACGGTGTCACCGATGCCGGTGCTCTTCAGGTACTCTTCGGCGCGCTTGGCGATGCCGCGTGGGTCGCGATCGTAGCCCTGCATGCTCGACGGGTCGACGATGTCGCAGGTGATGATCAGGGTCGGCTCTTCGGTGAACGGGTCCAGCACGGCGGTGTCATCGACCGGCATCAGGATCATGTCGGAGGCTTCGATGCCTTTCCAGCCAGCGATGGAGGAACCGTCGAACATCTTGCCGACTTCGAAGAAATCTTCGTCCAGGCCATCACGCGCCGGCATGGTCACGTGGTGCTGAATGCCTTTGGTGTCCGTGAAACGCAGATCAATCCACTTGACGTCATGATCTTTGATGAGTTGAACCGACTTCGACATGTTGTCCTCCGGATGGTCTAGAGCGCGGTGGGCCGCTGCCCTGGAAAAAGGGTGTTGCCGGGCGCGGATAGTCGGCCAAGCTTACCTGCCTCACAAGGGAGCAAATTGCATGCCAGTGCCCGAAAATGGCGAGGGCGGGATAAAAGAGGGCGTTTGCGGGCATCTGGCGCTGGGTTGGCAGGGAGGATTGCACTGTTAAGATGCGATTTTTGCTGTGCTTGCACCAATAAGGTGCATTGAATGTGTTGCGTGCCTGTTTCGAGGGCCTCTTCGCGGGCAAGCCCGCTCCCACAGGTAGGCTGTGATCTTTGAAGCTTGCGCGGTCACTGTGGGAGCGGGCTTGCCCGCGAAAGGGCCGGAACAGGCACCCCAAAACCCCGGCCTTGCATTTATCTCAAAGCTTCTGATCAAAAGTTGGTCAAATCCTGAGCAATTTCCGATATAATTCGCGCCCCTCATTTTCGGCAGGCCCTGCGCGCGCTGTTAACCAATGAAACTTATCGTCAAAGTCTTCCCAGAAATCACCATCAAGAGCCGGCCGGTGCGCAAGCGCTTCATCCGTCAGCTCGGCAAGAACATCCGCAACGTGCTCAAGGATCTGGATCCTGAGCTCGCGGTCGATGGTGTCTGGGACAATCTCGAAGTGGTCACCCGCGTCGAAGACGAGAAGGTCCAGCGCGAGATGATCGAGCGCCTCACCTGCACGCCGGGTATCACCCACTTCCTGCAGGTCGAGGAATACCCGCTCGGCGACTTTGACGACATCGTCGAGAAGTGCAAGCAGCACTTCGGTCACCTGCTGGCGGGCAAGCATTTCGCCGTGCGCTGCAAGCGCGGCGGCCACCACGACTTCACGTCGATGGACGTCGACCGCTACGTCGGCAGCCAACTGCGTCAGCAGTGCGGCGCCGCCGGCATCGAGCTGAAGAACCCGGAAGTGCTGGTGCGCATCGAAATTCGCAACCAGCGCCTGTACGTGATCCACAACCAGCACCAAGGCATCGGCGGCTATCCGCTGGGCGCCCTGGAGCAAACCCTGGTACTGATGTCCGGTGGCTTCGACTCCACCGTGGCGGCCTACCAGATGATGCGCCGTGGCCTGATGACCCACTTCTGCTTCTTCAACCTCGGCGGGCGTGCCCACGAACTGGGGGTGATGGAAGTTGCCCACTACCTGTGGAAAAAGTACGGCAGCAGCCAGCGCGTGCTGTTCATCAGCGTGCCGTTCGAAGAAGTGGTCGGCGAGATCCTCAACAAGGTCGACAACAGCTACATGGGCGTGACCCTCAAGCGCATGATGTTGCGCGGCGCCGCCCATATGGCCGACCGCCTGCAGATCGACGCGCTGGTCACCGGCGAGGCAATTTCCCAGGTCTCCAGCCAGACCCTGCCGAACCTGTCGATCATCGACTCGGCGACCGACAAGCTGGTGCTGCGCCCGCTGCTGGCCAGCCACAAGCAGGACATCATCGACCAGGCCACCGAAATCGGCACCGCCGACTTCGCCAAGCACATGCCTGAATACTGCGGCGTAATCTCGGTAAACCCGACCACCCACGCCAAGCGTCACCGCATGGAGCATGAAGAGAAGCAATTCGACATGGCCGTGCTGGAGCGCGCCCTCGAACGCGCCAAGTTCATCTCGATCGACCACGTGATCGACGAGTTGGGCAAGGACGTCGAGGTGGAAGAAGTGCGCGAAGCGCTGCCTGGCCAGATCGTCATCGACATCCGTCACCCCGATGCCCAGGAAGACGAACCCCTGGTGATCGAGGGCATCGAAGTCCAGGTGATGCCATTTTATGCAATTAATAGTCGCTTCAAGCAGCTGGATGAAACACGCCAGTACCTGCTGTATTGCGACAAGGGTGTGATGAGCCGACTGCACGCACACCACCTGCTCAGTGAGGGACATGCCAATGTGCGTGTTTATCGTCCGGCATAAGACGCCAGGGCTGTATGGCGGCAGCATCCGCCATCGCCCTCCCGACCACCGGGCCTGCTGAGCCTTATACCTTACATATTGGTCGCCTAGACTAGGCGGCAACCGAATCCTCTGATCGAGATACACTTGTGATCGAAAATCTGCGTAACATCGCCATCATCGCCCACGTTGACCATGGTAAAACCACGTTGGTCGACAAACTCCTGCGTCAGTCCGGCACTCTGGAGCGTAACGAGCTCAACGACGAGCGCGTCATGGACTCCAACGACCAGGAAAAAGAGCGCGGTATTACCATTCTGGCGAAAAACACCGCCATCAACTGGAACGGCTACCACATCAACATCGTCGACACCCCCGGCCACGCCGACTTCGGTGGCGAGGTTGAGCGTGTAATGTCGATGGTCGACTCCGTGCTGCTGCTGGTCGACGCTCAAGACGGCCCGATGCCGCAAACCCGCTTCGTGACCAAAAAGGCCTTCGAAGCTGGCCTGAAGCCAATCGTTGTCATCAACAAGGTTGACCGCCCGGGCGCGCGTCCTGACTGGGTTCTGGACCAGATCTTCGACCTGTTCGACAACCTCGGTGCCACCGACGAACAGCTGGACTTCAAAGTCGTCTACGCCTCGGCCCTGAACGGCATCGCCGGTCTGGACCACACCGAAATGGGCGAAGACATGACTGCCCTGTACCAGGCTGTCATCGACCACGTTCCAGCGCCAGCTGTTGACCGTGACGGCCCGTTCCAGATGCAGATCTCCGCTCTGGACTACAACAGCTTCCTGGGTGTTATCGGTGTTGGCCGTATTGCCCGTGGTCGCATCAAGCCGAACACCCCGGTTGTTGCCATCGACGCTGACGGCAAGAAGCGTAACGGCCGTATCCTCAAGCTGATGGGCCACCACGGCCTGCACCGCGTCGATGTCGAAGAAGCCCAAGCTGGCGACATCGTCTGCATCAGCGGTTTCGACGAGCTGTTCATCTCCGACACCCTGTGCGACCCGACTGCCGTTGAGGCGATGAAGCCGCTGACCGTTGACGAGCCTACCGTTTCGATGACCTTCCAGGTCAACGACTCGCCGTTCTGCGGCAAGGAAGGCAAGTTCGTCACCAGCCGTAACATCAAGGACCGTCTGGACAAAGAGCTGCTGTACAACGTTGCCCTGCGCGTTGAAGAAACCGACTCCCCAGACAAGTTCAAGGTCTCGGGCCGTGGTGAGCTGCACCTCTCGGTACTGATCGAAACCATGCGTCGCGAAGGCTTCGAGCTGGCCCTGGGCCGCCCAGAAGTGATCATCCGCGAAGTGGACGGCGTGAAGCAGGAACCGTTCGAAAACGTCACCATCGACATCCCTGAAGAAGCCCAGGGCAAGGTCATGGAAGAGATGGGTCTGCGTAAAGGCGACCTGACCAACATGGTTCCGGATGGCAAGGGCCGTGTACGCCTGGAATACAACATCCCGGCGCGTGGTCTGATCGGTTTCCGTAACCAGTTCCTGACCCTGACCAACGGTGCAGGCATCCTGACCTCGATCTTCGATCGCTACGACACCGTGAAGTCCGGCCACATGTCCGGCCGTCAGAACGGCGTACTGGTTTCGGTCGAAACCGGCAAGGCGCTGACCTACTCGCTGGAAACCCTCCAGGCGCGTGGCAAGCTGTTTGTCGAGCACGGTCAAGAGATCTACAACGGTCAGATCATCGGCCAGAACAGCCGCGACAACGACCTGGGCGTCAACCCTACCAAGGGCAAGAAGCTCGACAACATGCGTGCTTCGGGTAAAGACGAAGTCATCGCCCTGGTTCCGCCTGTTCGCTTCACCCTGGAACAGGCTCTGGAATACATCCAGGAAGACGAGCTGTGCGAAGTCACGCCGAAGTCCATCCGTCTTCGCAAGAAGATCCTGGACGAAAGCGAGCGTACCCGCGCTGCCAAGAAAGCCAAGAACAGCTGATTTAGCTGTGGCTGAATGAAAACGCCCCCGGTCGAAAGGCCGGGGGCGTTTTTGTTTGAGCGTTTATTGCCCCATGTTGCAACGGAAGTAATTGCTAACTAAGCAGTTTTTGGCAATGCACCACAGCCCCAGTACGCTGCCTGCTTGTAAAAATCAGGGAGCCGAAGATGAAGGGCAGGGGGTGGAAGGAGCATTTGGCGCGTGGCCATATTGATGTTGCGGGAGTGTCCTGGAGCTTGTTCCACTTGCGTCCCGGCTTGCATCAAGTAGTTATCCCAGCGCATTCCACTCAGGAACCGCAAGAAGTGACGCTGGTAATAGAGTATTCAAGCCACTGTGTCAGTTACGGGCCGAAGCAAGGTGCTGAATTGAATTTCGAGGCTCTAGGCCTCGAGCATTTGCTGATAGATCACAGGGGGATATGCCGGGCGTTTTGCGCTGGGCGATACAGGCTGTCCGTCCAACTGCCGACCATCATGGCATCACTGGCGGATAGGCAGTGTCTGTTTACGGGGCATAGCAACTGGCTGACCATGGAAGGGCATCAATTTGGCTATCCAGAAGGAAGCCGCTATGAGGTCTATTTCAGTCTGCGTCGTGAATCAGCCCGGAGCCTGAAGGTATATGTTGAAAGTGCCTACGTGCGAGACGTTGATCATCCCTCTCATCGTCCGCTTCGCCTGAAACGGCATGAAAAGATAAAGGGCTGGCTGTTGATCATGAAGAAGCTGAGAAATGAGCCGATTCGACGGCCAGTGCAGCTTTAGCTGGCTGCAGAAATACGAAACCCCCAATTAAGGGGGTCGTATCGCGGATGCCCTTAGGGACTTATCCCATCAACCGGCACGGCCGGAACCAGGTGGCGGCGTCTAGACACTTCCCGAGGGAAGCTCCGTGTACATCAAGACGGTTGAAAGTCTATTGGGTCTCTGATGGATCGTCAACGCCCAACCACTTTAGGCTTATAGGCGCAGTACCCCGGCCGCGGCCCAACCTTGGGGTGGTTGCGGCAGGTGTCCGGGCGCTTGTCATAAATGGTGCACAGCCGGCTCTTACGATCCAGGTACATGCAGTCATCGTTGCTCATCCGGGTCAGGGTGAAAATGCCTGACTTCTGGTTGAAGCGTTCGATGATGCCTTCCTTCTGCAGGCGTTTGGCCACGTTTTTGGGCGGTTCGTCTTTTTCGAACTCGTCTACCACGCCAATGCGGATCAGATCCTTGATCTTCACCTCCACCGGCAGGGTGCAACAGGTCGAGTGGCAGCCACCGCACATGTGGCTGGCATAGCGCTGCCAAGTCTCCAGGCGGTCGACTTCGGCGGCGGCGATCAGGGTCGTTTTCATCGTTATGGGGGTGAATCACGGGCTTGGGGCGCGCGATGATACCGGAGTTGTTCAATTTGTGAACAACCTTTTGCCCGATTCACGGTGTTGATTCAGTGTTCAGGCATGAAAACTGCGAACAGGAACGGTAAGTCCCTGTCGAAGGGTCTAGTCTCTTCACTCTCCCTCCGTATTCGTCAACTTGCCCGAGGATGCCGCATGTCCCAGGAACCCAAAGCACGTGACGCCGAGGTGGCCGATTTTCGCGCCGCTGTACTGGATAAGCTGACCTACGCGGTCGGCAAGGACCCCGAGCATGCCTTCGACCATGACTGGTTCGAAGCCATTGCCCTGGCCGCGCGTGATCACATGGTCGATCACTGGATGGACCACACCCGTCAGGCCTACCGGCGCAGTCAAAAGCGGGTGTATTACCTTTCTCTGGAGTTTCTCATCGGGCGGCTGCTGTACGACAGCCTGAGCAACCTGGGCTTGCTGGACATCGCCCGTGAAGCCCTTGATGGCCTGAATGTCGACCTGGAGCGTATCCGCCTGCTCGAGCCGGATGCGGCGCTGGGCAACGGTGGCCTGGGGCGGCTCGCCGCTTGTTTCATGGAAAGCATGTCGACCCTGGGTATCGCCGCCCACGGCTACGGCATCCGCTACGAGCACGGCCTGTTTCGCCAGGCGGTGGTCGATGGCTGGCAGCAGGAGCAGACCGAAAACTGGCTGGACTTTGGCAACCCCTGGGAGTTCGAGCGCGCCGAGGTGATCTACCCGATCAGTTTCGGCGGCAGCGTCGAAACGGTGCAAGACACCCACGGCCAGCAACGGCAAGTCTGGTGGCCTGGCGAGACGGTGCGCGCGGTGGCCTATGACACGCCGGTGGTCGGCTGGCGTGGCGCCAGCGTCAACACCTTGCGCCTGTGGCGTGCCCGGGCGCTGGAAGAGCTGCACCTGGAGCGCTTCAACGCCGGTGACCACCTGGGCGCGGTCGCCGAAGTGGCCCGTGCCGAAAGCATCTCACGCGTTCTCTACCCGGCCGACAGCACCGAAGCCGGCCAGGAACTGCGCCTGCGCCAAGAATACTTCTTCGTTTCGGCCTCGCTGCAGGACCTGCTGCGGCGCCACCTGAACATGCACAAGGACTTACTCAACCTGCCCGATGCGGCGGCCATCCAGCTCAACGACACGCACCCGTCGATTGCCGTGGCCGAGTTGATGCGCCTGCTGGTCGACCAGCATGAAATCCCGTGGGAAAAGGCCTGGGAGCTGACCGTCGGCACCCTGGCCTACACCAACCACACCCTGCTGCCCGAGGCATTGGAAACCTGGCCGGTGGCGCTGATGGAGCGCATGCTGCCGCGGCACATGCAGATCATCTACTTGATCAACGCCTACCATATCGACGCCCTGCGCGCGAAAGGCCTGCATGACTTCGACGTGCTGCGGGCGGTGTCGTTGATCGAGGAAGAAAACGGCCGCCGGGTCCGCATGGGCAACCTGGCGTTTCTGGGGTCGCACAGCGTCAACGGCGTGTCGGCACTGCACAGTAAGTTGATGAAGAGCACGGTGTTCGCCGAGCTGCACAAGCTCTACCCGCAGCGGATCAACAACAAGACCAACGGCATCACGTTCCGGCGCTGGCTGTACCAGTCTAACCCGCAGTTGACCGAAATGCTGGTTGAGGCGCTGGGCCCGGAGCTCAAGGATGACCCGGAAGGGTTGCTCGCCAACCTGGTGCCGTTTGCCGACAAGAGCAGCTTCCGCAAGCAATTCGCCGCCCAGCGCCTGCACAGTAAGCGCGCCCTGGCCAGCATCATCCAGGACCGTATCGGCGTGACGGTCAACCCGGAGGCGTTGTTCGATGTGCAGGTCAAGCGCATCCACGAATACAAGCGCCAACTGCTCAACCTGTTGCACACCGTGGCCTTGTACCAGGCCATACGCAACGACCCGGGCACCAACTGGGTGCCGAGGGTGAAGATTTTCGCCGGCAAGGCTGCGGCCAGCTATCACCAGGCCAAGCTGATCATCAAACTGGCCAACGACATCGCTCGGGTGGTGAACAACGACCCGACCGTGCGCGGCCTGCTCAAGGTGGTGTTCCTGCCCAACTACAACGTCAGCCTGGCCGAAAGCATCATCCCGGCGGCGGACCTTTCCGAGCAGATCTCCACGGCCGGCTATGAAGCATCGGGTACCAGCAATATGAAGTTCGGCCTCAATGGCGCGCTGACCATTGGCACACTGGACGGCGCCAACGTCGAGATGTGCGAGCACGTGGGGGCCGACAACATGTTCATCTTTGGCCTGACGGCGCAGCAGGTTGAGGCGCGTCGGCGAGCGGGAGACTTTGGCGCCAGTGTGGCGATTGCCGAGTCGAGCCGCTTGAACGACGTGCTTCAATCGATTCGCAGCGGGGTGTTCTCGCCGGATGATCCCTCGCGCTATACCGGGTTGATCGATGGGCTGGTGGCGTATGACCGCTTCTTGGTGTGCGCCGATTTCGATGCCTACTGGGATGCTCAGCGGCGGGTCGAGGAGCTGTGGCATACGCCGCAGGAATGGTGGCGGATGGCGGTGCTGAACACGGCAAAGATGGGCTGGTTCTCGTCGGACCGGACCATTCGGGAGTATGCGGGGGAGATCTGGAAGGCACTGGATTGACGATTCGGGGCTGCTGCGCAGCCCATTCGCGGGCAAGCCCGCTCCCACAGGTTTTGCGCAGCCTTGAAGGCAGCGGGGATCCTGTGGGGGCGGGCTTGCCCGCGAATGAGGCGCACAGCGGCCCCAGTCGACAGCCGGCCTGGCAAAGGCTGAACTACCGACCTATTGTGCCGTCAGACAGCCCAGGCGAGTCTCATCACTCGCTAGCATCGCACTCTCCCTGTAAACTGCGGGGGTTTTTCTCCCCCTTTCCATTTCGGAGCCATACATGTCCCGCGTTACCCTGAGTCGCTATCTGATTGAGCAGACCCGCAGCAACAATACCCCTGCCGATCTGCGCTTCCTGATCGAAGTGGTGGCGCGCGCGTGCAAAGAGATCAGCCACCACGTGTCCAAAGGCGCCCTGGGCGGCGTACTGGGCAGCATGGGCACCGAAAACGTGCAAGGCGAAGTACAGAAGAAGCTGGACGTTATCTCCAACGACATCCTGCTGGAGGCCAACGAGTGGGGCGGCCACCTGGCCGGCATGGCGTCCGAAGAAATGGACAACGCCTACCAGATCCCGGGCAAATACCCCAAAGGCGCCTACCTGCTGGTCTTCGACCCGCTGGACGGCTCGTCGAACATCGACGTCAACGTTTCGGTCGGCACCATCTTCTCGGTACTGCGTTGCCCTAATCAGTACCTGAGCCAGAACGAAAGCCTCAACGAAGAAGCGTTCCTGCAGCCAGGCACCGAGCAGGTTGCTGCCGGTTATGCCATCTACGGCCCGCAGACCATGCTGATCCTGACCCTGGGCAATGGCGTCAAAGGCTTTACCCTGGACCGCGAACTGGGCAGCTTCGTCCTGACCCACGAAAACATCCAGGTACCGGCCACCACCGCCGAATTCGCCATCAACATGTCCAACCAGCGCCACTGGGAAGCCCCGGTACAGCGTTACGTGGACGAACTGCTGGCCGGTGAAACCGGTCCGCTGAAAAAGAACTACAACATGCGTTGGATCGCCTCGATGGTCGCCGACGTGCACCGCATCCTGACCCGTGGCGGTCTGTTCATGTACCCGCGTGACGCTCGCGACCCGAGCAAGCCGGGCAAGCTGCGCCTGATGTACGAAGCCAACCCGATGTCGTTCATCATCGAGCAGGCGGGCGGCGCATCCACCAATGGTTACGATCGTATCCTCGACATCAAGCCAGAGAGCCTGCACCAGCGCGTGTCGGTCATCCTCGGCTCGAAGGAAGAGGTCGAGCGCGTCACCGCGTATCACAAGGAGTAAGTCATGCTCGCACCTTGGCAGCCGTTGCTGGAGTGGTGGTTCGGTTGGGGCACCAGTCCCCAGGCCGTGGCTGACGAGAAGAGCACGCTGTGGTTCGGCAAGCATCACGATGCCGAGGCCCAGGCGCTGTTTGGCGACTTGGTCGAGCACGCCCTGGCGGGCGGGCTCGATGAGTGGCAGCAGAGCCCGCAAGGCTGGCTCGGCCTGCTGATCCTGCTGGACCAGCTGCCACGCATGATCTACCGCGACACGCCGCGCGCCTTCGAAGGCGACCGGCGTGCCCAGGTGGTTGCCATGCAGGGCCTGCAAAAAGCCTGGGATTACCAGCTGCTGCCGATCCAGCGGGTGTTCGTGCTGTTGGTGCTGGAGCATGCCGAGGTGCTGGACTGGCAAAACCTGTGCGTCGAGCGTTACCAGGTGCTGCTGGACGAGCAACCGGAGGCCAATCGCCGGTTGTTCGAGGGGTTCCTCGACTACGCCGAGCAGCACCAGCGGGTGATTGCCCGGTTCGGGCGTTTCCCGCACCGCAACCTGATGCTGGAGCGGCCGAGCACCAGTGAAGAGATGGACTTTTTGCTGGAGCCTGGCTCCAGGTTCTGATTGCCACTGGGCCTGCTGCGACACAAAAACCGCGCCTGCATCTGCAGGCGCGGTTTTTTTGTGCCTGCCGTTGGCCAGCCGACCAATGGTGTAGGTGAAAAGGGGGGAGGGCAGGGAACCAGGGAGGGATTTTCCCGTCGAAGGTCACTGCAGGCCACTCGCCTGTATCCCCTGTTCAGGAGTGTCCTTCATGTCGTTGCGTTCCCTCGCCCTGTTGTCCCTGTGCGTCGTTCTGACCGCGTGCAGCAAGATCAACCAGGAAAACTATTCCAAGCTCAAGGCCGGTATGAACAAGGCCGAGGTCGAGCAACTGCTCGGCACGCCCACCGAGTGCTCTGGCGCACTGGGCATGAGCAGCTGTACCTGGGGGGATGAGAAGAGCTTTATCAGCGTGCAATACGCGGCCGACAAAGTACTGATGTATTCAGGGCAGGGCCTCAAATGAGGCGTGTCCACATGCTGCTGGGGTTGTGCCTGGTGATGCTGCTGGGCGGCTGCGCCACGTCTGCGCATGACCCGCTGGCGCCGAAAACCGCTGGCAATGTCGACCTCAAGCGTTACCAGGGCAAATGGTACGAGCTGGCGCGCCTGCCGATGCGTTACCAGGAGGGCTGCGAGCAGTCCGAGGCGCATTACAACCTGAAGCAGGACGGCACGTTTGGCGTGCTCAATCGCTGCCGCACGATCGGTGACGAATGGCTGCGCGCCGAGGGGCATGCCAACATCCAGGAGCCGGGGCATACCGACAAGCTGTGGGTCGAGTTCGATAACTGGTTCACGCGCCTGGTGCCGGGTGTGGCGAGAGGCGAGTACTGGATTCTGTACGTGGACGACCGCTACCACACGGCGATCGTCGGCAGCCCGGACCGCAAATACCTGTGGATCCTGTCCCGTACACCGAGCCTGCCAGCCTGGCAGCGCGAAAGCTTGCTGGCCAAGGCACGGCAGCAGGGGTATGACACCAGCCGGCTGATCTGGCGCACGGCTGACCAGCAGATCGTCAAGTCTCATTGATGCCATTCACGCTGTGTGGGTAGGCGCAGCACAAGGCTGCGCCTACCCTCAATTCAGCAGTTGACGCAGAACCTCGACGAACGCCCGCGCGCTTTCCTCTTCCTGCGCATGGCGCCCCTGGCGTACCACCCATTGCCCGTTGACCATCACATCGCGCACCTGGCGATCGCCGCCCGCGAACAGCCAGCGGTTGAGAATCGCATCGTCCTTTGCCGTAGCGATGTACGGGTCCTGCCCGTCGAGCACCAGCCAGTCGGCTCGCTTGCCCACTGCCAACTCGCCGACCGCTTGCCCAAGCGCCTGGGCGCCACCGCTCAATGCCGCGTCATACAGCGTGCGGCCGACCATCGGTTGGTCGCTGCGGTACAACCGGTTGCGCCGTTGATCGCGTAGCCGCTGGCCATACTCCAGCCACCGCAGCTCCTCCACCACGCTGAGCGACACATGGCTGTCCGAGCCAATGCCCATGCGCCCACCTTGTGCCAGGTAATCCACCGCCGGGAAGAGACCGTCGCCCAGGTTGGCCTCGGTGGTCAGGCACAGGCCTGCCACGGCGCCACTGCGGGCCATGGCGGTAACTTCATCGGCTTCGGCATGGGTGGCATGCACCAGGCACCAGCGCGCGTTCACGTCGACATGTTCGTACAGCCACTGCAGCGGGCGGCGGCCGCTCCAGGCCAGGCAGTCGTCGACTTCCTTCTGTTGTTCGGCAATGTGGATATGCACCGGACTGTGCGGGCTGCCAGCCTCCAGCACATGGGCGATCTGCCCTGGCGTGACCGCCCGTAGCGAGTGGAAGCACAGGCCCAGTTGCTGTGCGGGCTGCGCGGCCAGCAGCGGGGCGAGTTGTGCCTGCAGGCGCAGGTACTGCTCGGTGGAGTTGATGAACCGCCGTTGCCCTTCGTTCGGAGCCTGGCCGCCGAAACCGGCGTGGCTGTAGAGCACCGGCAGCAGGGTCAGGCCAATGCCGCTGCTGGCTGCCGCCGCGCTGATGCGCCGGGACAGTTCGGCAGGGTCCGCGTAGGCCTTGCCAGCCTGGTCGTGGTGCACGTAATGGAATTCGGCCACCGAGGTGTAGCCGGCCTTGAGCATCTCGATATACAGCTGGCGGGCGATGACCTGCAGTTGCTCCGGGGTGATCTGGCCCACCAGGCGGTACATCAGGTCACGCCAGGTCCAGAAGCTGTCGTTGGGGTTGCCCGCCACTTCCGCCAGCCCTGCCATGGCACGTTGAAACGCATGGGAATGCAGGTTGGGCATGCCCGGCAGCAGCGGGCCGGCCAGCCGTTCGGCGCCTTCGGCCGAAGCATCGGGCTCGATACGGGCCACGTTGCCATCACTGGCGACCTCGATTCGGACATTGCTGGCCCACCCATTGGGCAGCAGGGCACGTTCGGCGAAGTAGGCGGACATCGGTGAAATCCTGTTATTGTTAACTTGTATATACATATACAGGCGTTTGCCTGCCGGGTAAACTGCGGCAAGCTACCGCTCATTCAATCGCACAAGGATCCAACGCCGTGCCGACACCTCCTGTCTCCGCGCTGGTTGCCCAGATGGGCGAGGGCCCGGCGCCGCTGTACGCGCGGGTCAAACAGATGATCATCCAGCACATCGACAACGGCAGCTGGCCGCCTCATCACCGGGTCCCTTCGGAAAGCGAACTGGTCAGCCAATTGGGCTTCAGCCGCATGACCATCAACCGCGCCCTGCGTGAGCTCACGGCCGACGGTTTGCTGGTGCGCATGCAAGGGGTCGGCACGTTCGTCGCCGAGCCCAAGAGCCGCTCGGCGCTGTTCGAGGTCAACAACATCGCCGACGAAATTGCCGGGCGTGGCCACCAGCATAGCTGCCAGGTGATCACCCTTACCGAAGAAGCGGCCGGCTCCGAGCGCGCACTGGCGCTGGACATGCGCGAAGGCCAGCGGGTGTTCCATTCGCTGATCGTGCATTACGAAAATGGCATCCCGGTGCAAATCGAGGACCGCTACGTCAACGCAGCGATCGCCCCTGATTACCTCAAGCAGGATTTCACCCGGCAGACGCCTTACGCCTATTTGTCCCAGGTCGCGCCGTTGACCGAGGGTGAACACGTGGTCGAGGCGATCCTGGCCGAGCCGCACGAGTGCCAGCTGCTGCAGATCGAGCGGGGCGAGCCATGCCTGCTGATTCGCCGCCGCACCTGGTCCGGTCGCCAGCCGGTCACCGCTGCGCGGTTGATCCACCCCGGTTCCCGTCATCGCCTTGAAGGACGTTTCAGCAAATGAGCCAGATGCAGGTGTTGCGTGCGCAGGGGTACCCGCGCATGCCGTGGAAGAACGGCGGTGGCTTTACCGAGGAAATCACCCGCGACAGTGGCGAGGGCCTCGACGGGTTCGGCTGGCGTCTGTCGATTGCCGATATCGAAGAGTCAGGCGGGTTCTCGTCGTTCACCGGTTACCAGCGGATCATCACCGTGCTGCAGGGCGATGGCATGCGCCTGTTGGTCGATGGCCAGGCCAGTCGGCCGCTGTTGTCGTTCGATGCCTTTGCGTTTGCTGGCGAGAGCCAGGTCAGTTGCAAGCTGCTAGGTGGGGCGATTCGTGATTTCAACCTGATCTATTCGCCGCAGCGGTATCGGGCGCGGTTGCAGTGGCTCGATGGTACCCACCGGCTGTTCAGCTCGGCGTCGACGCTGTTGTTGTTTGCGGCCAGTAGCCAGGTCGAAGTGGCAATGGCGGGGCGTGAGATGCAGCGGCTGGGGTTGTATGACTGCCTGCGGCTTGAGGGTAACGATGAGTTGCTGGGGCTGGAGGTTCAGGGGCGTTTTTGCTTGATCGAGCTGACAGCGCGCTGAGGGCTCGCCAGTAGATTTTTGGCGCCTGTGAGATCGAGCGCCGCCCGCGCGGCGCATCGCGAGCAACGCTCGCTCCTACGTTTGTTTTTGGCCAGTAACACCTGTAACAGACGCACGCGATCGCCTTTGCGCATGGCGCGATATCGCGTCGAACAAACAAGGCGGTCGCGCGCGTTTGCCCCAGGAATAATTGGCCCGAAACAAACGTAGGAGCGAGCGTTGCTCGCGATGCGCCGCGCGGGCGGCGCTCGGTCTATGCACCACCGCACCACTCAAGCCAGGAGCGAACAGGTCCAAATATTTTGGTTGTCCATGCTTGTACATACAAGTAAAGGTGTGTTTGTATATTGACCACGACACACCTGCCCGCGGACGACCGCAGAGGACCCTTCCCGTGACCGACAACAACAAATACCGTGACGTTGAAATCCGTGCCCCACGTGGCAACAAGCTGACCGCCAAAAGCTGGCTGACCGAAGCGCCACTGCGCATGCTGATGAACAACCTCGATCCGCAGGTCGCCGAAAACCCGAAAGAACTGGTGGTCTACGGTGGTATTGGTCGCGCTGCCCGCAACTGGGCCTGCTACGACAAGATCGTCGAGACCCTGACCCGCCTGGAAGACGACGAAACCCTGCTGGTGCAGTCGGGCAAGCCGGTCGGCGTATTCAAGACCCACAGCAACGCCCCCCGCGTGCTGATCGCCAACTCCAACCTGGTACCGCACTGGGCTAACTGGGAACACTTCAACGAACTGGATGCCAAGGGCCTGGCCATGTACGGCCAGATGACCGCCGGCAGCTGGATCTACATCGGCAGCCAGGGCATCGTCCAGGGCACCTACGAAACCTTCGTCGAGGCCGGCCGCCAGCACTACGGTGGCAGCCTGAAAGGCAAGTGGGTACTGACCGCAGGCCTCGGCGGCATGGGCGGCGCCCAGCCACTGGCCGCGACCCTGGCCGGCGCGTGCTCGCTGAACATCGAATGCCAGCAGAGCCGTATCGATTTCCGTCTGGAAACCCGCTACGTCGACGAGCAGGCCAACGACCTCGACGACGCCCTGGCGCGCATCGCCAAGTACACCGCCGAAGGCAAGGCCATCTCTATCGCCTTGCACGGTAACGCCGCTGAAATCCTGCCTGAGCTGGTCAAGCGTGGCGTGCGCCCGGACATGGTCACCGACCAGACCAGCGCCCACGACCCGCTCAACGGCTACCTGCCGGCCGGCTGGACCTGGGAGCAGTACCGCGACCGCGCGCAGACCGAACCGGCTGCGGTGGTCAAGGCTGCCAAGCAGTCCATGGCTGTGCACGTACAGGCCATGCTCGATTTCCAGAAGCAGGGCATCCCGACCTTCGACTACGGCAACAACATTCGCCAGATGGCCAAGGAAGAGGGCGTGGCCAACGCCTTTGATTTCCCAGGCTTCGTACCGGCCTACATTCGCCCGCTGTTCTGCCGCGGCGTAGGCCCGTTCCGCTGGGCCGCGCTGTCTGGCGAAGCCGATGACATCTACAAGACCGACGCCAAGGTCAAAGAACTGATCCCCGACGACGCCCACCTGCACCGCTGGCTGGACATGGCCCGCGAGCGCATCAGCTTCCAAGGCCTGCCAGCGCGTATCTGCTGGGTCGGCCTGGGCCTGCGCGCCAAGCTGGGCCTGGCGTTCAACGAAATGGTGCGCAGCGGCGAGCTGTCGGCGCCGATCGTGATTGGCCGCGACCACCTGGACTCCGGTTCGGTATCGAGCCCCAACCGCGAAACCGAAGCCATGCGTGACGGCTCCGACGCCGTCTCCGACTGGCCGTTGCTCAATGCCCTGCTCAACACCGCCAGCGGCGCCACCTGGGTGTCGCTGCACCACGGCGGCGGCGTAGGCATGGGCTTCTCGCAGCACTCCGGCATGGTCATCGTCTGCGACGGTACCGATGAAGCCGCCGAGCGCATCGCCCGCGTGCTGACCAACGACCCAGGCACCGGCGTTATGCGCCATGCCGATGCCGGCTACGACATCGCCGTCGATTGCGCCAAAGAGCAAGGCCTCGACCTGCCAATGATCACGGGCTGATCGCTGCACTTTGAGAGATACTGAACAACAAGAAGGGGCCTGCGGGCCCCGACAGAATGGAGTAGCGAAGTGACCGAACTGACCCTCAAGCCTGGCACCCTGACCCTGGCCCAGCTGCGCGCGATCCACGCCGCACCCGTGCGCCTGCGCCTGGATGCCAGCGCCGACCAGCCGATCAACGACAGCGTTGCCTGCGTCGAACAGATTCTTGCCGAAGACCGCACCGCCTACGGCATCAACACCGGTTTCGGCCTGCTGGCCTCGACCCGCATTGCCAGCCATGACCTGGAAAACCTGCAGCGCTCGCTGGTGCTGTCCCACGCCGCCGGCATCGGCGCGCCGTTGGACGACGACCTGGTGCGCTTGATCATGGTGCTCAAGATCAACAGCCTCAGCCGTGGTTTCTCCGGCATCCGCCGCAAGGTGATCGATGCCCTGATCGCCTTGGTCAACGCCGAAGTCTACCCACACATCCCGCTCAAAGGCTCGGTCGGTGCTTCCGGCGACCTGGCACCGCTGGCGCACATGTCGCTGGTGCTGCTCGGGGAAGGCAAGGCGCGCTACAAGGGCCAGTGGCTGTCGGCCACCGAAGCCCTGGCCGTTGCTGGCCTGGAACCTCTGACCCTGGCCGCCAAAGAGGGCTTGGCCCTGCTCAACGGCACCCAGGCGTCCTCGGCCTACGCCTTGCGCGGGCTGTTCTACGCCGAAGACCTGTATGCCGCCGCCATTGCCTGCGGTGGCCTCACCGTGGAAGCGGCGCTGGGCTCGCGTTCGCCGTTCGATGCACGGGTACATGCCGTGCGTGGCCAGCGTGGCCAGATCGACACCGCCGCGTGCTTCCGCGACCTGCTGGGTGAAACCAGCGAAGTCTCGCAATCGCACAAGAACTGCGACAAGGTCCAAGACCCGTACTCGCTGCGCTGCCAGCCACAGGTCATGGGCGCTTGCCTGACCCAGCTGCGCCAGGCTGCCGAAGTGCTGGGCATCGAAGCCAACGCCGTGTCCGACAACCCGCTGGTGTTCGCTGCCGAAGGTGACGTGATCTCGGGCGGTAACTTCCACGCAGAGCCGGTGGCCATGGCCGCTGACAACCTGGCCCTGGCCATCGCCGAAATCGGCTCGCTGAGCGAGCGCCGCATTTCGCTGATGATGGACAAACACATGTCCCAACTGCCGCCGTTCCTGGTGGAAAACGGTGGGGTCAACTCCGGCTTCATGATCGCCCAGGTCACCGCTGCTGCGCTGGCCAGCGAGAACAAGGCGCTGTCGCACCCGCACAGCGTCGACAGCCTGCCCACCTCGGCCAACCAGGAAGACCACGTATCGATGGCCCCGGCGGCGGGCAAGCGCCTGTGGGAAATGGCCGAGAACACCCGTGGCGTGCTGGCCATCGAATGGCTGGGCGCTTGCCAGGGCCTGGACCTGCGCAAAGGGCTGAAGACCTCCGCCAAGCTGGAGCAGGCGCGTCAGGCGCTGCGCAGCGAAGTGCCGCACTACGACCGCGACCGGTTCTTTGCGCCGGATATCGAGAAGGCTGTCGAACTGCTGGCCAAGGGCAGTCTGACCGGGCTGTTGCCGGCTGGGGTTCTGCCTAGCCTGTAATGCCTTTGGGGCCGCGTTGCGGCCCATTCGCAGCACAAGGCTGCTCCTACAACGGCAACGCTTTCCCTGTAGGAGCAGCCTTGCGCTGCGAAAGGGCTGCAACGCAGCCCCCTCGATCTCACGACCACAAAAACAAAATTAGGACGTGACATGCAACAAGCTCAAGGTCTCAAGCGCGGGCTATCGGCCCGGCACATCCGTTTCATGGCGCTCGGCTCCGCTATCGGTACCGGGCTTTTCTACGGTTCCGCCTCTGCCATCCAGATGGCCGGCCCCGCCGTGCTGCTGGCCTACCTGATCGGCGGCGCCGCCGTGTTCATGGTCATGCGCGCCCTCGGCGAGATGGCCGTGCACAACCCGGTCGCCGGCTCCTTCGGGCACTACGCCACGACCTACCTCGGCCCTATGGCCGGCTTCATCCTCGGCTGGACCTACGCCTTCGAGATGGTCATTGTCGCCATCGCCGACGTGACCGCCTTCGGTATCTACATGGGCTTCTGGTTCCCTGAAGTGGCCCGCTGGATCTGGGTACTGGGCATCGTCTTCCTGATTGGCGGCCTGAACCTGTGCAACGTCAAAGTGTTCGGCGAAATGGAATTCTGGCTGTCGCTGCTCAAGGTCGGCGCCATCGTCGCGATGATCCTCGCCGGCCTCGGCATCATGGCCTTCGGCTTCAGCCAGGTGGGCACCGGGCATGCCGTCGGCTTGAGCAACCTGGTCGAGCATGGCGGCTTCATGCCTAACGGTGTCGGCGGCCTGATCGCCTCCTTCGCGGTGGTCATGTTTGCCTTTGGCGGTATCGAAATCATCGGCGTGACCGCCGGTGAGGCCAAGGACCCACAACGGGTCATCCCCAAGGCCATCAATGCCGTGCCACTGCGCATCCTGCTGTTCTACGTGCTGACCCTGTTCGTGCTGATGTGCCTGTACCCGTGGCCGCAGATCGGCAGCGAAGGCAGCCCGTTCGTGCAGATCTTCAGCAACCTGGGGATCGGTTCGGCAGCGGCAGTGCTGAACGTGGTGGTGATTTCCGCTGCGATTTCGGCCATCAACAGCGATATCTTCGGCGCCGGCCGCATGATGTATGGCCTGGCCCAGCAAGGCCACGCCCCGCGTGGTTTCAGCAAGCTGTCCAAGCACGGCGTGCCGTGGATGACCGTGGTGGTCATGGGCGCGGCGCTGCTGGTTGGGGTGTTGCTCAACTACCTGATCCCCGAGAACGTGTTCCTGCTGATCGCTTCGATCGCCACCTTCGCCACTGTGTGGGTGTGGCTGATGATCCTGGTCACTCAGGTCGCCATGCGCCGCAGCATGAGCCGCGAAGAAGCCGCGCAGCTCGCGTTCCCGGTACCGTTCTGGCCCTATGGCCCCGCCATGGCCATCGCGTTCATGGTGTTCATCTTTGGCGTGCTCGGTTACTTCCCGGATACCCAGGCCGCGTTGTTGGTCGGTGTCGTCTGGGTGGTGTTCCTGGTCGCGTCCTACCTGCTGTGGTGCAAGCCGCGGGCAGGGCAGGGCAAGGCGGCCCAGGCGCCGGCCGAGCTGCACCGCTAGTACAGGAGATTTGCAAATGAGAACCCTCTGGCAGCACTGCCATGCGGCAACCATGGTGGACGGGCGTTACGCGATCATCGAGGACGCGGCGATCGTCACCTGCGCCGGGCTGATCGAATGGATCGGCCCCCGCAGCGAGCTGCGGCCGGTCGAGGCTGAGCGTACGGTGGACCTAGGCTACGCCTGGGTCACCCCTGGCCTGATCGACTGCCACACCCACGCCGTGTTCGGTGGCAACCGCAGCGGCGAGTTCGAGCAGCGCCTGCAAGGCGTGAGCTATGCCGAAATCGCGGCGCAAGGCGGCGGCATCGCCAGCACCGTGCGGGCCACCCGCGCGGCCAGCGAGGATGAGCTGTTCGCCAGTGCTCGCCAGCGGGTTCAGGCGTTGATGCGCGATGGCGTGACCACGCTTGAGGTCAAATCCGGCTACGGCCTGGACCTGGCCAACGAGCGCAAGATGCTGCGCGTGGCCCGGCGCCTGGCCGACGAATTGCCGCTGGCGGTGCGCGCCACCTGCCTGGCGGCCCACGCCCTGCCGCCGGAGTACGCTGGCCGGGCCGACGACTACATCACCCACATCTGCGACGAGATGCTGCCGGCCTTGGCCGCAGAGGGCCTGGTGGATGCCGTGGATGCCTTCTGCGAACACCTGGCGTTCTCCCCGGCCCAGGTCGAGCGGGTATTCATCAAGGCGCATGAGTTGGGCCTGCCGGTCAAACTGCATGCCGAACAGTTGTCGTCGCTGCACGGCTCCAGTTTGGCTGCGCGCTACCAGGCGCTGTCGGCCGATCACCTGGAGTTCATGACCGAGGAAGACGCCATTGCAATGGCCGCGGCCGGCACTGTCGCCGTGCTGCTGCCGGGCGCCTTCTACTTCCTGCGCGAGACCCAACTGCCCCCGATGGAGGCCTTGCGCCGCCACGGGGTGAAAATTGCCCTGGCCAGTGACCTCAACCCCGGCACCTCGCCAGGGTTGTCGCTGCGCCTGATGCTGAACATAGGCTGCACGCTGTTCCGCATGACCCCGGAAGAAGCGCTGGCTGGCGTGACCACCTATGCCGCTACGGCCCTCGGCCTGGGCGACAGCCACGGCTCGCTTGAAGCCGGCAAGGTGGCCGACTTCGTCGCCTGGCAAATCGAACGCCCTGCCGACCTGGCCTATTGGCTCGGCGGCGACCTGCCCAAGCGCGTGGTGCGCCGGGGCCATGAACTTTCCAACTGAGCGAGGCGCAATGGACAAGGTACTGAGTTTTCACCAGGGCCGCCTGCCCCTGCTGATCAGCATGCCCCACGCCGGGCTCGGCCTGACTCAAGCCGTGCGTGAGGGCTTGGTCGACCAGGCGCAGAGCCTGCCCGACACCGACTGGCATATCCCGCGCCTGTACGATTTCGCCCGTGAGTTGGGTGCCAGCGTGGTGGCGGCGGAGTATTCACGCTTCGTCATTGACCTGAACCGCCCGGACGACGACAAGCCGCTGTACGCCGGGGCCACCACGGGGCTGTACCCGGCCACGCTGTTCGAGGGTGAGCCACTGTTCAAACACGGCAAGGAACCCTCCGCGGACGAGCGCAAGGCCTACCTGGAACAGATCTGGCGGCCTTATCACGAGACGATCCAGCGCGAGCTGGCGCGCCTGCGCGAGGCGTTCGGCTACGCCTTGCTGTGGGATGCCCACTCGATCCGCTCGCTGATTCCGCACCTGTTCGACGGCAAGCTGCCGGACTTCAACCTGGGCACCTTCAACGGCGCCAGTTGCGATGCCGAGCTGGCCGAGCGGCTGCAGGGGGCGTGCGCTGAGGCACAGGGTTACAGCCATGTGCTGAATGGGCGCTTCAAAGGCGGGCATATCACCCGGCATTACGGTAACCCGGCCGAGCACATTCATGCTGTGCAGCTGGAGCTGGCGCAGAGTACCTACATGGAAGAGGTGGAACCCTTCGCGTACCGCGAAGACCTTGCGCAGCCGACCCAAGCGGTGCTGCGCGCGCTGCTTGAGACACTGCTGGCCTGGGGCCGGGAGCGCTACGGAAAGTAAGCGGATGTCGAGCGGCGCAGCGCGCCGCTCAACGGGGCGTCAAGCGTACCTGTAGCTTTCGGCAATGGTCAGTTCGCGTATCAGGTGGGCGACCTTTTGTTCGTATTCGAGCTTCAGGCGTTCGAACAGCGGCGCCAGTGCTTCCAGGGTCGGGCTGGCACCGCCGGGCTCCCGTGTTTCATCTGGCGCATCCAGCACGCGCTGTTGGTAGTCTTGCTCAAGTAAGGCGAACCGTTCTGCATAGGTTTCCCGCAGGTAGTCGACCCAGGCATCCTGCCGGGCGGCGAATAGCAGGAACGGGTCGCCATTTTCATCGGCAAGTACCTGCGCCCGAGCAGCATCCAGCTCTGCGGGGCTGACGTTGGCGCAGGCCTGGTAGAGCATCTTTTTGGGTGCCAGCGGCAGTTCCAAAGCCTCCGCTAGGTTCAGCTTGTAGGCCATGCGCACTTCGGCTTCGTCGCGGGTACCGGCCCGTTCGCGGGCGATGGTTTCGACGGCCTCCAGCCGATAGAGGCGCAGTACCAGCCGATACAGCGCCTGACCGCGGGACTGCTCGGGCAGCGCCTTGAGTGCCTGCTCGGTGAACACTTTGATTTCCATCTGGTTGAACACCAGCCAGGCGCCGTCGTGGCAGGTCTGGTATAGCCCTTGACCATTGCGCTCGACGCCCGCGTGGGCCATGCCGTTGAACAGTGCACGTTCCTCGGCGCTGTTGCCGGCGACCTCCAGAATGCGCCAGACGCGCGCGACGAAATCGGCGCGGGTGCCCAGCGTTCGGTATGAGGCCGTGTGCGCCAGGCGGCCTACCAGTTCGAGCAATGCCGGCGCTTCGCCGCCCTGCTGCAGCGTCTCCCACACCGTGCGGTGCGCTTCGTTTTCCTCCACGCTTGCCATGAGCCAGTCGTCGACGTCGGGGGCATCCATTTCAGGTTCCAGGGCGGGGCTGTGGGCATGGCCATGGTCGCCGGAACCGACGCTGTCATCATCGTCGCTGTCATCGGACTCGCTGTCCGAGTCGTGACGCTCGCGCCAATGCTCCTGAAGAATTTCGTCGGGCAGGTCCATCAGAAAACTGTAGGACCTGTTGCGCGCTTCAGAACCATGGGCGCGGGACATCGTGAAATCGCTCAGCGGGTTGCCACGCAGGGATATTTCCGTGTGCGCATGGTCATTGCGCGGGTTGTACAGGATGTTGTCCGGCAGGTTGACGATCTGGTTATCGTCGAGGTCCAGAATGTCCAGGGGCAGAAGGGTCTCTACCCACGCTGGCCACGCGTGCAGGCCGGTGTTGGACAAGGTGAGCCGGGTCAGGTGATCGCTCAGGGTTTGCAGGTTCTCATTATCGAAAGAGGCGGCCAGGCGGTTGCCTTCCAGATTGAGCGATTCTAACTGGGGCATGCGCGCGAACATTGCCATGGCCTGATCATCGATCTGACCGCCCTCTATACGGATTGTCAGGTGGTGCAGGTCCGGTAAGGACGCTAGCAAGTTGGGAAGCGCGCCAGCCGGTGCAACGTGGCCATCGAGGGTGAGTGCCTCCAACTGTGTGAAGTGCCCCAGGAGCCTGTCGAGCTGCTCGCGGGTGGCGGTCATGCGCAGCAGCTGTAGTTCGCGCACGCGGGCGTACAGGTGAGGCGGCAATTGCGGTGGAAAGTTAGCCAGCGAAATGTCGGTTAATTGCAACGGGCCCATGGCCCCCAGGAAGTCAGTGCGCATGAATGCGAGCCATGCCTCGCCGATTTGCCTTCTGGCTACGGTTGCCTGTTCGCTCAGGGGGTTGGACGAGCTTGAGGCATTGGCCCAGTTGTCGAAGATGGCCAGCACCTGCTGTTGATCTCGCCGGTAGGCCTGAACACTGTGCTGAATGCTGGGAGGGGTGTCGAATGCCATGTCGAACTGTCTGGCCTCGGAGGGTTGATCTGCCAACAGCGTCAGGATAGTTCGACGCGACAGCAGGTTACCTTGCAAGGATATGCGCCGACGTGGCTGTGCAGTTCGTGGCGCAAGGGCGAGTTCGTCGGGCACGCTGGTCAGTGCGTTGTCACGCAGGGAGAGGTGATCGATCGTGGTGAGCGACTGACTGTTGAGCCAGGCAGGCCAATCCACCAGGCCCGTGCGGTCTAGCCCGAGATAACGTAAACGGACATTGCCGATGTGCGGCCTGTCGTCAACATAGTTGATCGGGCAGCCACTCAGGTCCAGCACCTCCAGGTTTGGGAAACGGTCACTCAACCCTGCGATATAACCGCCACTCAAGCCCAGGCGCGTGTCGTGTAGCCGCAGCTCGCGCAGTGTCGCAAACACCTGTCGGGGTTGCAGGTTCAAGGTGCTGTAGGTGAGCCCTTGAGGGCTGCTGACTTCCAGGGATGTGAGGTGCCGGAAGCGTTGCAGGAAGTTGTCTACCGCCTGCAGTTCCGGGCCGATGTTCGCGCCCAGGGTGTGTGAGTTCATAAGGCCCGTGCCTTGGTAATCAACCAGGTGCAAGCGCACGATGCGTTGCTCGAAAAAGGCGGGTAGCTGTGCGGGATAGTCGATCAGCAGGATGCGATCCAGGCGCAGCGTGGCAGCGCCCCGGCCGATTTCCGGTAGGTTGGTGGCCTGCCAATGCAGCCATAGCGCGTCCTGAATGCGGGTTCGGCTGTCCAGACGCCTGTGCAGGTCGGGCAGCTCAAGGGCCGCGTCGCTCCAGGCGGTCAGGCTCTGGTCCAGGGCATCACGCTCGGCCATCAGCTCATTCAAGCGGTCGCTGATCTGCACGCGTGACAGCCCTGCGCCCTCCAGGGCGGCCAGCACCGCTTCGGCGCTCTGCGTGTCTTGCTCAAGCGCCAGCAGCCGAATCAGATACAGCAGGTCTTCCCTCAAAACTGTGCTGGTGAGCGAGCCGCGGCCGCTCAAGGGGTAGCCCACTCGCCCGTCAGCAAGGCGCATGGGCGAGTTTGCGCCCGGTTTAGCCGGTTGCATGTGGAGCACCTTGCGCAACTCGGGCCGTGGCAGTAACGGTAACTGCTGCACGCGCTGCTTGAGCGCAGGGCCCTCCCAGGTATTGGGAAAGCCTAATGCTGCCCGGTTCGCGTCGGGCAATGCATGCAAGATGGCCGAGTAGATCGTGTCGCGCCCATGCAGTTCGTGCCCTTCGCCATCGTAGGTGTGGTAGCCATCGGCGTGTTGAGTCAGCACTTTGCGAACAGGCCCGTCTGGCGCGCCTACCTGATCGATCACGGGGCCGGTGAACCTGCCTTGGCGTAGCTCGATGCGGATTTCGTCAGCCCAGCCAGGCAAGCGCGCCACACTGTGCAAAACAAGCCTGTCGGTGTCCGGGTTGTTCACATTGTCGAGGTAGAGCCCCTCGTAGGCGCGCGCCAGGCGTACCTGCTGTTGGTAGGTATGGATTTCTTGAGCCAGACGCAACGGGACCTTGCCCGCCAGCAATTGCTCCAGCTCCGCTGGGCTGGCATGGCGCGCCAACTCATCCGCGATACCAACGGGCAGCGCGGGGTAGCGGCGGGTAATGGTCTGGGTGCTGGGGGCCTGATCGACGGGCGGTGTCTGGTAGCGCGCTTGAAAGGCAGTGATACGTGTGTTCGCGTCTGTGCCGGCCAAGTCCTGTGACACCTCCTGATCCAGCCCGAAGCGGCGCAGGGTGTCTTCCAGCAGTGCTGGCGGGCGCTGGTTTTCGGTCAGTACCTGGCGCAGGACGGATTCATGGGTATCGCTGACGGCGAGGATGCGTCGGGCGGTTTCTTCAGAGAACCCGCTGGCCGAAGGCCCCAGGCGTCGGAACAGCGTGTGGCCCTGCCATTGGCGCGGGCGCTCGAACTCATGCTGCCAGGCACCGGCTTCGTTATGGCGCAGCAAGGGCTCGTAGCTGATGGCTTTGGTTGGGTGCTCAATGCGCTGTTGGGGTGGATTGCCTGGCGAGGTCTTGACTGAATAGACGCGGTCTTCCAGCGCCAGCCAAGTCTTGCCCTGGTAGTGATAGAGGCCGAATTCGTCAGGCTTTAGCCCAGCAGGCAACAGGATGTCATGGGCAAAGGGCGTGATATCGGGCTTGATCAGGCGTGTCTTGCCATTGGCCAAGGTAACGCTTTGCAGCTCTTCGATGAACGATGGGGTTTCGACCGGTATACGCTCGAGGGCGGGCGTGGTGCCAGCACCGGCACCAGCGGCGCCGAGTGCGGCGAACAAGGCAACGTTCTCGACCACGTCCATGAGGTAGCCCAAGGCCTGCTCGCGCTCGCCACGGCTCCAGCTTTCGATACCCTCGTAACTTTCATAGGCCAGCTGAACGGTGGTGACAACCATCATCACCTGGCCCAGCACGGGTACGAAGAAGGCGCCGATGTTCAGTGCCTGCAGCACCCCGCCAGCGAAATACGCGAGGCGCGCTTCCAGTGCCTTTTCGTCCATCACCGCAGTGGGCACGCCATGGTAAAGCGCATCCGTTTGCAGTTTTCGAACCTTGCGCAGGGTGAACTCGGTCAGGAATGACTGGCTGTAGTCGTGCATGCGCACGTGCAGCTTGGCCTGCCGATCCGGGCGGCGAACCTTCAGTTGTCCGCCCTCGGCCCACACCAGCGGATAGAGGCGATCGGTAAGGGTGGCGAACAGGGCGTCGGCTTGCTCATCGGCCACCAGGCCACGGAAGAAGTCCAAGTAGCCTCGGCTGAACATTCGGTTGCGTAAGTCGCTGACGAAGTCGAGCGTGGAGGCGTATTCCTTAAGAGGGCACACCGGGTCTTCGGGAATGTAGACAGTGAAGGGCCCGTGCAGGCCGCCTTGGTCGTCCGACGGGCCGATGGCCACCACGCCAGTCAGGTCGACATCCCGCAGTTGCAGGTTACGGCTCAGCAGCGGGCTGGCGTTTTGCACAACGCGCTTGTTATCCGCAAAGTCCAGCAGCAAACCGTATGTGCGTTCACTGATGTGCTTTTTCATGTACGCCACGCAGGCATGCAGCTTCAGCGTCGAGCTTTCGCACCGTTTGAGCAGGCCGAGCTGATTGAAGGCGGCTGCACCCGGTGCTTGGTCGGCCGAAGAGGTGGGGTTGAACACGGCTTCGAGGGTTTTCTGGTACTGCCCGCCCAGGTCCAGTTCCCGGCACAGTGCGGCGAATTCATGGGGGGCGATCGCCAGCGTGTGGTCCTCATTGGCGGGGTCGTAGATGACTGCTTTCATGCGTCTCAGGTCCATCCCCCCAGCCTGAGTGTCGCCAGCCACGAAGTTTTGCAGCGCGGCGGTCAGCAAGGGCTGGGTGGCTCGGCGCACGGCGGCGGCGGCCTCCACTGCTGGGTCTTTTGACAGGTTCGCGAAAGACCAGGGCGTGTCCGCAAGCTTGGGGTGGAACAGGACGGCCCGGCGAACGTCCACCTCCAGCCCAAAACGCTGTGTGATGGCTGTTTTGAGCAGGGGTTCGGCGAAGGCTTCAAGGGTGGTCAGTTGCCCCAAGGCGTGTTGCTTCTGGGATTCGAGCCAGCGGAAATGGGCATGCTCGGCGTGAAAGGTCGCGACGGTCTCCGGCATCTGCAGGCATGCCTGTTCATACCAGTCCAAAGGCTGCTGGGTAGCACTGCGCAAGGCCGCGTACTGGTGCGCCGGCAGTGCCTTGAACCAATCGGGGACGAGCCCTGTGATCAGTGAGTAGGCGGGGTTGATAGCGTCGTCGCCGACGATTCCGGCAGGGGCAGTGATGGCAGGCATGAGAGACTCCGATTGATTGGTCAGTGTCGGAGTCTGTCTGCGGGGGCTTATCGCCAAGTGGTAGTTAGTTACCTGCGGCGGTTGCCGGGTGGGGGCTACTCAGTCGAGGAACGTGGCCTGCGGTCTGGGTTGGCGAATGAGGTGAGTTCGCGGATCAGGCGTGCCTCGCGGGCTTGTTTGCTCCGTTCCAACGCCTCGAATGCTTCGGTAAGCGTGTCGAGGGGCCTGTCCGGAAACTGATCTGGAAGGTCTGCTACCTGAGCTTGGTAGCTTTGCTCGATTTCAGCAAAACGACCGGCGTAGGCCTGGCGCAAATGTTGGACCCACCGAGCGTTGGCGGCCGCAAAATTCAGGAAATCCTCGCCAAGCTCGCCGCGCTGGACCTGCAGCTCGGCATGCGCCAACTCATCGATGCTGGCACTGATCGCGTAACGCAGGGTGTCTTCGGGTTGGCCCAGGTCAAGCGGGGTGTTCAGCTCGCGTCGGTAGGTGAGGCGCACCTCTGCTTCATCCCGGCGGGCAGTCTCGCTTTTGGCGATTTCATCCAGTGCCTGCAGGCGATACAAACGGCGCAGTTCCCGGTAGAGGTTGCCTTCGGTATCTGCCGCATCGAACTGCAAACGCTGGTTGGCGATGTACAGCTCAATATTCTGGAACACCAGCAAGGCGCCGTCGTGGCAGGTCTGGTCGCCGTTTTCCTGCAGCAATGCCTCACTGGCCTGATGGTTGAACAGCACAAGGTCGTCCGGGTTGACCACCGCACTCACCAACACCTTGCGCACCCGTGCGCAGAACGCCACACGGCTTTTGCCATTCTGGTAAGGGGCGGCATTGCGCAGGCGGCCTACCAGCGCCAGAAGGTTCCCGGCATTGCCCGATGCTTGGAGGGCGTCCCAGCAATCTTTCAGGGCTTCGTTTTCGACGTCCGAGGCGAGCAGCCAGTCCTGCAGGTTGGGCGCATCGGCAGCGGGGTCCAGGAAGGGTAAGTGGAAGTGGCCGGCCATCGCGCCTTCTGTCGAGGACTCACTCATGCTGTCCGAGAGGTCGATGCCAAAGGTAAAGCTGTGCTGGCTATCCGAGGACGCGCGAGCGCGCATGACGGCTTCGTCGCTGAGCGGGTTGCTGAACAGCAAGATCGAGCTGATGGGGAAGTTGTTGTCGAGGTTGGCCAGGATGTGCGCAGGCAATTCGGTGAGGCGGTTTTCACTGAGGTCCAGCAGCTCCAGCGGCAGCAGGCTGTCCACCCAGCTTGGCCACTGTTCCAGGCCCATGGCGTTCAGGTCGAGGCGGCGCAGCGTTTGCAGCGCTTCAGGCGCCTGTGTGATCAGCCCCATGCGGTTGCCTGTGAGGTCCAACGAATTAAGCGTGGGCAGGCGACCGAGCGTATTGATCACCTGCTGGTCGATCACCAGGCCAGCGTTGCGCAAGGCAATGTCGGTCAGCCCGGGCAGGCGCAGCAGGGCCGAAGGCAGTGTCTGCTCTGCCTGCTGATAAGCATCGACAGACAGGCGCGTCACCTGCGGGAACTGGCGGAACAGCCCGTCGAGCTGGGCGGTTGAGCCACTTACCCGCTCAAGTGCAAGGTTATGCACCTGTTCGGTGAAAAATGCCGGCAAGAGCCTGGGGAAATGCTCGAGCGCAATGTCGTTCAGGCGCAGGGCTGCCCGCGTCAGCCCGATCTCCTGGTAATGCCAGAACTCGTTCAACGCTGTTGCCACACGGGTCCTGGTGGCCATCACGGCCTGGCTGACCGGCGCGTTGGAGCTGGAGGCGTTCACATAGTCGTCGATGGCGTTGCGTAGCTGCTGGCGACGTTGCAGTTGCAGGGCCAGGCGGGCGCTGAAGGCTTCGCTGCGGTCTACCTCGAAGCGGGAGGCGCGGCCATCTTCGCTCATCATCACGCGCAGCAGGTCGTCCTCGAACAGGTGATTGCCCTGCAATGAGAGCACGGCGTGATCAGTAAGGTTGATTCGGTTGTCCAGCAGGAAGCGTGGCAGCATCGTGATCTGATTATTGCGCAGCCCAATGTGACGTATTTGGGTCACGGCGTTGAACCCAACCCCCTCTGGCCAGTGGTCCAGCGCCAGGTTGTCCAGGCCCAGGTAGTCGAGTGACAGTTCGTTGAAACGCGGGGGGTACTGCTCGGACAAGCGGTTGCCGCTCAGGTCCAGCCGGCGCAGGTGAGTGAGCCCCGCCAGGCTGTCGATGTCGGTCGAGGACAGCGAGAGGTTCTGATGGGTCAGGCTCAGCGATTCGAGCGCGGGCAGGTGCTGGGCAATCACCGGCAGGCTGAACTGAAACGGCGAAGGCAAGGCCCCAGGCCGGTAGGCGCGGCTGATCTCCAGCGACCGCAGGTTTGCGAACTGTCGCAGCAGGCCATTGAGGTGGGGGGCGTGATGGCTCCAGCCGGCGAAATCTTCGGGCGCTGTTTCGATCAATTGCAGGTCAGTGACGTTGGCCGTGAAGAATTCCGGCAGGTTGAGCGGGAAATCGTGCAGCGACAGGCGTTCCAGGCGAAGGGGGGGCGCGATGTCGGTGGGTGTCAGGAATGCGCGCTCGTACCAATGCTGAGCGATTGCATTCAACACCCGTTCTAAATCATCCGGGGCCTGACGAGGCGCCAGCGCCGCTATCCGCCGCCAGTCGTCCAGCCGGCTGTGCAGTTCATCACGTTGTTCCAGCAAGGTGCTGAGCCTTTCTTCGATGTCAGCGCGGGTGAGGGCCCTGTGCTCCAGCGCGGTGAGAATCTGCTCGGCAGGCCGGGGGTTGGGGGCGTGTTGGCCTATCTGTCGGATCGAGCTGAGCAAGGTGTGCCGTGAAATGCTTGCGGCGCGGTGGCGCATGCCGCCAAGGGGATAGCCAAGGCGGCCATCGGCCAAGCGCAGTGGCGAGCGAAAGCCTGGGCGCACGGGTTGCATGCCGAGCACCTTGCGCAGGGCCGAACGTGGCATCGGCGGCACCTGTTGAACCAAGTGCCTGAGGCCTTGCTCGTCGACGATACCCAGTGCTTCGCGTTGAGCGGCAGTCAGCACCTCGAACAGCGCGCCGTACAGGGAATTGTGCGTGACAACCCGTGCATCCGGGTGGTCATTGCCCAGCACGAGATAGCCTGCTCTGGCGCTGACGATCGTGGTGCGGCCTGGCCCGTCCGGCGGCCCGAGACGCGTGAGCTGGATGGGTGAGTGCTGGCGCTGTTCAAGCACGAGGGTGGTATCGGCTGGCCAAGCGGGCAGTTGCCCGAGCGTCTGCACGACCAGTTGATCGGTGTCCCAGTTGCGTAGGCTCTGCAGATACACCCCTTCATACGCACGCGTTAGCCGGACGTTCGCCTGATAAAGGTGGATCTCTTGCCCAATGCGCAGGGGCACTCGCCCGGCCACCAACTGTTGCAGCTCAAGCGGGTTGGCGTTGCGCAACAACTCCTGGGTGATGGTGTCGGGAAGCTGTGGATAAATGTGCTGGATCACACTGGCGCCAGGGGCCTGGGTGGCAGGTAGCTGGCGATAGCGGGCCTCGAACTCGGCACCTGGCAGGCCAGGCTCAGCGTCCGCAGGCAATTGCCCGATCTGCTGGTCCAGGTTGAAGCGGGTCAAGGTATCTTCCAGCAGCGCGGGCAGGCGCTGGCTGTCAGCGACCGACCGGCGCAACACCGCTTCGTCAATACCGCAGGCCTGCAGGATTCGTGTCGCTGTTGCTTCATCGAACGCCGCAGAAAGGTGCCCGGCCCGCCGGAACAGCGCCATGCCTTGCCACGCCAGGGGCCTGTCCAGCTCATGCAGCCAGGCGCCGGCGCCGTTGTGCTGCAAGGCAGGTGTGTAGGCCTGGGGCCTGCGCGGGTGTTCGATCCGGTAGGCATTGCTCGGCGGGGTTTGCTTCACGGCATACAGCTGGCCCTCCAGCATCAGCCAACGCTTGCCGGCATGGCTGTACAGCCCGGTTTCATCCGGCTCAAGGCCCGCTGGCAAGGGCGTATCGTGGGCGAAGGGCGCAAGGTCGGGTTTCCACAACCGAGTGTCGCCATCCGGCAAATCGACTTCTTCGAGTTCCTCGATGTAAGAAGGGGTATCCACTTCGGGGATTTCAAGCACGGGGGCCTCTGGCTTACCTGCCAGCACAGCACCGATCCCTTCCTTCACGACATAGCCCGCCGCCGCCCAGGCAGCCAGGGTAGCGGTGTTTTCCATCACATCGATCAGGTAGCGGTGGGCTTGCTCCCTGTCGTCGTTGCTCCAGCTTTCGATGCCCTCATAGACTTCGTAACCCAGCTGCGCGATGCACACCGCGAGCATCGCTTCGCCAAGGCCGGGGACGAAAAAGCCCGCGATGTTCAGCGTGGTCAGTACCTTCCCGGCGATGGCCTCTCGGTGACGCTTGGCAGACAGTAGGTCGACAGCCCAGGTGGGAACGGCATGGAAGAGGGCGTCCTTTTCATGACGGGCCACCTTTTGTGTCACCAAGGTGCCTAGAAACGAGTACCTGGCCTTGTGCGGTATCGGTTCGAGCGTTGCCTGCGGGTCTGTGACCCGCTCATGCAGGCCGCGGGTGCTCCAGCCCATGGGGGTCAACCGGTCCTGGAGCTTTTGCTGGATCGACGGTTTGTCCCGGGCCGCCAGGCAGTTGTCCAGGTAATGGATGTCCAGTCGGAGCGCGTCGCGCAGCGCGGCTTCCAGTGCGTCGAAAGAGGCGTATTCCTTCAGCGGGGTGTGCGGGTCGTCGGGGTTGTACAGTGCGACCCTGGCGTTTTGTGAGCCACTGTCGGGCTGCAACTGCAGCACTGCCATGCCGACAATTTCGACCTCCCACAATGTCAGCAGGCTGAACGTGAGTGAGCTGCCTGTGTGCGGCAGAGGCGCGTCCAGCGGGGCGGCCAGCGCCGCGTCATAAAAGCCCTGGCTGATATGCCCCTGCAACCAGGCACTGTGCAGGCTTTGCCTGAACGCGGATTGCTCGGCACGGGCGAGTGTTTCGTACACCTGCAGGGCCGCCTCATGGGGCCCTTGGTCGCCGGTTGGGGCCGGGTAGTAAATGTCATAGACCTGCTTGTGATAGCGCCCACCGATGTCCAAGGTACGGCACAGCTCGGCGAACGCGTGTGCGGGAATCGCCACGGTATTGGTCAAGGGCACGGTGCCCATGAAGCGCCGGTGGTCCAGTACCACCGACTTTTTCAGCAAGGCCTGCGGCGCATCCATGCCATCCGCTGCGCACGCGTCAGCATCAAAATTGTGCAATGCCCATTGCAGGAGCGACCGGGTTGCCCGGTCGACGGCTTGTCGGGCATCGATTGCGTGTTCGGTCTGGATCAGCCTGGCATCGACCAGGTAGGTGTTGGACACCTCAACATCCAGGTCGAAGCGTGCCTTGATGGCTTGTGTGAGTTGCTCGCTGGCGAAGGTGTGCAGGTCTGGCAGCGAGGCGAACAGCGCCTGGACCTGCGCCGCGTGGCTGCGGTGCTGGGCATGTTCCTGAGCCAGCGCGCGTGCGATGCCTGGTTGATCCTGCAGCGCTGCTTCAAACCACGGCGGTACCTTGCCCTGCGCGTCGCGTAGCGACTGGTACGCCTCGCTGGAGGCAGCCTTCAGCCATGGCGGGGTGGCGTGGCCTATCCGTGCGGCGTGCAAAGGCGTGTTGCGCGAGGGGGTAGGGGAAGACGGGTTCATACAAGAGCCTCCAAGGTTGGGTGGGCTCGCAAGTATGTTCAGCAGGCCGGGGCCACTGAGGTAGTTATGTGTTTTTGCCAGGCTGACGGGCGCCGCCATCCGTCTTGCGGATGGGATAGGACCAAGGATGGCAACAGGACATGCTCAAAGCGCAATTCAGGTTTATGATGCCCAACGGCAGACTTAATCCTCACACGGAGTGCGCAATGCAGACCCTCTACCCGCAGATCAAACCCTACGCCCGGCACGATCTGGCCGTGGAAGCGCCGCATGTGCTGTATGTCGACGAAAGTGGCTCGCCGGAAGGTTTACCCGTGGTATTCATCCACGGTGGCCCGGGCGCCGGTTGCGACGCGCAGAGCCGTTGTTACTTCGACCCCAACCTGTATCGCATCATCACCTTCGACCAGCGCGGCTGTGGCCGCTCCACGCCCCACGCGAGCCTGGAGAACAACACCACCTGGCACCTGGTCGAAGACCTGGAACGCATTCGCAAGCACCTGGGCATCGACAAGTGGGTGCTGTTTGGCGGCTCGTGGGGGTCGACCCTGGCCCTGGCCTACGCCCAGACCCACCCCGAGCGTGTGCACGGCCTGATCCTGCGCGGCATCTTCCTGTGCCGCCCGCAGGAAATCGAATGGTTCTACCAGGAAGGCGCCAGCCGCCTGTTCCCCGACTACTGGCAGGACTACATTGCGCCGATCCCGCCAGAAGAGCGCGGCGACCTGGTCAAGGCCTTCCACAAGCGCCTGACCGGCAACGACCAGATCGCCCAGATGCACGCCGCCAAGGCCTGGTCCACCTGGGAAGGTCGTACGGCCACGCTGCGCCCCAACCCGTTGGTGGTCGACCGCTTCTCCGAGCCGCAGCGGGCGCTGTCGATTGCCCGCATCGAATGCCACTATTTCATGAACAATGCGTTCCTCAAGCCGGACCAGCTGATCCGCGACATGCCCAAGATCGCCCACCTGCCGGCGGTGATCGTGCATGGCCGCTACGACGTGATCTGCCCGCTGGACAACGCCTGGGCCCTGCACCAGGCCTGGCCCAACAGTGAGCTGAAAGTCATTCGCGATGCTGGCCATGCGGCCTCAGAGCCCGGCATCACCGATGCCCTGGTGCGCGCCGCCGACCAGATGGCCCGGCGCTTGCTCGACCTGCCCCTGGAAGAAGCATGAAGGGGCTGTTGCAACGCGTGCGTGGCGCGCGGGTAGAGGTGGCCGGCGAGATCGTCGGCGCCGTCGACCAAGGCCTGCTGGTGCTGGTGGCCGTCGAACCTGAAGATACCCGGGAACATGCCGATAAGCTGTTGCACAAGCTGCTTAACTATCGCGTGTTCAGCGACGAACAGGGCAAGATGAACCTGTCGCTCAAGGATGTTGGGGGCGGTTTGCTGCTGGTGTCGCAATTCACCTTGGCGGCGGACACGCGCAGCGGCATGCGGCCGGGCTTCTCGACGGCGGCACCGCCTGCCCTCGGTGCCGAGTTGTTCGACTATCTTTTAGCGCAAGCGAAGGGCCAGCACGCCGAGGTGGCGAGTGGGCGCTTCGGTGCGGACATGCAGGTGCACCTGGTCAATGATGGCCCCGTAACATTTATGTTACAAATATGAGGTCAAAAACCCCTTGTTTGTAGGAGAACAAGGGGTTTTGTACGATAAATAGTTAGTCCAGCCTGATGCGTTGTCACGCGACCTGCTGGATAATCGCGCGCTGCATGGACCTGCGTTCGCAGGTTCGTTTCACTCTGACTCGAGCATTGTCTGGATCCGTTTGGGGAATCATTACGCCCTCACGGGGTCCGAACAGTGCTCGCCAACCCGGCATTAGTCGCTGGCCGTTGGTTTCATGATCTGTTTTCGGCGAGGGTTGCTCGTGATTGTTAGTCCCCATAAAGCATCAAGAATCCCCGGCATTCGGCTACGTAAGGCCCTGATGGCCAGTGTGGCACTGGTCGGCCTGATGAACGCGGGCCAGCTGTGGGCATTCAATCTTGACGATGTTGCAGCCAAGGCAAAGGATCTGGCCGGCCAGAAGTACGAAGCACCGAAGAGCAATCTGCCTGCGGTGTTCCGCGACATGAAGTTCGCCGACTACCAGAAGATTCACTTCCTGCAGGAAAAGGCCGAGTGGGCCAAGGACAAGACCCCCTTCAAGCTCTCGTTCTACCACCAGGGCATGCACTTCGACACCCCGGTGAAAATCAACGAAGTCACCGCTACCAAGGTCGAAGAAATCAAGTACGACCCGAGCCGCTTCGAGTTCGGTGACGTGCCGCACGACCCGGAAACCACCAAGAACCTAGGCTATGCCGGTTTCCGCGTGCTTTACCCGATCAACAAGGCCGACAAGCAGGACGAGATCATGACCCTGCTTGGCGCCAGCTATTTCCGCGTGGTCGGCAAGGGCCATGTGTACGGCCTGTCGGCTCGTGGCCTGGCCATCGACACCGCGCTGCCGTCGGGCGAGGAGTTCCCGCGGTTCACCGAGTTCTGGGTCGAGAAGCCGAAGGCTACCGACAAGCACCTGGTGATCTACGCCCTGCTGGACTCGCCGCGCTCCACCGGTGCCTACAAGCTGACCCTGCGTCCGGGCAGCGACACCGTGGTCGACGTCAAGTCGCGGGTCTACTTGCGTGACCACGTCAGCCGCCTGGGCATCGCGCCACTCACCAGCATGTACCTGTTCGGCCCTAACCAGCCTTCCCGGGTCATGAACTACCGCCCGGCCTTGCACGACTCCGAAGGCCTGTCGATCCATGCCGGCAACGGCGAGTGGCTGTGGCGCCCGCTGAACAACCCGAAACACCTGGCCGTGAGCAACTTCAGCGTCGAGAACCCGCGTGGTTTCGGCCTGATGCAGCGTCATCGCGACTTCAAGGACTATGAAGACCTTGATGACAACTACCAGAAGCGCCCAAGCGCCTGGATCGAGCCAAAAGGTGACTGGGGCAAGGGCACCGTCGACCTGGTCGAGATCCCGACTGCCGACGAAACCAACGACAACATCGTGGCCTTCTGGAGCCCAGAGACCCTGCCGGAGCCAGGCAAGCCGTTCGAGTACGACTACCGCCTGCACTGGACCATCCAGGAAGCCCAGTTCCAGGCCCAGGACTTGGCCTCGGTCACTCAGACAATGCGTTCCACGGGCGACGTCAAACAGTCCAACCTGATCCGTCAGCCTGACGGCAGCGTGGCGTTCATCGTCGACTTCGCCGGTGCCAACCTGGCTGCCCTGCCGGAAGACGCCGCGGTACGTAGCCAGGTCAGCGTTGGCGATAACGCCGAGGTGGTCGAGAACAACCTGCGCTATAACCCAGAAAGCAAAGGCTGGCGCCTGACCCTGCGGTTGAAGGTCAAGGAAGCCAACAAATCGACGGAAATGCGCGCTGCGCTGGTGCGCGACGTGCCTGTCGAGCCTGCCAAGCCTGCTGCCAAGGACGCCAAGCAGGACAAGGCCGCTGCCAAGCATGCCAAGGCCGACAAAGACGCCAAGGCCGAACAACCTGCCGCCGATGCGGCGTCCACCAACGGTACCCCGGCCACCACCGAAAAAGTGCTGACCGAGACCTGGACCTATCAGTTGCCTGCCGATGAGTAACTCAAGCGCAAGGCCGGTATCGCTTGGCGAATACCTGGCCCACCTCCCACTGAGCGATGAGCAGCGCGCGGAACTCGCCAGCTGTACCTCGTTCAGTGAGCTGCACCAACGCCTGGCGGCCAACCCGGCCGCCAACGCCGCCGAGGCCGTGCAGGCTTCGGTGGGCCCGCGGTTGACCGTGGGCAGCGCCGCCGAACTCGAAGACGCCGAAATGCTCGGCGTCGACGGCAGCGGCCGGCTGTGCCTGAAAATCGCACCGCCGATCAAGCGCACCCGTGTCGTGCCCGAGCCTTGGCGCACCAACGTGCTGATCCGCATGTGGCGCCGCTTGACCGGGCGCACCAACGCGCCGCAGCCAGAGCAGCGTGAGCTGCCCAAGGCCCGCTGGCGCACGGTCGGCTCGATCCGCCGTTATATCCTGCTGACCCTGATGATCGGCCAGACCATCGTTGCCGGCTGGTACATGAAGGGCATCCTGCCGTACCAGGGCTGGTCGTTCGTCGACCTCGACGAGGTGGTCAACCAGCCGCTGTGGGATACCGTCGTGCAGGTTTGGCCGTATGCCTTGCAGACGTCCATCCTGATTCTGTTCGGCATCCTGTTCTGCTGGGTGTCGGCGGGCTTCTGGACCGCGTTGATGGGCTTCCTCGAGCTGCTCACCGGTCGCGACAAGTACCGCATTTCCGGCAGCAGTGCCGGCAATGAGCCGATCGCGCCCGAGGCACGCACCGCGCTGGTCATGCCGATTTGCAACGAAGATGTGCCGCGCGTGTTCGCCGGCCTGCGGGCAACGTTCGAGTCGGTGGCCGCCAGCGGCAACCTCGACCGTTTCGACTTCTTCGTGCTCAGCGACACCAACGACACCGACATCGCCGTGGCCGAGCAACAGGCCTGGCTGGACGTGTGCCGCGAGACCAAAGGCTTTGGCCGCATCTTCTACCGCCGCCGTCGGCGCCGGGTGAAGCGCAAGAGCGGCAACCTCGACGACTTCTGCCGTCGCTGGGGTGGCGAGTACAAGTACATGGTCGTGCTCGACGCCGACAGCGTCATGAGCGGCGAGTGCCTGAGCAGCCTGGTGCGCCTGATGGAGGCCAACCCGGACGCCGGCATCATTCAGACCGCGCCCAAGGCGTCGGGCATGGATACCCTGTATGCGCGCATGCAGCAGTTCGCCACCCGCGTGTATGGCCCGCTGTTCACCGCCGGCCTGCACTTCTGGCAGCTGGGCGAGTCGCACTACTGGGGCCACAACGCGATTATCCGCATGAAGCCGTTCATCGAGCACTGCGCCTTGGCGCCGTTGCCGGGTAAGGGTGCGTTCGCCGGTGCGATCCTCTCCCACGACTTCGTCGAAGCCGCGCTGATGCGGCGTGCCGGCTGGGGCGTGTGGATTGCCTACGACCTGCCGGGCAGTTACGAAGAGCTGCCGCCGAACCTGCTCGACGAGCTCAAGCGCGACCGCCGCTGGTGCCACGGCAACCTGATGAACTTCCGCCTGTTCCTGGTCAAGGGTATGCACCCGGTGCACCGTGCGGTGTTCCTCACCGGCGTGATGTCGTACCTGTCGGCGCCGTTGTGGTTCTTCTTCCTGGTGCTGTCGACGGCGCTGCTGGCGACCAACACCTTGATGGAGCCGCAGTACTTCATCGAGCCGTACCAGCTTTATCCGCTGTGGCCACAATGGCACCCGGAGAAGGCCGTCGCGCTGTTCTCCACCACCATCGTGCTGCTGTTCCTGCCCAAGCTGCTCAGCATCATCCTGATTTGGGCCAAGGGTGCGGTCGAGTTTGGCGGGCGCATCAAGGTCACCCTGTCGATGCTGATGGAGATGCTGTTCTCCATGCTGTTGGCGCCGGTGCGCATGATCTTCCACACCCGCTTCGTGCTGGCCGCGTTCCTCGGCTGGGCCGCGACCTGGAACTCGCCGCAGCGTGACGACGACTCCACGCCGTGGAGCGAAGCCGTGCGCCGCCATGGCCCACAAACCCTGCTGGGCTTTGCCTGGGCAGCGCTGGTGGCCTGGCTGAACCCGAGCTTCCTGTGGTGGCTGGCGCCGATCGTGGGTTCGCTGGTGCTGTCGATCCCGGTGTCGGTGATTTCCAGCCGTACCCGCCTGGGCCTGGCGGCCAAGGACGAGAAGCTGTTCCTGATCCCTGAGGAATACGCCACGCCGCAAGAGCTGCTGGCAACCGACCAGTACACCCACGAAAACCGCTGGCATGCCCTGCATGACGGCTTCGTGCGGGCAGTGGTCGACCCACGGCAGAACGCCCTGGCCTGCGCCATGGCGACGGCTCGCCATGGCCAGGCAGCGCCGATCGAAGCGCTGCGTGCCGAGCGTGTGGCCAAGGCGCTGGAAGTGGGGCCGCAAGGGCTCGACCTCAGCACCCGCCTGGCCTTGCTCAGCGACCCGGTTGCCTTGTCGCGCCTGCATGAGCAGGTCTGGGCCGGGCAGAACGCGGCGTGGATCGATGTGTGGCGTGCGTCGATCGAAAACGACCCGCACTCGCCGTTGTTGCCGTTGCATCCAGAGAATGAAGGCCAACCGGCACTCGTCGGCGCCTGATAGACCCCGGGGCCGCTTTGCGGCCCATTCGCGACACAAGGCCGCTCCTACAGGATATGCATGCCTCTGTAGGAGCGGCCTTGTGCCGCGAAACGAGGGCGCAGCCCTCGCCAGCAATAGCCCCCTCTATTCGATTTTGGCCAACAAAGTCCCCCCCAGCTCTAGGTCCCCGGGCCGCCATGCGTTAGCATCCCTCTCCGATAGAACGCTTCGGCCGTACGGCCGTGCCAACAATAAGATTTGCTTCTTTTCTTGCTAGGGGACTTGGTGATGATCAAGAAATACCTTTCGCGACTGCTGGTCGGTGTCACCGCCCTGGTCGCGGTCTCGGCAGCCCAGGCTGGCGCCATCGAAGACGCGGTCAAGCGCGGCACCCTGAAAGTGGGCATGGACCCTACCTACATGCCGTTCCAGATGACCAACAAGCGTGGCGAGATCATCGGCTTCGAAGTCGATATCCTCAAGGCCATGGCCAAGTCCATGGGCGTCAAGCTGGAGACGGTCTCCACCGCCTATGATGGCATCATCCCAGCCCTGCTGACCGACAAGTTCGACATGATCGGCAGCGGCATGACCCTGACCCAGGAACGTAACCTGCGCCTGAACTTCAGCGAACCCTTCATCGTGGTTGGCCAGACCCTGCTGATCCGCAAGGAGCTGGCAGGCGAGATCAAGACCTACAAAGACCTGAACAACGAGAAGTACCGCATCACCTCCAAGCTCGGCACCACCGGCGAGATGGTTTCCAAGAAGCTGATCGGCAAAGCCAAGTACCACGGCTATGACAACGAGCAGGAAGCGGTGATGGACGTGGTCAACGGCAAGGCCGATGCCTTCGTCTACGATGCCCCGTACAACGTGGTGGCGGTGGAAAAGGCCGGCGCTGGCAAGCTGCTGTTCCTCGAAGAACCCTTCACCTACGAGCCACTGGCGTTCGGCCTGAAGAAGGGCGACTACGACAGCATCAACTTCATCAACAACTTCCTGCACCAGATCAAGCATGACGGGACCTACGATCGTATCCACGACAAGTGGTTCAAGAACAAGGACTGGCTGAAGGAAATGGAATAAGGCCCAGGCCACAAGCCCAGCCTTTGACCCCAACGCGCAGGCAAACCCTGCGCGTTCGCATTTACGGAAGTACCCCACGTGATCAAACACAAAAAAGCCCAGTGGCCCTGGCACGCGCTGACCGCGCTGGTGTTGGTGGGCCTGGCAGTCAGCCTGTACCTGGCCACCTCGATGATGTCTTACGAGTGGCGCTGGAACCGCGTCCCGCAATATTTTGCCTACCAGGCCGAAGAAGCCCAGCGCGCGGCCGGCTATGGCACCGTGCAGGACATCGTCGTTTCCGGTGACACTGCCCGCGTAACGCTGAAGGAAGAAGGGGGCGCCGAGCAGGTGCTCGACGTCGACAGCAACAGCCTGCTGCTGAGCCGTGGCGATGATGTGGCTGAGGGCGACCAGATCGGCGTGACCCGCCATTGGGCGGCAGGCCCGTTGGCGTGGGGCCTGTGGACCACGTTGTGGCTGTCGGTGGTGTCCGGTGCCCTGGGCCTGGTGATCGGCCTGTTCGCGGGCCTGTGCCGGCTGTCGAACAACCCGACCCTGCGTGACCTGTCGACCGTTTACGTCGAACTGGTGCGCGGCACACCGCTGCTGGTACAGATCTTCATCTTCTACTTCTTCATCGGCACTGTGCTCAACCTGTCCCGCGAGTTCGCCGGGGTGGCTGCGCTGGCGCTGTTCACCGGCGCCTATGTCGCCGAGATCGTGCGTGCCGGCGTGCAGTCGATTGCCCGCGGCCAGAACGAGGCGGCCCGTTCGCTGGGCTTGAACGCCAGCCAGTCGATGCGCCACGTGATCCTGCCCCAGGCCTTCAAGCGTGTGCTGCCGCCCTTGGCTGGCCAGTTCATCAGCCTGGTCAAGGACACCTCGCTGGTGTCGGTAATTGCCATTACCGAACTGACCAAGAGCGGCCGCGAGGCCATCACCACCTCGTTCTCGACGTTCGAGATCTGGTTCTGCGTGGCAGGCTTGTACCTGCTAATCAACCTGCCGCTGTCGCATTTGGCCAGCCGGCTCGAGCGGAGGCTTGCGCAAAGTGATTGAAGTCCGTGATCTGGTAAAAGTGTTCGACACCCGCGGCCACGTCGTGCGTGCGGTGGACAACGTCACCACGCGCGTGGCCAAGGCCGAAGTGGTGGTGGTGCTTGGCCCCTCGGGGTCGGGCAAGTCGACCTTCCTGCGCTGCCTCAACGGCCTGGAGCATTTCGACGAAGGCGTTGTCGCCATCGACGGCTTGCAACTGGCCGACCCGAAGACCGACATCAACGCCTACCGCCGCGAAGTCGGCATGGTGTTCCAGCATTTCAACCTGTTCCCGCACATGACCGTGCTGGAAAACCTGTGCCTGGCGCAAAAAGTCGTACGCAAGCGCGGCAAGGCCGAGCGCGAGGCCAAGGCCCGTGCGCTGCTGGAGAAAGTGGGTATTTCGCAGAAAGCCAACGAGTACCCGTCGCGCCTCTCTGGCGGCCAGCAGCAGCGGGTGGCGATCGCCCGCGCCTTGGCGATGGAGCCGAAGGTGATGCTGTTCGACGAGCCGACCTCGGCGCTCGACCCGGAAATGGTCGGCGAGGTGCTGGACGTGATGAAGACCCTGGCCCAGGAAGGCATGACCATGGTCTGCGTCACCCACGAAATGGGCTTTGCCCGTGAAGTGGCGGACCGGGTGCTGTTCTTCGATCACGGCAAATTGCTGGAAGATGCCCCGCCGGCGCAGTTCTTCGATGCACCGAAGGACCCGCGCGCGCAGGCGTTTCTGCGTCAGGTACTGTAACGACAGCCCTGTAGGAGCAGCCTTGTGCTGCGAAGAGGCCGGTAAGCGCTGCGAAGATCACGGGTAGTCTACCGGCCTCTTCGCAGCACAAGGCTGCTCCTACAGGGAGGCGCATGAACACAAGCAGTATTAAAGGCTGAACCGCCCCACCATCCCCCGCAACTGCCGCCCCAACTGCTCCAGCTCCCCGCTTGACGCCGCCGTCTGTTCGCTGGCCGCGCTGGTCTGGTCCGACACATCGCGCACATTCAGCACACTGCGGTTGATTTGCTCGGCTACCACGCTTTGCTCTTCACTGGCCGTGGCAATCTGCTGGTTCATGCCCTGAATACTCGACACCGTGTCGGTGATCTGCCCCAGCGCATGCCCGGCCTTGCGGCTCAGCTCCACGCTCTGCTCGGTCAGGCTCTTGCTGCTGTCCAGTAAACGGTTCACTTCGTCAGTACCGCTGTGCAGGCTGTCGATCAGCTGCCCAATCTCTTCGGTTGCCGTAGAGGTACGTTGGGCCAAACCCCGCACCTCATCGGCCACCACGGCAAAGCCACGCCCGGCTTCACCGGCCCGTGCCGCTTCGATCGCCGCGTTCAAGGCAAGCAGGTTGGTCTGTTCGGACACCGACTTGATCACATCGAGGATGCTGCCAATGCGTTGGCTCTCGCCCGCCAGGTGCTGCATGGCCGCCAGGCAATGGTCCATCTGCCCGGCCAGTTGCTCGATGCGGCCGATGGCTTCGGCCACCACCTGGTCGCCCATCTGCGCCTGCTGGTCGGCGTTGGTCGCGGCCATGGAGGCCTGCTCGGCATTTTGCGCGACTTCCTGCACCGTCGCGCTCATCTGGTTCATGGCGGTGGCGACCTGGTCGGTTTCTTCGCGTTGCTGGCTGATGCGCAGCTTGGTGTCTTCGCTGCTGGCCGCCAGCTGTGAGGCCGCCTGCGACAGGTGGCCGACGCCCTGGTCGATGCCGCCGATCAGCTCGCGCAGGCTCACGGTCATGTCGCGCATGCTGGACTGCAACTGGCCCATCTCGTCGCGGCGCAGTACCGGCTCGACCTGGCTCAGGTCGCCCTTGGCGATACGGGCGGCCAAGGTCAGCGTCTGGCGCAGCGGTTGGGTGATCTGCAAGGTGATCAGCCAGGCGGCGAGCACGCCGACCAGCAGCGCCAGTACGGCCACGCTGGTCAGCAACGAGCGGGCGGCCAGGGCTTCGCTGTCGCGTTGTTCGACTTTGCGCTCGCCCAGCTCCACGCTGACGGCGCTGAGTTCATCGCCCATCTTTTCCATGTTGCCTTGCAACTGCTCGACCCGTATAGCGACGCTGCGGTACTGGTCCAGGCTGGCGCGGTAGTTGGCCAGTTCGGTGCCGGGTTGTTCGGTCAATGTGCGCGACAGGCCCAAGGGCGCAAGGTCCTTGAGCAACTGCCCCAGGCTGCTGTCGGCGGCATTCAAGGCAGCGTCACCGACCTTGGCGAAGTCCTCGACGGGCGAGAAGGTATAGGCCGGCACCAGGCTCTGCTGGTTGGCAACGTCGACGTGACGGCTAAGGGTGTCCATCAGGCCCAATAGGCCGCTTTGCCGGTTATCGTCGGGCATCTTCAGCAAGGCTTGGGTCTGCAGCTCATCGATGACGTCGTTGAGTTTCTGTTCCTGTGCCTGCATCGCGTCGCGCCGCGCTTGGCGCTGGCCGACCAGGCGTTGCAGTTCAGCGAAGTCGTCGCGCACACGCTGCAGCAACTGCAGTTTCTGGGTGAGCATCTGGCGTGAGTCATCGACATTGCTGCGCTGCTGCAGGGTAGCCAACATGCCTTCCAGCTGATCGAGGATGCGCACGATACGCGACCTGCTGGCGTCATCACTGAGCACGCGGTAGGTGATGCGCTCTGCGCGGAGGTCTTTGACCAGGTCGTTGATCAGGCCGATTTCGCTGAGTTGTTCCGAACGGCTGATGGCGCCATCCAGCGCGCGCCAACCGCTGAGGGTGGTGGCCAGGGTAAGCAGCAAGACCACGGCGAAGCCGAGGGCGAGCTTGGCGCCGACACCGATGTTGCCGAGCCTGCGGTTAAGGTAACCGAGCATGGTGAGTCTCCGTCCATTTGAGAGAGGTCGTGCGGGCACAATGCCGGCATGACACTCCTGCCCATCGGCAGCGGAGGTGTAGGACTTGACCTGAAAATCAGGTAGGAAATTTCGCTGTTACTGGTAGGAAGGCTCTGCCTGTGGCGGCCTCTTCGCGGGTGAACCCGCTCCCACAGGCTTTGCGCTGGCTTTGAGGGTAGCGCTGTACCTGTGGGAGCGGGTTTACCCGCGAAGATGCCGGCACACGCGCCGAAAATCGCTGATCAGAGCCGGAACCGTCCGACCAACCCCTGGAGGTGCGTACCCAACCGCGCCAACTCGACACTGGAACTGGCCGTCTCTTCACTGGCCGCCGACGTCTGGTCAGAGATGTCCCGCACATTCATCACGCTGCGGTTGATCTCCTCGGCCACGGCCGTCTGTTCCTCTGCCGCTGTGGCTATTTGCTGGTTCATCGCCTGGATCGACGATACCGTCCGGGTGATGGTCTCCAGCGAGCCGCCCGCGCGGCGGGTCAGTTCGACGCTGCTGTCGGTCAGCTGGCGGCTGTTGTCCATCACGCTGGCCACGCGCTGGGTGCCGCTTTGCAGGCCGGCGATCAACTCTTCGATTTCTTCGGTCGACTGTTGCGTGCGCTGGGCCAGGCTGCGCACTTCGTCCGCCACCACGGCAAAGCCCCGCCCGGCTTCACCTGCGCGTGCCGCTTCGATTGCCGCGTTAAGGGCCAGCAGGTTGGTCTGCTGGGCCACCGACTTGATCACATCAAGGACGCTGCCGATCTTGTCGCTCTCGGCCTTGAGCTGGTTCATCGCTTCGCTGGAGTTGGCCACTTCGCAGGCCAGGCGTTCGATCTGCGCCACCGCTTCACCCACCACCCGGTCGCCCTCGCGGGCCTGCTGGTCGGCCATCAGGGCCGCTTCCGAGGCCTGCTCGGCGCTACGCGCCACCTCGTGCACGGTGGCGGTCATCTGGTTCATGGCCGTCGCCACCTGGTCGGTCTCGACCTTCTGGTTGTTGACCCCGGCGCTGGTCTGCTCGGTGACCGCCGACAGCTCTTCGGCAGCGCTGGCGATTTGCGTGACGCCGTCGCCGATGCCGCCGATCAGTTCGCGCAAGCCTCGGGTCATGCGCTGCATGCTGGCCTGCAGTTGGCCCAGCTCGTCGCGGCGCTGCACCTGCAGGTCATGGCTTAGGTCGCCATTGGCCACGCGCTCGGCAGCGCTGAGGGTCTGGCGCAGCGGGATGATGATCTGCCGGGTAATCGCCCAGGCCGCCAGCAGGCCCAGGACTAAGGCCAAGGCGGTGGCGGCGGCGAGTAAGGTTTTGGCCTGGGTGGCGCCAGCGTCGCGCACTGCGGTTTGCGACGTGGTCATCGCCTGGCTGGCTTGCAGCAACACCGTGCCTTGGTCGGCCATGTGTTGCAGCGCTTGCTCGCTGGCCGTCTGCGCGTTGCTGAACTGGTTGACCGCATCACGGTAGCCGGCCATGGCGGTGGCGGCATCGTCAAGGCTGGCGGCATGCTCTGCCGGCACCTTGGCGGGCAGTGCCTTGAGTTCGGCCAGGGCTGCGTCGATGGCCTTCAGTGCGGTCTGTTGGAACTCGGCGTTGCCGCTGTAGGTATAACCGCGGACCTGGAAGCGCGCCTGTTGCAGCAGCGCACTTACCTCGACCGCATACTGGTATTGCGCGATGTCACCCCCTTTCAGCAGGCCCCGCTGCACGCGGGCGACCAGCTCGACGGCCTTGTCGGCACTGTCGCCGAGCACACTACGGCTGGCCTCGCGGCGCTGGCCGGCCTGCTTCAGGTCGTTGAACGCTTGCTGGTAAATGCGCACCGCCTCGCGTTGTTGTTCGAGGCGCTGACGGTCGGTGGGGTGGTCGATCTGGCCCAGCATCAACGTCACTTGGCGATCGAGGTTGGCCAGGGCCTTTTCCAGCTCGGCGACGGCGGCGTCATCGCGGTTGCGCTGGTAATGCTGGCGGGCGATGCGCAGTTCCTGGGTGTACTGCTGGATCACCGAAATATTGCCCAGCTTGTCACCGCGGTCGATGACGCTGTCCAGGCCGTGCCAGCCGGTCAGGGTAATGGCCAGGGTCAGGAGCAATACCAGGCCAAAGCCTAGGCCTAGCTTGCGATTGACGCTTACGTTCCCCAGCGAGTGGGCTAACCATCGGTACATGTTCGACTCTCCGGTAACTTGGCAGCACGGATAATTATTGTGTTGCCAAGGCATCGGCCTGGGAGAGAGAAACTTGATGGGGGAAAAGACTGACTGATGCGTCAGAAAATGCGCGACAGCAGCGCGGTCACGGCAGTCTCCACGCGCAGGATGCGCTCGCCCAGTTGCACCGGTGCCAGGCCAGCCTTGCCCAGCAGCTCGACCTCGTAGGGGATCCAGCCGCCCTCGGGGCCAATGGCCAGGGTGACCGTTTGTTCGACGGCGCGCGGGCAGTCGGGGTAGGGGCCCGGGTGGCCCACCAGGCCCAGCGTGCCTTCGGCAATGGCGGGCAGGCGGTCTTCGACGAAGGGCTTGAAGCGCTTCTCGATGATCACCTCGGGCAGCACGGTGTCGCGTGCCTGCTCCAGGCCCAGGATGAGGTTTTCACGAATGCTGTCGGGGTTGAGGAACGGCGTTTGCCAGAAGCTCTTCTCGACCTTGTAGCTGTTCACCAGGATCAGGCGCGGTACACCCAGCGTGGCGATGGTCTGGAACAGCCGGCGCAGCATTTTTGGCCGCGGCACGGCCAGCACCAGGGTCAGCGGCAGCTTGGCGGGCGGTGGCTGGTCGAAGCCGACGTGCAGTTCTGCCTCATGGCCTTCCAGGCGCACCACGGTGGCGCGGCCCATCAAGCCGTTGACCTGGCCGACGCGCAGGCTATCGCCCACCGCGACCTTGTGGATCTCCTGCATGTGGGTGAAACGCCGGTCGGCCAGCACCACGCGGTCGGCCGCGATGAAATCGGCTTCTTCAAGTAGCAGCAGGTTCACGGTTGCGTCGCTGGCGGCTGGTCGTTGTGATCGTTGGCCGCTTCATCGTGCGCGCCGCGCTTGCGGATCAGGCTGCCACACAGCACGCCGACCTCAAACAACAGCCACATGGGCACGGCCAGCAGGGTCTGCGAGAAGATGTCTGGCGGGGTCAGGACCATGCCGACCACGAAGCAGCCGATGATCACGTAGGGGCGAACCTTCTTCAGGTATTTCACGTCGACCACGCCGATCCACACCAGCAGCACCACGGCGACCGGGATCTCGAAGGCGACGCCAAAGGCGAAGAACAGGGTCATGACGAAGTCGAGGTAGCTGGCGATGTCGGTCATCATCGACACACCCTCGGGCGTGGCGCTGGCGAAGAAGCCGAAAATCAGCGGGAACACCAGGAAATAGGCGAAGGCCATGCCGGCGTAGAACAGGAAGATGCTCGACACCAGCAGGGGTATGGCAATGCGTTTTTCGTGGCGATACAGCCCAGGTGCGATAAAGCCCCAGATCTGCTGAAGGATGAACGGGATCGCGAGGAACAGCGAAACGATCATGGTCAGCTTGAACGGCGTGAGGAACGGCGATGCCACGTCGGTGGCGATCATCGTTGCATTGGCCGGCAGGTGGTCGCGCAGCGGCGCGGACACCAGGGTGTAGATCTGCTGGGCGAAGGAGAACAACCCGGCAAAGATCAGGAAGATGACGGCGACACAGCGCAACAGGCGGGTGCGCAGTTCAGTCAGGTGCGAGACCAGCGGCATGGGCTGGTCGTGTTCCGGATTTTCGCTCATGGGGCTCGCGGCGGTTGTGGCGGTTCAGAGGGGGCGGCCGGCGCTGTCGGGGCGGCCGGCGTAGCGTCTGGCGTGGCTTCGAGCCCAGCGGGCGGCTGCACCGTGGCCGTGGTGACAGGGGGCTGCACCGGTGGCGTCTGGGGGTTGAGGATGCGCCGGGCTTGCTCTTCCATTTGCAGGATGTGCTCGTTGTGCAGCTGGCGACGGATATCGTCGGCACCGATCTCGCGCTCGACTTCCATCTTGATGCTGTTGAAGCTGCGCTTGAGGCGGCCGATCCACAGCCCTGCCGTGCGGGCGGCGCCCGGCAGGCGCTCGGGGCCGAGCACCAGCAAGGCGACAAGGCCTACCAGCAGCAACTCACTGAAACTGATGCCGAACATGGGTCAGTCTTTCCGCTGCGGCTCTTGGACCGGTTGGGCCTGGCCTTCGATGGTGTGGCCCTGGGGCTGTTGTGCAGTGTTCTGCACCGGTGGCACGGGCTGGGCAGGCGGCGGGGTCTGCTCGGCCGGCTTGTTTTCTTCGTCGTTCATGGCCTTGCGGAAGCCTTTGATCGACTCGCCGAGGTCGCTGCCGAAGTTTTTCAGCTTCTTGGTGCCGAACACCAAAACGACGACGACCAGCAGGACAATCCAATGTTTCCAGTCAAAGATACCCATGTTGCTCTCCTAGAATTCTATACAGTCAGGCGGAAGGTTGACGCGCAGCCTTCTCGTCATGCCCGGAAAGCCCGAAACGGCGCTCCAGTTCATCGAGCACGGCCTGTGGGTGTTGCCCCAACGCGCTGAGCATGACCAAGCTATGAAACCACAGGTCGGCGGTTTCATAGATGACATCGCTGTAATCCTTGCTGACAGCGGCGTCCTTGGCGGCGATGATCGTTTCGATGGACTCTTCGCCGAGCTTTTCGAGGATCTTGTTCAAGCCCTTGTGATGCAGGCTTGCCACGTAGGAGCTGTCGGGTGCCGCGTGCTTGCGTTGTTCCAGCACGTCGGCCAGGCGGTTGAGGGTGTCGCTCATGTCAGTGTCCTGCGCTATAAATGGCGTCCGGGTCCTTCAGGACCGGGTCGACGGTTTTCCACTGGCCGTCTTCGAAGACGCGGTAGAAGCAGCTTTCGCGGCCGGTATGGCAGGCGATATGGCCCAGTTGCTCGACCATCAGGATGATCACGTCGGCATCACAGTCCAGGCGCATTTCGTGCAGTTTTTGCACATGGCCAGATTCCTCGCCCTTGCGCCACAGCTTGCCACGCGAGCGCGACCAGTAGATGGCGCGTTGCTCGGCGGCGGTCAGGGCCAGGGACTCGCGGTTCATCCAGGCCATCATCAGCACGCGTCCGGTCTTGTGGTCCTGGGCAATGGCCGGTACCAGGCCATCGCTGTTCCACTTGATCTCGTCCAGCCAGTCTTTCATCGTCCACTCCAAAACGGGCCCGCTCCTGTGCCGGGCCCTTTGCGCTAGTGTGCCAGCCAGCGGGCCGGCTGGCTATTGGCGCACGATCAGGTAAAGGCCGGCGGCCAGCATCAGCCAGGCTGGCCAAGCGGCCGGGGCGGCCAGGCTGGCGGCCTCGGCTGCGCCTGCGGCCAGCACCGCGCCCCCCCCGAGCAAGCCTGCGCCCAGCAGGCGCAGCGCCCAGCGGTCACCTTGGCGGCGGCGCTCGGGCAACTGCGGGTCGTGCAGGTGCGGTTGCGACAGGCGCTCAAGCAGGTCGCGGGTCATGCCGGCCAGGTGCGGCAGCTGCTCGGCCTGGCTGTACAGATTGCCGACCATGGCCTTGGGGCTGTAGCGCTCGCGCATCCAGCGTTCCAGGAACGGCTTGGCGGTGCTCCACAGGTCCAGGTCCGGGTAGAGCTGACGGCCGAGGCCTTCGATGTTGAGCAAGGTCTTCTGCAGCAGCACCAGCTGAGGCTGGACTTCCATGTTGAAGCGCCGGGCGGTCTGGAACAGGCGCATCAGCACCTGGCCGAAGGAAATATCTTTCAACGGTTTTTCGAAGATCGGCTCGCACACCGTACGGATCGCCGCCTCGAATTCGTTGACCTTGGTGTGCGCCGGCACCCAACCCGAATCGATGTGCAGTTGCGCAACGCGGCGGTAGTCACGCTTGAAGAAGGCAAACAGGTTGCGCGCCAGGTAGTCCTGGTCTTCCGACGTGAGGCTGCCGACGATGCCGCAGTCGATGGCGATGTACTGCGGGCTCCACGGCTTGACCGTGCTGACGAAGATGTTGCCGGGGTGCATGTCGGCATGGAAGAAGCTGTCGCGGAACACCTGGGTGAAGAACACCTCCACACCCCGTTCGGCCAGCAGCTTCATGTCGGTGCGCTGGTCGGCCAGGGTCGCCATGTCGGTGACCGGCACGCCGTAGATACGCTCCATCACCAGCACCTTGGGCCGGCACAGGTCCCAGTACACCTGGGGCACGTACATCAGCTCGGAGGCTTCGAAGTTGCGCCGCAGCTGGCTGGCGTTGGCCGCCTCGCGAAGCAGGTCGAGTTCGTCGTAGATGGTCTTTTCGTAATCGTTGACCACCTCCACCGGGTGCAGGCGGCGGGCGTCGGCAGACACCCGCTCGGCGCCCTTGGCGATCAGGAACAACCAGGCCAGGTCTTGAGCGATGACCGGCTTGAGGCCCGGGCGGACCACCTTGACCACGACTTCTTCGCCGCTTTTCAGGCGGGCGGCGTGTACCTGGGCCACCGAGGCCGAGGCCAGTGGCTCGACGTCGAAACGGCTGAACAGCTCGCCGACCTTGGCGCCGAGCTGTTCTTCGATCAATGCAACGGCCTGTTTCGGGTCGAACGGCGGCACGCGGTCTTGCAGCCCCATCAGTTCGTCGGCGATGTCGGTGGGCAGCAGGTCGCGGCGGGTAGACAACAGCTGGCCGAACTTGATGAAAATCGGCCCCAGGTCCTGCAGCGCCAGGCGCAGGCGCGCACCGCGGCTGAGCGCGGAGGGCTTGCGCGGCAGCCAGCGCCAAGGCATCAGCAGGCGCACGCTCATCAGCCACCAGGGCAGGGGCAGGTCGAACAACAGGTCATCGAGACGGTAGCGGATCACCACACGCTGGATGCGAAAGAGACGGCGGACGGCGAGCAGCTTCATGCGTTATCGCTGGTATCAAGGGATCGGGAGAGGCGCTGCAGGCGCGCCTCGAGGCGTTCTATATCGACCTTCAGGGTATCGAGCTCGCTGAAGGCGGCTTCGGCTTCGCGTTTGCCGACCAGGGTGCGCGACTCTTCGGCCAGGTACTCGGAGAGGTTCTGGCTGAAGCGCGTCAGGCCCTGGCGGGTCCAGCGCGCGCGCAGGCGGAGGTGGCCGGCCAGCAACGCTGTGGCCACCGGGCCGAGCCAGCGCTGCAGCTCGTGCTCCCAGTCCAGTTCAAGGTCTTGCAGCACGCCGAACAGGTCGAGCAACACAGCGCTATCGCCATGCAGCTCGACCTGCGGGCTGTGCAGCACGGCGGTCTTGTCCTTGGCCAGGGCCAGTTGCGCCAGGCTGCCGGCAGGGGCGCGCAGGCTACAGTCGACCTCGCCCTCCCAGTGCGCGGCCAGCATCAGGCCGTCTTCATCGGGCAGGATGAACACCTGCAGGGCCGGCTGACGGCAATCGATCTCGATGACCTTGCCTTCGAGCGCGGCCAGCCGCGGCAGCGCCGTGCTGTCCATGCGCAGGACGCGGTTCAGGCCATGTTCGACGCTGGCGAGCAGCCCGGCCAGCAGCATCAGGGCTTGATTCCCCGGTGCACGGCGACGATACCGCTGGTCATGTTGTGGTAGGTGACGCGGTCGAAGCCGGCGTCGACCATCATGGCCTTGAGGGTTTCCTGGTCGGGGTGCATGCGGATCGATTCGGCCAGGTAGCGGTAGCTTTCCGAGTCGTTGGTGATCAGCTTGCCGGCCAGTGGCATGAAGGCGAACGAGTAGGCGTCATAGGCCTTGGACATCAGCTTGTTGGTCGGCTTGGAGAACTCCAGGATCAACAGGCGGCCGCCGGGCTTGAGCACGCGCAGCATCGAGCGAATGGCTTCGTCTTTGTGGGTGACGTTGCGCAGGCCGAAGGCGATGGTCACGCAGTCGAAGTGGTTGTCCGGGAACGGCAGCTTCTCGGCGTCGGCCTGGACGAACTCGATGTTGCCGGCCACGCCACGGTCGAGCAGGCGGTCACGGCCGACCTTGAGCATCGAATCGTTGATGTCGGCGAGCACTACTTGCCCGGTCGGGCCTACAAGGCGCGAGAACTTGGCGGCCAGGTCACCGGTACCGCCGGCGATGTCCAGCACGCGGTTGCCGCTGCGAACGCCCGACAGCTCGATGGTGAAGCGCTTCCACAGGCGGTGCATGCCGCCGGAAAGCACGTCGTTCATCAGGTCGTACTTGGCGGCCACGGAGTGGAACACCTCGGCGACTTTCTTCGCCTTTTGGCTCTCCGGGACGTCCTGGTAGCCAAAATGGGTGGTGGGTTCGGCGTGTTCGCCTTTGCGCTGGTCGTTCATATCGCTTCACCGGAAAAAATTACCGCCATTCTAGGGCGAATGGGCGGATTTGTCTTGGCGGGGTGTGCCAGGGGGCAGGGGCGGGCATAATGCTGATTATGTCTTCATACCCAGGATCACCCGCATGACCCAGATCAGCGTCGAACGCAAACATTCCCTCGGCCGCGAGGCTGCCCGCGCCAAGGCCGAGGCGCTGGTAGAAAAGCTCAGCCGCGAATATGACCTCAAGGCCACCTGGAACGGCGACCGCGTCGACGTCGCGCGCAGCGGCGCCAACGGCAGCGTGCAGATTGGCGAAGACACCATCCGCGTCGAGCTTAAGCTCGGCATGATGCTGTCGATCATGGGCGCTAGCATCAAGAGCGAGATCGAGCGGGCGCTGGACAAAGCCCTGGCCTGACACCAGGGCTGTGCCGTTGGCCGGCCCGTCAGTGGGCCGGAAAGGGGATGATGCCCTCTATCTGGTCCAGGCGCAGGTCGCCGCGGTAGATGTCGATCCGTTCAGCCGCTGTATGGGCGTGCTCAAGCCTGACCTCGCGCGCCTTTTCGGCCCTGCTGGCACGCGCGGGGCGCGGCTCCCAGTGCTTCAGGTGGCCTTTGACGAAGGTGCGGGGCGCCGCGTCGGCGCTGCGGTAGTGGAAGTGAGCCTCCCACAGCACCGCATTGGGCACCTGCACGTCCTTGATCTGGTAGACGTCCAGGTAGTCGTTGGCAGTGCGCAGCGGCTTACGCGAAGTGCTCAGGGCGATCTCTATCCGCTGTTGCTGATACAGGTAACGTAACGCACTGCTGTCCGGGTGGCGGGTGTTGAGGTAGGCGTCGGTGAGCAGTCGGCGTTTTTCGGTGTTCAGCGAGGCGATGGCATCGCGCAGTTGACTCGCCAGGCCTTCGGACGCCCGGTCATCGGCAGCGCTTACGTGCTGCTCGACCTTGCGCATGTCCTCGATCTGCCAATCCATGAGGTCGGCCAGGCTGTTCGGCTCGTTCGCGTAGCGCGCTGCCAGCGCGACCCGGTCATTTACGTGCGCCAGCAGGTGTTGCGCGCGACTGCGCAGCTGTGCGGTGTCTTGCGCGGCGGGGCGCTCCTCGCCTGGGACTTCGAACCATTGGCCATTGCGCCGCTCATAGGCGCCCCCAGGTTGCTCGGTGGCCGGGTTGCGCTGAACGGCATGATCGCCTTCCTGGTCACGTTCGACCAGCACCGAGCGCCCTCGGGAGGTTCGGATCAGGGTGCGTTTGCCGGCCCTGACGCGGTGGGTCAGCTGTCGCGCAGGGGACGATGAGCCCTGCTCGGCATTCATCAAGGCGGTGCTCAAGTCGGTTTCTGCCAGGCGTTCCAGGCCCGTCATCGCCTCGATGTAGGCCTGCAGCATCGTGGTGTCCACGGCGGGTGCGGTGAACGATTGCATGTACCTGGCCCTGCCGATGACGGCCCGGTAAACGCGCAGGGCGTTGCCCAGCACCTCCGCTTGTTGGTCGGCAGGCAGGTTGGCAGAGGCAACGCCATCGTGGCTCCACAGCGCTGCTGACAGGTCCGTGTCGCTCAGGCTGTTTTGCAAGGGCAGCAAGTCAATGGCCGCTTCGGCAGTGAGCAGGGTCTTGTCCAGTGTCAGGTAAGCCAGGTCGCTGACAATCTGTGCGCGGACGATCAACGACGAGTAAGGGCGCAGCTTGATGGCGCGTTCGATCTTGGCTTTCTTGTCTGGGTAGGCGATTCGGGCATCGCTGAGCACGTCGGAAAGCGTTTTATCCAGTCGCTCGCTGACCACGAGCAGGCGGCGGCTGACCTTCAGTGCGTCTCGGGTCGATTCGCGAAATACGGCGTGTCGGCCCCTCTGCTCGTCACTGTCTGGCACCCCACGCAAGCCCACTGATTGCTCCTGCAAGTGTTCGTGGTCGACCAGTTCGAGCAGGCGCCGCACCAGCAGCATGTCATTGTCGATGGCGGCTTCTGTCCAGTTGCTGAGCCGACGTGCAGTGGCGCCCGAAAGGTCGTACTTCAGGTAGCGAGGCTCGAGCATCTGCCGGTAGAGATCGGCGTTGGCATGCAGCAAGCTGGCCTGCTTTTCGAGGTACAGCGACCCCGCGGCGATCTGCGGTAGGTGCTGCCTGCGCATTTCCAGCACTGCCTGGCGCTGCACCCGGAGCGCCGGTGGAAGTGCCTTGACGTCGGGGTTGGGCAACGCTTTGAACGCCAGGCTGAACGCAGCCGCCTCGTCGTCAAACGCTTCAAGCTCGATGCGGTTGCGCTCCATGAAGGGTTCGAGCTGGGTCAATTTGTCCTGGTTGGCTTGACCGGTCGCTTGCAGTGCATCGTAGTGCTGGCGATTCTGCGCGGTGACGGCTTCTCGGGTTTTTGGCATGCCGCCGGCCAAGTGCAAGTCCAGGACCCATTCGTCATTCCAGCGCCGCAGCCAAGGGCCTTTACTGCGTTCGCGTCCGACGATGTAATAGCCGTCGGGCGCGCCGCCCCAACGTGTGTGCCATTCGCCTTGGCTGGTGTCCGGGCCGATGATCTGGATTCCGCCCCAGGTTTCCTGCACCTCGTAGGCCACGTCCTGCAGGTTCACGTAGAGCCGCTCTTGCACCGTGTACAGCCCGCGCAGGCGGCCTTGTGTTTCAGCCGCATGGCCTTGCAGGGAAACGCCTGCGCGCAGTTCGCCCAGGCGCTGGCGGGCATGGGAGGGCAAATTGCCCACCCGCTGGCTGTTGTGCCAACGGCTTACACTGACGTGGCCGGGGCGTTGCGCCTGGTGGGGTTCGGCCCAGTCCGCTGTCTTGGGTGGCTCAACGGTTACCGGCGTGGAGGGCGTTTTGTGGGCGGGGCCTTCCAGGGCCATGGCGTCCACTGCTGCCGAGCTGATCCCCGCATGCGTTGGGGCTGTGGGGCCCTGCATCAACAACAGGGCCAGGTTGGTCAGCACATCTGCCGCTGCCAAGGCCTTTTCTTCCGCGCTGCCATCGGACAAGGCGGGCAGGTCATCCTTGAGCGTTGCCACGGCGGCGACAAGCCAGGCCAGCATGGCCGCAGGGCCACGCAGCAGCGGCGTGACCGTGTTGAACAGAACCCAGCCGCTCTGCACGATCAAGGCCCAGCGCTGTTGCGCATTCGAGCGGCTCTGCCGGGAGGCCAGCAGTAGCAGTGTCTGGATGCGTGCGTTGTAGAGGTGGTTGTCCAAATCTTCCAGCCAAGGGGCGTGAACGGCTGTAACAGGGACTCTGAGGCGTTCCACCAGGGTGTCCACCAACGCCGACTGCGTGCCAATCAAGTGCGCCAGGGCCGACAGGCCGCTGTGCAGGTGCGGACGTTCGAATCCGCCGTGCTGGTAGATGCCCCTGGCGTCGTCATCCATCCAGGCCAGCAGCTGTTGCTGCAACGCTTGATCGGCCCGTATCTGCGCCATCAGGCTGTCCAGGCTGGCAAACTCCGCCACGGCGTCATCCGCGAACAGGGGGCGATACAGGACCCAGCGCTGGTTGGCCTTTACCTTGATCAGGAACATGCCGTGCACGGTGTTGCCTTCGGAGGCACCCGGTGCAGGCAGAAACGCCAGTGGCGCAATGCTGAGCGCATCAGGTGACGCGTGATTGGCACGGCAGAAATCGACGATTGCCTGGCAGGCCTGTGCGCTGAGCTTGGCTTCGATCCTGGCCCTGAGCGCGGCGAACTGCAGGGTACTGCGCCATTCCGTGGCATGGCGCTGGAGGCGGCTGGCCCTGAGCGTGGCGTCTTGCAGTTGCAGGGCGACATAAGCGGGGTAATGCCCGCCGACATCCACGGTCGAGATCAAGCGGTTGACGTAATCCAGGTTTAGCCAGCTGCCCAGAGGCCGTGCGTGGGTGTCGAGCAGGCCGGACGCCACTTCGTCGCTGCCCGTGTGCAGACGTGCAATGGCCAGTTCCGTGAGGGTCATGCTTTTCAGGTAATTCAATTGCGCGGGGCCGGACGACGACAGCGGTACCACCACCGAGATCTGCACGAGCAACTGGTCGGGGTCCTGTGGTATTTCGGCTGGGAAGTCCGCGTGCATCTGTTCGCGCAGCCGGCGAGCGGCATAGCGGCCCAGGGGTTCTATCGCGTCGAGCGACGTCCTGCCCTGGGCGTGCGCCTGGCTGGCGGCGAGCTCCAGCAGGGCTTCGGCGTACAGCAGGTGGCCGGTGCTGTCTGCTTGGCTCAGCCAGGTGGGCAGGCTTAGCAGTGGCTGCTCGGTGCTTGGCAGGGGCAGGTCGAGGAAATAGGACGAAGGGTCGCTCAACGTGCTGAAGGCCTCCTCAAGCGCGTGGATGCTGGTGAGCGTGGACAACCGCAGGCGGCCGACCCTGTCGAGGATGCCATTGAGTAGTTCAGTGGACTGGAACGCGAATGGGTCTGTGTTCAGTGGTTGCTGCGCCCAGCGCAGCGTGTCGAATTGATACTGCTGCGCCAGTGCGTCGCGAAGGGCCTCGGCGAAGGCCGCAAGGTCAACGTAGCTGCGCACCGCGCCTGAAGGTTTACACCACAGCACCATCCCGGCCTCGGCGATGATCAACAGGTCCGGTAAGACCAGGGGTGGATGCTCATCGAGGGTGACCTGCAGCCGGTTGATCGCCAGCGCGCTGGCCGTGCCGTTGATCACACCATACAGCACGGCTTTCGCCGGTTCGGACAAGCCCTGCCGTTCCACGCCTAGCAGCAGGGCGGCTTTCAAGGTCTGCGCCAACCTGTGCACATGGGACAGGCCCGATGTGGCGTCGCTTGCAGCCCAGAAACCAATCTGTGCCTGCTGAAAGGCTTCGGTCAGGGCCGCCAGCAGTTCGTCGAAGTCGCGGTTGAGGTTGTCCATGTTCAGGCTGACTTCGGGCTGGGCGTTCGGGCCGACACCTGCCGCCTGCGGCAGAAAGGGCAGGGGCGGCGCAATGCTGAGCACGTCTGTGTGCGTGAGGGCCATGCCTTTGCCCGTCAGAAAATGGTCGAGCAGCGTGTTTACCAGGGGGACCTGTGCCGGTTGCTTGCCTGCGCCGTGGATGAGCGTGAAGGGCTCGAGGGACTGCAACTGCGGGTGGTTGCGGGTGATCCAGGGGTAGCGGTTGGCCAAGATCGTCAAACCGGCCTTGGCAACCACCTCGCGCAGTGTGGGGCGTTGGGCGAATTGGCTGGCTACCCGTTGCTTGAACGTGGTGGGTTGCAGGGGCGGGGACGCAGGCATGAGGTGTGAGCTCCGGTGGCGGGAATGCTCGCACGCTAGCGCCCATGCCTGTGGCGGCGGCGGTACATGTTTGGCCCCCTATGCCGCGTGAGCTTAGGGTGAGGTTTCTAATTTTCTTCCCTACCTTATGCTCAAGCCCAACCTCCATGGGCAGTTCCTCTCCACTCATGAGCATGAGGTACAGAGCATGGCCAAAGTGAATGTGAAGAAAAAGGACGACGCTCCAGGCACCCTGGGCGAAGTGCGCGGTTATGCGCGCAAGATCTGGCTGGCAGGTATCGGCGCCTATGCCCGCGTCGGCCAGGAAGGTTCCGAGTACTTCAACGAGCTGGTCAAAGCCGGCGAAGGCGTTGAAAAACGTGGCAAGAAGCGCATCGACAAAGAGCTCGATGCGGCCAACAACCAGCTGGATGAAGCGACCCAGGAAGTCAGCCGCGTACGCGGCAAGGTCGAAGTTCAACTCGACAAGATCGAAAAAGCTTTCGACGCACGGGTTGGTCGCGCCTTGAATCGCCTTGGCATTCCGTCTAAACATGACGTTGAGGCGTTGTCCATCAAGCTTGAACAGCTGCACGAGCTGCTTGAGCGCGTCGCGCACAAACCATAAGGAGAGCAGGATGGCTGGCAAGAAGAATTCCGACAAAGAAAGCAGCTCCTGGGTCGGCGGGATCGAGAAGTACTCCCGCAAGATCTGGCTGGCGGGCCTGGGGATCTATTCGAAGATCGACCAGGACGGCCCGAAGCTGTTCGATACGCTGGTGAAGGACGGCGAGAAGGCCGAGAAGCAGGCGAAGAAGACCGCCGAAGACGTGGCTGATAGCGCCAAGGCCTCGACCACGTCGCGCGTGTCCGGCGTGAAGGATCGCGCGCTGGGCAAGTGGAGCGAGCTTGAAGAAGCCTTCGACAAGCGCCTGAACAGCGCCATCTCGCGCCTGGGCGTACCAAGCCGCAATGAGATCAAGGCGCTGCACCAGCAAGTGGACAGCCTGACCAAGCAGATCGAGAAACTGACCGGTGCCTCGGTCACACCGATCTCCAAGGCGGCTGCGAGCAAAGCCGCTGCCAAGCCACTGGCCAAGGCGCCTGCCAAACCTGCTGCGAAAACCGCAGCAGCCAAGCCGGCGGCCAAAGCGGCTGCGGCAAAACCTGCTGCGAAAACCGCTGCTGCCAAGCCTGCGGCCAAACCCGCTGCCAAGCCTGTTGCGGCCAAGCCTGCAGCGGCGAAGAAACCGGCAGTGAAGAAGGCCCCGGCCAAACCGGCCGCCGCCAAACCGGCAGCACCTGCGGCCAGTGCGGCACCGGCTCCGACTGCTGCAGCGCCAGCGCCAAGCGCGGCACCGGCCAGCAGCACACCGTCGGCAGCGACCGGTACCGGTACCCTGATCTAACCGCGTCGCCTTCTTCGCGGGGCAAGCCCGCTCCCACAGATTCAGCTCAGCTTGCAAACCCTGAGCTGGGTCTCTGTGGGAGCGGGCTTGCCCCGCGAAGAGGGCACCGCCGATGCGGCACTACCCCTCCAGATACCGCACCGCCAACTGCTCCGCCGCCGCCCGGGCCTGGGCCTGCAGATGCGGCGCCACCAGCATCATCACCTGGTACACCACGATCCCCACATCCCCCTCCCGCCCCAGCACGCGCTGGTAATCCAGCGAGAACATCAGTGTCAGGGTGATCTGCTCCACCAACTGCCCCAGCGCCTGGGTTTCGCTCACCACTTGTCCCTGGCCCTTGAGGCTGGCCAGCAACGCGGCAAGGGTTCGCTTTAGTGCGTTGATCAGGCTGCGCATGCCGCGGGCCAGCTTCGGCAGGCGCCCGGTCAGGTTGGACAGGTCCTGGAACAGGAAGCGGTACTGGGCCATGCGCTCGACGATCAGGTGCAGGAACAACCAGTAGTCCTCGGCCTCCAGGCGCACTTCAAGCGGTGGATCGAGCAGCGGCATCAGCGCTTCTTCGAAACGCTCGAACAGGCCCAGCACCACCGGTTCCTTGCCATGGAAGTGGTAGTACAGGTTGCCAGGGCTGATGCCCAGTTCGTTGGCGATCTCCAAGGTCGAGACATTCGGTTCGCCTTGCTGGTTGAACAGCTGCAGGGCGCATTCAAGGATACGGTCGCGGGTCTTCATCCGGGCGGTGTGCTCATCGGGTCAGGACATAGGTGCCTGGCGCAGGGCCCAGCGGCGGATAGGTGGCATTGCCAAGCGTGGTGCGTGGCGCTTTCAGCGGGCCGGAGCGGGGGGTGACCCACTCCAGCCACAAAGGCCACCAGCTGCCTTCGCTGCGCTGCGCGTCGTGGAACCAGGCACGCGGGTCGCTGGACAGCTTCGGGTTGGCCAGGTAGTAGGCCTTGGGGTTGCCAGGTGGGTTGATGATGCTCTGGATATGCCCGCTGTTGGCCAGCACGAAGCGTCGGTCGCCGCCCAGCAGCATGGCTGAGCGGTACACTGCATCCCACGGGGTGATGTGGTCGTTGCTGCCGGCCACGGTGAAACTGTCGAGGTCGACCTGCTTGAGGTCGATGGGCGTGCCACACACTTCAAGGCCTGCCGGGTGGGTCAGCGGGTTGTGCTTGAAGAAGTCCAGCAGGTCGCCATGCAGCGCCGCCGGCAGGCGTGTGCTGTCGGCGTTCCAGTAGAGGATGTCGAAGGCGGGCGGGGTCTTGCCGAGCAGGTAGTTGTTGACCCAGTAGTTCCAGATCAAGTCATTGGGCCGCATCCAGGCGAAGATCCGCGCCACCTCGGCGCCGTCCAGCACACCGCGCTGGTACGAGCGGCGCTTGGCCGCCTCGATCGTCTGCTCGTCGGCGAACAGGCTGGCGGGGCTTTCGAACTTGCTGTCCAGCAAGCTGACCAGGTAGGTGGCGCTGCGCACTCTGCGCAACTGGTGCTTGGCTTGCAGGTGGCCTTGCAGCGCTGCCATGGTCAGCCCGCCAGCGCAGGCGCCCATCAGGTTGGGGTCGCGGTTGCCACTGATGCTGCGGCACGCGTTAAGCGCCTCTTCCAGGGCCTGAACGTAGCTCGACAGCCCCCACTCGCGGTGCCGTGGGTCGGGGTTGCGCCAACTGACCATGAACACCTGCAGGCCGTTCTTGAGCATGTACTGGACAAAGCTGTTGGTCGAGCTGAGGTCGAAGATATAGAACTTGTTGATCTGCGGCGGCACCACCAGCAGTGGGCGGGCGTGCTGTTTTTCGCTCATCGGCTGGTACTGGATCAGCTCCAGCAGTTCGTTGCGAAACACCACGGCGCCGGGGGTTGCCGCGACGTTGCCACCCACTTCGAAGGCGCGTTCGTCCACCTGGCGAGGCAAGCCATCGTTGTGGCGCAAGTCGTCAAGCAAGTGCGCCACGCCTCGCACCAGGCTTTGCCCGCCGGTGTTGAGCAGCTCCTTCACGGCCAGTGGGTTGAGCAGCGAATTGCTGGGCGCCAGGGCATCGTTGATCAGCGTGAACAGAAACTGCGCGCGGGCGCGGTCATCGTGGTCCAGGTGGCTTTCATCGATCCACAGGCGGGTCTGCTTCTGCCAGGCCAGGTAGGCTTGCAGGCCGCGCCGGTAGAACGGGTTCTGGCTCCAGGTCGGGTCGCTGAAGCGGGTGTCTCGCGGGCTCGGCTGGTAAGGGGTGTCGCCGAGCATCACGCGGCCCAGCTGACCACTCAGGGCCAGTAGGTGGCGGGCGGTATGCAGTGGGTTGCGCAAGCCATGACGGCCGACACTGCGCAACGTGGAAATCAGGTCGCGACCGCGCAGGCCGAGGATGGCGTTTTGCACGTTCATGCTGGTGGCGGGAAGCGTTGGCGTTCCTTTGGCCGGTTTGTCTTTCATGGCAACACTCCCTCGTCTTGACCCTGGGCGCCTGCTGGCCCCGTCGCGGGCGAACCCGCCCCTACACGCCCGAAGCCGGGCGCGGATGCATGACCGCGCGCTGACGCTCTTGCTGGAGGAACTTCATGATGATCGGGGCGACGGCCTCGGCCCGGGTGATCAGAAACAGATGGCCGTCGTCGATAATGTGTAGCTGGGCATTGGGAATCCGCCAGGCCAGCAGGCGCATGTTGATCAGCGGGATCAACGGGTCGTCGTCGCCAGCCAGTACCAGGGTGGGCTGCTGGATCTTGTGCAGCCAATGAATGCTGGTCCAGCCAAGCCCGGCGAACAGTTGCCAGTAATAGCCCAGCTTGCCGCCGGAGCGCACCTTGGCCGCGTGTCGCATGGCCAGGTCTGGGTCGCGGCGAAAGCCACCGCCGTAGATCAGCGGGGCGATGCGGATTACATGCGACGGCTGGATGTAGCGCCGAGGGCTGGCCATCATCCACAGCACCTTGGGCTTGCCCGGCACCATCACCGCGCCGGCGGCCGTGGCCGCCAGTACCAGCTTCTTGCAGCGCTCGGGGTAGTCGTGGGCAAACTGCTGCGCCAGGGCGCCGCCCCACGACACGCCGATCACATTCACCTGGCCGTAGTCGAGGTAATCGAGCATGCGTGCCGTGAGCTTGGCCAGCCCCGGAAAGCGATAGGGCTGGCGTGGCGTCGACGAGCCGCCTACGCCCGGTACGTCGAAGGCGATGACTTCCAGGTCCGGGTCCAGCGCTTCGATGAACGGAAACACCAGCTCCAGGTTGGCGCCGATGCCGTTGAAGATCAGCAGCGGCGTCAGGTGCGGCTTGCCCGGGCGCACGGCAGTGCGGATGGACTGGTTGTCCAGTTCGACGGTCCTGAAGATATAGGGTGACGGCATGCGCGTGGCTCTGTGGTGAAGTGAACACCGTGGCCCACCCGCAGGTGGCCACGGCGCTGCAACTCAACGTTCGTGAACGTAGGTGCCCGGAGATGCCTCGCCAGCGGCATAGGCGCGGTTGCCCAGCCGGGTCGGCGCTTTTTTCAGGTCGCCGGCACGTTCGCCCAGCCAGTTTTGCCAGTGCAGCCACCAGGAGTCGGCATGCTTGGTCGCGTTCTCCTGCCAGGCCACGGGGTCGCCCGGGCGATCGGCGCCGGTCATGAAGCGCGCCTTGGGGTTGCCCGGTGGGTTGAGGATGCTCTGGATGTGGCCGCTGTTGGACAGCACGAACTCGATCTTGCCGCCAAACAGGTGCGCCGAACGGTAGCAGGACGGCCACGGGGTGATGTGGTCGTTGGTGCCGGCCAGGCTGTAGATGTCGCAGGTGACCTGCTTCAGGTCGATCGGCGTGCCGCACACTTCCAGTGCACCGGGGCGGGTCAGTGGGTTGCTTTTGAACATCTCGATCAGGTCGCCGTGGAAGGCGGCCGGCAGGCGCGTGGTGTCGTTGTTCCAGAACAGGATGTCGAACACCGGCGGCTCGTTGCCGAGCAGGTAGTTGTTGACCCAGTAGTTCCAGATCAGGTCATTGGGGCGCATCCAGGCGAACACCTTGGCCATCTCGCTGCCTTCGAGCACGCCGGCCTGGTAGGAGTGGCGCTTGGCGGCTTCGAGGGTCTGTTCATCGACGAACAGCGCGACCTGGGTGTCCATGGTGGTGTCCAGCACGCTGACCAGCAGGGTCAGGGCATTGACCTTCTTTTCGCCCAAGGCGGCGTAATGGCCCACCAGGGCAGTGCAGGTGATGCCGCCGGAGCAGGCGCCGAGCATGTTCAGGTCTTTGCTGCCGGTAATCGCCAGCACGGCGTCGACGGCTTCCTTGAGCGCATCGATGTAAGTCGACAGGCCCCACTCGCGCTGGGCCTTGGTCGGGTTGCGCCAGCTGATGATGAAGGTCTGCTGTTGTGCGCGCAGGCAGAAGCGCGCCAGGCTTTTTTCCGGGCTCAGGTCGAATACGTAGAACTTGTTGATCTGCGGCGGCACCACCAGCAGTGGCCGCGCATGCACCTGTTCGGTGATGGGGCTGTACTGGATCAGCTCCAGCACGTCGTTGCGGAACACCACGGCGCCGTCGCTGGTGCCCAGGTTCTTGCCCACTTCGAAGGCGTCCATGTTCACCTGGCTGGGCATGCCACTGTTGTTGACCACGTCCTTGGCCAGGTTGGACAGGCCATCGAGCAGGCTTTTGCCACCGGTTTCAAAGAAGCGCTTGACCGCGGCCGGGTTGGACAAGGTGTTGGTCGGCGCCATGGCCTCGGTCATCAGGTTGATGACAAACTGCCCGCGGCTGATGTCCTGGGGTGACAGGTCGCTGTTGCCGATCCACTCCTGCAGCTCCTTGCGCCAGGCCAGGTAGGTTTGCAGGTAGCGGCGGTAAAGGGGGTTGTTGCTCCAGGCCGGGTCGTTGAAGCGGCGGTCGTCGCTTTCGGGGGCGAGGCTGGATTTGCCTAGCAGCACGTTCTTCAGCTCCAGGCCGAAGTGCGCCACGTGCTTGGCGCTGTGCAAAGGTTGGCGCACGGCCTGGCGCAGCACGGTGCGTGCCGAGCTCAACAGGTCCTTGCGGCGGATGCCGATGACCGGGTTCAGCCCCAGGGTGTTCTCCGAGGCCTGCCGCTGCAACTCATCGTTGTTCTTGTTACTCATCTGCGACGCTCCGTTGTCCAGAGACGAGTACCGGTTGCCTGTGGCGCTTGCACAGTCCAGAGCCCGGTACTGCTACTCGGGTGACCAGTGATAAGGAACAGCGGTGCTGCGGGCCGGATGCATTCGGCGATGAGCTGCGGGGAATTCTGCGTGTGAAGACAGCCTGCTTTCGCTCGCGACCTCTACATACCGGCCAGGCCCTGATTGCCTTCAAGGCGATGCAGGGAACTTGCCAGCTCCATTGGTTACCCGACTTTCATGTAATGCGCAAGACAGCCCGTCACTGAGCTGCCTGTAGGGGCATTCAAGCAGATGAGATTAGAAAATGCGCTCTAAACGTTCGAGGGCTTGCGCTAGAGCATGAGTTTCACGACCGATTCGGCCGGATCGCGGGATTTTCCGGCCTTGTGCAGCTCGTCGAGGTACTCGGCCCACAGCTGTTCCTGGCGCAGGCACAGTTGCTCGAGGTACTCCCAGGTGAACAGGCCGCTGTCATGGCCGTCGTCGAAGGTCAATTTCAGTGCATATTGGCCGGCGGGTTCGAGGCCAGCGAGGCCGACGTTGACCTTGCCAACTTGCAGGATGGGGTTGCCGTGGCCCTGGACCTCGGCGGAAGGGGAGTGCACGCGCAGGAATTCGGCGGGCAGGTGGTAGACCTCGTTGGGGCCGTAGGTAAGGCTCAAGGTCTTGGAGGCTTTGTGCAGGTTGATGGCGGTGGGCAGACGGGCCATGGGCTGAATCTCTCGGGAGCTGATGCTGCAAGCTTCCAGCTTCTGAGGGAGGGATTCAAGCTTGATTGGGGCTGCTTTGCAGCCCATCGCCGGCAAGCCAGCTCCCACCGGGATAGCACAGTGCTTGAATACTGTGGGGTACCTGTGGGAGCCGGCTTGCCGGCGATGGGCCGCAAAGCGGCCCCATACGGTCTTACAGGATATAGCGCGACAGGTCTTCGTTCTGCGCCAGCTCACCCAGGTGGCTGTTCACATAGCCCGCATCGATCTGGATCGGCGTTTCATCGTGGGTGCTGGCCAGGTCACCGGCACTGAACGACACCTCTTCGAGCAGGCGCTCAAGCAGGGTGTGCAGGCGGCGGGCACCGATGTTCTCGGTTTTCTCGTTGACCTGGTAGGCGATCTCGGCCAGGCGCTTGATACCGTCGGTGAGGAACTCGATGTTCAGCCCTTCGGTTTTCAGCAGTGCCTGGTACTGCTCGGTCAGCGAAGCGTGCGGCTCCTGCAGGATGCGTTCGAAGTCTTCTGGGGTCAGTGCCTTGAGTTCGACACGGATCGGCAGGCGGCCCTGCAGCTCAGGCACCAGGTCGCTTGGCTTGCTCAGGTGGAACGCACCCGAGGCAATGAACAGGATGTGGTCGGTCTTGACCATGCCCAGCTTGGTGTTGACGGTGCAGCCTTCGATCAACGGCAGCAGGTCGCGCTGTACACCCTCGCGGGACACATCGGCGCCGCCGACATTGCCACGCTTGGCCACTTTGTCGATTTCGTCGATGAACACGATACCGTGCTGTTCAACAGCTTCCAGGGCCTTGGCCTTGAGTTCTTCTTCGTTGACCAGGCGGCCCGCTTCTTCTTCGCGGACCATCTTCAGCGCTTCCTTGACCTTGAGCTTGCGCGCCTTGCGCTTGCCCTTGCCCATGTTGGCGAACAGGCTCTGCAGCTGGTTGGTCATCTCTTCCATGCCAGGCGGCGCGGCGATTTCGACACCTACGGCGTCAGCCACTTCGATCTCGATTTCCTTGTCGTCCAGTTGGCCTTCGCGCAGGCGTTTGCGGAACAGCTGGCGGGTGTTGGAATCGCTGCTGGTCTGCGCGGCTTCTTCGCTGAAGCTGGTGACCCGCGCCTGCGGCAGCAGGGCATCGAGGATGCGGTCTTCAGCGGCATCTTCGGCGCGGTGGCGCACGCGGATGATTTCTTGCTCGCGGAGCATCTTCAGCGCGGCATCGGCCAGGTCACGGATGATCGATTCGACATCACGGCCGACGTAGCCGACTTCGGTGAACTTGGTCGCTTCGACCTTGATGAACGGCGCGTTGGCCAGTTTGGCCAGGCGACGAGCGATTTCGGTCTTGCCCACACCGGTCGGGCCGATCATCAGGATGTTTTTCGGGGTCACCTCGGCGCGCAGCTCGGTCGGCAGCTGCATGCGCCGCCAGCGGTTGCGCAGGGCGATGGCCACGGCGCGCTTGGCGTCGTCCTGGCCGATGATGTGGCGGTTGAGTTCGTGAACGATTTCGCGGGGGGTCATGGACATGATGAAAATGGTCCTCAAGCAGAGCAATCAGTGTGGAAAAGTCCCGCCCTGGGCGGGACGCCAAAACAACTGATCAGTCGGCCAGGTCCTGCTCCTCGATGGTCAGGTTGTGGTTGGTGAATACGCAGATGTCACCGGCGATGTTCAGCGCGGTCTCGGCAATTTCGCGGGCCGAGAGGTCGGTCTTGTTCAGCAGGGCGCGGGCGGCGGCCTGGGCGTAGGCGCCACCGGAACCCATGGCGATCAGGCCGTCTTCGGGTTCGACCACATCGCCGTTACCGGTAATGATCAAGGATGCATCCTTGTTGGCCACGGCCAGCATGGCCTCCAGGCGGCTCAGGGAGCGGTCGGTACGCCATTCCTTGGCCAGCTCGACGGCGGCACGGACCAGGTGGCCCTGGTGTTTCTCCAGTTGGCCTTCAAAGCGTTCGAACAGGGTGAAGGCATCGGCGGTGGCACCGGCGAAGCCTGCAATGACCTGGCCGTGGTACAGGCGACGGACCTTTTTGGCGTTGCCTTTCATCACGGTGTTGCCGAGGGAAACCTGGCCGTCGCCGCCCATGACGACTTTGCCGTTACGGCGGACAGAAACGATGGTGGTCAAGGGGAGAGTCTCCACGCAGCGGGGCGAAAGTGCCTGATGCAGACTCATATGGGGGTGGGGGGAAGGATTTCAACCTTGGGGGATGAGCGGTTGAGCTTGGCGGGCACATTTGTGCTGGCTCATTCGCGGGGCAAGCCCGCTCCCACAGGTTCTCCGCTTGCCTTGATGATTGCGAAGATCCTGTGGGAGCGGGCTTGCCCCGCGAATGGGCCGCAGAGCGGCCCCTGGGGTTACTCAGGCCTCGTGGCAGACGTGCCCATCGACCAAGGTATAACGCACAGCGCCAGGCAGGCAGTGGCCGATGAACGGGCAGTTCTCGCCACGGGACAGCCACTGCTCGCCGGCAACGGTCGAGGCTTTCGGGTCGAACAGCACCAGGTCCGCCGCGCCACCTACCTTCAGTTCACCCGCCGGCAGGCGCATGGCGGCAGCCGGGCCGCTGGTCAAGCGTGCCAGCAAGGTCGGCAGGTCGAGCAGGCCGTCTTCGACCAGGGTCATGGCCAGTGGCAGCAGCACTTCGACGCTGCTGATACCCGGCTCCGTGGCACCGAACGGCGCCAGCTTGGCATCGCGCTCGTGCGGCTGGTGATGGCTGGAGATCGCCTGGATCACCCCCGACTTGACGGCCGCGCGCAGGCCGTCGCGGTCGGCGGCGGTGCGCAGCGGTGGCTGCACGTGGTACAGGCTGGAAAACTCGCGCAGCGACTCATCGGTGAGAATCAGCTGGTACAGCGCCACGTCGGCGGTCACCGGCAGGCCCAGTTCCTGGGCCTGGGCGATCAAGCGCGCGCCGCGGGCGCTGGTGATCTGGGTGAAGTGCGCCCGCACGCCGCTCTGTTCGACCAGCAGCAGGTTGCGCGCCAAGGCCACGGTTTCGGCAGTCTCCGGGATGCCCGGCAGGCCGAGGAAGCTGGCCATGGCGCCTTCATGGGCCAGGCCACCTTGAGACAGGTCGCGGTCCTGGGAGTGGAACACCACGGTCAGGTCGAAGGTGGCGGCGTACTCCAGGGCACGGGCCAGGGTGCGGTTGTTGGGGATTTGCTGCAGGCCATTGCCGAAGGCCACGCAACCGGTGTCGCGCAGGGCCACCAGCTCGGCCAGTTGCTCGCCTTCCAGGCCCTTGGTCAGGGCGCCGATCGGGTAGACCTTGCTGTTGCCGGCTTCACGGGCACGGTCGAGGATCAGCTCGGCCACGGCCGAGGTGTCCAGCACCGGTTTGGTCTGCGGCGGGCAGCACAGGCTGGTCACACCGCCGGCCACGGCGGCGCGGGTTTCGCTGGCGATGTTGCCTTTGCGGCTGTAGCCCGGCTCACGCAGAGAGACGTCGAGGTCGACCAGGCCAGGCGCTGCAATCAGGCCATCGGCCTGGATCGTGCGGCTGGCGCTGAAGCCGGCCGGCGCTGCGCCGATGGCGGCAATGCGGCCGCCGTCCAGGTGCAGGTCGGTGATCTGGTCCAGGCCGCTGTTGGGGTCGATGACCCGGGCGCCAAGAATACTGATGCTCACAGGGCGTTCTCCTGGTCGAGTTGGCGTTGCGCGTTTTGCCCGCTCATGGCCATGGACAGCACGGCCATGCGCACGGCGATGCCGTACGTCACCTGGTTGAGGATCACCGAGTGCTTGCCGTCGGCCACTGCCGATTCGATCTCCACACCGCGGTTGATCGGGCCAGGGTGCATGACGATGGCATCGGGCTTGGCACCGGCCAGGCGTGCGGTGGTCAGGCCGAACAGTCGGTAGAACTCGCCCTCGCTGGGCAGCAGGCCACCGGCCATGCGCTCACGCTGCAGGCGCAGCATGATTACCACGTCGACGTCTTTCAGGCCTTCGGCGAGGTCGGTGTAGACCTTCACGCCGTATTGCTCGATGCCGATCGGAATCAGGGTTTTCGGGCCGATCACGCGGATGTCCGGGCAGCCCAGCGCCTTGAGCGCGAGCATGTCGGAACGCGCCACCCGCGAATGCAGGATATCGCCGACGATGGCGACAGACAGGTTCTCGAAGCTGCCCTTGTGTCGACGGATGGTCAGCATGTCGAGCATGCCTTGGGTCGGGTGCGCATGGCGGCCATCGCCACCGTTGATCACGGCCACATCGGGGCACACGTGCTCAGCGATGAAGTGTGCGGCGCCCGAATCGGAGTGGCGCACGACGAACATGTCGGCAGCCATGGCTTCCAGGTTGCGCAGGGTGTCGAACAGGGTTTCGCCCTTGCTGGTCGAGGAAGTCGACACGTTCAGGCTGATCACGTCGGCAGACAGGCGCTGCGCGGCCAGTTCGAACGTGGTGCGGGTACGGGTCGAGTTCTCGAAGAACACGTTGCAGACGGTCTTGCCGCGCAGCAACGGGACTTTTTTCACGGCCCGGGCACCGACTTCCAGGAAGGAGTCGGCGGTGTCGAGGATCTCGGTCAGCAGTTCGCGGGGCAAACCGTCGAGCGAGAGAAAGTGGCGCAGCTGGCCCTGATCATTGAGCTGCAGCGGGCGCTTGGCGTCGATTGGCGTCATCGCGGGGGACTCTTAAAGGGCGGAAGCGGAGGCGAGGTCCTGGCGCTCGAGGGCGAGCGGTGCGGGTCCGGTCAATTTTACCCGTTCATGGGCTGCCAGCGACAGGGTGGCACCCAGCACATTGGGGCGAATCGGCAGCTCGCCGGCATCCAGGTCGAGCAGGCAGACCAGGGTGACGCTGGCCGGGCGGCCGTAATCGAACAGCTCGTTGAGCGCGGCCCGGATGGTGCGACCGCTCATCAGGACGTCGTCGATCAGGACCAGGTGCTGGCCTTCGATTTCGAACGGCAGCTCGGACGGGCGTACTTGCGGGTGCAGGCCGTTCTGGCTGAAGTCATCGCGGTAGAACGACACGTCCAGGGTGCCCATGGGGCTGGTATCGCCCATTTCTTCCTGCAGGGCCTGGGCGACCCAGACGCCGCCCGTGCGGATGCCGATGAAGCGCGGCTCGGTGATAGCACGGCGGGCCAGGTGGGCGCGAAGGTCGACAGCCATCTGCCGGATCAGATCGGCGGGATTGGGTAGGCTCATTGCGTGCTCCTCGGGGGCCGCCGGCTCTGCCCGGCGGCAAAGATGATCAGGTATTGGCCTCCAGCCAGCCTTGCAGCAGCAGGGCGGCGGCAATGGCATCGACCGGGTTGTCGCGGTAGCTGCCGCGCTGGCCACCGCGGGTCAGGCGTTCGCCTTTAGCCTCGAAGGTGGTCAGGCGTTCGTCGTGGGTGTGCACGGGCAGGTTGAAGCGGCCGTTCAGGCGCCGGGCGAATTTCTCTGCGCGCGCGCTCATCTCGCTGGGGGTGCCGTCCATGTTCAGCGGCAGGCCGACGACGATGGCGTCGGGTTTCCATTCAGCGACCAGTTTTTCCACCTGGGCCCAGTCCGGCACGCCGTTCTGCGCTTTCAGGGTGCACAGCTCGCGGGCCTGGCCAGTGATGACCTGGCCAACCGCCACCCCGATCTGTTTGGTGCCGTAGTCAAAGCCCAGCAGCAGGCGTAGCTCGGCCATCAGGCGTGGCCCGCCTGGCTGGTCAGCAGGCTGAGGTTGATGCCCAGGCTGGCGGCGGCGGCGTTCAGGCGCTGGTCGCTGGCGAGGCCGAAGATGATCTCGGGGTCGAACGGGCAGTTGAGCCAGGCATTGTCGGCCAGTTCGGCTTCCAGCTGGCCGGCTTCCCAGCCCGCGTAGCCCAGGGTAATCAGGCTGTTTTGCGGCCCCACCCCCTCGGCAATGGCAAACAACACGTCCTGCGAGGTGGACAGCGACAGGCCCTGCAGTTCGACAGTGGCCTGGTAGGTGCACTCGCTGGAGTGCAGCACGAAGCCGCGATCGGTTTGCACCGGGCCGCCCTGGTAGATCGGCACGTGCAGCGTGCTGGCCGGGGGTTCATCGTCCGGGCGCAACTGCTCGAGGATGTCGGCCAGGCTGAGCTCCTGCGGTCGGTTGACCACCAGGCCCATGGCGCCATTGGCATTGTGCTCGACGATGTACGTGAGGGTCTGGGCAAAGTTCGGATCGGCCATGTGCGGCATGGCGATCAGGAACTGATGCTTGAGGTAGCTCGGGGCGAGGGTTTTCATGGGGGATAGTGTGGCGCCAGGTGGCGAGGCTGACAAGGTGGTTTATGTGTCGCCTGTACCGGCCCTTTCGCGGGCAAGCCCGCTCCCACAGGTGCGACGCTAGACTTGGAGGCTACACAGTTCGGGTGGGAGCGGGCTTGCCCGCGAAAGGGCCAGTACAGCCAGCAAATCAGTTACTGGACAACCGGTCCCCACGGGCAAAGCGCCAGGTACGGATGATCTCAAGCCGGTCGAATTCCGCCAAGTCTCCGGTAAACGGCGCAAACGGCGCCGCCAGCCTCACAATACGTTGCGCCGCCTGGTCCAGCACCGGTTGCCCGGACGATTCCAGCACCAGCACTTCGTACAGCGAGCCATCGCGGTTGATCGAGACCATCATGCGCAAGTTGCCGTAGATCTGCTGGCGCCGCGCTTCGTCAGGGTAATTGAGGTTGCCCACCCGCTCGACCTTCTTGCGCCATTCTTCCTTGTACCAAGCGCCCTTGTCGCGCATGGTCGAGGCGGCGTTGAGGCGGTGGATGCGCGGGCGTTTGGCGTACAGCTGCTGTTCATTGGACAGCTCTGCCTCAAGGCTGGCGATCTGGCTGGACAGCTGCGAGCTGTCAAAATCAGGCGTGGGCGTTGCAGGCTTTGGCTGCGCCTTGCTTTCCTTGGGCTTGGGCTCGACTTTGTGAGGCTTGGCGGCCTTGGTCACCACGGCCGACTTCTCAGGCGTGGGCGGCGGCGCGACCTCGGGCTTGGCCGCAGGCGGTGGCGTGACCTTGTTGATCTTGCTGTCCTGGAAGGGGGCGAGTTCGGTGGTCTTGGGCACCGCCTTCTTCTCCAGGGTGCCGCTGCCTTGCTGGTTGTCCTGAGCCTGGAAATCGGCCTTCTCGGGCGCTTTCTCGCTTTTGAAGGTGGCCAGGGTGATGTCCATGGTATGGCGGATTTCAGCCGGCTTGACCACGGTAAAACCGACGCCAAGGATCAGCGCCAGGTGCACCAGGGCAGCCAGGAACAGGGTAAAGCCGAGCCGGTCCACCGGGCGAACGCGCGGTGGCAGCAGGTCGGAGGGGATGTCAGCGGGCAGCGTCATCAGGTATCCAGCAACCGCGGGGCGGGGCAGCAGGCCAAGTAAAAAGGACCCGCATCATACCCCACTCCGCGATTGTGCCGCGCGTTGCCGGTCAGCGCGCCTTCAGCTGGCGATCAATGGCGTCCATCAATTGCCCGCCGATGTCGGTGTTGAAGGCGTTGTCGATCTCGCGAATACAGGTCGGGCTGGTGACATTGATTTCGGTGAGGTGCTCGCCAATCACGTCCAGGCCAACGAACAGCAGCCCTTTCGCGCGCAGGGTCGGGCCGACCTGGGCGGCGATCCAGCGGTCACGTTCGGTCAGCGGGCGCGCTTCGCCACGGCCACCGGCGGCCAGGTTGCCGCGGGTTTCGCCACTGGCCGGGATGCGCGCCAGGCAGTAGTCGACCGGCTCGCCGTCGATCATCAGGATGCGCTTGTCGCCGTCCTTGATCGCTGGTAGGTATGCCTGCGCCATGATCTGCTGCGCGCCCAGGGCGGTCAGGGTTTCGAGGATCACCGACAGGTTGGGGTCGCCGACCCGGTGGCGGAAGATCGAAGTGCCGCCCATGCCGTCCAGCGGCTTGAGGATCACGTCACCATGCTTGGCCGCGAATTCGCGAATGATGTCCGGGCGGCGGCTGACCAGGGTCGGTGGCGTGCATTGCGGGAACAACGTGGCGAACAGTTTTTCGTTGCAGTCGCGCAGGCTCTGCGGGCGGTTGACCACCAGCACGCCTTCGGCCTCGGCCTGCTCCAGCAGGTAGGTGCTGTAGACGAACTCCATGTCGAACGGCGGGTCCTTGCGCATCAGGATCACGTCCAGCTCGGCCAGGGGGCTGTCCTGCTCGTCGCCCAGCTCGAACCAGCGCGCCGGGTCGGCGAACACGTTTAGTGGGCGCATGCGTGCACGGGCCTTGCCTTCGCCCTGGTACAGGTCGCGCTGTTCCATGTAGAACAGGCTCCAGCCGCGTGCCTGGGCGGCCAGCAGCATGGCCAGCGAGCTGTCCTTCTTGTAGGAGATGGACGCGATGGGGTCCATGACAATGCCGAGGCGAACGCTCATGGGGTGGTTCCTCTTGGCGGCGCGCAGCCGCGATGGATCGAAAGAAAAGTGGCTCAGGGTGGCGCCGGGAGCGCCGATGGTCAAGGGGCGCAGCAGATGGAATGGCTACCCGGAGTGTGCTAAAAATGCGAGGCACAATGCTGCGCAAACCTGTAGGAGCGGCCTTGTGTCGCGAAAGGGTCGCAACGCGGCCCCAGCAATTCTGGCCTGAGCAGCGACGGTAGCCCAAGTGATGGAACAACCCCTGAAGGTCATGGTGATCGACGACTCACGCACGATCCGCCGTACCGCGCAGATGTTGCTCGGCGAAGCGGGTTGCGAGGTGATTACCGCCAGCGATGGTTTCGATGCCCTGGCCAAGATCGTCGATCACCAGCCACGCATCATCTTCGTCGATGTGCTGATGCCGCGCCTGGACGGTTACCAGACCTGCGCCGTGATCAAGCACAACAGCGCTTTCAAGGACATACCGGTGATCCTCCTGTCGTCGCGCGACGGCCTGTTCGACAAGGCCCGCGGGCGGGTGGTGGGCTCCGACCAGTTCCTCACCAAGCCATTCAGCAAAGAAGAACTGCTCGAGGCGATCAGGGCCCATGTGCCTGGTTTTGCCGAACACCAACAACACGCACCCTGACCGCGTCCGCCATGGCGCGGTCTTACTTTCCTGATGGGGAAACAGCATGGCCCGAGTTCTGATTGTCGACGACTCGCCGACAGAGATGTACAGATTGACCGAATGGCTGGAAAAGCACGGCTACCAGGTGCTCAAGGCCAACAACGGTGGCGATGGCGTGGCCCTGGCCCGTCAGGAAAAGCCCGACGCGGTGCTGATGGACATCGTCATGCCCGGCATGAACGGCTTCCAGGCCACCCGCCAGCTGAGCAAGGACAAGGAAACCAGCGCCATTCCGGTGATCGTGGTAACCACCAAGGACCAGGAAACCGACCGTATCTGGGCGACGCGCCAGGGCGCGCGCGACTTCCTGACCAAACCGGTCGAAGAAGACGCACTGATCGCCAAGCTCAAAGAAGTGCTGGGGGCTTGACCACCCGCCCTCATGGCGCGTCGCTGACCGCCTTCGAGTTGCTGCTGGACATCGACCGGCGCTGCCGCCTGCTGGTGGCGGACCAGCCCCTGCAGGACACCCGCCTGCAACAGTGGAGCGGGATCGGCTTTCGGATCGCCGGGCAATGGTTCGTCGCGCCCATGGGCGAGGTGGCCGAAGTGCTGCGCGAACCGCGCAGCAGCCGTGTTCCTGGGGTTCAGCCTTGGGTCTGCGGAGTTGCCAATTTGCGCGGGCGGTTGCTGCCGGTAATGGACCTGAGCAGCTTCTTCGGGCTTGGCCCGGCCGCCCCTGGCAAGCAGCGGCGGGTGCTGGTGCTGGACCATGAGGACCTGTTCGTCGGCCTGCTGGTGGACGAAGTACTGGGGCTGCAGCACTTTGCCCTGAGCAGCCTGGAACTGTCGCCCCCGCAGCCATTGATCCGCGCGGCCGCCCGCTTTGTGCAGGGGCACTTCCCGCGTGAACGCAATTGGGCAATCTTCAGCCCCTTCGCCTTGGCCCAGGCGCCGGGCTTTCTTGATGTGGCGTTATAGGACCTGCGAACGTGAACAAGCCTGCCACCAGCGCTACCGCAACGCCCATGGCTCCGCGTACGCGCAGCATCGCGCAGATCACCGTGCTGTTTTTGGTGCTGATCCTGTCGATCATCCTGTTGTTCGCCAATTTCGCCTACCTGAGCACCCAGTCCAACTACGACAAACAGTACATCGGCCATGCCGGTGAGCTTCGCGTGCTGTCCCAGCGGATTGCCAAGAACGCCACCGAGGCGGCGACGGGCAAGGCCTTGGCGTTCAAGCTGCTGTCGGATGCGCGCAACGATTTCGAGCGGCGCTGGAGCTACCTGCGCGAAGGTGACACGTCCACCGGCCTGCCAGCGGCACCGGCCACGGTGCGCGATGAGATGGAAGCCGTCCGCCAGGACTGGGAAAACCTGCGCAAGAACACCGATACCATCCTGGCCAGCGAGCAGACGGTGTTGTCTCTGCACCAGGTGGCGGCGACGCTTGCCGAGACTGTGCCGCAGTTGCAGGTCGAATACGAAAAAGTGGTCGAAATCCTGCTGCAGAGCGGTGCCCCCGCCAACCAGGTGGTCGTTGCCCAGCGCCAGTTGCTGCTGGCTGAGCGCATCCTCGGTTCGGTCAACACGGTGCTGGCCGGTGACGACACCGCGGCCCAGGCCGCCGATGCCTTCGGCCGCGATGCCGGGCGTTTTGGCCAGGTGCTGGAGGGCATGCTCAACGGCAACCCCGCGCTGCAGGTGACCCGCGTCGAGGACGCCGATGCCCGGGCGCGGTTGGCTGAAATCGCCGAGCTGTTCCAGTTCGTGGCCGGCTCGGTGGACGAAATCCTCGAAACATCGCCCGAACTGTTCCGCGTGCGTGAAGCTGCGGGCAACATCTTCAGCCTGTCGCAAACCCTGCTCGACGAGGCCTCGCACCTGGCCAACGGCTTCGAGAACCTGGCCGGCGGGCGTACCCTGGACACGGTCGGCGGCTACGTCCTGGGCCTGCTGGCGCTGGCCTCGATCATCCTCATCGGCCTGGTCATGGTGCGCACCACCAACCGGCAACTGCGCGAGACCGCGGAGAAGAACGAACGCAACCAGCAGGCGATCATGCGCCTGCTCGACGAGATCGAAGAGCTGGCCGATGGCGACCTGACCGTCACCGTGTCGGTCACCGAAGACTTTACCGGCGCCATCGCCGACTCGATCAACTACTCCGTCGACCAACTGCGCGACCTGGTCGCTACCATCAACCACAGCGCCGTGCAGGTGGCCGCTGCCGTGCAGGACACGCAGAACACCGCGCGTCAGCTGGCCAAAGCGTCCGAGCACCAGGCCGCGCAAATCAGCGAGGCGTCCGAGGCGGTGGGCGACATGGTCGAATCGATTGACCGGGTGTCGGCGCATGCCTATGAGTCGGCCAAGGTGGCCGAGCGCTCGGTGGCGATTGCCAACAAGGGCAACGAGGTGGTGCACAACACCATCAACGGCATGGACAACATTCGCGAACAGATCCAGGACACCGCCAAGCGGATCAAGCGCCTGGGTGAGTCGTCCCAGGAGATCGGAGACATTGTTAGCCTGATCGACGACATTGCCGACCAAACCAACATCCTGGCCCTCAACGCCGCGATCCAGGCCTCGCTGGCCGGTGAAGCCGGGCGGGGCTTTGCGGTGGTTGCCGACGAAGTGCAGCGCCTGGCCGAGCGTTCGTCGTCGGCCACGCGGCAGATCGAGGCGCTGGTGCGCACCATTCAGGCCGATACCAACGAGGCGGTGATCTCCATGGAGCAGACCACCGCCGAAGTGGTACGCGGCGCGCGCCTGGCCCAGGATGCCGGGGTGGCGCTGGCGGAGATCGAAGGGGTGTCGCAGAACCTGGCCGAGCTGATCCACAGTATTTCCGACGCGGCCCAGTTGCAGACGTCTTCTGCCGGGCAGATTTCCCACACCATGGCCGTCATCCAGCAGATCACCGCGCAGACGTCTGCCGGGTCCGGCGCCACTGCCGACAGCATCCGCCACCTGGCACGCATGGCCAGCGAGATGCGCCGGTCTGTTTCTGGTTTCACCCTGCCGGCACCTGCCGAGCCGCGCTGAGGAATGCCCATGGCTTCTGCCGCTGTAAGCCCCGAGCGCCACGAAACGGTAGCGCTGGCCTGGACCAAGGCCGCCATCCTCGACTGCCTGGGCCAGGCGCGACAGGCCCTGGAGCGCTTTGCTGGCGAGCCGGGCGATTTGTCCATGCTGGCGTTCGTGGTCGACAACCTGCACCAGGTACACGGTTGCCTGCGCATGCTCGAGTTGCGCGGTGCGACGCGCCTGGCTGAAGAGCTGGAGCTGTTCGCCCGGGCCTTGGCCGAGGGCCAGGTCAGCCCACGCGGCGACTGCCTGGGGGCGCTGTTCCGTGGCCTGGAGCAACTGCCGTCGTACCTGGAACGGCTGCGCGGCGCGCGCCACGACCTGCCCTTGGTGATGCTGCCGTTGCTCAACCAGCTGCGTGCCTGCCGCGGCGTGGAGCCCCTGGCCCAGGCCAGCCTCATCAGTGGCACTGCCCAGCGCTTTGCCGGCTCCGATGACCTGGCCAACCTTGACCTGTCGCTGGGCAACTGGCGGGAACAGATGCAGGCCGGGCCCGGCCGCGATGCCCTGCGCTCGGTGGTGAGCGCGCTGTGCGACGACCTGATGCGCATCAAGGAACGCCTGGACCAGTTCGTGCGCGGCGACCGCCAGCACAGCGAACAGTCCGAAGCCCTGCTCGCACCGTTGCGCCATGTCGCCGACACCCTGGCAGTGCTGGGCTTCCAGCAGCCGCGGCGGGTGATCATCGACCAGGTGCTGGCGCTGCAGGCCTTGGCCCCCGGCGAGGGCTCGGTGGATGACGCGGTCTTGATGGATGTGGCGGGCGCCCTGTTGTATGTGGAGGCGACCCTCAATGGCATGGTCGGCCCGCTGGAAGAAAGCGGGCAGGGCGGGATGCCGGGCTCGGACCTCACCGAGATCCGCCAGTTGGTGCTGAGCGAGTCGCTGGCCGTACTGCAGCAGGCCAAGGACTTGATTGGTGATTGCCTGGAGTCCGACTGGCCCCGGCAGCGCCTGCAGCCGCTGCCGGGGCTGCTGCAGCAAGTGCGCGGGGCGCTGGCGATGCTGATGCTGCCGGGCCCTGCCGATGTGTTTGCCGGCTGCGCCAGCTACGTGCAACGCTGGTTGCAGCACCTGGACGTAGAGCCGCCAGCCGATGAGCTGGCGCACCTGGCCGATGCCCTGAGCGCAGCCGAATGCTACCTGCAATGGCGGGTGGCCGACCCGCTTGCCGATGCTCAGCCCTTCATCGAAATGGCGCGCGCCAGCCTGGCGGCACTGGGCGTGGTCTGCGCGGTCAGCGAAACCGGCTTCGGCCAACAAGACTACGGCGATGGCATCGACGACGAGCTGCGCGACGTGTTCCTCGACGAGGCCGGTGAACTGCTGCCGGAAATCGAGCGCCACTGGCTGCGCTGGCGAGCCGACAACCAGCAGCGCGAGGCACTGCTGGAAGTGCGCCGTGCGCTGCATACGCTCAAGGGCAGCGGGCGCATGGTGCATGCCGAGGCGGTGGCCGAGCTGGCCTGGGGCGCGGAGCACCTGCTCAATCGAATGCTCGAAGGCCGAAGCGTGCTCACCCCGGAAGGGGTGGTCGCCTTGCAGCAAGTGTTCGTCCACCTGCCTGACCTGTTGGCCGACTTTGCCGCCGGGCAGTTACCGCAGCTGACCGAAATCGAGCAACTGGCCGGGCATCTGCATGCCCTGGCCGAAAACGATGCGCCACCTGCTGCTGAGGTGGATGGCCTCGATCCGCACCTGCTGGACATCTTCCGCAGCGAGGCGCACGGCCACCTGGCCAGCCTCGAGGCATTCTTGCAGGGCGCCGACGGCCACGACACGCCGGTCAGCGACAGCCTGCAACGCGCCTTGCACACGCTCAAGGGCAGCGCCGCCATGGCGGGCGTGATGCCAGTCGCCGAGCTGGCCACCGCCTTCGACCGCCTGGCGCGTGAGTACAAGGGCCACCAGTTGCCCCTGCAAGTGGCGGAGATCGAATGGCTGGAGGCCGGGCGTTCATTGTTCCACCTGGGCCTGGCACAGCTGGACAGCACGCCGCTGGCGGCCATCCCGGGTGCCGCCGAATTGATCGAACAAGTGGGCCAGGCGGTGGATGTGCGCCTGGCCAGCCTGCATGAAGACCCGCAGCATGCGCGCCGCAACAAGCGCGACCCGCAATTGACCGCCAGTTTCTTGGCCCAGGCCATGGACATTCTGCTCGACGCCGAGTCGTTGCTGTCGCGCTGGCAAGAGCAGCCGGGGCAGCGCCAGGCGTTGGACACCCTGCTCGATGAGCTGACCAGCCTGGGCCACGCGGCGCACCTGGCTGACCTGTGGCAGATGGACGACGTCTGCGAGGCCCTGCTCGACGTCTATGGTGCCGTGGAAGAGGGCAGCCTGGCCGCCGACGCACGCTTTTTCGCCCAGGCGCAGGCAGGCCATGAAGCGCTGCTGGACATGCTCGACGAGGTGGCCGCCGGGCAGGAGATTTCGCCCAGGCCGGCGCTGATCGACAGCTTGCGCAGCCTCTTGGCGCAGGCCTTGGCACCTGAGGCCACGGGCCTTGTGGGCATTGATACGGTCACCCCGTTGCACCCCGACATGGACCTTGGCCTGGGGCCGTCGCGCAACCTGGCGCTGCCGCCAGAGAGCGAGCCGTTGACTGAAGAGCCTGAGAGCCCAGGCGACAAGGAGCTGCTGGAAGTCTTCCTGGAAGAAAGCTCGGACATCGTCGAAAGCGCCGCTGCGGCCCTGGCGCGCTGGCAGGCCGACCCGCGCAGCAGTGTCGAGGTGGATAACCTGCTGCGTGACCTGCATACCCTCAAAGGCGGTGCCCGCATGGTCGAGATCGCCGCCATCGGCGACCTGGCCCACGAGCTGGAATTTCTTTACGAACTGCTCGCTGCCGGCCGCCTGCCGCCGAGCCCGCCGTTGTTCGCTTTGTTGCAAAATTGCCATGACCGCCTGGCGCACATGCTCGATGCGGTGCGCCTGGGGCAGCCGCTGCATGCCGCCACGGCGCTGATCGACTACATCCGCAACTTCAGCAGTGCGGCCCTGACCGACAGCGCGGCCGGCCAAGGTGCTGTCGAGGCTTCGGCCCTCGAAGTGCCTGCTGCCGCGCCGGAGCGGGCAGCCGGCGACATGGTCAAGGTCGATGCCGAACTGCTCGACGACCTGGGCAACCTGGCCGGTGAGCATTCGGTGATCCGTGGCCGCATCGAGCAGCAGGTCAACGACGCGCAGTTCACCCTCAACGAAATGGAAACCACCCTGGAGCGCATGCGTGACCAGCTGCTGCGCCTGGATGTCGAGACCCAGGGGCGGATTTCCAGCCGGCAGCCGTTCGAGAGCGACGCCTACGACGATTTCGACCCCCTTGAAATGGACCGCCACTCGCAGCTGCAGCAGCTGTCGCGGGCCCTGTTCGAGTCGGCCTCCGACCTGCTCGACCTGAAGGAAACCTTGGCCCAGCGTGCTCAGGAAGCCTACGGCCTGTTGCAGCAGCAGGCGCGGGTGAACAGCCAGTTGCAGGAAGGCCTTACCGCGACCCTGATGGTGCCCTTCGAACGCTTGGTGCCGCGCTTGCAACGCGTGGTGCGGCAGGTGGCCAGCGAGCTGGGCAAGCAGGTTGAACTGGTGGTGGGCAATGCCGAAGGTGAGCTGGACCGCAGCGTGCTCGAACGCATGGTGGCGCCCCTGGAGCACATGCTGCGCAATGCCGTCGACCATGGCCTGGAAAGCCGCGAAGCGCGCCTGGCTGCCGGCAAGCCGGAGCACGGCACGATTCACCTGAACCTGTTGCACGAAGGCGCCGACATCGTCATCGAGATGACCGACGATGGCGCCGGCGTACCCTTGGAGGCCGTGCGGCGCAAGGCGATCAAGCGTGGCCTGCTGGACCCGCAGGCGCACTTGAGCGATCACGAGGTCTTGCAGTTCATCCTGCGCCCCGGTTTCTCCACCGCCGAGAAGATCACCCAGATTTCCGGGCGTGGGCTGGGCATGGACGTGGTGCACGAAGAGGTCAAGCAGTTGGGGGGCTCGATGACCATCGAGTCGGCCCAGGGCAAGGGCGCACGCTTTCTGATCCGCCTGCCGTTCACGGTGTCGATCAACCGTGCGCTGATGGTGCACCTGGGCGAAGACCAATACGCGATCCCACTCAATACCATCGAAGGCATTGTCCGCGTGCCGCCTGCGGAGCTTGCGGCCTGCTACCAGCTGGATGCCCCGCGTTACGTCTACGCAGGCCACACCTACGACCTGCGTTACCTGGGTGAATTGCTGCAAGGCCAGCCACGGCCCAGCCTGCTTGGGCAAAGCGTGCCGCTGCCGGTGCTGCTGGTGCACTCTCAGGAACAGTCGTTCGCCATCCAGGCTGACAGCCTCTCACCCAGCCGGGAAATCGTGGTGAAGAGCCTCGGCCCGCAATTCGCTGCGGTCGCCGGGTTGTCGGGCGCGACCTTGTTGGGCGACGGCCGCGTCGTGTTGATTCTCGACCTGCTGGGCCAGTTGCGTGGCCAGCAACGGCGCCTGGCGCGCTTGCCGGGCGGCGGCGATGCCCAGCGGCAATTGTTCGGCCCGGCGCCGCGCCGGTCACTGCTGGTGATGGTGGTGGACGATTCGGTCACCGTACGCAAGGTCACCAGCCGGCTGCTGGAGCGTCATGGCATGAGCGTACTCACTGCCAAGGACGGGGTCGATGCCATGGCGCAGTTGGAAGAGCATCGGCCGGATGTGTTGCTGCTGGACATCGAGATGCCCCGCATGGACGGTTTCGAGGTGGCTACGCGCATTCGCCGTGACGAGCGCCTGAAGGATTTGCCAATCATCATGATCACCTCGCGCACCGGGCAGAAGCACCGCGACCGGGCCATGGCCATTGGTGTCAACGAATACCTGGGCAAGCCTTACCAGGAGTCTGTGTTGCTGCAGAGCATCGCCCACTGGAGCCAAGCCCATGCTTGAACTGATCTCGGGCCAGCGCAGCAGCCTTACCGGCCTGTTGTTGCCCTTGGGCGACCGTACCTTGGTCTTGCCCAATGTCGCCGTGGCCGAACTGTTCGGCCAGCGCAACCTGGTGTGCCAGCGTGGCGAGCCCGCCTGGCACCTGGGCTGGATCGACTGGCGCAAGCAGCGTTTGCCACTGATCGGCTTCGAGGCGGCATGCGGCGGCGAAACCCCGTGTGGCGAGCGCGCGCGCATCGTGGTGCTCAATGCCCTGGGCGATACCGGGCTGCGCTACCTGGCGGTGCTGCTGCAGGACATCCCACGGTCGTGCAAACTCGACAGCCAGCTCAATTATGTGGATGTGGCGCTGGGCAGCCTGGAGCTGGCGGCGGTGCAGGTGGGCGAGCAGGTGGCGCGGGTGCCGGACCTGATAGCCTTGGAACGGCTGGTGCGTGACGCGGATCTGCAACCTAACTCTGGATAATAAGGTGTTTGCTCTGGCCTCTTCGCGGGGCGAGCCCGCTCCCACAGGGATCGAATAATGCCGGGCAGAAGCTGTACCTGTGGGAGCGGGCTTGCCCCGCGAAGAGGCCAAAGCTGATTGTCTCAGGAACCCAGCCCCTCACAGGAGGTCTGTGTTTGCATGTATTACGGTGAACGCTTCAACGCCTGGACCCATTTGGTCGGCGCCATTCTGGCTTGTATCGGTGGCATCTGGCTGATCGTCGTCGCGGGCCTGCAGGGCGATCCTTGGAAGATCGTCAGTTTCTCCATCTACGGCGGCACACTGCTGCTGCTCTACAGCATTTCCACCCTCTACCACAGCACGCGTGGGCGGGCGAAGGTGATCATGCGCAAGCTCGATCACCTGTCGATCTACCTGCTGATCGCCGGCAGCTATACCCCGTTCTGCCTGGTCAGCTTGCGCGGGCCTTGGGGCTGGAGTTTGTTCGGGGTGGTCTGGGGGCTGGCGGTGATCGGCATGCTGCAGGAGATCAAGCCCCGCTCCGAGGCGCGGGTGCTGTCGATCATCATCTATGCGGTGATGGGCTGGATTGTCCTGGTGGCGGTCAACCCGCTGCTGCGCAGCCTCGGTACCGCCGGCTTCGCCTGGTTGGCGGCCGGCGGGGTGTTCTACACGGTGGGCATCATCTTCTTTGCCTTCGACAGCCGCTTTCGCCACTGGCACGGCATCTGGCACCTGTTCGTGATCGCCGGCAGCCTGCTGCACTTCATCGCCCTGTCGTTCTACGTACTTTAGGCGCAGGGTTAAAAATCGCCCCACAACTGCTGTGCCACCGACAGCGCCACCACAGGCGCGGTTTCGGTGCGCAGCACGCGTGGGCCGAGGCGCGCGGCGTGGAAGCCGGCGGCTTTGGCCTGGTCGACTTCCGCGTCGTTCAGGCCGCCTTCTGGGCCGATCAGGAAGGCCAGGCGTGACGGTGTTTCGTGGCTGGTCAGTGGTTCGGCCACCGGGTGCAGGACCAGTTTCAGGTCGGCTTCGGTGGTTTTGATCCATTCGGCCAGTGTCACCGGCGGGTGGATCACGGGCAGGCTCGACCGGCCGCACTGTTCACAGGCACTGATGGCCACCTGGCGCCAGTGGGCCAGGCGCTTGTCGGCGCGTTCGTCCTTGAGGCGCACTTCACAGCGCTCGCTGACGATCGGGGTGATTTCATTGGCGCCCAGTTCGGTGGCCTTTTGAATGGCCCAATCCATACGCTCGCCACGGGACAGGCCCTGGCCAAGGTGGATGTGCAGCGCCGATTCGGCCTGGCCAGCCAGGGCCTGGTCCAGCGTCACGCGCACGGTTTTCTTGCCGACTTCGAGCAACTGGCCACGGTATTCCTGGCCGCTGCCGTCGAACAGCTGCACGGCGTCACCGGGGGCCATGCGCAGCACGCGGCCGATGTAATGGGCCTGGGCTTCGGGCAGGTCATGCTCGCCAAGGCTCAGGGGGGCGTCGATGAAGAAGCGGGACAGTCTCATGGTTCAGCTCGGACGAAAAGGGATCATGTGACCCTGTGGGAGCGGGTTCACCCGCGAATGCGAAGGTGGGGGCAACATCGCATTCGCGGGTAAACCCGCTCCCACAGGGTCGGCGGCGGGCTTTCGGGCCTAGCCCGGGTCGCGGAAGTCGGGGTGGAAGTTGGCCGGTACGGCAACGCTTACGCTATCGCGGGTGGCGATGTCGATGCCTTCGCTGGCCACCTCGGCGAGGAAGTCGATCTGCTCGGGCGTGATCACATACGGCGGCAGGAAGTACACCACGCTGCCCAGTGGGCGCAGCAGCGCGCCGCGGGTCAGGGCGTGCTCGAATACCTTCAGGCCGCGGCGCTCCTGCCAGGGGTAGGCGACCTTGCCGGCCTTGTCCTGGACCATCTCGATGGCCAGGGCCATGCCGGTCTGGCGGATTTCGGCGACATGCGCATGGTCGGCCAGGTGCGCGGTGGCCGTGGCCATGCGCACGGACAAGGCCTTGTTGGCCTCGATCACGTTGTCCTGTTCGAAGATATCCAGGGTCGCCAGCGCTGCGGCGCAGGCCAGCGGGTTGCCGGTGTAGCTGTGCGAGTGGAGGAACGCGCGCAGGGTCGGGTAGTCGTCGTAGAAGGCCTGGTACACGGTATCGGTGGTCAGGCACGCGGCCAGCGGCAGGTAGCCCCCGGTCAGTGCCTTGGACAGGCACAGGAAGTCTGGGCGGATGCCGGCCTGTTCGCAGGCGAACATCGTCCCGGTGCGGCCGAAGCCCACGGCGATTTCGTCGTGGATCAGGTGCACGCCGTAGCGGTCACACGCTTCGCGCAGCAGTTTCAGGTAAACCGGGTGGTACATGCGCATGCCGCCTGCGCCCTGGATCAACGGTTCGATGATCACCGCACTGATGGTGGCGTGGTGCTCGGCCAGGGTTTGCTCCATGGCCTGGAACAGGTTGCGCGAGTGTTCTTCCCAGCCCATGCCCTCAGGGCGCAGGTAGCAATCGGGGCTGGGCACCTTGATGGTGTCGAGCAGCAGCGCCTTGTAGGTTTCGGTGAACAGCGGCACATCGCCCACCGACATCGCGGCAATGGTTTCGCCGTGGTAGCTGTTGGTCAGGGTGACGAAGCGCTTCTTCTCGGGTTTGCCGATGTTCTGCCAGTAATGGAAACTCATCTTCAACGCGACTTCGATGCAGGATGAGCCGTTGTCGGCGTAGAACACCCGGTCCAGCCCGGCTGGGGTCATGGCGACCAGGCGCTCGGACAGCTCGATCACCGGCTGGTGGCTGAAACCGGCCAGGATCACATGCTCCAGCTGGTCCACCTGGTCCTTGATGCGCTGGTTGATGCGCGGGTTGGCATGGCCAAACACGTTAACCCACCAACTGCTCACGGCGTCCAGGTAGCGCTTGCCTTCGAAGTCCTCCAGCCACACCCCTTCACCACGCTTGATCGGGATCAGCGGCAACTGCTCGTGGTCTTTCATCTGGGTGCAGGGGTGCCACAGGACCTTGAGGTCACGTTGCATCCACTGATCGTTGAGGCCCATGGGTACTTCTCCTGGCTTTGCTGCTGGCTTGGACCGCGTAAGCCTAAGCAAAGCTGGAGGGCACCACAACCGCTGGCGGTCAATGTCGTCGGGTACCGGTCCATTCGAGCTTGCGAATGTGCACCGTGCCGGCCTGCGAGGTGGAGATGGTCAGGCGCCGGAAGGGGCCGTCGATGACCTGGTGATAGGGACGCGTGGAGATGGGGCCTGGCAGAAGGTCGGTGAAGCCGCTGCCCTCGATGGTGAGCCAGTAGAAGTTGCGGGAGGCTGGCGCGACCAGATCGTAGTCGTAGTTCCTGGCATCAAACAGCATGTGCAGGTCGTCACAGAGAAAGTCGCTGACTACGTAGTATTCCAGCCGTAAACACTCGACCTCCTGGGAGAAGGTGATCTCCACATCGCTGTGTTCGCCAATCACCAGCTCCGTGCCGTCTTCGCCCTTGAGCGCTTCGTGAAAGCCTGTCCAGGACGTGCTGTTAGAGCGGATGCTCAGGCCAGATGCCGTGCAAAGTGTCTGCTTGTGCCACAGAAACTGTCGTTCGACATGATTGAAACGCTCCTCGAAGATCATGCGCAGGCCCTCCTGGCGGGCTTTTGGCCATTGTCGCCAGCATCGCCTGCATGCCTATGACACCGCTACTGGCAAAAATGTCAGTTGCCAAAAGGACTTGATGTCGCCGTGCTGGCAGGGTTGGCAGAGCTGACGTATTCTTAACGCATCGCCTCGGGGCATTCCTGCCTCCCTATTTTTCTGTAACGTCTGACTCGGAGTTCGCCGACATGGCTGCTGCTTGGGTGCGCCTGTGCGCGTTGGTATTGATTGGTGTGTCCAGCGGTGCCGCGCTGGCAAAGGACAAAACACCTACGGCTATCGTGGTGGGTGGGGGCCTTGCGGGCCTCACTGCCGCCTATGAACTGCAGAGCAAGGGCTGGCAGGTGACGCTGCTGGAGGCCAAGTCGGGCATGGGCGGTCGCTCGGGCCTGGCCACCAGTGAGTGGATCGGCAACGCCAAGGCACAGCCGGTACTCAACCAGTACCTCGACCGTTTCAAACTTGAAACACTGCCGGCGCCAGAGTTCGTGCGTACGCCGGGCTACCTGATCGACGGTGAGTACTTCAGTGCGACGGACCTTGCCACCAAGCAGCCCGCCACTGCCGAGGCGCTCAAGCGCTACGAGAAAACCCTCGACGACCTGGCCCGTTCGATCGACGACCCGCTGAACCCGCAGGCGACCAGCACGCTGTTCGCCCTCGATCAGATCAACGTGTCTTCCTGGCTCGACAAGCTGCAACTGCCGGCCACCGCGCGTCAGCTGGTCAACCAGCAGATCCGTAGCCGTTACGATGAGCCGTCGCGCCTGTCGCTACTGTATTTCGCTCAGCAGAACCGCGTTTACCGTGGTGTCAGCGACCGCGATCTGCGTGCCGCGCGCCTGCCCGGTGGCAGCCCGGTGTTGGCCCAGGCGTTCGTCAAGCAGCTGAAGACCATCAAGACCAGCTCGCCGGTCACTGCCATCGTGCAGGACAAGGACGGCGTCACCGTCAAGGTTGGTAGCGTGGGCTACCAGGCCGATTACCTGGTCATGGCCGTGCCGCTGCGCGCCTTGGCCAAGATCCAGATGACCCCGGGCCTGGACAGCCAGCACCTGGCCGCGCTCAAGGGCACCAACTATGGCTGGCGCGACCAGCTGATGCTCAAGTTCAACAAGCCGGTGTGGGAAAGCCGTGCCCGTATGTCCGGCGAAATCTTCAGTAACGCAGGCTTGGGCATGCTGTGGATCGAACCGGCGCTGAAGGGCGGCGCCAACGTGGTGATCAACCTGTCCGGCGACAACGCCCGCCTGCTGCAGGCATTTGGCGACAAGCAGATGGTCGACCAGGTACTTATCCGCCTGCATGCGTTTTATCCACAGGCCCGCGGTTCGTTCACCGGCTACGAAGTCAAACGCTACAGCACTGACGCTGGCACCGGTGGCGCCTACCTGGCCTACGGCCCAGGGCAGATCAGCAAATACTGGCGCCTGTGGGAGCGCCCGGTGCAGCGCATCAGCTTCGCCGGTGAGCACACTGACGCCCTCTACCCAGGCACCTTGGAAGGCGCCCTGCGCAGCGGTCAACGCGCGGCGGGCCAGGTGCAGGACCTGCTGGCCGGCAAGTCGTTCGACCCGGCCAAAGCCGTACCGGTCGCGGCAGCAGCAGCAGGCGCCGCGGCGGCCAAAGACAAGGGTGGGTTCTTCTCCAACCTGTTCGGTGGTGCTTCCGACAAGGCTGAAAAGGGCGACAAGGTGGAAAAAGCCCCTGCCAAGGCCGAGCCGGTGAAAGAAGAGGCCAAGCAGGACAAGCCAGGTTTCTTCAAGCGCCTGTTTGGTGGGGCTGACAAGCCTGAGGTGAAAGCCCAGCCGATTGCCAAGGCCGACGAAGTGGCCCCGGCACCGGCGCCACAGGCCGCTCCAGAACCGGTTGCACCGGCGCCTGTGGCCAAGGAAGCCGCGGTAAAACCTGCTGCTGCCAAGCCTGCCGCGACCAAAACCGCGCCTGCCAAGCATGCCCCGGCCCACAAGCCGGCGGCAAAACAGGCGCACAAGCCTGTCGAAGCGAAAAAGGCCACGGTCAAATCAGAGCCCGCGAAGAAGCCAGTGGCCAATACCCAGGCCAAGGCGGGTTGACTGATCGACAGTGCCGGCCTCTTCCTCCTGTAGGCGCAGCGTTGTGCTGCGAAGAGGCCGGCACTGGCAACCTTGAACTCACCGACTATCGTTAATGTTTCCTTAATAGGAAGCTTTCACAATATCCATCGGATTTCTCGATAATCCGAAGCAATTTTTTCCGCTTTTATTCGATACGTTACGCGTTAGTCTGTGCACAGCTTTCACGGGGAAACACGCCAACATGCAACTGCGCAATTCACCTTCTCGCTACGGCGTGGTCAGCATCATCCTGCACTGGGGTGTCGCGCTGGCAGTCTTCGGCCTGTTTGGCCTGGGGCTGTGGATGGTCGGCCTGGATTACTACGACCCTTGGCGCAAGTCGGGCCCTGACCTGCACAAGAGCATCGGCCTGGTGCTGCTGGCAGTGATGCTGCTGCGCGTACTCTGGCGTTTCATCAGCCCGCCACCGCCGGCACCGGCCAACCACGGGGCACTCACCCGCGTGGCCGCCAAGCTGGGCCATCTGGCACTGTATGTGGGGCTGTTCGCGGTGATGATCGCCGGTTACTTGATCTCCACCGCCGACGGTGTCGGTATTCCGGTATTCGGCTTGTTCGAAGTACCGGCTCTGGTCAGCGACCTGCCCGATCAGGCGGACCTGGCTGGGGTGATCCACCTCTGGCTAGCCTGGGGCCTGGTGATTTTTGCCGTGCTGCATGGCCTGGCAGCACTGAAACACCACTTCATAGACCGTGACGCGACCCTGATCCGTATGCTGGGCCGCAAAGCTTGACTCTCAACCTCAATTGCAAGGAATAGAAAGGATGTTGAAAAAGACTTTTGCCGCTCTGGCGCTCGGTACTGCACTGTTCTCCGCTGGCCAGGCCATGGCCGCTGACTACAAGATCGACAAGGAAGGCCAGCATGCGTTCGTCGACTGGAAGATCAGCCACCTGGGCTACAGCTTCATTCACGGTACCTTCAAGGACTTCGACGGCAACTTCAGCTGGGACAGCGCCAAGCCTGAAGCGAGCAAGATCAACGTCGACCTGAAGACTGCCAGCCTGTGGTCGAACCACGCCGAGCGTGACAAGCACATCGCCAGCAAAGACTTCCTGGACGTGAAGAAGTACCCGGACGCCAAGTTCGTGTCGACTGCCGTCAAATCGACCGGTGAGAAGACTGCCGACGTGACCGGTGACCTGACCCTGCACGGCGTGACCAAACCGGTCACCTTCAAGGCCACCTTCAACGGTGAAGGCAAAGACCCATGGGGCGGCGAACGTGCTGGCTTCAACGCCACCACCACGCTGAACCTGAACGACTTCGGCATCAAAGGCCCAGGCGCGACTTCGCAGACTCTGGACCTGGATATCAGCCTTGAAGGCGTGAAGCAGAAGTAATTGCGTTATAGCTGAAACCGCTGGGGCCGCTACGCAGCCCTTTCGCGACACAAGGCCGCTGCTACAGAGAAACGCATTCTTCTGTAGGAGCGGCCTTGTGTTGCGAAAGGGCCGCGCAGCGGCCCCAGTTTTTTACAATCAGCGATTGCGCGTCAGCAGCGCAGGTCGCTCGCCGCGTGGGCGGCTTGGCAGATCGTCCAGTTGCTCAGGCGTTGGGTAACGATCGAGTTTGGATTCCTTGCGGATGATCACTGGCTGGTTCTGCGGCTCACGCGAGCTGCGGACTGCAGGTTCCTGACGCGCAGCATCATCGCGCGCCGGGCGACCGCGACCACCGCCGTTGTTGTCACGGCGTGCACCACCGCCTGCGTTATTGCGCGGTGGGCGTTTCTCGCCGCTGGCGCTGCGTGGCTGGCCACCCGTGCGAGGTTGGCCGCCGTTGTTATTGCGTGGAGCCGCACCTTGGCCCTGGCTTTGACCTGCGCCAGTGCCACCGCCAGGACGGCGGTTACGCCCCTGGTTCTTGCCCTGGTACGGGCTGACGTAGTCAGCGCGGTTGCCAAAGTTGTCGACTTCGTCATCCAGGAACTCGTCCGGGGCACGGTCGGCCGGTGCTTTCGGTGTGCTGTTCTGGCTGGCTTGCTGCTGGCGTGGCTTGTTGTCACGCGGCTTGCGCTGTTGCGGCTTGTCGCCCGCCTTTTCCTTCTCGGCAGGCTTCTCGGCAGCGTGCTGCCGGGTCTTGCCCTTGTCCTTGCCTTTGTCTTTGCGGCCGCCGTTGGCGTCTTTGCCGCCTTCGCCGCGTGGCTGGTTGCGACCGCCACGGCCGGCGTTTTGCGGGCGTTCGCGCACTTCCGGCTTCTCGGCCTCGACCTGGCTTGCGTCGAAGCCCATCAGGTCGCCGTCAGCAATCTTCTGCTTGGTGACCCGCTCGATGCTCTTGAGCAGCTTCTCTTCATCAGGTGCGACCAGGGAAATGGCCTCACCCGAACGGCCGGCACGGCCCGTACGGCCAATGCGGTGGACGTAGTCCTCCTCGACATTGGGCAGCTCGAAGTTGACCACGTGGGGCAACTGGTCGATGTCCAGGCCGCGGGCGGCGATGTCGGTGGCAACCAGTACACGTACCGCGTTGGCCTTGAAGTCGGCCAGGGCTTTGGTGCGGGCGTTCTGGCTCTTGTTACCGTGGATCGCGGCGGCGGTCAGGCCGTGCTTTTCCAGGTACTCGGCCAGGCGGTTGGCGCCATGCTTGGTACGGGTGAAGACCAGCACCTGTTCCCAGGCACCCTGGGTGATCAGGTGTGCCAGCAGCGCACGCTTGTGGCTGGCGGGCAGGCGGTAGATGCGCTGCTCGATGCGCTCGACCGTGGTGTTCGGTGGGGTGACCTCGATGCGCTCCGGGTTATGCAGGAGCTTGTCGGCCAGGTCGGTGATGTCCTTGGAGAAGGTGGCCGAGAACAGCAGGTTCTGGCGTTTGGCCGGCAGGCGGGCAAGGACCTTCTTCACGTCATGGATGAAGCCCATGTCGAGCATGCGGTCGGCTTCGTCGAGAACCAGGATTTCGACGTGGGCCAGGTCGACCTTGCCTTGGCCAGCCAGGTCGAGCAGGCGGCCAGGGCACGCGACCAGTACATCGACACCTTTGGCGATGGCCTGGATTTGTGGGTTCATGCCGACACCGCCGAAGATACAGGCGCTGACCAGCGGCAGATCACGGGCATAGACCTTGAAGCTGTCATGCACCTGGGCGGCCAGTTCGCGGGTCGGAGTCAGGACCAGTACGCGCGGCTGGCGCGGGCCATGGCGCTGCGATTTGTCAGGGTGGCCACCCGGGAACAGGCGCTCGAGGATCGGCAAGGCGAAACCGCCGGTTTTACCAGTACCTGTCTGGGCAGCGACCATCAGATCACGGCCTTGCAACACGGCGGGAACAGCCCGCTGTTGCACCGGAGTCGGCTGGGTATAGCCCGCAGCCTCGATAGCGCGGACAAGAGCCTCGGAGAGACCGAGGGAAGCAAAGGACATGGGCAATCCTGTTCTCGTGTGGGCTGGGCCCGTTGGGATGTTCTGCCTGGCGCGACGGGCATCGGTGAGATGCGATCGCGTCCGGTCCAGCTTGGCTTTCACTGCACATCCAGGAAGCGGAGGGCTGACGCGATGGTGCGTCGTTGCCGATCGGGATGCCTGTTGCTAGGCCGAGCGTCCGGGCGTAAGCCTGGCGGGAAGGCCCGAGTATAACAGAGCTATCGCGACGTGCTGCTTTCCTGCTGCTCAACGGCGTTGAGAATGTTTCCGATGTCGCCTATGTAGCGGTGGCTGATGGCAGCGTAGGCGGGTTCCTGCTTGAAGCGTTGCAACTCTTCGGAGAACGCCTGGGCCAGTGCTTCTCGCCCGGGTTTGCGGGTCAGCCCCAGGTATTGCGCCTGTCGGCTGACCACCCAGGGCAGCTCTTCGATGCGTTGTTCAAGGCCCAGCTGGCGCATCAGGTAGCGCCCGACCCTGCGGTCGGTAATCAGCAAATCGATACGCCCCCGCAGCAGTTTGCCGAAGTTGGCTTCATGGGTAGGGGCTGCTTCGCGGCGAAAACGCGGCGAATCGTTGAATGCGGCGCCGTAGGTGTAGCCGGGCGATGTGCCGACGGTCAGCCCCGCAAGGTCGTCCAGCCCATTGACGGCATGGCGGCGGGGGCGGGCCTGAAACAGCACGAACTCTACATCCGACATGGGCTCCGCTGGGTAGACCAGATAGGGCTTGCGCGTGTCGAACTGAAAGATATCCACAATCCCGTCGGCCAGCCCTTGCTCGATCATCGCCAGGCAGCGCTTCCAGGGCAGGAACTGCCATTCCACTTCTACCCCCAGGCGCCTGAATACCTGGGTGGTCACTTCGTAGTCGATGCCCCGGGGTTGGCCGTCTTGCTGGTACACATACGGTGCCCAGTCGTCGGACACCAGGCGCAGGCGTTCGGCCAGGGCCAACGGGCTCAGGCAGGCGAGCAGCAGGATCCAGAACAGGCGGGTGGTGGCGAGCATGGGCCGCAGATTACGCGCTCGGCCTGCTCAAGGCCAGTGAAGCGGCGGCTGTTCAGGCCTGTGCCGGCTTGAGCAGGTGCGCTTCGATAGCCTTGCGCTGTTCCCCGAGCGACAGGCGCAGGCCCGGGTGGCGCAGGCACTGGCGCAGCTGTTCGGGTTCGATGCGGCCGTTGCGCGCATTGAAGTTCTCCAGGGCTTTGTCCCACCAGGCCGATGCACAGGCCCGGTCGAACTCGTTAGGGTAGGGGTAGCTGCCATACAGTAATTCGCGGGCAAATTGCCGCTCGTGGCTGGGCAGGGTCAGGCTCAACGCCTTGTAGCCCAGCCGATGCAGGGTCGGCGGCCGCGGCAGTTGATCATTGACCCGCGCAACATCGGCCAGCGCGGCTTCACACAGCGGCGCATCGCCATGTTTGCGCAGCCAGGCCTGGATCTTGGCGCGGAACTGGGCCTTGCGGCTCCAGTAGTGGTGGATGACGTCGGTGCACTCGGCCAGCTGCAGTTTGCGGTAGGCCGCCACGGCCAGGCAGAACTCTTCGAGGGTGTAGGCCTCGCGGGCCAGTGGGTAGAACTGGTCCATCATGGCGATGGAGTGGTCCAGTGCCTGCGCGTCTTCGGCGGTGAGCCCGATCACGCCCGAGTTGATCAGCGGCATCTGGCAATCGGCCAGGCCTTGGGCCTGGAGGACGGACAGCAGGTTCTTGTACAGCAGGCATTTCTGGTTGGCGCCGTAGCGCCCGCCGATGGCGTTGCACAGCAGATAGCCAGGCGCGACCCGCTGGAACAGCCGCATCGGTGACTGACGGAAGAAGGTGTCGGTATCGATCAGCACCGCCATTGCATGCTGCGTCAGCACCTGGCGCAGCAGCACATGCTTGCTGCGAAAGTGATAACCATGCGGGGCATTCCACGCCGCGCGCGTGGCGTCGTCGAGCAGGTGCAGCGTGACCGGCAGCTTGGCATAGGGCGCCGGGTTGTCGGTATAGACCTGAATATCCAGCGCCTCGCCTGCCGACACGTCCAGGTGGGCAAGGGCACTGACGATGCTGAAGCAGGCTTCCTGGTGGTAGGTGGCCGGGCCGAAAGCCAAGTAGACGAGCTGAGGGCGCGATGGCTGGGGATGCTGCATGTCAGGCAAGACCTGTTTAACCCGAAAATAAATAAGGCCTTAGTCTATGACCAAAGCCTTAATCATTTCTTAATCAGATATTGCCAAAAAGTTTCAGCGAGGCAGCTTCAGGTTGTTCCAGATCGCCAGGCTCGCTTCGGCCTGGTTCAAGGTATAGAAGTGCAGGCCCGGTGCGCCGCCTTGCAGCAGTTGTTCACACATGCGGGTGATCACTTCTTCGCCGAAGGCCTGGATGCTGGCGGTGTCGTCGCCATAGGCTTCCAGCTGCTTGCGGATCCAGCGCGGGATCTCGGCGCCGCAGGCGTCGGAGAACCGGGCCAGCTTGCTGTAGTTGGTGATTGGCATGATGCCGGGCACTACTGGGATATCGACGCCCAGTTTCTGCGCACGCTCGACAAAGTAGAAATAGCTGTCGGCGTTGAAGAAGTACTGGGTGATGGCGCTGTCGGCACCGGCCTTGACCTTGTGCACGAAGTTGGCCAGGTCGATCTCGAAGTTGCGGGCCTGGGGGTGCATCTCGGGGTAGGCCGCCACTTCCAGGTGGAAGTGATCACCGGTTTCCTGGCGGATGAATTCGACCAGGTCGCTGGCGTAGCGCAGCTCGCCGCTGGCCATGCCCATGCCGGAAGGCAGGTCGCCACGCAAGGCGACGATGCGCTTGATGCCAGCAGCCTTGTACTCGGCAAGCAGGGCGCGCAACTCTTCTTTGGTGTCGCCGACGCACGACAGGTGCGGTGCGGCAGGTACTTTCACTTCGCTCTCCAGCTGCAGCACGGTGTTGAGTGTGCGGTCGCGGGTAGAGCCGCCCGCACCGTAGGTGCAGGAGAAGAAATCGGGGTTGTAGGTGGCTAGCTGGCGGGCAACGCCCATCAGCTTTTCGTGACCGGCATCGGTCTTGGTCGGGAAGAATTCGAAACTGTAGCGGCGTTCTTGTGACATCTCTGTTTCCTCAGCTGCAGGCCATGAGCCGCACGCTGCAAGTAAAAGCCAGGGCGGTGGGGGCCGGCCTGGCTTGGGCATCGATCAAGATTAAACGACTACAAGCGCCCGCGGGCATGCCGCCGGGCGCTTGCCGCTTAGTAGCGGTACGCGTGTGGCTTGAACGGGCCTTCGACAGTCACGCCGATGTAGTCGGCTTGCTGCTGGGTCAGCTGGGTGACCACGCCGCCGAAGCCGCGGACCATTTCCAGGGCCACTTCTTCGTCGAGCTTCTTGGGCAGCACTTCAACGGTCAGGCGTTCGGCTTTCTTCTCGGCCGACAGGTCGGCGTACTTCTGCTCGAACAGGAAGATCTGTGCCAGCACCTGGTTGGCGAACGAACCGTCCATGATGCGGCTTGGGTGACCGGTGGCGTTGCCCAGGTTCACCAGACGGCCTTCGGCCAGCAGGATCAGGTAGTCGTCATTTTGCGGGTCGAAGCTGCCAGCGCCGGTGCGGTGGATCTTGTGCACCTGCGGCTTGACCTCTTCCCAGGCCCAGTTCTTGCGCATGAAGGCGGTGTCGATCTCGTTGTCGAAGTGGCCGATGTTGCAGACTACGGCACGCTTCTTCAGGGCCTTGAGCATGTTGGCGTCGCAGACGTTGACGTTACCGGTGGTGGTGACGATCAGGTCGATCTTGCCCAGCAGCGCTTTGTCGATGCTGGCCTCGGTGCCGTTGTTGATGCCATCGATGAACGGCGAGACCAGCTCGAAGCCGTCCATGCAGGCTTGCATGGCGCAGATCGGGTCAACTTCGGTGACCTTGACGATCATGCCTTCCTGACGCAGGGACTGGGCCGAGCCCTTGCCCACGTCACCGTAGCCGATCACCAGGGCTTGCTTGCCCGACAGCAGGTGGTCGGTGCCACGCTTGATGGCGTCGTTCAGGCTGTGACGGCAGCCGTACTTGTTGTCGTTCTTGCTCTTGGTGACCGAGTCGTTGACGTTGATCGCCGGGACTTTCAGCTCGCCCTTGGCCAGCATGTCCAGCAGGCGGTGCACGCCGGTGGTGGTCTCTTCGGTGACACCGTGGACGCGGTCCAGAACAGCTGGGTACTTCTTGTGCAGCAGTTCGGTCAGGTCGCCGCCGTCGTCGAGGATCATGTTGGCGTCCCATGGCTGGCCATCCTTGAGGATGGTCTGCTCCAGGCACCACTCGTACTCTTCCTCGGTTTCGCCTTTCCAGGCGAACACCGGGATACCGGCGGCAGCGATGGAGGCAGCGGCCTGGTCCTGGGTGGAGAAGATGTTGCAGGACGACCAGCGCACTTCGGCACCCAGGGCAACCAGGGTTTCGATCAGCACGGCAGTCTGAATGGTCATGTGGATGCAGCCCAGAATCTTCGCACCCTTGAGCGGTTGCTCGGCGAGGTACTTGCGACGCAGGCCCATCAGTGCAGGCATTTCCGATTCGGCGATGATGGTTTCGCGACGGCCCCAGGCAGCCAGGGAGATGTCAGCGACTTTGAAATCGGTAAAACCAGCAGGCGTGTTTACAGCGCTCATGAGAGCCTCCATTCGTAGTGTGCGAATGGGCGCCGTTGTGCGTTGAGCGTCCGCAGGAGCGGACAACGCCCCATCCGAGCCTGACAGGCCTAGCCTGCTGCAGCGCCCCTCGGACAGGTGGCGGGCATGGCCGCCGCTGCGGGTGGCCAAGTGAAGCGGCAGGATTATAGCCGCGACAGGGACCTTCGCCCAAGGTTTTCTGTCGATTAATCGAGACGATAGTCGATGTTCAATGGAGCGGCGACGGCCGCTCTGCCATCATGAATGCACGTTAGCCAAGCAGGTTAGGAGTACCGATGAACTTTCACACCCGCAAATGGGTAAAACCCGAAGACCTCAACCCCAATGGCACCCTGTTCGGTGGCAGCCTGTTGCGCTGGATCGACGAAGAAGCGGCGATTTACGCCATCGTCCAGTTGGGCAACCAGCGTGTGGTGACCAAGTACATGTCGGAGATCAACTTCGTCAGTGCCTCACGCCAGGGCGACATCATCGAACTGGGCATCACCGCCACTGAATTCGGCCGCACTTCGATTACCCTCAAGTGCGAAGTGCGCAACAAGATCACCCGCAAGAGCATCCTGACCGTCGACAAGATGGTGTTCGTCAACCTCGGCGAAGATGGCATGCCCGCGGCTCACGGGCGCACCGAGATCAAATACGTCCAGGACCAGTTCCCGGACTCGGCAGTCGAGTAGATATTTTGGGGCTGCCTTGCAGCCCATCGCGACACAAGGCCGCTCCTACAGGAGAATGCGAATCCCGTGTAGGAGCGGCCTTGTGTCGCGATGGGCCGCAAAGCGGCCCCGGCAATCTCAGGGCTGGGCGCTAACCTTGCGCACCACCCGCCCGATGCTCAGCCCCTGCACCAGGATCGACGACAGCACCACGATGTAGGTGATCGACAGCAGCAGGTCACGTTCCTCACCCAGCGGCAGCGACAGTGCCAGCGCTACCGACACGCCGCCGCGCAGGCCGCCCCAGGTCAGTACCCGCACGGTGCCTTTCGGCACACTCCGCCAGCGGCGCAGCAGCAAGATTGCCGGGGCCACGGTAAGCAGCCGCGACAGCAGGACCGCCAGTGCCAGCACACCGCCGGCCGCCAGGTGCATCCAGTTGAACGGCAGCAGCAGAAGCTCAAGGCCGATCAGCGCGAACAGCAAGGCGTTGAGCATGTCATCGATCAACTCCCAGAAACCGTCCATGTAGCGACGGGTCATGTCGTTCATCGCCAGGTTGCGCCCCATGTTGCCGATGATCAGGCCGGCGACCACCATGGCGATCGGTGCAGAAACGTGCAGTTCGTAGCACATTGCCGAGCCACCGATGACCAGCGCCAAGGTCAGCATGACCTCGACCTGGTACTGCTCGACGCTCTTGATCATGCGGTAGGTGGCGTAGCCGATCACGCCGCCGAACACCACGCCGCCAATGGCCTCGCGGGCGAACAGTACCGCCGTGTCATAGGCACTGGGGGTTTCGCCGAGCTGGATGATGCCCAGCAGCACGGTGAACACCACGACCGCGGTGCCGTCGTTGAACAGCGATTCGCCGACGATGGTGGTTTTCAGCGGCTTGGAGGCATTGGCGGTCCGCAATGCGCCGAGCACGGCAATCGGGTCGGTGGGCGAGATCAGCGCGCCGAACAGCAGGCAGTAGATCAGCGGAACCTGCCAGCCAAACATCGCGAACACCCAGTGCGACAGGTAGCCGATCACCACGGTGGCGATGAGTACGCCGATGGTCGCCAGCAGGCCGATCGGCCAGCGATAGCTACGCAGGTCTGAGAGGTTGACGTGCAAGGCGCCGGCGAACAGCAGGAATGCCAGCATCCAGTGCATCAGCAAATCGTTGAAGTCGATCTGGTTCATCAGGCCTTCGACGCGCTCTTCGAGGCCAGGGAAGCCAATCAGGCTAAGCCCTTGCAGCATCAACGAGAACAGCAGTGCCGTGACCATCACGCCAATGGCGGGTGGCAGGCCGATGAAGCGGTAGTTGACGTAGGTGAGAAGGGTGGTGAGGCAGATAAACGCGGCAACTAATTCAAGCATCCCAAATCCTGTAACAGTGGCTTCCAAGTCGTACCCGAATGACTCGGGCAGTTCTTTGATGACCTGGCGAGGGCTTCGGGGCACACCTTTGACCGGAATTGTTGGAATCGTTCATGTGTAGGGCTTGAGTTGTGCGATGGTTTTTAGATGCGCCGCCCGCGCGGCGCCCGATTTCGTAAGCGCTGAACATCTTCCGACATACGCACACCAGACTGAAGACGATATATTCGTGCCTCAATAACGTCACAAGGACTTGAAGGCGTGTTGGCAACTTCCCTGGTACTGGTCGCCGCCCTCCTGCATGCGACCTGGAACACCCTGATCAAATTCAGCGGCGAACGCTTGTTGGTGATTGCCAGCATGGACACGGTCGCCTTGGCTTTTGCCGTGCTGGCCGTGGCCTTTGTCGAGGTGCCTCCCGCCGACATCTGGCCCTGGTTGGTCGCCTCGGCGCTGGCCGAACAGTTGTACCGCTATCTGCTGATCCAGGCCTATCGGGTTGGCGACCTGGGGCTGGTCTATCCTCTGATGCGCGGGTTGTCGCCGCTGGTGGTGCTGGGCTTGACCCTGGCCTTTGCCGGGGAATCGCTGAGCCAGCAGCAGATCATCGGCATCCTGCTCATTCCGTGTGGCATGGCGTGCCTGCTGTGGCAGGGGGGCGGTGGTGATCGGCTGCCTTGGTCGATGTTGCCCGTGGTGGCGCTGATTGGCCTGTGCATCGGTTGCTACACCTGGTTCGACGGCCAGGCGGTGCGGCTGTGGGGCAAGCCTTGGGACTACCTGGTATGGCTGACCTTGCTCAGTGCCTGGCCTTTCCCGCTGCTGGCCAGTGTGGCGCGCCGGGCACCGTTTGTGCTGTTCTGGCGAACCCAATGGCGGCTGGGGTTGGCCGTAGGGCTTTGCGTGCTGTTCAGTTATGCCCTGGTGCTGTGGGCCATGCACCTGGGGTCGGTGGCCGAGGCGGCGGCGCTGCGGGAACTGAGCGTGATCCTGGTGGTGCTGTTGGGTATGCGCTACCTCAAAGAACCTTTTGGCGGGCCAAGACTCCTAGCTTGCGGGCTGGTGCTGGCAGGCATGCTGGTAATGAAGCTCTAACCTTTCGATTGAACAAGGAGTGCTGTCCATGACCGTTGCCCTGTGGTGCATCCTGATTGCCCTGATATTGCCACCGCTTTGCGCATTGATCGCCAAAGTGAGCAGTGGCCGCTTCGGCCTCAAGGACAATCACGATCCGCGTGCCTTCCTGGACACGCTATCGGGCCTGCCACGCCGAGCCCATGCGGCGCAGCAGAATAGCTACGAAGCGTTTCCCGCGTTTGCGGCGGCCGTGCTGGTGGCAGATATCGTCGGCAATGCCGAGCAGGTGACGCAGGACGTGCTGGGCGTGATGTACATCACCAGTCGGTTGCTCTACATCATCTGCTACCTGGCGGACTGGGCGGCATTGCGGTCAGTGGTGTGGTTTGCTGGGTTGGCGTTGATCGTGGCGTTTTTCGTGGTTTCCGTCTGAAACCGAGTTGCCCTCTTCGCGGGTAAACCCGCTCCCACAGGGGATCGTGCATTATTCAGGGTTTGCACGATTACTGTGGGAGCGGGCTTGCCCCGCGAAGAGCCCAGCCCCGATCAAGGCACTTTCGGTACTTCAGGCAGCGGTTTGCCTTTAGGCCACAGCATCCAGATCTGCCCTTGCTGCTTCATGTTCCCGGCCAGCTCACCGGCTTCTGGCCCGGTCCCCCAGAACAGGTCTGCACGTACCTCACCGGCAATCGCACCCCCGGTATCCTGAGCGCCTACCGGCCGCACCACCGGGGTACCATCCGGGCGCGTAGTGGATAACCACAGCAGGCTGCCCAACGGAATCACCTTGCGGTCGATCGCCACGCTGTAGCCGGCCGTCAGTGGCACGTTGAGCGAGCCGCGCGGGCCTTCGTTACTGTCGGGGCGGGTGCTGAAAAACACGTAGCTGGGGTTGCTGGCCAGCAGCTCTGGTACCCGCTGCGGGTTGGCCTGGGCCCAGGCATGAATGCTGCCCATGCTCACGTCTTCCTTCTTCAACTGGCCCTGTTCCACCAGCCAACGCCCGATCGGCCGGTAGGGGTGGCCATTTTGGTCGGCGTAGCCCAGGCGCAGCTGGCGGCCATCTTCCAGTTGTACCCGGCCCGAACCCTGTATCTGCAGGAACTGCAAGTCCATCGGGTCGGTCAGCCAGGCCAGCACCGGGGCTTTTACGCCCTCACGGTTGATGACTTCGGCTGTGTCGTAAGGCTTGAGCACCCGGCCATCCAGTCGCCCGCGCAGGCGCTTGCCCTTGAGCTCTGGGTACACACTGGCGAGGTCGACCACGATCATGTCGTCGGGCACGCCGTACACCGCTACGTGGTTGGTTTCGGTCGGTTTCAGGCTGCCCGGGTAGACCGGCTCGTAGTAGCCAGTGATCAGGCCGTTGGCGTTGTTCTCGGCCGAGCGCAAGCCATAGACCTGCAGGTTTTGCTGCAGGAAGGCGCGTATTTGCAGTGCATCGTCCGGCACGCTGGCAGCGGCCTCGCAGGTGGTGGCCCAGACGGCGTCGCGCTTGAGTTTTTCACAGCCATTGCGCCACGCGTGGAAGCCGGCCACCAGGTCGGTGTCGCTGACGCTGGGCAGGTCCTGCCAGGTGGCACTGGCATAGGTGGCAATGGCATGGGGCTCAGGTTTGGCGTTCTCGCCGCCGTTGCAGCCGGCCAGCAGGGCCAGTGCCGGGAGTGTCCAGGCCAGGTGGCGCAGGGCGAATTTCATAGGGGGATTCCTGTCAGGGCGAACATGAAGATTCGCCCTTGTGTTTTATGTGGCTATTGGTCTTTGGCCCTTGGCCAGCGATACTGGCCGCCCATTTTCGTAGGCCGTAGTGACCGTGATGTTCAAGCGATTGACCGTTGTTCTGCTCGCAGCCCTTGCCCTGAGTGCCTGTGACCGTGTGGACCCGAACTCGCCGCTGGGCCAGCGCAAGGCGATCTTCAAGGACATGCTCAAGACCAGCGAGGACCTGGGTGGCATGCTGCGCGGCCGTTTGCCGTTCGACGGGGTGAAGTTCTCCGACGGGGCCGTGAAGCTCGACAGCCTGTCGCACCAGCCGTGGCAGCACTTCCCCCAAGCGCGCGATGGTGGTGACAGCAGCGCGCGAGCGGAGGTGTGGGAGCGTCAGGCGCGGTTCCATGACCTTGCCCGGCAACTGGAGGGCGTGACCGGTGAATTGGTCGATGCTACCCGGGGCCAGCCGCTGGAGGCGGCGCAGTTGAAGGGACCGATGGACAGGGTCGAGGCTGGGTGCAAGGCTTGCCATACTGAATTCCGCAATCATTGATCGCCTGTAAGGGCCTTATCGCCGGCAAGCCAGCTCCCACAGGAAATACACAGCCCTTGAGAGCAGTGGAGTACCCGTGGGAGCCGGCTTGCCGGCGATAAGGCGCTCACGGACGCTGCACCTCAGCGGTCGAGTTCGTCGACCGCTTCCTGCAGTTCTTTGCGCGACTCGGCGAGTTTGTCTTTACGCTTGTTTATCTTTTCAGCATCGCCTTTCTTTTCGGCCTTCTTCAGGTCTTTTTCGCGTTGCGCGACCTCATGGCGCGCATCGAGCACCTTTTGTTCACGCTCTTTGCGCAGGCTGGTTTCTGTACAGTTTTTTGCACCTTCCAGTGCCTGCTCGAGCCCCGCAACCTGGTCACTGTTGCCGTGTTCGCGGGCAATCTTCAGTTGGTTCTCGATGGCGCTGCGTTTGGCCGCGCAGCCAGTCAGGCCAGCATCCGGCTCGGCAGCCTGCACGGCGCCAGCAGCGAGGCCCAGTGTTGCGAGCAAGAAAAGAGTCGAAATACGTTTCATGAAAAGCCTCCTGAACGGGGCGGGGCAGAAAAGTTGGGGGAAATCCTGCCTTGGTTTTTCCTATTTAGAAACCCTTGTTGGTTTTTTATGGCCGAAACTCAGACTTTCCTTGCGTGGGATTTGGTAAAAAATCATTGCGCGAGCGGTTTGTTGCTGATTTGGAACGCGTTCACGCCGGCCTCGTTTAACTGCGCCGCAATGGCTTGAGTTTCGTTGGCCGTAAAAAACGCTTCCAGCTGACGCGCGCGCACTGCGCCGATACCCGGCATGGCGTGCCACTCATCGGCCGTGCGCGAGGACAGCTGCGCCCAATCACCGTCGAGCTGGATGCCACCCGGTACGGGTGCGCCAAGCGCGCGCAGCCAGCGGGAGAAGGGCTGTGATCGGGCGCCTTCGAAGGCGTGCAGCAGCTGCGTGGCGGTGGCGTCGCTGATGCCCGGTACCTGGCCCAGGCGCTGAGCGTCGAGTTGCAGCCAATCCGTCATCGAAGTGACCAACCCAGCCCCGACCAGGCGTTGCCACGTACCTGGCCCGGTGCGCGGCATTGCCAGCCCCTGCTTGCCACTGAGCCACGTAAGCCGCGCAATGAACTGCTCGTCGCAACCGTCGTCTGCGTGCCAGCAGCTATGGGGGTGGTAGCGCCCCGGTTGCGGCGCCTCCACCGGCTGGCGTTGGACCGCGCGGTGCACCACGTGCTCGAAACGCGGAATGGTCAGGCCGGCCAGGCTGATTGCTACCTGATCACCCGGCGCAATGTCGAGGCGCTGCCAGCGTGCCAGTGAGCCCAGGCTGACCTGTGTGATCAGCCGGTCGTCCAGTGTGACCGGGTGCAGGCGCAGCACCGGCGTGACCCTGCCCGTGCGACCGACCCGGAAGCGTACCTCACGTACCTCTGCCAAGGCTTGGGCGTAGGGGTATTTCCAGGCTGCCAGCCAGTAGGGCGGCTTGGCCTGCCAACGCTCGGCAGGAGGCCGACTGCTCTGGCGCAGGATGACGCCGTCGGTGGCGAAGGGCAGAGGTGAGCGGTACCAGTGCTGGCGCCAGTGTGCGGCATCGGCGATGGAGTCGATGGCAACGCTGTAGCGCTGGCTGTCGGGGAAGCCCAGTTGGGCCAGCTGCGACAGGCGCTCGGCCTGGCTGCTGGGGCCCTGTGGCCAATCCCAGACGAACAGGCCGATGCTGGCGCCTTGTTCAGCGCTGAGCTGCTTGCGGGCGAGCAGCCCTGCCACGGTGCCCCGCGCCTTGGCGCTGCCCGCCTGGGCTTGCACGTGCTGGTCCAGGCGCAGATACAGCTCACCCTGCAACACCAGGTCAAGGGCCTGGGGCAGTTGCCGGGTAATGGCATCGAGGTGCGGGATGTGGCGGCTCCAGTCGTGCCCCTGGGCCCCGTCACCCCGGCTCAGCAACTGTACGAGTTGCCCCTGTCGGTAGAGCAAGGATACCGCCACCCCATCGACCTTCGGCTGCACCCACAGGCCAGCCTTGCCGGCCATCCAGCGGCCGACGGCCTGCTCGTCGCCCAGCTTGTCGACGCCTGTATGCGGGACGGGGTGCGTAATCGGGCCGCGCGCCGTGGCCAGTGGCGCGGGTTGCGCCTGCAGGCCGAAGCATTGCTGCCAGTGTTCCAGGCGTTGCCGGCTCTGGTCATACAGTTCATCTGCTACCTGGATGATGCCCAGGCGATGGTAGTCGTCGTCCCATTGGGCAATCGTGCTGCGAAGGTGGGTGACCTCGGCGTGGGCTTGTTTGGCGTCCCAGTCGGGGCAGGGGCTGGCGTGCACCAGCGAGGCATGTAGCGATAGCAGCAGTGCGAACAACAGCATGAACGGCATGGCCAGCATCCTTGCATGGCGGGTGGGAACCCTCAGCCTAGGCAGGCTGGGTGCCGATTGCCGTGAACAGTTGTCAGCCGATATGTCACAAAAAAGCCCCTGCCGATTGCTCGGCAGGGGCTTTCGTCCAGCGCTGTAGGAAACTTACAGGCCGGCAGCGTCACGCAGCGACTGGGCGCGGTCGGTGCGTTCCCAGGTGAAGGTGGTGAAGGTGTCGTCGCCGACTGTCTTCTGCTGCGGGGTGCGGCCGAAGTGGCCGTAGGCCGCGGTTTCCTGATACATCGGGTGGAGCAGGTCGAGCATCTTGGTGATCGCGTACGGACGCAGGTCGAAGCACTCGCGCACCAGTTGGACGATCTTGTCGTCGGAGACCTTGCCGGTACCGAAGGTGTTGATCGAGATGGAGGTTGGCTGAGCTACGCCAATGGCGTAGGAGACCTGGATCTCGCAACGCTCGGCCAGGCCGGCAGCGACGATGTTCTTGGCCACGTAGCGACCGGCGTAGGCGGCGGAACGGTCTACCTTGGACGGGTCCTTGCCGGAGAACGCGCCACCACCGTGGCGGGCCATGCCGCCGTAGGAGTCGACGATGATCTTGCGGCCGGTCAGGCCACAGTCACCCACCGGGCCACCGATGATGAAGTTGCCGGTCGGGTTGATGTGGTACTGGGTATCTTTGTGCAGCAGTTCGGCCGGCAGGGTGTGCTTGACGATCAGCTCCATCACCGCTTCCTGCAGGTCTTTTTGCGAGACCTCAGGGTTGTGCTGGGTCGACAGGACCACCGCGTCGATGCCGACTACCTTGCCATTTTCGTAACGGCAGGTGACCTGCGACTTGGCGTCCGGGCGCAGCCACGGCAGCAGGCGCGACTTGCGCGCTTCGGCCTGGCGCTCGACCAGACGGTGCGAGAAGCAGATCGGTGCTGGCATCAGCACGTCGGTTTCGTTGCTGGCGTAACCGAACATCAGGCCCTGGTCGCCAGCGCCCTGGTCTTCCGGCTTGGAGCGGTCGACGCCCTGGGCGATGTCCACGGACTGCTTGCCGATGATGTTCATCACCGCGCAGGTGGCGCCGTCGAAGCCGACGTCGGAGCTGTTGTAGCCGATGTCGATGATGACTTTACGTACCAGTTCTTCGAGGTCGACCCAGGCGGACGTGGACACTTCGCCAGCGATGATGGCGACACCGGTCTTGACCAAGGTTTCGCAGGCCACGCGGGCGTATTTGTCCTGAGCGATGATGGCATCAAGGACAGCGTCCGAAATCTGGTCGGCGATCTTGTCCGGATGCCCTTCGGACACGGACTCGGAGGTGAAAAGGGAGTATTCGCTCATCTCGAAGGGTTCCTAAAATTTACCGATGGTGTATGTCGCCAGTCGCCCGCTGAAAATGGCGGACCTGTATCTGGAAACCGTTGCGCAAGCCCACATAGAGGCTGTCCCCGGGGACCAGCCCGGCACTATTGGCCCAACGGGCCAGGTCGTCCTGTTCGAAGCCCAGCCAGAGGTCGCCGCAGGCATCGCGCGCCCACCCCTGGTCATGGCTGCACAGTTCGGTGACCAGCAGGCTGCCGCCCGCTTTCACCCGTTTGGCCAGCTGGCGCAGGGCCAGGGCCGGGTCGCTGAAATGGTGCAGCACCATGTTCAGCACAACGCAGTCGGCTGCCACATCCGTTGCATTCAGTGCATCGGCCAACTGCAGGTTCACGTTGTCCAGGCGCTCACGCTGGCAGACCTGGCGGGCCAGCTCGAGCATGGTCGGGCTGTTGTCCAGGGCGGTCACCATGGCGAAGCGCCGTGCCAGGTCCGGCAGGAAGCCGCCGTCGCCGGGGCCTACTTCCAGCGCGCTGGCGGTGGGCGCGAAGTTCAGCTTGTCGAGCAGCGCCAGCAGGCTTTCGCGATACTGCGGCAGGCCGGCGATCAGGTCTTGCTGGGCGCGGAATTTTTCTTCCACGCGCAGGAAAAAGTCCTGGCTGGTGGCTGCGCGGCGTTGCTGTACCTGGGCGATGCGCGCCTGCACTGCAGGTGGCAAGGTCAGGTCGTCGACTTCTTCGAGCAACGCCGTGTGCAGACGCCCGCCCAGGCGTAGGCTGTCGGGCAGGGCGCGGCGGTAGAAAATCGCGTTGCCCTCGCGCCGGGTCGCCACCAGCTCGGCCTGGGCCAGCACCTTCAGGTGATGGCTCATGCCGGACTGGCCGATGTCGAAGATTTGCGCCAGTTCGAGCACGCCAAACGAATCGCTGGCCAATGCGCGCAAAACATTCAGGCGCAGCGCGTCGCCACTGGCTTTGCACAAGGCGGCCAGGGTGTCGCTTCGCTGAGGGATCGATTGCGCACGGAGGTTCATGGGGCGGCAGTCTAGACAGGCATCGTGGCACCCGCAAGGCCAATATCAAAAAGTTTTGATATTGGCGATGAGCTGCAAGGATAGAGCGGCCCCAGCCCATGCTTGCATGCACCTTGCCGCTTAAAGCGTGCCGCTTGACGCTTAAATGTTTGCCCCCAGCCCCCCAGTGGGCGAAAATGGCCGCCTTTTTTCGTATCACAACCTTTCAGCCCCAGGAGATCAGCGATGCCCAGCCGTCGTGAACGTGCCAACGCCATTCGTGCCCTCAGCATGGATGCCGTGCAAAAGGCTAACAGCGGCCACCCAGGTGCCCCTATGGGCATGGCGGATATCGCCGAAGTGCTTTGGCGTGACTACCTGAAGCACAACCCGAGCAACCCAAGCTTCGCCGACCGTGACCGCTTCGTGCTGTCCAACGGCCACGGCTCGATGCTGATCTACTCGCTGCTGCACCTGACCGGCTATGACCTGTCGATCGACGACCTCAAGGCCTTCCGCCAGCTGCACAGCCGTACCCCGGGCCACCCGGAATACGGCTACACCCCAGGTGTGGAGACCACCACCGGCCCACTGGGCCAAGGCCTGGCTAACGCCGTGGGCTTCGCCCTGGCGGAAAAAGTCCTGGGCGCACAGTTCAACCGTGACGGCCACAACATCGTCGACCACAACACCTACGTGTTCCTCGGCGACGGCTGCATGATGGAAGGTATCTCCCACGAAGTCGCCGCTTTGGCCGGCACCCTGGGCCTGGGCAAGCTGATTGCCTTTTACGACGACAACGGCATCTCCATCGACGGCGAAGTCGAAGGCTGGTTCACCGACGACACGCCGAAGCGTTTCGAAGCCTACAACTGGCAGGTGATCCGCAACGTCGACGGCCATGACGCCGACGAGATCAAGACCGCGATCGAGACTGCACGCAAAAGCGATCAGCCGACCCTGATCTGCTGCAAGACCATCATTGGCTTCGGTTCGCCGAACAAGCAGGGCAAGGAAGACTGCCACGGCGCACCGCTGGGCAACGACGAAATCGCCCTGGCCCGTAAAGAGTTGAACTGGAACCACGGCCCGTTCGAAATCCCGGCCCACATCTATGCCGAGTGGGACGCCAAGGCCGCCGGTGCCAAAGCTGAAGCCGAGTGGAACCAGCGCTTCGACGCCTACGCCAAGGCGTACCCTGAGCTGGCTGCTGAGTTCAAGCGCCGTGACAGCGGCGAGCTGCCGGCTGACTTCTCCGAGAAGGCCCAGGCCTACATCAACGAAGTCGCTGCCAAAGGCGAGACCATTGCCAGCCGCAAGGCCAGCCAGAATGCCCTGAACGCCTTCGGCCCGCTGCTGCCTGAGTTCCTCGGCGGTTCGGCTGACCTGGCCGGTTCCAACCTGACCCTGTGGAAAGGTTGCAAGGGCGTCGACGCCCATGACGCTAGCGGCAACTACGTCTACTACGGCGTACGCGAGTTCGGCATGACCGCGATCATGAACGGCGTTGCCCTGCACGGCGGCCTGGTGCCTTACGGCGCGACCTTCCTGATGTTCATGGAATACGCCCGCAACGCGGTGCGCATGTCGGCCCTGATGAAGCAGCGCGTGATCCACGTCTACACCCACGACTCCATCGGCCTGGGCGAAGACGGCCCGACTCACCAGCCGATCGAGCAGCTGACCAGCCTGCGCAGCACGCCGAACCTGGACACCTGGCGCCCAGCTGACGCGGTCGAATCGGCCGTGTCCTGGAAAAACGCCCTGGAGCGCAAAGACGGCCCATCGGCGCTGATCTTCTCGCGTCAGAACCTGCAGCATCAGGACCGTAACGCCCAGCAGATCGCTGACATCAGCCGTGGTGGTTACATCCTCAAGGACTGCGCTGGCGAGCCAGAGTTGATCCTGATCGCCACCGGTTCCGAAGTGGGCCTGGCGGTTCAGGCCTTCGACAAGCTGAGCGAGCAAGGCCGCAAGGTCCGCGTGGTTTCCATGCCGTGCACCAGCGTGTTCGACGCCCAGGACGCTGCCTACAAGCAGTCTGTACTGCCACTGGAAGTGGGGGCGCGCATCGCCATCGAAGCTGCCCACGCCGACTTCTGGTACAAGTACGTCGGCCTGGAAGGCCGTATCATCGGCATGACCACCTACGGTGAGTCGGCCCCGGCCTCTGCATTGTTCGAAGAATTCGGCTTTACCCTGGAGAATATCCTGGGCACCGCCGAAGAGCTGCTGGAAGACTGATGTGAAAATGGAGGGCAGTGATGCCCTCCAGGTCGTGCAAGGGGAGGGCTTTGCCCTCCATCGCGACGCAAGGCCGCTCCTACAGGTACTGCGCAGCCCCGATGATGGCGCGGTACCTGTAGGAGCGGCCTTGCGTCGCGATGGGCCGCACCGCGGCCCCAACAGCCATCATGCGTTAGCGAGCCTACGAATGCCCCACCCGCGTCCCTACAAAGTTGCACTCAACGGTTATGGCCGCATCGGCCGCTGTGTCCTGCGCGCGTTGTTCGAGCGGGGGGCGAAGGCCGGTTTCGAGATTGTTGCGTTGAACGACCTGGCCGATCAGGCCAGCCTCGAGTACCTGACACGCTTCGACTCCACCCACGGGCGTTTCCCTGGGGAAGTGAGAGTCGACGGTGACTGTCTGCATATTAACGGCGACTGCGTGAAGGTGATGCGCAGCGCCACCCCGGAAGGCATCGACTGGGCCGCCCTGGATATCGACCTGGTGCTGGAGTGCTCCGGCGCCTACAACACCCGCGCCGATGGCCAGCGATTCCTCGATGCCGGCGCGCCACGGGTGCTGTTCTCGCAGCCCATGGCCAGCGAGGCGGACGTGGACGCCACGGTGGTGTACGGCATCAACCAGGCATGCCTGACGGGCAACGAGCGCCTGGTGTCCAACGCGTCTTGCACCACCAACTGCGGCGTGCCGCTGTTGCGCGTGCTGGACCAGGCGTTCGGCATCGAATACGTGCAGATCACCACCATCCACTCGGCGATGAACGACCAGCCGGTGATCGACGCTTACCACCACGAAGACCTGCGCCGTACGCGCTCTGCGTTCCAGTCGGTGATCCCGGTGTCCACGGGCCTTGCGCGCGGCATCGAGCGGCTGCTGCCGGAACTTGCCGGGCGAATTCAGGCCAAAGCGGTACGCGTGCCGACCGTCAACGTCTCATGCCTGGACATCACGCTGCAGACCGCCCGCGACACCAGCGCCGCCGAGGTCAACCGGGTGCTGCGCGAGGCAGCGCTGGAGGGCCCGCTCAAAGGATTGCTGGCCTATACCGAGCTGCCCCACGCCAGCTGTGATTTCAACCACGACCCGCATTCGGCGATCGTCGATGCCAGCCAGACCCGTGTTTCCGGCCCCCGCCTGGTAAACCTGCTGGCTTGGTTCGACAACGAATGGGGGTTCGCCAACCGTATGCTCGACGTTGCCGAACACTATCTGCACGTCGTTCAACCAACCCGCAACAAACAGCCCTGAAGGACTGCATTCATGACCGTGTTGAAGATGACCGACCTCGACCTGCAAGGTAAACGCGTACTGATCCGCGAAGACCTCAACGTGCCTGTGAAGGACGGTGTGGTAGCCAGCGACGCGCGTATCCTGGCAGCGCTGCCGACCATCAAGCTGGCCCTGGAAAAGGGTGCAGCGGTAATGGTCTGCTCGCACCTGGGCCGCCCGACCGAAGGTGAATTCTCTGCTGAGAACAGCCTCAAGCCGGTCGCCGACTACTTGAGCAAAGCCCTGGGCCGTGACGTGCCGCTGATCGCCGACTACCTGGACGGTGTCGAGGTCAAGGCCGGTGACCTGGTGCTGTTCGAGAACGTGCGCTTCAACAAGGGCGAGAAAAAGAACGCCGACGAGCTGGCGCAGAAATACGCTGCCCTGTGCGACGTGTTCGTGATGGACGCGTTCGGCACTGCCCACCGCGCCGAAGGTTCGACCCATGGCGTGGCCAAGTTCGCCAAAGTCGCCGCTGCCGGCCCACTGCTGGCCGCCGAGCTGGATGCCCTGGGCAAGGCGCTGAAAGCCCCGGCCAAGCCAATGGCGGCCATCGTCGCGGGCTCCAAGGTGTCGACCAAACTCGACGTGCTGAACAGCCTGAGCACCGTTTGCGACCTGCTGATCGTCGGTGGTGGCATCGCCAACACCTTCCTGGCGGCTGCTGGCCACCCCGTCGGCAAGTCGCTGTACGAGCCTGACCTGGTCGACACCGCCAAGGCCATCGCTGCCAAGGTCAACGTACCGCTGCCGGTCGACGTGGTGGTTGCCAAGGAATTCGCCGAAAGCGCCGAAGCGACCGTCAAGGCCATTGCCGACGTTGCCGCTGACGACATGATCCTGGACATCGGCCCGCAAACCGCTGCCAACTTCGCCGAGCTGCTGAAGTCGTCGCAGACCATTCTGTGGAACGGCCCGGTTGGCGTGTTCGAGTTCGACCAGTTCGGCAACGGCACCAAAGTGCTGGCCAAAGCCATCGCCGAAAGCGCCGCGTTCTCCATCGCGGGCGGTGGTGACACCCTGGCGGCGATCGACAAATATGGCGTTGGCGCCGATATCTCCTACATTTCTACCGGTGGTGGCGCGTTCCTCGAGTTCGTCGAGGGCAAGGTCCTGCCGGCTGTGGCAATCCTGGAAGAGCGGGCCAAGGCCTGATGACGTTGGCGCTTGGCAAAGGGAGCGACCTGATGGTCAAGCAATTGCCTGTGATGATTCTGGCCGGGATGCTGAGCGCGTGCTCCAGCAGCCCGTCTTCGGATGAAGCCGCGTCGCGGTCGCCCAAGGGCGGCTGCTACCAGTCCGAGTGGCAGGCTGAGACCGTACCGGTCATCAACAAGCGCCTGGGTCCGGATGGCCTGGAAAAGTATGACGAAGACCACCAGCACAAGGCGCCTGGTTGCCCTTGATCGGGTTCTCGGGCACCTAAGCTGGGTTTGAAGGTCTTCAACACTGGGGCCGCTGTGCGGCCCATCGCCGGCAAGCCAGCTCCCACAGGCCTTGCACATGCCCTTAGGGTGGTGCGGTACCTGTGGGAGCCGGCTTGCCGGCGATGGGCTGCAAAGCAGCCCTTAGCGGAGTAATGAGATGAAAGCGCTTATGGCCATCGCGGCCCTGGCGACACTGGCAGGATGCTCACTGCTGCAGCCGGCGCAACCCGCCCCGGCAGATAACTGGACCCGTTGGGTCTGTGACACCCAGACTGAAGTGCTGTGGCGCTTCGCGGATGCACAACAAGATTCGGTCGACGTACGCCTTGGCGGCGGCGACCAGGTCTACCGGCTCAAGTCCGAGCCGAGCGCGTCGGGCGCGATGTACAGCGATGGCGTGCTGGCCTTCCACACCAAAGGCGAAGAAGGCCTGGTGTACTGGGTGGCAACCAACGATCTGATAGGGCGGGGCTGCAAGGCACCGTGACTGGCCGGGCCGCCCAGGTGGCCCACACTACTTGAACAGCAACCGCCCCTGCGGCAGGCTTGCACGAAACAAACGACGCTTGTCGGGAGAGAGATACACAATGGCACTCATTAGCATGCGCCAGATGCTGGACCACGCCGCCGAGTTCGGTTACGGCGTTCCAGCTTTCAACGTCAACAACCTCGAGCAAATGCGCGCAATCATGGAAGCCGCCGACAAGACCGACTCTCCGGTCATCGTGCAGGCTTCGGCAGGTGCCCGTAAATACGCCGGTGCGCCCTTCCTGCGCCACCTGATCCTGGCCGCGATCGAAGAGTTCCCGCACATCCCGGTGTGCATGCACCAGGACCACGGCACCAGCCCTGACGTGTGCCAGCGCTCGATCCAGCTGGGCTTCAGCTCGGTCATGATGGACGGCTCGCTGGGTGAAGACGGCAAAACCCCAACCGACTACGAGTACAACGTCCGCGTTACTCAGCAGACCGTTGCCATGGCGCACGCCTGCGGCGTTTCGGTAGAAGGCGAGCTGGGCTGCCTGGGTTCGCTGGAAACCGGCATGGCCGGTGAAGAAGACGGTATTGGCGCTGAAGGCGTGCTGGATCACAGCCAGATGCTGACCGACCCTGAAGAAGCCGCCGACTTCGTCAAGAAGACCCAGGTCGACGCCCTGGCCATCGCCATCGGCACCAGCCACGGCGCCTACAAGTTCACCAAGCCACCGACCGGTGACGTGCTGGCGATCGACCGCATCAAGGAAATCCACAAGCGCATCCCTAACACCCACCTGGTGATGCACGGTTCCTCTTCGGTACCGCAAGAGTGGCTGGCGATCATCAACCAGTACGGCGGCGACATCAAAGAAACCTACGGCGTGCCGGTTGAAGAAATCGTCGAAGGCATCAAGCACGGCGTGCGCAAGGTCAACATCGACACCGACCTGCGCCTGGCCTCCACCGGTGCCATGCGTCGCCTGATGGCCCAGAACCCAAGCGAGTTCGACCCACGCAAGTTCTTCGGTGAAACCGTCAAAGCCATGCGTGACGTGTGCATCGCCCGTTACGAAGCGTTCGGCACCGCCGGCAATGCCTCCAAGATCAAGCCGATCTCCTTGGAAGGCATGTTCCAGCGTTACCTGAAAGGTGAATTGGCCGCCAAGGTCAATTGATTCGCTGGTAGTACTGAAAAACCCGCAGAGATGCGGGTTTTTTTATGCCTGCGATAACCCGTATTCACGGCAGAGCAACCGTTAGTCGGCTACCGTACAGTTTATGCACTGATAGCGTTCTGATTGCATTGCGAGTTACAGGCCCGGGTCTAGAGTACTTATCGGATCCAATCGTGATTTGAAGTCGGTCACACAATAGAGAAGCAGCATGGATGGCGCTCACCTTCAACCACAGCCACGGGATGGTGGCAGCTCGGTTCTACTGGTGGTAGATGATTACCCCGAGAACCTCATCAGTATGCGGGCCTTGCTGGCCCGGCAGGATTGGCAAGTATTGACCGCAAGTTCGGGGGTGGAAGCCCTGAGTGCCTTGCTCGAACACGACGTCGACCTGGTCTTGCTGGATGTACAGATGCCAGAAATGGACGGCTTCGAAGTCGCCCGGCTGATGCGCGGCAGCCAGCGCACGCGGCTGACCCCGATCATCTTCCTTACCGCTAACGAACAGTCCGATGCCGCCGTGCTGAAGGGGTACGCCAGTGGCGCGGTGGACTACATGTTCAAGCCGTTCGACCCGCAGATTCTCAAGCCCAAGGTCCAGGCCCTGCTCGATCAGCAACGCAACCGGCGCATGTTGCAGCAACTGACCCGCGAGCTGGAAACAGCCAGGGCGTTCAACGCTTCGATTCTGGAAAACGCCGCCGAAGGGATTCTGGTGGTAGATGCTGCCGGCACCATCAGTTTCGCCAACCCAGCCATTTCACGCTTGCTGGCAGCGCCAGTGGAGCAGTTGCAGGGCGCCCAGTTGCTTGACCTGGTGCAAATGGCCAACGCCAACCTGTGGAGCGAGTCGGACTTCTACCAGGCCTACTTGGGGCGGCGGATCTTCCGCGTGCACGATGCTCAGTTACGCACCCTGGGGGGCGAACTGGTACCGGTCGCGCTGTCGTGTGCACCCTTGCCGGCCGATCAGCAGGCGATGGTGGTGACGGTGCTGGACATGTCGGTGGTGCGCAACCTCCACCAACAGCTCGAATACCAAGCGGTAACCGACCCGCTGACCGGCCTGCTCAACCGCCGCGGCTTCTACCAGGCCGCCGAGGGCGTGCTGCTGCGCAACGAGCGCTCGGACAAGGCGCAGGCGCTGATGTACATGGACCTGGATGGCTTCAAGCGGATCAACGACTCGTTGGGCCATGAAGCGGGTGATCGCGTGCTGCGCTGGGTCGCCGAGCAAATCAAGGACTGCCTGGGTAGCGAAGCACTGCTGGCACGGATGGGCGGTGATGAGTTCACGGCGTTGTTCGATAGCTTGCCTTACCCCGAGCAGGCCGGGCGTTACGCCGAGCGCTTGCTTGAGCGCATCGCCATCAGCCAGCAGGTGGAAGGGCTGGATGTGTGCCTTGGGGTCAGCATCGGCATTGCCACGTACCCCGACTGCGGCGCCACCGTCGAGGGCCTGCTGCGCGCAGCCGATGCGGCGATGTACGCGGCCAAGCAGGCTGGCCGCCAGCAATACCGCTTCTATGACCACGAGCTCAATGGCCGCGCACGTTCACGGTTAATGCTTGAAGACGGTGTACGGGCAGCAATCGAACAGCAGGACTTTAGCCTGGTGTATCAACCCCAGGTGGGCTTCGCCGATGGCCACTTGCGCGGTTTCGAGGCGTTGTTGCGCTGGCAGCACCCCAGCGTTGGCGATGTGCCGCCGGGGCTGTTCATCCCCCTGCTGGAAGAGGCCCGGCTGATCAACCGCCTGGCCAGCTGGATCTACCGTCAGGGGGCAGCGCAGCGCCAGGCCTGGTGCGATCGTTTCCCTCGCGACCTGGTGCTGGGTATCAGCCTGAGCCGTGCCCAGTTCGTCATGCCGGGCCTGGTCGAGGAGCTGCAGCGGGTGATCCTGGACTATCAACTTGACCCCGCGCAGCTTGAAGTCGAGGTCGCGGAGACGTCGCTGATGTACAACATCGACGCGGCGGTGAAGCAGATACACCGCCTGCGTGAGCTGGGCGTGCGGGTGGCGCTGGATGATTTTGGCGCAGGTGACTGCTCGTTGCGCATGCTGCGGGATTTACCGATCGATACCCTGAAGTTGGACCGCCACCTGGTGGCACGCCTGCCGGACTCAGCCGTGGACGCCGCGCTGGTGCGCAGCGTGGTGAGTCTGTGCGCCGACTACCGCATCACAGTGATCGCCGAAGGTGTGGAAACCCCGGCCCAGGCTGCGTGGCTGAAGGCAAACGGTTGCGCCTACGTGCAGGGTTTTCTGGTGGCGCACCCCATGACCGCAGCGGATGCCAGCGGCTTCCCGGCGATTTTCTCCTGGCCTCGGCCATGATTGGCTAGAATCGCCCTTCGTCACGCCGAATGCACTGCCATGACCGTATTACGTTACCTGCAAGCCTACCCGCCGCACCTGCAAGAGCAGGTGCGGCAGATGATCGACAGCGACCGCCTGGGCGAGTACCTGCAGCGTCGTTACCCCGACCGCCATGACGTGCAGAGCGACAAGGCGCTGTACGGTTATGCCCAGGCGTTGCGGCAGCAGTACCTGCGCAGTGCGCCCAACCTGGACAAGGTGCTGTTCGACAACCGCCTGGACCTGACCCACCGAGCGTTGGGGCTGAACACGGCGGTATCCCGGGTGCAGGGTGGCAATCTCAAGGCGAAGAAGGAAATCCGCATCGCCGCTTTGTTCAAGGAGGCCGCGCCGCAGTTTTTGCGCATGATCGTGGTGCACGAGTTGGCGCACCTGCGTGAGCGCGACCATAACAAGGCGTTTTACCAGCTCTGTCAGCACATGGAGCCGGACTACCATCAACTTGAATTCGACCTGCGCGTCTACCTGACCTATCGGGAGCTGCCGGGCAACTGTTAAGGACCATGCAGCATGGAAGTGAGCAAGACCAAGAGCAGCTTCTACCGCCGCCTGTACGTGGCCTGGCTGATCGACAGCCAGACCGCGACCAGCGTGCCGGCGCTGATGGAGGCCACCGGCATGCCACGCCGCACGGCCCAGGACACCATCGCCGCCCTGGCCGACCTGGACATCGTCTGTGAGTTCGAGCAGCAGGAAGGCGCGCGCAATCATGCCGGGCATTATCGCATTCATGACTGGGGCGCGATCGACAAGCAGTGGATCATTCGGCATTTGCGCCAGATCCGCGAAGTGTTGGGGTATCCGTGACGTGCTCTAAAGCCGGCCTGTGGGAGATTGCCCAGCTTCTTGGCGTTGCGCTGCCGCGCAGAGACCAATGGTCATTGTGGGAGCGGGCTTGTCCCGCGAATGGGGCTACGCGGTGCATGGCACCGGCTTCGCCGGTGTTCGCGGGGCAAGCCCGCTCCCACAGCGCCCCGGGCCTTCTCAGCCTTTACGCATACCAATGTGCGGAATGTCATCCTCAAGGTATTCCTCACCCACCGCCTTAAACCCATGGCCTGCATAAAACCCTTGCAGATGCGCCTGTGCCGACAGGTACACCGGCGTACCCGGCCAGCAATGCTCGGCCGCCTCCAGCCCTTTGAGCAGCAACGCATGCCCCAGCTTGAGCCCGCGCGCCGCAGGTGACGTGACCACGCGGCCGATGACCACATCGCCCCCTTGGGATTGCGGGTCGAGCAGGCGTAGGTAAGCCACCAGCTTGTCGTCTTGCCAGGCCATCAGGTGCAGGGTGTCGCCGGTCAGGTCCTGGCCATCGACTTCCTGGTAGCTGCAGCGTTGTTCGACCACGAACACTTCAGTGCGCAACTGCAGGATGGCATAGAGCTGCTCCTTGCCGAGATCAGTGTGGTGCTTGCAAAGCCAGTCAATGGACATGGGCAGGAACTCCTTGAATGATCCGTCGATCATCGCAAATCCCAAGGCTACCGACGAGTGGCTGATTGCTGCAGGCGGTGTCATGCAGCCTTCGGCCAAAATAGAGGCAAAATGACACTATTGCCCGCTGCCTTCGGCCGCAGCTTTGTGTACGCTCAGCGGCAGTTGTGGTGCAGACCGCCTACACAGTGTGTGCCCTCCATTGCGAAAGGACTTGAGCATGCGGCCACTGCTTTGTGTTCTGGGGTTGCTGGCAGTGATGCTGGCCTCGCCCGCCCAGGGTTACGGCAAGCTGCGGCTTGTGGCGGACAACTGGCCACCGTTTACCGACACCAGCATGCCCGGCGGCGGTTTGGCGACCAGCATCGTCACCACGGCGCTGGCCCGGGCCGGATACACCAGTGCGTTCGAAGAAGTGCCCTGGGCACGGGCCTTGATGGGCGTCGGCGAAGGGCGTTACGACGTGTTGATCAATGCCTGGCGCAACGACGCGCGTGCGCGCATCGGCCAGTTTTCCGACGCCTACCTGACTAACCGCATCCGCTTGCTCAAGCGCAAGGGTGAGGCGTTTGACTATCAGCATGCTGCCGATTTGTACCCCTACAGCATTGCCGTGGTGCGTGACTATGCCTACTCGCCCGATTTCGACAGCGACACCCGCTTGCACAAAGTGCCTGTGCGCAATTTCTCGTCAGCCGTGCGCATGTTGGCGGCAGGCCGGGTGAACCTGGCGGTAGAAGATGAATACGTGGCCCGTTACAACCTGCAGCGCGAACCGCAGGCGGTGCGTGATGGTGTGGAACTGATCGACCCGCCACTGGCGCAGAACAGCCTGCATATTCTGGTCAGCCTGAAACACCCGCAACACCAGCAGATTGTCGAACGGTTCGAACAGGCGATTGCGGCGATGAAAGCTGATGGCAGTTATGCGCGCTTGTTACGCCAGCATGGCTTTTGACCTCTAATGCCCGTGCTGGCCTCTTCGCGGGTAAACCCGCTCCCACGCAAGCGATACCCATTTCCTGTGGGAGCGGGTTTACCCGCGAAGAGGCCGCCACAGGCCACATAGCATTTAGGCCGGCGCGCTTTCCTTGACCAGGTGCGCTGCCAGCGTGCGCAATGGCCCCAACTGCCTGCAAATCAGTGCCAGCTGGGTCTGCACCAACCGTTGGTGCTCATCCAGCTCTTCTGGCATCTGCTCCAGGTCGTTGGCCAGCGCTTCTTCGGCATCACTGTGGATCGCCACCGGTAGCCGCGCCGCCAGGCCATTGGCGATTTCATCCAGGCTGTTGGCCAGGCTTTGCCCCGCGCCCTCGATCAACAGCTCTTGCACCTCCGCCGGCAAGGCGGTGTCGCGGTGCGCGCCAAGCCCGGAGAGGTAGCTGAGCAGCGTGTGCGACAACACCAGGAAACGGAAGCCAACGTCCGCTTCCTTGCGGAAGTGCCCCGGTTCCATGAGCATGTTGGCCAGCGTGGTCGACAGCGCCGCATCGGCGTTGTGGGCATTGCGGCGGGCCAGGCGGTAGGCGAGGTCGTCGCGTTTGCCGTGGGCATACTGCTGCATGATCTGGCGCAGGTACACGCTGGCGCAGGCCAAGGTGTTGGCCAGCGCCTTGTTCAAGCGCCGGCCTTGCCAGTCGGGTAGGAACAGGAACACCGCCAGAATGGCGATCAGGCTGCCCACCAGGGTATCGAACAGGCGCGGCAGGAACAGGCCGTAGCCGTCGCCGATCTGGTTGAAGCAGAACAGCACCATCAAGGTGATCGCTGCGGTTGCCAAGGTGTACCGGGTGGTGCGGTTGACGAAGAACACCACCCCGGCGACCACAGCGAACATCGACTGGATGATCGGGCTGGGGAACAGGTCGAACAGGGCCCAGCCAACCGTCAAACCGATGGCCGTGCCGAACACCCGCTGCACCAGCTTGCGCCGGGTCGCGCCGTAGTTGGGCTGGCAGACGAACAGCGTGGTGAGGATGATCCAGTAGCCCTGGGTCGGGTGAATCAAATGCACCATGCCGTAGCCGATCGACAGTGCCAGCGACAAGCGCAGAGCGTGGCGGAACAGCAGCGAGGTCGGCGTGAGCTGGGTGCGCAGGCGGCTCAACACATCCTTCAGCGAGCGTGGCGAACGGTCGAGCAGGCTGCTGTCACTGGCATCGGCCAGGCTGTCCGGGTTGCTGGCGGCGCCCAGCAGGCGGTCGAGGGTGGCAAGGTTGGCGGCCAGTGCCCGCAACGACCGCAGCAGGCTACGCCAGGCCGGGTTGTTCTGGTTGCGCAAGTGCTCCAGAGAGGCGTTGAGGTCTTCCAGGGTGTCGGCAAACCGGCTGTCGAGCACGAACGGCTGGCGCAAGCGGATCGAGCGTGCCAGGTCTTGGCAGGCGGAGCCTTGATGGCGCAGCAGGCGCTGGCAGCGGAACATCACGTCGCTGTGGAAGAACGCTTCGGCCAGGGCGTTGTACGGGTAATGCGAGGCGCTGACGCGTTCGTGAATATCCTGGGCCAGAAAGTACAGTTTCAGGTAACGGCTGACCTTGGAATTTGGCTGGCTGTTGCCGACCCGGTGCAGGATGATTTCCTTGGCAGCGTTGAGCGCCGCGACCACCTTGCCATTCTGCTGGGCCAACTCCAGGCGGCGGGCCTCCAGGTCGAGGTTGCGGATGGGTTCAAACAGGTTGGCCTTCAGCTTGAGGTAGCGCCCCAGCTCGAAAAACAGTTTGGCCAGGCTTTGCTGCACCGGCTGATTGGAGAACAACGCTTGCCACAGCACCGACAGCAGGCCGTACCAGGCTGCGCCCGCCACCAGCAGCATTGGCTCGTGCCAGAAGTCATTCACCTGGCCGCCGCGTTGGTCCACGCCGATCATGGTGTACACCGATAAAATCAGCGTGGCTGAAGCGATCGCACCATAGCGCTCGCCCAGTGCACCGAGCATGGTCAGGCCGAAGGCCGCCAGGGCCAGGGCGCCGGCGAAGATCCAGGGGTAGGGGAACAATAACTCGACTGACAGCGCGGCGATGGCAAAACACACCAGGGTTACCGCCAGCGCGCTGAGCCGGCCTTGCCAGCTGTCGTCGGTTTCGGCCAGCGCACTGGCGATGATGCCCAGGAACAAGGGGATCAGCAGGGCCATTTCATCCTGGTACCAACACAAGGCCATGCTGCCGGTGAGGGCGACCGTAACCCTGATGCTGTAGCTGAACTTGTCTTGGCCCCACAGGCGACGCAGTGACTGACGGAACGAGCTCGATGACATGATGGCCTTGGGCTGTGATCGAATGAATACAGTGCCGCACGGACCAGCAAGAAGCGTTCCGTGCTGCTGAATGGATTCTACTCTACACGAACTGCGCCGCAGCGTTAGCCGATGCCCATGCCCACTGGAAATTGAAACCGCCCAGGTGGCCGGTGACATCCAGCACCTCGCCAATGAAGTACAGCCCCGGGGCTTTGAGCGACTCCATGGTCTTGGACGACACCTCGCGGGTGTCCACGCCGCCCAGCGTCACTTCGGCGGTGCGATAGCCCTCGGTGCCAGCCGGTACCACCTGCCAGGCTGCCAGTTTTTCGGCGATCTGGGCCAATTCTGCCGGGGTGTACTGCTTCATCGGCTTCGATTCGAACCACTGCTCGGCCAACAGGTTGGCCAGCTTGCGGGTGAACACCTCGCCAAGCACCGTCTTCAGTTCCGCGTTGGCGCGCTCGGCCTGCTGCTGTTGCAGCCAGGTCAGTGCATCGCGGTCCGGCAGCAGGTTGATCTCCACCGTGTCGCCGGCCTCCCAGAACGAGGAGATCTGCAGAATCGCCGGGCCGCTCAGGCCGCGGTGGGTAAACAGCAGGTTCTCGCGGAAGCTGGTGCCGTTGCAGCTGGCCGTGCAGTCCAGCGAGGTGCCCGACAGTTCGGTGCACAGTGCCTTGAGTTGGGGCTCGGTGATGGTGAAGGGCACCAGCCCGGCGCGGGTCGGCAGCAGGGTGTGGCCGAACTGGCGCGCCACCTGGTAGCCGAAACCGGTAGCGCCCAGGGTCGGGATCGACAGGCCGCCGGTGGCGATCACCAGCGACTGGCAGGCGAACTGCCCGGCACTGGTTTGCAGCAGGTAGCCGTTTTCGGTTTTCTCGATGTGCGAGATGCTGGTGTCCATGCGCAACTCGGCACCGGCCTCGTCGCACTCGGCCAGGAGCATGTTGAGGATGTCGCTGGCCTTGTTGTCGCAGAACAGCTGCCCGAGCTTCTTCTCGTGATACGGCACGCCATGCTTGGCCACCAGCTCGATGAAGTCCCACTGGGTGTAGCGGGCCAGCGCCGACTTGCAGAAGTGCGCGTTGTGCGAAAGGAAGTTGGCAGGCTCGGTGTACATGTTGGTGAAGTTGCAGCGCCCGCCGCCGGACATGAGGATTTTCTTGCCTGGCTTGTTGGCGTGGTCCAGCAGCAGTACCCGGCGGCCACGGCGGGCGCTGAGCTGGGCGCACATCAGGCCGGCGGCGCCGGCGCCGAGGATGATCACGTCGGTGGTGTGCACGGGTTACCTCTTGAAGATTGCTGGGGCTGCCTTGCAGCCCTTTCGCGACACAAGGCCGCTCCTACAGGGGATCGCGTAACCCGTGTAGGAGCCACCTTGTGTCGCGAAAGGGCCGCAAAGCGGCCCCAATAGTTTTTTAAATGATGCGGACTTTCAGGGCCCGGCCTTTGATCTTGCCGCTGTTCAGGCGCTGCATCGCTTGCTTGGCCAGTGCCCGTTCCACTGCCACGAAGGCCTGGAAATCGAAGATGGCGATCTTGCCCACCTGCTTGCCCGGGATGCCGGCATCGCCGGTCAATGCGCCGAGGATGTCACCTGGGCGCAGTTTGTCCTTGCGCCCGGCAGCGATGCACAAGGTGCTCATCACCGGCAGCAGCGGCTCGCCGCCTTTATTTTTCAGGCTGTCCAGCTGGTCCCAGCGCAGCGGGCTCTTCTGCAACGCTTCGATGGCCTGGGCGCGGTGGCCCTCGGCCGGGGCCACCAGGCTGACCGCAACGCCCTTCTCGCCGGCACGGCCGGTGCGGCCGACACGGTGCACGTGGATCTCGGCGTCACGCGCCAGCTCGACGTTGAGCACCATGTCCAGGCCGTCGATGTCCAGGCCGCGCGCGGCCACGTCGGTCGCCACCAGCACCGAGCTGCTGCGGTTGGCGAACATGGCCAGCACTTGGTCGCGGTCGCGCTGTTCGAGGTCACCGTGCAGGGCCTGGGCGACGATGCCTTTGGCCGTGAGGTGGGCGACCACGTCTTCGCACTGCTGCTTGGTGAAGCAGAACGCCACGCACGATTGCGGGCGATAGTGGCCGAGCACGCGGGTCACCGCTTCGAGGCGCTGTTGCGCGTCGATTTCGATGAAGCGCTGTTCGATCTGGTTGTCGGTGTGCAGGCTTTCGACCTTGACCTGCTGCGGGTTGCGCATGAAGTCTGCGGCAAGCTGCTTGATGCCGGACGGGTAGGTGGCTGAGAACAGCAGGGTCTGGCGGCGGGCCGGGGTCTTGCCGATGATGCTGGCGATGGCGTCGAAAAAGCCCATGTCGAGCATGCGGTCGGCTTCGTCGAGGATCAGCGTGTTGAGCCCGTCGAGTACCAGGGTGCCTTTATCCAGGTGCTGCTGGATGCGCCCCGGGGTGCCGACGATGATGTGCGCACCGTGCTCCAGCGACGCGATCTGCGGGCCGAGCGAAACGCCGCCGCAGAGGGTCAGGATCTTGATGTTGTCTTCGGCGCGCGCCAGCCGGCGCAACTCTTTGGCGACCTGGTCGGCGAGCTCGCGGGTCGGGCACAGGACCAGCGCCTGGCAACCGAAATAGCGTGGGTTGATCGGGTTCAGCAGGCCGATGCCGAACGCAGCGGTCTTGCCGCTGCCGGTCTTGGCCTGGGCGATCAGGTCCTGGCCCTTGAGGATGACCGGCAGGCTCTGTGCCTGGATCGGCGTCATCGAGGTATAGCCGAGGGCGTCCAGGTTGGCCAGCATGGCGGCGGACAGCGGCAGGGTGGCAAAGGCGGTGGATTCGGTGGTCACGAGGCGGGCCTGTGTGGCGAAGCGAAAAATGCCGCACAGTCTACCAGCCTCATGGCCATTCGCCCTACGACTCCATGTGTTGTTCCGGACGACGGGCACGCCTTCCGTCTGTCGGCGCCAGTTGCAGGAAGATGGCTGCGGCCAGCATGGCCATGATGCCGATGGTCACGAAGGTCAGCTGGAAGGCGCCCAAGGTGCTTTCCACCCCCTCGGCGCTGCCGGCCGCCGTGAAGCCGCCCAGCAATGCACCCGCGCAAGCCACACCCAGGCTCAGCGCCAGTTGCGCGACCACCGACAGCAGGCTGTTGCCGCTGCTGGCGCTGGCATCGTCGAGGTCGATCAGGGTTACCGTGTTCATGGCCGTGAACTGCATGGAGTTCACGGCACCGAGCAGGCCCAGTTGTATCAGCAGCACGGCGTAGGGCGTCTGCTCGTCGACCAGGCCGAGGCTGGCCAGCAGCAGGCCCAGCAGCAGGGTATTGCCGGTGAGGATGATGCGGTAGCCGAAGCGCTCGATCAGCGGCCGGGCGATGGACTTGGCCAGCATCGCCGCTGCAGCCAGCGGGATCATGCTCATGCCTGCCTGGGCTGGCGAATAGCCCAGTGCCACCTGCAGCAGCAAGGGTACGAGGAAGGGCAGGGCGCCGCTGCCCAGGCGCGCGAACAGGTTGCCGAGGATGCCGATGGCAAAGGTGCGCACGCGGAACAGGCTGGGCGAGAACAGCGGCTCGGGATCGCGCCCGGCCCGCAGCCAGTAGGCGGCCAGGCAGGCCATGCCAGCGAACAGCAGCAACATCACCCGCAAGTGCGGCAAGTGCAACTCGCCCAAGCCTTCCATGGCGATGGTGATCAGCACCATCGCCGCGCCGAACAAGAGGAAGCCCGGGCCATCGAAGCTGGTGCGCTCTGCGCCGCGCAGGTCAGGGATGAACTTCCACACGGCATAACAGCCGATGGCACCGACCGGCAGGTTGAGCAGGAAGATCCAGTGCCAGCTGAGGATTTCCACCAGCCAGCCACCGACCGTTGGGCCGAGCAGGGGGCCGAGCAGGCCGGGGATGGTGATGAAGCTCATGATCCGCACCAGCTCGGTGCGGGGGTAGGCGCGCAGTACCACCAGCCGGCCGACCGGCAGCATTAATGCGCCGCCCAGGCCTTGAACGACTCGGGCCATGATCAGAAAACCGAGGCTGTCGGCGGCGGCGCATAGCAGTGAGCCGAAGCTGAACAACAGGATCGCGCTGAAGAAGATGTGCTTGGTACCGAAGCGGTCGGCGAGCCAGCCGGAGGCGGGGATCAGCAAGGCTACGGTGAGCATGTAGGCGATGATCACGCCTTGCATGCGCAGCGGGTCCTCTTCCAGCGAGCGCGCCATGGCCGGCAGCGCGGTGTTGAGAATGGTGCCGTCCAGGGACTGCATGAAGAAAGCGATGGCCACGACCCAGGGGATCCAGCGGGCGGTGACGGGGTCCAGCGGTGCACGATCAGGCATGACGTCCTCTTTTGTCTGTGCCGGCCTCTTCGCGGGGCAAGCCCGCTCCCATAGGATCTCCACTGCCCTCGAATGGGGTGACATCGCTGTGGGAGCGGGCTTGCCCCGCGAAAGGGCCGGTAATGCCTATCACAATGTCAGGGTCAGGCCTTTGACCAGCGCCCCTGGCAAATGACTCGACCCAGTACTGCGCTGTCCATAGGTACTGGTAGACAAGATCATCTCGCGCTCGCGCGTCAGGTCCTCCAGCTGGCTGCCCAGCAAACTGTACAGGCTGTCATCGAAGCGCATGGTGCTTACCGGCCCCTGAATCTGGCCATTCTCCACCCAGAAGGTGGCAAAACGGGTCAGGCCGGTCATGCGTGCTGCTGGCAGGTCCGAGTAGTTCAGGTACCACAAGTTGCTGATATACAGCCCGGTGCCCAGCCGTTCGAGGATTGCTTCACTGGCCAGGTTGCCCGCCGCGAGGCTCAAGGCGCAGGGCGACTCGTAGCTGTCGGCACCATTCGCCACGAGCGCGAACTCGGCCGCACTGCGTGCGCTGATCAAGCGCTGCACGGCTTGGCCTTGCTGGATCAGCGGCACATCGAGGCGGGGTGACCCCTCATCCGAAAACGCCGGGCTCAGCGAGCCGCTGACTTGCTCGTCGAAGCTGACCAGCGGGCTCAGCTGCGCATCGCCGTTATACAGGCGCTGCAGGGCGCTGTTGCCAGTGGCCAGGGCCTGCGCAGAAAACCCGCCCCAGCACAGCATGCCGGCGATCTCGTCCATGGCCGCTGGCGCCAGGTAGGCGCGGTAACTGCCTGGTTTCAAGGTGATGGCAGGGCGGCCCAGGAACGCCAGTTGCTCGCGGGCCAGGCGCAGGCGCGCGACGAACTCGTCAGCGCTCCAGGCCTGCCCGGCATAGTTGGCTTTCACGGCCTGGCCGTTGCTGTGGAACAGGCTCCAGTCCATGTTGAAACTGTTGGCCTGGTGCCAGCCAAAGGCCCCGAACGAGCTGGCGAAGCCGCGACAGATCGGCCCGGCGGCGTAGATGCCGACCAGGTCCAGGTCGCCGGCTTCCCGTTCGATCAAGGCCAGCACTTCATCCAGTTCCGGCAGCGTGTGGTCTTGCTGGCTGTGGCTGTTCCACGGGGTTTCGTCCAGGCGCAGGTAGGGGTCGACGGCCAGCAGGGGCAAGGTCTGACGCAGTTGGCCCAGGGCATCGGCCAGGCGCGCGCGGTCCTGCACGGCATCATCGCCCAGGGTGATCAACTGCTCGGCCTGGCGGCCATCACAGATCAGGCGCAGTTGCACACTGGCCTGGCTCACCTCGCCGGCCTGGCGCACCTTGGCATGGTTGAAGCGCACGAACTGTGACTGTTCGGCGCTGTAGCCAAAGGTGAATTGTTCGCCCGGCTGCAGGGCATCGCGCAGGGCGCCAAGCAGGCTTTCGAAACGGTGTTGGGGTGTGGCGCTCATCAGGCGTCGCCTCCGAAGACATCGATCTGGCTGAACACGCAGGCCGGCGAAGCATGGCCGACCCGCACCACCTGGTTGGGCTCGCCTTTGCCGCAATTGGGCGTACCGAGCACCTGGAAGGTGCTGGCGTCGCCGACGGCGGACAAGTTGCGCCAGAACTGCGCCGAGATGCCGCGGTAGTTGGGGTTCTTGACGATGCCCTTGAGCTCGCCGTTTTCGATCAGTTGGCCCCACTCGCAGCCGAACTGGAACTTGTTGCGGGCATCGTCAATGGACCAGGAGCGGTTGGTGCGCATCAGGATGCCGTGCTCGATACCCTTGACCAGCTGCGCCAGCGAGCGGTCGCCCGGCTCGATGTTGAGGTTGGCCATGCGGTCGATCGGTGCGCGGTTCCAGCCACAGGCACGGCTGTTGGCCACGCCGTCCAGGCCGGAGCGGAACTGCGACAGGGCGCCGCCCAACGGGCGCAGTAGCACACCATCGCGGATCAGGAACTGCTTGCTGGCCTGGGTGCCGTCATCGTCGTAGCTGTAGCTGGCGAGTTCTTCGCCGATGGTCGGGTCAAAGGTCACGTTGAGCAGCTTCGAGCCGTATTGCAGGTGGCCGAAGTCACTGGCGTTGACGAAACTGGTGCCGGCGTAGTTGCGCTCGTCGCCGAGAATGCGGTCCATCTCCAGCGGGTGGCCGATGGACTCGTGAATCTGCAGCATCATCTGGTCGGGCATCAGCAGCAGGTCACGCGGGCCGCTGGGCGTATTGGGTGCCAGCAGCAGTTGCAGCGCCTCGTCGGCGACCCGGCGGGCGGCGCCGACCAGGCCACAGCGCTCGATGACCTCGAAGCCCCCCTGCTGGCCAAAGTTGTCCCGGCCCAGGCTGCGGCTCTGGCTGTCTTGGCCGTCGCTGGCCGTCACGCTCAGGCCTGGGAACAGGAAGCGCTGGGCGTGGCGCAGTTCGGCGCCGGCGGAGTTGAGGTAGGTTTGTTCAACCAGGGTGATGTCCAGGCCGGCCTGCCAATCCACCAGGCGGCTGTCCTGGGGCACGCTGGCCGACTCGGCGGCGAGCAGGCCCAGGCAATCGGCGAGGTTGGGCAGTGGCTGGTCGAAGTTGGGCGAGACATGGTCGTGGCGTGCGCTGGTCACCGGTTGGTCGCGCAGGTCCAGCAGGATATGCCTGGCGATCTGCCGGGCCAGCGCTTCGGCGCGTTCGAGCGCCTGCTGCAAGCCTTGTTGGGACAGGTCGGCGGTGGCGGCATAGGCCTCAACGCCGCTGACCCGCACGGTAAGCATGGCGCCCTCGTCCTGGCTGAAGAAGGGCGGCTCGGCCACATTGCGACGCACAGACAATGCCTGGTACGACTGCTTCACATGACGCAGGGAAAACAACTCTGCCGTGCTGCGCAGCCCAGCAAAGCGCTGGCGCAACAGGGCGCTGGAATCAAACATGCGGGAACCTCCGAGTCAGTGGTGGCTCCCCCTAGAACCACGCCACTCGCATGCCTAGGCCTGTATCGTCACGGGCCACGAGCAATGCCAGCTCATTATGGCAGCCAGGTACTTCCCTGGTCAGGAAATAACGCGGGCGGTTCAACCACCGCCCTCCCAGCAATGGGGCGGCGTTGTTACGCCTTCTTTCTGGATGGCGGCCTTCAACATAGCATTCAGATGCGCTGCGACATGGTGCGAGGTGTCCGTCAGCAAGTAGACGTGGTGCTTTTCGAGGTCGGGCAAGCCCAGCCCTTCCACGTACGCGAGTGATGTATCGGCGCTATCCAGCCCTTCGACAATGCCCACGGCCAGGCCACTTCTCATGCAGGCCAGTACCGCGTGCCAGTTGGCGCTTTCCAACAGCACACGGTACGCAATGCCGTGGGCTTTCAGAGCCTGCAACGCCGCCTCCCGGTACGGGCAACCCTTCAACTGCAGTGCCAGCGGCAAGGGGCGATTGGGGTCATGGCTGAATCCAGGCGCTGCGGCCCAGCGCGGCTGCGTCGAGCGAAGCCACTCGCCTTGCTGCCAGTCGTCACTGCTGACCGCTACAGCCAGGTCCAGCCGCTGTCGCGCAAACAGGTCGATGAGCTCTGCGCTGGATCGCGCTACAGCCTCCAACTCCAGCTTCGGGTTATTGGCGACGAACACCGGCAGAAAGTCGCTCATGAGGTTGGCGGCATAACCGTCGGGTACGCCTATGCGCACCTTGCCGGTCATCTGCTGTGGCGACAGCGTGGCCAGTAGCCTGTCGTGAGCCATCAAGAAACGTGTCGCTTCGCCCATCAGCTGACGGCCCGCAGGGGTTAGCTCCACCGACTGGTTACTGCGTGTGAACAATTGTTGCCCGATCTTTCCCTCCAGCTTCTGGATCTGCGTCGTCACCGCCGATGGGCTGCGGTGGACGTAGTCGGCCGCCGCCTTGAAACGGCCTAGCCGGGCCACTGCCTGGAAGGTTCTCAGTACATCGATGTCGAGGCCTTTGCCCATGGAGCCACCTGATTTGGTCGGATCGAACCAGCGCTTCGATTTAATCAACTGTACAGCCTTTATACCCACTCTTACTGTGGGGTCGAAGCCCGCATGCCCCCTGAATTGCAATGGAATGATACGGATGAGCCTGAATGACTTCGTGGTAGATGCACTCGTGCGCAACCCGGCTTACCAGCACGCACGACTATGGACTGTCGAGAACCACGAGAAGTACTCGACCTTGGCCCAGCCTGAGCCGGGACCTGCAAGCGACCACCGTTTCAACCACGAGATATTTCTGCTTATGCGCGCCTTGAATGAGCAAGGCGTGGGTCAGAGCGGGCTCTGTGCTGATGCAGAGGGGCAGGGGGCGCTCAAGGCCGTCATCGGCGACGTTGCCGAGCGGTTGGCAGCACTGAGTAGTGGGCGCCGTGTGCACTATGTGGAGCTGGGCCCGGAGCCGATCAAGAGCGCCTGCTTGCTGAAGCGAATGGTCGAGACGTCCAGCTCCATCCGCTACACCGCCATCGATATCAACCAGACTTCAGAAGCCGCGATGAGCGATGCCGTGGGGCCCATCGTGCGCGAGGATGGCAGTTTCAATTACATCGCCGCTGATTACCGCACCGTAACCCATGAGGATTTGCGTCACGATCAGGAACTCACACTGATCACCCTGCTTGGGTTTCAGGAAGGTAACGAGCTGCCAGTGAGCACTGGGCGGCTGATTCGTAGCCTTGCAGGTAACACCACCTACATCCTTTCGGAAATGCAGGTCTACGACGAAGGCCTGGAAAGTACCATCCTCAAGTTCTACGCCAACCCCTGCATGCTCCAGTTCTCCCAAATGGTCGCGCTTCAACAAGGCTTCATCCCTTCGGGCGAGCATGAAGCCATGCTCGTACCGCTACGCATTCAGGATGAACCCATCCATGTCGCGGTAACCCTGCAACCTGTGCAGCGTCTGCAGCAACGTGGGTACCTGCTGACCAACATCTGCCTCAAGTACACGCCCGAACAGTTCCGTCGCATCAGGGCCCGGCATTGCAACTGCAGTGTGGTGGACGAGTTCGCCAGCGGTGATGGCTCGGTGCGCTATCAGATCGCGAAGTACCTTCAGTAGTGACTCTACGGGGACAGACACATCATGAATCCTTCAGACACCTTACCCCTGTTCGAACGCGGCGTAGGGCGCGTGAAGCTGGCGCTCAAGTCGACATTGAAGCGCACGCCGCGGCCATCGCCTATCTGCCTCAGTGAGCAGTTGCCCTGGTCGGACGATTTGCTTTGCCAGCACGGGCCCGTCCTCAGCGACACCCGAACACTTGGGCAGCTTGGGTATGCCGACAGCCCGCACGCCAAAATCGCAGCGGACAGCATCACCGGGGTGGCGGTTGTGCATCGGCTGTTCACGCCCGAGGGCGTTGCGGCCTTGCAAGGCATCTGCAGCCGTCTGGAGGAGGGGGCGGCTGACAGCGACTGGATCATTTCGCGGCGTACGCGAGGGGTGACGGCTTTATCATCGTTCATCAACGACATGATGTGCAGCCGCTCATTCCTCTTAGCTGTCTCGCGCATTGCAGGCGTGCCGCTGGTGCCTTACCCCATGGTCAATGCGCGCTCGCAGGTCAACTATTTCTACCCCAAGCCTGTCGAGCAACAGCAGCAACTCGGCATGTGGCACACAGACGGCACCAATTACGTGCTGAACATCGTGCTGTCGGGGGCCTGCGAATACAGCGGGGGCGAATTCCTGTTCCATAACGGCACTGTCGACAGCTTTGATGCGTTGGACCACCGTACCTTCGAAAATGCGCGCCTGGACGCACCTGGCGATGCCTTGTTCATCTATGGCAGCCGATTGTTCCACGGTGTGCGCCCGGTGGTCAGCGGGCGACGCATGTCGTTGGTGCTGTCCTTTCATTGTCCCTACTTTGGTGACGACTCCAACCGGTTTTGGCACTTGGCCTCCGACGATGGCATCCCTGCGACGATCCCTAAATGGTTGGGGTTACGCTGGGCCTTGCAGCGATCAGCAGCCCGCCAGTTTTCAAGAATAGGCATCGAGCCGATTACGTTCGCGCAATTGCATCACACAGGGGCGTGAACATGCCAAGCAGTGCGCCGTACCTGATCCTGCTGCAAGTCATCTTTGTCCTTTCCTGGAGTTCGGGCTTTATTGGTGCCCGGCTGGGCACGGAAGACGCGGGTGCCATCAACCTGCTGTTCTGGCGGTTTCTGCTGGTCAGCATCTGCCTGCTGCCTTTTGTCGTGCATCGGCTGCGTACGCTTACGTGGGCGCAGATATGCTACAACGCCGTCATTGGTTTCCTGGCGCAGTTTGCCTATCTGGTCAGTGTCTACATCGCCATCCGGGGCGGGCTACCGGCGGGGATTGCCGCCATCATTTGTGCGCTGCAGCCATTGATCACGGCATCGATGAGCAACAACAACCAGCATGAGCGCAGTGGACGGCAGGAATGGCTCGGGCTTGGGGTGGGGTTCGCGGGCGTCAGCATGATCATTTTTGCAGAGTACAGCCTGTCTGCGAACCAGCTTAGCCTCTGGCTTTACGCCCTGCCGCTGATCGCCGCCATCACGTTGTCCATTGCCACGCTGTATCAGCGTCGGCAATCGATCATGGCGACGGACCACAGCAAGGACGGTCTGCTGATGCCGTTGTTTCTGCAATCGACTGCGACACTGCTGCTGCTCACGGCTGCAGGCTTGCCGCTGGGGTTGATCGACGTGCCTGCCAGCACACAGGTCTGGGCGGCGGTCGCATGGCTGACCCTGTTCTCCACGTTCATTGCCTACCTGAGCCTGTGGATATTGCTGACAAAGCTCTCGGCGACCCGCGTCTCGGCACTGGTCTACCTCGAGCCTCCGGTGACGTTGTTATGGGCGGCGATGATGTTCGGGGACGTGATCCATTGGACAACCTACGTGGGCATTGCGGTGGTCGCGGCAGGTATCGCCATCACCCGCCAGCCGCGCAGGTCGGCCACGCCTGCCAATGCGCTGAGCGACACGGGTGACAGATAGAGGCGCGTGAGCGCGGCACTGCGCTGGTCGCTAGAACCACCCGTCTTGCATGGTGATACAGGTGTCGTCGCGTACCTCGAGCAATGCCAGCTCATTGTGGCAGCCCGGCACTTCCCAGGTCAGGAAGTAGCGCGCGGCCTGGAGCTTGCCGAGGTAGAAGTCACGGTCGTCGGCGTTGCCTTTGAGCAGGCCGAGTTCGGCGTGGATCGCCTGTTCCAGCCAGCGCCAGCCGACCACGCAGTGGCCGAAGGCCTTGAGGTACAGGGCCGAGTTGGCCAGGGCGGTGCTGATGTTGCCCTGGGCCATGTCACCCAGCAGGGCAAGGGTGACGGCTTGCAGGCGATTGACCAACTGCTCCAGCGGCTGGCGCAGGGTGTCGAGGCCAGGGTGGTGGCTGGCGCGCTCGGCTGTGCTGGCGATCAGGCGGATCAGTTGCTTGAGCCCGGCGCCGCCGTTTTGCGCAAGCTTGCGGCCGAGCAGGTCGAGCGACTGGATGCCTTCAGTGCCCTCGTGAATCGGGTTCAGGCGGTTGTCGCGGTAATACTGCTCAACGGGGTATTCGCGGGTGTAGCCATGGCCGCCGAGGACCTGGATCGCTAACTCGTTGGCTTTGAGGCAGAAGGCCGATGGCCAGGATTTGACGATCGGGGTCAACAGGTCGAGCAGTGCCTGGGCGTGCTGCCGGGTGCTCTCATCGTCGGCTGTCTGGGTGTCGTCGAACAGGCGTGCGGCGTACAGGCCAAGGTCGAAGGCGCCTTCAACGTAAGCCTTCTGCGTCAGCAGCATGCGCTTGACGTCGGTATGCCCGATGATTGGCACGGCAGGGCTGTGCGGGTCCTTGTTGTCCGGCAACCGCCCTTGTGGCCGCTGGCGCGCGTAGTCCAGCGAGTACAGGTAGCCGGCATAACCGAGCATCACCGCGCCCATGCCAACGCCGATGCGCGCCTCGTTCATCATCTGGAACATGCAGGCCAGGCCCTGGTGCGGCTGGCCTACCAGGTAGCCGATGCACTGGCCGTTGTCGCCGAAGTTCAACGCCGTCGAGGTGGTGCCGCGCCAACCCATCTTGTGGAACAGGCCAGCCAGCAGCACATCGTTACGCTCGCCACGGCTGCCATCCGGGTTCACCCGGTACTTGGGCACGATGAACAGCGAGATGCCCTTCACCCCGGGAGGCGCATCCGGCAGCTTGGCCAGCACCATGTGTACGATGTTTTCCGACAGCTCGTGGTCGCCGCCAGAGATGAAGATCTTGTTGCCCTTGAGCCTGTAGCTGCCATCGCCGGCGGGTTCGGCGCGGGTGCGGATATCGGCCAGGGACGAGCCCGCATGCGGCTCGGTCAACGCCATGGTGCCGAAGTAGCGGCCGTCGATCATCGGCTGCAGGAACAGGCGTTTTTGTTCGTCGGTGCCGAAGCTTTCGATCAGGTTGGCCGCACCCATGGTCAGGAACGGGTAGGCCGTGGTGCCAGCGTTGGCGGCCTGGAAGTGCGCAAAGCAGGCCTGCGAGACCAGGCTGGGCAACTGCATGCCGCCGACCTCGAAGTCGCGGTTGGCGTTGAGGAAGCCCGCCTCAAGGAAGGCATCCACGGCTGGTTTCACCTCGGGGATCAGCTCGGCGCGGCCGTCCACGTAGCGCGGCTCGTTTTCATCGGCCTTGCGGTTGTGCGGCGCAAAGTACTTCTCGGCAATGGTACGGGCGGTGGTCAGCGCCGCGTCGAAGGTTTCGCGGCTGTGCTCGGCGAAGCGCGGGCGCTGGGTGAGGGCTTCGGCGTCGAGGACTTCGTAGAGCTCGAAGGCGAGGTTGCGAGGGCTGAGCAGGGTCTCGGGCATGGGGGCGGTCCTTGAGCGGGATGCTGCGAGTGTAGGGAATCGGGTGGGGTGGGGGGAGGTTAATAGGTTTGGGTGATATGGGTTTAGAAAGTGCAATGAGACCTAGCGGTCTGGCATCCGTTGAGATCTTATTTCCCACGCAAAACAGGGAAATCCATACCAGCACGTGGGTTTGGTTGACCCTTGTCGTTGCATCTGAAGGGGCTAAAGTCTGGAGTCTTTGGTGGCTCTGGCTAAGGCGCACGTGAAGGACTTAGGGCATAAAGGTGCTTGCCTTGATGCTTACAGCGCCTATGAAAGCGAGCGCCGCCCGCGCGGCGCTTCGCGAGCTGCGCTCGCTCCTACGTTTGTTTCGGGCCAGGCATGCCTGTGCCAGAGACGCGCGGCCGCCTGGTTTGTACGACGCGATATCGTGTCATGCATCAGAGCGTTCGCGCACAAATCGCGCAGGAATAATTGGCCCGAAACAAACGTAGGAGCGAGCGCAGCTCGCGATGCGCCGCGCGGGCGGCGCTCGATCTCATAGGCGCCAAACATCTCAAGACATGCGCCCATAAAAAAGGAGAGCCGAAGCTCTCCTTTTTTATCAACAGCCATCAACCGATGGTCATCAGGCTCGCATTACCCCCCGCAGCAGCAGTGTTCACACTCACCGCCCGCTCGATCACCAAGCGCTCCAGCGCAATCTGGTGGTCGCCGCTGGACAGCCCGTGCACACCGACGATCGCCCCGGCACGCTTGGCCACTTGCTGGCACACGCTACGCAGCTGGTCCGAATCGCCATGGTGGATCACGGCGTCGAACGCCACTTCATCCTTGTTCCAATCCGCTACCAGCTTGACCTTGGCCTGCAGCTCTTTCGGCAGGCGGGCGCGCAGGGCTTTGCCCGGTTCGCTGTCAGCCCATACCGCCGAGCTGCCAACCGCCAGGACGGCAGCAAACTGCGCCAGCAGGTCGGCTTCGTTGTCCGCCAGGCACAGCACGTGCTCGCGCGGCAGGATGGTGTAGCTGTTGCGCTCGCCGGTCGGGCCTGGCAGCAGGCGGGCGATGCCGCTCTGCGACTGGCCGGCAAACTGGGTGCACAGCGCAGCCAGGTCGGCCTGCTGGTTGCTCTCGGCCCAGGCCTTGAGGCTGTGCAGCGGCTTGATCAGCTGCTCGTGCAGGGTGCGGTCAGGCTTGCCTTCGCCATCCTGCTGCTGGAAGTGACGGCCAATGGCGTCGGCCGGGCGGGTCGACAGCAGGCGGTACAGGTACAGCGGGCCGCCGGCTTTCGGGCCGGTACCGGACAGGCCTTCACCACCGAACGGCTGCACGCCGACCACCGCGCCAACGATGTTGCGGTTGACGTACATGTTGCCAGCGTTGGCGGTTTCCACGACTTTGGCGATGGTCTCGTCGATGCGGGTGTGCACGCCGAGGGTCAGGCCGTAACCGGAGTTGTTGATCTGCTCGATCAGTTGGTCGAGGTTGCGGCGGTTGTAGCGCACCACGTGCAGCACTGGGCCGAAGATCTCGCGCTTGAGTTCGTCGAAGCTGTCCAGCTCGATCAGGGTTGGCATGACGAAGGTGCCGCGTTTGACCTCGGCCGCATCGGCGATGGCAACCTGGTAGACCGAACGGCCTTTTTCACGCATGCCCTGGATGTGCTTCTCGATGCCGGCCTTGGCTTCGGCGTCGATCACCGGGCCGATGTCCACGGCCAGGCGGTCCGGGTTGCCCAGGCGGCTTTCGGCCATGGCACCCTTGAGCATCTCGATCACACGGTCGGCGGAGTCTTCCTGCAGGCACAGCACGCGCAGTGCCGAGCAGCGCTGGCCGGCGCTGTCGAAGGCCGAGGACACCACGTCGATCACCACCTGCTCGGTCAGGGCCGAGGAGTCGACGATCATCGCGTTCTGGCCGCCGGTTTCGGCGATCAGCGGGATCGGGCGGCCCTGGTTGTCCAGGCGGCCGGCGACGTTACGTTGCAGCAGGCGGGCCACTTCGGTGGAACCGGTGAACATCACGCCTTTGACGCGCTCGTCACCGACCAGGCCGGCACCGACCGTCTCGCCGCGGCCTGGCAGCAGTTGCAGGACGCCTTCCGGAATGCCGGCTTCCAGCAGCAGGCGCACGGCCTGGGCGGCAATCAGCGGGGTTTGCTCGGCGGGCTTGGCCAGTACCGGGTTGCCCGCGGCGAGTGCAGCGGCGACCTGGCCGCTGAAGATTGCCAGCGGGAAGTTCCACGGGCTGATGCACACCACTGGGCCCAATGGGCGGTGGGCGTCGTTGCTGAAGTCGTTGCGAGCCTGCACCGCGTAGTAGCGCAGGAAGTCCACGGCCTCGCGCACTTCGGCGATGGCGTTGGCGAAGGTTTTACCGGCCTCGCGGATGAGCAGGCCCATCAGCGGCTGGATCTCGGCTTCCATCAGGTCGGCGGTGCGCTCAAGGATCGCAGCGCGCTCGGCGGGCGGGGTGGCCTGCCAGATCGGTGCGGCGTTGAGGGCGCACTGGATGGCGTTGTCGACGTCGGCAACCGTGGCTTCCTGGACGTGGCCGACTACATCGCGGTGGTCCGCTGGGTTCAGCACCGGCACAGCAGCCGATTCGCTGGCGGCGCAGGCCAGCAGCGGGGTGGCTTTCCAGTCGTTGTGGGCAGTGGCCAGCATGGCGCAGGACAGCGAGGCCAAGCGGTGTTCGTTGGCCATGTCGATACCGGCCGAGTTGGCCCGCTCAGTGCCGTACAGGTCACGCGGCAGCGGGATGCGCGGGTGTGGCAGGCCGATGCCGCCTTCCTGGGTGGCCATGCGCTCGATGCTGGCGACCGGGTCGGCAACCAGTTCCTGGATGGAGATCGAGTGGTCGGCGATGCGGTTGACGAACGAGGTGTTGGCGCCGTTTTCCAACAGGCGGCGAACCAGGTACGCAAGCAGGGTTTCGTGGGTGCCGACCGGGGCATAGACGCGGCACGGACGGTTCAGCTTGCCGTCGGAAATCTTGCCGACCACTTGCTCGTACAGCGGCTCACCCATGCCGTGCAGGCACTGGAACTCGTACTGGCCGGGGTAGTAGTTTTGGCCGGCGATGTGGTAGATGGCCGACAGGGTGTGGGCGTTGTGGGTGGCGAACTGCGGGTAGATGGCTTCGGGCACGGCCAGCAGTTTGCGTGCGCAGGCAACGTAGGACACATCGGTGTACACCTTGCGGGTGTAGACCGGGTAGCCTTCCAGGCCTTCGACCTGGGCGCGCTTGATTTCGCTGTCCCAGTAGGCGCCTTTCACCAGGCGGATCATCAGGCGGTGGCGGCTGCGCTTGGCCAGGTCGATGACATAGTCGATCACATACGGGCAGCGCTTCTGGTAGGCCTGGATGACGAAGCCAATACCGTTCCAGCCTGCCAGCGAGGGTTCGAAGCACAGGCGCTCGAGCAGGTCGAGCGACAGCTCCAGGCGGTCGGCTTCTTCGGCGTCGATGTTTAGGCCGATATCGTATTGCTTGGCCAGCAGGGTCAGCGACAGCAGGCGCGGGTACAGCTCTTCCATCACGCGCTCATACTGGGCGCGGCTGTAGCGCGGGTGCAGGGCCGACAGTTTGATCGAGATGCCCGGGCCTTCATAGATGCCGCGGCCATGCGAGGCTTTGCCGATCGAGTGGATCGCTTGCTCGTAGGATGCCAGGTACTTCTGTGCGTCGTGCTCGGTCAGTGCGGCTTCACCGAGCATGTCGTAGGAATAACGGAAGCCCTTGGCCTCGAAACGGCTGGCGTTGGCCAGGGCTTCGGCGATGGTTTCACCGGTGACGAACTGCTCGCCCATCAGGCGCATGGCCATGTCGACGCCCTTGCGGATCATCGGCTCGCCGCTTTTGCCGATGATACGGGTGAGCGACGAGGTGAGGCCGGATTCGTTATGGGTGGACACCAGCTTGCCGGTCAGCAGCAGGCCCCAGGTGGCGGCGTTGACGAACAGCGATGGGCTGTTGCCCAGGTGCGGCTGCCAGTTGCCGGTGCTGATCTTGTCGCGGATCAGCGCATCGCGGGTGCCCTTGTCTGGGATGCGCAGCAAGGCTTCTGCCAGGCACATCAGTGCCACGCCTTCCTGGGACGACAGCGAGAACTCTTGCAGCAGGCCCTGGACGATACCTGCGCGGCCGCCAGCGCTCTTCTGGTTGCGCAGTTTTTCGGCGATGCCGGCCGCCAGTTTGTTGGTGGCCTCTGCCAGTGGTGCGCTCAGGCGAGCCTGCTCCAGCAGCATCGGAATGACTTCCTGCTCGGGGCGGCGGTAAGCGGCGGTGATGGCCGAGCGCAGTACCGATTGCGGCAGGATGCTCTCGGCGAATTCGAGGAAGCATTGGTGAGCATGGTCCGGCTGGACTTCGCCAGCATCGTCGACCAGGTTGCTGGCATGACCGTTGAGTTCGGTCAGGGTGGCACCACCCTCGAGCTTCTCCAGGTAATTGAAGATCGCTTGCTTGATCAACCAATGCGGCGTGCGGTCGATGGACTGCGCAGCTGCTTTGAGTCGCTCACGGGTAGGGTCATCGAGTTTGACCCCAAGGGTGGTCGTCGCCATTTCTTATCCTCATTATTGCCACGGTTGTGGCCTAAGCTGACGCAAAGAGTAGCTGTAGGGCAATTCAGGTGCAACCAGGTGCAACCCGATTTTTTAACGGAAAAGGTGCAACTCGTCCGACGAACATTCCTACACTTAATTAAAGGTTGTTTCTGGGGCAATTTAGTCTGAAAAATCCCGTTTTTGCTCCAAAAAGGAGCAAGAACGAGGCTTTAACTGAAAATGCATGAGTAGGTGCAACTTGAAACGGAAAAAGGGTTGCACCCTGTTTGCGATGTTGCATAGCATTCGCCACCTGGGTGCAACCGCCACGTTGTGGTTGTGCATGAAATAACAACAAACGCCAGGGCACACGCATGGGCAATCCACTAACGATCACCTTTGTGGTCTATATCGCGGCAATGGTACTGATCGGCTTCGCCGCGTATCGCGCCACCAATAACCTTTCCGACTACATCCTGGGCGGTCGAAGCCTGGGTAGCGTGGTCACTGCGCTCTCTGCCGGTGCTTCCGACATGAGCGGCTGGCTGCTGATGGGCCTGCCGGGCGCCATCTACTTCTCCGGCCTTTCCGAAGCCTGGATCGCCATCGGCCTGACCGTCGGCGCCTACCTGAACTGGCTGTTCGTTGCGGGTCGCCTGCGGGTGCAGACCGAGCACAACGGTGATGCCTTGACGCTGCCGGACTACTTCTCCAGCCGCTTCGAAGACCAGAGCGGCCTGCTGCGGATCATCTCGGCCATCGTCATCCTGGTGTTCTTCACCATCTATTGCGCGTCTGGCATCGTCGCCGGTGCGCGTCTGTTCGAAAGCACCTTCGGCATGCCGTACGAGACGGCGCTGTGGGCTGGCGCTGCCGCCACCATCGCCTACACCTTCGTCGGTGGCTTCCTGGCGGTGAGCTGGACCGACACCGTGCAGGCTTCGCTGATGATTTTCGCGCTGATCCTCACCCCGGTGATCGTGCTGATCTCGACCGGTGGCTTCGACACCACCTTCCTGGCCATCGAAGCGCAGAACCCGGCCAACTTCGACATGTTCAAGGGTGCAACTTTCATCGGCATCATCTCGCTGATGGGTTGGGGTCTGGGCTACTTCGGCCAGCCGCACATCCTGGCGCGCTTCATGGCCGCTGACTCGGTCAAGTCGATCGCCAAGGCCCGTCGCATTTCCATGACGTGGATGATCCTGTGCCTGGCCGGTACCTGTGCCGTGGGCTTCTTCGGCATCGCCTACTTCTCGGCCAACCCTGATCTTGCGGGCCCGGTGACCGAGAACCACGAGCGTGTGTTCATCGAGCTGGCGAAGATCCTGTTCAACCCATGGATTGCGGGCGTGTTGCTGTCGGCCATCCTGGCGGCGGTGATGAGCACCCTGAGCTGCCAGCTGCTGGTGTGCTCCAGTGCCCTGACCGAAGACTTCTACAAAGCCTTCCTGCGCAAGGGTGCTTCGCAGCGTGAACTGGTGTGGGTCGGCCGCCTGATGGTGTTGGCGGTTGCCCTGATTGCCATCGCCATGGCAGCCAACCCGGAAAACCGCGTGCTGGGCCTGGTGGCCTACGCCTGGGCGGGCTTCGGTGCGGCCTTTGGTCCGGTGGTGCTGATCTCGGTACTGTGGAAAGGCATGACCCGTAACGGCGCCCTTGCCGGTATCGTGGTGGGTGCGTTGACCGTGATCCTGTGGAAGCAGTTCGACACCCTTGGGCTGTACGAAATCATCCCAGGCTTCCTCTTCGCCAGCATCGCCATCGTCGTGGTGAGCAAGCTGGGTAGCCCGTCGACGGCGATGGTTCAGCGCTTCGAAACGGCTGATGCGGCGTACCACGCTGACAAGTAATACCCGTTGAACAGGCGGCGCCCGCGAAGCAGGCGCCGCCGATCGACAGCCAGGCCTGACTCCGCCTGCAAGGCAAGGTAAACTTGCCACCCCCGCAGGAGTTGCCATGAACTATCGTCACGCCTTCCACGCCGGCAACCACGCCGACGTCCTCAAGCACATCGTGCTGACCCGCCTCATCGCCCTGATGTCGCGCAAGGAGCAGCCGTTCGCCTATATCGATACCCACGCAGGCCTTGGCCTGTATGACTTGCAGGGCGACCAGGCGACCCGCACCGGTGAATACCTCGAAGGCGTTGCCCGGTTGTGGAACCGCGACGACCTGCCGGCCATGGCAGGCGATTACCTGCGCATCATCAAACGCCTCAATGCCGATGGCGAGTTGCGTTACTACCCAGGTTCGCCAGAGCTGGCCCGCCGCCTGATGCGTCAGCAAGACCGCGCCCTGCTCAACGAGAAGCACCCCGAAGACGGGCCGCTGCTCAAAGAGAACATGAAGAAAGACCCACGCGTCTTCGTTCACCTGGGCGAGGGCTGGCATGTGCCGCGCGCCTTGCTGCCGGTGCAGGAAAAACGCGCGATCATGCTGATCGACCCGCCGTTTGAGCAGGCTGATGAGCTCAAACGCTGTACCACCTCGATGAAAGAGGCGATCGGCCGCATGCGCCAAACCGTCGCGGCCATCTGGTACCCGATCAAGGACCAGCGCTCGCTGACCCGCTTCTATCAGGACCTCACCAGCACTGGCGCGCCCAAGTTGCTGCGCGTGGAGTTGTATGTGCACCATCAGGACAGCCCGCAGGGGCTCAACGGCTCTGGCCTGGCCATTGCCAACCCGCCGTGGGGGCTGGAGGAAGAGCTGAAGGAACTGCTGCCCTGGCTCGCCAAAGAGCTGGCGCAGACGGCGGGCAGCTACCGGATGGACTGGCTGATCGCCGAATAAGCATTCACCGCAAGCCCCTGTAGGAGCGGCCTTGCGTCGCGAAAGGGGCGCGTAGCGGCCCCAGCAATTTCTGCCACACTGCAAAACCTGGGGCCGCTGCGCAGCCCTTTCGCGACGCAAGGCCGCTCCTACAAGGGGGCGGTGTGTCCTTCTTGTTTGCGTTATAATCTCGCCCTTTAGCCGCCATCCGCCCACGAGGCCGTTGGCGCATCTCTACCGAAAGAAGAGGCTAATCCCTTGGCATTGACGATTCTTGGCCTGTCCGGCGCCCTTAGCCATGACCCTTCCGCGGCCCTGTACATTGACGGCAAGCTGATTGCCGCCGCCGAAGAAGAGCGCTTCGTGCGTGACAAGCATGCGAAGAACCGCATGCCCTACGAGTCGGCGAAGTTCTGCCTGGAGCAGGCAGGCATCAAGCCATCCGACGTCGACGTGGTAGCCATTCCGTTCGCCCCGATCAGCCTGTTCGGCAAGGCCCGCTGGCACTATGCCAAGCGCTACTGGTATGCCCCGGACCGCGCCCTCGACGCGATCCTGATGGGCAACCGTCGCTACAAGCGCTACCGCAAGAAGATCGTCTGGTGCCTGGAGCAACTGGGCTTCGACCCGAAAAAGGTCAAGATCGAACCGGTTGAGCACCACCTGGCTCACGCTTCCAGCGCCTACCACTGCTCGGGTTTCAAGGAAAAGACCGCGATCCTGGGTATCGACGGTAAGGGCGAGTACGCCACGACCTTCTTCGGCTATGGCGAAAACGGCAAGATCCACAAGATCAAGGAATTCTTCGACCCGGACTCCCTGGGTGGCCTGTATGGCGCGATCACTGAGTTCCTCGGTTTCGAAATGCTCGACGGCGAGTTCAAGGTCATGGGCATGGCGCCGTACGGCGACGCCAGCAAATATGACTTCTCGCGCCTGGCCAGCTTCGAGAACGGCGAACTGGTGATCAACACCGAATACGCCAACGTCATCGGCTTGCGCCGCTATAAAGAGAAGGGCAAGGGTTTCTACTTCTCGCCGAAGCTGATCGAGTGGCTGGGCCCTAAGCGCGAAGGCGACATCGCCGACGAGCCGTACATCCACTACGCCGCCAGCATGCAGGCGCTGTTCGAGAAGCTGGCCCTGCAGATGATCGACCATTACCTGGGCGATACCTTGAAGCAGACCGGCAAGCTGGCCTTCGCCGGCGGCTGCGCGCTGAACGTCAAGCTCAACCAGAAGATCATCGCTCGCCCGGATGTGAAGGAGCTGTTCGTTCAGCCTGCTTCCGGTGATGCCGGTACTGCGGTGGGTGCCGCGGCCTATGTGTCCCATGCCCGCGGCGTGCCGGTCGAGAAGATGGAACACGTCTACCTCGGCCCGTCGTACTCCAACGAGGACGTGATCGCCGCCTGTGCCCGTCATCCGGACCAGCCGAAGTGGCGCAAGCTCGACAACATGCCCGAGCAGATCGCCAAGATCATGGTCGACGGCAACCCGGTGGCCTGGTTCCAGGGCCGCATGGAGTTCGGCCCGCGCGCCCTGGGTGGTCGTTCGATCATCGGCTGCCCGAGCGTCGAAGGCGTGGCTGACCGCATCAACCACCAGATCAAGTTCCGCGAGCGCTGGAGACCTTTCTGCCCGTCGATGCTCGACACCGTCGCCCCGCAGATGATCAAGGTCGATCACCCGGCGCCGTTCATGACCTTCACCTTCGAAGTGGCTGAAGAGTGGAAAACCCGCGTACCGGAGGTGGTCCACGAGGACGGCACTTCGCGTGCCCAGGTGCTCAAGCGCGAATACAACCCGCGTTACTACGACATGATGAAGGCGCTGGAAAACCTGACCGGCAACGGCGTGTCGCTGAACACCTCGCTGAACCGCCGGGGTGAACCGATGATCTGCTCGCCGACCGATGCGCTGAACATGTTCTTCGGCTCGGACCTGCAGTACCTGATCATGGAAGACATCCTGGTAGTGAAGGACGGCGCGGCCGCGTATGACCAGCCGCTCTGAACCGCGCATCCTGCAGTTCTGCCATGGCTATGACGGGCCGTTTCTGGACTGTGCCCGTCAGTACGCCAGCCTGTTTCAGGGGCGTGGCTACCAGGTCACCACGGTGTTTCTCACCGGCGCCGCCGACCCGCAGGTCGCGGCCGGCTGCGCGTCGGACGAGGTGCTGTTCCTGGAGTTCAGCTCCAAGGCCGTGCGTGGGCTGAAGCTTGGCGCCATCCGTGCTTTGCGGCGGATTGCGGCTGAGCGCCATTTCAGTTTCTGCATCGCCCACCGGTTCAAGCCGATCTATGTCGCCTTGTTGGGCACCGGCCTGCCGGTGATCGGTGTGCACCACGCCTTTGGCGACTATCAGCGCAAAGGGCGGCGGCTGTTTGCCAACCTGTTCAGCAAGCGCCTGAGCCTGCTCGGCGTTTCCGACGCGGTGCGGGACGACATGCGCCGCTGCCTGCCCGCATGGCCGGCTGAACGTATCCAGACCCTGTACAACCGTATCGACATCGAGGCCCTGCAGGCGGCACTGGTGCCTCGGGACGCAGCGCGCGAGGCACTTGGCCTCGACCCTCAGGCGTGGATCGTCGGCAACGTCGGCCGCCTGCACCCGGACAAGGACCAGGCCACGCTGTTGCGCGGTTTTGCCCAGGCGCTGCCAGGGCTGCCTGCTGGCGCGCGCCTGGCGATATTGGGCAAAGGCCGCCTGGAAGCCGAGCTCAAGGCACTGGCTGCCGAGCTGGGTATCGCCGGGCAAGTGGACTTCCTCGGCCAGGTGCCGGATGCCCGCCGTTATTTCACCGCGTTCGATGTGTTCGCCTTGAGTTCGGACCACGAGCCGTTCGGCATGGTCCTGCTTGAAGCCATGGTGGCGGGCGTACCAGTGCTGGCCACGGCCTGCGGCGGTGCCCGTGAAGTGGTCGAAGGTGTAGGTGTGCTGTTCCCGCTCGGTGACGCTGGGCAGCTGGCCCAATGCCTGAAGCACATGGCCACGCTGGATGAGCAGCAGCGCGAAGCGTGCGCCGAGCACATGCTGCAACGCCTGTACCAGCGCTTTTCTGACCCGGCGGTGCGCGAGGCCTTCTGGCAGTTGCCGCAGGTGCGTGCCCTGGTGGCGCAGGCGTGATGCTCAATCATATTCAAGCCTTCCGCGAACGCGGCTGGCAAGTCATCGACGCCAACGCGTATGCCGAAGCCTGGGCACGGTTTGGCGGCAGCGTGGCTACGCACCCGCTGGTGGTCGAGCAGTTGGCCGAGCTGGCGCAAATTCCTGTGCGCTACCTGGGGTGGCTGCAAGGCGGCGAGCTGAAGGCAGCGATCCCGACGTGGGGGCGCCACCTGGCGCTGTCCAAGGACGTGCTCAAGCGTGCGGGCAAGAAAGGCCTGTTCGACCTCGGCAACGCCGAGATCATCCTGCCGGCCGCCGCCGATGCTGGCGCGCCACTGCGCCATGCCGCGCGTTACCTGTCCGAGCTGAACCAGGGCCGCTTCACTGGGCTCAAGGCGCAGACCGAGCAGTTGGCCATGGCCCGTGCCCACGAGGACCTGTCGAAGAAGTTTCGCTACAACCAGCGCCGCGAGTTGCGTTTGCTGGAAGAGGCGGGCGGGGTGGTGCGGCCGATCAGTGACTTTGACGCCGGCCAGATTGCCGCCATGTACCGTGACCTGTTCCAGCGTCGCTGGGGCTTTCCGGCCACCGGTGCCGAGCGCATTGACGAGGTGCTCGAGCGTTTGCGCGAGCTGTTGATCGGTTCGGTGCTGCTGCTCGACGACAAGCCCATCGCGATTCAGTTGGTGTATCGCGTCGAGGCGCCCGAGTGGATCAGCGTCGAGTACGTCAATGGCGGTGTCGACCCGGAAACCAAGGCGTTCAGCCCCGGTAGCGTGCTGAGCTTCCTGAATACCCAGGCGGCCTGGGAAGACGCCCGGGCGCGTAACAAACCCCTGCGGTTCTCGTTCGGTCGCGCCGACCGCGAGTACAAGGACCGCTGGTGCAACCCCGTGCCGGTGTTCCAGGCGTGAGCCGCAAGCAGCAGTTGCTCAAGCGCCACCGGCGCAACAAGCGCCTGGGCCTGCTTGCAGGCCTGCTCGCGCTGATCGGGCTGGGTGTATTCACCTGGTGGTGGCTGCCGCTGTTGTTGCTGCCGCTGGTGTGGGCCGCCCACGAGGCCTGGTTCGCGGACCACCTGTTCTACGCGCCCACCGAGGACTATGCCTACAACTTCGGTGAGCAGGCCCGTGCAGCCTCGGCCAGCCTGCAGAACGGCCTGTTGAAGGCCGGTGCAGCGCTGCAAGGCGACGAAACCCTGGTCTTGGAGCTGCGGGTAAAGAGCACCTGGTTGGGGCGGTTTCTCGACCCGCGGGTGGAGCTGTTGGCGGATGAGCTGACGGATCGGCAGGCGTTCGAGCGCGGTGTCGACGGGGTTCGCTTCCTCAACCTAACCGGCTTGGCCGCGCCGCTCCAGGCCGGTACGCTGCGTCTGCGTGGCCGCCATTGTCGGCTGCAGGGCGAACCGCGCCTGTGGATAACCCCCAGCGTCGAGTTGCAGCGCCGTCGCGTGATGGTCATTGCGCCCCATGCCGATGACGCTGAGCTAGCAGCTTATGGCCTGTACAGCCAAGCCGACGAAACCTGGGTGGTGACCCTGACTGCCGGCGAAATCGAAGCCGAGCACTATCAACAGATGGGCCTGGGCAAGGCCGAGGCGGCGCGCCTCAAAGGGCGTTTGCGTGCCTGGGACAGCATTGCCGTGCCGCGCTGGGCGGGCGTGCCGGAATCGCGTTGCGTGCAGTTGGGCTACTTCTGCCTGCAACTGCCGGCCATGCAGGCCGCGCCGGATGTGCCGGCGGCTTCACGCGAAGCTGACATGGCCGATATCCGCCCGTTCCGCCAGTTCAACCCATTCGCGCTGCCCGCCGACAGTGATGGTGCGCCGACCTGGCACAACCTGTTGGCCGACCTGCGCGCGTTGCTGGCCATGGCCAAGCCCGAAGTGCTGGTCATGCCGCACCCGCAACTCGACCCGCACCCTGACCATATCTGTGCCCAGGCGGCCGTGCTGGAAGCCTTGCAGGGCTTGGAGTGGCAGCCGCAAACGCTGCTGTGCTATGCCAACCACCTGCATGACAACGACCGCTGGCCGATGGGTGACAGTGGCGATGGTGTGGCGTTGCCGCCGCAACTCAGTGCCGACCAGCCATGGGCGCCGTGCGCGCTGGTGCTGGGCCTGTCGACCCAACACGACAAGGCCATGGCCCTGGGCATGATGCACGACCTACAGCCCCCGGCGCCGTTCAAGCGCCGCCTGCGCCGCCTGTTGCAACGCTGGCTGGCCGGGCGCCGGCCATCGCCCTATGGCGAGAACGAATTCTTCCGCAAGGCCGTGCGCCGACATGAACTGTTCTGGCGGCGTGAGTTGTAGGCGCGCCCCCTGGTTGACCGCGATGGCGCTGAGCGCCCAAGGAACGCAATGAAAGTCTTATTTCTGGTGCAGAAGGAACAGCGGGCGATTCTCGACCGCCTGTACGATGGCGTCGCGGCCAACTGCGAATGTGACCTGCGCTGGCTGACCAGCGAAGACCAGCGTAACCTGCGCCGCTACTTCAAGCGTGAAGTGCAGGTGGAGCGTTATGACCGCATCGTGTTCTTCCTGCGCTTCAAGCAGGAGATCCGCCAGGTGGCGTTCATCCAGACGGTGCCTAACCTGGTCATCCTCGAGCACGACGCCTACCAGAACTACATCCCCTGCAAGTACACCGGCAAGTTCAGCGCGCATTACCGCAAGCTGCCGTGGGCGCGGGTGATCAGTTCGGGCTACATGGTCAGTGAGCGCCTGCGCCAGGAAGGCTTTGACGCGGTATTCGTGCCCAAAGGCTACGATGAGCACCTGCTGACCGACCAAGGGCGTGAGCGCGACATCGAACTGGCGTTCGTGGGCAGCACCAACAGCGTTGCCTACAGTGGGCGCAAGGCGCTGCTGGACGAGCTGGGGCGGGTCGAGAACCTGGTAGTGACCCGTACCAAGTCGGGTGAGGACTACTGCAACACGCTCAACCGTATTCGTTTCTTCGTCAGTGCCGACGTCGGCATGGGCGAGTACATGATCAAAAACTTCGAAGCCATGGCCTGTGGCTGTGTGTTGCTGGCGTTCGACCAAGGCGAGGAAGAAAACCGCGCCCTGGGCCTGCAAGACATGCACAACGTGGTGTTCTACGACAGCATTCCGACCCTCCAGGAAAAACTTGGCCGTTTGCGGGCCGACCCTGCGCTGGCACAGCGGATTGCAGAAAATGGCCGCCATCTGGCGGTTTCCCGTTTCAGTTTCGGTGAAGTTGGACGTAGCATCGTCGACCACATGCGCCCTGCGCTCAGGCCTCATCCGCCGTTGTCTGCCTGGCAGCGGCTACGCCTGAAGCTGGGTATTTAAAAAGAGCTTTCGTGCCTACGGAGCGGGCGCTGGAAGTCGATTGTCGCAATGCGGAGGGAGTCCGGTGCGCTTTTCAAATGAGAGTGACGTCACGCTGGTCGTGACAAGTTGTGGGCGGTTCGATCTGCTCAAAGATACCCTTGAGAGTTTCGATCGCTACAACACCGCGCCCATTCGCGAAGTCTTCATCACCGAAGATTCAGGTGACGAGGCCGTGCATGGGGCAGTGCCGGAGCACTGGAAACCGCACTGCACGGTGTTCGTCAACCGGCCAAAACTGGGCCAGCTGCCGTCGATCGACCTGGCCTACAGCCACGTCAAGACGCCCTACATCTTCCACTGCGAGGATGACTGGCATTTTTATCGGCAGGGCTTTGTCGAAGATTCCCGGGCCATCCTGGAGGTCAGCCCCAACCTGCTGCAGGTCTGGCTGCGCAGCCATGCCCACGACCTGGCCGTGCACAGCCCCTACATCCACCTGGGCGATCGCCAGGTGATCGCGGGCGTGCCGTGCTATCCGTTGCTGTCCGAGAAGGCCGACTGGCAAGCGTTTTCGCTCAACCCCGGCCTGCGTCGTTTGAGCGATTATCAGCGCTGTGCACCATTTGCCGCCTATGCTGGAGAAAAGGCGCTTTCCCGTCGCTATTCAGAGTTAAATCTGACAGCGGTCACCTTGGAGGGTGATGCAGTATTGCACACAGGATTTGGTAATCACGTGACCTTGCCGGTAGAAGTAGAGCGCAAGGCCAAACGTCGTCAACGTGATCGAATAAAGCTGGCATTGACGCTGGTGGCGGGTGCCGTAATCGGCATGGGTATCACCATTTTTGTTCAATGAAGTCGCAGTCCCACCTGACTTGAGCGGGAGAGGGGCGCTAACCCCATGAACATCGTCAATATGATGTGGGCAGGCGGTTCGCCGTACATGTCCATCCACAAGGTTCATCGACAGGTGCTGTCTCATGCGGGCCCCGATGCCAGGATCAGCAACTGGCTGCTTTTAGGCAGCGGGCTTTGCTGTGGGCTCGGTTCGACCCGGGAGTGGCACATGCCACCGCGTGCGCTCAAGGGCCGGCACCTGTGGCGCTTGCTGCGCCCGTGGCTGCGCATGCGGCTGCGCAAGGCGCTGGCCGAGGCCCAGGCCGAAGTCGTGCTGCTCGATGGTGTCGGCGTCGCCCGGCTGGTGCTGCCGCTGTTGCAGCAGATTCCCAACGTACGCGCCAAGGTGCTGTTTCATGGCAAGACACGGCTGACGGCAAGTGACATCCGCTTGTTGCGTACGCTGCCCGCCGAGCGCCTGAGCATCGCGGCGGTTTCCCATACGCTTGCCGAAGCCCTTGAACGTGATCTCGGCAGGCCCGTACAAACCCTGCGCATGGCACTAGACCCACGGGCGTTCGTCGAGCCGCTGTTGAGCCGCGAGCAGGCCCGGCAAGCGCTGGCGTTGCAGCCCGGCAATGGGCAGGTGTTGGGTGCAGTGGGGCGGCTGGTCGAAAGCAAAGGCTTTGAAATGCTGATCGAGGCGTTTGCCAAGGCCGCTATCCACAAGCCTGATCTGCAACTGGCAATCATCGGGGAAGGCCCCTTGCATGCCGTGCTGCAAGCGCGCATCGACGAGTTGGGCCTGGCCGGGCGTGTGCACCTGTGCGGTCACCGTGAAGACCTACAGCAGCTCTACCGCGCGTTTGACTGGCTACTGGTGCCTTCGCGGTCAGAAGGCTTGGGGTTGGTCGTGCAAGAGGCGGTGATGGCCGATGTGCCGGTGGTCTGTAGCGACCTGTTGGTCTTCCGTGAGCAGTTGCTGGACACCGGTGGCTACCTGCCAATTGCTGACCAATCAGCCTGGGCCGCGGCGATAGAGCGCTGCAGCGTGCCCGGCGCCACAGCGCTGGCTGCCCGGCAACGCCAGGCATTGGCGCCGGAGCAGGCCTGGCAGGCTTTCCAGAACGGGTCGCAAAGCCTGCTGCGCGGTTGAGTGTCAGCGGGCCAGCAGGGCGGCCTCGAAGTCGGCGAGAGGGAACCGGTCACCCAGGTTCTCCCGCTGAATGTAGTTCACCATGTGCTGCACGTTGCGCCGAATCATGCGTGCAGACAGCGGCGGGCGCAGGAAGCGCATGTCGGCCACGTCGATCAGGCCCAGGCGCTGGTCGGGGGTGACCACGACATTTCCCAGGTGCAACGAGCGGAAGTAGACACCGCTGCGGTGCAGTTGGCGGATCAACTCGATCAACCGCGGCAGGTAAGTGTCCCAGCTGAAGTCAGCGTCGCGCGACATCTGCAGCAGCGTGCGCCCAGGCAGCGGGCGGTACAGCACCGCCGTTCTGCCGGGCAAGTCAAGCTTGTGCTGGCTGATCACCTCGAGGGTAGGAATGCCCAATTGCGCCAGGCGCGCGGCGTTGTCGACGAAGCGCTGGGAATAGGGGCGCAGCAGCGCAGATGAAATCAGTCGCTTGCGACGAAAAACCTTGAGGAAATTACCATTCTCGAGCAGGTAGACTTTGGCGCCATGGCTGTCTGCCTCTAGCACCTGTGCGCCTAGTGTCAGCTGATCGAATTCGACCTGGGTGAGCCGGGAGCATTGCATGAATAGGGCCTTGTCGTCTGGCGAGCAAAATGACCGGCAATAATGCCGAAAATAATGCGGTAGCACCATGGATGGTGTCTTTGATTCATCGGGGGAAAGGATGTTGTATGAAAAAAACTGGGCGCGCGCCTGGTTAGGATTGGGTCTGGTCTGGTTCTTGGCGGCGATTGCGCTGGCGCCCAGCAATAAGCTGTACCAGCAAGGGCTGGTGCTGTTCTTGTGGTTGCCGACGTTGCTGTTGGCGTGGTCTGCCCGGCAGGTGCTGGCCGAGGCTTGGCGGCGCCAGCCGGCCTTGTGGGCGAGCGTGCTGCTGTTGCTAGCCTGGAGCGGGATCAGTTTGGCCTGGTCGCCGTCCGAGGACCCCGGGCGCGAAATCAAGCGGCTGATTTATATCCTGGTGTTTCTGATGGCATTCCCGCTGTTGGCGCAGCGTGGTCAGCGGCGAATTCGCCACTTGTTGGCGTTTGGCAGCGGCTTGCTGGGCCTCGCCGCGCTGATCTCGATCATCAACTTCTATGGTGTGCAGGGCAACCCGCTGCCGGTACGGCTGGGGGGGATCGGCGAGATTTCGCACCCGATCCTGGGCGCTTATGTGATTGGCGCTGCCGCGCTGCTGCTGCTTTACCAACCGCCGCGTCATCGCGGCCTGCAGTTGGCCTGGCTGGTGGCGCTGGCCTGCCTGGGGGCCTTCGCGGTGCTTAGCCAGAGCCGTGGCGCGGTGCTGGCCCTGGTCATCACCGTGGTGCTGGCGCCGCTGTGGTTCCGCGACCGCCACAGCCGGCTGTTCGCCATCCTCGCCATGATCGCCACCGCTGCGGCCTTCTACACCCTGTTCAGCCTGATCGCCGAGCGCGGCTCATCGTACCGCCCGGAGATTTTCCATGCGGTGCTGAACATGATCGCCGCCCACCCTTGGACTGGGCTGGGGCTGGGCGCGGCGTACGATGTGAACGCCGTTGGCCTGCACTTCGACCATACCCACAACATGTTCACCCACGTTGCCGTGGAAATGGGCCTGCCCGGCATGCTGCTGTGGGTGGCCGTGTGGCTGTACACCCTGGCTGAAATTGTCCGGGCACGTGGCACGCTGTTCGGCAAGATCCTGCTGTGCTTCTGGGTTTACTCGACCCTGGCCATGCAGTTCGATGCCGCCAGCCTTACCGGTACGCCGCGTGCAGAGTGGTTCATCAGCTGGCTGCCGGTCGGCCTGGCCATGATGTTGCCTTGGGGGCGTGCCGAAAATGACGCCTGTGGTAAAATTTCCGGTTCAACCTGAACAGCGAGCTCGATGATGGCCGAAACACCGCGAACCGCGGAGCATACCTCCAGCCTGAAGATCTACTTCCGGCTGCTGAGCTACGTGAAACCCTATGCCGGCATTTTCCTGCTGAGCATCGTCGGTTTCGTGATCTTCGCCTCGACCCAGCCGATGCTGGCCGGGATCCTCAAGTATTTCGTCGATGGCCTGAGCAATCCGCAAGCGGTGTTGTTCCCTACCGTGCCTTACCTGCGCGACCTGCAGCTGCTGCAGGCGGTGCCGCTGCTGATCATCCTGATCGCGGCCTGGCAGGGGTTGGGCTCGTTTCTGGGCAACTACTTCCTGGCCAAGGTTTCCTTGTGCCTGGTGCATGACCTGCGTGTCGAGTTGTTCAACAAGTTGCTGGTGTTGCCCAACCGCTACTTCGACAACCACAACTCGGGGCACCTGATCTCGCGCATCACCTTCAACGTGACCATGGTCACCGGCGCCGCGACCGACGCGATCAAGGTCGTGATCCGCGAAGGCCTGACGGTGGTCTTCCTGTTCGCCTACCTGCTCTGGATGAACTGGCACCTGACCTTGGTGATGGTTGCCATCTTGCCGGTGATTGCGGTGATGGTCAGCGTTGCCAGCAAGAAATTCCGCAAGCAGAGCAAGAAGATCCAGGTGGCCATGGGCGACGTGACCCACGTTGCGTCCGAGACCATCCAGGGCTATCGCGTGGTGCGCAGCTTCGGCGGCGAGGCTTACGAACAGCAGCGTTTTGGCCGCGCGAGCCAAAGCAATACCGACAAGCAACTGCGCATGACCAAGACCGGCTCGCTGTACACGCCGATGCTGCAGTTGGTGATCTACACCGCCATGGCGGCCTTGATGTTCCTGGTGCTGTACCTCCGTGGTGACTCGACCGCCGGTGACCTGGTGGCCTACATCACCGCGGCTGGCCTGCTGCCGAAACCGATCCGCCAGCTGTCCGAAGTCAGCTCGACCATCCAGAAGGGCCTCGCCGGCGCAGAAAGCATCTTCGAACAGCTCGACGAAGAGCCCGAGGTAGACACGGGCACCCTTGAGAAGGCGCAGGTAGAAGGCCGTCTGGAAGTGCGTAACCTCAGCTTCACCTACCCCGGCACCGACCGTGAGGTGCTGAGCGATATCAGCTTTGTTGCTGAACCGGGGCAGATGATTGCCTTGGTAGGCCGCTCCGGCAGCGGCAAGTCGACCCTGGCGGCGTTGATTCCGCGCTTCTATCACCACGACAAAGGGCAGATTTTGCTCGATGGCGAGGAGATCGAGAACTATCGCCTGCGCAATTTGCGTCGCCATGTGTCCCAGGTCACCCAGCACGTCACCTTGTTCAACGACACGGTGGCCAACAACATCGCCTACGGCGACCTGGCCGGTGCACCGCGCGAGGACATCGAGGCGGCGGCTGCCGATGCCTATGCCAAGGAGTTCGTCGACAAGCTGCCAAAGGGCTTCGATACCGAGGTTGGCGAGAACGGCGTGTTGCTGTCCGGCGGCCAGCGCCAGCGCCTGGCGATTGCACGTGCATTGCTCAAGGACGCGCCACTGCTGATCCTCGACGAGGCGACCTCGGCGCTGGATACCGAGTCCGAGCGGCATATCCAGGCCGCACTGGATCACGTGATGGAAGGGCGGACCACCTTGGTCATCGCCCACCGCCTGTCGACCATCGAGAAGGCCGACCTGATTCTGGTGATGGACCAGGGCCGCTTAGTAGAGCGCGGTACCCATGCCGAGCTGCTTGAGGCGAATGGCCATTATGCCCGCCTGCATGCGATGGGCCTGGATGAGCCGGCCAAGGCCGATATCACCTGAACCTCGTTGATCGGGGCCTCGCCGGCCCCGATTGTCACCGGAATTTTCAAGGGCCCGATCTGGCCATAAAGCCGTCGCTTGCCCTGTGCTAATATCCTGCCCCTGTTCATTATTTTCATATGGGTTGCCCATGAAGTTGTCCATGCCGCGTTTCGATCAAGCCCCGGTACTGGTGGTCGGCGATGTCATGCTCGACCGCTACTGGCATGGCGGTACTTCGCGTATCTCGCCTGAAGCGCCAGTCCCGGTGGTCAAGGTCGATCAGATCGAGGATCGCCCCGGCGGCGCGGCCAACGTTGCCTTGAACATCGCCGCCCTGGGCGCGCCGGCGTCGCTGATCGGTGTTACCGGCCAGGACGAGGCCGCCGACAGCCTGGCCAACAGCCTGCAAGCTGCAGGCGTGCGCTCGGTGTTCCAACGCATCGCGCACCAGCCGACCATCGTCAAGTTGCGGGTGATGAGCCGCCACCAGCAACTGCTGCGTATCGACTTCGAAGAACCGTTCGCCACCGACCCGCTGTCGTTGGGCGCGGAGGTCGACAGCCTGCTCGATGGCGTCAAGGTGCTGGTGTTGTCCGACTACGGCAAAGGTGCGTTGAAAAACCACCAGAGCCTGATCCAGGCTGCACGCGCCAAGGGCATTCCGGTGTTGGCCGACCCCAAGGGCAAGGATTTTTCCATCTACCGCGGTGCCAGCCTGATTACCCCGAACCTCAGCGAGTTCGAAGCCATCGTTGGCCGTTGCGCCGATGAGGCGGAGCTGGTCGCCAAGGGCCTGCAGCTGCTGCTGGACCTCGACCTGGGCGCCTTGCTGGTCACCCGTGGCGAGCATGGCATGACCCTGCTGCGTACCGGCCAACCCGCATTGCACTTGCCGGCCCGTGCGCGTGAAGTGTTCGATGTGACCGGTGCCGGCGATACCGTGATCTCTACCCTGGCGGCAGCCATCGCGGCCGGTGAAGAACTGCCCCACGCGGTTGCCTTGGCCAATCTGGCTGCGGGCATCGTGGTGGGCAAACTGGGCACGGCGGCAATCAGCGCGCCTGAGCTGCGCCGGGCGATCCAGCGCGAAGAAGGTTCCGAGCGCGGTGTGCTGGGCCTGGAGCAACTGCTGCTGGCGATTGATGATGCGCGTGCGCACAACGAGAAAATCGTCTTCACCAACGGCTGCTTCGATATTCTGCATGCCGGCCACGTCACCTACCTGGAGCAGGCGCGGGCCCAGGGCGATCGGCTGATCGTCGCGGTCAACGACGATGCGTCGGTCAGCCGCCTTAAAGGCCCGGGCCGCCCGATCAACAGCGTCGACCGCCGCATGGCGGTACTGGCGGGGCTAGGGGCGGTGGATTGGGTGATCAGCTTCCCGGAAGGTACGCCGGAAAACCTGCTGAGCCAGGTGAAGCCGGATGTGCTGGTCAAAGGCGGCGACTATGGTATCGACCAGGTGGTCGGCGCCGACATCGTCAAGGCCTATGGCGGGACCGTGAAAGTGCTCGGGCTGGTTGAAAACAGCTCGACCACGGCGATTGTCGAGAAAATCCGCAAGCATTGATGTGCCTGCGCACAGCGCGGTCCTTGTACTTGCACACTGCGCGCCCTGTAGGAGCAGCCTTGTGCTGCGAAGAGGCCGGTGAAAGCACCATAGATTGAGGGTGCTGTCACCGGCCTCTTCGCAGCACAAGGCTGCTCCTACAGGGCGCGCGCGTGAATTTATTTGTTCAGCGACGTCCGCGCCCGCGCTAGCAGCGCCCGTGCCTTGTCGCCAAAGCGCTGCAGGTGTGAAGCCCGCCCTGGCTTGGCCTCCACCAAGCCCTGCTGCTTCACCCAATCCCGCCAGCGAATCCGCTCATCGGTGACCACCCAGCCTTCTTGCCGGGCAAAGCTCTCTGCCAGGTAAAGCCCGCGTGTGCTCGCCGGCACCAGCTCGTCCTTTTTCAGCGTATAGAGCTCGGCCAACGGTCGGCCTTCTTCCAGTGGCATCAGGTACAGGTCTGGGCGCTTGCGATTCAGCCGGGCCACCAACTGGTCACCTTCCAGGCGTTCGTCGACATGGAACAAGCTGAGCTTTTTGGCGTCCTTGGGTACCTGCAGGCGCATGTCATAGATCAGCTGCAACGAGGCGGTTGGCAGGTGCACGTAAGCCCGTGGCCGCTCCAGCAGCATCAGCTTGCCGCAATGCACCGGCCGTGCCGCGCCAGACTCCGGCGTCAGCACAAAAGGCAGCGCTTCGCGGTAGTGCAGTGCGGCGGCGTAGGGCGCCGGTAGCCAGGTGTCGTTGAAGCGCCCGCCCAGCCAGCCTTCCGGCGTTTCCAGCAAACACTCCTCGGCCACTTCCTGGACGGCGGTGTGCAGCGGCAAGTTGAGCTCTTGAGCGGGGACGTAGCCTGAAATCAGCTTCAGCACCACGTCGCCACGGTCCTGGCGCCGCTGGCGCACCAGTACCCAGTAATCACGGTTTTGCCAATGCAGGGTCAGGCGTACCGAAACGCCCAGGTTGGCCAGCTCGGCCACGAAACGCTGAGTGTCGGGCAACTGGATGGCCCTGCGCCGCTGTTGGGTCTGGGCGAAGTTCAGCGGCATGCCGATGCTCTGGTAGACCAGGCCTTCGGCAGTTGCCTCGACATGCAGCGGCAGTGTCTTGAAGTTGCTCGGGTTCTTGCGGATCAGCGTACGCGGCACGAGGTTCCTCCTCCTGTCGGACGCCCGCGAGGGCGGCTCAATGCTGGCCCAGAATTCGGGCCACGGTGGCCACGTTATGGGCCAGGTGCAAGGGATTGATGGTGCCGACGATAGCACTGCTGACCCCCGGGTGGGAGAACAGCAGCTCGAAACTGGCCTGCACCGGGTCAACCCCAGGCGCCAGGCAGATGTGCCCGCTGGCCAAGGCTTTTTTAACCAGAATCGCCTTGCCGTGCTCGGCAGCGTAGTCCAGCACTGGGCGTTCTGCCTGCTCGTTCAGGTTGTAGGTGACCATTGCGCAGTCGCCCTGTTCCAGGGCTTTGAGGCCGCCAGCGACGGTCTTGCCGGACAGCCCGTAGCCGAGGATCTTGCCTTCCTGCTTGAGGGCGGCCAGTGTCTGGTAGACCTCTTGCTGTTCGAGGATGGCCAAGTCATTGCCGTCGGAATGCACCAACACCAGTTCGATGTGGTCGGTTTCCAGCAGGCGCAGGCTGCGTTCGACCGAGCGGCGGGTATGGGCGGCGCTGAAGTCGAAGTGGGAGAGCCCGTTGTCGAATTCTTCGCCGACCTTGCTGACGATCACCCACTCATCACGCTGGCCGCGCAGCAGTGGGCCAAGGCGCTCTTCGCTGCGGCCATAGGCCGGGGCGGTGTCGATCAGGTTGATACCCAGTTCGCGCGCCTGGGCCAGCAGCATGCGGGCCTCGTCATCGCCGGGGATGGTGAAACCGGTCGGGTACTTCACGCCTTGGTCGCGGCCCAACTTGACCGTGCCCAGGCCCAGGGGCGAAACCGTGAGGCCGGTGCTGCCCAGGGGGCGATGGAAATCGTGCAGGGTCGGCAGGCTCATGGCAGCAATTGCTCCCAAGCAGGTACGCCCAGGGCAGGGCGTGGCAGGCCAGAGAGATCGGCTTGGGCACTGGGGCGTATGCCGTCGCGCTCAAGCTTGGCGATTACCCGGTCACTGAAGTCCGGGGCCAGCGCCAACTTGGTCGGCCAGCCCACCAGCAGGCGTTGCTGGTCGGCAATAAACGCGTTGTCCGGGCGTACCAGGCCCGACTGTGCCGGTTCGGCACGGTCGACGCGCAGGGTGGCCCAGCGAATCTGGCTTTGGTCGACCCACGGCAGCAGGTTGCCGATTTCCTTTTGCGCTGCGGCAATCTGCGCGGCAGGCTCACGCGCCACGCCATCGGCCTCGGCCAGGTCGCCGCCGAGGTACCAGACCCACTGGCCATCCGCCGCCGGGTGGGTGGTGATGGTGACCCGTGGCTTGGGCCCACCGCCCAGGCAGTGTGCATACAGTGGCTTGAGGTTCGGCCCCTTGGCCATGACCATGTGCAACGGGCGACGTTGCATGGCCGGCTGGCTCAGGCCCAAGGCGTGCAGCACGTCTTCGGTGCCAGCGCCGGCGCTGAGCACGATACGTTGCGCACGGATTTCACGGTCGTCCACGCGCAGGCCAACCAGCTCGTCGCCATCACGCAGGGGTTCGATGCGTTCGCCGGCGAGCAGGCTGTCGCCGGCCAGCTCGGCCAGGTTGGCCAGCAGGCTAGGCACGTCGATGACCAGCTCGGCCAGGCGATAGACCTTGCCCTTGAAGTCGCGGTCCTGCAGGGCAGGCGGCAGTTGCTCACCCTTGACCTGATCGACGCGGCCGCGCACGGCCTTGCTGGCGAAGAAGCTGGTGAGGTTGCCGGCCAGGGTGCCGGGGGACCAGAGGTAGTGCGCGTCGGACAGCAGGCGGGTCTTGCCTAGCGGCAGCTCACCGTCGCCCGCCAAGGCCTCGCGCCAGCGTCGCGGCATGTCGGCGATCGCTTCCGAGGCGCCGGTCAGGGCGCCGTGCAGGGCGTACTTGGTGCCGCCGTGGATGATGCCCTGGGACTTGATGGTCTGCTCGCCACCCAGGCTGGCGCGTTCCACCAGCACGGTCGAATAGCCCTGGCGGCGCAACCGGGCATTGAGCCAGAGGCCTGCGACCCCGGCGCCGACGATCAGCACGTCAGTGGAAATGGCGGTTGGCATGGCGGTACCTCGAAGACTGGGACAGCTGGCAAGTATACAGCCCGCATCAATGCCCGGCAGTTTTCGAAAACAGCTGAATCACAACCACCCCGCCAACGATCATCGCCATGCCCAGCATTGCCGGCACATCCAGCTTCTGCCCGTAGATCACCAGCGCTGCCACACTGATCAGCACAATCCCCAGCCCCGACCAGATGGCATAAGCGATACCCACCGGAATGCTGCGCACCACCAGGGTCAGCATCCAGAAGGCAATGCCATAACCGACCACCATCAACAGCAATGGCAACGGCGTGCTCAGGCCCTTCACTGCTTTCATGGAGGCAGTGGCGATGACTTCGGCGCAGATGGCAATAGCGAGGTAGGTGTAGGCGTTCATGGCAATTCTCCGGTGACTGGTCGGGCATTCTAGACGCCACCTGGATGCGGTAAAGTCATTACCTATCACCATGGGAGATAGGTTGATGGCGGAACACTGGAACCTCGACCAACTGCGGACCTTCGTCCGCGTCGTCGAGCTGCGCTCGTTCTCCGCCGTTGCCCGTGAGCAGCGCAAGGCGCAGTCGGCAATCAGCACTGCAATCGCCATGCTTGAAGCCGACCTGGGCGTGACCCTGTTCGACCGCAGCAGTGGCCGCCAGCCTAAGTTGACCGAAAACGGTACCGCGCTGTTGGAGGACGCCCGCGAGCTGCTGCGCCAATGCGAGCGCCTCGACGGCCGTGCGCTGGCCCTGATGCGCGGGCAGGAAGCCCTGCTGCGTGTCGCCCAGGACGAGGCCATGCCCTATCAACCGGTGATCGACAGCCTCGATGAACTGGCCAGCCGTTACCCGTACCTGGAAGTGCAACTGGCCAGCGGCGCCCAGGGCGATGTGGCGCGCAAGCTGGTGGAGCGGCGTGCCGACCTTGGCCTGTTCTTTCATCACGAAAGCATGCCGGCATCGCTGGAGCGTCGTGCCTTGGGCAGTGTGGAAATGGTCACGGTGTGCGCAGTCGGCCATCCACTGGCGCAGCAGGCCAAGGTCAACCGCCAGCAGTTGGCGCGCCATCGCCAGCTATTGATCGCCCCGCAACAGAGTGGCTACCCCGGCGGCGAGGCGATCAGCCCGCAGATCTGGCGTGCCGACAGCTTCTACGCCATGGCCGAGCTGCTGATGCGTGGCCTGGGCTGGGCGTGGTTGCCCCGGCACGTGGTGCAGTACCCCACTTACCAGGCGCACATGGTCGAGCTCGCCAGCGAGTGGCGGCCACCGGCACTGGTCGTAGAACTGGCTTGGCGCCGTGACGAGCCATTGGGGCCTGCCGCGCAATGGCTGGCCGAGCGCTTTGCGGTGCACCTGCGCGCGATCGGGTAAACTTCGCCGCCATGAACAGAACTCTTTATACCTTGCTGTTTCACCTGGGCCTGCCGCTGGTTGCGCTGCGCCTGTTCCTGCGGGCGCGCAAGGCACCGGCCTACGGCCAGCGCATCGGCGAGCGCTTTGCCTTCGGCCTGCCGCCCATGCGCCAGGGCGGCATCTGGGTGCATGCGGTGTCGGTGGGCGAAAGCATTGCCGCCGCGCCCATGGTGCGGGCGCTGCTGAAGGCCTACCCAGGCCTGCCGATCACGCTTACCTGCATGACCCCGACCGGGTCGGAGCGCATTCGTGCGATGTTCGGCGATGAACCGCGTGTGCAGCATTGCTACCTGCCCTACGATCTGCCGTGGGCGGCTGGGCGTTTTCTCGACCATGTGCAGCCGAAGCTGGGCATCATCATGGAAACCGAACTGTGGCCTAACCACATTCACCAGTGTGCCAAGCGTGGCATTCCGGTGGCGCTGGCCAATGCGCGGTTGTCCGAGCGCTCGGCCCGTGGTTATGGGCGTTTTGCCACGTTGACCCGGCCGATGCTCGCCGAGATGAACCTGATCGCGGTACAGACCGAAACCGAAGCGCAGCGCTTTCGCGACCTGGGCGCGCGCCCTGAATGCGTGCAGGTGACCGGTTCGATCAAGTTCGACCTGAAGGTCGATGACCAGTTGCTGCCGCGCGCCAAGGCGCTGCGCGAGCAATGGGGCGCCAGCCAGCGCCCGGTATGGATTGCCGCCAGCACCCATGAAGGTGAAGACGCGCTGATCCTGCAGGCACATCAGAAGCTGCTGCAGGTGCACGGTGATGCGTTGCTGATCCTGGTACCACGCCACCCCGAGCGGTTCGATGCCGTGCATGCCCAGTGCAGCGAACAGTTCACCACCGTGCGCCGCTCTGCCGGCACCCCGGTCGATGACCAGGCCCGCGTGCTGCTTGGCGACACCATGGGCGAGTTGCTGTTCCTCTACGCCCTGGCCGACATCGCCTTCGTCGGCGGCAGCCTGGTCGCCACTGGCGGGCATAACCCGCTCGAGCCCGCAGCACTGGCATTGCCGGTGCTCATGGGGCCGCATGTGTTCAACTTCCTGGAGATCAGCGCGATGCTGAAGGACGCCGGGGCGTTGCAGCAGATCGAAGATGCCGACGGGCTGGCCGAGGCGGTGCGGCGGTTGATCGAGTTGCCGCAGGATCGCCAGCGCATGGGCGAGGCGGGCAGGGTGGTGATGCGGGCAAACCAGGGGGCACTGCAGCGCTTACTGGATGGGCTGGGCGCGCTTATTCGCTGACGCCTGCATTGGTTTTCCTGGCCCTATCGCTGGCAAGCCAGCTCCCACAGGGACTGCACATGGCTTGAGGCCAGTGAAGAGCCTGTGGGAGCTGGCTTGCCAGCGATAGGGCCATCAAAAACAACCCGGCCTGTGAAGTGTCCCCCTATCTCAAGGCCTGCGCTCGAAGTTCTTCGCCGCCGCCGCCGCCAGGTCCGGTGGCAGGAAGTCCTTGTCCGGGTTGTAGTCCGGCTTCAGGTAGCGCCCCAGGTCTTGCAGGTCTTGCGGGCTCAAGGTTCCCGCCGCCTGCTTCAGGCTCAGGTTGTCGAGAATGTAGTCATAGCGGCTGTTGTTGTAATCACGCACCGAGGTGTACAGCTGGCGCTGGGCGTCGAGCACGTCGACGATGTTGCGGGTACCGACCTGGTAGCCGATTTCGGTGGCTTCGAGCGCGCTCTGGTTGGAAATGATCGACTGTTTGCGTGCCTGCACCTGTTCCACATCGGTGTTCACCGCGCGGTGCAGGTTGCGGGTGTTTTCCACCACCTGGCGGCGCAGGCTTTCGCGCTGTTGCTCGCTCTGGCTCAAGCGCTGGTAGGCCTCGCGCACTTGCGAGCTGGTCAGGCCGCCGCTGTAGATCGGGATGTTCAGTTGCAGGCCGATACTGGTCTGTTCGACATCACTGCCATAACGCACGTTTGGCTGCGCGGGCGAGTTGGTGAAGCCCAGGCTGTCGTTATCGCCTTTCTGGTATTTGGCGACCGCATCCACGGTTGGGGCATGCCCGGCCTTGCGCTGGCGCAGGGTTTCTTCGGCGGCATCGACGGCGTAGTTGGTCGCCAGCAGGTTGAGGTTCTGGCGGGCGGCGGTTTCTACCCAGGACTTCGCGTCATTGGGCGTAGGCACCTGAATCGGCAAGGTGTGGACCACACCCTGGATCGACGAGTACTCGCGGTTGGTCAACGTCACCAGCGCCTCGAAGGCATCCTGCACCTGGCGTTCGGCGATGATCCGGTTGGCCCGGGCCGTGTCGTAGCTGGCCTGGGACTGCAAGACGTCGGTCTTGTCGGAAAGGCCCACGTCGAAACGTTCGTTGGACTGGTCGAGCTGGCGCTTGAAGGCGGATTCCTCGGCCTTGGTCGCGGCCAGGTTGTCCTGGGCCCGGAGCACCGCAAAGTAGTTTTGCGCGGTCTGCAGAATCAGGTTCTGCTCAGTGGCAGACAATTCCAGCGCCGCCTGTTCGTTGACCGCTTCGGCCGCTTGCAACTGGAACCAGCGGTCGGCACGGAACACCGGCTGCGCCAGGGTGGCGCTCCAGGAGTTGCCGCTGCGGTTGGCGGTGAGGGACGGCTCGTCGAGCTTGGTGCGGGTGTTCATCATCTCGGCACCCGCCGACAGGTTCGGCAGCAGGCCGGCGCGGGCCTGTGGGACGACTTCGCGGCGGGCGCCGTAATCGGCGCGGGCTGCCGCAAGATCGGCGTTGTTGTCGACCGCTTCCTGGTAGACGCTGACCAGGTCGGTTTTAACCGTCATGGGCATTTCTGCTGCCCAGGCCATTCCGTTGGACGCACAAGACACGGCTATCGCCAGTGAGAGTTTGCGCAGCATAGAGGCAATCCTTGTACGAAATATAATTACTGAACTGTTGAGTATCGAGCGATGCGCCAGTGTAGTGCCATGCGACCCCGGCAACAATCGCCCAGTGCGCCTTTCATCATCACCCGCATTTACCCGCTTGGCTTTGCCGACCACTCCAGTCTAGACTGCGCGTGTTCTTGTCGGGGTGCCTTGAAGCAAAGGCTGAGATCGCAAAGTTGCGGATCCCGTTGAACCTGATCAGGTTAGCGCCTGCGTAGGGAACAAGATTGCTCGCCTTCCCGGGGAGCCTCTTGTGCCAGGTCCGGGAATGTCTCAGCTGCAAGCAGCTTACGGCACCCCCATGTATCCGGCACTGCACACCCGTAAAGGGGTGCGTCCGCGTCTTTCAGGTTCTCCCCGACATTCCATCCGCTAGGAAGCTGTCTGGAGAGCCCGTGATGAGCAAACAAGAAAAAACGATCAACCTCAGCGAATCGGCACAAGTCGATCAGCAGTCCGTGCAACCGTTCCCCCGTTCGCGCAAGGTCTATGTCGAAGGCTCCCGCCCGGACATCCGCGTGCCCATGCGTGAAATCAGCCTGCACGACACCCCTACCGATTTCGGCGGCGAGACCAACGCCCCGGTGCTGGTCTACGACACTTCCGGCCCCTACACCGACCCTAACGTCATCATCGACGTGCGCAAAGGCCTGGCCGACGTGCGTTCGGCCTGGATCGACGCGCGTGGCGACACCGAGCGCCTGGGCGGCTTGAGTTCCGACTTCGGCCAACAGCGCCTGAACGATTCAGAGCTGGCCAAGCTGCGCTTCAACCACGTGCGCAACCCGCGCCGCGCCAAGGCGGGCGTCAACGTCTCGCAGATGCACTATGCCCGCCAGGGCATCATCACCGCCGAGATGGAATACGTTGCCATCCGCGAGAACATGAAGCTGCAGGAAGCCCGCGCCGCCGGCCTGCTTGACCAGCAGCACGCGGGCCACAGCTTCGGCGCCAACATCCCGAAAGAAATCACCCCCGAGTTCGTCCGCGAAGAAATCGCCCGCGGCCGCGCGATCATCCCGGCCAACATCAACCACACCGAGTTGGAGCCGATGATCATCGGCCGCAACTTCCTGGTGAAGATCAACGGCAACATCGGCAACAGCGCCCTGGGCTCCTCGATCGAGGAAGAAGTGGCCAAGCTGACCTGGGGGATTCGCTGGGGTTCGGACACGGTCATGGACCTGTCCACCGGCAAGCACATTCATGAAACCCGCGAGTGGATCATCCGTAACTCGCCCGTGCCGATCGGTACCGTGCCGATCTACCAGGCCCTGGAAAAAGTCGGCGGTGTCGCTGAAGACCTGACCTGGGAGCTGTTCCGCGACACCCTGATCGAGCAGGCCGAGCAGGGCGTGGACTACTTCACCATCCACGCCGGTGTGCTGCTGCGCTATGTGCCGCTGACCGCCAAGCGCGTTACCGGCATCGTCAGCCGGGGCGGTTCGATCATGGCCAAGTGGTGCCTGGCGCATCACCAGGAAAACTTCCTGTACACCCACTTCGACGAAATCTGCGAAATCATGAAGGCCTACGACGTCAGCTTCTCGCTGGGCGACGGCCTGCGTCCGGGCTCGATTGCCGACGCCAACGATGCTGCGCAGTTCGGTGAGCTGGAAACCCTCGGCGAGCTGACCAAGATCGCCTGGAAGCACGACGTGCAGTGCATGATCGAAGGCCCGGGCCATGTGCCGATGCAGTTGATCAAGGAGAACATGGACAAGCAGCTCGAATGCTGCGACGAGGCGCCGTTCTACACCCTTGGCCCGCTGACCACCGACATTGCGCCGGGTTACGACCACATCACCTCCGGTATCGGCGCGGCGATGATCGGCTGGTTCGGGTGCGCCATGCTGTGCTACGTGACGCCCAAGGAACACCTGGGCCTGCCGAACAAGGATGACGTCAAGACCGGCATCATCACCTACAAGATCGCCGCCCATGCCGCCGACCTTGCCAAAGGCCACCCGGGCGCGCAGATTCGTGACAACGCCTTGTCCAAGGCGCGTTTCGAGTTCCGTTGGGAAGACCAGTTCAACCTTGGCCTCGACCCGGACACCGCCCGCGCGTACCACGACGAAACCCTGCCCAAGGAATCGGCCAAGGTCGCGCACTTCTGCTCGATGTGTGGGCCGAAGTTCTGCTCGATGAAAATCACCCAGGAAGTGCGTGAGTACGCCGCCAAGATCGAAGCCGTGGACGTGACGGTTGAAGAAGGCATGCGCGAGCAGGCCGAGCGGTTCCGCCAGGAAGGCAGCCAGTTGTACAAAAAAGTGTAAGAAAGCCGGGGCCGCTTTGCGGCCCTTTCGCGGCACAAGGCCGCTCCCACAGGAGATCGCATTCCCCTGTAGGAGCGGCCTTGTGCCGCGATTCGAGGACGAAGTCCTCGCCAAGAACACCAACAACATTGCCGGCGAGCGCCAACATGACATCACCCAGCCATTTTTCCCCGGACCACCCGGTCCCCACCAGCCAACGCATCTTCGGCTTCGGCGACCTGTTCTCGCTGTGGTTCTCCCTCGGCATCGGCTTGATGGTGCTGCAGGTCGGCGCCATGCTCGCCCCAGGCATGGGCCTTGCCAGCGCGGTGCTGGCCATCGCCCTTGGCACCGGTGTGGGCGTGCTGTTACTCGGGGCGGCGGGTGTCATCGGCAGCGACACCGGCCTGTCTGCCATGGGCACCCTGCGGCTCAGCCTGGGCAGCCATGGCGCCCGCTTGCCAGCAGTGCTCAACCTGTTGCAGCTGGTGGGTTGGGGGGCGTTCGAGATCATCGTCATGCGCGACGCGGCCAGCCTGCTCGGCGCGCGTACCTTCGGTGAAGGCAGTGCGTGGAACAGCCCCATGCTTTGGACCCTGTGCTTCGGCGCCCTGGCGACCCTGCTTGCAGTCAGCGGGCCGCTGGCGTTCGTGCGCAAGGTGTTGCGCACGTGGGGCATCTGGGTGCTGTTGGGCGCGTGCCTGTGGCTGACCTGGAACCTGTTCGCCAAAGCCGACCTGGCCGACCTGTGGCAGCGCGCCGGTGACGGCTCGATGTCGCTGGCTGTGGGCTTCGACATCGTCATCGCCATGCCGCTGTCGTGGTTGCCGCTGATCGCCGACTACTCGCGGTTCGCCCGCAGCGGCAAGCGTGTGTTCGGCGGTACCGTGCTGGGCTACTTCATCGGCAATACCTGGCTGATGAGCCTGGGCGTCGCTTACACCCTGGCCTTTGCCCCCAGCGGCGAAGCCAATGCCTTGCTGCTGGCCCTGGCAGGTGCTGGGCTGGGTATCCCGTTGCTGTTGATTCTGCTGGACGAGTCGGAAAAAGCCTTTGCCGACATTCATTCGGCCGCCGTTTCCACAGGCGTGCTGGTACGCCTGAAAGTCGAGCACCTGGCGCTGGCCATTGGTGTGCTGTGCACCCTGATCGCGCTGTTCGCGCCACTGGCCCAGTACGAAAACTTCTTGCTGCTGATTGGTTCGGTATTTGCGCCGCTGTTCGGCGTGGTGCTGATGGACCACTACGTGATCCGTCACCGCCGCCTGCCGTCACAGGTCGATGGCTTGCACTGGCAGGCGTTGCTGGCCTGGGCCGTGGGTGTGGCGGCGTATCACCTGATTGCCGCGCAAGCACCGGACCTGGGCGCAACCCTGCCGGCGCTAGTGCTGGCAGGTGTGCTGCATGCGTTACTGAGCTTCAGCCGCGGCCGGGAAACAGCTCGGGCTTGATCACGCCGTTCAGGCGCGGGTAGGGGATCTTCAGCTCGACGTGGCCCATGGAGTAGGGCGCGATGGCATAGACCTCATACTTGACCACCACCGCGCCGTACGTCAGGGCGATGTGCGGCGACCGCTTGAAGGGCCAGGTCTTGACGAAGTCGGCGTCCTTGTCCATGCCGACGCTGATCATCCACGCGCGGTGCGACTCTTCGACGGTTTTCCAGAAGGTCTCTTCCTGGCCGGGCACCAGCATGTCCTGCAGGGTCAGTACCTTATCCAGCTTGCGCGAATAGTTGATGAAGCCGCGCCCTGGCATGCCATGGGCGCCACCGCTGTCCAGGTAGCTGGACAGTTCGATGATCACCAGCCCGTCATGCTGTTCGCGTACCTTGGCTTGCAAATAGCTGCTGTTGCGCTTGTCGGCGTTGGCCAGGTACTGCTGCTCATAAGCCTGCAGGGTGGTTGGCGCGGCGCCGTGCTGGTTGTCTTCGGTCAGCTGCAGCAGGCGCTGTTCGACGATGGCGTCGAGCTTGGGCTGGGCCGGGAAGTGAATGGTGTCGATGTTTACCAGCGGGCAGTCGCTTTCGCTGCAGCCGGGTTTGACGTGCTCCCAGGCGTCACGCTTGACCTCGAGCGGGGCCCGGTAATTGGGCGTGAACAGGCTCTGGCAGGCACCCAGGGCCAGTGCCAGCACAGCCACGGAAGTCAGTTTGACAAGTGTCATGATGATCCTTGCAGAACAGGGAAAAGTCGGCCTTTGACCGTCGGCGCGACTGTCAGTTCGCCACTAAGCTAACAGACAGAAGGCGCGCTGTCCCGACTGCGCGAACGGTTGCCGGAAAGGGGTGAAACGCGCCAAAGTGCGGAGTAGGATGGCGCGATGCAGTATTTGAGGTCATGAGGATTTCCATGTCAGACGCGTTGAATTCAGTGCCCAAGGGCTTCGAGATCATCGAGCGGGCCAATTGCTTCCAGGGCTTTTATAAGCTCGACAAGCTTCGCCTGCGCCATGAACTGTTCGCCGGGGGCATGGGCCGCGAGATCAGCCGCGAACTGTTCGTGCGCCACGATGCGGTTTGTGTATTGCCCTACGATCCACTGCGTGACGAGGTGGTGCTGATCGAGCAGTTTCGTGTCGGTGCCCTCGACAAGGTCGCCAACCCTTGGCTGATCGAGATGGTCGCCGGGCTGATCGACAAGGACGAGCAACCTGAAGAGGTCGCACACCGCGAGGCAGAAGAAGAGGCCGGGCTTACGTTCAGCGCTTTGTGGCCAATGACCCGCTACTTCCCATCGCCCGGTGGCAGTGACGAATTCGTCCACCTGTTTCTGGGGCGCTGCACCAGCGAAGGTGCGGGCGGCCTGCATGGCCTGGAAGAAGAGGGCGAAGACATTCGCGTGCGCGTGTGGTCATTCGAGGATGCCTTGCAGGCCGTGCGTGATGGCCGTATCTGCAACGCCGCGACGATCATCGGCCTGCAATGGCTGGCGCTTAACAGAGACGAAGTTCGAGGTATGTGGAAGTGAACCTGCTGCGCGAGCGATATCGGGTTGACCTGGTCGGGCTGCAAGCAGCCTGCGAGGCCAATTACGCCCGGCTGATGCGTTTGTTACCAGACATGCGCACTACCCAGAGCTCGCGTCGCATCGGCATGACCCAGGGCGACCAGATGCTCGGTGTGCTGGTGCTCGATGTCGTGCTGGCCTGCCCTTATACCACCACCCTGCACGTGCGCCAGGAGCACAGCTTGCCGTGGCTGCCGGTGCCGCACCTTGAGGTGCAGGTGTACCACGATGCACGCATGGCCGAGGTGGTCAGCGCTGAGCATGCCCGGCGCTTGCGCAGCATTTACCCTTATCCGAATGCGGGTATGCACCAGCCGGACGAAAAAGCGCAGCTCAACCTGTTCCTCGGCGAATGGCTGAGCCACTGCCTGGCCTGCGGTCATGAACTGGCAAGTGTTCGCTGAAATGTGATGTGCGTCGGTTTCGGGTGTTTGCTCACAACCGTTGCGCAGCCATAATTCGTGCTGAATCCGTTCGAGGAGACGGCCGTTGCCGCACCTAGACCCAACCCGCCCCGTGCATGTGGTGCAACTTACCGATGCCCACCTGTTCGCCGACCCGGCCGGCACCCTGCTTGGCCTGAACACCCGTGACAGCCTGCGCCATGTGGTCGCCCAAGTGCGCCGCGAGCAGCCGCCCATCGATTTGCTGCTGTGCACCGGCGATCTGTCCCAAGATGCCAGCGTGGCCTCCTATGAGGCGTTCCGTGAGCTGACCGCACCGTTTGCCGTGCCCACTCGCTGGTTGCCGGGTAACCATGACGAGGCGCAGGTAATGGCGCAGGTGGCGCCGGAGCTGGTGCAGGCGGTAACCGACATTGGCGCATGGCGCGTTGTCATGCTCAACACGGCCGTGCACGGTGCTACCCACGGTTTTCTGGAAGACGACCAACTGGCCGCGCTGGAATCTGCCTTGAAACAGGCCGGTGAGCGCCATTGCCTGGTGTGCTTCCACCATCAGCCGGTGGACATCGGCTGCGCCTGGATCGCGCCCATCGGGCTGCGCAATGCCCAGGCGTTGTTTGCCATCGTTGAACGTTATCCACAGGTGCGGGCGTTGCTCTGGGGGCATATCCACCAGACGTGGGATGAACTGCGCGAGGGGTTGCGCTTGATGGCCACGCCGTCGACCTGCATTCAGTTCGCGGCGCAAAGTGAGGACTTCAAGGTGAGCGAAGAGCAGCCGGGTTACCGCTGGATGCGTTTGCATGTCGACGGGCGGTTGGAAACGGGCGTGGAGCGGGCGCGGGACTTTGAGGTGAAGCTGGACTTCGACAGCCCGGGGTATTGAGGTTCAGGCAATACATCTTTCTTGTAGGAGCAGCCTTGTGCTGCGAAGAGGCCAGCTGCAAAAACGCCGATCTTGATTCTTGCCACCGGCCTCTTCGCAGCACAAGGCTGCTCCTACACGGAAAGCGCCCCTTGAATGCCCGCAAGTGCCTGAAGAAAGTGTTGCGAAATCCCCCTCACTGCGTCAAAACCCGGCGAACGCGCTACACTGCGCGTCCCTGCGCCCGCAACAAGGGCGCGAAGCCGCAGATTCCGGGGGCAGCATGTCGGGTTCCATCCTCTATATCCATGGCTTCAACAGCTCGCCGCTGTCCAAGAAGGCGCGCCAGCTCGAGGCAGTCATGCAGCAGTTGGGCTTGTCCGACCAATTGCGTGTGCCGGCGTTGCACCATCACCCACGCCAGGCCATCGCCCAATTGCAGGGCGCCATCGCCGAACTGGGTGCGCCCTTGCTGGTCGGCAGTTCGCTCGGCGGCTACTATGCCACCTATCTGGCAGAGCGCCACGGCCTCAAGGCCTTGCTGATCAACCCAGCGGTGGCACCCCACCGGTTGTTCGATGGCTACCTGGGCACCCAGCGCAACCTCTACACCGATGAGGCCTGGGAGCTGACCCACGATCACGTGCAGGCCCTGGCCGAGCTGGAAGTGCCAGCCCCCGAGGATGCCAACCGCTACCAAGTGTGGTTGCAGACCGTTGACGAAACCTTGGATTATCGCCACGCCGAGCGCTATTACCGAGCGTGCGCATTGCGCATCCAGGCCGGTGGCGACCACAGCTTCCAGGGCTTTGTCGAGCGCCTGCCGGCACTGCTGGCCTTTGCCGGGATTGCCCCGGGCGCTTATGCGGCACTCGACTTTTCCGTGCTCTGAGCTTTGTACCCAGCACTTTTGCATTCACCTGACTGACGACGAGACCCCATGGCCAATCCCAGCGCTAGCGCCTATAACGCAGACGCCATCGAAGTCCTCTCGGGCCTTGATCCGGTCCGCAAGCGACCGGGCATGTACACCGACACCAGCCGACCGAACCACTTGGCCCAGGAAGTCATCGACAACAGTGTCGACGAAGCCCTGGCCGGTCACGCCCGTTCGGTGCAGGTCATCCTTCACGCCGACCACTCGCTGGAAGTCAGCGACGATGGCCGCGGCATGCCGGTGGACATCCACCCCGAAGAAGGCGTGTCCGGGGTCGAGCTGATCCTGACCAAGCTGCACGCCGGCGGCAAGTTCTCCAACAAGAACTACCAGTTCTCCGGTGGCCTGCACGGCGTGGGTATTTCGGTGGTCAACGCCCTGTCGACCCAGGTGCGCGTGCGCGTCAAGCGTGACGGCAACGAGTACCAGATGACCTTCGCCGATGGCTTCAAGGCCAGCGAACTGGAAGTGGTGGGCTCGGTCGGCAAGCGCAACACCGGCACCAGCGTGTACTTCAGCCCCGACCCGAAGTACTTCGATTCGCCGAAATTCTCCATCAGCCGCCTCAAGCACGTGCTCAAGGCCAAGGCCGTGCTGTGCCCGGGCCTGCTGGTCAGCTTCGAGGACAAAGGCAGCGGCGAGAAGGTCGAGTGGCACTACGAAGATGGCCTGCGTTCCTACCTGGTCGACTCGGTCAGCGAGTACCTGCGTCTGCCCGACGAGCCGTTCTGCGGCAGCCTGGCCGGTAACAAGGAGGCCGTGGACTGGGCCTTGCTGTGGCTGCCTGAAGGCGGCGACAGCGTTCAGGAAAGCTACGTCAACCTGATCCCCACCGCCCAGGGCGGCACCCATGTCAACGGCCTGCGCCAAGGCCTGCTGGATGCCATGCGCGAGTTCTGCGAGTTCCGCAACTTGCTGCCCCGTGGGGTCAAGCTGGCGCCCGAAGACGTCTGGGAACGCATCACCTTCGTGCTGTCGATGAAGATGCAGGAGCCGCAGTTCTCCGGGCAGACCAAAGAGCGCCTGTCGTCCCGTGAGGCGGCCGCCTTCGTTTCCGGCGTGGTCAAGGACGCATTCAGCCTGTGGCTCAACGCCCACCCCGAGCTGGGCATGCAACTGGCTGAACTGGCCATCAGCAACGCCGGCCGTCGTCTCAAGGCCAGCAAGAAGGTCGAACGCAAGCGCATCACCCAAGGCCCGGCGCTGCCGGGCAAACTGGCGGATTGCGCAGGCCAGGACCCGATGCGCGCCGAGCTGTTCCTGGTCGAGGGTGACTCTGCCGGTGGATCGGCCAAGCAGGCGCGGGATAAAGAGTTCCAGGCGATCCTGCCGCTACGCGGGAAGATCCTCAACACCTGGGAAGTGGACGGTGGCGAAGTCCTGGCCAGCCAGGAAGTGCACAACATTGCTGTGGCCATCGGTGTCGACCCGGGTGCTGCCGACCTCTCGCAGCTGCGCTACGGCAAAATCTGCATTCTCGCCGACGCCGACTCCGACGGCTTGCACATTGCCACGCTGCTGTGCGCACTGTTCGTGCAGCATTTCCGCCCACTGGTGGAGGCCGGCCATGTCTACGTGGCCATGCCGCCGCTGTACCGCATCGACCTCGGCAAGGAAATTTACTACGCCCTGGACGAAGCCGAACGCGACGGCATCCTCGATCGCCTCGTAGCCGAGAAGAAGCGCGGCAAGCCGCAAGTCACGCGATTCAAGGGGCTGGGTGAAATGAACCCGCCACAGCTGCGCGAAACCACCATGGACCCGAACACCCGGCGCCTGGTGCAGCTGACGCTGGACGATGTGCAGGCCACCTGCGAGCTGATGGACAAACTGCTGGCCAAGAAGCGCGCCGGCGACCGCAAGAGCTGGCTGGAAACCAAAGGTAACCTTGCCGAGGTCATGGTTTGATTCGGCTGTTTCTCGCCGCTTGCCTTGCCCTGGTTACCTTGCCGAGTGTGGCGGGCGACTGGCCGCAGTTGAAGATGACTGCCGAATACCCCGTCGAGGGTATGCGCGGCGGCAACTTGTCTGGGTTGGTGCAGTGCCGGGGTGCGTTGTGGGGTGTATCCGACCGTGACGATGACCGGGTCTATCGTTTCGATCAGCAAAACGCGGTGTGGCGTGCACAACCGTTGACCTTCACCCCGCCGCCCGTACCCGAGAGCGGCTTGCCGTGGGGGCTGAAGTCGCGCAACTGGGCGGCGTCCTATGTGCGCGGTGGCGAGCTGGACTTCGAAGGCATCACCTGTGACCAGGCCGGTAGCCTCTACCTGGTCAGCGAGGCGCATGCTGGCGTGTTGCGCATCCCGCTCAAGGGTGAGCCGGACTGGTTGAAGATCGACCCGGCCATGGTTCGGCAGGCGCGGGCCAGTGGCATGCTGCTTAACTTCAATGCCTTGTTCGAAGGCTTGGCGATCAACCCGGCGGGTGACCGCATCTGGCTGGCCGCCGAGCGCGAGCGCCGGGGGTTGGTGGCGATCGAGCGTCAGCAGTCGGTGTGGACCTGCGGGCGCAGTTGCGTGCTGCTGAGCGAGGCTGGCGTCGAGATGCAGCCGCCGCAGATGCCCAACCCACGGGCGCTGTCGCGTGATTTTTCCGACCTGGCCTGGTTCGAGGGCAAGCTGTACACCCTTGAGCGTAACGCCTACCGCATTTGTCGCCGCGACGCAGACAGCGGCGTGGTCGAGCGTTGCTGGTCGTTCGCCGCCGATGCGTTGGTGGAATCGCGCCGGTACGATCAGCCGTACGGCCTGGCAGAAGCCCTGGTAATCGATGCCAAAGGCGCCTGGATTGGCCTGGACAACAACAATGGCGTGCGCGCCGATGGCGAGGCACGCCCGATCGTCTGGCGCTTTGACGCACCCGCCGGCGGCTGGAGCGCCAAGCCATGAGCCAGGCTCCGGGCAAGCGTGCCGGCAAGCTACTGATGATCGTCGCCTGGGCGGCGGCGTTGTTCCTTGCTACGCGTTTCTTCGGCCAATGGGAAGACAGCCAGCGCAACCCTAATGCCCAGGTGCAGTCTTCACGTGGCGAAGGCTTTATCGAGGTGCGCCTGCTGAGCAATGGCCAGGGGCACTTCGTGGTGGATGGCGCGATCAATGGCCAGGCCGTGCATTTCATGCTCGACACCGGGGCGACCGACGTGGCGATACCTGAGGCCTTGGCACACACGCTGGCGCTTGCGCGCGGCAGCCCGGTGCTGCTCAGCACCGCAAACGGCCGCACCGAAGGCTACCGCACGCGGCTGAATACCCTGCAGCTGGGTGATATCCGCCTGCAGGACGTGCGAGCCACCGTGGTGCCAGGCCTGGACGGGCAGACTGTGCTGCTCGGCATGAGCGCCCTGAAACAACTTGAATTTACCCAGCGCGGCGGCACCATGCTGCTGCGCCAGAACCTGAAATGACGAGGCCCGCATGAGCGACTCACTGGAACTCAGCCTCGACGGCGTCGAACGCCGCTCGCTGGCGGACTTCACCGAACAGGCCTACCTCAACTACTCCATGTACGTGATCATGGACCGGGCCCTGCCGCATATCGGCGACGGCCTGAAGCCGGTGCAGCGACGCATCGTCTACGCCATGAGCGAGTTGGGGCTCGATGCCGATGCCAAGCACAAGAAGTCGGCGCGTACCGTCGGCGACGTGCTCGGCAAGTTCCACCCCCACGGCGACTCGGCCTGCTACGAAGCCATGGTGTTGATGGCGCAGCCGTTCAGCTACCGCTACACCCTGGTCGATGGCCAGGGCAACTGGGGTGCGCCCGACGATCCGAAGTCGTTCGCCGCTATGCGTTACACCGAAGCAAGGCTGTCGCGCTACGCCGAAGTGCTGCTCAACGAAGTGGGCCAAGGCACCGTGGACTGGGTGCCGAACTTCGACGGTACCCTGCAGGAGCCCGCGGTATTGCCAGCGCGCCTGCCCAACATCCTGCTCAACGGCACCACCGGTATCGCCGTGGGCATGGCCACCGACGTGCCGCCGCATAACCTGCGTGAAGTGGCCAGTGCCTGCGTCCGTTTGCTCGACGAGCCCAAGGCCACGATCGAGCAACTGTGCGAGCACATTCAGGGCCCGGACTACCCGACCGAAGCTGAGATCATCACGCCGCGCGCCGAGATCCTGAAGATCTACGAAACCGGCCGCGGTTCGATCCGCATGCGCGCCGTTTATCGCGTCGAAGATGGCGATGTGGTGGTCACCGCACTGCCGCACCAGGTCTCCGGGGCCAAGGTACTGGAGCAGATCGCCGCCCAGATGCAGGCCAAGAAGCTGCCGATGGTGGCCGACCTGCGTGATGAGTCGGACCACGAGAACCCGTGCCGCATTGTCATCATCCCGCGCTCCAACCGCGTGGATGCCGACGAACTGATGCAGCATTTGTTCGCCACCACCGACCTGGAAAGCAGCTACCGGGTCAACGTCAACATCATCGGCCTCGACGGCCGGCCGCAGCTGAAGAACCTGCGCGCCCTGTTGCTGGAGTGGCTGGAGTTCCGAACCACTACCGTCCGTCGCCGGCTGCAACACCGTCTGGACAAGGTTGAGCGTCGCCTGCACCTGCTTGAGGGCTTGTTGACGGCCTTCCTCAACCTGGATGAAGTGATTCACATCATCCGCACCGAGGAGCATCCCAAGCAGGCGTTGATCGACCGCTTCCAACTGACTGAAATCCAGGCCGACTACATCCTCGAGACCCGCCTGCGGCAGCTGGCGCGCCTTGAAGAAATGAAGATTCGCGGCGAGCAGGACGAACTGCTCAAAGAGCAGGCCAAGCTGCTGGCCTTGCTCGGCAGCGACGCCAAGCTGCGCAAGCTGGTGCGCACCGAGCTGATCAAGGACGCCGAAACCTATGGCGATGACCGCCGTTCGCCAATCGTCGAGCGTGCCGAGGCCAAGGCGCTGTCGGAAAACGAGCTGATGCCGACCGAACCGGTCACCGTCGTACTGTCGGAAAAGGGCTGGGTGCGTTGCGCCAAGGGCCACGACATCGATGCCACCGGCCTCTCGTACAAGGCGGGCGATGGCTTCAAGGCCGCCGCTGCCGGGCGCTCCAACCAGTTTGCCGTGCTGATCGACTCTACGGGCCGCAGCTATTCGGTGGCCGCGCATACCCTGCCGTCGGCGCGGGGGCAGGGCGAGCCGCTGACCGGCCGCCTGACACCGCCACCTGGGGCAACCTTCGAGTGTGTGCTGTTGCCTGACGATGACGCCCTGTATGTGGTGGCGTCGGACGCCGGCTACGGGTTCGTGGTCAAGGGCGAAGACCTGCAGGCCAAGAACAAGGCCGGCAAGGGCCTGCTCAGCCTGCCCAACGGGGCAAAAGTGATGACGCCACGCCCGGTGGCCAACCGCGAGCAGGATTGGCTGGCAGCGGTGACCACCGAGGGCCGGCTGCTGGTGTTCAAGGTCAGCGACTTGCCGCAACTGGGTAAAGGCAAGGGCAACAAGATCATCGGCGTGCCCGGTGATCGGGTGGCCAGCCGTGAAGAATTTGTCACCGACCTGGCGGTGATGGCCGAAGGGGCGACCCTTGTATTGCAAGCCGGCAAGCGTACGCTATCTCTGAAAGCGGACGACCTGGAGCACTACAAGGGCGAACGGGGCCGGCGCGGCAGCAAGCTGCCACGCGGCTTCCAGCGTGTCGATGGGTTGCAGGTGGAAGGTCCGGCGTAACCCGGTGAAATGTCTGGAACGGCAATTTCAGCGCCGTTCCAGGCAGAAATGCTGGAGTCGGACAGCTATTTCGCGGATGATATGGCCCCTGCGGTGCCGGCGTAGCCGTGTGCCCGATTGAATCTACATGAGTATCACTGCGGTCTGCCTGTGGCGACCGCCTGGATGGGATGATGAAACTTCTGCGCCTTCCATTTGCGCTGTTGATGACGGGCCTTTTGGGGCTGGGCGGATGCAGCATGCATCAGCCGGTTGCCTTGTACCAGCTCGACAGCGGTGATCCTGGCCAGCCGTCGCAAAGCGCGGGCATGGCCGTGGTGCTCGGCCCGGTGTCGGTGGCCGATTACCTGCAACGCGAGACGTTCCTGCAGCGTCAGGCCGATGGCAGCCTGAGTTCGGCGACCGACGGTCGTTGGGCGGGCAGCCTCTCGTCGGACATTGACCAGTTGCTGGTTCGCCAGCTGGCCTGGCGCCTGGACAGCCAGCGCGTGGTCCTGGCACCGGCAACCGCTGGCTTCAGCCCGGACGTGCAAGTCTTGCTGTCGATTACCCGCCTGGATTCTGGCAAGGACCAGCCGGCGATTCTCGATGCCCAATGGCGTCTGCTCGACCGTCGTGGCCATGTGCGCGACAACCGCATCGTTCACCTCGAGCAGCAGCACGAGGGCAGCGAGGCGTCGCAGGTGCAGGCGCAAGGGCAATTGCTGCAAAAGCTGGCTGAACAATTGAGCACGGCGGTCAAACCGTTGGCCAATCAGCCTGCCATTGCCGAAGAAGCGCCGAAAAAGCCAGCTGCACCGGTACAGGTGAAGAAGGCGCCGGAGAAATCCAAGATCCCGATGGCTTCGCCGATCCGTACCGATATGGAAGTCTATCGGTTCTGATGGTTCCGCCAGATACGAAAAAGCCCGCACATGTGCGGGCTTTTTCGTATCTGCTAGGTGATCGCTGTAGGAGCAGCCTTGCGCTGCGAAGAGGCCGGGGCTGGCAATGCATCTCTGTTGTTAGGGCCGGTCCCTTCGCAGCACAAGGCTGCTCCTACAATCAGGCTCGACGCTCGTGCATCCGCGCCAGTTGCCGTTCCAGCATCGACGGGTAAGGCTCCATCAGCCGTTCCACGCAGCACGCGCCTTCGGGGCTGGCAATCGGGCGGATCCGCGCGCGCTGACGAATCAGTGCGTCGTCGCTGATCTGACGCTCCACCAGCAACAGGTTGCGGCTGTGCTGCGACAGTGCCAGGGCATCCTGGGCTTTTTCAGCCATCAGCAGGTCGACCAGCTCCAGCCCGTGCAGGTCGTTACCCAGGGCCAGGCCCAGCTGCAGTTGCAGGGTAATGCCGCTGTCCGCGACTTCGATCTGCAAGGCATGGCCCAGTGCGCGCAGCAGCTCGCCACAGCAGATCGCATTGGTCAGGTAGTCCTCGCCACAGTCGCGGCTGTGGAACAGCACCAGAGTACTGCCGTCGTTGAGCGTGTGGGTTTCGCCCTCATACAGTGAGGCGGCATGCTCCAGGCAGTCGCGGTAGCGCTCCAGCAACTCGGTCAGGCGCGTGCGCGGCAGGCGGCGCAATTGCTCTTGCGAGCCGAGCTGCACGGCCAGCACTGCACTGTTTTGCGGCTCGTCAGACTCGAACGGCACCGCCTTCGGGGCGCTGTCCTCGTTGTCGAGCAACCCGGCGAAGGCTTCATCGTCCTCGTCGTCTGCCTGGGCGACAACCTTGGCGCGCGGGGCAGCCTTGGGGGCCGGTGGGGCTTCGTGCAGGTGCTCGAAAGTGTCTTCGTCGTCCTCGTCTTCTGGCTCTGGCTCTGGCGGCGGCGGCGGGGCCAGGCGAGTGTGCAACTGGCGGGCGATGTCACCGATCTCGTCCTGACGGTCGGTGGCCGGGGTGTAGGGGTGCGGGTCGCGTAGCCAGACACGCAGCTGCAGCAGCGGCAGGGTGATATGGCGCGCCTGGCGCAGGCTCAGGCTCAGCGCCAGGGCCAGCAGGATGGCGGCGAGGATGCCCATGCTCTGAAGGCTGATCAGCATCGGCTGCTGGAACTGGCCCATGTCCAGGCTGATGCGCAGCTGCCCGGCGGTGACGTCCTGGAAGGTGATCTTGGTCTGGTACAGGCCTTCGGCCTCGCCCAGCAGGCTGTTGCGCGGGCGCTGGCCAGCTTCGGCAAGGATGCGGTTGTCCACGCTGTAGATCGCCGCATGGGCCACCAATGGGTTTTTCACCAGGTTACCCAGCAGCACGTTGAGGCTGAGGATGTCGTTGGACACCAACAGCTCCGTGGCCGACGTGGCCGTCTGCGTGGTCAGGCTTTGGCCGAGCGCATCCGCCTGCTCGTGCATGGCCTGCTTGAACTGCAGGCCCATCACGCAGGCATAGATGACCAGTGCCAGCGCCACCAGGAAAATGTTGGTGAAGGCGATGCGCAGCGCCAGAGGGACGCGACGTTGACTCAGGGCACGATAGATCATCAGGAAGAAGTTGTCTGGCTTGACGGGGGTGGGCCGGTTCACAGCGCTCGGCTCTTAATGGCATAAAAGTGAGGGGCAGTATAGCGACCCCGGTTTTTTCGGCAAAGTATCGTTCGCGCCCGATGGTCACGGAAAATCGGTAGAATGCGCATTTTTCATCGAAGTCGGAGTCCGGTCTTGCGCGAAATCGTCCTGATCAACATCACAGGTGAAGACCGTCCCGGTCTCACCGCGGCCATCACCGGCGTCCTGCTGCAGGGTGGTGTGAACATCCTCGACATCGGCCTGGCGGTCATGCACGGCACCTTGTCGTTCGGCATTCTGGTCGATATCCCGGACAACGAAGTGGCCACCAACCTGCTGCAAAGCGTGCAGGCCAAGGCCCATGAGCTGAATCTGCAGGCACGTTACACGCCGATTTCCGAGGCTGATTACCAGCATTGGGCCGATGGCCACGGTGAGGCGCGTCATATCGTCACCCTGCTCAGTCGCAAGATTACCCCAGAGCAGCTGCAACGGGTCAGCGCGGTCATCAGCCAGTACGGCCTGACCATCGAGCGCATCGAGCGACTGTCTGCCCGTGTGGGCCTGGATGCCGACACCGAGAAGGGCAAGGCGGCTGTCGAGATTTCCGTGCGCGGCGAGCCGAGCGATGCCCAGGCCCTGCGTGCAGACTTCTTCGCCCTGGCTGAAGCGTTGAGCATCGACATCGCCTTCCAGAAGGACGACTTGTTCCGTCGCAACCGCCGCCTGGCGGTGTTCGACATGGACTCGACCCTGATCGAGGCCGAGGTCATTGACGAACTGGCCAAGGCTGCCGGAGTCGGCGAGCAAGTGGCTGCAATCACTGAGCGGGCCATGCGCGGCGAGCTGGACTTCCGCGCCAGCTTCAAAGAGCGCATGGCGTTGCTCAAGGGCCTGGACGTGGGCGTGTTGGATGAGATCGGTGCCTCGCTGCGCCTGACTGAAGGTGCCGAGAACCTGTTCGCCGAGCTCAAGCGCCTGGGCTACAAGACTGCGATTCTGTCGGGTGGCTTTACGTACTTCGCCCGACAGGTGCAGGCGCGCCTGGGCATCGATTACGTGTTCGCCAACGAGCTGGAAGTGGTCGACGGCAAGGTAACTGGCGTGGCCGTTGAACCTATCGTCGATGCGCAGCGCAAGGCTGAGCTGCTGCAGCAGTTGGCCAGCGAAGAGGGCTTGCAACTGGACCAGACCATCGCCGTGGGTGATGGTGCCAATGACCTGCCGATGCTGTCGTTGGCAGGCCTGGGCGTGGCGTTCCGTGCCAAGCCGCTGGTACGTCAATCGGCCAAGCAGGCGATTTCGACCCTGGGGCTGGACGGTGTGCTGTACCTGCTGGGGCTGCGTGACCGCGACGCGCGCGGCTGATTCGAGTTTTGGGGCTGCTTTGCAGCCCTGATCCCTGTAGGAGCAGCCTTGCGCTGCGAAGAGGCCGGTGAAGCGGCGAAGATTTAGCTGTCTTCGCTGGCCTCTTCGCAGCACAAGGCTGCTCCTACAGGGGCATGTGTACTTGCTGGCCTCAGGCTTCGGCAGGCGCTGCCAGTAGCTGCCCCATGCGCACCGCCGAACCGGCACCCAGGCTTTCTGCCCACTTCACCTGCTCTGGCCCGAACAGCACGATGGCGGTCGAACCCAGTTTGAAGCGGCCCAGCTCGGCGCCTTTTTCCAAGTGGATCGGCGCGCGGCTGCCTTCGTCGTAACGGAAGGTCTTCAGCTCACGCTTGGGCGGGGTTACCAAACCGGCCCAGACCGTCTCGATCGAGGCGACGATCATCGCACCTACCAGCACCACGGCCATCGGCCCACGCTCGGTGTCGAACAGGCACACCACACGCTCGTTACGGGCAAACAGCTCGGGGACGTTTTCTGCAGTGGTCTGGTTCACCGAGAACAGGCGGCCCGGCACGTACACCATCTCGCGCAGGGTGCCGGCCAGCGGCATGTGCACACGGTGGTAGTCCTTCGGCGACAGGTAGATGGTGGCAAACTCACCGCCCATGAACGGCGCAGCCATGGCTGGATCGCCGCCCAGCAGCTCTTGCGCGCTGAAGCCGTGGCCCTTGGCCTGGAAGATGCGGCCGTGTTCGATCGGGCCAAGCTGGCTGACCGCGCCGTCGGCCGGGCACAGGATGGCACCGGGCGTTTCGTCCAGCGGACGGGCGCCGGGCTTCAGGGCACGGGTGAAGAAGGCGTTGAAGTGTTCGTAAGCGCTCAGGTCTTCGACCAGGGCCTCGGACATGTTCACCTGGTAGCGCTTGGCAAACCAGGCGGTGAAGGCATTTTTGAACCAGCGTGCACGGCACTCGGCAATGCAGCCGGCCAGCCGCGACAGCAGGTGGTGCGGCAGCAGGTACTGGCTGATGATGAACAAACGGGATTTCATGCAGGTTCCTTAGACTTCTACAGGCGTGTCCGGGTGGTTGCCCCATTCGCTCCACGAGCCGGCGTAGGCCTTGACGCGTGGGTAGCCGAGGGATTTGGCCACCAGGTAGGTGAAACCGGAGCGGCGGTGGGTCTGGCAGTGGGTGATCACTTCCTTGTCGGGGGTGATGCCCAGCTTTTCGAGGACGTCGGCGATGTCCTGGCGGATGCGCAGGTGGTCATTGAGGTCCATGCCGGCGGTCCACTCGAAGTTGATCGCGCCGGGAATATGACCGCCTTTGGCCGCCAGAACCTTCTCGCCGCTGTATTCCTGCGGGCCGCGGGCGTCCCAGATGACCAGGTCATCGGCGCCCAGGCGGCTTTGCAGGTATTCGCGGGTGGCGGTTGGCTCGACATGCACGTGCAAGCGTACGGGCGTGTTGGCCGGTGCCGGTACGTCGGTCACCAGCGTGTCGGCCGGCCAGGCCTGGATACCACCATTGAGGTAGTGGTAAGCCTTGTGGCCGATCACGTCGAGCAACCAGATGAAGCGCCCGGCCCAGCCGCCGCCTTCATCGTCATACACCACATACACGGCGTCGTCGCGGTGGCCGAGTTCGCTGAACAGTTTTTCCAGATCGCCCAAGGCCGGCAGCAGGCCGGGCGCAGGAGGCTGGCCCAGCTGGGTGCGCTTGCCCTCGACGAAGCGTGCGCCGGGGATATGGCCGCTGACATAGCGGTTGGCGCTGCTCAGGTCGACCAGGATCAGCTGTGGCGAATCCAGGCGCGGCAGCAGGTCTGCGGCTTCGATCACCAGGGGCAGGCCGGAAAAGTCAGTCATCCACGGTCTCCAGTGTGGAAAGAGGGGCGATTGTAGCGCAAGGCTCAGCCCTTGCGGTTGGCAAACACCGACAGCGCGCGCTCGATGCATTGCGCGGTTTTACCAAAGGCTTGCACGCTGATATCAGCCAATGGCCGGCAGCCCTGGTCGGCCACCATCAGCATCAGCACCTGATCGTTTACCGCCAGCGAGCGCAGCAGCACGTGCTCGCTGCGGAACAGGGCACGCAGCGGGGCGGGCAGCAGGGCCGAGAACTGGCTGTGGTTTTCCGGCGTGATGCGCAACTGTCCGGCCTGGGCCATCAGCTTTTGCAGCAGTTTGTTTTGCGGCACCTGCAGGGCCAGGGCTCCGGCTTCTTTAGGCAAGCCGGCGGTCTGTTGCACGCGCAGGTAGTCGCTGGCCTTGTCCAGGCTCAGCAGCAGGATGCGTTGCATGCCGCAGGCCAGTAGGGCTTCGCGGGCCTGGGTGGCCAGGTGCACGGTATTGGTGAACGGGCTGGGCTGGGCCAACAGGTCCTGGCACAGCTTGCGCCAGCGCGCCAGGTCGTCGCTACTGGGCGGCGGTGGGGCCAGCATGTCCGGGTGCGGGCGGCGCTGGTGCCAGGGCCAGATCAGTGCTTCCGCCGGGTGGAACAGGGCATGCCTGGCGTGGCGGCGGGCGCTGGCCGCGGCCTGCTGGTGCACTTGCTGCTGCACGTCTTCCAGCGAGGTTTGCAGGTAGAGCGCAGTCAGCAGCTGCCAACGCAGCAGGTGCGGGTTGTCCCAGCCCACCTGCGCCGCCAGCGCAAGGTTGTTGGCCAGCAGCACGGTGTTGGCCGGCTGGTTGAACCAGCGGCGCAGGCCCGGCTCGGCATCCAGGCGGTGTTGCTGGCTGAGCAGGTCTTCGTCTCGGGCGATACTCAGCACCTGGGCCAGTTGTTCGCGTTCTTCCAGCAGCAGGCGGTAACCCTGGGTTACCCACTGCGGCAGGCGCCAGTATTCCGCCATGGTCCGGCACAGCGCCATGATGCGCACGCCAAACAGCTCTTCTTCTACCTGGGCGGCGTCCTCGCCCTTGTGGATAACCCGCAGCTCCCAGGTGTCGAGCAGCTTGGGGTAGGCCAGTGCCAGCGGCCACAGGGGTGACAGGAACAGCAGGCTGCCCCAGTGAATTTCCTGCCACAGCCGTGCCAGTCGGCTGGCGAACAGGCCGCTGGCCTGCTGCGAAGCGTGCTGGCTGATCAGCTGGAACTGGCTGAGCACTGGCGGGATTTCTTCGACGGGCACGGAGGGCAGGCGCTTGAGCAACTGCTCGGTGCGGGCAAGGCCCAGCCGGTTAAGGGCGATTTCCAGGCTCTCGGCAGGCTCGGCCTGGCTGGCGTTGGTCGGGTGATTGGCCTCACGCAGCACGGAAAGCACCAATGCCGGGCTGTCCTGCATCAGTTCGGCGATATCGCGCAGCGAGCGGCGGCTGTCATTGATGGCAGCGATTACCCGGTCGTGACTGTGCTTCGGCACGGGGATGCGGACACTCTCCAGCAGCTTTACCCAAGCCTCTAACGTACGCGGCGGCTGAGCGGGCACCTTGGTTTCAATTGGCATTTTGACATCAGTCCGAACTGGCTTTTCGCTTTGAGTGGCTATAGTCTGGCGCAGTTCTGCCGATAAGTAGAAGAAGAGTTTTAAAGCTCCCAGTCTCATACCCCGACCACGACAGCAAGTGCTTTGAACCTATGGCTAAAATTATCGGCATCATCGTCGTATTCGCGAGCGTGCTCGGCGGATACGTGCTCTCCCACGGCAAGATTGCGGCGCTGATCCAGCCGTTCGAAGTACTGATCATCGGCGGTGCGGCCTTCGGTGCATTCTTGCAGGCCAACCCTGGCCACATGACCATGCACGTCATCAAGAAGTCGATGAAGATGTTCGGGTCGCGCTTCTCCCATGCCTTCTACCTGGAAGTGCTGGGCCTGGTGTACGAGATCCTCAACAAGAGCCGTCGTGAAGGCATGATGGCCATCGAGAGTGATATCGAGGACGCCGCAGCCAGCCCGATCTTCGCCAAGTACCCCACCGTGCTGGCGGATGAGCGCATGACGGCGTTCGTCTGCGACTACTTGCGCATCATGTCCACCGGCAACATGGCCCCGCACGAGCTCGAAGGCTTGTTCGACATGGAGCTGCTGAGCATGAAGGAAGAGCTCGAACACCCCTCCCATGCGGTGACCGGCATTGCCGACGGCATGCCCGGCTTCGGTATCGTTGCGGCGGTACTGGGTATCGTGGTGACCATGGCCTCGCTGGGCGACGGCGACCAGGCGGCCATCGGCATGCACGTCGGTGCGGCGCTGGTCGGTACGTTCTTCGGTATCTTGGCGGCCTATGGCTTCTTCGGCCCCTTGGCCAAGTGCCTCGAGCACGATGCCAAGGAAGAGCTCAACCTTTATGAGTCGATCAAGGCCTCGCTGGTCGCGTCGGCCTCGGGCATGCCGCCGTCCCTGGCTGTGGAGTTCGGGCGCAAGGTGCTCTACCCGAAACACCGCCCAAGTTTTGCCGAGCTGGAACAAGCGGTTCGCGGTCGCTGAGTCATGGAAAACAATCAGCCGATCATCATCAAGCGCGTCAAGCGCTTCGGCGGCGGCCATCATGGCGGCGCCTGGAAAATCGCCTTTGCCGACTTCGCCACGGCGATGATGGCGTTTTTCCTGGTGCTGTGGCTGTTATCCACAGCCACCCCCGAGCAGAAAATCGCCATTGCCGGTTACTTCCAGGACCCGATCGGCTTCTCCGAGAGTGGCACGCCCTACGTGATCGACCTGGGCGGCTCGCCCGAGATGGCGCCGGAAAAGACCATCAACCCTGAGGTGAAGACCGAGCCGACGCAGGAGTCCACGGTTCAGCTGAACAAGGACCAGGTCGAGACCATGGCCGAACAGGTCGAGCGCGAGCGCCTTGAGCTGTTGCTGCAGGAACTGCAGAACAAGGTCGAAGAAAACCCGCAACTGCAGAAGTTCAAGGACCAGATCCTGTTCGAGATCACCCAGGACGGCTTGCGTATCCAGATCATGGATGCCGAGAACCGGCCGATGTTCGACCTCGGCAGTGCGCGTTTGCAGCCGTATTTCGAAGACATCCTGCTGGCCATGGCCGACACCATCAAGGCGGTGCCGAACAAGATCAGCGTCAGCGGCCACACCGATGCCAAGCCGTTCGCCGGCACTGGTGAGTTCGGCAACTGGGAGTTGTCGGCCAACCGTGCCAACGCGGCGCGGCGTGCGCTGGTTGCCGGGGGCTATCCGGATGGGCAAGTGGCCCGGGTGGTGGGTTATGCGTCGTCGTCGTTGTTCGACCGCAAGAACCCGTTCAACCCGGTCAATCGGCGTATCGACATCATCGTGCTGACCAAGAAGGCCCAGCGTGACATCGAAGGTGAGCAGGCTGCGCCCGAAACGCCTCCGGCCCAGCCAGCACCGCCTGCCGGCGCAGCGCCAGGGGCTTCTTCGGCCCCCGCTGTGCCGGGCGCTGAGCAAGCGCCGATGCAGCCACGCGAGCTGCGTCAGAAGCTGAACATCTTCGAGGATGGCACGTTGAAGATGGATGAAGCCAAGGAGCAGTAAGTGACTGGGGCCGCAGAGCGGCCCCAATGCATTCAGAACCCCCGGCGGATCTTGGCCTTGAGGTCGGCATGAAAGTAGTCGGCATTATCCCGGTCAGCCCCTAACCCTCGCCCTGGCGGCAATGACATGGCCCGCTCGAACGTGCGCTCATCGTGATACGCACGCACGAACAGGTCGATGTGCGGGCGCTCGCGCATGATCGGCCATCTGCCTAGGCACTCAGGCAGTGTGCCTGGCACTTTGCAATAGAAACTCACCCGGCGGCAGCCCATTGCCGCGGCCCCCAGCAGCCAGGCAGTCCACCATTGTTCACCGACGCTGGCCGGCAACACGCCGACCCAATGGGTGGCATCGCTCATCTGCTGGCAGAAACTGCCATAGAGGTCATCGCGGGTCTGACCATCGCTGTCGTATTGCACCAGCTGGGTGGGGATGCCTTCGAGCAGCAGGCGCTCATTGAGGATGAACGCGTCGAGCCGCTCTTCGTGGCGGTAGCTGATAAGAACCGGCATGGCGGTTGCCCTCCCTGATAGAAGCCATGACCATCAGCGAAAGCAGGAGAAGGGGCAATAGATGACGCTAAAACCGGAGCGGTCTTACGCGCTCCGGTAATATTTCCTACAAATCAGGCGGGTTAGTAGCTGTCTTCCGGCAGGCTGGCGATGATCGAGCGGTAGCTGTTCATGCGTTGCTGCTTGATCCGGCCTTCGTCCAGCGCCTTGAGCAACGCACAGCCCGGCTCGCGGTCATGCTTGCAGTCGCGGAAGCGGCAGGTGCCGAACAGGTCGCGGAACTCGATGAAGCCCCCTTCCACGTCATCGCGGCTGACATGGCCCAGGCCGAACTCGCGAATACCCGGCGAGTCGATCAAGTCGCCGCCGTTGGGGAAATGGTACAGGCGCGCGGTGGTGGTGGTGTGCGTGCCTTGGCCCGACCATTCGGACAGGTCGCCGACGCGGGTGTCGGCAGCGGGCAGCAGGCTGTTGACCAGCGACGACTTGCCCACGCCCGACTGGCCGACGAACACGCTGATGTGCCCGTCCAGCATCTGCTGCAGGCGTTGCATGCCGTCACCCTGGTGGGCCGAAACCTCCAGCAGCGGGTAGCCGAGTTCGCGGTAGACCTCGAGCAGCGCCTGCAACGCCGGGGCGTTCTCGTCGTTGATCAGGTCGGCCTTGTTCAGCAGCAGCAACGGGCGGATGCCGGCGTGTTCGGCGGCTACCAGGTAGCGGTCGATCAGGTTCGGGTGGGGCTCGGGGGCTGGCGCGAAGACGATCACGATCAGGTCGACGTTGGCCGCCACCGGCTTGAGCTGGCCGTGGTTGTTTGGCCGGCACAGCTCGGTGCTGCGCGGCATCTGCGCGACGATAACGCCGATGCCCTGGTTGCCCGCCCGCCAGACCACGCGGTCGCCGGTGACCAGCGCAGGCAGGTTGGCCCGCAGGTGGCAGCGGAAGATCTGCCCAGCCACGTCGCCGTCCTGGGCCTCGACTTCGACCTGCACGCCAAAGTGCGCGATCACCAGGCCCAGTTGCTCTGGCCCCAGGTCGCCGCCTTCCAGCTCCTGCAGCGTGTGCTGCTCGCGTTTGGCGGCGCGAGCGGCGCGCTCGTTCTGGATTTTTTCGATACGCCAGTTTTGGCGACGATTGAGCTGGCGTTTGGCCATGAAGATTCCGTGCTGGGACAGATTGAAAACGGCAGGCAGTTTAGCACGCCGGGCGCCCGACCATTCTGCTTACCTTTGCACGGTGCGCCGCACATGCGCCCGCCGCACTCGCTAGGCTACTATGACGGCCTATACGAGGAGCCCCTGCATGCAAAACCCACAGAACCTGATCTGGATCGACCTGGAAATGACCGGCCTGGATCCGGACAGCGACGTCATCATCGAGATGGCCACGATTGTCACCGACAGCGATCTGAACACCCTGGCCGAAGGCCCGGTGATCGCCATTCACCACAGTGACGAAGTGCTGGCGCGCATGGACGAATGGAATACCCGTACCCACGGCGGCTCGGGCCTGACCCAGCGTGTGCGCGAGAGCAAAGTCAGCATGGCCGAGGCCGAGGCCCAGACCATCGCCTTCCTCGAGCAATGGGTGCCCAAGGGCAAGTCGCCGATCTGCGGCAACAGCATCTGCCAGGACCGCCGGTTCCTGTATCGCCACATGCGCAACCTGGAAAACTACTTCCACTACCGCAACCTCGACGTCTCGACCCTTAAAGAGCTGGCCGCACGCTGGGCGCCGAATGTGCGCGACAGTTTCAAGAAGGGCGGCACCCACCTGGCGCTGGACGATATCCGCGAGTCGATTGCCGAACTGCGCCATTACCGCGAGCACTTCATCAAGGTGTGAAGCGTGAGGGCGCAGATATTGTGTCTGTGCCCTCTTTTGGTGCCCTGGGCAACTGGTTAGACTGCGCGCCTTTCTCGCACGGACTCGCACCATGTTGTTGATGCTCTACCTCATTGCCATCACCGCTGAAGCCATGACCGGCGCGTTGTCTGCCGGCCGCCGCGGCATGGACTGGTTCGGCGTGGTGCTGATTGCCTGCGTCACGGCCCTGGGTGGCGGCTCGGTGCGCGACGTGCTGCTCGGGCATTACCCGCTGACCTGGGTCAAGCACCCTGAGTACCTGGTGCTGACCAGTTGCGCGGCACTGCTGACGATTTTCATCGCCCCCATGATGCGCCGCTTGCGCTCGATGTTCCTGGTGCTAGACGCCCTGGGGTTGGTGGCCTTTACCTTGATCGGTTGCATGACGGCGCTGGAGATGGGGCAGGGCATGCTGGTGGCGTCGATCAGCGGCGTGATCACCGGGGTATTTGGGGGGATCTTGCGCGATATCTTCTGTAACGACATCCCGCTGGTGTTCCGTCGCGAGCTGTATGCCAGTGTGTCGTTCGCGGCGGCGTGGTTCTATCTAGGTTGTGTGCACTTCCAGTTGCCAGCGGAGCAGGCCATGTTGCTGACCTTGTTCGGCGGGTTTCTGCTGCGCTTGCTGGCGATCCGGTTCCACTGGGAAATGCCCAAGTTCCACTACAACGACCAGCAGTAGTATTCGCCTCGAGCCTTTTTGCGCCTATGAGATCGAGCGCCGCCCGCGCGGCGCTTCGCGGGGCAAGCCCGCTCCCACATTTGTTTCGGGCCAGTTATTCCTGAGGCATTGGCGCGCGCCCCCTTGGTGCCCACCTCAATATCGTGTTGTACAAACCCGAAAATAAATGTGGGAGCGGGCTTGCCCCGCGAAGCGCCGCGCGGGCGGCGCTCGATTTCACAGGCGCTGAACATCGCACGGCGAACCCTGCCAGACTCAACACTGCCTATGCCTGCCTGTGTCGCGCCAGCGCCCACTCCACATGCTCGCGCACCAGCGCCGAGGCATCCTCGCGGCGTGCCTTCAGGGCCTCGATCACCGGGATCGTCGAAGGCGCATTGCCCAACCCCACGGCCAGGTTGCGCAACCAGCGCTCATAACCCGCGCGCCGCAATGGCCCGCCTTCGGTCTTGCGCAGGAAGGTCTTTTCGTCCCACAAGAACATCTCGGCCAGCTCGGCATTTTCCAACCCATGGCGTGGCTGGAAGTCCTGCTCCTGCGTGGGCCGGGCAAAGCGGTTCCATGGGCAGACGATCTGGCAGTCGTCGCAACCAAACACCCGATTGCCCATCATCGAGCGCAACTCGACGGGGATCGCCCCCTTGAGTTCGATGGTCAGGTAGGAAATACAGCGTCGGGCATCCAGCACATAAGGCCCGACGAAGGCCTTGGTCGGGCAGATGTCCAGGCACGCCTCGCAACGCCCGCAGTGCTCGCTGGTGTGCGCGTCGTCAACCGGCAACGGCAGGTCGACGAACAGCTCGGCCAAAAAGAAGTAGCTGCCGGCCTTGCGGTTGAGCAGCAGGGTGTTCTTGCCGATCCAGCCCAACCCGGCTTGCTCGGCAATCGCCTTTTCCAGCACCGGGGCGCTGTCGACGAAGGCCCGGTAGCCAAACGGGCCGATGGCTTCCTGGATGCGATCGGCCAGGTGCTGCACGCGCTTGCGCACCAGCTTGTGGTAGTCGCGGCCAAGGGCGTAACGCGATACGTAGGCCTTTTCCGGCTGGGCCAAGCGTTGCGCCATCTGCGTGTCGCCGGGCAAGTAATCCATGCGCAGCGAGACCACCCTTACCGTGCCGGGGATCAACTGGTCGGGGTGTGCGCGTTTGCCATCGTGAGCGGCCAGGTATTCCATCTCGCCCTGATAGCCGGCTTCTAGCCAGCGCTGCAGGTGCTTTTCGTGCTCGCCAAGGTCCACCCCGGCGATGCCGACATGGGCAAAACCGAGTTCTTGGCCCCAGATCTTGATGGATTGGGCCAGGGCGGGGAGGTCAAGTGTGCAAGCGGACATGGATGGGCAGGCAATACGGGCTCAGGTGCGTATAATTCTGCCAGACATTGGAGCCTTTGACCCCATGCCCCAGACCAAACAACCCGCGCATGCCCCGCAACTGCTCAGCAGCGTGACCGTCGCGCACCTGCCGGCAAGGCCTGCGCATGCCCATAAAAGTGACTTCGGCCATGTGCTGGTGGTTGGCGGCGACCTCGGTACGGGCGGTGCGGTGCTACTGAGTGCCGAAGCCGCGCTGCGCTGTGGTGCCGGGTTGGTCAGCGTGGCGACGCGTCCTGAACATGTCGGCGCATGCCTGGCCCGCCTGCCGGAAGCCATGTGCCTGGGCGTGAGTTCGGCCAATCAGCTGATGGGCGTGCTGGAGCGTGCCTCGGTGCTGGTGGTCGGCCCGGGGTTGGGGCAGGCGGCGTGGGGCCGTAGCCTGTTGTCGGCAGTGGCCAACGCTGAGCAACCGCAGGTCTGGGATGCCGATGCCTTGAACCTGCTGGCGCGCACGCCCCTGGCCCTGCCCAGCGGTAGCATCCTCACCCCGCACCCGGGGGAGGCGGCGCGGTTGCTGGGGATTTCCACCGAGGCCGTGCAAGCCGACCGCCCAGGGGCTGCGCGCAAGCTTGCCCGCCGCTATGCCAGCGTCTGCGTGCTGAAGGGCGCCGGTACCCTGGTGGCCGACCCGAGCGGGCAGTTGGCGCGGTGTGACCGTGGGCACCCGGCCATGGCCGGCGCCGGCCTGGGCGATGTGTTGACCGGCGTGCTGGCGGCGCTGCTGGCTCAAGGCTTGGGGGCCTGGGAGGCCGCCTGCTTGGGGGCGTGGCTGCATGCTTGTGCGGGCGAGCGCCTGGGCATCAAAGGTAGAGGCCTGGCAGCCAGTGATCTGGCGCCGGTCATTCGTGAGTTGTTGGAGGAGCATTCTGCGTGTCTGGCTTAACCCTGTTTCTGGCCGATGAAGCGGCCATGGTCGCGTTTGGTGCGCGGCTTGCCGAAGTGACCGGTGGTCATGGCGTGATTTTTCTCGAAGGTGACCTGGGGGCGGGCAAGACCACGCTCTCACGTGGCCTGATCCGTGGCTTGGGCCATACTGGTGCAGTCAAGAGCCCGACCTTTACCGTGGTCGAACCGTACGAGATGGGTGAGGTGCGTGCGTTCCATTTCGACCTGTATCGCCTGGTCGATCCGGAGGAGCTGGAGTACATGGGTATACGTGACTACTTCGAGGGCGATGCGCTGTGCCTGTTCGAGTGGCCACAAAAGGGTGCGGGCGTTTTGCCAAAGCCTGACCTGACCATTACCATAAGCCCCCAAGCGAGCGGACGCTCGCTGAACCTTTCGCCGCAGGGGGCTCGCGGCGAGGCTTGGTGCGTTGCACTGGGCAAACACTAAAACTGTAAGTGGGGTAGGTATGCGCATACGCGCACTGGTCGCCATCGTTGGGCTGCTGCTGACAACGGTGACCGTTGACGCTCTGGCCGTCACTCAAGTCAAGAGCATGCGCCTGTGGCGCGCGCCGGACAACACGCGGCTGGTCTTCGACCTGTCTGGCCCCGTGCAGCACAGCGTCTTCACCCTCAGCGCGCCAGACCGCCTGGTCATCGACATCAATGGTGCGACCCTGGCCGCGCCGTTGAACGTAGCGACGTCCAACACGCCGATCAGCAGCGTGCGTTCGGCCCAGCGTACGCCTACCGACCTGCGCGTGGTGGTCGACCTGAAAAAGTCGGTCACGCCCAAGAGCTTCACCTTGGCGCCCAATGCCCAGTACGGCAACCGCCTGGTGGTCGACCTGTACGACCAGGAAGCCGACGCCGTCGCTGCCAGTACACCGCCCCCGCCGCCGACGCCCGTGCAAACGCCGGTGACCACGCCTGCGGTGCCGGTGAGCCCGGCCCAGCCGGCCATCAAGCTGCCACCGGTGCCCAGCGGCAAACGTGACATCGTGGTCGCCATCGACGCCGGCCACGGCGGCGAGGACCCGGGCGCTTCCGGCTCGCGCGGCCAGCATGAAAAAGACATCGTCCTGCAGATCGCTCAGGAGTTGCAGCGCCAGATCAACAGCGAGAAAGGCTTCCGCGCCGAGCTGACCCGCACCGGTGACTACTTCATCCCGCTGCGCAAACGCACCGAAATCGCCCGTAAGAAGGGTGCCGACCTGTTCGTCTCGATCCACGCCGACGCCGCGCCGTCCAAGGCCGCCTTTGGTGCCTCGGTCTTTGCATTGTCCGACCGTGGCGCCACGTCCGAGACCGCACGCTGGCTGGCCGACACGGAAAACCGCTCCGACCTGATCGGCGGCGCCGGCAACGTCAGCCTCGACGACAAGGACCGCATGCTCGCGGGCGTGTTGCTCGACCTGTCGATGACCGCCACGCTCAGCTCCAGCCTCAATGTGGGCCAGAAGGTACTGGGCAACATGGGCCGCATCACCTCGCTGCACAAGCAGCGTGTGGAGCAGGCAGGCTTCATGGTGCTCAAGTCGCCGGATATCCCGTCGATTCTCGTTGAAACCGGGTTTATCTCCAACGCCAACGAAGCCGCCAAGCTGGCTACCCGCAGCCATCAGCAGGCCCTGGCCCGCTCGATCCATACCGGCGTGCGCCAGTTCTTCCAGCAAAACCCACCGCCGGGCACTTACATTGCCTGGCTGCGCGACACCGGCAAGATCGCAGCCGGCCCACGTGAACACACCGTGCGCCCAGGTGAGACCCTGGCCATGCTCGCGGTGCGCTATCAGGTCAGCGTGGCCAGCCTGCGCAGCACTAACAGCCTCAAGACCGATGAGCTGAAAGTCGGCCAGCGTCTGGACGTGCCGGCCACTACCCTGGCTTCGCAGCAATGAGTGGTGGTTCACGCATCCAGCTGCTCAGCCCGCGGCTGGCTAACCAGATTGCCGCGGGGGAGGTGGTCGAGCGCCCGGCCTCCGTGGCCAAGGAGTTGCTGGAAAACAGCCTCGACTCCGGTGCCCGGCGCATCGATGTCGAAGTCGAGCAAGGTGGTGTCAAGCTGCTGCGGGTACGCGACGATGGCGGCGGGATTTCTGCCGATGACCTGCCGCTGGCGCTGGCCCGTCACGCCACCAGCAAGATCCGTGAACTGGAAGACCTCGAGGGTGTACTGAGCCTGGGTTTCCGCGGTGAGGCCCTGGCCTCGATCAGCTCGGTGGCGCGCCTGACCCTGACGTCGCGCACGGCCAATGCCAGCGAAGCCTGGCAGGTCGAGACCGAAGGCCGCGACATGACCCCGCGCGTGCAACCGGCAGCTCACCCGGTGGGTACCTCGGTCGAAGTGCGTGACCTGTTCTTCAATACCCCGGCCCGGCGCAAATTCCTCAAGGCCGAGAAAACCGAATTCGATCACCTGCAGGAAGTCATCCGTCGCCTGGCCCTGGCCCGCTTCGATGTCGGCTTCCACCTGCGCCATAACGGCAAGAGCATCCTCAGCCTGCACGAGGCCCACGATGAAACCGCACGTGCGCGGCGCGTCGGCGCCATCTGCGGGCCGGGCTTCATGGAGCAAGCGCTGCCCATCGATGTCGAGCGCAACGGCCTGCGTTTGTGGGGCTGGGTGGGGCTGCCGACCTTCTCGCGGAGCCAGGCCGACCTGCAGTACTTCTTCGTCAATGGCCGGGCAGTGCGCGACAAGCTGGTCGCCCACGCTGTGCGCCAGGCGTACCGAGACGTGCTGTTCAATGGCCGGCACCCGACCTTTGTGCTGTTCCTCGAACTCGAGCCCAACGGCGTGGACGTCAACGTGCACCCGACCAAGCACGAAGTGCGCTTCCGTGAAGGGCGTTCGGTGCATGACTTCCTGTATGGCACCTTGCACCGCGCCCTGGCCGACGTGCGCCCCGAGGATCAACTGGCTGCGCCCGCGGCGGCTGCCGACATCGTCCGCCCCAGTGGCCAGCAGGCCGGTGAGTTTGGCCCTCAAGGCGAGATGCGCCTGGCCTCGCCGGTGCTTGAGCAGCCTCGTGCACCGCAGTTCTCGATTTCCAATGGCGGCAGTGGCTCGGGCTATCAGTCCCAGTACAGCCCGCGTCCGTCGCAGCCGTTGCCGGCGGCTGAGTCGCAGGCGGTGTATCGCGAGTTCTACAAGCCGCTGAGCGATGTCGCGGCTGCACCTTCGTCGCTGCCGGAAAGCCAGGGTGACATTCCACCGCTGGGTTATGCCCTGGCTCAGCTCAAGGGCATCTACATCTTGGCCGAGAACGCTGTCGGCCTGGTGTTGGTGGACATGCACGCCGCGCATGAGCGGATCATGTACGAGCGGCTCAAGGTGGCCATGGCCAGCGAAGGCCTGAGCGGTCAGCCGCTGCTGGTGCCTGAGTCGTTGGCCTTGAGCCAGCGCGAAGCCGACTGTGCCGAAGAGCACGCCCAATGGTTCCAGCGCCTGGGCTTCGAGTTGCAACGGCTGGGCCCCGAGACCCTGGCGATCCGGCAGATCCCGGCGTTGCTCAAGCAAGCCGAGGCCAACCGCCTGGTGCAGGATGTGCTAGCCGACCTGATGGAATACGGCACCAGCGACCGCATTCAGGCGCACCTCAACGAACTGCTCGGCACCATGGCCTGCCACGGCGCCGTGCGCGCCAACCGGCGCCTGGCCATCCCCGAAATGAACGCACTGCTGCGCGACATGGAAAACACCGAGCGCAGCGGCCAGTGCAACCACGGCCGACCGACCTGGACCCAAATGGGCCTGGACGACCTGGACAAACTTTTCCTGCGCGGTCGATGACATGAGCGGCAAGCCCCCAGCGATATTTCTCATGGGCCCGACGGCGGCTGGCAAGACTGACCTTGCCATCGAGCTGACCAAGGTCCTGCCGTGCGAGTTGATCAGTGTCGACTCGGCGCTGGTCTACCGTGGCATGGACATCGGTACCGCCAAGCCTTCCAAGGAACTGCTGGCAGCGCACCCGCACCGGCTGATCGACATTCTCGACCCGGCCGAAAGCTATTCTGCCGCGCACTTTTGCACCGATGCCTTGCAAGCCATGGCGGAAATCACCGCACGGGGCAAGATCCCGCTGCTGGTGGGTGGCACCATGCTGTATTACAAGGCCTTGATCGATGGCTTGGCTGACATGCCGCCGGCCGACGCCAGCGTGCGTGCCGAACTCGAAGCACAGGCCCGCGCGCTAGGCCTGGTCGAGCTGCACCGCCAGTTGGCCGAAGTGGACCCTGAGTCGGCGGCGCGCATCCATCCGAATGACCCCCAGCGGCTGATCCGTGCACTTGAGGTTTACCGGGTGAGCGGCGAGAGCATGACGGCTCATCGCCAGCGTCAATTCGCGGAAAGTCGCGGCGCAGACGCAGGCGCTGGCGGACATTTGCCCTATACTGTCGCGAGTTTGGCGATCGCTCCTACAGATCGTCACATTTTGCATCAGCGAATTGCGTTACGATTTTCGCAGATGTTGGAACAGGGCTTCATCGACGAGGTCCGATCGCTGCGAGCCAGAAGTGACTTGCACGCCGGGTTGCCGTCTATACGGGCAGTGGGGTACAGGCAAGTCTGGGACTACCTCGACGGCAGGCTTAGTGAGAATGAGATGCGAGAACGCGGTATCATTGCCACTCGCCAGCTGGCCAAGCGGCAGTTCACCTGGTTGCGCGGTTGGTCTGACGTGCACTGGCTTGACAGCCTCGCCTGCGACAATCTGTCCCGCACCTTGAAATACCTGGGAAGCGTCTCCATATTGAGCTGAGTCCCTGCTAATTGCCGTCTATTCTTGCGAAGGGGCGGCCTAATTTATCGATTTTCTTGATTTTCTATTATTTATCCTTACAGGAGTGCGGCATATGTCAAAAGGGCATTCGCTACAAGACCCTTACTTGAACACTTTGAGAAAAGAAAAGGTTCCGGTTTCCATCTACCTGGTCAACGGGATCAAGCTGCAGGGCTCGATCGAATCTTTTGACCAGTTCGTCGTGCTGCTGAAGAACACTGTCAGCCAGATGGTCTACAAGCACGCTATTTCGACCGTGGTTCCTGCGCGTCCGGTTCGCCTGCCAAGCCCGTCCGATTCCGAACACGGTGACAGCGAGCCAGGCAACGCCTGATAGGAGCCTGCATTGTTCTTTGAGCGCCACGGTGGTGGTGAACGGGCGTTGCTCGTTCACTTGGAAGGTCAGAACCCTGAGGCGCGCGAAGACCCGCAGGAGTTTCAGGAGTTGGCATTGTCGGCCGGGGCGGACATCGTCTCGCTGGTGACCATTACACGGCATCAGCCTACGGCCAAATACCTGATTGGTAGCGGCAAGGTCGAAGAACTACGCGACCAAGTCAAAGCCGATGAGGTCGATCTGGTGATTTTCAATCACACCCTCACGCCCAGCCAGGAACGCAACCTCGAACGTGTCTTCGAGTGTCGCGTGCTTGATCGCACCGGGCTGATTCTCGATATCTTCGCCCAGCGGGCGCGTACCCATGAAGGCAAGCTGCAGGTCGAACTGGCCCAGCTCGAGCACATGAGCACGCGACTGGTACGCGGCTGGACTCACCTTGAGCGGCAAAAAGGCGGTATCGGCCTGCGCGGCCCGGGTGAAACACAGCTTGAAACCGACCGCCGCCTGCTGCGGGTACGCCTGCGTCAGATCAAGGCACGCCTTGAGAAGGTGCGCAGCCAGCGCGAGCAGGCCCGTCGCGGCCGGCGCCGCGCCGATATCCCGTCGGTTTCGCTGGTGGGTTACACCAACGCCGGCAAGTCCACCCTGTTCAACGCCCTGACCCAATCCGAGGTCTACGCCGCCGACCAGCTCTTCGCCACCCTCGACCCGACCTTGCGCCGGCTCGAGCTGAACGACCTTGGGCCGATCGTGCTGGCCGACACTGTCGGCTTCATTCGTCACCTGCCGCACAAGCTGGTCGAGGCTTTTCGGGCTACGCTCGAAGAGTCGAGCAACTCTGACCTGCTGCTGCATGTGATCGACGCGCATGAGCCCGACCGCATGGAGCAGATCGAGCAGGTGTTGGCGGTATTGGGCGAGATCGGTGCCGAAGGCTTGCCGATCCTTGAGGTCTATAACAAACTCGACCTGCTCGAAGATGTCGAGCCGCAGATCCAGCGCGATGCCGATGGCAAGCCGGAGCGGGTCTGGGTATCGGCACGCGATGGGCGTGGCCTGGAGCTGGTTGGCCAGGCGATTGCCGAGTTGCTGGGGGATGATCTGTTTGTCGGTACCCTGTGCCTGGAGCAGCGTTTTGCCCGCTTGCGCGCGCAATTCTTTGCCCTGGGTGCCGTGCAGAGTGAAGAGCATGATGAAGAAGGGCGCAGCCTGCTGAGCGTGCGACTGCCCAAGGTCGAGTTGAATCGTCTGGTCAGCCGCGAAGGCATGGAGCCGCAAATGTTTGTCGAGCAACACACTTTGCAATAAATGCTCGACGAGGTCGCCGGGCAGCAGTGACAGGCATTCTGTAGCATTGGACGGCGCGCCGTGGGCGCGTCTTTGCTTTATCAGATGGAGAGCGCTATGGCTTGGAACGAGCCGGGTGGCAACTCGAACAATCAGGATCCCTGGGGCGGTCGCCGTGGTGGCGGCGGCGGTGGTGGCGATAAAAAAGGCCCGCCGGATCTGGACGAGGCCTTCCGCAAACTGCAGGACAGCCTGAACGGCATGTTCGGCAGCGGCAAGAAACGTGGCGGCGGTGACCGCAATGTCGGCAAGGGTGGCGGCTACGGCCTGCTGGGCATCGGCCTGGCGGTGTTGGCTGCCATCTGGCTGTACAGCGCCGTGTACGTGGTCGACGAGCAGGAGCAGGCCGTAGTGCTGCGCTTCGGCAAGTACTATGAGACGGTCGGTCCCGGCCTGAACATCTACTTCCCGCCCATCGATCGCAAGTACATGGAAAACGTCACGCGTGAGCGTGCCTACACCAAGCAGGGGCAGATGCTGACCGAAGACGAGAACATCGTCGAGGTACCGCTGACCGTCCAGTACAAGATCACCAACCTGCAGGACTTCGTGCTCAACGTCGACCAGCCAGAGGTGAGCCTGCAGCATGCGACCGACAGTGCCCTGCGCCATGTGGTGGGTTCCACCTCCATGGACCAGGTGCTTACCGAAGGCCGTGAGCAGATGGCCGTGGATATCCGCGAACGCCTGCAGCGCTTCCTCGACAACTACCGTACCGGTATCACCGTCACCCAGGTCAACGTACAGAGCGCGGCAGCCCCGCGTGAAGTGCAGGAAGCCTTCGACGACGTGATCCGTGCGCGCGAAGATGAACAGCGTGCCCGCAACCAGGCCGAGTCCTACGCCAATGGCGTGGTGCCAGAAGCCCGTGGTCAGGCCCAGCGCATCATCGAGGACGCCAACGGTTACCGCGATGAAGTGATCGCTCGCGCCAAGGGTGAGGCAGACCGCTTCAGCAAGCTGGTGACCGAGTATCGCAAGGCGCCGGACATCACCCGTCAGCGTCTGTACCTGGAAACCATGCAAGAGGTCTACAGCAACTCGAGCAAGGTCATGGTGGCTACCAAGGACGGGCAGAACAACCTGCTCTACCTGCCACTGGACAAGATGGTCGAAGGCAGCCGCAACACGTCCGTACCGGCCAGCGGTGTATCTGCGTCGGCCAACGATGCGGCCGCGCGTGCGGCGCAGGACCTGCAACAGCAACAACAGCCGCCGCGCACTAGGGAGAGCCGCTGATGAGCAATAGATCGCTGATCGCCCTGATCGCCGCTGTGGTGCTGGCCGTCGTGGCCTGGAACTGCTTCTACATCGTGTCGCAGACCGAACGTGCCGTACTGCTGCAATTCGGCCGTGTGGTTCAGGCTGATGTTCAGCCAGGCCTGCATGTGAAGGTTCCTTACGTGAACCAGGTGCGCAAGTTCGACGCCCGCCTGATGACCCTTGATGCGCCGACCCAGCGGTTCCTGACCCTGGAGAAGAAAGCGGTCATGGTCGACGCCTACGCCAAGTGGCGCGTCAAGGATGCCGAGCGCTTCTACACCGCCACTTCCGGCCTCAAGCAGATCGCCGATGAGCGTCTGTCGCGTCGTCTGGAAAGCGGCCTGCGTGACCAGTTCGGTAAGCGTACCCTGCACGAGGTGGTTTCCGGTGAACGTGACGCGCTGATGGCTGACATCACCGCTTCGCTGAACCGCATGGCTAACAAAGAGCTGGGTATCGAGGTCATCGATGTGCGCGTCAAGGCCATCGACCTGCCGAAGGAAGTCAACCGCAGCGTGTTCGATCGTATGAGCACCGAGCGTGAGCGTGAAGCCCGCGAGCATCGTGCCAAAGGTAACGAGCTGGCCGAAGGTATCCGTGCGGATGCCGATCGTCAGCGCCGTGTACTGCTGGCCGAAGCCTACCGTGAAGCTGAAGAAACCCGCGGTGACGGCGACGCCCAGGCGGCTGCCATCTACGCCAAGGCCTACAGCCAGGACGCTGATTTCTATGCGTTCCACCGTAGCCTGCAGGCGTACCGCGAGAGCTTCTCGAGCAAGAGCGACGTGCTGGTCCTGGACCCGAAGAACGAGTTCTTCCGCTTCCTGGACAAGAGCAAGCCTTGATGCTCTGAGCCCGTTTTCATTGGGGCGACGCCCCGCCTGGCAGCTAAAACACCAGGCGGGGTGCATCCTGAATGAAAAGGGGTGTATGATGAGGCAGCCGGGAAATTTCCCGGCTTTTTTGCGTCTGCAAGGTTGATTGGCAAGCCGCCAGTTGACGGTTTGGTCAGCGCGCAAGGCAATTCGAGGGTATTGGGTACGGTGGCTGCGCTGGGATCAGTGCTGCCCGCTGCTGTGCGCGATACCTGCTTTACTGACGGCTCGCCACAGGCAGGCCGCCCGGACCAGAGGGGAAATGGCGTAATGGCAACGGTAGACCGCTGGCTGCTGCCAGATGGCATCGAGGAAGTACTGCCACCTGAGGCTGCGCGCATCGAGATCGCGCGTCGCCAGGTGTTGGACCTGTTCCAGAGTTGGGGCTACGAACTGGTCGTCACCCCGCATATCGAGTACCTGGAGTCGCTGTTGACCGGCGCCGGCCAGGACCTGGATCAGCGCACCTTCAAGGTGGTCGACCCGCAGTCCGGTCGCCTGATGGGCTTCCGCGCCGACTTCACCCCGCAGGTGGCGCGTATCGACGCCCACACCTTGCGCCGTGAAGGCCCGAGCCGCCTGTGCTATGCCGGCAGCGTGCTGCATGCTCAGCCGCGTGCTCTGTCCACCTCGCGCAGCCCGATCCAGCTCGGTGCCGAGTTGTACGGCGATGCCAGCCCCACCAGCGATGTCGAAGTCATCAGCCTGATGCTCGCCACGCTGCAACTGACGGATGTCGCGGACGTGCACATGGACCTCGGCCATGTCGGCATCTACCGTGGCCTGGCGCGTGCCGCTGGCCTGTCGGGCGCGGTCGAGCAGCAGCTGTTCGACGCCCTGCAGCGCAAGTCGGTCGACGAAGTACAGGCACTGACCGCCGACCTGCCGAAAGACCTGGGCAACATGCTGCGCGCCCTGGTCGAGCTGTGCGGTGGCCGTGAAGTGCTGGCCGAAGCCCGCGTGCGCCTGGGCCGTGCCCCGGCCAGCGTGCTGGCGGCGCTGGACGACCTTTTGGCGATCGCCGATCGCCTGGCGTCGCGCTACCCAGACCTGCCGTTGTACTTCGACCTCGGCGAGCTGCGTGGCTACCACTACCACACCGGCGTGGTGTTCGCCGTGTTCGTGCCGGGAGAAGGTCAATCGATCGCCCAGGGCGGCCGTTATGACGACATCGGCGCTGATTTCGGCCGGGCACGCCCGGCCACTGGTTTCTCCACGGATTTGAAGACCCTGGTCACACTGGGGCGAGCGGAGGTCGTATTGCCAACTGGCGGCATCTGGATGCCCGACAGTGGTGACGCGGCCCTCTGGCAGCAGGTCTGCCAGTTGCGCAGCGAGGGCCAGCGTGTGGTTCAGGCTTTGCCTGGCCAGCCGTTGAGTGCTGCTCTCGAGGCGGATTGTGATCGGCAATTGATTCAGCAAGACGGGCGCTGGCAGGTACTGCCGCTGACCCATTGAGTTTCTGCGTCGGCAAAAGGCCGGCAACCAAGTTTGCGTGAATGAGGACCAATGTAATGGGTAAGAATGTCGTCGTCCTGGGCACCCAATGGGGTGATGAGGGCAAAGGCAAGATCGTCGATCTGCTGACCGAACATGCTGCCGCCGTAGTGCGCTACCAGGGTGGCCACAACGCGGGCCACACCCTGGTGATCAACGGTGAAAAAACCGTTCTGCACCTGATTCCGTCCGGCATCCTGCGTGAAGGCGTTCAGTGCCTGATCGGCAACGGCGTGGTCGTTGCTCCAGATGCCCTGATGCGTGAAATCACCAAGCTGGAAGAGAAGGGCGTACCGGTGCGTGAGCGCCTGCGCATCAGCCCGGCTGCTCCGCTGATCCTGTCGTACCACGTGGCCCTGGACCAGGCCCGCGAGAAAGCCCGTGGCGAAGCCAAGATCGGCACCACCGGCCGTGGTATCGGCCCAGCGTACGAAGACAAAGTCGCACGCCGCGGCCTGCGCGTTGGCGACCTGTTCCACCGTGAGCGTTTCGCTGCCAAGCTCGGTGAGCTGCTGGACTACCACAACTTCCAGCTGGTGAACTATTACAAAGAGCCGGCCATCGACTTCCAGCAGACCCTGGACGAGTGCATGGCCTACGCCGAGCAGCTCAAGCCGATGATGCTCGACGTCACCGCCGAACTGCATAACCTGCGTCGCGCCGGCAAGGACATCATGTTCGAAGGTGCTCAGGGCTCGCTGCTGGACATCGACCACGGTACCTACCCGTACGTCACCAGCTCCAACACCACTGCCGGCGGTATCTCCACCGGTTCCGGCGTTGGCCCGATGTACCTGGACTACATCCTGGGTATCACCAAGGCCTACACCACGCGCGTAGGTTCCGGCCCGTTCCCGACCGAACTGTTCGATGAAACCGGCGCTACCCTGGCCAAGCGTGGCCACGAGTTCGGTTCGACCACCGGCCGTGCCCGTCGTTGCGGCTGGTTCGATGCCGTCATCTTGCGTCGCGCCATCGACGTCAACAGCATCTCGGGCATCTGCCTGACCAAGCTGGACGTACTGGACGGCCTGGAAACCATCAACATTTGCGTTGGCTACAAGAACGAGAACGGTGCTGTCATCGACGCCCCTTCCGACGCCGACAGCTACATCGGTCTGGAGCCGGTGTACGAAGAGATGCCAGGTTGGAGCGAGTCGACCCTGGGTGCCAAGACCCTGGAAGCGCTGCCAGAAGCTGCTCGCGCTTACATCAAGCGTATCGAGGAGCTGGTCGGCGCGCCGATCGACATCATCTCCACCGGCCCGGACCGCAACGAGACCATCGTGCTGCGTCATCCGTTCGCCTGATCCGCTTTTACGGCTGATCTGACGCCGCGGTCCCGAAAGGGGACCGCGGCGTTTTCATTTGTAGGCCTGAACCGGATCTCTGCAGTGGATGTAGGGTCCGTGGAGATCACTGTGGGAGCGGGCTTGTCCCGCGAAAAGGCCCGTGCAGGCAATCACCTTGCTAGACCTTGGCGCATATCCCTGCTGTTCCCGGCATAACCCTTGCTGTAAGAAGTTTCTGTAGATGCCATCAAAATAGTGGCGCCAGAAAACACGAGGGTTACACCGTGTCTGCCATCCTCTCACTGTTACGAAGCCGCCTTTTGCGGCCTGTGTTTGTTGCCCTTGGTATCGCTCTTTTGGTGCAGGTGCTGGTTGCCGTTGCGCTGACCCGAAGCACGGTCACCGCCTTGGAGGCCGACCTGGGCGAGCGCTTGGGCAATGACAGCCGCAAGCTGGCCAACGAGCTGGAGCAAGCTGGGCAGGACGTGCGTTCGGGGCTCGATAGCCTGTCCAGCAGCACTCGTCAGCGTTTGAGCGCAGGGTTGTCGACACGCCTGCAAAACGAGCAGCAGCAACTGCGCACCACGCTGGAAAAGAACCTCAAGGATTCTGCCAACGACATGGCCGAACTGCTGGCTTCGGTCGCCCCGCGGGCTATCTGGGACAACGATGTGCCGGTGCTCTCTGACTTCGCCCGTCGCGCTCAGCGCAACCCCAATGTGCTGTTCGTGGTCTACGACGACGCCCAGGGCCAGCACCTGACCCGCTACCTCAACCGGCAAAACCCGATCAACCAGGCGTTGATGGAAAAGGGGCAGGGCGAGCGGGCGCTGGACAAGGTGATCGATGCGGCGCGCCGCGACCCGGCGGTGTATTTTGTCGAAGCGTCGATCAACCCCAATGGTGCGGAGATCGGCAAGGTGTTGATGGGGGTTTCCACGGCCGGCGTCGATCAGGAGCTCGCAGCCCTTGACCAGCGCTTTACCGCCTTGATCGCCAGTGGGGAGCAGCTGGTGGGTGACAGCCTCGGGGCCGCCGCTGCCGACAGTGGCAAGACCCTGCGCGAACGTCTGCAGACTGCCCAGAGCAGTGCCACCGCGATGCAGGCCAATACCGCGCAGACGGTGCGTGAAGCTGCTGCCGAGCTGCGCTGGCGTATTGGTCTAGGCCTGGTGTTGGTGGGCCTTGGCGTGTTGCTGGTAGTCGCGGTGGTGCTTGGTCGACGGGTGCTCAGCAAGCTGCGCCTGTTGATCACCGCCCTGAACGACCTGGCTGCCGGTGAGGGTGACCTGACCAAACGCGTGACCCTCGACAGTCGCGACGAGATTGGTGACATGGCCTCGGCGGTCAACCGTTTCGTCGACAAGTTGCAGCCCATCGTCCGCGAGGCCGGTGAGGTGGCGCAGCGTACGGGTGTCGAGATTGGCGCCATGGCCCAGCGCAATGCCGGTGCTGACGCCGCTGCTGCGCTGCAGCGCGATGAAGTGGCTGCCAGCCTGCGTGACCTGTCGAGCATGGCCGACGAAGCCCAAGCCGAGAGCCATGCCATGCAGTCCGCCTTGCAGCAGGTGGTGGATATTCGCCAGGCTACAGATGAGAACAGCCGGACTTCGACCCAGCTCGCCGGCCTGATTGAAAGCTTGGCAGGGCAGGTGGAGACCGGCTCGCATGTGATCGAACGGCTGGCCAAGCAGAGTGAGCAGATCGAGGTGGTGCTGACAGTGATCCACGGCATTGCCGAACAGACCAACCTGTTGGCATTGAATGCGGCCATCGAGGCGGCGCGTGCTGGCGAGACGGGGCGCGGCTTTGCCGTGGTGGCTGATGAAGTGCGCGCGTTGGCGAGCAAGACGCAAAGCTCGACCGGGGATATCCAGGCGCATATTGCTGCGCTGCAGAAAGGCGCTAAAGAAGCTGTGGCCACCATCAGCCAGGCAGGGCTCAAGGCCAGCGAAGGGTTGTTGGTGTTGCGCGAGAACGAGCGCCGCCAGCAGTCGGTGCAGGCGGCGGTCGAGCAAGTGCATGCGGCGATCGGGCTGGCTACCCGCGCGGCCGAACAGCAGGCGCATGGCGCGCAAGCGGTGCGCGGCCGGGTGGAGACCATCCACGCCCAAGCCGAACGCTCGGCTGAAGTGGTGATGCAGACCACGGCCAGCAGCAAGGTACTGGATGACCTGGCAGCGCAGCTGCGGGCCAGCCTGGGGCAGTTCAGGGCGTAACGCCCCCCTTTGAGGGGGCGCTCCTACACAACTCACGCCTTGTTGAGGTACATCCGTGTGGTCAGCAGGTACACCGGCAACCCCGAAACCACGATCAGCAGTGCGGCGTAAGGCGCTGCCGCCGCGAACTCGACGTTGGCGGTATGCGCCCAGACCTCAGTGGCCAGGGTGGTCATGCCGGTCGGGCTCAGCAGCAGTGTGGCCGTCAGCTCTTTCATGGCATCGAGGAACACCAGGGCGAAGGCTGCGGCCAGGGCCGGGAAGATGATCGGCAAGGTCACCCGGCAGAACGCTGTGAAGCTGCTCGCGCCCAGGGTGCGGGCAGCCTCTTCGAGCGTCGGCGAAGCCTTGTTCAAGGCGGTGCGTACCGGCGCCTGGGCCAGCGGCAGGAACAGCAGTGCGTAGGCCAGCAGCAACAGGGCAGTGGTCTGGTACATCGCAGGCACGTAGTGCAACGCGAAGAACACCAGCGTCAGCGCGATCACCAGGCCCGGCAGGGCATGCAGCAGGTACGGCAGGCGTTCAGCCCAGATCGCCAGGCGGCCCTTGTAGCGCACCACCAGGAAGCTGATCGGCAATGCCAGCAACACACAGAACCCTGCGCCGCCAAGCGACACCGACAACGAGGTGAGCAGCGCCTTGGAGATTTCGGCGACCGGGAACGCCGCCGACGAGCCAACACTCAGCCAGTAACCGAGCATGGCCAGCGGAATGCCGCTGCCCAGTACCGCCAGGCCCACGCAGAACAGCTGCGCCAAGGGCGCCCAGCCGCGCAAGCGCACAGGCTGTGCCCGGCGTGCCACGCCTTGGCCGATGCGTACGTGGCGGGCCTTGCCACGCACGCGCAGTTCCAGCCACAACATGATCATGCACAGTGCCAGCAGCACAGCCGAGAGCATGGCTGCGTTGGCGTTGCTGAATTCCAGCTCGAACTGCTGGTAGATCGCCGTGGTGAAGGTCTGCAGGCCGAGGATCGACAGTGCGCCAAATTCCACCAGCATGTGCAGGGCAATCAGCAGGGCGCCGCCCAGCATCGAGGGCCACAGCAGCGGCAGGGTCACCTTGATGAACACGCCCCAACGGCTGCATCCCAGCGTACGCGCCGACTCTTCAAGCGAGGTGTCGACGTTGCGCAGGGTGGCTGCCACCGGCAGGAACACCAGCGGATACTTGGACAAGGCCATGACCAGAATGGCCCCGCCGAGGCCTTCGAAGTCCGAGCTCAGCGACACCCAGGTGAAGCTGCTGACGAATGACGGCACCGCAAACGGCAGGCACAGCACCACGCCCCACAGGCGACGCCCCGCCAGGTTGCTGCGTTCGAGCAGCCAGGCCAGGGCCAGGCCGACCACCATGCACACCAGCGTCACCCCGAACATCAGCATCAGGGTGTTGCGCATCAGGCCCCAGACGAATGGGCGCCACAGCAGGTGCAGGGCTTCTCGCCAGCCTGCTTCCCAGGCTTTGAGGGCGACATACGCCAGTGGCAGCAAACTCATCGCCACCAGGAACAGCACAGGCAGCACCACCCAGATCGAGGGGCGCTTGCGGCGCGGCACGAAACGTACCGGCGCCGGCTCGGACAGGGCGGCAGTCATCAGAGCAGACCGACCTCACGTTCAAGTTCCAGGGCTTCTTCGGCATTGCCAAGGTCGGCCGGGGAGATCTTCGGTGGGCGCAGGTCTTCAAAAGGCTTCAGGCCACGGTCAGAAACCATGCCCTTGTGCAGTGGATACTCGGCGGTGGTCTGAGTGATCACACGCTGGCCTTCTTCGCTGGCCATCCAGTTGAGCAGGGCCTGAGCTTCTTTCGGGTGCTTGCTGGCCTTGACCGCAGCGGCGCCGGAGATGGTCACCAGGCCACCGGCATCGCCGTCGGCCAGGTAATACAGCTTGGAGTCCAGCTTGCCGCGCTCACGCTCCAGGGCGTACCAGTAGTAGTTGTTCACCAGCACGGCGGCGACTTCGCCTTTTTCCACAGCCTTCAGGGCGACCATGTTGTTGGTGTAGGTCTTGCCGAAAGCCTTCAGGCCGGTCAGCCACTCTTCGGCCGCATCACGCCCGTGCATCTTGAGGATGGCTACAGCCTGTTCCTGGAAGGCGCCACTGGTCGGCACGAAACCGACACGGCCATCCCATTCAGGGTCGGCGAAGTCCATGACCGATTGCGGCAGGTCTTTCTCGTCGATTTTCTTCGGGTTGAACACCACCACGCGGGTGCGCGCGGTGACGCCCATCCACGTGCCGTTGGCGGCTACGTATTCCTTGGGCAGCATGTTCAAGGTGGCGTCGTCGATTTTTGCCAGCAAGCCCAGCTCACCCAGGTTGTTCAGGGGGGGCGACTCTTCGGTATAGATGATGTCGGCCGGCGAGCGCTCGCCTTCTTCGATGATCTGGCTGGCCAGCTGGTTGCTACTGCCCTTGCGGATATTGATATGAATGCCAGTCTTGGCCTCGTAGGCCTTGGCGATGGCCTCGCCGATTTCCTTGTGCTGGCCGTTGTACATGGTCAGTGTGACCGGGGCGTCTGCCATGGCGGCCGGGGCGCCGATCACCAGGCTCAATACAGCGGCGGCCAGGGTGCGCATCAGCGGTTGCGGACGGATCGTCATGCGGGTACTTCCTCGCTTACGGCTACATATTTGGAAACAATGGTAAACGAAATCGTTTCTCAAGTGGCCGTGTGACAAGAAATTCATGGGCAGACGATCGTCGGGCAGCTGAATTTTTTTGGCCGGAGGGGAGGGCGTAGCGTGTGGGGCAAAAAACGCAGGCAAGAAAAAACCCACTAGCAAGCTAGTGGGTTTTTATATGGTGCCCAGGAGAAGACTCGAACTTCCACGACCGTTAAGTCACTGATACCTGAAACCAGCGCGTCTACCAATTCCGCCACCTGGGCAAAGCTTTACATCAGCTGATGAAGGCGACTATCGTTCGCTTTCACACAGTAGTAATAGATCCTTGGTCATCTATTACTTGATAATACTTGGTGCCCAGGAGAAGACTCGAACTTCCACGACCGTTAAGTCACTGATACCTGAAACCAGCGCGTCTACCAATTCCGCCACCTGGGCACACATTTCGTCGAGGTCACATGATGCTTTACATCGCGTTTCATCTCAACTACAACGTCGTCTGTCCGTCGTTGTGGTGCGCACTATACGGACGGTCCTGAGGGCTGTAAACCCCCTGATCAAAAAAAATTTCAAAATTTTCAACTTGTTGATTCTTCAGCCCTATTACACCTTCCTCGGCTCATCGCCGGGGGGCTGTCCAAGGCTGTCATTTCCGGTTTCAATACGCCTATGCCAGAATTCCTATCTATATACCCCAAGGTGAACCCCTTCTGATGGCCGATTGGCAATCCCTCGATCCCGAGGCCGCTCGCGAAGCGGAAAAATACGACAACCCTATCCCCAGCCGTGAGCTGATCCTCCAGCGTCTTGCCGATCGTGGCGAGCCGGCCGCCCGCGAGGAGCTGGCGGCAGAATTCGGTCTGTACGAGGAAGACCAGATTGAAGCCCTGCGCCGCCGCCTGCGTGCCATGGAGCGCGACGGCCAGCTTATCTATACCCGGCGTGGCACCTATGCCCCGGTAGACAAGCTGGACCTTATCTGTGGCCGCATTTCCGGCCACCGCGACGGTTTTGGCTTCCTCATCCCTGATGACAAGAGCGACGACCTGTTCCTCAGCCCTTCGCAGATGCGCCTGGTATTCGATGGCGACCGCGCCCTGGCGCGTGTGTCCGGCACCGACCGCCGTGGCCGCCGTGAAGGTGTCTTGGTAGAAGTCATCTCCCGCGCGCATGAAAGCGTGGTCGGGCGTTACTTCGAAGAGGGCGGTATCGGCTACGTGACGCCGGACAACCCGAAGATCCAGCAAGAAGTGCTGGTGACCGCCGGTCGCAATGGCGGCGCCAAGATTGGCCAGTTCGTCGAGATCAAGATCACGCACTGGCCCACCCCGCGCTTCCAGCCGCAAGGCGATGTGATCGAAGTGATCGGCAACTACATGGCGCCGGGCATGGAAATCGACGTTGCCCTGCGCAGCTATGACATTCCGCACGTCTGGCCCGATGACGTGGTCAAGGAGGCGCGCAAGTTCCGCTCCGAAGTGGAAGAGAAGGACAAGGAAAAGCGCATCGACCTGCGCCACCTGCCTTTCGTCACCATCGACGGCGAAGATGCCCGCGACTTCGACGATGCGGTGTATTGCGAGCCGCTGGGCAAGCTGCGCCTGTTCTCCGGTGGCTGGCGCCTGTACGTGGCGATTGCCGACGTTTCCAGCTACGTGCGCCTGGGTTCTGCCCTGGACGTCGAAGCCCAGCAGCGTGGCAACTCGGTGTACTTCCCCGAGCGCGTGGTGCCGATGCTCCCCGAAGAGCTGTCCAACGGCCTGTGCTCGCTGAACCCGCACGTCGATCGCCTGGCCATGGTCTGCGAAATGACCATCAACAAAGCCGGCCAGATGGTCGACTACCAGTTCTACGAAGGCGTAATCCACTCCCATGCCCGCCTGACCTACAACAAGGTCAGCAGCATGCTCGAGCATGCCCGCACCCGTGAAGGGAAGGCGCTGCGCGAGGAGTACAAGGAAGTCCTGCCGGACCTGAAGAGCCTCTACGCGCTCTACAAGGTGCTGCTGGACGCGCGCCACACCCGCGGCGCGATCGACTTCGAGACCCAAGAAACCCGCATCATCTTTGGCGATCAACGCAAGATCGCCGAAATCCGCCCGACCGTGCGCAACGATGCCCACAAGCTGATCGAGGAATGCATGCTGGCGGCCAACGTGGCCACCGCCGAGTTCCTGCAGAAGCACGGCGTGCCGGCCCTGTACCGCGTGCACGATGGCCCGCCGCCGGAGCGCCTGGAAAAACTGCGCGCCTTCCTCGGTGAGCTGGGCTTGTCGTTGCACAAGGGCAAGGACCCGTCGCCGAAGGACTACCAGGCCCTGCTGGCGAGCATTTCCGAGCGCCCAGACTTCCACCTGATCCAGACCGTGATGCTGCGCTCGCTGAGCCAGGCGGTTTACAGCACCGACAACAACGGCCACTTCGGCCTGAATTACGAGGCTTACACCCACTTCACCTCGCCGATTCGTCGTTACCCGGACCTGCTGGTGCACCGTGCCATCCGCAGCATCATCCGTTCCAAGGTGGATACCCCGCACGTCAAGCGTGCTGGCGCCATGAGCATTCCCAAGGCGCGTATCTACCCGTACGACGAGAACACCCTCGAGCAACTCGGCGAGCAGTGCTCGATGACCGAACGCCGTGCCGACGAGGCGACGCGCGATGTGGTCAACTGGCTCAAGTGCGAGTTCATGAAGGACCGTGTGGGCGAGACCTTCCCGGGTGTGATTACCGCGGTGACCGGTTTCGGCTTGTTCGTCGAACTGACGGACATCTACGTAGAAGGCCTGGTGCACGTCAGTGCGCTGCCGGGCGACTACTACCACTTCGACCCGGTTCATCATCGCCTGTCCGGCGAGCGTACCGGGCGCAGCTTCCGCTTGGGCGACACGATCGAAGTCAAGGTCATGCGCGTTGACCTGGACGAGCGCAAGATCGACTTCGAAGTCTCCGAGAAGACCCTCAGCGGGCCGATCGGTCGCAAGCAGCGCGGCGCCGCGGCGTCCGCAGACGGCAAGCCCGAGCAGCCGCAACCGGCCACCGAGGCGAAAGCCACGCCCAAGCCGCGCAGCCGCAAGAGCGAGGCGTCCGAGGCCTACTTCCCTAAAGATGCCGTGCAGCGCAACGCTGAAGTGCGCAAGAGCCGCGAGATGAAGAAGGCGTTGATGACCGACGCTCGCAGCAGTGCCGGCAGCAAGTCGGAGAAGGGTGGCAAGCCATCCGGCAAGCCGACCAAGCATCGCAAAGGCCCGCCGAAGTCCGGTGCGCCCCGCAAGAGCAAGAGCAAGTCATGAGTCAGCTGGAAAAGATCTACGGCGTACACGCCGTGCAGGCGTTGTTGCAGCACCACCCCAAGCGGGTCAAGCAGGTCTGGCTGTCGGAAGGGCGCAGTGAGCCGCGCCTGCAGAAGCTGCTGGAGCTGGCCGCAGAAAACCGCGTAGCGGTCGGCCAGGCCGAACGCCGCGAGTTGGATGCCTGGGTCGAAGGTGTGCACCAGGGTGTGGTCGCCGAGGTCAGCCCGAGCCAGGTGTGGGGTGAGTTGATGCTTGAGGAGTTGCTCGAGCGCACCGAAACGCCACCGCTGATTCTGGTCCTGGACGGCGTCACCGACCCGCACAACCTCGGCGCCTGCCTGCGCACCGCCGATGCCGCCGGCGCAACGGCGGTGGTGGTGCCCAAGGACAAGTCAGCGACCCTGACGCCGGTGGTGCGCAAGGTGGCCTGCGGTGCTGCGGAAGTGATTCCGTTGGTGGCCGTGACCAACCTGGCGCGCACGCTTGAAAAGCTTCAGCAGCGTGGCCTGTGGGTGGTCGGCACGGCCGGTGAGGCCGAGCAGGAAATCTACCAACAGGACCTGACCGGGCCGCTGGTGATGATCATGGGGGCAGAAGGCAAAGGCATGCGCCGCCTGACCCGTGAGCATTGCGATTTCCTGGTCAAGTTGCCGATGGGCGGTAGCGTCAGCAGCCTGAACGTTTCGGTGGCGACCGGCGTTTGCTTGTTCGAGGCAGTGCGCCAGCGTCAAGCCAAGCGCTGATTCATACCTGTGCGGGCCTCTTCGCGGGCAAGCCCGCTCCCACAGGGTTCGGTGAGATCTCTGTAGGCGCGGGCTTGCCCGCGAAGAGGGCGGTGCAGGCTAACGTGTTTCTGGCTGTTCAAATAATCGCCAATTACCTTGCTTGTCCGCCCCGCCTTCTCTACAATTGCGCCCCTTGCCGAGCTGGCAGGCGCTCATGTGCCTCCCCTCCATGGCAAGACATACAGTGTCATTCACTCCTTGTCTGACCAGCGTTCTGGCAGACTACTAACCCGTAAGGAGCATTCATGCGTCATTACGAAATCATCTTTCTGGTTCACCCGGACCAGAGCGAGCAAGTCGGCGGCATGGTTGAGCGTTACACCAAGCTGATCGAAGAAGATGGTGGCAAAATCCACCGCCTGGAAGACTGGGGCCGTCGTCAACTGGCCTACGCAATCAACAATGTTCACAAGGCTCACTACGTGATGCTGAACGTTGAGTGCACCGGCAAGGCCCTGGCCGAGCTGGAAGACAACTTCCGCTACAACGATGCCGTGATCCGTAACCTGGTCATCCGTCGTGACGAAGCCGTAACCGGTCAGTCCGAGATGCTGAAGGCAGAAGAGAACCGCAGCGAGCGCCGTGAGCGTCGTGAGCGTCCTGAGCATGCTGACTCCGCCGAAGGCGATGACAGCAATGACAGCGACTCCAGCGATAACGCTGACGAGTAATCCACGGACCTTTTGAGGAGCCTATTACATGGCACGTTTCTTCCGTCGTCGTAAATTCTGCCGCTTCACTGCTGAAGACGTGAAAGAGATCGACTTCAAAGATCTCAACACCCTGAAAGCTTACGTATCCGAAACCGGCAAGATCGTTCCAAGCCGTATCACCGGTACCAAAGCTCGTTATCAGCGTCAGCTGGCTACCGCTATCAAGCGCGCCCGCTTCCTGGCCCTGCTGCCCTACACCGACAGCCACGGCCGCTGAGACCGGGTCGTCGACAAGCAGTAAGGGATAAGCATGCGAGCGTTAGCTGATTTCATCATGCGCGGTCGTGTGCAGGCCACCCTGGTGGTGGTCATCAGTGCAGTGTTACCGCTGTTGTTCTGGTTGAGTGCCGCTGCCGGAAGCCTCGTGCTTCTGCGGCGCGGGTTCAAGGATGCTTCAACGGTCATCGCGTTTGGGCTTTTGCCCGCGGTGGCCATCTGGGCCTTTGGCGACCCCAGTACCTTGCTGGTGCTGTTGGGGACGCTGGGGCTGGCCGCCTTGTTGCGTGCCGGGCATTCCTGGAGCCGGGTGTTGATGTTCAGTGTTGTGTTGGGGCTGGTTTACAGCCTCATCCTGGACACGGTACTGCGTGAAACCTTCGAAGTGTTGGCCAAGGCGCTTGTACAAGCCCTGCCACAAATCGAAGGCAAGCCGGTGATCCCCGGTGAGCTGATCGGCCCTGTGCTGGTCGCTTCAACGGCGGTGATGCTGCAGCTGTTCAGCGTGCTGGCTTTGATGCTGGCGCGTTATTGGCAGGCTGCGTTGTACAACCCTGGAGGCTTCGGCCGCGAGTTTCGCGCCCTGAAGTTGCCGCGGGTAGCCATGCTGGCTTTGGTGGCCATGATGGTGCTGGGTCCGTTCATCGGGCCGCAGTTCATCGTCCTGGCCTCTGCGTCCAGCCTGGTGCTCGTCCTGGCCGGCATCGCCTTGATGCATGGGCTGGTGGCAAAGGGCCGATTGGCCGGTTTCTGGCTGGTAGGCATGTACGTGACGCTGCCGCTGATCATGCAGCTGATTTATCCGTTGCTCGTGGTTTTGGCCATTGTCGACAGCCTGATTGATTTTCGCGGTCGCAAGTCCCCTGAGGGGAATGACTCCGCGAACGGTGAAGGTTAAAAGTTAAGAGGTTTTACCAAATGGAACTGATCCTGCTGGAAAAAGTCGCTAACCTGGGCAACCTGGGCGACAAAGTAAAAGTTAAGGCTGGTTACGGCCGTAACTTCCTGCTGCCATTCGGCAAGGCCACCGTTGCCAACGCCGCCAACCTGGCTGCGTTCGAAGAGCGTCGCGCCGAGCTGGAAAAAGCAGCTGCTGACCGTAAATCGTCGGCTGAAAGCCGCGCTGCCCAACTGGCTGAGCTGGAAGTGACCATCACTGCCACCGCTGGTGACGAAGGCAAGCTGTTCGGTTCGATCGGCACCCACGACATCGCTGACGCCCTGACCGCCTCTGGCGTTGAAGTGGCCAAAGCTGAAGTTCGTCTGCCGAACGGCACCATCCGTCAGGTTGGCGAATACGACGTAGCCGTGCACCTGCACAGCGACGTTGAAGCCACCGTACGTGTGGTCGTCGTAGCTGCCTAAGCTGCGCTGACTGGCTGGCCGCACGCGGCCCAGCCGGTTAACATCGGGCACGGTCCTGTCTTTCACAGGCCGTGCCCTTTGTCTTTTTCGTCCCCCAGAATTTATTCGTGGCCATGAACGAGATCACCACCTCCGAACAGCTTGACCTGCAAACCGCATCCCTGAAGGTGCCGCCGCATTCCATCGAGGCCGAACAGGCTGTGCTCGGTGGCCTGATGCTGGACAACAACGCCTGGGAGCGGGTACTGGATCAGGTGTCGGATGGCGATTTCTATCGGCATGACCACCGCCTGATCTTCCGCGCCATCCACAAGCTGGTCGACCTGAACCATCCGTTCGATGTGGTCACGTTGCACGAGCAGTTGGACAAGGAGGGCGTGTCGTCGCAAGTCGGCGGCCTGGCCTACCTGGCGGAGCTGGCCAAGAACACCCCGTCGGTGGCCAACATCAAGGCCTACGCCGCGATCATTCGCGAGCGGGCCACGTTGCGTCAGCTGATCAGCATCAGCACCGACATCGCCGACAACGCGTTCAACCCGCAAGGTCGCAACGCCGAAGAGATCCTCGACGACGCCGAGCGGCAGATCTTCCAGATCGCCGAGGCCCGGCCGAAGACCGGTGGCCCGGTAGGGGTCAACGAGCTGTTGACCAAGGCCATCGACCGGATCGACACGCTGTTCAACTCCGACAGCGATATCACGGGTATCTCCACCGGGTATACCGACCTGGACGAGAAGACCAGTGGCTTGCAGGCAGCCGACCTGATCATCGTCGCCGGCCGTCCATCGATGGGTAAGACCACCTTCGCCATGAACCTGGTGGAAAACGCCGTGCTGCGCAGCGACAAGGCGGTGCTGGTGTTCTCCCTCGAGATGCCAGGCGAATCGCTGATCATGCGTATGCTCTCGTCCCTCGGCCGCATCGACCAGACCAAAGTCCGTTCCGGCCAGCTGGACGACGACGACTGGCCGCGCCTGACCTCGGCGGTCAACCTGCTCAACGACCGCAAGCTGTTCATCGACGATACCGCCGGCATCAGCCCGTCGGAAATGCGTGCGCGCACCCGTCGCCTGGCGCGTGAGCACGGTGAAATTGGCATGATCATGGTCGACTACCTGCAGCTGATGCAGATCCCGGGTTCTGCCGGTGACAACCGGACCAACGAGATTTCCGAGATCTCCCGCTCGCTCAAGGCCCTGGCCAAGGAATTCAACTGCCCGGTCATCGCCCTGTCGCAGCTGAACCGCTCCCTGGAACAGCGGCCGAACAAGCGCCCGGTGAACTCCGACTTGCGTGAATCGGGTGCAATCGAGCAGGACGCCGACGTGATCATGTTCGTCTACCGCGACGAGGTGTATCACCCGGAAACCGAGCACAAGGGCATTGCCGAGATCATCATCGGTAAACAGCGTAACGGCCCCATCGGCTTCATCCGCCTGGCCTTCATCGGCAAGTACACCCGCTTCGAGAACCTCGCGCCGGGTATGTACAACTTCGACGACGACGAATAAACGCAGGGTTTGCGTATTGCAGATGAATCCGACCTCTGCCGTCGGATTTGATCAAAATTTGTGCTATATTCCGCGCCCGCGATTTCCCTGAACACCAGAACCGGTCACTGACATGCAAGCAGCCAAACCACTCTACGACTATCCCAAGTACTGGGCCGAATGCTTCGGGCCAGCACCGTTCCTGCCCATGAGCAGGGAGGAGATGGATCAGCTCGGCTGGGATTCCTGCGACATCATCATCGTGACCGGAGACGCCTACGTAGACCACGCGTCGTTCGGCATGGCCATCATCGGCCGTCTGCTGGAAGCCCAGGGCTTCCGCGTGGGCATCATCGCCCAGCCAAACTGGCAGTCCAAAGACGACTTCATGAAGCTGGGCGAGCCGAACCTGTTCTTCGGCGTCGCGGCCGGCAACATGGACTCGATGATCAACCGCTACACCGCGGACAAGAAGATCCGTTCCGACGACGCCTACACCCCAGGCGGCATGGCCGGCAAGCGCCCGGACCGCGCCAGCCTGGTGTACAGCCAGCGTTGCAAGGAAGCCTACAAGCACGTGCCGATCGTACTCGGTGGCATCGAGGCCTCGCTGCGCCGCATCGCCCATTATGACTACTGGCAGGACAAGGTCCGCCATTCGATCCTGATCGACGCCAGCGCCGACATCCTGCTGTACGGCAACGCCGAGCGGGCCATTGTCGAAGTCGCCCAGCGCCTGTCCCAGGGTGAGAGCATCGAACACATCACCGACGTGCGCGGCACCGCGTTCGTGCGCCGTGACACGCCGCAGGGCTGGTTCGAGATCGACTCCACCCGCATCGACCGCCCTGGCCGCGTCGACAAGATCATCAACCCCTACGTCAACACCCAAGACACCCAGGCGTGTGCCATCGAGCAAGCCAAAGGTGACGTGGAAGACCCGAACGAAGCCAAGGTGGTGCAGATTCTCGACAGCCCGGGCATGACCCGCGACAAGTCGGTGATCCGCCTGCCGTCGTTCGAGAAGGTGCGTAACGACCCGGTGCTGTATGCCCACGCCAACCGCGTGCTGCACCTGGAAACCAACCCAGGCAACGCCCGCGCCCTGGTGCAGAAGCATGGCGAAGTGGACGTGTGGTTCAACCCGCCACCCATCCCCATGACCACCGAAGAAATGGACTACGTGTTTGGCATGCCTTACGCACGTGTTCCGCACCCGGCCTATGGCAAAGAGCGCATCCCGGCGTACGAGATGATCCGCTTCTCAGTGAACATCATGCGTGGCTGCTTCGGTGGCTGCACCTTCTGCTCGATCACCGAGCACGAAGGTCGCATCATCCAGAACCGCTCCCACGAGTCGATCCTGAACGAGATCGAGGAGATGCGTGACAAGGTGCCGGGCTTCACCGGCGTGGTTTCCGACCTTGGCGGCCCGACCGCCAACATGTACCGCATCGCCTGCAAGAGCCACGAGATCGAGAAGCACTGCCGCAAGCCGTCGTGCGTGTTCCCGGGTATCTGTGAAAACCTCAACACCGACCACAGCTCGTTGATCGAGCTGTACCGCAAGGCGCGTGCTTTGCCGGGTGTGAAGAAGATCCTGATCGCCTCGGGCCTGCGTTACGACCTGGCGGTCGAGTCGCCGGAGTACGTCAAGGAGCTGGTCACCCACCACGTGGGCGGCTACTTGAAGATTGCCCCGGAGCACACCGAGCGTGGCCCGCTGGACAAGATGATGAAGCCGGGCATCGGCACTTATGACCGCTTCAAGCGCATGTTCGAGAAGTTCTCGAAAGAGGCGGGCAAGGAGCAGTACCTGATCCCGTACTTCATCGCCGCGCACCCAGGCACCACCGACGAAGACATGATGAACCTGGCCCTGTGGCTCAAGGGCAACGGCTTCCGCGCTGACCAGGTGCAGGCCTTCTACCCGTCGCCCATGGCGTCGGCCACGGCCATGTACCACTCAGGCAAGAACCCGCTGCGCAAGGTGACCTACAAGAGCGAAGGCGTAGAGATCGTCAAGAGCGAGGAGCAGCGCCGTCTGCACAAGGCGTTCTTGCGTTATCACGATCCGAAGGGCTGGCCGATGCTGCGTGAGGCGCTGGAGCGCATGGGCCGTGCCGATTTGATCGGGCCAGGCAAGCACCAGCTGATTCCGCTGCACCAGCCGCAGTCCGACAGCTACCAGAGCGCCCGCCGCAAGAACTCGACGCCGGCTGGCAGCCACAAGGTAGGCAAGGAGCAGAAGATCCTGACCCAGCACACCGGCCTGCCACCGCGTGGCAGCGATGGCAGCAAGCCGTGGGACAAGCGTGAGAAGGCCAAGGCCGAGGCATTTGCCCGCAACCAGCAGGCGGCCAAGGAGCGCAAGGAAGCGGCCAAGGGTGGCGGCAAGGGTAAGAAGCCGCGTCAGCCCGTTATTCCGCGCTGAGGGTTGAAGGGGGCCGCTTTGCGGCCCATCGCAGGCAAGCCAGCTCCTACAGGTACAGCGCAGCAGCCCCTTTCAGTTCAATCCGGCTGCTTGTCGACCCACTTCGGCGCTACCGGCGCGACGAATTCACTCATCCCATCCAGCAATGCATCCGCCTGCTGCCCCAGCAGCAACATCGCCCGATGCTGCGGCCGCACGAAGCCTTCCTCGACGATATGGTCAAGGAACCCGCCCAGCTTTTCATAAAAGCCATTCACATCGAGCAGGCCCAGCGGCTTGGCGTGATAGCCCAGTTGCCCCCAGGTCCACACCTCGAACAACTCCTCCAGCGTACCCAGCCCACCCGGCAGCGCGATGAAGGCATCGCTGAGTTCGGCCATGCGCGCCTTGCGCGCGTGCATGCCATCGACCACCTCCAGGCGGCTCAGGCCCTTGTGGCCCACCTCGGCGTCCAGCAGGCTTTGCGGGATGATCCCGACCACTTCGCCGCCCGCAGCCATGGCAGCATCGGCCACGATGCCCATCAAGCCGACAGCGCCGCCACCATAAACCAGGGTCAGGCCGCGCCGGGCGATGGCCTGGCCCAGGGCGACGGCCGCTTCACGGTAAGCAGGGTTGGCGCCGATGCTGGCGCCGCAGAAGACACACACGGAACGTACACGCATTGCTCATCTCCAATCATTCAGAATGACAGGGTACGGCGCATGCATGGCCGTTCCAAGGCCGGTGTCATTCCGGCCGGGAGAATTCGCAGACAGCACCCGTGGCACCCTGGGCATAGGCGGCAAGCAGGCTGTTCATGAAGCTGGAAATGCGCATTTGGTATTGCTCCTAAATGAGAGGTTGTCCCATCCTCCAATAAAAGGGCATGATGTGCCCTTAGATTGGTTGTATACAATCCATTGAACAATTCTACTGGCTGGCCACTTGACACCCCCTTGACCCATATCAGAAAGGGGCTGAACGGTTTCAGGCAGTCTCGCAATTGATAAAACCCTGCCAAGGAGATTCATGATGTTTGCGAAAGCTGTAGCGGTATCCCTGCTGACCCTCGCCAGCGCCTCTGTCTTCGCAGCCGAGTGCTCGGTGACTGTCGACTCGACCGACCAGATGTCCTTCAACACCAAGGAAATCGTCATCGACAAGAGCTGCAAGCAATTCACCGTGAACCTGGAACATTCGGGCAACCTGCCGAAGAATGTCATGGGGCACAACATTGTCATCAGCAAGGCAGCTGACATGCAGCCGATTGCTACCGAAGGCCTGAGCGCCGGTATCGAAAAGTCCTATTTGAAAGAAGGTGATGAGCGTGTCATCGCTCACACCAAGATCATTGGCGCGGGCGAAAAAGACTCGGTGACTTTTGATGTGTCCAAGCTGGCTGCTGGCACAGATTACGGTTTCTTCTGCTCGTTCCCTGGCCACATCTCGATGATGAAAGGCACAGTCGTCGTCAAATAATCACTTGATGCAGAGGAGGGCTTTGCCCTCCATTCGCGGGGCAAGCCCGCTCCCACAGATTCCGTACTGAACTCAGACTAGCGGGGCATCTGTGGGAGCGGGCTTGCCCCGCGAAGCTTTTAGGGGGCGAACGGCAGTTCGCGCTTGTGCTGGGTCTTGCGGTAGGTCGCGACGATGATATCGAACGCTGCCTGATCAACCGGCTGCCCCTGCAGGAACGCATCGATCTGCTGATACGTCACGCCATGTGACGCTTCGTCCGGCTTGCCCGGCTCAAGGTCTTCCAGGTCGGCTGTCGGTACCTTCTCTACCAGCGATTCCGGCGCACCAAAGCGGCGCGCAATGGCCCGTACCTGGTTTTTCACCAGCCCGCTCAGCGGGGCCAGGTCGCAGGCACCATCACCAAACTTGGTAAAGAAGCCCATCACCGCTTCGGCGGCATGGTCAGTGCCGATCACCAGGCCTGCACGGGCGCCGGCGATGGTGTATTGGGCGACCATGCGGGTACGTGCCTTGACGTTGCCGACAACGAAGTCCACCAGCGTCGGCGAGCCGTTTTTCAGTTCCACCACCTCAGCTGCCAACGCTTTCACTGCCGGGGCAATGTCGACGGTGTGCACTTCATCGGCCTTGATCACGTCAAGGCACGCCTGGGCGTCATGCTCGTCATGCTGCACCTGATAGGGCAAGCGCACGGCAATGAAGGTGTAGGCCTTATCGCCGGTTTCGGCACGCAGCTCGTTGATCGCGCGCTGGGCAAGCAGGGCAGCGGTCAGTGAGTCGACACCGCCACTGATGCCCAGTACCAGCGTTTTGAGCCGGGCATTGGCCAGGCACTCCTTGATGAACGCCACGCGCCGAGCCACTTCGTTGTCGAGCGCGGCGGCATCGGCGAACGGTGGCTGCACCTTGAGCGCTTGGGCAATCTCTCGCTGAACGGCTTGCATGGGTTACTCCTTGCTGGGGATTTTGAAAACGTGGCGCATGTAGGCAACGAAGTTCTCGTCGCGGCACTGGGTCTTGGCCGCCTCGTCAGAGATTTTCGCCACCGGCGAGCCATTGCAGTCGGTCATTTTAAGCACGATGTTCATCGGCGCCACACCCGGTATGTCGCAGGTCAGGTTGGTGCCGATGCCGAAACTGACGTTGATGCGGCCGCGCAGGGCACGGAAGATTTCCAGCGAACGGGTCAGGTTGAGGCCGTCGGAAAACACCAGGGTCTTGGTCATCGGGTCGATACCCAGCTTCTGGTAATGGACGATGGCCTTTTCCGCCCAGGCCACTGGCTCGCCCGAATCGTGGCGCAGGCCGTCGAACAGCTTGGCGAAGTACAAATCGAAATCGCCGAGGAAGGCGTCCATGGTGATGCAGTCGGTCAGGGCGATGCCCAGCAGGCCGCGGTACTCGCGTACCCAGCAGTCCAGCGCGGCGCTCTGGCTGTCGATCAAGCGCGGGCCGAGCTGTTGGTGAGCCATGATCCATTCGTGGGCCATGGTGCCCAGCGGCTTAATATCCAGTTTCCATGCCAGGTCGACGTTGCTGGTGCCCACGAAACGGGCCGGGAAGTCATCACGCAGCACCCGTACCACCTCTTCCTGAACACGGCTGGAAAACCGCCGGCGGGTGCCGAAATCGGCCACTTGCAGGTCGGCCAGCTCGTCGTCACTGGCATGCGCGCGCAGCCAGTCGAACTTGCGGTACAGCTGGTCGCGGGCTTCGGCCAGGCGCATGTGCGGGTGCAGGTGGCGGTTGCGCACTTCGCTGATGATGGCCAACAAGGGCACTTCAAACAGGATCACGTGCAGCCAGGGGCCACGCAGGCGTAGGAACAGTTGATCGTTTTCGATGCCGATGCGCACGTAACGCAGGTTGAAGCGGAACAGGCGCAGAAACCGCAGGAAGTCTGGCTTGAGAAAGCTGATACGTTCCAGAAAGCCCAGTTGGCCTTCATCCAAGGTCAGGTCGCTGAGCAGTTCGAGCTGGTTGCGGATCTCGCCGAGGTAAGGGCGCAGGTCTTCGCCGTTGCGGCAGCGAAACTCCCATTCCACGTCGGCGTCCGGGTAGTTGTGCAGCACACCCTGCATCATGGTGAGTTTGTAGAAGTCGGTGTCGAGCAGGTTGTGCACGATGCGCTCGGCGAATGCGCTCTCGCTCATCAAGGGTGGCTCCGGAAGCGGCGAATGGCGGCCATTGTGCCAGCCTTTTGCATTTTCATGTTTCTGCTGCGGCCCATTCGCGGACAAGCCCGCTCCCATCTGGCCGGCATAACGGCCAAAACTGAGGTGTTTTTCCGTGCACCCGCTAGCCTTGAAACAGTGCTGCCTGTAGCAGTCGCGCACCAGCGGTGTGCACTTCGGTGACGTCGGCTGTTACAGGGCGGTTGCACGTAAACACTTGCCAGGGTTGCAATGATGGCACTTCACGGTTGCTCCTTGTCTGTACGTGTGGTGGCGCCTGCCGCGCGGCAGACGGTTGCACGCTCAATAAAGAAAAGGCCGTCGGTCGCCTGCCAGCCGCCCTGGCTGTGTGATTTCCCGGAATACAAAACCAATGGCACGGCCCTTGCTCTGAGCACAGGGTTGAGAAGTTGTAGTGCCAACCAAAAAAAAACTCTAGGAGCACCACCTCATGTCGCAGACGTTTTACAAGAAAGGTTTCCTGGCTCTGGCCGTCGCTACGGCACTGGGTATTTCTTCGTATGTTCAGGCCGACATCAAGATCGGCGTCGCAGGCCCGATGACCGGTGCCAACGCAGCGTTTGGCGAGCAGTACATGAAAGGTGCCCAGGCGGCAGCCGACAAGATCAACGCCGAAGGTGGGGTTAACGGCGAGAAGATCGTCCTGGTGAAGGGCGATGATGCCTGCGAACCGAAACAAGCCGTGGCCGTGGCCAACCGCCTGGTCGACCAGGACAAAGTGGCAGGCGTGGTGGGCCATTTCTGCTCCTCCAACACCATCCCTGCTTCCGAGGTGTACGACGAAGCCGGTGTGATCGCCATCACCCCAGGCTCGACCAACCCGCAGGTGACCGAGCGCGGCCTTTCCGCCATGTTCCGCATGTGTGGCCGTGACGACCAGCAGGGCATCGTTGCCGGTGACTACATCGTCGATGTGCTCAAAGGCAAGAAGGTGGCCGTGCTGCACGACAAGGACACCTACGGCCAAGGCCTGGCCGATGCCACCAAGGCGCAGCTCGAGAAGCGTGGCGTGAAACCTGTGCTGTACGAAGGCCTGACCCGCGGCGAGAAAGACTTCAGCGCCGTGGTCACCAAGATCCGCTCCACCGGCGCCGACGTGGTCTATTTCGGTGGCCTGCACCCAGAGGCCGGCCCACTGGTACGCCAACTGCGTGAACAAGGCCTGAAGGACGTCAAGTTCATGTCCGATGATGGCATCGTCACCGACGAACTGGTGTCCACGGCGGGTGGTGCACAGTACGTCGATGGCGTGTACATGACCTTCGGCGCCGACCCGCGCCTGCTGCCGGACAGCAAGGCCGTGGTGGAAGAGTTCCGCAAGAACGGCACCGAGCCTGAAGGCTACACCCTGTACGCCTATGCCTCGTTGCAGGCGCTTGCCGCCGCGTTCAACGGTGCCAAGTCGAACAAAGGCGAAGACGCCGCCAAATGGCTCAAGGCCAACCCGGTCAAGACCGTCATGGGCGAGAAGAAGTGGGACAGCAAGGGCGACCTGACCGTCTCCGACTACGTGGTCTACCAGTGGGACAAAGACGGTAAATACCACCAGCTGGAAAAACAAAAATAATAACGGCTACCGGCCCGGGTGCTTACTGCCCCGGGCTGCAGCCCCGCGGTACCTGTCTTTATCCGTAGATCTGCACAGTTCTGCGCTGCGAGGGCCGCTGCATTCAGGGCCCGCCGTGGTAGGCGCTCGTGCAATCTCAATCAGGTGAGATTGCGTTATGGATGGTATTTTTCTGCAGCAACTGGTCAACGGCCTGACCCTCGGGTCGGTCTATGGCCTGATCGCCATCGGCTACACAATGGTCTATGGCATCATCGGCATGATCAACTTCGCGCACGGCGAGGTGTATATGATTTCCGCGTACCTCGCGGCAATCAGCCTGGCATTGCTGGCCTATTTCGGCGTCGAATCGTTCCCGCTTCTGATGCTGGGCACGCTGTTGTTCACCGTCGTCGTCACGGGCGTCTATGGCTTCACCATCGAACGCATCGCCTACAAACCCCTGCGCAACTCCACCCGTCTGGCACCGCTGATCAGTGCCATCGGCATCTCGCTGATCCTGCAAAACTATGCACAGATCAGCCAGGGCGCCCGCCAGCAAGGCGTGCCAACCCTGCTTGAAGGCGCCTTGCGGGTAGAAGTCGGCACCGGCTTCGTGCAATTGACCTACACCAAGATCTTCATCCTGATTGCCGCATTCGTCGGCATGGGCCTGCTTACCTATGTGATCAAGTACACCAAGCTCGGCCGCATGTGCCGCGCCACGCAGCAAGATCGCAAGATGGCCTCGATCCTGGGCATCAACACCGATCGGGTGATTTCCTACGTATTCGTCATCGGTGCAGTCATGGCCGCACTGGCGGGTGTGCTGATCACCATGAACTACGGCACCTTCGACTTCTATGCCGGCTTCATCATCGGCATCAAGGCGTTCACGGCGGCGGTATTGGGCGGCATCGGCTCGCTACCGGGGGCCATGCTTGGCGGCATCATCCTCGGCATCTCCGAGTCGCTGTTCTCTGGCCTGATCAACTCCGACTACAAGGACGTATTCAGCTTCTCGCTGCTGGTGATGATCCTCATCTTCCGTCCCCAAGGCCTGCTGGGTCGCCCGCTTGTGGCTAAGGTGTGAACATGTCCACTGCCAAAACTGCCCCTGTTTCCGAAACCAATGGTTTCGACCTCAAACGCAGCCTGCTGGAGACCTTCGTCGCCGGCCTGCTGGCGCTCATTGTCTTTGGCCCGGTCGTCGGCGTGGTGCTCGACGGCTACAGCTTCAATGCCGAACCCCGCCGCGTGGCGTGGCTGGTTGGCGGGGTGATGGTCGGGCGCTTCCTGCTCAGCCTGTACCTGCAGACGGGCGCCGGGCGGCGCATGCTCCAAGGCTTCGACAACGGTGGCTCGGGCGTGCATGTGAACGCGCCGGACTACAAGTCGCGGCTGCGCTACATCATCCCGGCGCTGGTGGTGATTGCCATCGTCTTCCCAATCTTTGCTAACAAGTACCTGCTGACCGTGGTCATCCTCGGCCTGATCTATGTGTTGCTGGGCCTTGGCCTGAACATCGTGGTCGGCCTGGCGGGCCTGCTCGACCTGGGTTACGTGGCGTTCTACGCCATCGGCGCCTACGGCCTGGCGTTGGGCTACCAGTACCTGGGCCTGGGCTTTTGGAGCGTGCTGCCGCTGGCGGCCATCGCGGCGGCGCTGGCGGGGTGCATACTCGGCTTCCCGGTGCTACGCATGCACGGTGACTACCTGGCGATCGTGACCCTGGGCTTTGGCGAGATCATCCGCCTGGTGCTGAACAACTGGCTGTCGTTCACCGGTGGCCCGAACGGCATGCCGGCACCGTCGCCGACCTTCTTTGGCCTGGAATTCGGCCGCCGGGCCAAGGACGGTGGGGTGCCGATCCATGAGTTTCTTGGCATCGATTACAACGCCAACCTGAAGTTCGTGTTCATCTACGCCGTGCTGTTCCTGGTGGTGCTGGCAGTGCTGTACATCAAGCACCGGTTGACCCGCATGCCGGTCGGCCGCGCCTGGGAAGCCCTGCGTGAAGACGAGATCGCCTGCCGCTCGATGGGCCTGAACCACGTGTTGGTCAAGCTTTCGGCGTTCACCCTGGGGGCTTCCACCGCGGGCCTGGCGGGCGTGTTCTTCGCCACGTACCAGGGCTTCGTCAACCCGTCGTCGTTCACCTTCTTCGAGTCGGCGCTGATCCTCGCCATCGTCGTGTTGGGTGGCATGGGCTCGACCGTCGGTGTGGTGATCGCAGCGTTCGTGCTGACCGTTGCGCCAGAGCTGCTGCGTAGCTTCTCCGAGTACCGCGTGCTGCTGTTTGGCGTATTGATGGTGTTGATGATGATCTGGCGACCGCGTGGGCTGATCCGCATCAGCCGTACCGGTGTGGTCCCGCGTAAAGGAGTGGCGCCATGAACGACGATATCATTCTGTCGGTCGACAACCTGATGATGCAGTTTGGCGGCATCAAGGCGCTGAGTGACGTAAGCCTCAAGGTCCGGCGCAACCAGATCTTCGCGCTGATCGGCCCCAACGGTGCGGGCAAGACCACGGTGTTCAACTGCCTGACCGGCTTCTACAAAGCCAGCGGCGGGCGTATCGAACTGAACGTGCGCGGCAGCCAGACCAACGTCATCCAGTTGCTCGGCGAGCGCTTCCAGGCGACGGACTTCGTTTCGCCCGCGCGCTTTGCCAACCGCCTGTACTACAAGATGTTCGGCGGCACCCACCTGGTGAACCGCGCCGGCCTCGCCCGGACCTTCCAGAACATTCGCCTGTTCAAGGAAATGTCGGTGGTGGAGAACCTGTTGGTGGCCCAGCACATGTGGGTCAACCGCAACCTGCTGGCCGGGGTGCTCAACACCAAGGCCTACCGCAAGGCCGAGAGCGATGCCCTCGACCATGCGTTCTATTGGCTGGAGGTGGTCGACCTGGTCGATTGCGCCAACCGCTTGGCCGGTGAGTTGTCTTATGGCCAGCAGCGTCGCCTGGAAATCGCCCGGGCCATGTGCACGCGGCCGAAGATCATCTGCCTGGACGAACCGGCTGCCGGCCTCAACCCGCAGGAAACCGAGGCGCTCAGTGGCATGATCCGCGTGCTGCGTGACGAGCACGACATCACCGTGGTGCTGATCGAACACGACATGGGCATGGTCATGAGCATTTCCGACCATATCGTCGTGCTTGACCATGGCAACGTGATCGCCGAAGGCGCGCCACAGGAAATCCGCAACAACCCGACGGTGATTGCCGCCTACCTGGGTGCAGACGAAGAGGAACTGGTATGAGTGCACCCATTCTCGAGCTGAAGGAGCTGGATGTGTTCTACGGGCCGATCCAGGCCCTGAAGAAGGTGTCGATGCACATCAACGAAGGCGAGACGGTGAGCCTGATCGGTGCCAACGGTGCCGGCAAATCGACCTTGCTGATGTCGATTTTCGGCCAGCCGCGCGCGTCTTCGGGGCACATCGTTTACCGGGGCACAGACATCACCCGCAAGTCGTCGCATTACATCGCTTCCAACGGTATTGCGCAGTCACCTGAGGGGCGGCGGGTGTTCCCCGACATGACCGTCGAGGAAAACCTGATGATGGGCACCATCCCGATTGGCGACAAATACGCCAAGGAGGACATGGAGCGGATGTACGAGCTGTTCCCGCGGTTGAAGGAGCGGCGCACCCAGCGGGCCATGACCATGTCGGGGGGCGAGCAGCAGATGCTCGCCATTGCCCGCGCGCTGATGAGCCGGCCGAAGCTGTTGCTGCTCGATGAGCCATCGCTGGGGCTGGCGCCGATTGTGGTCAAGCAGATCTTCGCCACCTTGCGTGAGTTGGCCAAGACTGGGATGACCATCTTCCTGGTTGAGCAGAATGCCAACCATGCGCTGAAGTTGTCGGACCGGGCGTATGTGATGGTCAATGGGCAGATCCGCATGACGGGCACCGGCCAGGAGTTGTTGGTGAACGAGGAAGTGCGCAGCGCCTATTTGGGCGGGCACTGAGTAGTCACACTGGGGCCGCACAGCGGCCTCAGTGCTTCAAGCCGAATGTGGACAACTTGTCGCACAGCCTTCTTTAGCCTCTCCAAAAACCCTTCGCAAGCCATTGTTTCCACAGCCTTGTTTTACCCACGGTTAATGTGGAGCCGCCTGTGGAAAACATGGGTGCACCTCGCTACAGCCCTTTGTTTACATGCCTTGTAGGGCGTTGATCATTTTTTGATCGCTTTGCCCTTGTGGATGATTTTTCACGGTTTTTTACTCACAGGCTGCTGCGTCCGATGCCTCGTAAAACCTGTGGGTAAGTCTGTGCAAAAACCTTGGACAGACCGCTGCAAGCGGCATGGTTGAAAGCCTTGCGCCATCACCTCAGAGATATCCACCGACCGTGGATCGCTGAAAGGGTTCCGCGAGCACGATAAGTTGCCCCCAATCCGTGGGGAAAGCCTTGTGGATAACGTGCGCATAGCTGGCGCGAAGCCCTCTGCTACGCGGCTTTTGCAGGTATGATCATTTTTTGACCAATGGCTTCAATGGCTTGCTGCCTGCGTGGTACGAAGGCATGCTGCAAACCCTGCCGAAAATAATCCACAGCGAGGAACACAGCATGACGTCCACCGTATTCATCACTGGCGCGACTTCCGGTTTCGGCGAGGCCACCGCCCGACGTTTTGCACAGGCCGGCTGGAAGCTGATCCTCACCGGTCGCCGCAAGGAGCGCTTGGATGCGCTGTGCGCAGAACTGTCAGCCCAGACCGAGGTGCACGGGCTGGTGCTCGATGTACGCGACCGCAAAGCCATGGAGGCGGCCATCGGCAACCTGCCGCCTGGGTTCGATAAACTGCGTGGCCTGGTCAACAACGCCGGCCTGGCCCTGGGCGTGGATGCGGCGCAGAACTGCAGCCTGGACGACTGGGAAACCATGGTCGACACCAACATCAAGGGCATGATGTACACCACGCGCCTGCTGCTGCCTCGGTTGATCGCCCACGGGCGTGGCGCGTCGATCCTCAACGTCGGCTCGGTGGCGGGCAATTACCCGTACCCGGGCAGCAACGTGTATGGCGGCACCAAGGCGTTCGTCGGGCAGTTCTCGCTGAGCCTGCGTTGCGACCTGCGCGGCACGGGCGTGCGCGTCAGCAACATCGAGCCGGGGCTGTGCGAGAGCGAGTTCTCGCTGGTGCGTTTCGGTGGCGACCAGGCCAAGTACGACGCCACCTACGCAGGTGCCGAGCCGATCCAGCCGCAGGATATTGCCGAGACCATCTTCTGGATTCTCAACCAGCCGGCGCACATCAACATCAACAGCCTGGAGCTGATGCCGGTGAGTCAGGACTGGGCGGGGTTCTCGATCGATCGGTCTGTTAAGGGCTGACCGCTCGGCTGCTTGCTACTTGGGTACTTAGGGAAGTAGGTGGTTTTTTCCTTAACCAGGCCCAGCAGCTGTAGCACATCATTGATGGCATCATGTAACCCGCGGTCCTCGCGGGTTGCAGTGCCGTCAACCATACGGTGCAGGCTCAGTAGAAAGCTGAGCTTACCGTGGGCAAAGTGATGCGTATTTGCCATCTTGGTGTCGGTGATCTGCTTGGCGGCTATTTTGATCTGGTCTTCAATAAAGCCCTTGAAAGCGGTTCTTTCCATGATGAGGCTCCCGGTTGCTGGAGCCTTGAATCTATCAACGCTTTGCGGTTGTCGATACTGGTAAAAATGCTAGGTCATCCGGCATTCTGCAGTCCCTGAAGGCAAGTCGCCAAGTGATAAGGCGTAGTCGAAGGCATGTCATGCCGGCTAACCGCACCCTCGCCATCTCGGCACTCATACCAGCCGCCGTCATGCAGGAATCGCTGCTCCATCGCCTGCAACTGCGCAGCCAGTTTCGCCTCGTTCCCCGACCGCAACGCCAGCGCCCGCAGGTACTCCGCCTGGGCCCAGATCCGCTGGGTGGCGTCGAGCACCTTGCCGTCCACCGCGAGCATCGCCAGCACGGCCGAATCTTTAACCCCGTACTGCTCGGCGTATTCGAAGGCGCGGGCAATGGAGCCATGCAGTGGCGTGCCACGTAGCAGGGGCGAGGTATCGAGTAGGTAGAACCACTCGAACTGATGACCCGGTTCGAACCAGTTATCCACAGCGCCGTTTGGCTTTTCCAGCATCAGGCCATGCTGCGGTTCGATGAACTGCGCCTGCAGGGCCTCGCACAGGTGCAGCAGGGCCTGCTGCACGCCTTCATCCTCACGCACGGCAAGCACCTGCAGGAACGCTTCGGCCAGGTGCATCTGCGGATTCTGCAGCGGGCCGCTGCCCAGGTCGGACCAGTCTTCACCCAGGCTGGCCTCGTACAGGCCGTCGTCGCGGGCGAACTGCTCGCTGATGATTTCCAGGGCAGCGTTCAGTGCAGACTCCACCAGGCTCTCGCGAACCTTGCCCCAGTAATGGGCGCAGGCAAACACGATGAACGCATGGGTGTAGAGGTCTTTGCGGCGGTCCAGCGGCTTGCCTTCGGCATCGATGCTGTAGAACCAGCCACCGTGCTCGGCATCGTGAAAATGCCGCTGCAACGAACGGAACAACGCCGCCGCTCGCGCTGCCGCGCCGGGTTGCTCGATGCGGCTGCTGAACAGGTACAGCTGGCGAGCGCAGGCCATCGCCCGGTAGCGTTGCACGGGCAATGGGCGGTGCTGGGCGTCCAAGGCTTCGAAGGGCAGGGCCATTTCGTCGTTCCAGCCCGGGCCTTGCCACAGCGGCACGATACGCTCGGCGAAGTGCTGGTTGAAGCGGGCCAGTTCGGGCGGAGTGGGGCGGGGGTCGGACATGAAAGCGCTCGTCACAATCGGGCAGTGCGCCATGGTAGCAGAACTGGGGTTTTGGGTTGTTTACACGGGCCTCTTCGCGGGCAAGCCCGCTCCCACAGGTGCGGCGCTAGCCTTTGAGGCTACACAGTTCGTGTGGGAGCGGGCTTGCCCGCGAAGAGGCCCGTGTAGCCAACAGATCAGCCCGGGTTACCCAAGCCTTGCCAATGGCGTGCGCCGACGAAGATGAAGCGCAACTGCTGGGTGATTTTTTCCTGCGCGGTCAGGGCCTGTGGATAACCCGCGTCGGGGCTGTCGATCAGCTCCGGCAGGGTGGCGAATACGGTCTTCACCACCAGGTCGGCCATCACCGCCAGTGCCGCAGCGTCCAGGTGCTGCCAGCGCTTCATGCGTGCCAGGTCGGTGGCCAGGTCGTCGCTGATGTCCTGGCGCAGGCGGGCAATCGCCTGGCGGACCGCCTGCGAGCCCCCGTATTGCTCACGAGCCAGGAACAGGAACTGGGCGCGGTGGGCGGCGACCACGTCGAGGAAGATGCGTACCGAGGCGTCGGTAATGCCACCAAACTCGAATTCGTTCTGGCGCACCAGGCGGATGGTCTGGCGGAAGGTGGTATCGACCTCGGCCACCAGGGCCAGGCCCAGTGCGTCCATGTCGGGGAAATGCCGGTAGAAACCGGTCGGTACGATACCCGCCGTTTTCGCCACTTCGCGCAGGCTGATGCTGCCGAAACCACGGCCACTCTCCATGAGCTGGCAGGCGGCATCGAGCAGGGCCTGGCGGGTCTGTAGCTTCTGTTCGGCGCGCGGCAGCATGGGGGCAGGATTCTATGTCGGTCGAGGCTGGGCACTCTAGTTAAAAAAACGAAGCCCGGTCAATGGACCGGGCTTGGAGGTGAGCAGGCAATGTGCTGCAGGTTGTTCTTTTCGACCATGGCGATCAGCTCACACGGCTGAGTTCAACCAGGCGATCCGAGCCACCTTCAGCTACACGGCCAGCGCGTTCGATCAAACGGTCGGCACCGCCTTCGGCGACTTGGCCAGCACGCTCGATCAGGCGATCGGAGCCACCTTCGGCAACCCGGCCAGTGCGTTCGATCAGGCGATCGGAGCCACCTTCGGCTACACGGCCAGTGCGTTCGATCAGGCGATCGGAGCCACCTTCGGCTACACGGCCAGTGCGTTCGATCAAGCGATCCGAACCACCTTCGGCAACGGTTTTCAGCGGCTGGGCGATTTCTGCGGCGCTGGAACGCGATTCGGCGGTCAGGTGCTGTTCAGCGGCCGGCAGGGCGAATGCGTTGGCAGCAAGCAGGGACAGGGTCAGGGTCAGCAGGTGGCGTTTCATGATTTCGGTGCTCCTCTGGGGGGCTGGAAAGTGGGTACGGAGCCAATGCTACGCCCGGGAGCGCCAGAGAAAAGTTCATAAGGATAATGGTAACAATCGACAGCATTGATAGAGGCTGCTGATGGCTCTAGTGCAAGTGTCTTGAGGTGGGTGATGGCTTTTTGACTTCATACTTTAGGGCCAGGGTAACGCCTTTGCCCAGCGCAAATGCTGAACAAGAAGCCAGGAAAAACTTCGCTATCATGGCGCCACGGATAAAACCCAGCGGGTTTTCATCAGTCCGAGTTAATGAGTGCCATCGGCGCCCGCTTTGTGCCATGCCGTCAGGAGAATCACGCAATGACGCGACCCGCCAGAATCCTCGTCTGGACCCTTGCCACCCTGTTGACCCTCGTGGCGATACTGGTGGTGGTAATCGCCACCTTCGACTGGAACCGCGTCAAGCCGTTGCTCAACGAGAAGGTATCCGAAGCCCTGCACCGGCCGTTCGCGATCAATGGCAACCTTGCCGTGAAGTGGCGCACCGAACCTGAAGAAGGTGGTTGGCGCGCGTGGGTGCCCTGGCCGCACTTCATTGCCGAGGACCTGACCTTGGGCAACCCCGATTGGCTTAAGGAGCCGAAAATGGTTGGCCTCGAGCGGGTGGAGTTCCGCCTGGCGCCGCTGCCGCTGGTGTTCCAGCAGATTGTCATCCCGCGCATCAACCTGACCAAACCGACGGCCAGCCTCACTCGCCTGGCCGACGGACGCGCTAACTGGACCTTTGACTTCGGCCCCAAAGACGAAAACGCGGAACCCTCGAAATGGGCGTTGGACATCGGGGCCATCGGTTTTGACCAAGGCAACGTCAGCCTCGATGACCAGACCCTGAAGACCAGCATGAAGGTGCAGGTCGACCCGCTGGGCAAGCCGATCCCGTTCAGCGACATCGTCGGCAAGGCGCGTGCCGAGAAAACCGGCGGCGCCCAGGACTACGCGTTTGGCTTCAAGGCCCAAGGCCGCTACAAGGGCCAGCCAGTGTCCGGCACCGGCAAGATCGGTGGCCTGCTGGCGCTGCAGGACGCCAGCCAACCGTTCCCGTTGCAGGCCGATGTGCGCATTGCGGATACTCACGTGGTGCTTGCCGGTACCCTGACCGACCCGCGCAACCTCGGCGCGCTCGACCTGCGCCTGCGCTTGTCCGGCAATAGCTTGGGCAACCTCTACCCGTTGACCGGCGTGACCTTGCCGGACACCCCGGCTTATGCCACCGACGGCCACCTCAGCGCCAACCTGCATGCCGAGCAAGGCGCCACGTTCAATTACCAAGGGTTCAATGGCAAGATCGGCGACAGCGACATCCACGGCGACCTGGCCTTCGTGGCCAGCCAGCCACGGCCCAAACTCTCCGGCAAGCTGGTCTCCAACCAGCTGTTGTTCAAGGACCTGGCGCCGCTGATCGGTGCCGATTCCAACGCCGAGCAGAAAGCCCGCGGCGGGGCCAGCAAGCAGCCGACGGGCAAAGTGCTGCCGGTGGAGGAGTTTCGCACCGACCGCTGGCGCGCCATGGACGCCGACGTCGAATTTGCCGGCAAGCGCATCGTCCACAGTGAGCAATTGCCGTTCAACGACCTGTCTGCCCACGTGATTCTCGAAGACGGCCTGCTGCGCATGGCACCGCTGCGCTTTGGCGTAGCCGGCGGCAACCTGGCTTCCAGGATCCGCCTGGATGGCCGCAGCGTCCCTTTGCAGGGCCGGGCACAGCTGACTGCGCGGGGCTTCAAGCTCAAGCAACTGTTCCCCACCTTCGCGCCGATGCAGACCAGCTTTGGCGAGTTGAACGGCGATGCCGACATCACCGGCCGCGGCAACTCGGTGGCGGCACTGCTGGGCACGGCCAATGGCGACTTGCGCATGTTGATCAACGATGGTGCGGTCAGCCGCAGCCTGATGGAAATCGCCGGGCTGAACGTGGGCAACTACGTGATTGGCAAGTTGTTCGGTGACGAGGACGTGCAGATCAACTGCGCGGCGGCCGATGTCGGCATCAAGGATGGGCTGGCGACGACACGCCTGTTCATCTTCGATACCGAGAACGCGATCATCTACATCAACGGCACGGCGAACTTTGCCAGCGAGCAGCTTGACCTGAAAATCACCCCAGAGTCGAAAGGGCTGCGGCTGTTCTCGCTGCGTTCGCCGTTGTACGTGCGCGGGCCGTTTGCCAAGCCCAGTGCCGGGGTGCAGGCTGTGCCATTGGCGTTGCGTGGCGCGGGGATGGTGGCGTTAGGGGTGGTCGCGGGGCCGGCGGCGGGGTTGCTGGCATTGATCGCGCCGAGCAGTGGGGATGAGCCTAATCAGTGCACACCGTTGTTGCAGCAGATGAGGGCGGGCAAGGCGCCGACTGAGGTGAAAGGCAAGAAATGAGTGAAGGGGGCCGCTTTGCGGCCCATTCGCGGCACAAGGTGTTCTGGTCAAGTTTTTCCGGACACCGATTACGGTGATCAAGCCGCTTGCTGCTCCATGGCTATTGGCGACAGGTAGTTGTTGTAGCTTACGCTCTTGCATGGAACCTCCTGAATGGGCGAATCATATCGCCCTTAAGAGGTGTCCGGGATCATTAGGCCAGTTCAAGGCCGCTCCTACAGGAGATCGCATTCCCCTGTAGGAGCGGCCTTGTGCCGCGAATGGGCTGCAACGCAGCCCCGTACAATTACAACCCTTGCAACAGATCGGACATATCGTCCGCGTGCTCTTCTTCCTGCGCCAGGATGTCTTCAAAAATACGGCGCGTGGTCGGGTCGCTATCACCAATGTACTGAATGATCTCGCGGTAGCTGTCGATCGCAATTCGCTCGGCCACCAGGTCTTCAAGCACCATTTCTTTCAAGTTGCTACCTGCCACGTACTGGGCATGGGAATTCTTGGTCAGGTTGTCCGGGTTGAAGTCCGGCTCGCCACCTAGCTGGACAATCCGCTCGGCCAACTTGTCGGCATGCTCGGCTTCCTGGTTGGCATGCTCCAGAAACTCTTCGGCTGCCACGCTGGCCTTGATACCGCTGGCCATGAAGTAGTGACGCTTGTAACGCAGCACGCAGACCAATTCGGTGGCCAGCGACTCGTTGAGCAGGCGCAGGATCTCGGTACGGTCGGCGTGGTAACCCTCGGTCACCGCGCCTTGCTCCACGTGCTGGCGGGCACGTTCGCGCAGGGTTTTCACATCGGTCAGTTCAACGTTGCTCATGGTTATCTCCAAACGAATCAGGACGGGGGGTCAAGTGGTAACGAAGGCTCACGCGCCGTGGACGGCGTCGCTGTCCTCTTGTCGTTGTTTGCACGTCTTGAAGCCCTTGGCGTCGACATGCCCGGTGGCGTCGAAACGCACGTAGTAGGGCTGCTGCTTGCCGTCGCGGTTGAGGATGTAGTCGTTGCAGGTGCCCCCGTGCGGCAGGTCGATCACGTTCGACGGGCTGCCGCCGATGGCAATGACCTTCTGCATGGTCATGCCGTGCTCGACCTGCTTGACCAACGGTTCGTCACGGTAGGTGACGTAATCCACCGGGTTTTCCGGGCGGCTGCCGCAGGCGGCCAGGGTTGCACTGGCCAGAAGGATTGCCAGGGTCTGCTTGTACATGGTCCCGCTCCTTGCTCAAGGGTCTGTTCTGGTTTGGAACCGCACGGCGCGCCAGGAGTTCGATTGCGATGGTCATCGAAGCCGCTGTAGTGTGGGCCGTCGTCCACGGAGAGGGGCAGGGCAATGGGGCAGGAACTGGCTACGCGATACCCTGTGGTGCTGGTGCCGGGCATGCTCGGCTTCGTGCGGGTACTGCTTTATCCCTACTGGTTCGGGATCGTGCCGGCTTTGCGCAAGGGCGGCGCGCAGGTGCATGCCGTGCAGGTATCGCCGTTGCATTCCAGCGAAGTGCGCGGCGAGCAGTTGCTGGCGATCATCGAAGGCATCTGCCAGCGCAGCGGCGCGGCCAAGGTCAACCTTATCGGCCACAGCCAAGGCGCCTTGGATGCGCGCTATGCGGCCGCCAAACGGCCCGACCGGGTGGCTTCGGTGACGTCGGTGGCGGGGCCCAACCATGGCTCCGAACTGGCTGACCACCTGGAACGCACTGCGCCTGGCGATTCACCCCAAGGGCGCATGCTCAAGGCGGTGCTGCATGGCGTGGCCGTGCTGCTGGTGTGGCTGGAAACCGGCTGGCGGCGCGACCCGCTGCCCATCGACGTGCACGCCTCGCACCAGTCGCTGACCAGCGACGGGGTGGCGCTGTTCAACCAGGCTTATCCACAGGGCCTGCCCGATACCTGGGGCGGTGAAGGGCCCGCGCAGGTCAACGGCGTGCGCTACTACTCCTGGTCAGGCACCTTGCAGCCTGGCCTGACTGACCAAGGGCGAAACCGCTTTGACGGCAGCAACCGCTTCTGCCGCTTGTTCGCCCGCAGCTTCGTCAAGGAAAAGGGCCATTGCGACGGCATGGTCGGGCGCTTCAGCTCGCACCTGGGGCAGGTGATCGGCGATGACTACCCGCTCGATCACCTGGACATCGTCAACCAGTCGCTGGGGGCAGTCGGCAAGGGCGCCGAACCGGTGCGGCTGTTCACCGAACACGCCGCCCGGCTCAAAGCTGCGGGGCTATGACGCGGCGGCGCACCGGTGTGGTCCAGCGTTCGGCAAGGATCACCCCGGCCAGGGTCAGCAGGCCGCCGATCAGGTGATAGCGGGCCAGTTGTTCATCCAGCACCACGGCGGCGATCAGCGCGGTGACCAGCGGCAGCAGGTTGAAGAACAGCGTGGTACGGCTTGGCCCCAGGCGGTGCACGGCCTGCATCCATACCAGCGGCGCGATCATCGAAGCCAGCACGCAGGCGTACAGCACCAGGCCGACGTTGTGGGCGTTCAGGCCGGTCTTGTCCGACAGCAGGAACAACGGCAGCAGCACGACGATAGCCACCAGCACCTGCAAGTACAGCAGCTGCAAGGGCGGCAGGCGCAATTGCCATTTTTTCAGCAGGAAGCTGTACAGCGCGTAGGCCAGGGTGGCCACCAGCATCAGCAGGTCGCCGCTGTTCAGGCCCTGCTCCAGCAGCGCCCCGGGATGGCCGGCGGAGACCACCTCGAGCACGCCGAAAAACGACACCAGGGCGCCGATCAAGGCGCCGAAGGTCAGGCGCTGGCCGAGCCAGGCGATGGACAGGGCCAGCGACATCAACGGCATCAGCGAGAGGATGATGCCCATGTTGGTGGCGCTGGTGATGCTGGCGGCGAAGTACGCCAGGCTCTGGTACAGGGCCATGCCCAGCACACCGAGGACGAAGACCTTGCCCAGGTGCGGGCGGATGGCGGCGCGGTTGCGCCACACGGCCGGTAACAGGAAGGGGGTGAACAGCAGGCCGGCCAGCAGCCAGCGATAGAAGCCGATCTCGGCAGGGTGGATGGCACCGGCCGACAGCTTGGTGACGACGGTGTTGCCAGCCCAGATGAGGATGGCGAGCAGGGGGAAGGTGTAGTTCATGTCGCGGTTACTCGGTTTGGCAAGGTTGGGCCTGCTTTGCAGCGCGCAGTTTGCAGGCAGCGCTGTACCTGTAGGAGCGGGCTTGCCCGCGAAGGCCTGCACATCAGGCCCCGATAGCCCGCTATTATCCGCTGTCTGTCCGCAAGCCTATACTTGTATCCAGACAACCCACCCTTTGAAGCAGACAGCATGCGGCGCAAATACCTCGACATCCCCGGCTTCGACCAACTCCCGGCGCCGGTGTACTTCCGCCATGACGAATTTGGCGCCGACACCCACAGCGCGCCACACCGCCACACCTGGGGCCAACTGAACTACGCGGCCCACGGCGTCATGCACCTGGACGTTGAAGGCCAGCGCTTTCTCTCGCCGCCGCACTACGCCGTCTGGGTGCCGCCGGGCACCGAGCATGGCTGCTACAACCCCCAGGCCATCGTCTACCGCTCGGTCTACCTGGCGCGCAGCCTGTGCGCCGACCTGCCGCAACAACCGTGCAGCCTGGTCATCAGCGACATCCTCAAGGCCATCCTTGGCGACTTCGCCCGGCGTGACCTGAAGGTAGCGCAAGATGAACGCGACCAGCGCCTGGTGCAGGTACTGCTCGACCAGTTGCTGCTGGCCCCGACCCAAACCTGCTACCTGCCCTTCGCCCGCAGCGAGGGCCTGGGCCAGGTGCTCGACGCCTTGAGCCACGCCCCGGGTGACAACCGCCCGCTGGCCGACTGGGCCGCGCAGGTGCATGTCAGCGAACGTACTCTGGCCCGCCAGTTTCTTCGCGAACTGGGCATCAGTTTCGGTGAATGGCGCCTGCGCCTGCGCTTTTTACGCGCCATCGAGGCGCTGGAAGCGGGCTTGCCGATTCAGGCCATTGCCTTCGACCTTGGCTACAGTAGCGGCTCGGCCTTCATCGCCATGTTCCAGCGCCAGGCCCACTGCACGCCGGAGCAGTACCGGCGCCAGTCGCGGGCTGAGCTGTAAAAATTCTTGTCTACACTCAGTGGCACCACCGCGCATCGGGCGCGGAAACAGGGAGACCACTCCATGAAGCTGTTGCAAATGCCACTGCTGGTGTTGGCTGTGTTGTTCAGCGCGCAAGGGTTCGCCGCCACCGCGCAACAGGAAAAAATGACCTCGTGCAACGCCGACGCCACCGCCAAGGCGCTCAAGGGCGACGAACGCAAGGCGTTCATGAGCAACTGCCTGAAGAAGAGCGTGCCTGCCACCCAGCAGGAAAAGATGAAGACCTGCAACGCCGACGCCAGCACCAAGGCACTCAAGGGTGACGAGCGCAAAGCGTTCATGAGCGACTGCCTGAAGAAGAAATGACCTGCGCCTATGCCTGTAGGACGAAGGCTGGCAGACTGCGGGTCTTTTCCGTTGTCTGCCCCTGAGGCTGTATGACTTTCACCCCCCGCCAGGTCACCCTGGCCAGCTGGATCATCGTGTTTGCCGGCCTGCTGCTGGCGTTGCCCCTGAAGTTGCTGCCGAGCCTGCTTGCCGGTTTGCTGGTGTTCGAACTGGTCAACATGCTGACGCCACGGCTGCAGCCGCTGATCGCCGGGCAACGTGCGCGTTGGCTGGCCGTGGCCCTGCTCGGCACATTGGTGGTTACCACCCTGACCCTGCTGATCGCCGGCGCGTTCAGCTTCCTGCTGCACGAGGCAGAAAACCCCGGGGCTTCGCTGGACAAGTTCATGGCCCTGGTCGAGCGGGCCCGTGGGCAGTTACCGCCGTTCATCGAAGGCTACCTGCCGGCCAGTGCCGCCGAGTTCAAAGTGGCCATCGGTGACTGGCTCAAGAGCCACCTGGGTGAGCTGCAATTGGTGGGCAAGGGCATGGCGCACATGTTCGTCACCTTGCTGATCGGCATGATCCTCGGCGCCATCGTTGCCCTGCAGCGCATCCCTGACATCTCGCGGCGCAAGCCGTTGGCGGCAGCGCTGTTCGAACGCCTGAACCTGCTGGTGCAGGCGTTTCGCAACATTGTCTTCGCGCAGATCAAGATTTCGCTGCTCAACACCACCTTCACCGGCATCTTCCTGGCCGTGGTGCTGCCGCTGTTCGGTGTGCACCTGCCGCTGACCAAGACGCTGATCGTGCTGACGTTCCTGCTCGGGCTGCTGCCGGTGATCGGCAACCTGATGTCCAACACCCTGATCACCATTGTCGGGTTGTCGTTGTCGATCTGGGTGGCGCTGGCGGCGTTGGGTTATCTGATCGTCATCCACAAGGTCGAGTACTTCCTCAACGCGCGGATCGTCGGCGGGCAGATCAGTGCCAAGTCGTGGGAGCTGTTGCTGGCGATGCTGGTGTTCGAGGCGGCCTTCGGCTTGCCGGGGGTGGTGGCGGGGCCGATCTACTATGCCTACCTGAAGAGTGAGCTGCGGCGGGCGGAGCTGGTCTGATCTCCTGTGCTGGCCTCTTCGCGGGGCAAGCCCGCTCCCACAGGATTACCTACAGCACAGCGGCAATGGTGACCCTGTGGGAGCGGGCTTGCCCCGCGAAGAGGCCAGCGCAGGCTATAGAGGTTTATCAGATCGAGCCGTAGCGCTTACGCGCCTCAATCGCCAACCCGCTACCAATGCTGCCGAAGATGTTGCCTTCCACATGCCGGGCATTGGGCAGCATCGCCGCCACGCTGTTACGCAGCGCCGGAATCCCGCTCGAACCCCCGGTGAAGAAGACGGTATCCACCTGCCCTTCGCTGACGCCCGCCTTGTTCAGCAGCTCGCTGACGCTGCCGCGCACGCGCTCCAGCAGGCCTTCGATTGCCGCTTCGAACACGGCACGGGTCAGCTCCGCTGTCAGCTCCGGCTCTACCCGGCGCAGGTCGATATGGCGGCTGTCGTGCTCGGTCAGCTCGATCTTGCTGGCTTCCACTTCCATCGCCAGCCAGTGGCCGGCGCGCTGTTCGATCAGCTTGAACAGGCGGTCGATGCCCAGGGTGTCTTCGATGTCGTAGCGCATGTTGCCCAGGGCCAGCTGCGACTTCTGCGAATACAGGGCGTTGATCGTGTGCCAGGTGGCCAGGTTGAGGTGATAGCTGGTCGGCATCAGCGCACCGCTCTTCATCCGGCTGCCATAGCCGAACAGCGGCATCACGCCCTGCAGGCTCAGTTGCTTGTCGAAGTCGGTACCGCCAATGTGCACGCCGCCGGTGGCGAGAATGTCGCTTTGGCGTTCGGCCACCAGGTGGCGCTCGGGCGACAGGCGGATCAGGGTAAAGTCGGAGGTACCACCGCCGATATCGACGATCAGTACCAGCTCTTCACGGCTGATGCTCGACTCGTAGTCGAAGGCTGCGGCAATCGGTTCGTACTGGAACGACACGTCCTTGAAGCCGATCTTGCGTGCCACGTCGGCCAAGGTGTCCTCGGCTTCCTGGTCGGCGGCCGGGTCTTCATCGACGAAAAACACCGGACGGCCCAGCACCACCTGGTCGAAGCTGCGCTCGGCGGCGGTTTCAGCGCGCTTTTTCAGCTCGCCGATAAACATGCCCAGCAGGTCCTTGAACGGCAGGGCGCTGCCCAGCACGCTGGTGTCGTGCTTGATCAGCTTGGAGCCGAGCAGGCTCTTGAGCGAGCGCATCAGGCGGCCTTCGTAGCCTTCCAGGTATTCGTGCAACGCCAGGCGACCATACACCGGGCGACGCTCCTCGATGTTGAAGAAGACCACCGAAGGCAGGGTGATCTTGCCGTCTTCCAGGGCGATCAGCGACTCAGTACCAGGGCGGTGCCAGCCGACCGTGGAGTTAGAGGTGCCAAAGTCGATGCCCAGGGCGCGGGCCGGGGATACGTCAGACATGGGAAAAGGGCTTCCGGAGGCAAAACGGCCGCGCAGTTTATGCCAGTTGGCAAGAGAATCAAGACCAGTCGTCTGCCATGCAGCAATCCCAAGTGGGCCTTGAAAGGCTATGCTTGACCCCTATCTTCAGTTGCAACACGCAATTTCACATTGGTGATCCACAGATGGACTTCAAAGACTATTACAAGATACTTGGCGTAGAGCCCACGGCGGATGACAAGGCGATCAAGGCCGCGTACCGCAAGCTGGCGCGCAAGTATCACCCCGATGTCAGCAAGGAGCGCGACGCCGAGGACAAGTTCAAAGAGGCCAACGAGGCCTACGAAGTGCTGGGCGACGCGCAGAAACGTGCCGAATTCGACGAAATCCGCAAGTACGGCGGCCAGCATGGCCGGCCGTTCCAGGCGCCGCCGGGCTGGGAAAACCGGGGCGGTGGTGCTGGTGGTGGTTTCGAAGGTGGCGACTTCTCCGACTTCTTCAGCTCGATTTTTGGCGCGCGCGGGGGCAACCCCTTTGGTGGCGCCCGGCAACAGCGCAGTGCAGGCAGGCGAGGGCAGGACGTGGAGCTGGAACTGGCGGTTTTCCTTGAGGAGACCCTGAGCAAGGAGTCCAAGCAGATCAGCTTCCAGGTGCCGCAAACCAATGCTGCCGGGCAGCGCACCGGGTTCACCACCAAGACCCTGAACGTCAAGATCCCTGCCGGGGTGACCGACGGCGAGCGCATTCGCCTCAAGGGCCAGGGTGCGCCGGGCAGTGGCGGCGGGCCCAATGGCGACCTGTTCCTGACCATTCGCATGGCACCGCATCCGCTGTTCGATGTCGAAGGTCATGACTTGATCATCACCGTGCCATTGGCACCGTGGGAGGCTGCGCTGGGCACCAAGGTGGCGGTGCCGACCCTGGACGGCAAGATCAACCTGACCATCCGCCCCGACAGCCAGAGCGGCCAACGCCTGCGGGTACCGGGCAAAGGCCTGGCCAACAAGCAGGGCGAGCGCGGCAACCTCTACGCGCAGCTGAAAGTGGTGATGCCGACGGCATCCGACGAGTCTACCCGTGAACTGTGGGCCAAGCTTTCCGAGAAGGCCGCGTTCAACCCGAGGGCACAATGGAGTAAGTGATCATGAGCAGCACCTTGATCGTTCAACTGGACATGCGCACCCTCTGCCAGGAGGCCGATATTACGGCCGACTACGTGATCGAAATAGTCGAACACGGCATCGTCGAACCCTCTGGGCGAACGCCCGAGGATTGGTTGTTCGACGATCAGGCGCCGCTTTTGGCCAAGCGTGCGGCGAAGCTGCACCAAGAGTTGGAACTGGAGTGGGAAGGCGTGGCGCTGGCGCTGGAGCTGCTGCAGGAAGTGCAGCAGTTGCGCAGTGAGAACAGCATGCTGAAGCAGCGGTTGGGCAGGTTTATCCAGCTCTAGATCGCTAGGGTGGCCACTGTAGGAGCGGCCTTGTGTCGCGAAAGGGCTGCAAAGCAGCCCCAGATCTTCGTTTCATCTCAAGTTTGCCGGGGCTGCTTTGCAGCCCTTTCGCGACACAAGGCCGCTCCTACAGGGATCGCATCAGGCCTGGGTTCTCGGGCGGGCTCAGCCCCCGGGTTCAGCACCAGTTGCATGAAGGTCAGGTCCAGCCACCGCCCAAACTTCACCCCCACCTGCGGCATCTGCCCAGTCACCACGAACCCCAGCCGCTCATGCAGGCGTACCGACGCCGCATTGCCACTTTCGATCGCTGCCACCATCACGTGCTTGCCACAGCCCCGCGCACGCTCGATCAACGCGGCCATCAACACCGGCCCCAAACCCTTGCCGCGCTGGTCGCCACGGATATACACCGAGTGCTCGACGGTATGGCGAAAACCCTCGAACGGCCGCCAGTCGCCGAACGATGCATACCCCAGCACGCCGGTCTCATCCACTGCCACCAGGATCGGGTAGCCCTGTTGTGCCCTGGCCTCGAACCAGGCCTGGCGGTTGGCCAGGTTCACCGGGGTTTCGTTCCAGATCGCCGTGGTGTTGCGCACGGCGTCGTTGTAGATGTCGAGGATACCCGGCACGTCGGCGGGCAAGGCGTCGCGGATTTCGTGGCTCATTGCAGCGTCTCACAAGGTCGATGGGCGCAGATTAAATGGTTACCAGCCCGCGTACACCCTCGGCTTGCATGTTTTCACCACGCCCACGCTGGATGATCTCGCCACGCGCCATCACCAGGTACTGGTCGGCCAGTTCTTCGGCAAAGTCGTAGAACTGCTCGACCAGCAGGATGGCCATGTCGCCACGCTCGGCCAGGCGCCGGATGACCGCGCCGATTTCCTTGATCACCGAGGGCTGGATGCCTTCGGTGGGCTCGTCGAGGATCAGCAGGCGCGGGCGGCTGGCCAGGGCACGGCCAATGGCAAGTTGCTGCTGCTGGCCCCCAGACAAGTCGCCGCCGCGGCGCTGTTTCATCTGTTCCAGTACCGGGAACAGCTCGTAGATGAAGGCGGGCACTTCGCGGGCCTCGCGGGCGGGAAAGCGCGACAGGCCCATCAGCAGGTTTTCTTCCACGGTCAGCCGCGGGAAGATCTCGCGGCCTTGGGGCACGTAGGCGATGCCGGCGTGGACCCGTTGCTGGGGCTTGAGCGTGGTGATCGGCTTGCCTTCCCATTCGACGCTGCCTTCGCGGGCGGCGACCAGGCCCATCAGGCAGCGCAGCAGGGTGGTCTTGCCCACGCCGTTGCGGCCCAGCAGGCAGGTGACTTCGCCGACCTTGGCCTCGAAGGACAGGCCGCGCAGGATGTGGCTGCCGCCGTAGTATTGGTGCAGGGTGTCAATCTTGAGCATGTCATGTCCCTGAGTTTCTTGTTGTGGCTGCACCGGCCCCTTCGCGGGGCAAGCCCGCTCCCACAGGTTCACCACAGTTTTCGGATGGGGTGATTCCCCTGTGGGAGCGGGCTTGCCCCGCGAAGGGGCCGGTGCAGGCTGTTTGAATCATCGGCCCAGGTACACCTCGACCACGCGCTCATCCGCCTGCACCTGCTCCAGCGACCCCTCCGCCAGCACGCTACCTTGGTGCAGCACGGTCACATGGTCGGCAATACTCCCGACAAACCCCATGTCGTGCTCCACCACCATCAGCGAATGCTTGCCGGCCAGGCCCTTGAACAGTTCGGCGGTGAACTCGGTCTCGGCGTCGGTCATGCCGGCCACCGGTTCATCGAGCAGCAGCAGTTGTGGTTCTTGCACCAGCAACATGCCGATCTCCAGGAACTGCTTCTGGCCGTGAGACAGCAGCCCCGCCTGGCGCTGCGCCAGGGATTGCAGGCGCAAGGTGGCGAGCACCTCGTCGATGCGCTGCTGTTGCTCACCACTCAACCGCGCGGCCAGGCTGGCCCACACCGACTTGTCAGTCTTCAGGGCCAGCTCCAGGTTCTCGAACACGGTCAGTGCTTCGAACACCGTCGGCTTCTGAAACTTGCGGCCGATGCCGGCCTGGGCGATCTGGTATTCGCTCATGCGGGTCAGGTCGAGGGTGTCGCCAAAGAACGCGCTGCCGGTGTCGGGGCGGGTCTTGCCGGTGATCACGTCCATCATCGTGGTCTTGCCGGCACCGTTGGGGCCAATGATGCAGCGCAGTTCACCGACGCCGATGTACAGGTTGAGCGCGTTGAGGGCCTTGAAACCATCGAAGCTGACGCTGATGTCTTCCAGGCTCAGCACCGTGCCATGGCGGGTGTCCAGGCCCGCTGTACGGCGGCTGCCCAGGCCGATGGCGTCGCGGCCGGCGCCGAGGTTGTCGAACACCGGTTCAAGCATGAATTCTGGATGCACAGGGGGCACGCCTCTCATGGTTGGCTCCTTTTCTTCAACAGACCGACCACGCCCTTGGGCAGGTACAGGGTGACGAGAATGAACAGCGCACCGAGGAAGAACAGCCAGAACTCCGGGAAGGCCACGGTGAACCAGCTCTTCATGCCGTTGACCAGGCCAGCGCCGAGCAGCGGGCCAATCAACGTGCCACGCCCGCCAAGGGCGACCCACACGGCGGCCTCGATGGAGTTGGTCGGCGACATCTCGCTGGGGTTGATGATGCCCACTTGAGGCACGTACAGCGCACCGGCAAGGCCGCACAGCACGGCGCTCAGCACCCACACCAGCAGCTTGAAACCGCGTGGGTCGTAGCCGCAGAACATCAGGCGGTTTTCAGCGTCGCGCACGGCGGTGAGCAGGCGGCCGAATTTGCTTTGGGTCAGGCGCCAACACAGGTACAGGCTGGCCAGCAGCAGGCCGACAGTGAGCAGGAACAGCACCGCGCGTGTGCCTTGCGCGGCGATGTCGAAGCCCAGGATGGTGCGGAAGCTGGTGAAGCCGTTGTTGCCGCCAAAACCGGTTTCGTTGCGGAAGAACAGCAGCATGCCGGCAAAGGTCAGGGCCTGGGTCATGATCGAGAAGTACACGCCCTTGATCCGCGAACGGAAGGCGAAAAAGCCGAACACCAGCGCCAGCAGGCCCGGCGCCAGCACCACCAGGCACAGCGCCCAGGCAAAATGCTGAGTACCGGCCCAGTACCAAGGCAGTTCGGTCCACGACAGGAAGGTCATGAAACCCGGCAGCCCGTCCCCGGCGGCCTGGCGCATCAGGTACATGCCCATGGCGTAGCCACCGAGGGCGAAGAACAGGCCGTGGCCCAGCGACAGCAGCCCGGCATAGCCCCAGACCAGGTCCAGGGCCAGGGCGACGATGGCATAGCAGAGGATCTTGCCGACCAGTGTCAGGGTGTAGGCCGAAACCTGCAGGGCATGGTCCGCCGGCAATAACGACAGCAGCGGCAGGGCCAGCAACAGCAGGACGACGACAGCGCCGATGGCCAGCGACAGGCGCGGCCCGGCTTTTTGCGAAGCGGTGACAAGCAGTGGCTGGTTCATCAGTCGATTACCCGTCCCTTGAGGGCGAACAGGCCTTGCGGGCGCTTCTGGATGAACAGAATGATCAACGCAAGGATGAGGATCTTGCCAAGCACCGCGCCGATCTGCGGCTCCAGCAGCTTGTTGGCGATGCCGAGACCGAAGGCGGCCCAGAGGCTGCCAGCCAGTTGCCCGACACCGCCGAGCACCACCACCAGGAACGAGTCGATGATGTAGCTTTGGCCAAGGTCCGGGCCGACGTTGCCGACCTGGCTCAAGGCCACGCCACCCAGCCCGGCGATGCCCGAGCCCAGGCCAAAGGCGAGCATGTCGACGCGCCCGGTGGACACACCACAGCAGGCGGCCATGTTGCGGTTCTGGGTCACTGCGCGCACGTTAAGGCCAAGCCGCGTGCGGTTGAGCAGCAGCCAGGTGAGCAGTACCACGGCGAGGGCGAAGCCGATGATCACCAGGCGGTTGTACGGCAGCACCAGGTTGGGCAGCAGTTGGATACCGCCGGACAACCACGCCGGGTTGCTCACTTCGACGTTCTGCGCGCCGAACAGTAGGCGGATGGCCTGGATCAGGATCAGGCTGATCCCCCAGGTTGCCAACAAGGTTTCCAGTGGGCGGCCGTAAAGGTGACGGATCACCGTGCGCTCCAGCGCCATGCCGACCCCGGCGCTGACGGCGAAGGCCACGGGCAGGGCGATCAGCGGGTAGAACTCGATCGCGCCGGGGGCGTAACGCTGCAGCAGCACCTGGACCATGTAGGTGCTGTAGGCCCCGAGCATGAGCATCTCGCCATGGGCCATGTTGATCACCCCGAGCAGGCCGAAGGTAATCGCCAGGCCCAGGGCTGCCAGCAGCAGGATCGAGCCCAGCGACAGGCCGCTGAAGGCTTGGCCGAGCAGTTCGCCGACCATGAGTTTGCGTTTGACCTGGGCCAGGCTGGTTTCAGCCGCCGTGCGCACGGCGGCGTCGCTTTCGACGCCGGGCTGCAGCAGCGCTTCCAGGCGCGTACGGGCGACCGGGTCGCCGGTCTCGCCCAGCAAGCGCACGGCGGCCAGGCGTACGGCAGGTTCGCTGGCACCCAGTTGCAGGTTGGCTAGGGCCAAGCCCAGGGCTGCGTGTACGGCTGCGTCCGGTTCGCCGGCAAAGCGCCGGTCGAGGAAGGCCATCTGTGCGGGTTGCGCGCTCTTTTGCAGTTGCTGGGCAGCGGCCAGGCGAGTGTCGCTGTTGTCGCTGAGCAACTGGTGGCTGGCCAGGGCGTTGTCGATCAGGCTGCGCAGGCGGTTGTTCAGGCGCACCTTGCGGGTGTCGCCCTCGGCGATGCGGCCTTGGCGCAGGTTTTCCAGCAGCGGCAGGCGCGCGGCATCGGGTTGGGCTGCCCAGCCTTCGAGCAGGCGGGCTTGCTCGGCGGGCTTGGCGGTGAGGAAGAATTCGCCCTCGCTGGCCTGGGTTGCCAGGGGCAGCAGGAGCAGCAGGGTGAGCAGGAGTCTGAGCATGCGGGTAATCCTGGAAATCGGCGGTGGATTCTTCGCGGGGCATGCCCGCTCCCACAGTGACCTGTGTAAAGCGATCTCTGTGGGAGCGGGCTTGCCCCCGCGAATGGGCCGCACAGCGGCCCCGTGCACTCAGTTACCTTTCACCGCATAGTCAGGGCGTTTGTCGTTGCCCGGAATGAACGGGCTCCAAGGCTGTGCCCGCAGCGGCTGCTCGGTTTCCCAGACCACACTGAACTGCCCGTCATCCTGGATCTCGCCGATCATCACCGGCTTGTGCAGGTGGTGGTTGGTCTTGTCCATGGTCAGGGTGAAGCCGGACGGTGCCTGGAAGCTCTGGCCAGCCAGTGCCTCGCGCACCTTGTCGACATCGGTGGACTTGGCTTTTTCAGCCGCCTGCGCCCACATATGGATGCCCACATAAGTGGCTTCCATCGGGTCGTTGGTCACCGCCTTGTCGGCGCCCGGCAGGTTCTTGGCCTTGGCGTAGGCCTTCCAGTCGGCGACGAACTTCTGGTTGACCGGGTTATCCACCGACTCGAAGTAGTTCCACGCGGCCAGGTGGCCCACCAGCGGCTTGGTGTCGATGCCGCGCAGTTCTTCCTCACCCACCGAGAACGCCACCACGGGCACGTCGGTGGCTTTCAGGCCTTGGTTGGCCAGCTCTTTGTAGAACGGCACGTTGGAGTCGCCGTTGACGGTGGAGATGACCGCCGTCTTGCCGCCCGCGGAGAACTTCTTGATGTTGGCGACGATGGTTTGGTAATCGGCGTGGCCGAACGGGGTGTAGACCTCTTCGATGTCCTTGTCGGCCACGCCCTTGCTGTGCAGGAAGGCGCGCAGGATCTTGTTGGTGGTGCGCGGGTAGACGTAGTCGGTACCCAGCAGGAAGAAGCGCTTGGCGCTGCCGCCTTCTTCGCTCATCACGTATTCCACGGCGGGGATGGCCTGCTGGTTAGGCGCGGCGCCGGTGTAGAACACGTTCGGCGACATCTCTTCGCCTTCGTACTGCACCGGGTAGAACAGCAGGCCGTTGAGCTCCTCGAACACCGGCAGCACCGATTTGCGCGACACCGACGTCCAGCAGCCGAACACCACGGCGACCTTGTCCTGGGTCAGCAGCTGACGGCTCTTTTCGGCGAACAGCGGCCAGTTGGACGCTGGGTCGACCACCACCGCTTCGAGCATCTTGCCGTTCACACCGCCCTTGGCGTTGATCTGGTCGATGGTCATCAGCGCCATGTCCTTGAGCGACGTTTCGGAAATGGCCATGGTCCCGGACAGCGAATGCAGGATGCCGACCTTGATGGTCTCGGCGGCCTGGATGCTCCAGCTAAGACCCATCGCCGCAATCGATGCGCTGAGGGTAAAGGCCTTGATCAGACTGCGACGCTTCATGTGCTCTCTCCGCTGAGATTTTTTATGGTGTTGGCCAAGCGGGAGGGGCGTTGCAAGGGGTGTGCCGAGTGGCGGAAGGTGCGTAATAGAGGGGGTGTGCGAGGTGTTGGGGCGTTAGCGAGGTCCAGGTTGGTGCCCGGGACAGTGATGTGCACAGGATTGGGGCCGCTGTGCGGCCCATCGCAGGCAAGCCAGCTCCTACAAGTGATCGCGGTCGTCTGTAGGAGCTGGCTTGCCTGCGATGGGCTGCAAAGCAGCCCCATGCGGCATCAGCTGTCGCGCACTGCGGTGCGTGGCTGGCGCTTGCTGCGCACACCCTGGTAGGTCACTGCCAGCAGCACGAACCAGATCGGCGTCACCAGCAGCGCTGCGCGGGTGTCGTCTTCCAGGCTCAGCAGCACCAGAATGCCGGCAAAGAACACCAGGCACACGTAGCACATGAAGCGCCCGCCGGGCATTTTGTACTTCGACGCCAGGTGCAGCGCGGCGCGGCGTTTGCGGTAGCTGAGGTACGACAGCAGGATCAGCGTCCAGACGAACATGAACAGCACCGCCGACACCGTGGTGACCAGGGTGAACGCCTCGACCACATCGGGCACCAGGTAGATCAGCGCCGCGCCCAACAGCAGGCAGGTGCACGAGAAGTACAGGCCGTTGGCCGGCACGGCGCGCCGCGACAGCTTCTCGAACGCGCGGGGGGCATCGCCTTCCTGGGCGAGGCCGAACAGCATGCGGCTGGTAGAGAACACGCCACTGTTGGCCGACGAGGCGGCCGAGGTCAGCACCACGAAGTTGATGATGCTGGCTGCCGCTGGCAGGCCGGCCAGCACGAACAGTTCGACGAATGGGCTCTTGCCTGGCACCACATCGCGCCACGGGGTCACGGCCATGATCGCGATCAGTGCCAGTACGTAGAACACGATGATACGGATCGGGATCGAGTTGATCGCCCGTGGCAAGGTGCGTTCGGGGTTCTTCGCTTCCGCGGCGGTGGTGCCGACCAACTCGATACCGACGAAGGCGAACACGGCAATCTGGAACCCGGCGAAGAAGCCCATCAGGCCATTAGGGAACATACCGCCGTCGTTCCACAGGTTGGCCAGTTGCGCGGTGCGCCCGCTCGGCGATTCGAAGCCGCTGATGACCATGTACAGGCCGGTGGCGACCAGGCCGAGGATGGCGACGATCTTGATCAGCGCGAACCAGAACTCGAGTTCGCCGAACATCTTCACGGTAACCAGGTTCAGCGACAGCAGTACCGCCACGCAGGTCAGCGCGGGTATCCACTGCGGCAGGTCGGGGAACCAGAATTGCGTGTAGGCGGCAATCGCGACCACGTCGGCGATACCGGTGACTACCCAGCAGAACCAGTAGGTCCAGCCAGTGAAGTAGCCGGCCCAGGGGCCGAGCAGGTCGGCCGAGAAGTCGATGAACGACTTGTAGTTGAGGTTCGACAGCAGCAATTCGCCCATGGCGCGCATGACGAAGAACAGCATGAAGCCGATGATCATGTACACGAAGATGATCGACGGGCCGGCGAGGCTGATGGTCTTGCCCGAGCCCATGAACAGGCCGGTGCCGATCGCGCCACCGATGGCGATGAGCTGAATGTGACGGTTGGTCAGGTTGCGCTGCAGATGCTGCTCTTCAGCGGGCGGGGAAGAGGTCCGGGTCATTGGCTGCATTCCATTGAGGGTCAGTCTTTTTGTGAAAGCCGAGTAGGCTAACACGGGCGTCCCAATTCGGGGCGCGACAGATCGACACGACCTTTGCGGTGCAGCGTTGTACCTGTTGCCGGCCTCTTCGCGGGCAAGCCCGCTTGTATGGTTAGACTTGAAGGGGTGGTGGGACTAAATGCCCGATTCTGACTGTTCGCAGCAGTACAGACTCGCGTAGCATTCGCCCTGATGAAAAATCAGGACGAATATGTCACCAAAGCGAGCAAACCGGCTTGCTGAAAACCATAGAATCTCCCACAGGTATTGTGTTGCGCTTGAGAAGCACGTCACCCTGTGGGAGCGGGCTTGTCCCGCGAAGAGGCCCGTAAGGTCACAGCAAGGATCAGGCGCTGGCCAGCACTCGGCGCCTGCGCACCACCAGGCTATCGACCAGCCACATCACCACCATCGACATCCCCACCAGCGGGAACATCACCCCCAACACCACCATCACCCCAACCGCCGTCTTCCAGCGCGGCAGGTCATGGCGCAGCGGCGGCACTCCCAGCCCGCCAGCCGGCCGGCGTTTCCACCACATCACCAGGCCACTGACCGAACCCAGCAAGATCATCAGGCACACCAGCAGAATGATGGCCTGGTTGAACGCCCCGAACATCTTGCCCTCATGCAGCATCACGCCCAGCTCGGTGGCACGCGCAACCGGGCTGTAATCCTGCCAGCGCACATCGGCCAGCACCTTGCCGGTGTACTGGTCGACATGCAGCGTGGCGTCGTTGCGCGGGTCGTCGGCGAATACCGCAACGGTGAACACGCCGTCGGCCGTGGTCGGCAAGGTAATGCTGTAGCCCGGTTCGACCTGGCGCGCAGTGGCGATGTCCTCGACCTGCTGCAGGCTCACCTGCGGCGCTGCCGGGGCATTCGACATCATGTGATGCCCGGCATGTTCGGCATGGGCGCCGGACTGCGGCATGGGGGTGTTTTCCATTGCCCAAGGCACTGTCTGGCGATGGGCGCTGTTGAGCTCACCTGCCTGCTGATCGGACTTGGGTACGTCGTTCCACATCGCGGCCGGGAAGCGGTTCCACAGATCGGCGTATTGCTTGCCCCACAGGCCCGTCCAGGTCATGCCACTGAGCAGCATCAGCAGCAGCAGGGCCGAGCCCCAAAACCCCGTCACCGCATGCAGGTCACGCCACAGCAGCCGACCGCGTGCGGAAAAACGCGGCCACAGCACACCCGCGCTGTTGCGCCCACGTGGCCACCAGAGGTACAGGCCGGACACCACCAGCACGATGCCCCAGCCTGCTGCCAGCTCCACTAGGCGGTCACCGACCGTGCCGACCATCAACTCGCCGTGCAGGGCACGGGCAATCGCTTGCAGGTTCTGCTTGCCGTCCTGCGCACCGAGCAGCTTGCCGCTGTAGGGGTCGACGAACACGTTCAGTTCACGGCCGCCGTCATGCACCACGAACTGCGCGCTGCGTTCGGCATTCAGGGGCGGCAGGTACTGCCCCACATGGCCTTGCGGATACGCCTGGCGTACCTCGGCCAGCATCACATCTGCGGCCTGTCGCTGATGGCCGGCTTCGACCACCATCAGGTCGCGGTACAGCAGCGGGTCGAGCTGCGGCTTGAACAGGTAGATGATCCCGGTGATCGCCAGCAGGATCATGAACGGGGCGACGAACAGCCCCGCGTAAAAGTGCCAACGCCAGGCCAGGTTGTAGAAAGAGATGCGTGTTCCGCGCATGGGAACCTCCTGTTTGACCAGGTGAGGGGCGCGACCGTGGCCGCGCCCGTTGTTGTTGTCAGAAGCTGAAATCGACCTTGGTCCAGAAGGTCCTGCCTGGCTCGTTCACCGGCTGTGGATCTGTGGCCGGGTAGCCGAACCCGGCGTTCCCGGCCAGGTTCAAGTGCTCGGCGTAGGTGTTGTCGAACAGGTTGTCGACCCCTGCGCTGAGCTTGAGGTTGTTGTTCACCTTGTAGGCACCATTGAGCGAGAACACACCAAAGCCCGCGCTCTTTTCGTAGTCCTTGCCGACCACGTTGCCTTGGTTCTCGGCGATGCGGTCTTGTGCGGCCACCAGCCGCCACAGCGCACCCACACTCCAGACGTCGCGGCTGTAGGTCAGGCCCAGGCGGCTTTCCAGGGGCGGCATTTGAGGTAGCGCTTTGCCATCACTGCTGTTCTTGCCCCAAGCGTAGGCCAGGGTTGCGTCGGCCTTCCAATTTTCGCTGAGCTTGTAGGCCGCGCCCACTTCGCCGCCCATGATGCGGGCGTCGATGTTCTGGGCCTGGGACGTGCTCATGCCCATCATGCCGGTGCGGTAGTCGAACAGGATGTAGTCACGGATCTGCCCGACATAACCCGATGCCCAGGCTTCGAGGCGGGCGTCACGGTACTGGATGCCGAAGTCGAGCTGGGTGGTCTTTTCCGGCTTGATGCCGTCGAAGGCGTTCGCTGCGCCGGCTGGCGCCAACTTGGGCGAGAACAGCTCCCAGTAGTCGGGGAAGCGCTGGGCGTGGCCGAGGCCGACGTAGGTGGTGGCGGGGATGGCCGCCAGGTCATGTTCGTAACGGACGAAACCGCTGGGCAGGGTGTCTGCGCGGGTGTCGCCTTCGGTGGCGCTGCCTTTACGGAAGTCGCGGGCCGAGGCGCGGTCCAGGCGGGCGCCGGTGATCAGCCGGTCCTCGTCACTGACGTACCAAGTCAGCTCACTGAAGGCACCGTAGTTATGGAAATCGGCATCCTTGGTCCAGGCCTGGCCTTTGTGCGCATCGACGCCCATGCCGCCGCGCTGGCGGTGTTCGTTGGTCTGCGCATCGATACCGCTGACCAGTTGCACGTCGGCCCAGCGCCAGGTCGCCTTGACCCTGGCGCCCATCGTACGGCGGTCGACGTTGCTGACCATCGGCATGCCCATCATGCCGCTGCCCGAGGGCGTGCGCAGGCTGTAGTTGTCCATCACGTGGTCGGCGTAGTTGTAGTAGACCTGTGCCTCGACCTTGTCGAGCACCTCGCCAAGGTTGGACTTCTCGAAGCGCAGCCCAAGGCTTTCACGCTTGAACTGCGAGCCGTCCATGCCACGCCCGGCATAGCGTGCTTCGCCATCGCCCTTGCCCGCGGTGAGTTCCAGCAGGGTGTCCTGGTCGGGGGTCCAGCCGAGGGTCACATCGCCGTTCCATTTGTCCCAGCGCGAGGGCACGGTGTCATCGTTGCCGTCGTGGTAGTCGTCCGAGCGCGACTGGTTGCCGACGAAGCGGGCGTAGGCCTGGCTGTTGCCTGCGGCGGCGTCCAGCACTTTGTCGAAGCGGCCATTGGAGCCGGCCAAGAGGCTTGCGTTGACGCGGCTGCCGAGGGTGCCGAACTGTTCGGGCTCACGCTCGAAGAGGATGGTGCCGGCCGAACCGCCAGGCCCCCAGATCACGCTTTGCGGGCCTTTGATCACGGTCAGGCGGTCGTAGGTTTCCGGCGAGATGTACGAGGTGGGGGCATCCATGCGGTTGGGGCAGGCGCCCAGCATGACGCCGCCATTGGTGAGGATGTTCAGGCGTGAACCGAACATGCCGCGCAATACCGGGTCGCCGTTGGTGCCGCCGGAGCGGATGGCCGAGAAGCCGGGGATGGTCTTGAGGTAGTCGGCCCCGTCGCTGGCCGGCACCGGCTGGCGAGGGTCTTTCGGGTTGGTGACAACGGTCAGCGGCGAGCTGGGCACCACCGCAGTGATCACCGTTGGGCTCAACTCGGGTGCGTCGTGCGCGTGGTCAGCGTGGCCGAGGTCGCTGGCCAGGGCCACCGGCGCGAGCAGCGAACCGCACACGGCGGCGATGGCCCCACGCAGGGACAGGGCAAAAACAGGGGTGCAGCCGGACATAATGATTCCAGTCGATCAGTCATGAGTGGGCGCGAAGCCTCCTGGCTCCGTGCGAACAATGGGTGTTCAGACGCTGATCGAGGAAGGCGGTGCGCGGCTGCGTGCGCCAGGGAATACAGCCTGCCGGGCATGCCCCTGGTGCGTGGCGGCAGTAAGGTGGGTGGTGGGTACTACGATGCTGGCACTGAGCGGGCTGAGGGTTTGTGGCAGTGCGGGGCAGTTGAACAGCAGGCTGCAGTAACCGCACTTTTCCCACATCACATGCAATTGGCCATCGTCACCGTGGCCGTGATGCGAGTCGGCGCCATGCTGATGCCCGGTGGGCATCGACATTTCCATCGGCATGTTCATGCCGGCGTGGTGATCCATCGGCATCGACTGAGAAATCAGCGGGCCGATGAAGATCATCCACATGGCGAACAGGCTCAGCCAACCGCCACCGACGCGCCTGCGTTCAGGGCGGGTGGTACGGCTGAGGCTGTTGCGCGGCAGGCTCATGGCGAGTGCCTGTCAGCTAATGGTCAGTGCGCGTGTTCGTGGGCCTGGGGCGTTCCCGAGGGCGCCTCTTTCTGCACGGCGACTTCGACGGTGACGTCACCGGCTTTTTCAAAATGCAGGGTCAGCGGGAAACGCTTGCCGTCGGTGAGCAGGCTGCGGTCTTTAGGCTGCATCAGCATCACGTGGTAGGCGCTGGGGGCGAAGGTCACCTCCTTGCCAGCGGGCACTACCACGTTGGGCACCTGCTGCATCTTCATGGTGCCGCTGGCCGTCATGGCGTGCTCGTGCAATTGGGCGTCGTCGCTGATGGGGCTGTCGACACTGAGCAGACGATCATCCGCCTGGCCATTGTTGTGCACGACGAAATAGGCGGCGACGTTGGGTGCATTCGGTGGAAGTTGCAGCGACCAGGGGTGCGCGATGTGCAGGTCGCCCACGGTGTATTCATGGGCAGTGGCGAAGGCGCTGGGCAGCAGCAGGGCAGCCACGACGAGAGCGTGCTTGAGCATGGTGAGTCTCCGATCTGTTCAGGTTCAGGCAGACAGCGTGAGCAACTCAGACCAAAGGGGAGGCGCGGGGGTTGAGCGCGGGCCATAGCTGGCGCGGCGTGGGTTGGTAATCGGCAAGCTGCGGCGAGTACCCGGCGTGCAGGGGCGGCGGGTTATGCAGCTGTGGCGGATAGCCCGGCAAGGCCAGCAGCGGGGCGGCACCGGAGCAACACCAGCAGTTCATCATGCTGGCGCTGTCATCGCTCTGCGGGCCGAGGTCGATCTTGGCCAGGGCCTGGACGTCTACCTTGGCCTTGTTGGCCATGCTGGAACAGAACGCCCCCCACAGCAACTGCTCGGCCGGGCCCTTGGGCGCGGCAGAGGACAGCGGCATGGCCAGCAGGTTGAACAGCACTGCTAGGCAGGCTATCCAGGCAATGTGCCGACGTGGGGGCATGGAGAGATCCGGTCAGGAATCGTGGTGGCTATTGTAAGGCGCAGTATAGGTAAAAAAGGTGGGGTGCGGTGAAGTGACGCAGTTGGCGGGGGGGGGTGGGGCTGCTCTGCAGCCCATTCGCGGGGCAAGCCCGCTCCCACAGGGTGTGGGAGCGGGCTTGCCCCGCGAATGGCCGCAGAGCGGCCCGGCAATCTCAAACCTTGTTGCGGCCCATCAAGCCGCGCACGGTTTCTTGCAGGTCGGCCGGCAGCACCACGACTTTGGCATTGTCGCTGCTGGCCAGGTTCTCCATTGCGCCGATGTACCGTTCGCCCAGCAAGTACATGGCCGGCACGGTCTCGTTACCCACCGCGTCCTTGACCAGCGAAATCGCCCGCGCCGAAGCCTCGGCCAGGTTGATTTGCGCCTCGGCGTCCAGCTTGGCCGATTGCAGGCGCGCTTCTGCCTCGAGGATCGCGGCCTGTTTGGCACCTTCGGCACGGGTCACGTCGGCTTTACGCTCACGCTCGGCGGCGGCCTGGCGCTCCATGGCCAGTTGCATGTTCTGTGACGGCTTGATGTCCTGAATTTCTACCGAGCGCACAGTCACGCCCCAGTCTTCGGTCTGTTCGGACATCGCTTCGCGCAGGCGTGCCTTGATCTGTTCACGGCTGGACAGGGCCTCGTCCAGGTCCATGGCACCGACGATGGCGCGCAGCGAGGTCATGGTCAGGCTGGTGACGGCGAAGGAGAAGTTCTGCACGCCGTAGGAGGCCTTCTGTGGGTCGACCACTTTGGCGAAGCACAGGGCATTGGCGACGATCACCGCGTTGTCTTTGGTGATGATTTCCTGCTCTTGCACATCGAGGATGATGTCTTTGGTGGGCAGGCGATAGGCGACCACGTCCACGTAAGGAATGACGATGTTCAGGCCGGGCTTGAGGGTGTTGTTGTAGCGGCCCAGGCGCTCGACGATCCACTCTTCGCCCTGAGGCACGATACGCACCCCCTTGAACACGGTGATCAGGACGAACAGGGCGAGGGCGCCCACGACGATAAGGCTGGTCATGATACGAACTTCCTTTTAGGACGGATTCAGGCCCGGATGACGCGGGCGGTGTTCCCTTCGATGGCGGTAAGGCGCACGCGCTCGCCGGATGGAATGTCAGTGTCGGCGACGCAGGTCCATTCCTCGTTGCCGAGGATTGGCTTCTGGAAACGCACGCGGCCTTTCTGGAACTCGGAAACGCTGGCGGTCAGCAGGCCGACTTCGCCAATCACGCTGTCGGCTGTCCAGCGCACATCCGGCTTCTTGTTCCGGAACACCTTGAACCACAGCGCAGTGGTGACTGAAGAAAGCAGCACCCACAGCAGCATCTGCATATCCAGTTGCAGGCTGGGCGCGGCGAGCGAGATGAGCGAAACCAGCACGGCGCCGATGCCGAACCAGAGAATGAAGAACGTGGGCAGGACCAGTTCGAGCAGGATCAGCGCGATACCGAAGACCAGCCATATCCACCATTGCATGTCCATATGAATGAAGCCTTCTGGGGGAGAGGGCTGAAGTCTAAGGCAACGGAGCGAGCAAAGGCCATTCGAGTGCGACCGCGTGAAGCGGTGGCAAAGTCGATAGGCGCTGTAGGACAGCAGAACTAACCGTTACGCTGTCAGGGCGAAACGAGCCAGTCTTCAACCCTTAGACCGGGTACTCGTTGAAACTCGCGCACATTGTTAGTCACCAAAATTAAGCCAAGCGCTCGGGCATGCCCGGCAATCAGTTGGTCGTAAGGACCAATGGGGGTCCCTGATCTGGCCAATTCCGCACGAAGCTGGCCACTGTGCTCAGCCGCATGGCTATCGTAATCGAGTACTTCAAGGCGCGCGGCAAAGCCCTCGACCACCGAGAGATTGCGCTCAGGATGATCCGACTTCTCAGCGCCGTAGATCAGTTCCATCAAAGTGATTGTGCTGATCGCCAATTGACCGTGATGGCGATTGAACGCTTCGCGGACGCGTTGCGGTTTATTCTTGATCGTGAAAATGCAGATATTGGTGTCGAGCAGGTACCTGAGCATTAAAAACCTTCACGTTCCTGGTCTGCAGGTTGGTCACGGCTGGCCATGTAATCCGCGCTTGCAGGCTCACTTTCGAACCAGCTGTCCCATGATTCACCAGCAGGTGTGATGATGCGCGTACGCCCAACTGCAACAATATCCACTCGGGTGATGCCATCGGGAAGTGCGACGGATTTTGGCAAGCGGATGGCCTGGCTGCGGTTGCTTTTGAAGACAGCACCTTGCTCCATGATGGGCCTCCTAGGGTAGCGACAATGTGTGACAGAAGTTTAGGTTGCATGTCGTATATGTCAATGGGATATACGTCATGACTGGCGAGCAGTCAAAGCGTCAGCCTGGCAAGCAACGCGTCTGAGTGAATGAATGTCTCATCGACCACCGGCAGTTCCGGCCGCCGCAGGATCAATACTGGTATCCCTAGCTCCCGCGCCACGTCCAGCTTGGGCTCGGTCGCCACGCTGCCGCTGTTCTTGCTGATCAGTACGTCGATCTTGCGGCGCGCGAACAACACACGTTCGTCTTCGATTCGGAATGGCCCGCGTGCGCCGATAACCTCGCAACGTTCGTTACCGGGGCAGGCCTCCAGTGCGCGCAAGGTCCAGAACTGATCCGGCGGGATCTCTGCCAGGTGTTGCAGCGGCTCGCGGCCCAGCGTGAACAGCGGTCGCCGGAAAGGCCCGAGCGCCTCGATCAGCCCCGCCCAGTCGTCCACCTCGCGCCAATCGTCACCCGGCTGAGCCTGCCAGGCGGGGCGGCGCAGCGCCCAGCAGGGGATACCTGCACGACGTGAAGCGAGGGCGGCGTTGCGGCTGATCTGCGCGGCATAGGGGTGGGTGGCATCGATCAGCAGGGTAATGCCCGCCTCGCGCAGGTACTGGGCAAGGCCTTCAGCACCGCCATAGCCGCCGACGCGCACCTGGCAGGTCAGGTCCTGCGGTACGCGGCCGATGCCTGCCAGGCTGTAGACGTGCTGCGGGCCCAACTGGCGGGCGATGGCCAGGGCCTCGGTGACGCCGCCCAGCAGCAGGATGCGCGCGCTCATTGCACACCTGCCTGGCCGACGATGCCGCCTTGGCGGTCGATGGCGAACACCTCTACCTGCACCTGCGGCGGCACCACGCTGCGGGCGAAGGCCAGCGCGTGCGCGCAGACGGCGTCGCCCAGGGCGATGCCTGCGGCATGCGCCAGCGCCAGGGCTTGCTGGCTGGTGTTGGCGGCGATGATCGCGGCCTGAAGGTTTGCGTCGGCGCCGATATCCGCTGCCCAGCCGGCCAGCTGCGGCAGGTCGATGCTTGAGTGGCGGCTGTGCAGGTCCATGTGCCCGGCAGCCAGCTTGCTGATCTTGCCGAACCCCCCGCACACGCTCAGGCGGTGTACCGGCACCTTGCGCAGGTGCTTGAGCACGGCGCCGACGAAGTCGCCCATCTCGATCAGGGCGATTTCCGGCAGGCCGTAGACCCGGCGCATGGTGTCTTCGCTGGCATTGCCGGTGCAGGCGGCGATGTGCGTGTAGCCGTTGGTGTGGGCCACGTCGATGCCCTGATGGATCGAGGCGATGTAGGCCGCGCAGGAAAACGGCCGGACGATGCCGCTGGTGCCCAGAATCGACAGCCCGCCGAGGATGCCCAGGCGCGGGTTCATGGTTTTCAATGCCAGCTGTTCACCGCCCTGAACATTGACCGTGACTTCGAAACCGCCGCGGTAGGCGCACTCGTCAGCCAGGCGTTGCAGGTGTTCGCCCATCATGCGCCGGGGCACTGGGTTGATCGCTGGTTCGCCCACCGCCAGTACCAGCCCCGGGCGTGTCACGGTGCCGACGCCTTGGCCTGCGACGAAGCGGATGCCGGGCTCTGCCAGCAGGCGGACCTGGCTGAACAGCAGGGCACCATGGGTCACGTCCGGATCGTCACCGGCGTCCTTCAGCGTGCCGGCTTCGGCATATTCGCCATCGCGGCGGCAAAACTCCAGGCGCATCTGCACGACCTTGCCCTTGGGCAGGGTGATGCTCACGGCGTCGCTGCAGACGCCGGTCAGCAGCAGGCGCGCCGCCGCGAGGCTGGTGGCGGTAGCGCAGCTGCCGGTGGTCAGGCCGCTGCGCAGGGGCGCGGGCTGCTCGTGGGTTTCTTCACGCATTGAGGGGCTTCACCACATCGAGCAAGGTGATTGGCAGTGCCTGGCGCCAGGTGTCGAACGTGCCCAGCGGCTGTGCATGGGCAACATGGATGCGGGTCAATTCACCACCGTGTCGCTCGCGAAAGTGCGCCAGGGCCAGTTCGCTTTGCAGGGTGACCGCATTGGCCACCAGTCGCCCGCCGGGGCGCAGGCGCTGCCAGCACAGGTCGAGCACGCCTTCACGCGTTACCCCGCCACCAATGAAGACCGCGTCGGGCTGCTCAAGCCCTGCCAAGGCTTCAGGCGCTTTGCCACGGACCAGTTGCAGGCCGGGCACGCCCAGCGCATCGCGATTGTGTTCGATAAAACCCTGGCGCCCTTCGTCGGCCTCGATGGCTAGCGCACGGCAGGCGGGGTGGGCGCGCATCCACTCGATGCCGATCGAGCCGCAACCCGCGCCCACGTCCCACAGCAGCTCGCCGGGCAGGGGGGCGAGACGGGCCAGGGTGATGGCGCGGACATCGCGCTTGGTCAGTTGGCCGTCGTGCTGGAAGGCGCTGTCCGGCAGCCCGGCGACCCGCGGCAGGCGCGGGGCATCGGGCGCGGCGAGGCACTCGATGGCCACCAGGTTGAGCGCTGCAACCTGGGTGTGAGGCCAGTCCTGGGCGGTGCCCGCCACTTCGCGTTCATCTGTGCCACCCAAGTGTTCGAACACACGCAGGCGGCTCGGCCCAAAGCCACGCTCGCACAGTTGTGCGGCGATTGCTGCTGGGCTGTCACCGTCGTTGCTCAGTACGAACAGGCGGGCGCCACTGTGCAGGTGTGCATTGAGCGCCGCCAGCGGCCGGGCGACCACCGACACCACCTGCACGTCCTGCAGCGGCCAGCCGAGGCGGGCGGCGGCCAGTGCACACGAGGAAGGCATCGACAGCACTCGCATCTCGCTGGCGGGCACCTGGCGCGCCAAGCTGGCACCGACGCCGAAGAACATCGGGTCACCGCTGGCCAGCACGCAGACCGGTTCGCCGCGCTGGGCGAGCACGGGCGCCAAAGAGAAAGGGGTTGGCCAAAGCAGCCGCTCGCCGACCACGCAGCGTGGCAGTAAAGCCAGTTGGCGCGGGCTGCCGAAGATCTGCGAAGCGCCCAGCAGGGCACGCCGGGCCTGCTTGCCAAGGCCATTGAAGCCGTCTTCGCCGATGCCTACTACTGTCAGCCAGGGTGCCATGTGTTTCAATCCGCCATTTCTGAGGCCGCTTCGCGCCCCGGGTAAACGATAAGCTCGACCACCGGCTTTTCATGCCGCCGGACAAAGCAGGCATAATACCGCGCCTTCTACACTCAAGCGCACTTTCACAGATTGCCGGACACCCCTTTGAAGCAGGCCCATGCCCCCGACGTTTCACCTCGCCCCTCGGCCTGCCCGGGGTTGTGGCGCATCGTCAGTGCCCGTGATGGCGGCATTTGCCGCATCAAGCTGCCGGGTGGCCTGCTGCTGGCCGACCAGGCCGATGCCGTGGCCGAGGCCGCCGAGCGCTTTGCCGGTGGCGTGATCGAGGCAACCAACCGCGGCAACCTGCAGATTCGCGGTATTGGCAGCGACCACCAAGGCCTGATCGCCAGGCTGCTCGCGGCAGGCCTGGGCCCGCGCGAAGCCGCCGGTGACGATGTGCGCAACCTGATGCTCAGCCCGCTGGCCGGGCATGACCCTGCCATGTTGCTGGATGCCCGGCCGCTGGCGGGGCAGATCCTCGACCTGCTGGAAGGCACGCCGCGGTATCACCAGTTGTCGGCGAAGTTCGCCGTGCTACTGGACGCCGGCGAAGGCCTGGCGATGCTTGAGCACCCGCATGACCTGTGGCTCTCGGCGCTGCCTATCGGGCAGCGGACGTGGCTGGCGTTTGGCCTGGCGGGCTGCCCCGCCGATGGCCAGGTGCTCGGGGCGGTGCCGGTGGAGCAGGGCCTGGCCCTGGTCCGTGCGGTGCTGGAGCGCTTCCTTGACCTGGCCGCTGTGGACCAGTCGCGCATGCGCCAGTTGCTCGAATGCTATTCGCCTGCGGCGTTCGTCGAAGGGCTCGGCCTGGACATCCGCCGCGATGCCGCCGTGCTTGAATGGCGCCGCCCGACACGCCAACCCGAGTGGCTGGGTGTGTTGCCACAAGCCCACGGTCTCGCCCTGGGCGTTGCTCCGCCGCAGGGCCGCTTGACCCCCGAGATGCTGCGGGGTGCCGCGCGCATCGCCCGGCACCAGGGCGACGGCAGCCTGCGCCTGAGCCCTTGGCAAAGCCTGGTGCTGACCAATCTCGACCCGGGCCAGATCACGCAAGCCCAGGGCGAGTTGTCCACGCTGGGCCTGCTGTGCCACAGCCACGAGCCACTGGCCCGCATCAGCGCCTGCACCGGCAGCAGTGGCTGCGCCAAGGCACAGGGCGAAACCAAGGCCGATGCCGTGGCTTTGGCCGCGCTGCTGGGCCCTGGCGTGCCGGGCAGCGTGCACCTGTCCGGGTGCCCCCGATCCTGCGCCGTGGCCCATATTGCCCCGGCCACCTTGCTGGCCCGTTCACCGGGCCGTTACGACCTGTATGTGCGCGATGCGCGCCTGCCGGGCTTCGGCGCCCTGCGTGGCATCGACCTCACCTTGAACGAAGCAGGCGCCATGCTCGACCTGCCGACGGAGCACCTTGATGATTGACTACATCCGCGATGGTCAGGAGATCTATCGCAATTCCTTCCGGATCATCCGTGAGGAAGCCCGACTCGAGCGGATACCCGCAGACCTCGAAAAGCTCGCCGTGCGCGTGATCCATGCCTGCGGCATGGTCGAAGCCATCGACGGCCTGCAGTTCTCCGAAGGGGCCGGCCGCGCCGGCCGTGAAGCCCTGGCCAAGGGCGCACCTATCCTCTGCGATGCGCACATGGTCGCCGAAGGCATCACCCGCGCGCGCCTGCCCGCCGACAACAAAGTGGTCTGCACCTTGCGCGACCCGAGCGTGCCTGGCCTGGCCAAAGACGCCGGCAATACCCGTTCCGCCGTGGCCCTGGAGCTGTGGCGGCCGTACCTGGAAGGCAGCGTGGTGGTGATCGGCAACGCCCCGACCGCGCTGTTCTACCTGCTGGAGATGATCGACGCCGGCGCCCCCAAGCCTGCGCTCATTCTCGGCTTCCCGGTCGGCTTCGTCGGTGCGGCCGAATCCAAGGCCATGCTCGCCGCCGACAGCCGTGGCGTGCCGTTCGTGATCATGCAAGGCCGCCTGGGCGGTAGCGCGATGGCCGCCGCCGCAGTCAACGCCCTTGCCACGGAGGTGGAATGATGGCGCCACGTGGACGTCTGCTCGGCCTGGGCGTAGGCCCCGGCGACCCTGAACTGATTACCGTCAAGGCGCTGCGCCTGTTGCGCGAGGCGCCGGTGGTTGGCTACTTCGTGGCCAAGGGCAAGCGCGGCAATGCGTTCGGCATCATCGAGGCGCACCTGCAGCCAGAGCAAACCTTGCTGCCGCTGGTCTACCCGGTCACCACCGAGGCCCTGCCGGCACCGCTGTCCTATGAACAGGTCATCAGCGACTTCTACGATGAAGCCAGCGTGCAGGTTGCCGAGCACCTGGACGCCGGCCGCGATGTGGCGGTGATCTGCGAGGGCGACCCGTTCTTCTACGGCTCCTACATGTACCTGCATGATCGCCTGGCGCAGCGCTATGAGGCTGAAGTGATTCCTGGCGTCTGCTCGATGCTCGGGGGCGCCTCGGTGCTCGGCGCGCCGTTGGTGTACCGCAACCAGAGCCTGTCAGTGCTGTCGGGCGTGCTGCCGGCCGAGGAGCTCAAGCGGCGCCTGGCCGATGCCGATGCGGCGGTGATCATGAAGCTGGGCCGCAACTTCCCCAAGGTGCGTGATGTGCTGGCCGAACTGGGCCTGGACGGGCGTGCGCTGTATGTCGAGCGGGCGACCATGGCCAACCAGAAGATCGTGCCGCTGGCGGACGTCGACCCCCTGTCGTCGCCGTACTTCTCGCTGATCATCGTGCCGGGTGAAAAATGGCAGGGATGAGCATGCACAAGGCACCGGCAATCGTCATTCTGGGGCCAGGTAGCCTGGCCACGGCGCAGCGTATCCAGCAGCGTTATCCACAGGCGGTGATTCATGGCCTGAGTGGCCGTGTCGAGGGCGTCGATCAAACGTACGCCTCGTTTGGCGACACCCTGCGCGCGCTGTATCAGCAGGACACGCCGATCATCGCCTTGTGCGCCGCCGGTATTGTCATTCGCAGCCTGGCCTGCGTGCTCAGCGAGAAAGGCGTCGAACCGCCCGTACTGGCGGTGGCCGAGGATGGCAGCGCAGTCGTGCCGCTGCTCGGTGGCCTGAGTGGTGTAAACGTGATGGCGCGCGAAATTGGCGAGACATTGGGCGTGGCGGCTGCGATCACCACCAGTGGCGAGCTGCGTTTCGGCACCTGCCTGCTGAACCCGCCACAGGGCTATGCCCTGGCGGATATCGAGCAAGGCAAGCGCTTTGTTTCCGACCTGTTGGCCGGCGAGACGGTGCGCGTCGAAGGGGCTGCGCCGTGGCTGGATCAGGCGCAGTTGCCTGCCAGCGAATCGGCCCGGCGCACGATTCATGTCGGCCATCAGGCACGTGCGAGCAGCCGGGACGAGTTGCTGATCCACCCGCGTTCGGTGGTGGTGGGCGTCGATACCGCAGACTTGCAGGGCATTCGCGCAGCGCTAAAGGACGCGGGCATTGCCGAGCAGTCGTTGGCCTGCCTGCTGGCGAGCGAGCACGCCATGGCCGATGCCGCCTTGCACGAGGCGGCGCAGGCGCTTGGTGTGGCGCTGCGTTTCGCGGCCAAGCCTGGCGACCTGCGTGGCATGGTGGCCCAGGCGCTGCCTGACGCGCAGTTGATCGAGCAGGCCAATGCCGTCATCGCAGTGGCTTCGGCACCGGTGGATGCCGAACGGATCGGCCGCCGCCGTGGCCGCCTGGCGGTGATCGGCCTCGGCCCTGGCGCTGCCGAGTTGATGGTGCCGGCGGTCAAGGCAGAGCTGGCACGCGCCCAGGACATCCTTGGCTACGAAACCTACGTGCGCATGGCCGGGCCGTTCCGTGCAGACCAAGTGCAGCATTGCACCGACAACCGCGAAGAGATGCAGCGTGCTCGCCACGCCTTCGAGCTTGCTGCACAAGGGCGCTCGGTAGTGGTGGTGTCGTCGGGTGACCCGGGTGTCTTCGCCATGGCCGCCGCCGTGCTCGAAGCGCTGCACGCCTCCAGCGACCCGGCCTGGCAGCGGGTCGATCTGGAGATCCTGCCGGGTGTTTCGGCGTCGCTGGCCACCGCCGCCCAGGCGGGGGCGCCGCTGGGGCACGACTTCTGCGTGATGTCGCTGTCGGACAACCTCAAACCGTGGTCGGTCATCGAGCATCGCCTGGACCTGGCGGCCCAGGCCGATCTGGTTCTGGCGTTCTATAACCCGATTTCCCGCTCGCGGCCTTGGCAGCTCGGGCGTGCGCTGGAGATCGTGCGACAGCACCGTGATGGGAACACGCCTGTAGTCCTTGGCCGCGACATTGGTAGGCCAGGGCAGACACTCAAGGTGGTCTCCTTGGCCGAACTGGTGCCAGAAATGGTCGACATGCGCACCATGGTCTTGCTGGGTTCTTCCACGACCTGTCAGTTCCCCAAGGCCGATGGCACCCCGTGGGTGTACACGCCGCGTTGGTACCCGAGCGCCGAGTGAGGCGCCGAGGGAACCCGTTCATGCCTGTACCGCGGTTGTTTGCAGCTTAGGGTGAAGGCCCCTCGACGATACCCGTCGGGGGCCTTCAAGGATTCTGCACATGACCGATGTAAGCACTAACAGCATTGCCGTTGTCGAACAATCGCTTCTGGCGCTCAGCGCTGGCATGTCGGCGCAAAGCCGGCGTGATGCCAAGACCACCTTCCAGTTTGCCTCTCGCGTGGCGTCCAAGCTGCATGATCGCGATGGCGAATCCGAGGCCTGGTTCAACAAGTTTCTGGAAGTGATGCGTACGCTTGGCTGGGTTGCTGGCAAGCGTTCTTACGAGCGGGATTATGACCAGAGCCGATCGCTGACCTTGGGCCCGATTGCCTTCAAGGTCGCTAGCGCTGCCGGTAAAGCACTGCTCGGTGGGCCAGTAGGCGAAGCCATGGCCAAGCTGGCGGGCGATGCTATCAGCGCGTTGGGCAATATCGAGGAAGCGCAGCAGGTCTACCAGCAGAACGTCAAAAAGCATCCAGTCTCGACGACGGGTCTTGGGGCCTGCATCGAAACGCCTGAAGGCGAACTGTTCATGCTGGTAAACGCATTCAGTGCCTCACCGAGCGAAAACGACCTGAATACCACGGTGTTCGAATGGAAGAGTTCGAGCAAGGACCGCTACTGTGGCTCGGCCGTGCTCAGCTTTAACGACGTGGTTTACACCGACGCGGTGCGCGCCTCGGTCGAGAAACGCTTGATCGACAAGGCCGTCAAGGCAGCCAGTGAATTCGACATTTGATATTGAACGGGGCTTTCGGGCCCCGTACTTCTTTCTGTGTGTTTGAAATGCGAGGTAACCCGATGAGTAAGGGAGTCTATTCCTTGTGGCTCGTTGGCGGAACGGCCTTATTGGTCGACGAGACGGCGCAATCCACGCTGCAATATGCATTGGACTCGATACTGTTTGCCCAACTGCGCTCGGACAAATTGAACGGCCCACGATTTGCCCGCTACGGGCTTTGGTACAGCGGCTATCGAACGGCTCTGGAAGAGCGTGGTTGGGTCATCACCTTCAGTCACAGTGACTACCCGCGCATGCAGGGCGACGTGCTACGAGCATCAGCAGACTGCCTCACAGGTTATTTGCAGGGTCGTCATCCCAGCCTGTCAGGCCATCTGCAAGCGGCCATCAACGCGCTTTCGCAAGATGAGGCGCAGCACGCCGTGCGGCCCTTTACCCAGGCCATGCAGGGTAAGACCACGGCAGTCGTTCAAGAGTTGGGCGTGTTGCTGCCTGGTGCTGTCCTCGACCTGTGTGGTGTAGCGTTCAAGACCCCGCAGTGTTCAACCAACGGTATCGACTTGCGCGCCAGTGGCGCAACGCTGGGCGAGTTCGTTTCTGACGCCAATCGCAAAGAGCTGCGTGACCTGCTTGAGCGCACGCAGAACGCGGCACACATCAGGAACCTGGGCCTGCTAAAACCGGAGCATGACCATGCACGAACATGAAGCCGATGTGGTTGGCGCAAGCCTGGTTTCGTTTATCCCTGGCGTTAGCCTTCGACAGCGCAACGCGATCAAGCTTGCCGCGTTGTGGTCTGAGACCGTGACCTTGACGGACATGAAGAAGGAAGCTGCCAAGGACCAATACCACTACTACCGCAAGAAGCTGATGTTTCTTGGGTGGGATGCGAAGACCGCAGAAGAGGTCCACTGGCCTGACCCTCAGCGCGTGGTAATAGTCGATCAAGTGCTGAGTGCGATCGATGCGGTCGCGGGGGATAGCCATTCAACCTACATGGCACTGGCGTTGGAGAAATTGAAGAAGAACGATACGCCTTTGCTGCATTTTGAGAAGCGAAGCGGTGAACAAGGGAAGTTTCAGCTGATGTCCTGCGCGCCCGTGAATGCCAACTATGTAGACATTGTGCTGTATCACGAGGCTGGCGGCCGCGCTGCATTCACGGCCGGTTTTCTGTTTCGTGAGCGCCGCAACATGCGCGTGATGGCAGAGCTGGTGCGGTTCAATACGCGCCTGTTCGACCAAGAGCGTCGCAGCGGGGTGGAACGTGCGCTGGTGAAAACCGCGCTGGAGGAGATCAAAAAGGCGGATTTTTAGGGTACCAGGTAACCCTTGATCCCGGTAAAGATGATCTGCGCCGCCAGGGCACAGACGAACAATCCCATCAAACGGCTGACGATCTGCAGGCCTTGGTCGCCGAGAATGCGCTCGATGCCGTGCGAGAGGTACAGCACCAGACCCACGGTGAAGCTGGCCAGCGCGATACTGGCGATGGCCAGCAATTTATCGTCCCAATGCGGCTGGCCCACGCCCATCACCAGCAGGGCACCGATGGTGCCGGGGCCGACGGTCAGCGGGATGGTCAAGGGCACGATGGTCACGTCCTGCTGCACGTTGTCGGCCTGCACCGCCGGTTTGCCCTGCGCCATGCCTAACGCCGAGATGAACAGCACGCTGCCGGCACCGATGCGGAAGGCGTCGGCGGTGATGCCGAAAATGCCGAAGATCGCCCGGCCGAACAGGTACAACAGCACGCTGGCGACCAGGGCGGCGAGGGCAACCTTCCAGGCCAGTTGCTTGCGTTCTTTGCTGGAATGGCCGCGGGTCAGGCTGATGAAGCACGACAGCACAAAGAACGGGCTGTAGAGCACGAGCATCTTCAGGTAGACACTGAACAACTCATGGAGCATGGGTTGGGATCCTCGGCTGCGGTGGGTGCCTGTCGATGCATCGTCGGCATTGCTTAGGGGATAGGCGCCGGATCCGTCTTGGCTTCCCGGTGATTCGCCCAATACTGGATCAGCTCGCGCAATTGCGACAACTCCACAGGCTTGGCCATGTGCCCATCCATGCCCGCCAACTTGGCGCGCTCCTTGTGCTCGGCAAGGATGTGCGCGGTCAGCGCGACCACGGGCGTACGTGGACGCTGGTGCGCGGCTTCCCATGCGCGCAGTTGCTGGGTGGCCGAGAAACCATCCAGCACGGGCATTTCGCAATCCATTAGCACCAAGTCATAGCGCTGCGCCTTCATGGCTTGCAACGCTTCTTCACCATTGCAGGCCGTGTCTGGCTCAAGGTTGAGCTTGCCCAGCATGCCGCGGATCACTTTGGTCGAGATGCTGTTGTCCTCGGCGACCAGCACGCGGAAGTCGCGGGGCAGGTCCAGTGCTTGCGGCACACCGGGAGGGGTGGCCGGCACCGCTTGCTCACGGCCGCGTTGGGCCAGCTCTTCGGCCAGTGTGGTCTTCAGCGTATAGCCTGCCACTGGTTTGGCGAGTATCCGCTTGACCCCGGCATTGCGTGCGATGACTTTGCTCGGCGCGTTGCTGATGCCCGTTAGCATTACCACTAGGATGTCGTGGTTAAGGCTTGGGTCTTCCTTGATCTTGGCCGCCAGTTGCATGCCCGTCATGCCGGGCATGTTCTGGTCCAACAGCACGGCATCGAAGTAGTCGCGCAGGTGCGCCTTGGTGCGCAGCAATGCCAGCGCTTCCTTGCCGGAAGGCACCGCGCTGACATTCATGCCCCAGGCGCTGCACTGCTGTACCAGCACCTTGCGGCAGGTGTCGTTGTCGTCCACCACCAGTACCCGCGCGTCGCGCAACGGGCCATCGAGGTCGGCGGGCGGTTGTTCCAGGCGCGAAGGGTCCAGCGGTAGGGTCAGCCACAGGGTGTTGCCCATGCCGCTGCTGCTCTTGATGCCGAATTCGCCCTGCATCAGGCCGATCAACTGCTTGGCGATGACCAGCCCCAGGTGGCCGCCGAGCTTGTTGCTGGAGAGGAAGTGATGGCTGTGCAGCTCGGCTTGCAACAAGGCTTCGCGCTCAGCGGCGGGCAACGGTTCGCCGCTGTCCTGCACGGCAATGCGCAAGCGCGGCGCCTCGCCACGTTGGTCGAGTGCCACCACCAGCAGGATCTCCCCCTGGTCGGTGTTTTTCAGGGCATTTTCCAGCAGGCTCGACAGTGCCTGGCGCAGGCGCGTTGGGTCGCCACTGATCACGCGAGGCACTTGTGGCTGGGTGAAGCTGATCAGCTCGATGTTCTGCTGTTCGGCCTTGGCCCGGAAGATGTTCAGGCAGTCCTCGATCAATGCATTGAGGTCGAACTGCACATCGTCCAGTTCGATCTGCCGGGACTCAAGCTTGGAGATGTCGAGAATCTCGTTGATCAGCGTCAGCAGCTCGTTGCCGGCGCTGTGGATGGTCTGCACGTAGTCGCGCTGCTTGACCGACAGCGGCGTGCCGAGCAGCAGCTCGGTCATGCCGAGCACGCCGTTCATGGGCGTGCGGATTTCGTGGCTGATCTTGGCCAGGAACTCGGCCTTGGCGTTGATCTCGGCATCGCTGGCGGCCAGGGCGCGGCTGGCGCTGAAGCGCTCTTCGCTCATGCGTCGCAGGCGTTCGCTGACCGCCAGGTTAAGCAAAAGGCCGCAAATGACGGTCAAGCCCATGAGCACGCACAGCAGCCACGGCGTCGACGTGCGGGTCAGGCCCAGAAGCGCCGGCAACAGCACCAGGCCGCCAAGGTTGTAGACCCCCATGGCGAGGGTGAACAGGCGTGCGGGCGCGTAGCCCTTGTACCAGTGATAGGCGCTGACCAGCAGCATGCTGACGCTGCCCAGGGCCAGCAGGGCATAGGTCATCAGGTTGAGTGGCAAGGTGTCGACGAACAGCAGCACCAGGCCGCTGACCGCAGCCACCAGCATCTCCCCCTGCAACAGGCGGTTGAGCCGCGGCGAATCGCACGGCGAGAAGAAATGCAGGGTGAAATACAGCCCGGCCAGGCCTGCAAGGACCAGGGTGAGGTAGGCCGCTGGCGTTTGCGCACTGTGCCACACGTGCCACCAGGGGCCGCTGAGGTTGAGCAGGATCAACCCGCTGAGCAGCATCAGGCCGTGGTAGAGCGCCAAAATCAACGTGGTGGTGGAGCGGCCATAGAGGAAGCGGATCAGGTTGTGCAGGATCAGCATCACCAGGCCGCCGAACAGCATGCCGAACAGCAGCGGTTGGGTCTGGTCGGAAGCGGCCACGGCCGCGGGCTCAAGGCTGATGGCCGGGCGCAATTGGTGCTCGGAAACCAAGCGCAGGTAGATGTCCAGCGGCTGCCGGCTGTTGGGCAATGGCAGCACATGGTCGCTGCCGCGCAGGGTCGGGCTGGCATTGCCGGCCTGGCGCCCGTGGTGCAGTTGACGCAGTAATTTGTCGCCCTCGAGGGCGTAGAGGTCCAGGCCTGATAGGTCTGGGGCGAACACCCGCAGCAGTTGCTCCTGATCGCCAGGTTCCAGGCGATAGTGCAGCCACAGGGCTTGTTCGGCAGGGGCGGCATCCAGGTCGCTGAGCAGCAATGGGCTAAACTGGTTGCGGTAGCGATCGGAGCGCACGTCGCTTAATTGCAGGTTGGCCTGTTCGTCGAGCAGAACGGACCAGCCTCCGCCTTCTTCGGCCGAGGCCGGGAGCAGGCAGAGCAGGGTCAGCAAGCTGACGATCAGAGCTGTGGCAATCCGAAGCCGACGCACTACGAAATCCCTTCTTAGCCGATGTGCCGGATACTAACTATGCGCGGCGCGCCAAGTCGAAGGCAAGGCCCAGAAAGGGCCCTGTCGACGAGCCGAAGGCCGTGGGCGCAAGGCGTCACGGCGCTTCGGTAAAGGTTACTGCTGGTGTTCACCGCGCTCGCGGGCAATGGCCCGGTAGCCGATGTCGGTACGGTAGAAGCTGCCGTCCCATTTGACCTGCTCTGCCAGGCGGTAGGCCTGCTGCTGAGCAGCTTCGACGGTTTGGCCCAGGGCAGTGGCGCAGAGCACTCGGCCGCCGGCGGTAACCACTTGGCCGTCTTTCAGGGTGGTACCGGCATGGAACACCTTGCCTTCGAGCTTGGCGGCTGCGTCCAGGCCGCTGATCGCGTCACCTTTGGCGTAGTCGCCCGGGTAGCCGCCGGCAGCCAGCACGACGCCCAGGCTCGGCCGTGGGTCCCACTGGGCTTCAACCTTGTCCAGGGCCTCGGCGAAGGCGGCTTCGATCAGCAGCACCAGGCTCGACTCCAGGCGCAACATGACCGGTTGGGTTTCCGGGTCACCGAAGCGGCAGTTGAACTCGATGACCTTGGGGTTGCCCGCCTTGTCGATCATCAGGCCAGCATAAAGGAAGCCGGTGTAGACGTTGCCTTCCTCGGCCATGCCGCGCACGGTCGGCCAGATCACTTGGTCCATCACGCGCTGGTGCACGTCGGCGGTCACGACTGGGGCAGGCGAGTAGGCGCCCATGCCACCGGTGTTCGGGCCGGTGTCGGCGTCGCCGACGCGCTTGTGGTCCTGGCTGGTGGCCATTGGCAGCACGTTGTGGCCGTCGACCATGACGATGAAGCTGGCTTCTTCGCCGTCCAGGAACTCTTCGATGACCACACGCGAACCCGCATCGCCAAAGGCGTTGCCGGCCAGCATGTCACGCACGGCGTCTTCGGCTTCTTGCAGGGTCATGGCGACGATCACGCCTTTGCCCGCCGCCAGGCCGTCGGCCTTGATCACGATCGGCGCACCCTTTTCCTGCAGGTAGGCCAGGGCTGGCTCGATTTCGGTGAAGTTCTGGTAGTCGGCGGTCGGGATCTTGTGACGCGCCAGGAAATCCTTGGTGAAGGCCTTGGAGCCTTCGAGCTGTGCGGCGCCTTTGGTGGGGCCGAAGCAGTCCAGGTTACGGCTGCGGAACAGGTCGACGACACCTGCGACCAGCGGCGCTTCAGGGCCGACGATGGTCAGTTGCACGTTCTGTTCGGCGAAGTCGGCCAGTTGCTCCAGGGCGTTGACGTCGATGGCGACGTTTTCGCACTTGGCTTCAGTGGCGGTGCCGGCGTTGCCCGGGGCAACGAAAACTTTCTCGACGCGTGGGTCTTGGGCGACTTTCCAGGCCAGGGCGTGCTCACGGCCGCCGCTGCCGATGATCAAAACTTTCATGTCAAAACCTCAATTCAAGGTGGTTTCGAGGCTGGCGGCGGACCTTGTGGGAGCGGGCTTGCCCCGCGAATGCGATGGTGAATTCACCGCCGCATTCGCGGGACAAGCCCGCTCCCACAGGCCCGCTGCTCGCCCCGGAATCCGTGTAATCAGTGGCGGAAGTGGCGCATACCGGTGAACACCATCGCGATGCCGGCTTCGTCGGCTGCGGCGATGACTTCGGCATCACGCATCGAACCACCTGGCTGAATTACGGCGCTGATACCCACTTTAGCCGCATTGTCGATGCCGTCACGGAACGGGAAGAACGCATCCGACGCCATGACCGCACCTTGAACTTGCAGGCCAGCATGCTCGGCCTTGATTGCAGCAATGCGAGCGGAGTTGACGCGGCTCATCTGGCCGGCGCCGACGCCGATGGTCTGGCGCTGCTTGGCGTAGACGATGGCGTTGGACTTGACGAACTTGGCCACTTTCCAGGCAAACACCAGGTCGTGGATTTCTTGCTCGGTCGGGGCGCGCTTGGTGACGATTTTCAGGTCATCGGCGGTGATCATGCCGATATCGCGGCTCTGCACCAGCAAACCACCGTTGACGCGCTTGAAGTCCCAGCCGGCAGCACGCTCAGCTGGCCATTCGCCGCATTCCAGCAGGCGAACGTTCTGCTTGGCGGCGACCACGTCGCGGGCGGCCTGGGAGATTTTCGGGGCGATGATCACTTCGACGAACTGGCGCTCGACGATGGCCTTGGCGGTTTCGCCATCGAGCTCGCGGTTGAAGGCGATGATGCCGCCGAAGGCCGACTCGGTGTCAGTGGCGTAGGCCAGGTCGTAGGCCTTGCGGATGCCGCCTTCGTCTTCCGGTACCACGGCCACGCCGCACGGGTTGGCGTGCTTGACGATGACGCAGGCAGGCTTGACGAAGCTCTTCACGCACTCCAGCGCGGCGTCAGTGTCGGCCACGTTGTTGAACGACAGCTCCTTGCCTTGCAGCTGGATGGCGGTGGAGATGCTGGCTTCACCCTTCTTGGCTTCGACGTAGAACGCCGCGCTCTGGTGCGGGTTCTCGCCGTAGCGCATTTCCTGGGCTTTGACGAACTGGCTGTTGAAGGTGCGCGGGAATTCGCTGCGTGCTTCAGTGCTCAGGGTGTCCTTGGCCTGGTCGATGGTGCCCATGTAGTTGGCGATCATGCCGTCGTAGGCGGCGGTGTGTTCGAACGCCTTGAGCATCAGGTCGAAGCGCTGGGCGTAGGTCAGGCCGCCGGCTTTCAGGCCGTCGAGGACGCTGGCGTAGTCGCTGGCATTGACCACGATGGCAACGTCTTTGTGGTTTTTGGCAGCGGAGCGGACCATGGTCGGGCCACCGATGTCGATGTTCTCGATGGCGGTCGGCAGGTCACAGCCTGGCTTGGAGATGGTGGCTTCGAAGGGGTACAGGTTGACGGCGACCAGGTCGATCGGCTTGATGCCGTGCTCGTTCATGATGGCGTCGTCGATGCCGCGACGGCCCAGAATGCCACCGTGGATTTTCGGGTGCAGGGTCTTGACCCGGCCATCCATCATTTCGGCGAAGCCGGTGTAGTCGGCCACTTCCACCGCGTTCACGCCGTTATCCTTGAGCAGCTTGTAGGTGCCGCCGGTGGACAGGATCTCGACACCGAGCTGCTGCAGCTCACGGGCGAATTCGAGGATACCGGTCTTGTCGGAGACGCTGATCAGGGCGCGGCGGATCGGCAGGCGGGTAGTCTGGTCGGTCATTTCGGATTCCATAACGCGGTGGAGTCAGCAAAAAAGGCGCCTCTGTTCAGGGAGCCGCCTTTTCTGATTGGGATTCTGGCTTACAACAAGTCGTACTGCTTGAGCTTCTTGCGCAGGGTGCCTCGGTTGAGCCCGAGCATCTCGCTGGCCTTGGTCTGGTTGCCCTTCACGTAGTTCATCACGCTTTCAAGCAGGGGCGCCTCGACTTCGGAGAGCACCAGGTTGTACACGTCCGTGACGGTCGCGCCTTCCAGGTGGGCGAAGTAGTTGTGCAGCGCCTTCTCGACGCTGTCGCGAAGGGTCTGGCCCTCTTCGCTTGGCGTGTTGAGGTGCTGTTTCAGGTTGGCGTTGTCGCTCACGGGCGTTGTTCCACTCACAAATGTCTCGGTCATCATCGTCATGCGGCCACCCCTTGTCCGTCCTCTGTCTCAAGGCTCTGTCGACGTTCACTGAAAAACGCGCGAACGTTGGCGCACTGCGCTTGTGTGTCTTCCAAAGCATTGAACCGGGAGCGAAACTCCTTGCCGCCGGGTCGTGTTGCCAGGTACCAGCCAACGTGCTTGCGGGCGATACGTACGCCCATCACGTCGCCATAGAAGGCATGCAGCGCGGCCAGGTGCTCTAGCAGGATGCGTTCCACTTCGTCCAGCTGCGGGGCCGGCAACTGTTCGCCGGTCCGCAGGTAATGCTCGATCTCGCGAAAGATCCAGGGCCGCCCTTGGGCAGCGCGGCCGATCAACAGGCCATCGACCCCGGTGGCGTCCAGTACCGCCCGGGCCTTTTCTGGCGATGTGATATCGCCGTTGGCAAATACCGGGATAGACACCGCCTGCTTGATGGCAGCGATGGTGTCGTATTCGGCTTCGCCTGTGTACAGGTCGGCGCGTGTGCGGCCATGCACCGCTAGCGCCTGGATGCCGGCCTGTTCAGCGATCTTCGCCACATTCAGGCCGTTCTTGTTCGCCCGATCCCACCCCGTGCGGATCTTCAGCGTCACCGGGACGTCCACGGCGCCTACCACGGCGTGGAGAATCTCGCTGACCAAGGCTTCATCTCTCAATAAAGCAGAGCCTGCAGCTTTGTTGCAGACTTTTTTTGCCGGGCAGCCCATGTTGATGTCGATGATCTGGGCACCCGCTTCGACGTTGGCCTTTGCCGCCGCTGCCATCATCTGGGCATCCCCGCCGGCGATCTGCACCGAGCGCGGCTCGGGATCGCCTTCGTGAATGCGGCGCAGGCTCGACTTGCGGCTGTTCCACAGGCTCATGTCGCTGGACACCATCTCCGACACCACCATGCCTGCGCCCAGGCGCTTGCAAAGTGTTCGGAAAGGCTGGTCCGTGACCCCGGCCATGGGGGCGAGGATCAGGTTGTTTCGCAGTGTGTATGGGCCGATGCGTACCGCCGACATAGGTGATCCCTGTTGTGGGGCCGAATCTTGGAGTTCGAAAAAGGGTGGGCATGATACCCGCTCTCGGTGACCGGATAAAGATGGATTTGGATAAAATCTGAACAGTTGTCGGCTTATGACTTTTGGTGTGGGTAGGCGAGGCTGGGGGCACAAAGTGCCCCCAGGATCAGCCGATTACTCCGGCGAGCGGAAGCTCAGGCTGTAGTTCACGGCCTTGGGGCCTGGGTCGAGGATGTCCAGGGCAATGTGGATCGGGGTCTGGCTGGGCATCTCGCCGCGCCCGGCCAGTTCGCCAGAGAGGTACTCGCTGGGCTTGAAGCGCCGGCTGGCGATCAGTTGGCCATTGAGGTCGGCGAAACGCAGCTCGAGCAGTGGGAACGGCTGGGCGAAGGGGGCGCGGTTGTAGATGATCGCATCGACGATCAGCGCACCCTTGAAGTCAGGGTGGCTGCGCACCACCAGGTTGCTGCTCTTGATGCGGGCGATGTCGACGCGGGTCGGCACTTCGCAGCCGAATAGCGGGCATACCTGCTGGAAGATCGGCCGGTACTGGTCCTGGCGGGCCATTTCATCGAAATGGAACCACACGTACTGGAACGCCAGCAGGCCTGCAGCCAGCAGCGTCAGGAAGCCCCACAGCAAGCGCTTGCCCCAGTTGGGCTGGGGCTTTTCCCAGCCCAGTTGAAGCGGGTCGTCGACCACGTCGACCAGCGGCTCCTTACGCGGCGCACGCTCGGGCTTGCTGGACAGGCCAGGCTCCAGGCGTTCACCGGGCAACGGCTCTACAGGGTCGTCGTCGTCGTCGTGGGCCGACAGGTGCAGGTCCAGTTCGTCATCGTCGCGCGCGCTGAGGCCCTTTTCCGGGGCTGGATCGTGGCTGGCAGCGAAGTGCTCGCTGACGAACGCATGGTGCTCGTCGGCCTCGATGTCGCGCCGTACGGGGGGCTCGTCGTCGATGTCCAGGTCCAGGTGGCCGCCCAGGGTCGGCTCGGTGCGATCGCCTGGGGCGGGCTCCAGGTCCAGTGACTCTTGTTCGAACGCTTCCTGTTCCAGCGCATGCTGTGTCAGTAGCGTGGGTGCAGGTTCAGGCGCCTGTTCAGGCTCGAAGCGGTCGTCGGTGGCGTTGCCAAACAGCTCATCGGTATGGGCGTCTGGCTGATGTTCTTCACGGCGGGCCTGCAGACCGTTGTCCGCGCTGGGCGGGCGAACGGCGGCAGGTTCGCCACGACGTTCAAGGCGGGCCAGCTCTTGGTCCAGGTCCAGTTCATCCAGGGCCTGGGCCGTGAGCGCCCAGTCGTCCTCAGGGGGCGCTGGGCGTTCGCTGGCGGGGGGATCGGGCGTGACCGCAGGCTTGGCAATCGGCTCGGCAGGCGCTGCAGGCGGGACGGGTACCACGGGCGCCACGGGCGCTCTAGGTTCCACAGGCACGCTGGCATCACCGGCGCGGTTCTGCTCCAGCAGTTGCTTTGCGGCGTTGAACACCTGCAGGCAATGGCCGCACCGCACCACGCCGCGCGCCACACTCAACTGGTGATGGGTGACGCGAAAGCTGGTCTGGCAATGCGGGCACTGGGTGACGAAACTGTCGGTCATGCGGCGATCCGGGGTTGTACAAAAGTTATTCTAGCGCGCTTAACGGCGGCGACCACTGATGCGCACCCAACCATCGCGTACGGCGATCGGGTCCAGCTCGAAGTCGGCGGCGTAGGCAGCAGCCACTTCATCGCCTTGTTCGGCAAGGATGCCCGAGAGTGCCAGCAGGCCACCAGGGCGGACCAGGCCAGACAACTGCGGCGCCAGCGAGACCAGCGGGCCGGCCAGGATGTTGGCGACCAGTACGTCTGCCTGCATGGCCGGCATGTGCTCGGGCAGGTACAGCGCCAGCTTCTCGTCGGCGATGCCATTGCGCTGGGCATTGTCGCGCGAGGCTTCAATGGCCTGCACGTCGATGTCGGTACCGACCGCTTCGCGCGCGCCCAGCAGCAGGGCGGCAATGGCCAGAATCCCCGAGCCGCAGCCAAAGTCCAGCACTTGGGTGCCTTCGAGTTGCTGGCCGTCGAGCCATTCCAGGCACAGGGCGGTGGTCGGGTGGGTACCGGTGCCGAACGCCAAGCCTGGGTCGAGCAGCAGGTTTACCGCGTCCTTGTCCGGCGCTTCGTGCCAGCTTGGCACGATCCACAGGCGGCGGCCGAAGCGCATCGGCTGGAAGTTGTCCATCCAGCTGCGTTCCCAGTCCTGGTCTTCGATCACTTCAGCCTGGTGCTCGGGCAGCTCGGCGCCGGTCAGCAGGCGGACGTGGGCGAACACCTGCTCGGGCTCGGCATCGGCCTCGAACAGGGCCAGCAGGTGAGTGTGCGACCACAGCGGGGTGGTGTTGAGGTCGGGTTCGAAGATCGGCTGATCTTCTGCGTCCACGAACGTGACCGAGACGGCGCCTACTTCAAGCAGGGCGTCTTCGTAGGTTTCGGCTTGTTCCGGGCTGATGGCCAGGCGTACTTGCAGCCAGGGCATGGCGGGCACCTTTGGTAAATCGACAGGGGCAGCCCGAGGCTGCGCGAAGGCTCGCAGTTTACGCGAGTGCGCGGGGTTTGTGGATTGTATCGGGGGCCTGTCGCGAATGGGGCGCACAGCGCCCCGGCGATCACTCAGACAAAACAGAGCGACAGGGACTCCGCTATATAAGCAGGCTTCTCTTCCCCTTCGATTTCCAGCGTGGCGATTGCCTTGAGCAGCCACTGGCCGGGTTTTTTCTCGAGCACTTCGGCGAGATCGATCTTCAGCCGCACCTGGCTGTCGACCTTGACCGGTTGAATGAACCGCACGCTGTCCAGCCCGTAGTTCACGACCATCTTCAACCCTTGCGGCAGGACCAGGATGTCCTCCATCAGCGTAGGGATCAGCGACAGCGTCAGGAAACCATGGGCGATCGTGCAGCCAAACGGTGTTTTCGCCGCTTTCTCCGGGTCGACATGGATGAACTGAAAATCGCCTGTGGCTTCGGCAAACAGGTTGATGCGCTGTTGGTCGATTTTCAGCCAGGCAGAACGGCCCAGTTCCTTGCCAACGTACTGCGAAAGCTCTGTAACCGGTACATAGGGCATCGCGACTCTCCAGGTTGTAAGTTGGTACGAAGGTGCAAGATCAGCACGGCCCACCGTTTCAGTCAAGTTGCGCGTTTTTCGGCGATTATCGGCTTATACCCTTAGCGTGCTTATAATGGCCGCCATGCCCGAGGGAGGTGCTTATGCTGTTGCGTGGTTTGACCTGGCTGGTGTTGTTTCAACTGCTGGGTACGGCGATCAATCACCTGTTTGTGCCGTTTTTGCCGGGGCCGATCATCGGCCTGTTGCTGCTGCTGTGCTTCCTGATGGCCAGGGGGGAGGTCGGCAAGCCGCTCAATGAAGCCGCCAGCAGCTTGCTGCGCTACCTGCCACTGTTGCTGGTGCCGCCGGCGGTGGGGGTAATGGTGTATGCCAAGGACATCGCCGCCGACTTCTGGGCGATTGCCGGTGCACTGTTCATTTCGTGCCTGCTGACCCTGGTGTTCGTCGGCGTGTTGATGCAGAAGCTCATCCACCGCCAAGGCAAGCACGAGGAGCAGCCATGATGCTCGACTGGCAAGGCGCGCTCGATGCAGTCATCCACCATCCTTTGTTTGGCATCGGCATTACCCTGGGGGCCTATCAGGTTGTGCTTGCGGGCTATGAGAAGACCCGCTGGATCTTCCTGCAGCCGGTACTGGTGTCGATGCTGCTGGTAATTGGCGTGCTGCTGGTGTGCGGCATCGACTACAGCGAGTACCGCCAGCGTACCGAGATCATGAACACGCTCCTGGGGCCTGCCACTGTGGCCCTGGCCGTGCCGCTCTACCTCAACCTGCGGCGTATTCGCCAACTGTTCTGGCCGACATTTACTACGCTGGTAATCGGAGGCCTGTTCGCCACGGTCTGCTGCCTGCTGCTGGGCTGGTGGTTCGGCGCCGAACACATGATCCTGATGACCATGGCGCCGAAGTCGGTGACGTCGCCGATCGCCATGCTGGTGGCCGAGCAGATTGGTGGCGTGGCGGCGCTGGCCGCGGTGTTCGTGCTGATCACCGGCGTTATCGGTGCGATCTTCGGCCCGGCGCTGTTGACCCGCCTCGGTGTGCACAGCCCTGAGGCGCGCGGCATGTCGCTGGGCGTGACCGCGCATGCGGTGGGCACTTCGGTGGCCCTGCAGGAAAGTGATGAATGCGGCGCTTTCGCCGCGCTGGCGATGAGCCTGATGGGGGTGGCCACGGCGGTGTTCCTGCCGCTGGCGGTCAGCCTGGTGGCTTGAGGAGTTGTGATGACGCTACCGCTGTTTCCCCTCAATACCGTGCTGTTTCCGGGGTGCTTCCTCGATTTGCAGATTTTTGAGGCGCGCTACCTGGACATGATCAGCCGCTGCATGAAGCAGGGCGAGGGCTTTGGGGTGGTGTGCATCCTGGAAGGGGAGCAGGTTGGCAAAGCGCCACCGACGGTTGCTTCGATCGGTTGCGAGGCGATGATCCGCGACTTCGTGCAGCAGGATAACGGCTTGCTGGGTATCCGTGTCGAAGGGGTGCGGCGTTTCAACCTGGAGCAGACCGAGGTGCAGAAGGACCAGTTACTGGTCGGGCAGGTGCAGTGGTTGCCGGAGCTGGCTGATAGCCCCCTGGGCGAGGCGGACGAAGACCTGCTGGCATTGCTGGTTGCCCTGGGTGAGCACCCGATGGTCGAGGCGCTGGACATGCCGCGGCCGGTGGATGGGCGGCAAGCGTTGGCCAATCAGCTGGCGTATCTGCTGCCGTTCATGGAAGAGGACAAGCTGGACCTGCTGAGCATCGACTCGCCGCAGTTGCGGCTGGAAGAGATTCAGAGGCTGTTGGAGCGGATTCAGGGTGAGCTGTTTGCCTGACTGATCACTGTGGCTTGTTGTGGCCTCTTCGCGGGGCAAGCCCGCTCCCACAGGTGTGGTGCATGGCAGACTGCCTGTGGGGGCGGGCTTGCCCGCGAAGAGGCCGGCATAGGCAACATCAATACTGATACCGCTCCAAAGCCTGCGGCAGCGCGTGCATGGCAAAGAACGCCAGCAGCGCGACACACGCCGGCAGCACCAACCACCACACCCGTAGCGGCAGCGCTGGAAGCGGCTGGCGATGCTGCACCAAGGTCAGGCTAACCGCGCAGACGCAGCACGCCAGCAAGGCGCCGGCCAGAATATCGGTCGGCCAGTGCGCCCCCAGGTAAACCCGCGACAACGCAATCGCCAAGGCAGGAATGCACCCCAGCAACACCCAGGTCAGGCGCATCCGCGGCGGCTGGGCACGCCCCGCCAGCACCGCCATTACCAAAAAGAACGCAAACGACGCCGAGCTGTGGCCGCTGGGCATGCTGTAGCTGGTCAGTGGGTCGGTCAGCACCTCGGGCCGCGCGCGGGCGAATAGCCACTTGAGCGTGCCATTGGCAATCGCCGTACCCATCAATGCGCCGCCCGCAAACAGTGCATGGCGCCATTGTTGGGCGAGCAGCAGCAGGCCGGTCAGCAGCCCACCGAGGAAAAACTGCGTGCGAAAATCACCCAGCCGTGTCACCAGTACCACGGTGCCGTCGATGACTTGGCTGCGGTGTTCCTGCACCAGTGTCATCACGCCCTGATCGAATTCGTGCAAGTACGGCCAGCCCAGGAATACCCCGGCCAGGGCCGCGAAGCTCAAGCCGGCGATCAGCCGAGTGCCGTGGCGTTGATCGCGGATGCTGCTGTTCAGGCTCAGGCCGATGAGCACCGCCAACGCACCGGCAAGGATGCCCGCATCCAGCCAGAAGCCTTCCGGTAAAGGCAGGCGCATGGCGGCGCCCGTGGCCCAGCCAGGCAGCAGGTAGGCAACTGACCAGCCGGCGCCTGCCACCAGGCTGACGGCAATGAAGCGCGGCAGTGGCATGTCGAACATGCCGGCGACCATCGGCAGCATGGGCCGCAGCGGCCCAATGAAGCGCCCGACCAGCAGGCTGGCGATGCCATAACGCTGGAAGTAGGTTTCGGCGCTGCCGATCCATTCCGGGTGGTGGCGTAGCAGTGGCAGGCGGCGGATGTTCTGGTGGAAATACTTGCCGACCGTGTACGACAGTGCATCACCCAGCAAGCCGCCGAGAAAGCCCAGCAATAGCGTTTCGCCCAGGCTGAAGGTACCGCTGCCGGCCAGCACGGCGACCGCGAACAGCAGCACGGTGCCAGGCACGATGATGCCGGCAATGGCCAGGCATTCGATGCAGGCCACCAGGAAAATCGCCAGGCCAAGCCACTGGGGGTTGGCGCTTAGCCAGCCGGTCAGGCTGTCGAGCCATTGGCCCATGTGTCAGTTTCCTTGTTGATGAATGAAGAAGTCTCGGCCTTCGACTTGGCCGCGTCGCAACGGGTTCCGTGTACAGAAGCGGGCGTATTCGGCGTCGACGAAGCGGTACGGCAGGTGCTCATCGCGGCCCTGCGGGATACCCAGGCGCGCAGCCTGGATCACCCGCGGCACGGCGATGCCGCAGTCGTCGACGTACAAGTGCTCAGGGTCGAACCGCTGCGCGTCCCAGCGCGGCACTTTCAGGCCCAGTGCACGGCATAGCAGGGTCTGGCCTGCGCACAGGCGCTCGGCCGGGCGCAGGTTGCCGCTGGCGTCGGGGTTGTTCAGTTGCATCTGCGCCAGGCTGTTGGCGTTCGAGAGGTCATCCTGCCAAGGGTAGGCGGACTTGATCAGCACCGCATTGCCCGGGCCATGGGCGCTGAAGTTCAACGAGTCGCCACCGCGGGCGTAATACATGTAGATGTGCCCGCCGTCGAGGAACAGGGCCTTGCGCTTTTCCGTATACCCGAGCGAGGCATGGCTGCCTTTGTCGGTCAGGTAGTAGGCCTCGGTCTCGATGATTCGCGCGGCCAGCCAGAGGTCGCCCTGGCGATGGCGGATGACCTTGCCCAGCAACTCCTTGGCCAGGGTCTGGGCGTCACGGTCGAAAAAGCGGTCGGGCAGGGCTGGCATGCTGGCAGTTCGTGGCTTCAAAGGCTTGGATGATAGCAATGAATGGCTTAATCGAGGCTGAACCGGGTGGGTGGTTGAATGGTATCTGCATGTTTCTTTGGGGGGCTGAGAGGTGTTCGTCTTGGGGGATTTGGTGTCTGGGAGATCGAGCGCCGCCCGCGCGGCGTTTCGCAGCACAAGGCTGCTCCTACATCTGTTTCGGGCCAATTATTCCTGGGCCGCCCATCTCCTGTAGGAGCAGCCTTGTGCTGCGAAGCGCCGCGCATGCGGCGCCCGCCCTGCCGGGTGCTAAAAACCAAGCCAAGCCCACCATTTTCTACCATCCGCCACCCGCCGCTGGGCGTATACCTGCGCGACAGTTATAATCAGCCGATTTCCCCTTCGCCAAGACACCGAACCCATGACTGAGTCCGTTCTTGACTACATGACCCGTTTGGGTCGCGCTGCTCGCCAGGCTTCCCGGGTGATCGGCCGTGCCAGCACCGCGCAGAAGAACCGCGCCCTGCAAGCGGCTGCCGATGCACTGGACGCTGCCCGCGCCGAGTTGACCGCCGCCAACGCACTGGACCTCGCCGCAGGCCGCGCCAATGGCCTGGAGCCCGCACTGCTCGACCGCCTGGCGCTGACCCCGGCGCGTATCGACGGCATGATCACGGGCCTGCGCCAGGTGGCCAGCCTGCCGGACCCGGTCGGCGCCATCCGCGACATGAGCTACCGCCCATCGGGTATTCAGGTCGGCAAGATGCGTGCCCCCCTGGGGGTGATCGGGATCATCTACGAATCGCGCCCCAACGTGACTATCGATGCCGCCAGCCTGTGCCTGAAGTCCGGCAATGCGACCATCTTGCGTGGCGGCTCCGAGGCCATCCACTCCAACCGTGCCATCGCCACCTGCATCCAGCGTGGCCTGGCCGAGGCCGGCCTGCCGGCGGCGGTAGTGCAAGTGGTCGAGACCACCGATCGCGAAGCCGTGGGCGCGCTGATCAGCATGCCCGAGTTCGTCGATGTGATCGTGCCGCGCGGTGGCCGTGGCCTGATCGAACGTATCAGCCGCGATGCGCGGGTGCCGGTCATCAAGCACCTGGACGGCATCTGCCATGTCTATGTCAGCGAACATGCCGACCTGGACAAGGCCTGGCGCGTCGCTTTCAACGCCAAGACCTACCGCTACGGCATCTGTGGCGCCATGGAAACCCTGCTGGTCGACCAGCGTGTAGCCGAGCGCTTCCTGCCGGAAATGGCCCGCCGTTTCCAGGAAAAGGGCGTTGAACTGCGTGGCTGCGAGCGCACGCGTGCGCTCATCGCGGCCAAGCCGGCCAGCGAAGACGACTGGCACACCGAATACCTGGATGCGATCCTGTCGATTCGTGTAGTCGATGACCTGGACCAGGCCATCGAACACATCAACCACTATGGCTCGCACCACACCGATTCGATCATCACCGAGCACCAGGGCCAGGCCCGCCAATTCATGGCAGAGGTCGACTCGGCGTCGGTGATGCTCAATACCCCAACCTGCTTCGCCGACGGTTTCGAGTACGGCCTGGGCGCGGAGATCGGTATCTCCACCGACAAGTTGCATGCCCGCGGCCCGGTTGGCCTAGAAGGCCTGACCTGCGAGAAGTACGTGGTGATCGGCGATGGCCAGCTACGCGGCCAGGAGTCCTGCTGAGTTGAGCAAGGCCCAGGCAGTCCGGCGCATCGGCATTCTAGGCGGCACCTTCGACCCCGTTCACATCGGCCACCTGCGCAGCGCGCTGGAAGTGGCCGAGTTGATGGCGTTGGACGAGTTGCGCCTGTTGCCCAATGCCCGGCCGCCGCACCGCGACACCCCGCAAGTGGCCGCGCAAGATCGCCTGGCCATGGTGCGCAGCGCCGTGCAGGGTGTTGCCTGCCTGAGCGTGGATGCCCGCGAGCTTGCCCGCGACAAGCCGTCGTACACCATCGACACCCTGGAGTCGATCCGCGCCGAACTGGGCGCTGACGACCAGCTGTTCCTGGTGCTGGGTTGGGATGCCTTTTGTGGCCTGCCCGCCTGGCACCGCTGGGAAGAGCTGCTGCAACACTGTCACATCCTGGTGTTGCAACGCCCGGATGCCGACGTTGAACCCCCTGACGAGCTGCGCAACCTGTTGGCTGCGCGCTCCGAGAGCGATCCCACCGCCATGTCCGGCCCGGCGGGAAATATTTCGTTCGTCTGGCAGACACCGCTTGCGGTGTCGGCTACACAGATCCGACAGCTGCTGGCCAGCGGCAAATCGGTGAGGTTCCTGGTGCCGGACGCCGTACTGGCCTACATCGAGGCACACGAACTGTATCGTGTGCCTAACTGACGGTGCTCCGGCACCTCATCCAACAAGTTGAACGAGTTTTATATGACCAAGCAGAAAATTTACGGCGAAGAACTGGTCCAAGTGACCAAGGCAGCGCTGGAAGACGTCAAGGCCCAGGATATCCAGGTCATCGACGTGCGTGAAAAGCACAGCCTGACCGACTTCATGATCATTGCCACCGGTACCTCCAACCGCCAGATCAACGCGATGGCCGAAAAGGTCCGTGAAGCCGTCAAGGCCAAGGGTGCTCAACCCCTGGGTGAAGAAGGCAAGGGCGACAGCGACTGGGTGCTGCTGGACCTGAACGATGTCATCGTGCACATGATGACCGCCGCTGCCCGCCAGTTCTACGACCTGGAGCGCCTGTGGCAGGGTGCCGAGCAAAGCCGTGCCGCCGATGGCAAGCACCACAGCCCGGACCACGCCCACGAGTACTCCGACAAGCTCAAAGACCGGGAATAAGGAAGCGTCGTGCGTCTGCGCCTGATCGCGGTCGGCTCGCGCATGCCCAAGTGGGTCGAGGACGGTTGGCATGAATATGCCAAGCGCCTGCCCCCGGAGCTGTCGCTTGAGCTGGTGGAAATCCCGCTGAATACCCGTGGCAAGAATGCCGACGTCGCTCGCCTGATCCGTCAGGAGGGCGAAGCCATGCTGAGCAAGGTTCAGCCTGGGGAACGCATCGTCACCCTCGAGGTCCATGGCAAGCCTTGGAGTACCGAGCAGCTGGCGACCGAGCTGGACCGCTGGCGCCTGGATGCGCGCACGGTGAATTTGATGGTGGGCGGCCCGGAAGGGCTGGCGCCTGAGGTTTGCGCACGCGCTGAGCAACGCTGGTCGCTGTCGCCGCTGACGTTGCCGCACCCGTTGGTAAGGATACTCATCGGCGAGCAGATCTATCGCGCCTGGACCGTGTTGTCCGGGCACCCTTACCACAAATGAGCCTGTAAGCAGTCCGATGTCGCAGCCGATCCGTCTCAAGGACCACGAGAAAGACGCCCGCCTGGTGCGTAACCGCGTCGTGGTCGGCGCGGTGGCGATCATGCTGCTTATCTGCGTTTTGATCGCGCGGCTGTATTACCTGCAGATCATCCAGTACGACTATCACTCGACGCTGTCGGAGAACAACCGGGTGCATGTGCAGCCGATCCCGCCGACCCGTGGGCTGATCTTCGACCGCAATGGGGTGATCATCGCCGATAACCGGCCCAGCTTCAGCCTGTCCATGACCCGTGAACGTGCGGGTAACTGGCAGGAAGTGCTGGACAATATCGTCGAAGTGCTGGAGCTGACTGACGACGACCGCGCCCTCTTCGAGAAGCGCATGCGCCAGGGCCGTCGGCCGTTCGAGCCGGTGCCCATCCTGTTCGAACTGAGCGAAGAGCAGATCGCCCGGGTGGCGGTGAACCAGTTCCGCCTGCCCGGCGTGGAAGTGGTCGCGCAGTTGGTGCGGCATTACCCGCAAGGTGCGCATTTTGCGCACTCGGTGGGGTATGTCGGGCGTATCAACGAGAAAGAGCTGAAAACCCTCGACCCTGTGAACTACAGCGGTACGCACCATATCGGCAAGACCGGTATCGAGCGTTTCTACGAGGATGCGTTGCACGGCCAGGTCGGTTACGAGGAAGTCGAGACCAACGCCCGCGGCCGCGTGCTGCGGGTGCTCAAGCGTACAGACCCCAAGCCTGGCAAGGACATCGTCCTGAGCCTCGACATCAAGCTGCAGGAAGCCGCCGAGGCCGCCTTGGGTGGCCGTCGTGGCGCGGTGGTGGCGCTCGACCCGCGTACCGGCGAAGTGCTGGCGATGGTCAGCCAGCCAAGCTTCGACCCTAACCTGTTCGTCACCGGCATCAGCTTCAAGGCCTATGCCGAGCTGCGGGATTCGATCGACCGGCCGTTGTTCAACCGCGTACTGCGCGGGCTGTACCCACCTGGCTCGACCATCAAGCCAGCGGTGGCCATCGCCGGTTTGGACAGTGGCGTGGTCAATGCCGGCAGCCGGGTGTTCGACCCAGGCTATTACCAGCTGCCCAACTACGATCACAAATACCGTAACTGGAACCGCTCTGGCGATGGCTGGGTCGACCTGGATACCGCGATCATGCGCTCCAACGACACCTACTTTTACGACCTTGCCCACAAAATGGGCATCGATCGTTTGTCCAGCTACATGAACAAGTTCGGCATCGGCCAGCGGGTTTCGCTCGACATGTTCGAAGAGTCCGCCGGCCTGATGCCGTCTCGCGAATGGAAGCGTGCCACCCGCCGTCAGGCCTGGTTCCCCGGCGAAACCCTGATTCTCGGGATCGGCCAGGGCTACATGCAGGCCACGCCGCTGCAGTTGGCCCAGGCCACCGCGTTGATCGCCAACAAAGGCGTGTGGAACCGCCCGCACCTGGCCAAGACCATCGAAGGCCAACCGCCGGTGGACGAGAACCCGATGGATAACATCATCCTGCGTGACAAGTCGGACTGGGCCAAGGTGACCCACGGCATGGAGCAGGTGATGCACAACGCCCGTGGTACCGCGCGCAAGGCTGCTGCCGGCGCCCAGTACCGCATCGCCGGCAAGAGCGGTACTGCCCAGGTGGTGGCGATCAAGCAAGGCGAAAAATACGACCGTAACAAACTTCAGGAACGCCACCGCGACCACGCCCTGTTCGTCGCCTTCGCCCCGGCCGACGACCCGAAGATCGTGGTGTCGGTGATGGTCGAGAACGGCGAATCCGGCTCTGGCGTCGCCGCACCCGTGGTGCGCCAGATCATGGACGCCTGGTTGCTCGACGAGCACGGCCGGCTAAAGTCCGAGTTCGCTCCCGCCACCGTTACCCAGGAATCGGCCCTGTGATGAACAATTTCGATCGCATGCTCTCCAGCGAGGATGTGATGCGTCGGCGCGCCAGCTTCCTGCAGCGCATCCATATCGATGGCCCGTTGCTGGTCATCCTCCTGACCCTCGCGGCTGGCAGCCTGTTCGTGCTGTATTCGGCCAGTGGCAAGAACTGGGACCTGCTGCTCAAGCAGGCGACTTCGTTCGGCATCGGCCTGGTGTCGATGTTCGTCATCGCCCAACTGGAGCCGCGGTTCATGGCGCGCTGGGTGCCATTGGCCTACGTCACCGGGGTGCTGTTGCTGGTGGTGGTGGACGTGATGGGCCACAACGCCATGGGCGCCACCCGGTGGATCAACATCCCCGGGGTGATTCGCTTCCAGCCCTCGGAATTTCTCAAGATCATCATGCCGGCGACCATCGCCTGGTACCTGTCCAAGCGCACCTTGCCGCCACACCTCAAGCATGTGGCGATCAGCCTGGTGCTGATCGGCGTGCCGTTCATCCTCATCGTTCGCCAGCCCGACCTGGGCACGGCGCTGTTGATTCTGGCCTCCGGTGCGTTCGTGCTGTTCATGGGCGGGCTGCGTTGGCGCTGGATTGTCAGTGTGGTGGCGGCGGCGGTGCCGGTGGCAGTGGCCATGTGGTTCTTCGTCATGCACGACTACCAGAAGCAGCGCGTGCTGACCTTCCTCGACCCGGAAAGCGACCCCTTGGGCACCGGCTGGAACATCATCCAGTCCAAGGCTGCGATCGGTTCGGGCGGGGTATTCGGTAAGGGCTGGCTGCTGGGCACCCAGTCGCACCTGGACTTTTTGCCCGAGAGCCACACCGACTTCATCATCGCCGTGCTCGGTGAGGAGTTCGGCTTGGTCGGCATCTGCCTGCTGCTGATCGTCTACCTGCTGCTGATTGGTCGCGGCCTGATGATCACGGCCCAGGCGCAGACCCTGTTCGGCAAGCTGCTGGCGGGCAGCTTGACGATGACCTTCTTTGTATACGTGTTCGTCAATATCGGTATGGTCAGCGGCCTTCTGCCCGTGGTGGGCGTGCCGCTGCCCTTCATCAGCTATGGCGGAACTTCGTTGGTGACGCTGCTGTCAGCGTTTGGCGTTCTGATGTCGATCCATACGCACCGCAAATGGATCGCACAGGTTTGAATAAGGTGAAGAATTTCATGCAAGCAGTGCGTAACTGGGCTGCCCGTTGTGCGCCGTGGATCGGCGCGGTGGGCCTGTTCGGCGCTGTCCAGCTGGCCCATGCCGGCGACTACGAAGGCTCGCCCCAAGTGGCCGAGTTCGTTGGCGAAATGACCCGCGACTACGGCTTTGCCAGCGAGCAGCTGATGGGCGTGTTCCGTGAGGTCCAGCGTAAACAGTCAATTCTCGATGCCATCTCGCGGCCGGCCGAACGGGTCAAGCCGTGGAAGGACTACCGTCCGATGTTCATCACCGACGCGCGCATCGCCCGCGGTGTGGACTTCTGGCGCCAGCACGAAGCGGTGTTGGCGCGGGCCGAGCAGGAATACGGGGTGCCGGCGCAAGTCATCGTCGCGATCATCGGCGTAGAGACCTTTTTCGGCCGCAATACCGGCAATTACCGGGTCATCGACGCCCTCTCGACGCTGGGCTTCGACTACCCGCCGCGGGCCGAATTCTTCCGCAAGGAGTTGCGCGAGTTCCTGCTGCTGGCCCGTGCCGAGCAGCTTGACCCGCTCACGCTCAAAGGCTCCTATGCAGGCGCCATGGGCTTGCCGCAGTTCATGCCGAGCAGCTTCCGCAACTATGCCGTGGACTTCGACGGCGATGGCCACATCAATATCTGGAACAACCCGGACGATGCCATCGGCAGCGTAGCCAGCTACTTCAAGCGCCATGGCTGGGTAGCCGGCGAAGGCGTGGTCAGCCGTGCCATGGTGCAGGGCGAGCGGGTTGATGAAGGCCTGACCACGGGTATCGAGCCGGTGAAGACTGTCGGGGAGTTGCGGGCGCTGGGCTGGTCGAGTCATGATGCGCTGCGCGATGATCTGCCGGTCACCGCCTTCCGCCTGGAGGGCGAAAACGGCCCCGAGTACTGGATGGGCCTGAAGAACTTCTACGCGATCACTCGCTACAACCGCAGCGTGATGTACGCCATGGCGGTGCATCAGCTTTCGGAACAGCTGGTCCAAGCACGGGGCGTCAAGTAATGCGCGCAATCATCTCTGCCACTACCTTCAAGCTGCTGACCTGCATGACTGTCGGCATGCTGTTGGTCAGCTGCTCTTCCAGCCGCCCGACCACCACCCAGAAAAGCGGTAATACAGTCCGCGCCCAGCCCGGCCTGGACATCAACCGTGCCCACAAGGACGGTGCGCCGTGGTGGGACGTGGACGTGAACAAGATCCCCGACGCCACGCCAACCGTGCACACCGGCAACTACAAGGCCAACCCTTACACGGTACTGGGCAAGACCTACTACCCGATGCAGGACTCGCGCAACTACCGCGCCGAGGGTACCGCGTCGTGGTATGGCACCAAGTTTCACGGGCAGAACACGGCCAACGGCGAGCTTTATGACCTGTACGGCATGAGCGCGGCGCACAAGACCTTGCCGCTGCCGGCCTATGTGCGGGTGACCAACCTGGCCAACGGCCGCAGCGTGGTCCTGCGGGTCAACGACCGTGGCCCGTTCTACTCCGACCGTATCATCGACCTGTCCTACGCGGCGGCGAAGAAGCTCGGCTACGCCGAAATCGGCACCGCCCATGTGCGCGTCGAAGGTATCGACCCGCAACAATGGTGGGCCCAGCGTGGCCAGCAGCCACCGTTGGTGCTGAAGGAACCCCAGGTTGCCCAGACCCAGTCGATCCCGGCCAGCACCGGCCGTGTCGAGCAGTGGACGCCGCCACCCCAGCAGCACGCTGCACCCGTAGTGCCCGTTCAAGTCGGCGGCAACAATGTGCCGGCAGGCAACGGCGGCAGCTTCTTGCAGGTGGGCGCCTTCGCCAACCCGGACGCCGCCGAACTGCTGCGTTCGAAACTGAGCACCATGGTCAGCGCGCCGGTGTTCATCAGCTCCATCGTGCGTAACCAGCAAACCCTGCACCGCGTGCGTTTAGGGCCGATCAGCAGCCAGGGCGAGATCCAGCAGGCGCAGAACAGCATTCGCCTGGCGAACTTGGGGCAGGCCAAGCTGGTCACAGCTGACTGACCGCACCGGCCAAACTGTCGGTTTTGTCATGAATTGACGGGCGCGGGCATGTACAATGTCCGCTTTTGCCCGCAGCGACATAAAGCCGCAGTGTGCGGGCTCGGCCCAAGGCCTTAAAAACTAGACTGACTGGCGCTGGGCACACGATGTGGCCCAGGCAACATCTCAGACCATTAGCGATTTTCGAGAGACGGATGAACATCACCAACCTTGCCAAACGACTTTGCCTGCCCGTACTGCTGATGATCACGCCTGCTGCTTTCGCGGCAGAGCAGATGATGCCGGCACCACCGCAACTGGCAGCCAAGTCCTACGTACTCATGGACGCGTCCAGCGGCAACGTGCTGGTCGAGAACAACGGTGACGAGCGCCTGCCGCCAGCCAGCTTGACCAAGCTGATGACCGCCTACATCGCCACCCTGGACATTCGCCGCGGCCAGATCGGTGAAAACGACCCGGTCACCGTCAGCGAAAACGCCTGGCGTACCGGTGGTTCGCGCATGTTCATCAAGGTTGGCAGCCAGGTGACTGTCAGCGACCTGCTGCACGGCATCATCATCCAGTCGGGTAACGATGCGTCCGTTGCGCTGGCCGAGCACATTGCCGGCAGCGAAGACGCCTTCGCCGACATGATGAACAAGACGGCCGCTGACCTGGGCATGTCCAACAGCCACTTCATGAACCCGACCGGCCTGCCGAACCCCGAGCACTACTCCTCGGCGCACGACATGGCCCTGCTGGCGCGCGCGATCATCGACGTCGACCCGGCCCACTATGCGATTTACTCGCAGAAAGAGTTCTTCTGGAACAACATCAAGCAGCCGAACCGCAACCTGCTGCTGTGGCGTGACAAGACCGTCGACGGCCTGAAAACTGGCCACACCGACGAAGCCGGTTACTGCATGGTGGCTTCGGCCGTACGTGACGGCCAGCGCCTGATTGCCGTGGTGTTCGGCACCAACAGCGAGCAGTCCCGTGCTGCCGAGACCCAGAAGCTGCTGACCTACGGCTTCCGCTTCTTCGAAACTCAGACCTTCTATCAGAAAGGCACCGAGCTGACCCAGGCTCCAGTCTGGAAGGGCGCCACCAGCCAGGTTAAAGCTGGCCTGGCCAACGACCTGACCATGACTATGCCTAAAGGCCAATTGAAGCGCCTTCAGGCTTCGATGACCATGAACCCGCAGCTCACCGCACCGATCGCCAAAGGTGACGTGATCGGCAAAGTGGAAGTCAAACTGGACGAGAACGTGGTTCACAGCGCCGACCTGATCGCCCTCGATGGCGTCGAGGAAGGTGGTTTCTTCCGCCGTATGTGGGATAGCATCCGTCTATTCTTCTACGGGTTGTTCAACTGATAACGTGACCTGCCACGCTCCCGCTGTTCAGGCGGGAGCGTTGTTGTTGCCACGGCTTACGAGGCCGTTTCCGCTATGAGCGAACCTGACGTCAAGTCGCACAAAATCGAATTCCCCTGCGCCGACTACCCGATCAAGGTCATCGGCGATACCGTTGTCGGTTTCAAGGACATGGTCATCGAAGTCCTCAGCAAACACGCCAAGGTCGACCTCGCCACGCTGGCCGAGCGCCAGAGCAAAGAAGGCAAGTACACCACGGTGCAACTGCACATCGTTGCCGAGAGCGAGAACCAGCTGCACGATATCAACAGCGCCCTGCGCGCTACCGGCATCGTGAAAATGGTGCTCTGATGTCCGCCTGTCTCGGTTTTCGCGATCTTGGCCTGCAGCCCTATGAACCGGTGCTGGAAGCCATGCGTCGCTTTACCGAGCAGCGAGGGCCCGACAGCCAGGATGAAATCTGGCTGGTCGAACACCCTTCGGTCTTTACCCAGGGCCAGGCCGGCAAGGCCGAGCACCTGCTGATTCCGGGTGATATCCCGGTGGTGCAGACCGACCGCGGTGGCCAGGTGACCTACCATGGCCCCGGGCAACTGGTGGCCTACCTGCTGCTGGATGTGCGGCGGCTGGGTTTTGGGGTACGTGAGCTGGTCAGCCGCATCGAGCAGACCCTGATCGACCTGCTTGCCAGTTACGATGTCCAGGCGGCGGCCAAGCCCGACGCTCCGGGTGTCTATGTCGATGGAGCGAAAATCGCCTCCCTCGGCCTGCGAATCCGCAACGGCCGTTCGTTCCACGGCCTTGCCCTGAACGTGGACATGGACCTTGCGCCATTCCGCCGAATCAACCCCTGCGGTTATGCGGGGCTGGCCATGACCCAGCTACGCGATCTGGCAGGCCCGATCGAACTCAACGAGGTCAGGACAAGGCTGCGCGGACAGCTGGTCAAGCACCTCGACTACGCTGAGCAGACGACCCTCACGGGCGGAATCGACTGAATATGACAACTGTGCAAGAAGCCGTGCCGAACCTGATACCTACCCAGGATGCCACCCCGCGCCCAGCGCCGAAGAAGGTGGAAGCTGGGGTCAAACTGCGTGGCGCCGACAAGGTCGCGCGCATCCCGGTAAAGATCATCCCTACCGATGAACTGCCTAAAAAGCCTGACTGGATCCGCGTGCGCATCCCGGTCTCGCCCGAGGTAGACCGCATCAAGCAACTGCTGCGCAAGCACAAGCTGCACAGCGTCTGCGAAGAGGCCTCCTGCCCGAACCTGGGCGAGTGCTTCTCGGGCGGTACCGCGACCTTCATGATCATGGGTGACATCTGCACCCGTCGTTGCCCATTCTGCGACGTTGGCCACGGCCGACCGAAGCCACTGGACCTCGATGAGCCGAAGAACCTCGCCGTCGCCATCGCCGACCTGCGCCTGAAGTACGTGGTAATCACCTCGGTGGACCGCGACGACCTGCGTGATGGTGGTGCCCAGCACTTTGCCGACTGCATCCGCGAGATCCGCGCCTTGTCGCCGGGTGTGCAGTTGGAAACCCTGGTCCCGGACTACCGTGGCCGTATGGACGTGGCCCTGGAGATTACCGCGCAAGAGCCGCCGGATGTCTTCAACCACAACCTGGAAACCGTACCGCGCCTGTATAAGGCCGCGCGTCCCGGGTCGGACTACGACTGGTCGCTGGACCTGCTGCAGAAGTTCAAGCAGATGGTCCCGCACGTACCGACCAAATCGGGCCTGATGCTCGGCCTGGGCGAGACCGACGAAGAAGTCATCGAAGTGATGCACCGCATGCGCGAGCATGACATCGACATGCTGACCCTCGGCCAGTACCTGCAGCCGTCGCGCAGCCACTTGCCGGTGCAGCGTTTCGTGCACCCGGACACCTTCGCCTGGTTCGCCGAAGAAGGCTACAAGATGGGCTTCAAGAACGTGGCTTCCGGCCCGCTGGTGCGTTCTTCGTACCACGCTGACCAGCAGGCTCACGAAGCCAAGATCAAGCTCTGAGCCTGGTCTGAAGCACCCGTGCCGATGCGCGCCGAAAGGCGGCATCGGCATTTTTATTTGTGTGCCCTGCACTGCAAGGAGTTGCGATGAATTGCGCCGAAACCGTTGAATCCCGACTGCCCGCTGCCCTGGGGGAGAATGCCTGCTTTGCCATCGTCGCCCCGGCCGGGCCGGCGCGGCTGGATGCGCAAAAGGCCAGCCAGTGGTTTACCGAGCGTGGCTACCGCTGCCGTATCTACCCGGGCGTTGAACAGGCGCAGGGCTACCTGGCAGGGCCCGATCAGCAGCGGCTGCAGGACCTGCACGATGCGTTTGCTGACCCGGCCATCGACGCCATCCTGTGTATGCGCGGCGGCTATGGCAGCATGCGCCTGCTCGACAGCCTCGACTTTGACCTGATCCGTTGCAACCCCAAGCCGCTGATCGGCTACAGCGACATCACCGCGCTGCACACGGCTATCCAGCGCAAAACCGGGTTGCTGACCTTCCATGGAGCGATGCTGAATGCCGACCTGTTGGGCGCCAAACTTGAGCCGACCGAGTCGTCGCTGCTGGCGCAACTGATTGGGCAGCTGGGTGCAGGCGATGCGATCGCGCATCCGACCGACTATGCGTTGAGCTGCGTGGTGCCGGGGGTTGCCCGCGGGCGTTTGCTGGGGGGCAACCTGTCGATGCTGGGGGCGACCCTGGGAACGGTGGCAGAGATCGATACGCAGGACTGCATTCTGTTTATCGAAGACGTCAACGAGCCGTTGTTCAGGGTGGATCGTTTGCTGACCCAGTTGCGCCTGGCGGGCAAGCTTGCGGGGGTGAAGGGGGTGCTGGTGGGGGATTTTGCCGGGATCACCGTGGCGGCGTTGACGCCGCTGTTGCAGGACATTTTCGGGCCGCTGGGCGTGCCGGTGCTGGCCGGGTGGCGCAGTGGGCATTGTGATCCGAACGTGTGCTTGCCGCTGGGGGCTGAGGTGGTGCTGGACAGTGGGGAGATGAGGCTGGTGTTGCAGCAGGATTTGTTTAGGGCTTGAGATCGTGGGGGCCGCAACGCGCCCCCAGCGTTCTTACTGCTGACGCAGGCTCTCGAGCAACTTGTGCGTCGGGTACCCATCCGCCGGCCATCCCAACCCCTGCTGGGCATTGCGAATGGCCTTGCGGGTGTTGGCGCCTATGATGCCATCGGCGTTGCCCGCGTCATGCCCGCTGGCGTTGAGCAGGTGTTGCAGCTCCATGCGCTCGCTGCGGCTCAAAGGCAGGTCCTCTTTCGGCCAGCTGCCGGCAATGAAGCCCCAGCCCGAGAACCGGTCACCCAGCAGGCTTACGGCCAGTGCGTAGGACGACGAGTTGTTGTACTTGAGGATGGCGCGGAAGTTGTCCAGCACCAGGAACGCCGGGCCGCGCGCACCTGCGGGCAGCAGCAGGGCGGCAGACAGCTGATTGCTGTTGGCGGGCAGCTGAGTACCGGCTGGCAGCTTCACGCCCAGTTGCAGCCACTCGCTCACCGGCTTGCGCAGCGACCCGTCGGCCAGCCAGAAGTCGAACCCGGCCGGCACTTGCACTTCAAAGCCCCAAGGCTGGCCCCGTTTCCAGCCAGAGCTCTGCAGGTAGTGCGCTGTGGAGGCCAGGGCATCGGGGGTGCTGTTCCAGATATCCCGGCGGCCATCACCGTCGAAATCCACTGCATGGGTGTTGTAAGTGGTCGGGATGAACTGGGTCTGGCCCATGGCGCCAGCCCACGAGCCACGCATGGCCTCTGGCTGGATATCACCGTTCTGCAGGATTTGCAGGGCGGCAATCAGCTGGTCTTGGGCGAATTGGGGGCGGCGGCCTTCGTAGGCCAGGGTCGCCAGTGAGCGAATGACCGACTTGCTGCCCTGGAACTGGCCGAAGTTGCTCTCCATGCCCCAGACCGAAACCAGCACTTGGCGGTCCACGCCATAGCGCTGTTCGATGCGGGTCAACAGTTCTGCATTCTGCTCCATCAGCTTCTTGCCGTTGCGCACGCGCAGTGGCGACAGTGCGCCTTCCAGGTATTCCCACACCGGGCGGGTGAATTCTGGCTGGCTGCGGTCGGCCTTGATCACGTCCATGTCGGGGGTGACACCGAGGAACGCACGGTCGAAGGTGTTTGGCGAAATGCCAGCCTGCAAGGCTTGTTGGCGGAAGCCGGCCTGCCATTGCGCGAAGGTTTGCAGGGGCTGGATCTCAGTAGTGCTGGCGTCGGGCGTTGCACCAGGCACGTTCACCACCGGGGCGGGCTGGGCAGGTGCCAGCGGCAAGGCATCGGCGGCGGTGGGTTTTTCCGCGCAGGCGACGAGCAGGATGAAGCTGGAGGCCGCGATCAGCTGGCGGGATTTCCAACGGGGAAGAAGGCTGAGGAGCATGCACAGATCCAGAATTTCAGGTCAGGTGACGACCATACCATGCCTGCGCTTTCGATGCTTTCATGCCGCCAAAAAGTAAGAAGCCTCCCAATCTCTCGATTGGAAGGCTTCGCGGCGGTAGCTGCCTTTGCCCTTGTCCGGTTGTTCCTGGCGGCAGCGGAACAGTGGCTGGGCGACGATCGACTTGGCCTTGTTGGGGCCGTGCTTCTTCGGCTTTTTGCTCATGGTGCGGATTCCCGATGGGTGGCTTTCGGGGCGCACTGTAGGCCGCTGGGTGGGGGAGGGCCAATTGATTGTGTATATGGTTGGGGACTTAGGGCTGCTATGCAGCCCATCGCGACACAAGGCCGCTCCTACAGGGGGACGCGATTGCTGTAGGAGCGGCCTTGTGTCGCGATGGGCCGCGAAGCGGCCCCGGCTATTCGGAAGGGAGCGCTAGCCGCTGGCCGGCCATCAGCAGCGACAAGCGCGACAACCCAGTCCAGGGCGAACCCTCGGCTTGGCCCTTGATCTGCGCATCGATCCGCTGGGCATCCTGCAACAGCTGCGCCCAGCGTTGCGCCGAGAGGCGCTGCAGGGCTTTGCTGACCAGTGGGCGGCGTTTATCCCACACCGGTGGCCGCGCCTGGCTGAAGGCCTTGTCCAGCGGCACGCCCTGGCTGAACTGTTGGGCCAGCCCGGCCAGTTGGCGCAGTTCGCGCGCCAGGGCCCACAGAATCACCGGCGGCTCCACACCTTCGCCGCGCAGGCCTTCCAGCATGCGCAGGGCGTGCGCGGCTTCGCCATTGAGAATGGCATCGACCAGGCCGAAGACATCGAAGCGGGCGCTGTCGGCGACCGCCGCCTGTACGGTCTCGACGGTAATCTGGTTGCCGTCGGCCAGCAGCTTGAGTTTTTCGATTTCCTGGGCGGCAGCCAGCAGGTTGCCTTCGACCCGGGCGGCGATCAGGTCCACGGCATCGCGTTGAGCCGAAAGGCCTGCCTGCGACAGCCGCTGGTTGATCCACTGCGGCAATTGGTGCGCATCCACCGGCCAGATCTGGATGAACTGGCAATGGGCGCCCTCAATCAGCGCCTTGCCCCACTTGGTCTTCTGCGCGCTGCCGTCGAGCTTGGGCAGGCTGATCAGCAGCAGCGTGTCTTCGGCCGGCCTGGCGCAGTATTCCATCAAGGCGGCAGCACCCTTGTCACCGGGCTTGCCGGAGGGCAAGCGCAGTTCCAGCAGGCGGCGCTGGGCGAACAGCGACAGGCTGGCGCCCGCCTGGAGCAAGGTGCCCCAGTCGAAATTGGCGTCGGCGCTGAACACCTGGCGTTCGTCGAAACCTTGCTGGCGTGCGGCGCCGCGGATGGCGTCAGCGGCTTCCTGGCACAGCAATGGGTCGTCGCCGCTGACCACGTAAACCGGTGCCAGGGCGCCTTGCAGGTGCTTGTTGAGTTGGGCGGGGGCGAGTTTCATCGGAAACAGGCGGGGCACCTAAGGTGCCCCGCACGGGCTCAGTTGCCCGGAACTTCCATTGGCGACTGCTGAGGCGTTTCCGCCTGCTGGCGGCGTGCCGCTTCCAGCGCGGCGGCTTCAGCCTGGGCGCGTTCGTCGGCTTTACGCTGCAGCTCGTCGAGTTGCGTCGGGGTCAGCATCTGCAGGCGTACGACCATGGCGTTGACCAGGTCGCGGCGCATTTCGTCACGTGCCCGTTTGGCTTCCTGCTCGGAACCGGTGATGTTGGAACCGTCACGCACGTAGACCTTGCGCATTTCCAGTTTGTCGCTGAGCAGTTCCAGGTTGTTCAGGCCCTGGATGCTGTAGTTCAGTACCGTGGTCAGCTCGTACTCGGCCGAGCGGCTGCCACCGGTGTAGGTCGCGGCGCGTTCGTTTTCCTGCTCGTTGGTCAGCACCAGGCGGTAAGGCGCGCCCGCGTGCACGTTGACGCCGTTACGCTCCAGAACCTGACGCAGCTGGGTCACGGTTTCGCCATAGGCATTGCGCGCGCTGACGTCCATCTCTTTGACGCTCAGCTCGGTGGTGCCGGTGCCACGCAGCTGGAAACCGCAGGCGCTGAGCACGACGGCCAGGCCGATTACCAGCAGATTGCGTTTGATCATGTTGTTGCTCCCTCTTGGGCCTGTACCGCCCGCCCGCAGAACCTGCGGGCGGGCGTGCCATCAATTGGCGACGATGTTGACCAGCTTGCCCGGTACCACGATGACCTTGCGGATGGTCAGGCCATCGATGAAGCGCAGGACATTCTCGTTGCTGCGGGCGGCGGCTTCGATTTCCTCGCGGCTGGCGGCGGCCGGCATTTCGACCTGGCCACGCAGCTTGCCGTTGACCTGCACCACCAGGACGATGCTGTCCTGTACCAGTGCGCTCTCGTCGACGGCTGGCCAGCCAGCATCGATGACCGCCTGGTCGTGGCCCAGCGCCTTCCACAGTTCGTGGGAGATGTGCGGGGTGATCGGCGCCAGCAGCAGGGTGACGGCTTCAAGGCCTTCCTGCAGCAGGGCACGGTCCTGTTCGGTGGCTTGCGGGGCCTTTTCCAGCACGTTCATCACGGTCATCACTTGGGCGATGGCGGTGTTGAACTTGTGGTACTGGCCCACGTCGGTGCTGGCCTGCTTGATCGCGGCGTGGATGGCGCGGCGGATGACCTTTTGCGCGTCGTCCAGCGTGGCGACATCCAGCTTGCCCGGCAGGCCCTGGCTGACGTGGCCTTGGGCCAGACGCCAGACACGGCGCAGGAAGCGGCTTGCGCCTTCGACGCCGGAATCGGACCACTCCAGGCTCATGTCGGGCGGCGATGCGAACATCATGAACAGGCGGCAGGTATCGGCGCCGTAGGCTTCGATCATCGATTGCGGGTCGACGCCGTTGTTCTTCGACTTCGACATCTTCTCGGTGCCGCCGATTTCCACCGGCAGGCCGTCGGTCTTCAGGCGGGCGCCAATGATCTTGGCCTTGGCGTCACGTTCGATCTCGACATCGGCCGGGTTGAACCAGTCCTTGCCGCCGTTGCTGGCAACGCGGTAGTAGGTCTCGGCGACCACCATGCCCTGGGTCAGCAGGTTCTTGAACGGCTCGTTCGAGGTGACCAGGCCTTCGTCACGCATCAGCTTGTGGAAGAAGCGCGCGTACAGCAGGTGCAGGATCGCGTGCTCGATACCGCCGATGTACTGGTCGACCGGCAGCCAGTGGTTGGCGGCTTTAGGGTCGACCAGGCCTTGGTCGTAGTTTGGCGAGGCGTAGCGGGCGAAGTACCAGGACGACTCGACGAAGGTGTCCATGGTGTCGGTTTCGCGCTTGGCCGCCGTGCCGCATTTCGGGCAGGTGCATTCGTAGAACTCGGGCATGCGCGCCAGCGGCGAGCCGGCACCGTCCGGTACCACGTTTTCTGGCAGGGTGACCGGCAGCTGGTCTTCCGGCACCGGCACGTCGCCGCAGGACGGGCAGTGGATGATCGGGATCGGGCAGCCCCAGTAACGCTGACGGCTGATGCCCCAGTCGCGCAGGCGGAACTGGGTGCGCGACTTGCCGAGTTCCTTGCGGATCAGGGCGGCTTCGATGGCGTCAAAGGCGCCGGCGAAGTCCAGGCCGTCGAACTCGCCGGAGTTGATCAGTTGGCCATGCTCGCCGTAGGCAGCCTGCCACTCGTTGCCGACTTCATCGCCAGCGCTGGTGCGCACCACGGCTTTGACCGGCAGGTTGTACTTGTGGGCGAACTCGAAGTCGCGCTCGTCGTGGGCCGGCACGGCCATCACGGCGCCGTCGCCGTAGTGCATCAGCACGTAGTTGGCGACCCAGACCGGCAGCTTCTCGCCGGTCAGCGGGTGTTCCACCAGCAGGGAAGTGGGCATGCCCTTCTTCTCCTGGGTGGCCATGTCGGCCTCGGCGACGCTGCCGCTCTTGCACTCGTCGATGAACGCCTGCAGCGCCGGGTTGCCTTGGGCAGCCTGGGTGGCCAGCGGGTGTTCGGCGGCGACGGCGACGTAGGTGGCGCCCATCAGCGTGTCAGGACGGGTGGTGAAGACCTTGAGGGCGCCTTCGTGGCCGATGCTGGCCTGGTCGAACGGGAACTGGACTTCCATGCCGCGCGACTTGCCGATCCAGTTGCGCTGCATGGTCTTGACCTGTTCAGGCCAGCCCGGCAGCTCGTCGAGGCTCTCGAGCAGCTCGTCGGCGTAGTCGGTGATGCGGAAGTAGTACATCGGGATTTCGCGCTTTTCAATCAGCGCGCCCGAACGCCAGCCGCGGCCGTCGATGACCTGCTCGTTGGCGAGCACGGTCTGGTCGGCCGGGTCCCAGTTCACGGTACCGTTCTTGCGGTAGATGACGCCCTTTTCGAACAGGCGGGTGAACAGCCACTGTTCCCAGCGGTAGTAGTCCGGCTTGCAGGTGGTGACTTCACGTGCCCAATCGATGGCCAGGCCCAGGCTCTTGAGCTGGGTCTTCATGTAGTCGATGTTTTCGTACGTCCACTTGGCCGGGGCGACGTTGTTTTTCATCGCCGCGTTTTCCGCGGGCATGCCGAAAGCGTCCCAGCCCATCGGCTGCAGGACGTTTTTGCCCAGCATGCGCTGGTAGCGGGCAATCACGTCACCGATGGTGTAGTTGCGCACGTGGCCCATGTGTAGCTTGCCGCTCGGGTACGGGAACATCGATAGGCAATAGTAGGTGTCTTTGCCTGGCTGTTCGGTAACAGCGAACGATTGTTGCTCGTCCCAGAAGTTCTGGGCGGCGGCTTCGATATCACGGGGCGTGTATTGTTCGTGCATGGCTACTTTTGGCTGAGAGAGAAGAGACCTTGTTCCAGGCAGCGGAACCTCGCTGCAACCGGTACTCCGGTGTCGTTTAGAGTGAACGCCGTAGCATACAGCAGCGCTGCGCATCGTGGGAAACCTTGATTGCGAATGCCCGCTGGTCGCGGCAAACGGCTGCTTTTTAGAGTGACGCTAAGCTCAGGTGTGGGGGGAGATATTTTTATCTTCAATGAGGTGAACGGATGGGAGAGACGCAGCTACCCGCAATCAAACCGGAGCTTTACGAACGCCTGATCGACCGCCTTGGCCTGGCATTGGAAGTTGCCCGGACGTCGGTACGATTGCGCGACGAGAGTCCAGCCGAGCTGGAGTTGCGCGGCCTTAGCCACGCAGAGTTCGAAGTGATCAAGGCCTACCTGGAATCCCTTCCGGAGCGCCAAAATGCCTGTGCCGGCAGTTACCCGCAAGCGGAGCCGACATCGGCCAAGATCATCTGGCTCAAGGACAAGAAACGCCCCGCCAGCACGGCGAGATCCAGGACGCTGCCGCATCGTTAGCCGTTCAGGACGCCAGGCGCAGGCCATCGCGCGCCGGTTCTTCAATACACTTCTCACGATCGTCGCCGGCCGCACACTTGTTGCCCGGCGTCGATCCTCTTAGGCTGCACGCCTTCCATGGAGGTGTAGCCGATGCCCATTCGATTCTTCATCAAGCAATGGCTGATGCCGCCGGGCGTCCTGTTCCTGCTGCTGCTGGCCGCCTGGTGGCTGCGTACCCGCCGCCCGCGGCTGGCGGCGCTGTGCTTTGCAGTGGGGCTGGGTGGCCTGTGGCTGATGAGTTTGCCGCTGGTGGTGCAGGAGTCGGCACGGTTGCTGGAAACCGAACCGCCTTTGCAGGTCAGCGAGTGGGCAGGCCTTGCCGGTAGGGCGGATGCCATCGTCGTGCTAGGTGCCGGGCGTGAGCGCGGTGACCCGGCCTGGGGTGGGGATGACCAGCCTACGGCAACGGCCCTTGAGCGCATGCGCTTTGCTGCGCGGTTGGCCAAGGCGTCGGGGTTGCCGGTGCTGACCAGCGGTGGCTTGCACTACGGCACGCCGCCGAGCGAGGCGCGGTTGATGGCGGACCGCTTGCGTGAAGACTTTGGCGTCGAGGTGAAGTGGCAAGAGGAGGCCAGCCGTACCACCTGGGAAAATGCGCGGTTCACGGCGGATATTCTGCAGCCGCTGGGTATTCGTCGCGTGGTGGTGGTGACCCAGGCCTGGCACATGCAGCGTTCGCGTTTCAGCTTTGAGCAGGCGGGGTTCGAGGTGGTGCCAGCGCCGATGGGGTTCCTGGGGCGTGATCATGCCCGGCCGTTTGCCGGGTTGCTGCCAGAGAGCCGGGCGATGTGGCAGAGCGGGCAGTTGCTGAATGAGGCGGTGGGGTTGGTGGGGTATCGGGTGTTCTATTGAATCTAGGTTGCCTGTGCCGGCCTCTTCGCGGGGCAAGCCCGCTCCCACACTTTGCAACTGCGCCCTGGAGCAATGGTTGCTTGTGGGAGATTCTATGGTTTTCAGCAAGCCGGTTTGCTCGCTTTGGTGACATATTCGTCCTGATTTTTCATCAGGGCGAATGCTACGCGAGCAAGGCGATGTCTCCCACGGTCTGTACTGCTGCGAACAGTCAGAATCGGGCATTTAGTCCCACCACCCCTTCAAGTCTAACCATACAAGCGGGCTTGACCCGCGAAGAGGCCGGCACAGTCTGCATCAGACAGTCTTGGCGATGCGCCCCGCCAGCAACGCCCAGCCCAGCAACACCACACAGACAATCGCCAGCGGCCACGAGCGCCACTGCAGGTAAGGCGTCAATTGCTGCATCGGCACCACCTCGCCATACAGCACCGCCTGCTGGAACTGCGGAATTTGCGTGGTAATGCGCCCGAACGGGTCGATCAGCGCGGTTATGCCGTTGTTCGTGGCGCGGATCATCCAGCGGCCGGCTTCCAGTGCCCGCATCTGCGCCATCTGCAGGTGTTGCAGGGGGCCGATGGAGGTGCCGAACCAGGTGTCGTTGCTGATGGTCAGCAGCAGGTCGCTGCGCGCCGCCAGGCTCGCCGCGAACTCGGGGTACACCACTTCGTAGCAGATGTACGGCGCGATCTGGTAACCCTTGGCCTGCAGCAGCGGCTGGTCTTCGGGGCCCCGGGCGAAGTCCGACATGGGCAGGTTGAAGAACTCGATCGCGCCACGCAGCATGTCTTGCAGCGGCACATACTCGCCAAACGGTACTAGTTTCTGCTTGAGGTAGGTGCCGTCGCCTTCGCCGGTCACGGTGATGCCGTTGTAATAGCGGCGCTGGTGGTGCACCACCTCACGTACGGGGACGCCGGTGATCAGCGCCGAATGCCGCTCGGCGGCAAAGCGGCCCATCACGTCGATGTAGCCTTGGGCCTGGTCCTTGAGCACCGGGACCGCGGTTTCGGGCCAGATCAACAGGTCTACGGGCTTCGAGGTGAAGGTCATGTCGCGGTACAGCGCCAGCTGTGCGTCGATGTGCGCCGGGTCCCATTTCAGCTCCTGCTCGACGTTGCCTTGGATGGCGGCCACTTTGAGTGGATCACCCGCAGGCTTGGTCCAGGCGTGCCCCTTGAGGGCCATGCCCAGTACCCAGGGGGCGAGCAGCAGCACGCCGGCGACGGCCAGGAACGAGGGCCGGGCGCGTAGCCGATGCAGGTTGCACAGCAAGGCAGCGCTAAGCGCCAGGGTGAAGGAAATCAGCCACACGCCGCCTAGCGGCGCCAAGCCCGCCAAGGGGCCATCGAGCTGGCTGTAGCCCGCATAAAGCCAGGGGAAGCCGGTCAGGAACCAGCCTCGGAAGGCCTCTTGCAACAGCCACAGGGCAGCGAAGCACAAGGCATCGGCCAGCGGCGCCTCGTTGCGCCGCAGCCAGCGCGCCCACAGCCACGTGGGCAGGGCGAAGAACCAGGCAAGGGCGGCGAAGAACGCCAGCAGCAGCAGGATCGCCAGCAGCGGCGAAGCGCCGCCGTAGGTGTTCATGCTGACGTAGATCCACCAGGTGCCGGCGCCGTACAGGCCAAAGCCGAAACACCAGCCGCGGCCCATGGCCTGGCGCGGGCTGAGCTCGCGCAGGCCAAGGTAAAGCAGGGCGATGGACAACAGGGCCAGCGGCCAGATGTCGAACGGCGCCAGGGCCAGGAGGGTGGAAGCGCCGGCCGCCATGGCCAGCAGGTTACCGGGCCAGCCGGGGCGGGTGATCCAACGCATGATTGTCCTTAGCGGGTGATCGGTGTCAGGCGCAGCAGGTGAATCCGCCGGCTGTCGGCATTGAGAATGCGGAACTTGTAGGCACCGATCTCGGTGGTTTCGTTGCGCTTGGGCAGGTGCCCGAACGCGCTCATCACCAGGCCGCCCACGGTGTCGAATTCGTCATCGGAGAAGGTGCTGTCGAAGAACTCGTTAAAGTTCTCGATCGGGGTCAGCGCCTTGACCAGGAAGTCGCCGCTGGGCAGCGGCTTGATGTAGCTGTCTTCCTCGACGTCGTGTTCGTCCTCGATGTCACCGACGATCTGTTCGAGCACGTCCTCGATGGTCACCAGGCCTGCCACACCGCCGTATTCGTCGATGACGACGGCCATGTGGTTATGGTTGGCGCGGAACTCGCGCAGCAGCACGTTCAGGCGCTTGGACTCCGGCACGAAGGTGGCCGGGCGCAGCAGGTCCTTGATGTTGAAGCTGTCGCCGTTCTCTTTGAGGATCAGCGGCAGCAGGTCCTTGGCGAGCAGGATGCCCAGCACATCATCGTGGCTTTCGCCGATCACCGGGTAGCGCGAGTGCGCGGCGTCGATCACCGCCGGCAGGAACTCGCGAGGCGATTGGCTGGCCTTGATGCTGATCATTTGCGAGCGCGGCACCATGATGTCGCGCACCTGCAGGTCAGCAACCTGGATAGCGCCTTCGACAATGGTCAGCGCTTCGCTGTCGAGCAGCTTGTTCTGATGGGCTTCGCGCAGCAGCTCAAGGAGCTCCTGGCGGTTTTTCGGCTCATGGGCAAAAGCCTGGGTCAGTTTACCCAGCCAGGACTTTTGCCCGTTGCTCGATCGATCTTCGCTCATGGCGGTTCTCGTGATCCTTGCAGTATCAGTGTGTGATGGTTTCGTCTTCATCGTCGGCATACGGGTCAGGGTGACCCAGTTCTGCCAGCAATTCTCGTTCCAGGGCTTCCATTTCCTCGGCTTCGTCATCGTCGATGTGGTCGTAGCCGAGCAAGTGCAGGCAGCCGTGGATGACCAGGTGCGCCCAGTGGGCCTCCAGGATTTTGCCCTGTTCGGCGGCTTCGCGCTCGACCACCGCCACGCAGATCACCAGGTCGCCCAGCAGGGGGATATCGAGCAGGTCATCAGGCACGTCGGCCGGGAACGACAGCACATTGGTCGCGTAGTCCTTGTGCCGGTAGGTGTTGTTCAGCTCGCGGCCTTCGGCTTCGTCGACCAGGCGGATGGTCATCTCCGAGTCGGCGCTGCGCTGGCGCAGGGCCAACTCGCACCAGCGGCGGAAGGCAGCATCGTCAGGGGCGGCGGCGTCCGTGGCCCGTTGCAAGTCAAGTTCAAGCATCTTTGCCGGGTGCCTCTGGCTTGGCCTGACGGCCTTCGAAGCGGTCATAGGCCTCGACGATGCGTTGCACCAGTGGGTGACGAACCACATCTTTGGGTTGGAAATGGGTAAAGCTGATACCCGGAACGTCCCGGAGCACCTCGATCACGTGCGCCAGGCCCGACTTCGTGCCACGGGGCAGGTCGACCTGGGTGATGTCACCGGTGATCACCGCCGTCGAGCCGAAGCCGATGCGGGTGAGGAACATCTTCATCTGCTCGAGCGTGGTGTTCTGGCTTTCGTCGAGGATGATGAAGCTGTTGTTCAGGGTACGGCCACGCATGTAGGCCAGCGGGGCGATCTCGATCACCTGGCGCTCGATCAGCTTGGCCACGTGTTCGAAGCCAAGCATTTCGTACAGGGCGTCGTACAGCGGGCGCAGGTACGGGTCGATCTTCTGTGCCAGGTCACCGGGCAGGAAGCCGAGCTTTTCGCCCGCTTCGACTGCCGGGCGTACCAGCAGGATGCGGCGCACTTGCTCGCGCTCCAGGGCATCTACGGCACAGGCCACGGCCAGGTACGTCTTGCCGGTACCGGCCGGGCCGATGCCGAAGTTGATGTCGTTGGCCAGGATTTCCTTGACGTACCGCTGCTGGTTGACACCGCGCGGGCGAATGTTGCCCTTGCGCGTGCGCAACGAGACGCTGACCTCGTTGACCGCCGGGTTGTCGATGTTCTCGACGGTCGATTCCTGCAGGTACAGGTGGACCGTTTCTGGCGACAAGTCGGTGGCCTTGGCCTCGCGGTAGAGGCGGCGCAGCAGTTGCTCGGCAGCGGAGGTGGTCTTGGGTTCGCCGATCAGTTCGAACTGATTGCCGCGGTTGCGGATCTCGATGGCCAGGCGTTGCTCGATGAGGCGCAGGTGCTCGTCGAACTGGCCGCACAAGTTGGCGAAACGGTGGGCCTCGAAAGGTTCGAGGATGAAACGATGAGGTTCTATGGGTGCGTTCAAGGTCGTTTTTAGCCGCCCGACGGCAATGGGTGTGAGCTCAAGAATAACCCTTGAATGGCAGTGGCGAAAGCACTGAAACGTTCAACGGTATGTAGGGCCTGTTCTGGCCTGTTCGCGGGTGAACACGCTCCCACAGGTACTGCACAGGTTTCAAGGGCGGTGGAGAGCCTGTGGGGGCGGGTTTACCCGCGAAGAGGCCGGCACTGCTATGATGCGCACCTTTTCTTACGCATGTGTTATCCCGCCAACCATGAGCAAACGCGAACCCGCCATCTATAAAGTGATCTTCCTCAACCAGGGGCAGGTCTTCGAGATGTATGCCAAGCAGATCTACCAGAGCGACCTGTGGGGCTTCCTGGAAATCGAGGAGTTCGTCTTCGGCGAGCGCACCCAGGTGGTGGTCGACCCCAGCGAAGAGAAGCTCAAGAGCCAGTTCGAGGGCGTGATCCGCAGCTTCGTGCCGATGCATTCGATCGTGCGCATCGACGAGGTCGAGCGCTTGGGCACGGCGAAGATCAGCGAGGCCAAGGGCGGCGGCAATGTGATGCCGTTCCCCATGCCGATGCCAGAGAAGTAGGGCGTTTCAGGGAAGTGGCGAGAACGGCGAGCGCCCTTCGGCGTTCTGCAGTTCAAGCAGGTACTTGCGGAAGATCTGGCCGAGCACTTGGGTCGCGTGCTCCAGCTCGTCGCGGGGCATCTGCTCGGTCACTTCGTCGGCCATGTCCAGCGCATCTTCGGCGCCGTTGACCGCGGCCATCTTCAGCAGAATGTAGGCCTGCACGTTGTTGGCCTTGACCCCTTCGCCGCGGAAGAACATGGCGCCAAGCCGGTATTGGGCCTGGGCGTGGCCTTGCAACGAGGCCTGCTGAAACCAGTTCAGGGCCTTGTTCAGGTCTTTGGGCGTCTGGGTGTAGTAGTACTCGCCCAGTTCGAACTGCGCCTGGGCATCCCCCGTCGTCGCCGTCTGCTCGCAGGCCTTGAGGGCATTGGCGAGGTCTTCTGGCTGAACATTCAGGGTGCAGCGGCTCGTCGCTGGAATCAGCAATGAGTTTCCACCCTCCGCCAGGGCCAGCAGGGGCTGTAGAAGCAACAGGCAGCCCAGGGTCAGGGCGCGGCCGGTGCGGTTCATGGGGATCGACTTACCTCTGCAAAGCTGCGGCCAATGTCTCTGGTGGCACATTATGGGATAAGCAGCGCCAACCTTACAAAGTTTTACGCGAAATTCTGTCGGGTTGGGGAAGTCAGCTGATTGTGTAGGAGCGGCCTTACGTCGCGAAAGGGCTGTAAGGGCGCTCCTACAGGGGCAAATGTGGCGGTTTACTTCAGTGCAGCAAAGGCCTTTTCAGCCGCATCCAGGGTGATCTGCAGCTCCTTGTCGCCATGGGCGATAGAGGTGAAGCCCGCCTCGAACGCGCTTGGCGCCAGGTACACGCCACCGTCGAGCATCAGGTGGAAGAAGCGCTTGAAGCGATCCGCATCGCTGGCCATCACGTCATCGAAGGTGACGATGTCATCGGCGCCGCTGAAGTACAGGCCGAACATGGCACCCGCCTGCGTGGTGACGAACGGTACGCCAGCGGCATCGGCACGCTGTTGCAGGCCGTCGAGCATGCGGCTGGTGAAATCGGTCAGTTCGGCGTGGAAGCCTGGGCGGCTGATCAGTTTCAGCGTGGTCAGGCCGGCGGCCATGGCCAGCGGGTTGCCCGACAGGGTACCGGCCTGGTAGACCGGGCCCAGCGGGGCGATGCAGCCCATGATCTCGCGCTTGCCGCCGAAGCAGCCGACCGGCATGCCGCCGCCGACGATCTTGCCGAAGGTCGACAGGTCAGGGGTGATGCCGTAGTAGCCTTGGGCGCCGCCCAGCGAGACGCGGAAGCCGGTCATCACTTCGTCGAAGATCAACACCACGCCGTGCTTGTCGCACTGCTCGCGCAGGCCTTCGAGGAAGCCCGGGGCTGGCGGTACGCAGTTCATGTTGCCGGCGACCGGCTCGACAATGATGCACGCCACGGTCTGGCCGACGTCAGCCAGGGTTTTTTCGACCGCGGCAATGTCGTTGAACGGCAGGGTCAGGGTGTGTTTGGCGAAGTCCGCCGGCACGCCTGCCGAGCTTGGCACGCCTTGGGTCAGAAGGCCCGAGCCGGCTTTCACCAGCAGGCTGTCGGAGTGGCCGTGGTAGCAGCCTTCGAACTTGATGATGGCGTCGCGGCCGGTGTAGCCACGGGCCAGGCGGATGGCGCTCATGGTGGCTTCGGTGCCCGAGCTGACCATGCGGACCATTTCCATCGACGGCACGAGCGAGCAGACCAGGTCGGCCATCTCGGTTTCCATGGCGGTCGGGGCGCCGTAGGACAGGCCGTGTTGCAGCTGGTTGCGCACCGCGTCGAGCACTTCAGGGTGGCCGTGGCCGAGGATCATCGGGCCCCAGGAACCCACGTAGTCGACGTAGCGCTTGTCGTCTTCGTCAACAACATAGGCGCCTTCGGCGTGCTTGAAGAACAGCGGCGTGCCGCCAACGCTCTTGAACGCGCGGACGGGCGAGTTGACGCCGCCCGGGATGTGCTTCTGGGCTTGGGCGAACAGGGTTTCGGAACGGGACATGGGATCTTCTCTCGAAATCAGGAAGCGAACAGGGCGTTGAAGGCACGGGCGCGGCGGGTGACTTCCTGCGCGCTATCGGTACCAAACAGGCCGTGGATCACCGCCAGCAGGTCGGCGCCATGGGCGACCAACGGGGCAGCGTTGTCGAGGGTGACGCCGCCGATCACGGCGATCGGCAGCTTGACCTGGGCGCGGGCCTGTTCCAGCAGGTCGAGGCTGGCGGCCGGTGCGCCCGGCTTGGTCACGGAGTTGAAAAAGCGACCGAAGGCCACGTAGCTGGCGCCTTCGCTGGCGGCCTGGCGGGCCAGGTCGAGCTGCGCGTGGCAGGTCGAGCCGATGATGGCGTCGCGGCCCAGCAACGCACGTGCCGGGGTCAGTGGGCCGTCGGTCTGGCCCAGGTGCACGCCGACACCCAGGCGCGCGGCCAGTTCGGCGTCGTCGTTGATGATCAGCTGGGTGTCGTAGCGCTCGCACAGTTGCTTCAAGGCTTCGGCTTCGCGCAGGCGGCGCGCGGCGTCGTCACTCTTGTCGCGGTACTGCAACAGTCGCACCCCGCCGTCCAGGGCCGCTTCGACATGGGACAGAAAACGGCCGGCGAGCAGCTGGCTGTCGGTGATTGCGTACAGACCGCGTAGCTTCATCTGAAAGCCTCGTATCAGGAGCAGAAATCCAGGGGCAGGCGGCGCGGCACGTACTGGCCCTTGCCCAGTTGCTCGGCGTCACGCAGGGTGCGCCAGGTGTAGTCCAGGGCACTGCGCACAGCGCTTTGCAGTGCTTCGCCCAGGGCCAGTCGACCGGCCAGGGCGCTGGCCAGGGTGCAACCGGAACCGTGGTAGCTGCCTGGCAAGCGTTGGCAGGTCCAGGTCAGGCGTTGGCCATCGCGGCTGTACAGGCGGTTGTGGATTTCGTCTTCGTCGCCGTGACCCCCGGTAATCAACAGGTGTCTACAGAACGGCAACAGTTTCTCGGCACACTCGTCGGCGGTGCCTTCAGGCAGCTCGGCGAGAATGCGCGCTTCCGGCAGGTTCGGCGTGGCGATGGTCGCCAGCGGCAGCAGGCGTTCGCGCACGGCGTAGCCCACTTCGTCCTTGCCCAGGCGGCCACCGCCACCGGCACGCAGGACCGGGTCGCAGACCAGCGGCAGGTGCGGGTGGGCGGCAAGCAGTTCGGCGACGGTGTCGACCATGTCGATCGAACCGAGCATGCCCAGCTTGACGGCCGCTACCGTGGAGTCAGCCAGCACGGCGTTGGCCTGGGCCAGCACCCACTCGCGGTCGAGCACGCGGAAGTCGGAAACATTGACGGTATCCTGGACGGTCAGGGCGGTCACCGCGGGTGCGGCGTGACAGCCTTGGGCGATCAGGGCTTCGATATCTGCCTGCAAGCCGGCGCCGCCACTGGGGTCGTGGCCGGAGAGACAGAGGACAACGGGGCGGGAGCTGTAGGTATTCATGGGCGGCGAGCTTACCACCAAACCCATTTGTGGGGATCGTCCTACAAACGAGTTTTGCTGATCGACCGGTCAGATTCAGGTGTGTTGTTCTGCTGAAAGTATTGATTTAGAGCCTTTTGGTCGCAATTGGAGATGGCCGATTGCCAGGTAGGAAAGCTATGCTAGAGTGCTCGGATAACTCGACAAACGGGTTCTGCCGGATTACGTCGTCTCAAACGGATGGGAGGCAACCGCGACGCGACCGGACAGGCCATGCTGGGGCTGTATGCGCTATTTGCTGATTGTGCTTCTGGGCTTGTTGCCCGTGCTGGCCGTTGCGGTCGACTTCGACGACGCTACCCGCCATCTTCCGCTGGGCGAAACCCTTCAGGTCTTCGAAGACCCTGATGGCAGTACCAGCATTGCCCAAGTCAGTGAGCCCACGTTCGCCAAGCACTTTCGGGCCCATCACGAGCCTGTGTTGAACGCTGGTTATTCCACGTCGGTGTTCTGGTTGAAGATCGACCTGCGTTACCTGCCGTCGGCCACTGCCACCCCCCGCCAATGGCTGCTGGAACTGGCCTACCCACCTCTGGATCACCTCGAGTTGTACCTGCCCGACAGCACCGGTACTTACCGCCTGGCCCAGCGCACGGGCGACGCCTTGCCTTACGCCAGCCGGCAGATCCGGCAGAACAACTACCTGTTCGAGTTGCCGCTGCCCCCAGGCCAGGCGACCACCGTCTACCTGCGCTTGCACAGCCAGGGTTCGGTGCAGGCGCCGCTGGCGCTATGGTCGGCCGAGGCCTACATGGAGGACCAGCCCACGCGCCTGTATGTACTGGGCATGATCTACGGCGTGTTGCTGGTGATGCTGGTGTACAACCTGTTCATCTACCTCAGCGTGCGGGATGTCAGCTACCTCTACTACATCCTCTACATCGCCTCGTTCGGCCTTTATCAGGTTTCGGTGAACGGTGCGGGAGTCGCCTACTTCTGGCCGGACAGCCCCTGGTGGGCGAATGCCTCGACGCCCTTGTTCATTGGCGCTGCCGGTTTATTCGGCTGCCAGTTCGCCCGGCATTTTCTGCAACTGGGCAAGATCAGCCGTGGCTTCGACCGGTTGTTGCAACTGCTGATGCTGGGCGGCGGGCTGGTGATGGTACTGGCCGTGAGCATGCCGTATGGCATCGCCCTGCGCATGGCCACGGTGCTGGCGTTGCTGTTCACCGTCAGCATCTTTGCCGCAGGCGTGTATGCCTGGTCGCGCGGTTTGCGGGTGGCGCGCTGGTTCATCATCGCCTGGTCGGCGTTTTTGCTGGGCGGGCTGGTCAACACCTTGATGGTGCTGGGTTACCTGCCGAACGTGTTTATCACCATGTATGCCAGCCAGTTGGGCTCGGCGCTGGAGGTGGCGCTGCTGTCGCTGGCGCTGGCCGACCGTATCAACAGCCTGCGCGAGCAACAGGCGCAGACCCTGCGTGAAACCGGTCGAACCCTGGAGCAGTTGAACCTGCAACTGGCCAGGAGCAACCGCTTGAAGGACGAGTTCCTGGCCACGGTCACCCATGAACTGCGCACCCCGATGAATGGTGTGATCGGCTCGCTTGAATTGATGCACACCCTGCCGATGGAGGCCGAAATGGCCCAGTACCATCGCACAGCGGTCACGTCGGCGCAGAGCATGATGGACATGGTCGACGACATCCTCACCCTCTCCGAGCTGCAGGGCGGCCGCTTGCGTGTGCAGGCCGCGCCCTTCAGCCTGCGTAACATGCTGCAAGGCTTGCGAGCCGCACACGCTGGCCAGGCGCTGGGTAAAGGGTTGTACCTGAGCCTGGACATACCTGCCGATCTGCCAGACGCGCTCTTGACCGATGCGCAAAAACTGGCCCGTTGCCTGGGTTGCCTGCTGGACAACGGCCTGAAGTTCACCGATCAGGGCGGGGTCATGCTGCAGGTGCGTGGCCAGCGCCTGGGGCCGGACAACCTGGCGCTTACCTTTACGGTCAGCGACAGTGGCATCGGCTTTGATGATCTCGACCAGGCCACGCTTTACCAGCGTTTTTTCCAGGTTGATGGTTCCATGACCCGGCGTTATGGCGGGCTGGGCATCGGCTTGTCGATTTGCAGGCAGATGGGCGAGTTGCTGGGGGCCACGCTGTCGCATGACTCTACGCGCGGGTTGGGGAGCCGGTTCGAGCTGACGATGAAAGTCGCGATATCGCAGGTGCAGTTGCCTTCGCACTCGCAGCAGACGCGTCGCTCCTTCTAGTAGTAGGTGTATCGATAGCGGGCAGGACGCGTTTGGGGCTACAGGCGCCCGCCGCGGGAGGTTTAGCGCCTGGGAAATCGAGCGCCGCCCGCGCGGCGCATCGCGAGCAACGCTCGCTCCTACGTTTGTTTCGGGCCAATTATTCCTGTGGGTTTTGCGCGCGTACGCCTTGGCGCATGGCTCTATATCGCGTCGTACACACCAGGCGGTCGCGCGCGCCTGCCACAGGCGTTACTGGCCCGAAACAAACGTAGGAGCGAGCGTTGCTCGCGATGCGCCGCGCGGGCGGCGCTCGGTCTCATGGGCGCTGAATGTGTTGTGGCGAGCACCTGTCAGCCCTGATGCATTCTCAAGACTCGCCCCCGCGACCTACAACAACTCCAGCCTCTTCCTACGCATCTGCACAGGAGCCATGGCCAAGGCGTTGCTGGATGATACGCCTCAGCCAAGGCTAGGCAGCGCGGGTTACTGCATTCATGGTGCGTAAGCCGACAAATAGCCAAAAAGAGCGGTAATGGGCATCCAGCAGACAATCAGCCATAGAACATTTGCCCAAGTTATTTTTGAATTTTCAAACCCACACGCATCACCCTCACAAACATTGACTGATTGCTGTATCTGTACCATTGCTACCGAGAAAAAGGTGGTATACAGGAGTGTGAGCATAATCGGGATTATAGTGAAAAAGGAGAGTGGCAGGCTATCGAATAACTTTTCGGATATATAGAATTCCCAGCCCACTATCATCAGGATGGGTGCGTAAAACATCAGAGTGACACCGACCGCACTACCTTCTACTGGCCGGTTCGCTTGAGTGCAGCGCGCTACGATTTTTTTCATTAGGAAGTAGATTGTTACAGCGCCGAAAATTGTACAAAGCAGCGGGATGAGTCTGAGGCCATGCTGACCTCTGATGAGTAACCAGTGTCGATAGTACCAGTAGTAAAGGTACAGGCCCATTGATAAAGATCCCATGATCATGAGCTTTGATATGGAGATGACATAGAGCTGTATTTTTTGGGGCGACTCGTGAGGGTGCTTCTGGTCGGAGCTCATTTGGTGTTCTCTCATTTTATTAGCTTCATTAGGTAATATGCCGCTACCCAGACAACTCCAATAGTGTTTAACGAAGATGCAATAAGTATTTTTCTTCTCAAATACCTAGGGAATTGTAAGTGATCTTGCTCATTCAATAGCCCGCTGCGAATGCTCGAAGCGGGGGATCCAATGGCGCCAGCGATTACAGAAATAACTAGAATTCTGGAACCTATTTTTTTCTCTCCCCACATGCCGGTCGCAAATGGAAGGCACGCGCTCCGTTGGAGTGCTGAGGTCATTTCTTTATATTGGCGAGAGCAAGCGATGTGAAGGTCAGATACAAGCCCGATCAAGGCGAGGCAGATAGGGGTGCCTAACAAAAATAGCCTTAGTTTTACGTCAAGGTGATCAATCATTTCCAGAGCCTTCGAAGATTGATTCGCCATGTTTCATGCCGCCAACGCTTCCAGTCAAAGCAGTTTTGCCTATGTGGTGCTAGCTGTATATGAAGTAAGTTATACCAAAGCAGGCTGCGCCTAGGTAAAGTAGATAATTGCAGAGCAGTAGCTGTTTTCTTAAGTTCTTCGGAAATTTGTCGATATCTTTTGGGTCTAGTTTGTTGTGGCGGATATGCAGGTTTTTTATTGGCCAAAATAATACGGCTGATACGACTCCTATTAGCTGTAGTCGTGAGCGAAGGCTTTGTTTGCCCCATATGGCAACATTCAATTTCAGCCAGTAACTGCTTGGTAATGCGGAAATCATTGTTTCCATGGTTTTGCTTTGTGCCAGGCGGATATAAAGTGCCAGTCCGGTCATGATCATGAGGCATGATGTTGTCGTCATAAGTAATTTCATTATTTCGCTCGAAATTCCATAATGTATTCTTCTATTCTGTATATTCATAAATGACTTCGCCAAGCCACTCGCCTCCAGCCATGCCTGCCATGCTCCCAGCGGCAGTACCTGCGCCTACTATAATGATGGTGCATGCGGCGGCGCTAAGTGGTCCAAAGCTTACGCAGGCGGCAGCTGCAATAGCGCCTGACGCTTTGCCCGCAAGCGCTCCTCCCGCTAAACCTCCTGCAAAATTCCCTGACTCTTTAAATACTATTTTTTTACAGGCGTCGGCTTTTCCTTCTTGGCATGCCTGCTTAATGTTCATGAGGCCGCTCCCTGCGCCCAACCCTATTCCTACATAACCTCCTTTTTTAAGAAAATTCGACAGGCGTGCCAATTTGTCCAAATGTGTTGAATACCCCGGGATCGCTCCAGGTGCTCCAGCTTTGTTCCAGTGGTGAACAAGACTACGACTTGATATCCCCAGATCCCTGCGTAAGCTGTCATAACTACCCAGATTCATGTGCTTGTTAAGAAGGCCCATGCTCAAATGCGCATCCAATTGTCTGAAAAGCTTTGAACGCTCAGTAAAAAACTCGGGGCTGCGCAGATGTCCATACTTAGAGAACTGCCGCTGGTGCAAATTTTCAATCTTGCGCAATGTCGCGCTCAGATCATCCAGCGCCTGGGCCATCATCGCTTCGCTCACGCCCATTGCCAGGCTGGCATCGCTGAGTAACCCAGCTATTTGGGGCAAATGACGCATCATGAATTCGGCTTCTTCTGGTGTCAGGCTCGCCAACGCTTCCCGTGCCTGTTTCGCCGCACTCATCGCCTGTAGCTCTTCACGGGTGCACACCGGGCGTCTCTGGCCGTCGCCGATGACAAAGATTTCGCCTGCCTTGAACCCACTCTGATACGTCGGGTTCAGCCGTTCCAGGATTGAACGCGGTAAGTTGGCTTGTGGCGCGCCGAGCTCTGCCAGGACTTCCTGGTAGGTCATGCAGCGCGGGACGATGTAAAAGCCAGGTTCCATGGCTTGCGTAGCGGGCGAGGGCTGAAACCCCTCAGGTCGGTAGCTACTGCTTGTCGGGTTACTCGTTTGGGCCTGTGGCTGTGCCTCATAGACGGTCGCAGGTGCGGGCGCTCTGCGCGGGGTCGGCCCATTGGGTGCCCGCGCAACCAAGCGATTGCTGCCTATGGGGCAGCCACACTGGACCAGTGCGCCATCCACGGCGGTCGGTATCCCGTCCTGCTTCCATCGACGTTCGCCTTCAACGATGGTCCCTTCGTTACCGCAGAGTGGGCAGGGTGTTGTTTTGTCGCCCACCAGCAGCCAGCCGCTCCCGTGTACACGCCCACGTGCCTGGCCGGCGATGCAGGTGGCACCTGTGGTGGTCTGGTCGCCGTCGAGTCCCTGGCCTTTGCCAAGGATGTTCATACGCTGGCTCATGGTTCGACGCTTCCTAAAAGGGTGGAAGCCCGAACCTAGCACTCTGGAAACGGCACATTTCACTGGAAGAATGGTTTAGGAAGCCTCCTACACGAAATGCAGATTTGGATGTCGTCCGATAATCACCGCCGCAGCCAAATGCCATCCCGATTAGTCATTTTTGTCACTTTGACTGACCCCCAGGGAGTGCTTCACTGGGACTTTCAGGCCTGCACGGATCCAGGAGCTGCCAATGAACCTGCACCAGTACGCTGAAACCCACGAAGTCACCAACCAGCCGCCGTCCCTCGACGGCGCCAACCTGTACCGCCTTGACCAACCCTTGCAGGAGTGGTCGCGGCGTTTTGGCGCTGGCTGGGCCGAGTCGCGGATCGATGCCTACGGTGCCTTGGCCGGTGGGCCGCTGATGGCTGCGGGCTTCTTGGCCAACGCGCACAAGCCCGAATTCAGCAGCCACGACCGTTATGGCCATCGTATTGACTTGGTCGAGTTCCATCCGGCCTACCACGAGCTGATGCGCACTGCCGTCGAGCACGGTCTGCCTTCTCTGCCATGGGCAGAACCCCGCGCCGGTGCCCACGTAGCGCGGGCTTCGATGACCTACCTGCACAGCCAGGCCGAAGCTGGCACTGGCTGCCCGCTGACCATGACCTTCGCCGCCGTGCCGGCGCTGCGCCTTCAGCCCGAACTGGCCGAGTACTGGCTGCCGAAAATCCTGGCCTGCGAATATGACCCGCGCAACGTCGGGGACCGGCACAAGACCGGGGTTACCCTGGGCATGGCCATGACTGAGAAGCAGGGCGGCACCGACGTGCGTGCCAACACCACGCGCGCCTACCCGGTCGGTGCGCCGGGCCCTGGCCAGGCGTATGAACTGGTCGGGCACAAGTGGTTTTGCTCGGCGCCGATGTGCGATGCCTTTCTTACCCTGGCCCAGACCGAAAAAGGCCTGAGCTGCTTCCTGTTGCCCCGCCATCGCCCGGATGACAACCGCAACCAGTTCTATATCCAGCGCTTGAAAAACAAGCTGGGTAATAGCTCCAATGCGTCCAGTGAAGTCGAGTTTCGGGGCGCCCTGGCGTGGATGGTGGGTGAAGAAGGGCGGGGTGTGCCGACCATTATCGAGATGGTCGCCATGACCCGTTTCGACTGCATGGTCGGCTCCAGTGCCCTGATGCGCCAGGCCCTCACCCAGGCCGCCCATCATTGCGCGTTCCGCAAGGTCGGCGGCCGGGTATTGAACGAGCAGCCGCTGATGCAGAACGTGCTGGCCGACCTGGCGCTGGAGAGCGAGGCGGCGCTGGCCCTGAGCCTGCGCATGGGGCAGGCCCTGGAGCAGCTCGATGACCCGCAGCAGGCGCATTTTGCCCGGCTGGTCACAGCGGTGGGCAAGTACTGGATCTGCAAGCGTGCCCCGGCAATGATCAACGAGGCCGCCGAATGCCTGGGCGGGGCCGGGTACGTCGAAGACAGCATCCTGCCGCGGTTGTACCGCGAAGCACCGGTCAACTCGACCTGGGAAGGCTCGGGCAATGTGCAGTGCCTGGACGTGTTGCGGGCTTTGTCCAAGGAGCCGGGGGTGCTGGACGCGCTGTTCACCGAGCTGGGTGATGGCCATGGCGACCCACGGCTGGCTGCGCACATTGGCAACCTCAAGGGGGCGTTCGCCGACACCACCGACATCCAGTACCGCGCCCGTCAGTTGACCGAGGACATTGCACTGGCGCTGCAGGCCAAGCTGCTGCTGGAGGCGGGTAATGCGGTGGTTAGCGATGCGTTCATCGGCAGCCGCCTGGCCGGTGGTGGTCGGGCCTATGGCGCGCTGCCGCGGGGTGTGGATGTGCAGGCGCTGGTGGCAAGGGCCACGCCGGTCTGGCAAGACTGATCAATGGGGGTGTATTTACCCACGAAGGCAGGCAAGATGGTCCACATGCATGTCCAGACAGGAAGCACAGTGTGAGCCACGCTTTTGTAGTCGTTGATACCCCAGAACAGGCCGTCGACCGTCTGGCGGCCCTGCATGAACAGGCCACCGGTGCCCTCAGCCAAGCCCTCAAGCGCTACCTCAAGGACCGAACCGAGCCCGATGCCGACGAGCGCGGGCTGTTCCGTTATCCCGCGCTGCGCCTGACCTATTACAGCCAGGGTGAGGTCGCGGCCACCACGCGTGCCTACGCCAAGGTCCAGGTCGCCGGCACCTACAGCGTCACCGTCACCCAGCCAGCCGCGTTCCGTGGCTATCTGCTCGAGCAACTGCGCCCGCTCATGCACGACTACACCGTGACAGTGGAAGTGGGTGTGAGCGAGCAGAACATCCCGTACCCGTACGTGGTCGACCAGGGCGACGAACTGGCCGGCAGCGGCATCACCGCCGCCCAGCTGGCACGGGTGTTCCCCAGCACTGACCTGTCGGCAGCCACCGACAATATCGCCGATGGCCTGTACGACTGGGACAGCACCGAAACCCTGCCGCTGGCGCTGTTCGATGCCGCGCGTGTCGACTTCTCGCTGCGTCGCCTGGTGCACTACACCGGCAGCGACTGGCGGCATGTACAGCCGTGGATTTTGCTGACCAACTACCACCGCTATGTCGATCAGTTCATCAGCCATGGCCTTGAGCAACTGCGTGACGACCCGCGTTTCGTGCGCATGGTGCTGCCGGGCAACGTGGTGATCGAAAAGGGTATGGACCATGGCGAAACCCAGGCCCTGGTGGCCAGCGTGGTCTGGCACCGTTACCAGATGCCGGCCTACCACTTGATCGCCGCCGATGGCGACGGCGTGACCTTGGTCAACATCGGCGTCGGCCCTTCCAATGCCAAGAACATCACCGACCACCTGGCCGTGCTTCGCCCGCACTGCTGGCTGATGATCGGCCACTGCGGCGGCCTGCGTCAGTCGCAGACCATCGGTGACTATGTGCTGGCGCACGCGTACATGCGGCGCGACGGCATTCTTGACCGTGTGGTGCCGCCAAACATTCCGATCCCGGCCCTGGCCGAGGTGCAGATGGCCTTGCAGGAGGCGGCAGCACAGGTGACCGGTGAGCGCGGCGAACAGCTGAAAAAGCGCCTGCGCACCGGCACTGTGTTGACCTACGATGACCGTAACTGGGAACTGCGCTGGGCCCAGGAGCGGCCATTGATCAACCTGTCACGTGCGGTGGCGGTGGACATGGAGAGTGGCACCATTGCCGCTCAAGGCTACCGGTTGCGGGTGCCGTACGGCACGTTGCTGTGTGTCTCCGACAAGCCGCTGCACAGCGAGATCAAGCTGCCGGGCTCGGCCAACGCGTTCTACAACCGGGCGGTCAGCCAGCATTTGAAGATCGGCATTGCCGCCCTCGACCTGCTACGTACCGAGCTCAATTCGTTGCACTCGCGTAAACTGCGCAGCTTCGATGAGCCGCCGTTCCGCTGAGGATCCATGCCCCTGCCACCCCGTTCCAAGCCGCGCCGCCCTCAGGCGCGGCCTGCCGACCCGCGTCGCCAGCCCAAGGCGCCGCCGGCCGAGCCGCGCCTGATCCTGTTCAACAAGCCGTTCGACGTGCTGACCCAGTTCAGCGATGGTGAAGGGCGCGCGACCCTCAAGGACTTCATCGACATCCCGGGCGTCTACCCGGCTGGGCGGCTGGACCGCGACAGTGAAGGCCTGCTGCTGCTGACCAACCATGGCGGCCTGCAGGCGCGCATCGCCGACCCCAAGCACAAGCTGGCCAAGACTTACTGGGTACAAGTGGAAGGTGAGCCGAGCGACGAGCAGCTGCAACGCCTGCGCGAGGGGGTGATGCTCAATGACGGCCCGACCTTGCCGGCCGAGGCCCGCCGCCTGGATGAGCCTGAACTGTGGCCGCGCAACCCGCCGGTACGTTTTCGCAAGAGCGTGCCGACCCATTGGCTGGAGCTGGTGATTCGCGAAGGGCGCAACCGCCAGGTGCGGCGGATGACGGCGGCGGTGGGGTTGCCGACCTTGCGCCTGGTGCGGGTGCGGATTGGCGACTGGACGTTGGACGGGTTGGACCAAGGCTGTTGGCGCGAAGTCCCAGCCAAGCTACCGAGATAACTGGGAAACCTCGAAGCCTGCTCAAGTCTCTGAGGGAGCAACTGTCTTGTGGTGCTTGTTCCGGCCTCATCGCTGGCAAGCCAGCTCCCACAGGTCCCTGGCCCATGCCCGGCTGTTATACCCCTTCCAGAAACGCCACCACCACGCTCTTGATGATAAAGGCCAGTACCCCAAGCCCCAGCACGAAGAATAGGATCAGGGTGCCAAACCGCCCGGCCTTGGACTTTTTCGCCAGGTCCCAGACGATAAAGCCCATGAAACCGATCAACACGGTGACGAGGATGATCATCATCCATTCTTCGAATACGGCGGGATCCATCAGTGTTCTCCAGGCAGGCTGAGCGCTCGATCATACGCCGGGCGATGAAGTATTCAACGCAGGTGGGTCAATGGAAGCTCGGTACTGGCCAGTACCTGGTTCAGCACGAAGCTAGAACGCACGCTGGTGACGCCTTCGATGCGGGTCAGGCTGCCGAGTAGCAATTTCTGATAGTGGTCCATGTCCGGTACCACCACCTTGAGCTGGTAGTCGGCGTCCATACCGGTGACCAGGCTGCATTCAAGCACCTGGGGCAAGTTGCGGATGGCGGCCTCGAAGGTCTCGAAGCGCTCTGGGGTGTGGCGGTCCATGCCGATCAGTACATAGGCGGTCAGGCTCAACCCCAGCTTCTTGCGATCGAGCAGGGCAACCTGGCGCGAGATGTAGCCGTCGTCCTCAAGTTGTTTGACCCGACGCGAGCACGGCGAAGGCGACAAGCCGATGCGTTCGGCCAGCTCCTGGTTGGAAATGCGCGCATCGCGCTGCAGTTCGGCGAGGATGCTCAGGTCGTAGCGGTCAAGTTTGCTCATGGAATATGCCTTTTCTGTTCAGATTGCGGTGAATTATCAATCTAAGGTGAAAAATTGCGCAAGTGCTATTTATCTGAGCAATCTTCGCAATCCTCTGTCGCCCTCTGCCCGGTATCTTTATCCACAGAATCACTGCCCGGACATCAGTCCACGGCGACGCGCTCTAGGCGAGCGGTCGCGGCCCAGCCATCCAACAGGATCCGCCAGGCCCCCGGGCTACACACCGTCCAGAAGACGGCGTGAGGTGAGCCGGCGCCACAAGTGCCGAGCACGGACGACAATTCCCAAAGGGAGGCCCTACGGCCTCCCTTTTTTCATGTCCGCGATTTTAAGTTGCCGGTGTGGCCGGCGCGGTAGACTGGCAGCGGCTGCAGTCATTTTGATCGAGAGGGGCACCATGAAGTCGCGCATCTGGCAGTGGGCAGGTGTTGGTTTGGTTACGTTGAGCATCAGCCTTGGCGCTGTGGCGCAGGGGCCTGATGAGGGGCATGGCGGGGGCCACGGCGGCAACGGGCCACAGGACCCGAACGGCGCTGCCGCGGGCCGCTCCCCGCTCAACTCGCGCGACGAAGTACGCCAGACCCAGCCACCGCGCCAGGGCTATTACCAGGACATCCCCCGGCACAATGGCGATAACCGCTATTGGCAAGCCGGTGGGCCGGGGCAGCGGCCGGGCGGTGACTGGCAGGGGCGCCCGGACGGCCATGGCAATGGCTGGGGGCCAGGGCCGCAGTATCGCCCAGGGCAGACCATCGACCGCTTCCCGGATCGCTACTGGAAGGTGCCTTACCGCGGGCACGACTACTTCTATTCGGGCGGCTATTGGTATCGACCGCACGGCGGCAGTTACATCGTCGTAGCACCGCCTTATGGGGCGCGGGTGGAGTACCTGCCGGCGTATGCGCGTGAGGTTTGGCTGGGTGGGGCGCTGTACTTCCTGGTAGCCGATACCTATTACCAGTACCTGGCGGACAGCCGCGAGTATGTGGTGGTCAACCCGCCGATGGTTGCACCCGCGCCTGCGCCAATGGCTCCAGCAGCGGGTGGCTATGATGTGGTGGCTTATCCGATGTATGGCCAGGGGCAGGAACAGCAGGAACAGGACCGCTACCAGTGCCACCGTTGGGCGGTGAGCCAGTCAGGCTTTGACCCAGCGACGGCGGCCTATGCACCCCCTTTGAATGTGACCGATACCTACCGGCGTGCGCTGGGGGCTTGTTTCAGCGGGCGGGGTTACAGCATCAACTGAAATTGTCGCTGAATGATCCGGCCCTATCGCCGGCAAGCCGGCTTGTGTCTTGAGGGGGTATTAGAATCAGGAGTGAGAGCGGTGAATGGCAAGCTGACTGCCGGAGGTGCTGCGAGCACTTCTCTGCTCGACAACGCGGTCCAAAGGGCTGGCTGATTTCCCAGAGGATGGAATGCCCTCAGAAATTTGAACAAGACAGTTGCTCCCACAGGTGCGGCGCTAGGCTTTGAGGCTACACAGTTCGGGTGGGAGCCGGCTTGCCGGCGATAGGGCCGGACAGGGTTACACCGGGTCGGCGTGCACCATCACATCCGCCTGTGGATAACGCTGGCGGATCACCTCCGATGCCGCCACGCACAGGTTGTGCGCCTCATGCAGCGCCAACTCGCCTGGCAACTCCAGGTGCAACTGCACGAACCATTGGTTGCCCGAGACCCGTGTACGCAAATCATGCACCCCCTTCACACCAGGGATGGCCAGTACCAGGGCGGACATCGCCTCGCCCACATCGCCTGGCAGCTCCTTGTCCATCAGGATGGCGGTGCTCTCCCGCGCGATCTGCAGCGCGCTCCAGAGAATGTAGAAGGCAATGCCCAGGCCGAACAGGGCATCCAGTTGCGACCAGCCAAACTGGGTCAGCAGCAACGCCAGCAAGATGCTGCCGTTCAGCAGCAGGTCTGAGCGGTAGTGCAGGGAGTCTGCCCGCACCGCAGTGGAGCCGGTCAGGCGTATGACCTTGTGCTGCAACGCCAGCAAGGCAACGGTCAGGGCCAGTGAAAGCAGCATGACCGCGATGCCGACGCCCGTGTCACCCAAGGGTTGTGGAGTTTGCAGGCGTTCGACTGCCTGCACCCCGATCAGCACCGCGCTGACTGCGATGAACAGCGCCTGGGCCATGCCCGCCAAGGCCTCGGCCTTGCCGTGGCCAAACCGATGGTCGTCATCGGCGGGGCGCAGGGCGTAATGCACGGCGAGCAAGTTGAGGAACGAGGCGACGGCGTCCAGTGCCGAATCGGTCAACCCGGCCAACAGGCTCACTGAGCCGCTCAGCCACCAGGCCAGCGCCTTGCTCACGACCAGGATGCTAGCCACCGCCAGTGACGCGCGGGTGGCCAGGCGTAGCAGACGCTGGTGTTCAGCCGGGGTGATCATGCCGGGGGGATGTCCTTGTCAGGGTCAGGCAGCCGGTACCAACTGGTAGGCGGCCAGTTGCTCAACGCTGCCACGGTGCTGGATCAGCCGTGGGTCGTTGAGCGGCAGGCGCTGGCCCAGTTCGCTTTCAAGAATGGCCTGCAGCTTGAGGTTGTCGACCTTGCCGTCCGGGCTTACCGCTTCGCGCAGTTTCTCTGGGGCGACCTGGGCTGTGCGGCCACCCGGGTAGTAGATGGCGCCGGTGGCAAAGTCGATGCCGAAGGCGATCAGCCCGGGGATTACGTAGAAGAGAATGCCGATGGCATCCATGGCGGCGACCACGGGGTCGATCTTGCCGTCGATCTGGCCGCGGCGGTCTGGGTAGAACAGCGTGCCGCAGGCCGTCAGCTGGGTCAGCAAGGTGACGATGAGGGCGCCGCCGATGACACGGGATGGGATACGCATGTAAATCTCCGAAAAGGTATTCAGCAGGGCAAGCGAAGCGCCAGCACCTGATGCTAAGACCATGATAGAGCAGGCTGGGTTCGCCGTTATACTCGCCCGACTGTTCGAGGACCACCATGATTTCATTACCGATCGATACTGTTTTGCCCGCCTTGCGCCAGGCCTTGGAAAACCGCGACGAAGCCGTGCTCGAAGCACCGCCCGGCGCCGGTAAGACCACCCGTGTGCCCTTGGCATTGCTGGACGCGCCGTGGCTGGCTGGGCAAACCATCGTGATGCTCGAACCACGCCGCTTGGCCGCCCGCGCGGCGGCCGAAAGGCTGGCCAGCGAGCTGGGTGAAAAGGTCGGGGAGACCGTGGGCTATCGTATTCGCCTGGACAGTAAGGTCGGGCCGAAAACCCGTATCGAGGTGGTCACCGAGGGTATTCTCACCCGCCGCTTGCAGGCAGACCCTGCGCTGGAGGGTGTGGGGCTGTTGATCTTCGACGAGTTCCACGAACGCAGCCTGGACGCTGACCTGGCCCTGGCCTTGAGCCTCAATGGGCGTGAACTGCTACGTGACGAACCGCCCCTGAAAATCTTGCTGATGTCGGCGACGCTGGAGGGCGAGCGGCTGTCGCGGCTGCTCGACGATGCGCCGGTGGTCAGCAGTGAAGGCCGCATGTACCCGGTGGATATCCGCTGGGGTCGGCCGTTCCAGCCGGGCGAGTTCATTGAGCCGCGGGTCGTCGATTGCGTGCTCCATGCGCTGGCGGACCAGGCCGGCAGCGTGCTGGTATTCCTGCCCGGCCAGGCCGAAATCCGCCGCGTTCATCAGAGCCTTCAGGACATGCTGGGCGAACGTTCCGACATCCTGCTTTGCCCATTGCACGGCGAGCTCGACCTCAATGCCCAGCGTGCGGCGATCGACCCAGCCCCTGCCGGCAAGCGCAAAGTGGTGCTGGCCACCAACATCGCCGAAACCAGCCTGACCATCGACGGCGTGCGCGTGGTGGTTGATGCCGGCTTGGCACGGGTGCCGCGCTTCGACCCCGGCAGCGGCATGACGCGGCTCGACACCCAGCGTATCTCTCGCGCCAGCGCCACCCAGCGCGCCGGCCGGGCTGGCCGCCTGGAGCCGGGGGTGTGCTACCGGCTGTGGTCCGAGGCCCAGCATGACCAGTTGGCGGCGCATGGCAGCGCAGAAATCCTCCAGGCCGACCTCGCCGGCCTGGCCTTGCAACTGGCCCGGTGGGGCGTCACCCCTGATCAACTGCACTGGCTGGACCAACCGCCCGCGGCGGCGTTCTCCCAGGCCCAGGACCTGCTGGCACGGCTCAGTGCCTTCAAGGCGGGCAGCCGCGACAACCTCAGCGAGCACGGCCAGGCCATGGCCGAACTGCCGGCCCACCCACGTATCGCCCATTTGCTGCTGCGCGGGCAGGGTCTGGGCTTGGCGGCCATGGCCTGTGATGTCGCGGCCCTGTTGGGTGAGCGTGATATCCAGCGCGGGGGTGGCGCCGACCTGCACAGCCGGCTGGCGCTGATCAGCGGTGAAAGCAAAACAGCCCGAGGCGGGCAGGGCGGCGTGCAGCGTGCGCGGCAGCTGGCCCGCCAGTACCGTGGGCTGCTGCGTGGCAAGGCGGGTGCCGGGGTTGCCGACCCTGATCATCCACGCTGGTTGGGCGCACTGTTGGCGCTGGCCTACCCAGACCGGGTTGCCCAGCAGCGCCGCGAGGGCGGTGCCGAGTATCGCCTGGCCAATGGCCGCGCGGCCCTTTTCGCCGAGGTCGATGCCTTGATGAAATGCCCCTGGCTGGTGATTGCCGACCTGGGCAGCCGCCAAGGCCAGCGGGAAGAACGCATATACCTGGCGGCCGAGTTCGACCCCGCACTGCTGGACGACGTGCTGGCCGAGCAGGTCGAGCGTATTGATATCCTCGACTGGGACGACCGCGAGCAGGTGCTGCGCGCCGAGCGCCAGACCAAGGTCGGCGAACTGGTGCTCAGCCGCGAGCCGTTGCCTGGCCTGGACGACGACGCCCGCGCCAGAGCCCTGCTCGGCCTGGTACGGCGTAAAGGCTTGAACCTGCTGACCTGGACACCCGAGTTGCGCCAGTGGCAGGCGCGGGTGGCGTTGTTACGTCAGCTGGACCTGGACAAGACCGGGCAAAGTGAATGGCCAGATTTAAGCGACGAAGCCCTGCTGGCGAACCTGGAAGGCTGGCTGCAACCCTACCTGGGCAAAGTGTCCCGCTTGAGCCATTTCGCCGCGTTGGACCTGTCGTCGATGCTGCGCAACCTGTTGCCATGGCCTTTGCCGCAGCGCCTCGACGAATGGGCGCCGGCGAACTTGGCCGTGCCGTCCGGCTCGCACATACGGCTGGACTACAGTGAAAACCCGCCCATCCTCGCCGTGCGCCTGCAGGAGCTGTTTGGCCTGGCAGACACGCCACGCATCGCCCAAGGGCGACAGCAGGTCAAATTGCACCTGCTATCGCCAGCACGCCGGCCCGTGCAAGTGACCCAGGACCTGGCCAACTTCTGGCGCACGACCTATGCCGAGGTGAAGAAGGACCTCAAGGGCCGGTATCCCAAGCACTATTGGCCGGATGACCCGCTGGTAGCCGAAGCCACGGCGCGGGCCAAGCCACGGGGTACCTGAGGGTTTAATGGATACTGCGTTCAAGCCGTCTGTTTGAGCAGGAAGGTCACGACCGTGCCTTGCTCGACATTGAGCAAGGCAATCCAGTCGCCACTGAAGTGCGGATCATCTTGGAGTGCGCCAACCCTGTGGCCCTTGTGGTCTCGCAGGTAGCAAACAAGGCCTTCATCGGTCAGTTGCAGCGGTTCGATTTTCCAGAAATCTGTCACTTCGGCGTTCCAGTAAAACCCCAGGTAGCCATTGCGGCTAATGCCCAGTTTTTTGGTGCGTGGGTTACCCGGAATGCTGATGTGATAATGCAGTCGATCTTCGGTCCGGGAGTCGAAATGGAAGCTCATGACTGGCGAATCCTTTGGTCCGCCAGCTTGCAGCCAGTCATCTTCCGGGGTGATGCCCCAGCTGAACTTGTCGGTGCTGCGGCTTAACCGCAACGGAATATCGCGCCCGACTGCCCGTACATACAGTTTGCCGCGAAATGACCTGGCGTAGCCCGCCTGGATGTCTTCGTCCATGGTGCTTTCTCGAATTCAATTAAAGAAGCACGCACGGTAGACAGGCATGGCAGGTGGGGGCAGCGTGAACCTTTTCACGGCGCTGTTCTCAGCTGCTGGCAGGAGACTCCAGCAGCGTGAACAGGCGGTACAGCACCACGGTGCTGAACAGCTGCAAGAAGCCGCTGAGGCTGTCCATGGCCAGTTCCATGCCGGGGGACGGCTCTGGGAAGGCCATCAGCAGCAGCCCGTCGATCAGCCAGATCGGCGCCAGCACCGCCAGCACGCAAATCATGATGCGCAGGAAGTTGCCGGTGGTCATCCGTGCACTTTCGCGCATCGACTGCACCACCGGCAGGCCCCGCAGTACCAGCAGGTACTCGGCGAACACCAGGTTGATCATGATCCACACGCCCGGGAAGATGAACAACGCCAGGCCGGCCATGATCAGCAGAGAGCTGATGAGAATCAGCAGGGCCAGCTGCGGCCACAGTTGCACGGCCCGGGCAAACAGGTCGCGCTTGGCGATCTCCTGGCCATTGCTGCGGGTGTCGAGGTAAAGGATCAGCGCCGCGCTGTACAGCGGGTACAACAGCAAGCTGACCAGCATGCCGTAGGCCGGCGACGCCTGGTCGCCCATTTGCCGGTACAGCAGCTGGGTGATTAAGGCTTCGAGCACCACCAGCGGCAGGCACAGCGGGAGGATGTTCGGCAGGTGGCGGCGGAAGAAGTACAGGGAGTCGCGCAGAACGCTCAGCGGATTCATCGGTCAACATCGCATGGCAGTAAAAGCAGGGGTGTACTTTAGCCCAAAGCAGGCGTGTAGCTGTCACTTGCTGAAAAAAGTTTCACCGCCGAGGTGATTGAATCCCGTGCCTGAACGCCCCATCTTTGACGCTGTCCGTTGTCCCGCTTCCCCATGAGGTAGCTTCATGAACACTGAAGAACAAACCCTGATCGATAGCCTGTTCGGCCGCATCAAGCAAGCGGAAGACCCGAGCCAGCCGCGCGACGCGCAGGCCCAGGCGTGCATCGAGGCGCATGTGCGCCAGCAGCCGGCAGCGCCTTACTACATGGCCCAGGCGATCCTCGTGCAAGAAGCCGCGATCAAGCGCCTTGACGAGCAGAACAAGCAACTGGAGGCGGAGCTCCAGCAAGCTCGCGCACAGGTCGAAGTCAGCCGCGCCGGTAACAGCAGCCCCACCAGCAACGGTGGCGGTGGTTTTCTGTCGAGCCTCTTTGGTTCGGGTGGGCGTAACACGCCACCGGCCGTGCAACCGCAGCGCCCCTCGGCGCCCGTTGCTGGCGGGGGTGGCTGGCGTGAACCGTCGGCGCCGGGCTTCAGCCCGCAGCAACCGCAGCAACAGCAGCAAGCTGGCTTCGGCGCAGCGCCAGCGCGAGGGGGCGCCAGCAGCTTCCTCGGCGGTGCGATGCAGACCGCTGCCGGCGTGGCCGGCGGGGTGTTGCTGGCCCAAGGGATCAGCAGCCTGTTCAACCACAACTCGCAGCCAGAGGAAGTGGTGGAAGTGATCAAGGAAGAGCCGACACCGGCCAGCGACAGCGGCGGCTGGAACGACCAGGGCGGGCAGCAGCAGGTGGCCGACAACGGCGGTTGGGGCAATGACCAGAGTGGTTACGCCGATACCGATTACGGCGGTGGTGACGGCGGGTTCTTCTCCGACGACGATTCCTACGTCTGACGGGTCTGGCATACTGCTGGCATTTGGGGCTGCACGGCAGCCCCGGATTCCATCAGACCATGAGGTTCCCGTGAAAAAGATCGCGTTGTTCGCCGACGTGCAGAACCTCTACTACACCGTGCGCCAGGCGCATGGCTGCCACTTCAATTACGCCGCGTTGTGGGCCGAGGTCAGCCGTGAAGGGCAGATTGTCGAAGCCGTGGCCTATGCCATCGACCGCGGTGACAGCAAGCAACAGCAGTTCCAGCAGATCTTGCGCAACCTCGGGTTCGAGGTACGCCTTAAACCGTACATCCAGCGCAGTGACGGCTCGGCCAAAGGTGACTGGGATGTGGGCATTACCCTGGATGTGATCGACGCCGCCAGCCGCGTGGACCAGGTGGTGTTGGCCTCCGGTGATGGCGACTTCGATTTGTTGCTGGAGCGGGTTATCCAGCGCCATGGTGCCGAAGCGGTGGTGTATGGCGTGCCTGGGCTTACGGCGATGTCACTGATCCGTGCTGCGAGCCGTTATGTGCCTATTGAGGGGCGGTTGTTGTTGCGGCATTGAGCGCGGGGTTGGGGCGCGAGGTGGAGGGGTGTTGATGGCGTCAGGGCGAAGAGGGGCATGGCGTTAGGTTTTTAGCGCCTGGGAGATCGAGCGCCGCCCGCGCGGCGCATCGCGAGCAACGCTCGCTCCTACGTCTGTTTCGGGCCAGTCACGCCTGTGGTAGCTGCGCGCGACCGCCTTGTTTGTTCGACGCGATATCGCGCCATGCGCCAAAGGCGGTCGCGCGCATATGCCCCAGGAATAATTGGCCCGAAACAAACGTAGGAGCGAGCGTTGCTCGCGATGCGCCGCGCGGGCGGCGCTCGATCTCAAACACCCCCAAAACCTCAAGCCAAACACCCGGGCCAGCACACAACCTCAACGCACCCCCACCAAGTGTGTCGCTCATTTATTCCGGTTTTGTAACTTAAGTTTACGCAGTGACCTTTCTAAACTAAGTCACCCGTAAACGGATTTCGAGTACTTAGCCATGCCTGCCTCCCGCCGCTTCCCACTCCTGCTCATCGGTGCCTTCATGGCCCTGTACCTGGTCTGGGGGTCCACCTACCTGTTCATTCGCATCGGCGTCGAATCGTGGCCACCGATGCTCATGGCAGGCGTGCGCTTTCTGATCGCCGGGGGCCTGTTGTATGGCTTTCTGCGCTGGCGCGGTGTGCCGGCACCGACCTGGCCGCAATGGCGGGCCGCAGGGGCAATCGGCTTTCTGTTGCTCAGTTGCGGTAACGGCGGCGTCACCGTGGCCGAACACGCCGGTGTAGCGTCCGGCGTGGCGGCCTTGGCGGTAGCGACGGTGCCGCTGTTCACCCTGGTCTTCGGCCTGCTGTTCGGCCACCGCAACTCGCGGCTCGAATGGGCGGGGATCGGCCTCGGGCTGGCCGGTATTGCACTGCTTAACCTCGGCTCCAACTTGCAGGCAAGCCCGATTGGCGCGGCACTGATTCTGTTCGCGGCGGCCTCGTGGGCATTTGGTTCGGTGTGGAGCAAAAGCTTGCCGCTGCCGCAGGGGCCGATGGCCAGTGCCGCCGAAATGCTGGTGGGCGGTGCCGTGTTGCTGCTGGGCAGTGTGCTGTCGGGCGAGCGCATGACCCAGATGCCCACCGCTGCCGGTTGGGGCGCGCTGGCCTACCTGGTGTTCTTCGGCTCGATCCTGGCGTTCAGTGCCTACATGTACCTGCTCAAGCATGTGCGCCCGGCGGCGGCTACCAGCTATGCCTACGTCAACCCGGCGGTGGCGGTGCTGTTGGGGATCGTCTTCGCCGGCGAACAGATCGGCGCCGAAGAATGCGTGGCCATGGCGGTGATCATTGGCGCAGTGGTGCTGATCGGCCTGCCTCAGTGGCGCAAGGCTCCCGCGCCTGCGCAACCGTTGAAGGGCGAAATCTGCAAGTAGACGGGGGTGTTGCGGTAAACTTGCCGCCTTCGCTGAACCCCCTGACGGTATTGCCATGAATTTCGCCAAACTCGGCCTGATCGAACCCTTGCTGCGTACCCTGCAGCAGCTGGACTACACCACCCCGACCCCGGTCCAGGCCCAGGCCATCCCCGCCGTGCTGGCCGGCCGCGACCTGATGGCTGCGGCCCAGACCGGCACCGGCAAGACCGCAGGCTTCGCCCTGCCGGTGCTGCAGCGCCTGGCTCTGGAAGGTGAGAAGGTTGCCAGCAACTCGATCCGCGCGCTGGTGCTGGTACCGACCCGCGAGCTGGCCGAGCAGGTGCACAACAATGTGCGCGAGTATGCCGAGAACCTGCCGCTGAGCACCTATGCGGTGTACGGCGGGGTGAGCATCAACCCACAGATGATGCGCCTGCGCCGTGGCGTCGACCTGCTGGTCGCCACCCCGGGCCGCTTGCTCGACCTGTTCCGGCAGAACGCGGTGAAGTTCAACCAGGTGCAAACCCTGGTGCTCGATGAAGCCGACCGCATGCTCGACCTGGGTTTTGCCGAAGAGCTGCAGTCGGTGTACGCCGCACTGCCGCGCAAGCGCCAGACCTTGCTGTTTTCCGCGACCTTCTCGGACCAGATCCGGGTCCTCGCCGGCCTGGCCCTGAACGACCCGCTGAGCATTGAAGTGAGCCCCCGCAATGCCGCCGCCAACACGGTCAAACAGTGGTTGGTGCCTGTGGACAAAAAGCGCAAGGCCGACCTGTTCTGCCATTTGCTGCGCAAGCAGCGCTGGAGCCAGGTGCTGGTGTTTGCCAAGACCCGCAACGGTGTCGACCAGTTGGTGGAGCGCTTGTTGAGCGAGGGTATCAACGCCGACGGCATCCATGGCGATCGCCCGCAGGCCACGCGCCAACGTGCGCTGGATACCTTCAAGGCCCGTGAGATCCAGGTGTTGGTGGCGACCGATGTTGCTGCGCGCGGGCTGGATATCGACGACCTGCCGCTGGTGGTCAACCTCGACCTGCCGATCGTCGCCGAGGATTATGTGCACCGCATTGGCCGCACTGGCCGCGCCGGTAACAAAGGGGAGGCGATTTCGCTGGTGTGTGCCGACGAAGTGCAGATGCTGGCGTCGATCGAGACATTGATCCGCCAGACCTTGCCGCGGCATGAAGAGCCGGACTTTATCCCAGAGCACCGCGTGCCGATGACCGATGCCAGTGGCCAGGTGATCAAGAAACCGAAAAAGCCTAAAAAGCCGAAAGAGAACAGCGCGAAGCGTGGTTTGGGGCGCTGGATGGACAGTGCCGAGGCCGCGAGCCCGGCGCCGTCAGTGAAAGCGGTGCGTAAGGTGCCGAGCTTCAATGGTGGGCCGCGTAAGCGTAAGCCTTGAGATTTTGGGGCCGCGTTGCGGCCCTTTCGCGACACAAGGCCGCTCCTACTGGAGATCGCGTTGCCTTTGTAGGAGCGGCCTTGTGTCGCGAAAGGACCGCAAAGCGGTCCCGGCGATCTATCAGGCCGCCCCCGCCGCCACCCATTGCGCCGCCGCCCGCCCGGCGCGCAGCCCGCTGGCAAAACATGCCGTCAGCAAATACCCCCCGGTCGGCGCCTCCCAGTCCAGCATCTCGCCGGCACAGAACACCCCCGGCAATGCCTTGAGCATTAACCCCTCGCTCAGCCCTTCGAAACGCACCCCGCCAGCACTGCTGATGGCCTCATCCAGCGGCCGGGTACGCACCAACGTGATCGGCAACGCCTTGATGGCCCGCGCCAGCGCCTGTGGATCGGCGAACGTGGCCTGATCGGTCAGCTCCCGTAACAACGCCGCCTTGACCCCATCGATGCCCAACTGGCTGTGCAGGTGCTTGGCCATGGAGCGCGAGCCGCGTGGCTTGGCCAATGCCTGGGCGATGTTATCCACAGCCTTGTCCGGCAGCAGGTCGAGCAGCAGCACGCCCCGGCCGTCACGCTTGATGGCCTCACGCACCGGCGCCGACCAGGCATACACCAGGCTGCCTTCGACACCTTGCGCAGTGAGGATGAACTCACCTTTGCGCGGCAGGCTGCCGGGCACGCTCAGGGCAATGTTCTTCAGCGGTGCGCCGGCAAACTTGTCTTTAAGCAAGGTGCTCCAGCCTTCGACTTCAAACCCACAATTGCTCGGCTGCAAGGGCGAGATATCCACAGCCCGCTCTGCCAGCAGCGGCTGCCACGCACCGTCAGACCCCAAGCGCGCCCAGCTACCCCCACCCAGTGCAAGCACCACGGCGGCCGCGTGTACCTGGCGTTCACCCTGTGGATAAGCGATCCGCAGGCTGCCATCGTCATGCCAGCCCACCCAGCGATGGCGGGTGTGGATAACTACACCGCTGTCGCGCAGGCGCTTGAGCCAGGCGCGCAGCAAGGGCGCGGCCTTCATGTCGCGCGGGAAGACCCGGCCCGAGGTACCGACGAAGGTTTCGATGCCCAGGCCGTGAATCCACTGGCGCAGCGCGTCGGCATCGAAGCCGCGCAGCAGGGCGTCAATCTCGCCCTGGCGTTCGGCGTAGCGCGCGACAAAGGCCGGGTAGGGCTCGGAATGGGTGATGTTCATGCCGCCGACACCTGCCAGCAGGAACTTGCGGCCGACCGAGGGCATGGCATCGAACACCTCGACCGCCAAGCCCGCCTGGGCCAGCGCTTCGGCGGCCATCAGGCCGGCGGGGCCGCCACCGATGACGGCGACAAGGGGAGGGGTGCAGTGGTGTAGATCGGGCATGGGGGCGGCAGGCTGTGGAAAAGAGCGCGCATTCTAGCGCAGGCCGGTAGGCGGAAGCACTGGTCAAAAAATGATCAATACTCTACAGGTGGCGTAGCTAAAGGGCTGCAGCCGCTTTCCAGCAGCTTATCCACAGGCGGTTCCACAGTCATTGTGAACAACCCATGACCCGCGCCGCACTGTGGTGCAGGATGCCGTGGCGCCGTGCCAGGGCCACGCGGTCCTTGCTGTAGCCGCCACCGATCACGCCCACCACCGGGATGTCGCGGCCCAGGCACTGGCGCATCACCAACTCGTCGCGTGCCGCCAGGCCCTCATCGGTCAACTGCAGGTAGCCCAGGGCATCGTCCTTGTGCACATCGACGCCGGCGTCGTACAGCACCAGGTCTGGCTGGTAGAGCGGCAACAGGTAGTTGAGGGCGTCTTCCACCACCTTGAGGTAGGCCGCGTCGCCCATGCCACGGGGCAGGGGGATGTCCCAGTCGCTCTGGGCCTTGCGGGCCGGGAAGTTCTGTTCACAGTGCAGGGACACGGTAATTGCATCGGGGGTGTCGTGCAGAATTCGCGCGGTGCCGTCGCCCTGGTGCACGTCGCAGTCGAAGATCAGCACCCGGTGCACCCGCCCGGCTTCCAGCAGGTAGCGGCTGATCACGGCCAGGTCGTTGAAGATGCAAAAGCCTGCAGGGTGGTCGTAATGGGCGTGGTGGGTGCCGCCGGCCAAGTGGCAGGCGATGCCGTGCTGTAGGGCCAGCTCGGCGCTCAGCAGCGAACCGCCCACGGCGCGCACGGTGCGCCGGGCCAGCGCCTCGCTCCAGGGCAGGCCGAGGCGACGCTGGTCCTCGCGGGACAGGTCGCCGCTCATGTAGCGTTCGATGTAGCTTCGGTCGTGGGCCAGGGCAAGGATGTCGTTGGGGCAGATTTGCGGGCGCAACAGGTCCTGGTCACGGGTTAGGCCGCTGTCGACCAGGTGGTCGCGCAGCAAGCGAAACTTGTCCATCGGGAAGCGGTGCTCGGCGGGGAATTCCGGGCTGTAGTCATCGTGGTAGATCAGCGGCAACGGCATGGTCGGTTCGCAATCGGGGCCAGTGCTGATCTTGCCAGTTGTGGCGCGCCGCGCAACCGGCTTGTGGCATTAGCTTGTCATTTGCCGGTGCTGGCCAGTACTCGCTGCCAATCCGGCTCGTTCAAGCGCCCGAGAATCCGCGCCTTGCCGTTGCCGTCGACCGACACGAACAGCGCACTGGCATAGCCGCTTTCCCGATCCCCGCCGACTACACGCTGCTGGCGCTGGAAGTGGTCGATGCAACCATTGTGGGTCACCAAGACCAGATTGTGACCCGGGCGTTTGCGCGCCAGGGCTTCATCGGCGAACTGGTTGTCGCAGCTCTCCAGCCAGGCAGAGCTCGGCACGGCCTGGCCCAGAATGAAGTGCGCGGTCTGGCGAGTACGTACTTTGGGGCTGCTCAGCACATCGGCATTGCTTAAGCCCAGCGTGTGCAAACCCTGGCCGACGCGGGTGGCCGCCTGGGTGCCGGCCACGGTGATGCCGGTGGGGTCGTCCAGGCAGGGCCCGGGTGCGCTGTCGCAGCGTTCGGCATGGCGGATCATCACGATCACTGCGCCTTCGGCCCAATCCTGCAGCAGGCCGCTGTCACTCAACTGTTGCTCGTTGCCAAGGTCCACGATGTGCGTCCTCGTTGCCAGCCAGGTGGTCAACGCCGCCACGACCATGCACAGGCCCAAAGCGGCACCGAGGGCCTTGCGTGACAAACGTCGCTTGCGCCGGGCGTGGATGGCAGGGTGGCCCAGGGTATTGCTCGATAGCATGCGGGACTCCGATGGCATGGCCGCGCCGGGTGTGGTCGTGGCTGGCGACATTCTGGTGAGCGGCCTGTCGGGTGGCGGTGAAGGCGTTGTGAAAATTGCATTCAGGCGCCGCCGCTTGAGTGAAACCGTCGCCCGCGCCTACGCTGTAAACTGCAAGACAGCAAAACCGGAGCACGCCCGATGACCCCGATTCTTCACCTGGAAAGCGCACGGCTGGTGCTGCGGCAATGGCACGACGACGACCTGCGCGAGTTCGCCGCGCTGTGCGCCGACCCGCACGTGATGCAGTATTTTCCGGCACCCCTGACGCGCTTGGAGGCGGCTGCGCTGATTGGTCGAATCCGTGGCCATTTCAATGAGCATGGGTTTGGCCTGTGGGCGCTGGAGCGCAAAGACAGCGGCGCCTTCATCGGCATGACCGGGCTGCTGAACGTCAGCTTCGATGCCGATTTTGCGCCCGCGGTAGAAATCGGCTGGCGCCTGGCGCGTCGCCACTGGGGCTTGGGGTTTGCCAGTGAAGCGGCCTGGACCTGCCTGCGTTGTGCCTTCGCCCAATTGCGCCTGGACGAGGTGGTGTCGTTCACTAGTGAGAGCAACTTGCCCTCGCAGAAAGTGATGCAGGCCATCGGCATGCAGCAGGACCCGAGCGGCAGTTTCGAACACCCGCGCCTGCCTGCCGGCCACCCCTTGCGCCCGCATGTGCTGTATCGCATCGACCGCGCACGCTGGGAGCAGACCCTGCGCGGCTGAATGGATGGGCATGCGCGGTGCGAATGACAAACCCTGTATCATTCGCCTTCATGAAAGCGCTGTAGAGCCGTGTTGCCTTGCTAGGAGAACCCCCGATGAGTCATGTGTTGGACGACCTGGTCGACCTGTTGAGCCTCGAGTCCATCGAGGAGAACCTGTTCCGTGGACGCAGCCAGGACCTGGGCTTCCGCCAGTTGTACGGCGGGCAAGTGCTGGGCCAGTCATTGTCGGCGGCGAGCCAGACGGTCGAAGATGCGCGCCATGTGCATTCGCTGCACGGTTACTTTCTGCGCCCTGGCGATGCCAGTTTGCCGGTGGTCTATTCGGTGGACCGCGTGCGTGACGGCGGCAGCTTCAGCACCCGGCGGGTGACGGCAATCCAGAAGGGCCACACCATCTTCACCTGCAGCGCGTCGTTCCAGTACGACGAAGAGGGCTTCGAGCACCAGGCGCAGATGCCCGATGTGGTCGGCCCGGAAAACCTGCCCAGCGAAGTCGAACTGGCCAGTGCCATGGCTGAGCACCTGCCTGAGCGCATCCGCGACAAAGTGCTGTGCGCCAAGCCGATCGAGATACGCCCGGTGACCGAGCGTGACCCGTTCAACCCCAAGCCCGGCGACCCGGTGAAGTACGCTTGGTTCCGTGCCGACGGCAACCTGCCGGACGTGCCTGCGCTGCACAAGTACTTGCTGGCTTACGCCTCGGACTTCGGCCTGCTGACCACCGCCTTGCTGCCCCATGGCAAATCGGTGTGGCAGCGCGACATGCAGATTGCCAGCCTCGATCATTCGCTGTGGTTCCATGGCAACCTGCGCGCCGACGAGTGGTTGCTGTACGCCACCGACAGCCCGTGGGCCGGCAATGCCCGCGGCTTCTGCCGTGGCAGCATCTTCAACCAGGCCGGGCAACTGGTGGCGTCGTCGAGCCAGGAAGGCCTGATTCGCCATCGCAAGGACTGGGCATGAGCCTGGGCGAGGTACGTAATTGGGTGTTCGACATGGACGGCACCCTGACCGTGGCGGTGCATGACTTTGCGGCGATTCGCGAAGCGCTGGAGATACCGCCTGAAGACGACATACTGACCCACCTGGCGGCCTTGCCGGCGGCGCAAGCGGCGGCCAAGCACGCCTGGCTGCTGGAGCATGAACGCGACCTGGCGCTGGCTTCGACGGCCGCGACGGGGGCGGTGGAGCTGGTGCGCGAACTGGCCGGGCGTGGCTGCCGTCTGGCGATCCTGACCCGCAATGCCCGGGAGTTGGCGCATGTCACCCTGGAGGCCATCGGCCTGGCTGACTGCTTCCCGGTGGAGCATGTGCTTGGCCGTGATGAGGCCGAACCCAAGCCTAGCCCGGATGGCCTGCTGAAGATTGCAGAGGCGTGGGGTGTGGCGCCCAGCGAACTGGTGATGGTGGGTGACTATCGGTTTGACCTGGATTGTGGGCGTGCGGCCGGGGCGCGTACCGTATTGGTCAACTTGCCGGATAACCCGTGGCCGCATCTGGTGGATTGGCATGCGGCGGATTGCCGAGCGTTGCGCGCGATGCTTGGCTGATTTTTTGTGTTGGCCGTGTGCGCCTCTTCGCGGGTAAACCCGCTCCCACACGGGAGGAGGCAGCCTGCACTGGCTATGCTGAACCGCAGTTTTTCCCTGAATGGAGACCCAGCCATGAGCAGCAAGGCCATCTACGTCCAACCTGGCGGCGGCTACGACAACGTCCAGGTCGGCACCTGCGAGGCGCCTGCGCCACAGGCCGGCGAAATCACTGTGCGTCTGCACGCCAGTTCCCTCAACTACCACGACTTCGCCGTGGTCAGCGGCATGTGGGGGCCGAGCGAGCGGCGCATCCCCATGGCCGACGGCGCCGGCGAGGTCACGGCAGTGGGGCCGGGTGTCAGCGAGTTCCAGGTGGGCGACAACGTTGTCAGTACCTTCTTCCCAGACTGGCTCGACGGCCAGGCCAATGTCGAAGGGTTTGCCCGGGTGCCCGGCGATGGCCTCGACGGCTACGCCCGTGAACAAGTTACTGCCCGCGCCACGGCCTTCACCCTGGCGCCAAAGGGTTACAGCCATGCGGAGGCAGCCACGCTGACCACCGCAGGGCTGACGGCCTGGCGGGCCTTGATGAGCGATGACCACCTCAAGCCCGGCGATACCGTGCTGGTGCAGGGCACGGGCGGGGTGTCGATCTTCGCCTTGCAGTTTGCCAAGCTGGCGGGTGCCACGGTGATCGCGACCTCGTCCAGCGATGCCAAACTCGAGCGCCTCAAGGCCCTCGGCGCCGACCACCTGATCAACTACAAGAGCACCCCGGCCTGGGGTGAGAAGGTGCGTGAGCTGACCCACAACCGCGGTGTCGACCATGTGATCGAAGTGGGCGGGCCGGCGACCCTGGAGCAGTCGATGATTGCCACGCGCATCGGCGGGCATGTGTCGTTGATCGGCATTCTCACCGGGGTAGCGGGGCAGTTGCCGTTGGTTCAGGCACTGGTGCGGCAAATCCGCCTGCAGGGCGTGCTGGTCGGTAGCCGTGCACAGCAGCAGGCGATGGTGCGGGCGATCGATGCCAATGGCCTGCGGCCGGTGGTGGACAAGCACTTCGAACTGGAGCAGATCGTCGACGCGTTTCGCTACCAGGAGAGCAATCGGCATTTCGGCAAGATCTGCCTGACCTGGTAATCGCACCTGTGAGTCCGATTGCCTTGTCCGGCCTCATCGCTGGCAAGCCAGCTCCCACAGGTGCGGCGCTAGCCTTGGAGGCTACACGGGTGCGGCGCTAGCCTTCGGTGCTACACGGGTGCGGTGCTAGCCTTGGGTGCTACACGGTTCGGGTGGGAGCGGGCTTGCCCGCGAATGGGCCGCATCGCGGCCCCTAGTCGGGCAGTAATCTGTCGCGGCTGTTGGACAGGTGCAGGCACATCGCTGCCCGTGCCGCATCCGGGTCCTGGCGGCGGATGGCATTGAGTATCGCCTCATGCTCCAGGTTGGCCAGGTACGCATGCCTGGCCAGCTTGGCGCCGGCGCGTTCGGCCAGGGCCATGCGGTTGCGGGGGATCAGGCCGCTGCCGAGCTGGGCCATCATTTCGCTGAAGTACAGGTTGCCGGTGGCCTCGGCGATCAGCAGGTGAAAGCGCCGGTCGGCCTCGATGCAACTGTCGCCAGCGGCCGCCAAATCTTGATAGTCGTCCAGCGCCTGGCGCATGCGTGCCACGTGCCCGTCGTTGCGGCGCACTGCGGCGAGGGCGGCGGCTTGGCCTTCCAGGCCGATGCGCAATTCCAGCAGGTCGCGCACGCTGGCGGCGTTTTCCGCGCCAACGCGCAGCCCCGCCTGGGGCTGGCGCTCTATCACGAAGGTACCGATCCCGTGGCGGGGCTCCACCAGCCCTGAGGCCTGCAGCTTCGACAAGGCTTCGCGCACCACGGTGCGGCTGACCCCATGTTCACGCACCAGGGTGTTTTCCGAGGGCAGCTTGTCGCCTGGCTTGAAGGTGCCCAGCAAAATCTGCTGCGTCAGGCTGGAGACCAGGTCGTGAGCGCGGCTGTGGCCGCGCACGCGGGGGTGTGCTGAGTCCATGGTGTGCTCCGTGGTATCGATAGCTTGTACGACAAGTTAAAACACAAAAATAATTTCCGCTTATTTTTCTGATCGAGAAGGCCGCATCGTGCTCGGTTGTTTTTGAACGTTCGCAGCAAATACTCATTTTTACAGCTTGTATTTTACAATTTTATCGACTTTATCGATCTTGTCGTACAACTGCGCGGGGCATATGCTCCACCCCACTGTCATGTCAGACAACCCGCATAAAAACAACTAGTGGGAGATCCGCAAGTGAACGACACCCTCGCTCCGTCTGCCGGGAATGATGGCGACGCTCTGGCCAGTGCCGTGGCCAAGGTCAAGCGCCACGTCCTGCCGCTGTTCGTCATCATGTTCATCGTCAACTACCTCGACCGCGTCAACATCGGCTTCGTCCGCCCGCACCTGGAAAGCGACCTGGGCATCAGTGCTGCTGCCTATGGGTTTGGAGCCGGGCTGTTCTTCATCGGCTACGCATTGTTCGAAGTGCCCTCGAACATGCTCCTGCAGCGTGTCGGCGCTCGGCTGTGGCTGACCCGCATCATGTTCACCTGGGGGCTGGTGGCCACGGCCATGGCCTTTGTCCAGACCGAAACCCAGTTCTATGTGCTGCGGTTTTTGTTGGGCGTCGCCGAGGCCGGGTTCTTCCCTGGGGTGATCTACTACTTCACCCGTTGGCTGCCCGGCGCCGAGCGCGGCAAGGCGATTGCGATTTTTCTCAGCGGCTCGGCACTGGCGTCGCTGATCTCCGGCCCGCTGGCCGGGGCCTTGATGCAAATCCAGGGCCTTGGCCTGCATGGCTGGCAGTGGATGCTGTTCATCGAGGGCATGGCCTCGGTAACGCTGTGCTTCTTCGTGTTCTTCTGGCTCGACTCCAAGCCGCAGGATGCCAAGTGGCTGAGCCAGGCCGAGCAGGATGCGCTGGTGCACACCATCGACCGCGAGCAGCGTGAGCGGGAGGCCGTCGGTAGCGTCAAGACCTCGGCCTGGAGCCTGCTCAAAGACCGCCAGATCGTGCTGTTCTGCCTGATCTACTTCTGCATCCAGCTGACCATTTATGCCGCGACCTTCTGGCTGCCGAGCATCATCAAGCGCATGGGCGACCTCAGCGACCTGCAGGTTGGCTTCTTCAACTCGATCCCCTGGCTGATCTCGATCCTGGCGATGTACGCCTTCGCGTCCGGCTCGGCACGCTGGAAGTTCCAGCAGGCCTGGGTAGCCGCCGCGCTGGTGGTCGCCGCCATCGGCATGTTCATGTCCACCACCGGTGGGCCGGTGTTCGCCTTTGTCGCCATCTGTTTTGCCGCCATCGGTTTCAAGTCGGCCTCGTCGCTGTTCTGGCCGATCCCCCAGGGCTACCTGGACGCCCGCATCGCGGCGGCAGTGATTGCCCTGATCAACTCGGTCGGCAACCTCGGCGGTTTCGTGGCCCCCACCACCTTCGGCCTGCTCGAGCAGCAGACCGGCTCGATCCAGGGCGGCTTGTATGGCCTGGCGGTGACCTCGGTGCTGGCGGCCATCGCCGTGTTCTTCGTACGCACTCGCCCAAAGGGCGCTCCTTCCGATGAGCTCAAGGCGCCTTCGGCCCTGGGCCAGACCCACTGATGACTGCGAGATAAAACCATGAACATGCAGACGACTCCCGCCGTTCACACCACCACCCCCGTGGTCACCGATTTGCGCGTGATCCCGGTGGCTGGCCACGACAGCATGCTGCTCAACCTCAGTGGCGCCCATGGCCCGTACTTCACCCGCAACGTGGTAGTGCTGCGCGACAGCGCGGGCAACACCGGCCTGGGCGAGGTGCCGGGTGGCGAGAACATTCGCCAGACTTTGGAGGATGCCCGCAGCCTGGTCGTAGGCCAGCCCATCGGCCATTACCAGCGCGTGCTCAACGCCATGCGCCAGGCCTTCGCCAACCGCGATGCCGGCGGCCGCGGCCTGCAGACCTTCGACCTGCGCATCACCGTGCACGCTGTGACAGCCATCGAATCTGCATTGCTCGACCTGCTTGGCCAGCACCTGAACGTGCCCATGGCCGCACTGCTCGGCGAAGGGCAGCAGCGCGAGGCGGTGAAGATGCTCGGTTACCTGTTCTACATCGGCGACCGCCAGCAGACCGACCTGGCCTACCGCAGCGAAGCGGAGGCGGACGATGACTGGTTCCGCCTGCGCCACGAGAAGGCCCTGACCCCGGACGCGGTCGTGCGCCTGGCCGAAGCCGCCAGGCAGCGCTATGGCTTCAGTGACTTCAAGCTCAAGGGTGGCGTATTGCGCGGTGAGGAAGAGATGGAGGCAGTGACCGCCCTGGCCGAACGCTTCCCCGATGCGCGCATCACCCTCGACCCGAACGGCGCCTGGTCGCTTAAAGAGGCCATCGCCTTGTGCTGTGACAAGCACGACGTGCTGGCCTATGCCGAAGACCCCTGCGGTGCCGAAAACGGCTACTCGGGCCGCGAGGTGATGGCCGAGTTCCGTCGGGCTACGGGGCTGCCTACTGCCACCAACATGATCGCCACCGACTGGCGGCAGATGGGCCATGCGATTCAGCTGCAATCGGTGGACATCCCGCTGGCCGACCCGCACTTCTGGACCTTGCAGGGCTCGGTGCGGGTGGCGCAGATGTGCAATGACTGGGGGCTAACCTGGGGCTCGCACTCGAACAACCACTTCGACATCTCCCTGGCCATGTTCACCCAAGTGGCTGCCGCCGCACCGGGCGAAATCACCGCCATCGACACCCACTGGATCTGGCAGGACGGCCAGCGCCTGACACGGGAGCCGCTGCGTATCGTCGACGGCCATGTGCGCGTGCCGGCGCGCCCAGGGCTGGGTGTGGAGATCGATGAAGACCAACTGGCCAAGGCGCACGAGTGCTACCGCAACATGGGCCTCGGGGCGCGGGATGACAGCGTGGCGATGCAGTTTCTGATACCGGGCTGGCAGTTCGACAACAAGCGCCCATGCCTGGTGCGCTGAGCCCTTTCTAGCGCGCTACCCAAGCGCCCAACACCCTCTCTGTAGGAGCAGCCTTGTGCTGCGAAGAGGCCGGTGAACACACAGTGAATCTCTGCTGTGTTCACCGGCCTCTTCGCAGCACAAGGCTGCTCCTACAGTGCAAGAATCAGAGCCCTGACCATGCAGCAAGCGTTGCAGGGCGATGCACACCCAAATGAAAAACGATAGCTTCAGACGGCCCGATGGCGCGTTTGGACATGCCAATCGCGACATCTGGCGGGAATGGAAAAGCGTTGTCGTGATCGCACACCTGCGGGACGTTCTCGTGTAATTTTCCTACGCCTTACGGGGCTTAAATGGACCTCGAATTCTGCTGGTGCGTTGCTCTGAATGCGTGCAAAAGGCCAACAACAGCGCGTGAGTGATGTGTCATTCCGATGGACTCTCTAGGAGATAATGTTCGCCTACGCCTGCCCCCCGTCCTTCCTTGTGTCAGCAAAAAGAGAACAAGATCAATGAACACCGTGGGATCTGATGGCAACCTTGCACAAGGTTTCAAGCCGCGTCATGTAACGATGTTGTCCATCGCGGGCATTATCGGTGCAGGACTATTCGTAGGCTCCGGGCACGCGATTGCCGCGGCCGGGCCAGCCACCATAATTTCTTACTTCGTGGCCGGCACCCTGGTGGTGCTGGTCATGCGCATGCTCGGCGAAATGGCCGTCGCGCACCCTGATACTGGGTCCTTCTCCACCTACGCCGACCAGGCCATTGGCCGCTGGGCTGGCTACACCATTGGCTGGTTGTACTGGTGGTTCTGGGTGTTGGTCATCCCCATCGAGGCACTGGCGGCGGGGCATGTACTGAACGCTTGGTTCCCGCAAGTGGACAGCTGGATCTTCGCACTGGCCTCGGTGCTGCTGTTGGCAGGTACCAACCTGTTCAGCGTGGCCAAGTACGGCGAGTTCGAGTTCTGGTTCGCGATTCTCAAGGTCACCGCCATCCTCGGCTTCATCGGCCTGGGCTTCGCGGCCTTGATGGGCTGGCTGCCAAACCGAGAAGTCAGCGGTTTGAGCACGTTGGTCGCTGAGCACGGCGGTTTCGCGCCCAAGGGCTGGTCTGCCGTCATCGGTGCCTTCATCACCGTGATGTTCAGCTTCATCGGTACCGAGGCCGTGACCATCGCCGCCTCCGAGTCCAGCGACCCGTCCCGCAACATCGCCAAGGCCACCCGCTCGGTGATCTGGCGGATCAGCACCTTCTACATCCTGTCGATCTTCGTGATCATCTCGGTGGTGCCGTGGAACGATCCACAATTGGCGGTGGTGGGCTCCTACCAGCGTGCGCTGGAGATCATGAACATCCCCAACGCAGCCTTCATGGTCGACTTGGTGGTGCTGGTGGCCGTGACCAGCTGCATGAACTCGTCGATCTACATCGCCTCGCGGATGATGTATTCGCTGGCCAAGCGCGGTGACGCACCGGCCTTCCTCAACAAGACCTCCAAGGTCGGCGTGCCGCGTTCGGCGGTATTTGGCAGTACCCTGATCGGTGCGGCCATCGCCATCCTCAACTACTTCGCCCCCAAAGGCGTGTTCGAGTTCCTGCTGGCCAGCTCTGGCGCCATCGCCCTGCTGGTGTACATGGTCATCGCCATCTCCCAGCTGCGCATGCGCCGTCGCCTGGAGCGCGAGAACGCCGAACTGAAGTTCCGCATGTGGCTGTTCCCATGGCTGACCTGGGCGGTGATCATCTTCATCGCCGCGGCGCTGGCGGTGATGATGTATACGCCTGAGCACCGGGTGGAAGTGAGCTCGACACTGGGCCTGGCGATCGTGATTTCCTTCCTGGGGATAGTCACATCGCGGGGGCATACGCAGGCAGTGGCGGCGCGGTCGGTGAGGGGATCGGCTTAATCGTCCAAGCCAAAAGTCTCACCCCTGTTCACTTAAGAATGCCGGGGCCGCTCTCACACCGACCGCGTTATGCCCTATTTACAGGGCATGCGCGAACATTGTGGGAGCGGCCTTGTGCCGCGATGGGCCGCAAAGCGGCCCCAATACAGGCGATGGGGTGAGACGTTTACTGCGGGGGATCAGCGCATCATCTCGATGTACCTGATCACCGCAGGTGCCTTTTCGAAACGCCGATGAATCAGGCTCAGCCATGAGCTGGCCTGGCAATCGGCGATACGCCGGTAATTCACCTGCGCCAGGCTGATGCGCTGCACGACCGACTCCGGCACCACGGCGATGCCCTGGCCCAACGAAACCAAGGTGATGACCGCGACCAGGCTCCCAGGTTGCGGGCCGAGCCGTGGCACGAAACCACCTTGTGCCGAGACTTCGAGCGTGCCGGAAATCTGCTCGGGGAGGATGAAGGTCTCATTGGCCAGGCGTGATGCAGGGATCTGTGGCAACTCATTGATCCGCGAGTTGGCCGGCAGGGCGAGAACGAAACCTTCCTGGTGCAGGGCGATGGTTTCCAGTTCTTCCGGCAGCTCCATCGGCGAGCGCACGTAGGCGAGGTCGAGCAGGCCATCGCGCACCTGTCCAGGCAACTCCGCCATGGGCAACTCGCGGATGTTCAGGCGTACGTCTGGGTGGCTTTCGCTAAAGCCGGTCACCTGCCGCTGCAGCATGCCCGAATACGCGGCAGAGGCTACATAGCCCATCTCGATACGCCCGCTTTCGCCGCGCCCTGCACGCTGCGCACCCAGTTGTGCGGCATCGAACTGGCGTACGGCCTGCTCGGCTTCGATCAGCAATGCCTGGCCTGCAGCGGTGAGGTTCACCTCGCGTTGGCTGCGCTCGAACAGGCGCACGCCCAGCTCGCGTTCCATGTCCTGGATCTGCCGGCTTAGGGTAGGCGGAGCGATGCCCAGCTGTTCTGCGGCACGGGTGAAATGGCCGTGCTGGGCGACGCAGAGGAAGTAGCGGAAATGGCGGATTTCCATGCGGTGTTACCTGCAAGCTAATGACGCGGGCCACTGTGGCTAACAAGCCGTGGGGCTGATGGCGTTAGGGTGAAGACAACACTACAAGGCTGGTGCCATGGCGGCAAAGGTATCGGTGCTGTGAGTGATATTGCCGGGGCCGCTGCGCGCCCCTTCGCAGCACAAGGCTGCTCCTACAGGTACAGCGCAGCACCCAAGGCATGCGCTGCACCTGTAGGAGCAGCCTTGTGCTGCGAAGGGGCGCGCAGCGGCCCCAAAGATCCAGCCCGCCTTCGGAGCCTTGCCATGCCCACGCCCGCTTCCCCGCGCTTCACCCTGCTCACCGCCTCACTGGTCTGCGCCCTGATCATCCTCGACACCAACATCGTCGCCGTCAGCCTGCCCAGCATCGCCCGCGATTTGTCCGGCGCGTTCGCCGATATCGAATGGGTGGTCAGCGCCTACCTGCTGGCCTTCGCCGCCTGCCTGCTGCCCGCCGGCAGCCTGGCCGACCGCTTTGGCCGACGCCGCCTGCTGCTGATCGGCCTGGCGGTGTTCGGCATCGCCTCGCTGGCCTGCGGCGCAGCCCCCAGCTTAATGTTCCTCAACCTGGCCAGAGCGGCCAAGGGCATCGGCGCCGCCATGCTGCTGACCTCGGCACTCGCCGCCATCGGCCACCGCTTCCATGAACCCCAGGAACGCCTGCGCGCCTGGGCCTTCTGGGGCGCCTGCATGGGCGCCACCATCACCTTCGCGCCGCTGCTCGGCGGGGTGATCGCCAGCACGCTGGGCTGGCGCTGGATCTTCTATATCAACCTGCCATTGGTCGCGGTGCTGGCCGTGATGGTACTGCGCAGCGTCGAGCCGTCCCGCGACAGCGCCGCAGCACGCCTCGACCCTTGGGGTAGCCTGACCTTCGCAGGCAGCCTGGGCTACCTGATCTGGGCAATGATCGACGCCAACCAAGTCGGTTGGGGCAGCGCCCAGACCCTGGCGCGGCTGGTGATCAGCGCATTCCTGTTCGGCCTGTTCATCATGGTCGAACGCAGCCAGACACGGCCGATGATCGACCTGCGGCTGATGCGCAGCGGGCGTTTCGTGGGGGCCCTGTTGGGCATGTTTGGCTATGCGGCCTGTGCCCAGGTGATGATGACCCTGCTGCCGCTCTACCTGCAAAACGGCCTGCAACTGTCGGCCCTGGCGGCGGGGGCGGGGATGCTGCCGTTCGCCGTGGCCATGCTGCTGACACCCCGCCTGGGCATGCGCCTGGCCACTCACCTGAGCCCGGCCCAGGTGTTCGCCCTTGGCCTGCTGCTGGTGGGCGCAGGCAACCTGCTGTGTGCCTGGGCCGCTGGCTACGGCGGCTACACCGCTTTTGCCCTGGCCAGCGTGGTGCTGGGCGCGGGGGCAGGGCTGCTCAATGGCGACACGCAGAAGAACATCATGGCCTGCGTGCCCCGTGAGCGTACCGGCATGGCCTCGGGGCTGAGCACCACCACGCGCTTCGGCGCGATCGTGCTGGCCATCGGTGTGCTCGGCGGCGTGCTGGCGGCCCGTAGCGGCCAACTGCTGCACGAGGCCATGGCCGCCGTGGCGCCCGCGCATTTGGGCGAGGTTGCCACGATGGCCACGCGCGTTGCCGCGGGCGACCTGCAGGCGGCTTTAGCCGTGCTGGACCCTGGCCTGCGTGAGGCAGTGGCGCCCTTGGCCCGCCAGGCCTTCATCGGAGGGTTTGAAGCCGTGTTGCACGTGGCGGGCGTCGCGGCGTTGCTGTTCGCGGTGCTGGTCGGCGTGTTACTGAGCCGACCCCTGCCGGCCCTGCAGGATGCACGTATAACCGAAGGCTAGGTTTTGTACGAAAAGTAGGGTCATCCATCGTTGTGGGAGCGGGCTTGTCCCGCGAATGGGGCTACGCGGTGCATGGCACCGGCTTCGCCGGTGTTCGCGGGGCAAGCCCGCTCCCACAATGCGTAGATTTGTAGAAATTGCGCAAGACAGTTGCTCCCACAGAACTTTCCGTACAGAGGCTAGTGATGAGGCCGTGGGCGCAATGCGATTGTTTCTTCTTGACGCGCAACTAATTCAATTGGCAAATGTCATTGACTGCGCGCCAATTCAGGCTGAAGAAGGAGCTTCACATGCACAATGACGACGTACCTGCCCCAACCATCGAACTGCCTCCCGGCGTGTTCCCTCCGATGCCCGGTTATACGAATGCAGACCTGCTGTTTGTCATGAACCAGCCCATCGAAGCGCTGCTTGAACAACACAATGTCGACCCTGGCTTGATTCGCGAAACCAGCATAGCCCTGGTCAGCCATGTGTATGCGGTGTTTGAACGAGAAGATGTCGACTACCAAATCGCCACCTGGTATCAGAAGCCCTATGACGAGCCCTCCAAGCGTACGCGCAGCATCGAAAGCATCGCGGAACAATTCGGGGTATTTACATTAAGGGCTGCCGCCGACTCCTTGAAAGGCTCGCCATTGCTGCATCTGGGTAAGGACTTTTATATGACGTTCGTCAGCCTGGCGGGTACTTCCATCAAAGAGCACATTCTGAAGTTGAATGACCGCGACGACGGGGCACATTCAACGGTGGAAGCGGGCGCACGGTAAGCCTCGACGGCGGTGTAGGAGTCTCAATAGCGCGCGTGTGACGTGTGCTGCGCAGAAACCTGAAAATAAATGAGGTGTTTTCTCATTCTCGTTCGGCCTGTAGAGAAGGCCGGAATACAGGCCAGTCTGCCAGCACTCCACGGAGCGAGAAAATGAGTTCGACCCCGGTTCCACAGCGCCACCCCTTGAATCGTGCCCTGCACGGCGCTTTCTTGGGGTTGGTTGTCAGCAGCTATGCCTTGCCGTCGCTTGCGCAACCCTTGGCCACTGATCACAACAACCAACTGCAGCAGTGGAACATCCCGGGGGGGCCGCTGGCGCCGGCGCTCGACCGCTTTGCGCGCCAGGCGGGCATCAGCCTGTCTTACGATGCGCAGAGCATCGGCAACCGCACGACCCAAGGCGTCCAAGGCACGCTCGAGACGTCGGCAGCACTGTCGTCATTGTTGCAGGGGACCGAGTTGCAGCCAGAGCAGCAAGGCCCGAATGCCTACCTGATCATTGCGCAAACCAAGCCTGCCGGCCCGCTCGAACTTGGCGCGACCGAGGACTATCGCCTGGCGCCCGTCATCATCAATGCCAAGGTTAAGGCCAGCGCTGACGACGATGCCGACTCGGTGGTCGCCAAAGAGCTGTGGGTGGGTGGCAAAGTCGCGACCAGCATCCTCAACACGCCCGCGTCGGTGTCGGTGGTTACCCGCAAGGAAATGGAGCAGCGCAGCGTCAGCACCACCGAAGAGGCCCTGCTCTACACCCCAGGCGTCATCAGCGACTTCTACGGCTCGGACGACCGCAACGACTACTTCCAGATCCGCGGCTTCCAGGCCACCACCTACCGCGACGGCCTGACCTTAAGCTCGATGCGCGGTGTGCGCGAAGACCCCTACGCCTACGAGCGCATCGAGATTCTGCGCGGCGCCAACTCCACCCTGTTCGGCCCGGCCGACCCCGGTGGCTCGGTCAACTTCGTGACCAAACAGCCCCGCTTCGAGCAGTTCGGCCAGGGCTACGTCACTTACGGCTCCTACGACCATGCCGAGACCGGCATCGATGTTGGCGATGCGCTGAACGACGAAAAAACCGTCGCCGGCCGCTTCACCGCCAAGATGCAGAACAGCGACCGCGAGTACGACCACTCGCAAGACGACAACCGCTTCGTGATGGGTGGCCTGACCTGGGCGCCGACCGACTACACCTCGGCCACCGTCATCCTGGACTACCTGAAAACCGACAGCTCGCCCAACAGCGGTGGCTACCCGCTGGACAAGGAATACGACCGCAGCGATTTTTACGGTGAGCCCAGCTACAACTTCCACAACGTCGAGCGCACCAGCCTCAGCGGTAACATCACCCACGACTTCGACAACGGCTTCGTGCTGCGCAGCAACCTGCGTTACAGCGAGCTGAGCGATGACTTCGGCTACGCCTACCTGAGCGACAGCCCTACGCGTGTTGGCACCACGATCCCACGCTACGTGTTTGGTACCGACAGCGATGCCGACCAACTCAACGGCAACCTGATGCTGCAATACGATGCCCAGTTCGAGCACATCGACAGCAGCACCCTGGTGGGCGTGGAGTACCTCGACTCCACCACCAAGCAAAGCTCCGTCTATGGCCTGGCGCCTTCCATCGATATCGCCAACCCAATCTTCACCGGCGTGCCGGGCGATATCTCGCCGTATACCCGCAAAAAGAACGACGCCACGACCAAGGCTGTTTTCCTGCAGCAGAACTTGTCGTTCTACGACCGCGTTATTGCAACTGCCGGTGTGCGTAACGACTCCATGGACCTGTCCAGCAAGGAGTACATCGGCGGCGCCACGAGTGAAAACGACAGCTTCTCCGAAACCTCCTACCGCGGTGCGTTGACCTATATCGTCAACGATGAAGTGTCGACCTACGTGAGCATGGTGGAATCCGTTTCGCCGCCACAGGTTGGCGTTACCCCGCAAACGGGCCGGCAGTACGAAGTGGGCGTGAAGTATTCGCCCATGGGGATGGATGCGTTGTTCTCTGCGGCTGTTTATGACCTGACGCAGGAGAACGTCACCATTGCCGTGGTGTTGCCGAGCGGCATCATCGAGCAGCAGACAGTGGGTGAGTCTCGCGTGCGCGGCCTGGACCTGGAAGCCAAGGCGCAGGTGACGCAAGACATCAGCGTGATCGGGGCTTACTCGTATATGGAGTCTGAAGTGCTGCGTGGGTCGTTGTATGACGGCTCGTCGCTGAAGGGTAAGGAATTCACCACGGCGCCGAAGCATTCTGCCTCGCTTTGGAGCTACTACAGCATTCCTGATACTGACGTGAGCGTTGGGCTGGGGGCGCGGTATGTGGGGGCCTATTACATGGACGCGGCCAATACCAAGAAAAGCGATGGGACCACGCTGTTTGATGCGGCTTTGAATTACAAGATTGCCAAGGGGACCGACCTTGCGCTGAATGTGAGCAATCTGTTTGATGAGCAGCATGTGGTGGGGTCGGGGACGGCGAATTATTACAACCCGGGGCGGGAGGTTACGGCTAAGTTGAGTTATAGCTGGTAAGGCGATTTCTGGATTGTGAAGTGCCCGCCGTATGGCGGGCACTTACGTTGGCTCCTTCACGCATGGTGAATGTGGTACTGATTTAAGCAGCTGCCTAAAGGCTGGCTTTTACCTGGGCCACCGCCTCCCCAAGACGCTCGGTGAACCCTGACTGGCCTTGATGGCTCATCACCAGGCGATCAACTGCCCGTGTCATCGCCACGTACAGCAAGCGCATCTCGTCGGCCTCATCCTCACCTTTTCCTGGCATTTCATGCAGGCGCGGGATCATCACAAAACCAAACTCCAGCCCTTTGCTGGAATGCATGCTGACGACTTTTACCGAGTTTTCGGCATAGAGCTTTGTACGCTGAGAGATCACCCTAGCACTGGTGTACGGAATACCTGCCGCTTTTAGCGCCTCCTCAACCCAGATGGCTTGACTGGTATGTCGGTAAATCACCGCCATGTCTTCCCAGGCTCTGCCGTTTTCATGTTCTGCCCTTAACCTCATCGCCAGGCACTGTGCTTCTTGTGCTGGCTGAGAGAAGCTTAAAAGCTGTGGCATCTCACCCCGACGCCCCGCACTTTGAGGTGCAAGCACCGGTACATGATCGTCTTCGGCATCACGTGCGCTTAGCAGATCCTTGGAGAAAGCATGGGCCACCGAGAGTACTTCTAGGGTGTTGCGGTAATTGGTACGCAGCACTGTGGTCCGGCCAGAGGCCTTGATGCCTACGCTGGCAAAGCTGAACGCCATTTTGGCCGTGCCCGTCGTCTTGCCGCGATAGATGGCTTGAGCGTCGTCATACAGTACCAACAGGTCTTCACGCTCGCGATCCACCTGATGGACGACCAAGCGAAACCACTCGGGTTTAAAGTCATGCCCTTCGTCAATGAGGATGGCGGCGTATTGCTCTGGGGCTAGGGCGCCGCTTTCCATGTGCCGAAGCACTTCTTCTTCCAATGCTTGAACGAACTTCGCCCCTTTCATTTCAGGAAGACTTAGCTTTGCATTGGTCAGTAAACCGTGGCACCAGGCATGGAAGCCCATAATCGTAACCTTGTGGTCCTGACGGTGCTGCTGCAGTACTTGGCTCAAACGCGCGGCAAGCGTTTTGTTGAAGCACAAGACCAAAACCGGTTTGGTAGCTACGCGGGCTAGGTACAAGCAGCGATAGACCAAGATCATGGTTTTACCGCTACCGGCGACACCGTGGATCACCCGATGGCCATCGCCCATGGAACGTGCCAGCTGCTCTTGCTGAAGGTCCATCACCTTAAGCAGGCTGGGAAGGGGAGCATCTTGTTCACTGAACAACCCGAACTGAGCACGTGCCGGGTTTAACCGAATCTCGGGAAACAGGTGGTAGCGCACTCGGTCAATTTGCTCCGGCTGCAAATGCACCGGGAACTGATGTACGAGCATCTTGCACACCTGCTGTTCGAATACCGTGCTGTCTGCAGTTTCGTACATTTCGTCTTTGCAGATTACCCGCGTGCCTTCCATCGCTGCGCCGAGCTTCTTTGCATCGAACTCTTTGCGAGTGATCTCGGTGAGGACCACCCCCCAGCTGTACGGCATGATGAGTTTGCCAGGCCGGTAAGCCCCAGCACCTTGGGTTAAGGCGCTGTCTTTTTCCAATGCCTGGACCGTTTCAAAGGCATTTTTGCGGGCTTGGGCCAGCGGGTTGATGACGGTTTTTTCCTGGCCGTCATCGTATTTTTTTACATCGCTGGCCGTCATCGAGATCAGCGAAGTGATTTTCCAGTCTTTGACCTCAAGCACTAGCAGCCCGATTTTGGGGTGCAGGAGGACGAAATCAGGTTGCAGGCCTTTTGGCCCGACTGGCACGTTGAACCAGCACAACCAGTGGTCTGAGAGCTTTTTTTCGAGTCGTTCGGCGATTCGTTTTTCGCCTGGGGCGTCGAAGCGGCAGGCACTTAGTGCGGGGAAGAGTTGGGCCATATCCTTAGCCTCCATATCCAAAAACGACATGCACGGTAGGATTTATTGCTGCGGGGTGCAATGAAAAAGGTGAGGGGGGGCGTGGATTTTTTGGGGGGATGCGGCAGGTTCACTGGGCGAGATACTTGGAGGAAGCGGCGCGAACAAAGGGCTGGAAACACGGTGCGAAAAAGAGAGTCGTGGGGGCTAGTGTCACATCTTTCTTGAGCCGGGGGGATTTGAACCCGCAGCCGGCACTTTGTCTATGCGGCTTGTGGCCATAAAGCTGGCATTAAGCTGTCATAAACTATTCAGCTTCAAACGAGTTCGCCGGCTGCTAAGCCAGCTCTCCGTAAAATTGTCACGAAGGCTGGATGTGGTGTGGGCCTGGATATGCCTGTTCATCGCCTCGAGAGACACAACGCGATCAAGCCACTTGTTTTCGTGACAGTATCTAACTGCGGCCATGTCGGGGCTATTGAGAAACCAAACCGTTTTGGGGTCAATCGAACCCGCGTAGATGACGAGATCGCGCTCACCTGGGTCGAGGAGCACGCCAGGGTGGTCAGCGGCAAACTGAGCCCTGTCAAGATCCTTAACATCCTCGATGTGATGAAATGAGGCGCGGAGTGGTGCCAGCTGGATAGTTTGCCCAGGACTTCTGTTTTGGAAGCCAGTCTGAGTCTCTTGCACTACAGTCTCTACCGTTGTGAGTCTGAAATAGCTTGAGAGAGTGTTCCAGCAGCTCACTCGATGAGCTTCAAGTATCACGTTCGTATCGATAAGTACGATTTGGTCCTTCTCGAACATTGGTATCCTCAAAGGTCATACGGAATCGGTAGGGCGTGATTCTCGAAAATTGTTGCGAGCTCATCGACTGTAACATTCAGAAGGGACGAAATTCTACGAACAGAAACATGTCCTTCGTCGAGACCCCAGCCGATAATTTCCATAAATTTCCTGCCGAATTTAGCTGGAGGCTTTGCACGCTGGGAGTCACCATTGTTCTTGATGAAATCCTCACTTACCATGCAGGCTTTGTTAATGATACCCATGTTAACAAGGCGCCACTGAAGCGCAATTGCGCTTACCCCCAGCATTTGAGCGTGAGAATTAAGCCAAGGTACTAGTTCCGGCCCTTTAGCTAATTCTGAAGCCTCAATTAGCTTCTCTATTAGTGCTGTCGGCATCAGTAACCCAGCAGCGAAATTGTCGGCCAACTGCTCTACACGTTTTGCCTTTTTATCGGTAGGGGCAGCAATATCAAGCCGGGGTGGGGGCATTGTATCCCAAGTTATTAGATGGAAAAGCTCATGTGCCATATCGTAATTTCGTCGCGCAGCAGTTTCTTGACGATTAATAACAATGGCATTCAGCTGATTGAGTCGGCACGCCGCGCCTGAAATACCTTGTGCGGTGTCTACTTCAAGGACCAGAGTATCCAGCTTATCTACCAGAGCTTCGGCAAGTTTTTTCGATGGAATACTGCCAAGCTCTAGCGCTTTGCCCATTGCTTCGCCTTCAGCAATGGCCTCTTCAAATGTGGACTGGTGATTAAGGGCTACCCTTCGGGTAGACGAGTTAATCACGTCTCCTTTGAGCTTAGATAGATGTCTATAAGCAGCAATCCATCGCCCTGCACGAAGTTCAAAGTCGTCTAGTGCTTCTGGCTTGGTACCGTTCTCCCTCCAAGAAAAATGGCCTTCTCCGGCCAATTCAAATGGGTCGGTAAAGTAATCCAAAGAAACGCCGAAAATCTCTGATGCGCGAACCATTTCTGCGGAGCTGAGCTTCCGCTCTCCGTTCTCGATTTGAGAAAGAGTCTGACGGTCTTTGAATCCAAGCTGCTGCGCAAGCTGTTCCTGCGTCAGGGAATGAGTGCGGCGCAGATGCTGCAAGCGGTAGGTTATAACTGGGGCGGTCATGGCTCCTCCATTCGGTTGCGGAGCATAGCTATGAATAGGATAGCTCGCAAGAAAATCTTGCAAAGAGCTATTTTGCAAGATTTTCTTGCTTCGGTTCGTTGGACCATAGGCACTCCGCTTTGCTCCCAGCAGCAGCGTCTGCGGAAGGCATCCATCGACCATAGACCCTGGCAATCATGGTCCAGTCGCTGTGCCCCATCTGCTTGGCCACCCACATTGGGTGCTCTCCTGCTGAAAGCATCATCGATGCGTAGGTGTGCCTGGTCTGGTAGGGACGTCGGTACCGAACGCCGGCCTTCTTCATCGCGGGATGCCACATGGTTTTGCGGATCGGCTGATCTCCTGCCCAGCGCTCAAGTGTGCGCGGGTTCTGGAATACCTCTTGATCAGCCAGGAATGTGTGCGCCTTCTGATCGGTCTGCGCTTCCAGAGCGGGGCGAAGTAGCTTTACCGACCGTCGACCGGCGGTAGTCTTGGTCACCTCAGCCTCTCCACCTGCAGCTTGCGTCATTGCCCGGCTGATCATCACTTCTCCTCGGACCCAGTCCACATCTCCCCAATCCAGCGCGACAAGCTCGCTTGTCCTGAGCCCCGTCCAGAGCGCGAATTGCACCATGTTCTTGGTCTGGCCGTTGAGGGCGGCAAGAATTGCCTGCTGCTCTTCAGGCGTGAACGGGTCCACGTCGTCATCCTTCGGCGGCGCTTCCTTACGGGCGTATGTCCAGCCGGCCAGCGGATTGGTGTCCAGCAGCTCCTCGTCGACCGCGTCGTTTAGGGCTGATCGCAGGCAACTTTGGATATTGCTCAGGGTCTTGTTGCCGACCTGCAGCTTGTCCAGCCAGTCCTTGACCATCTTCCGCTTGAGATCGAGGACAAGATGGTGGCCCAGGGAAGGAGCGAGTCGCAACTCGACGATCTTTCGATAGCCTTCGAAAGTGCTGCTGGAGATGTGCTTCTTCTTCGCTTCCAGCCACCTGGTCAAGTAGCCACCAACCGTCTCCCGGCTGGTTTCCGGTGCGAACTTGGCTGCCCTGGGAGAGCCTGGGAACGTGACGGAATAGTCGAACGTCCCCTGGGCGATGGCATGCTCGATCGCCGCCTTGTGCTGCTGGGCCTTCTTCAGATTAGTGGCGGAGGGCTTGAGCGCAACGCGCTCGCGGCACCTAACACCCCGGAACATGAACGTGATCTCGATGCTCGAGTCTGAGACTGCCCTGACCCCACTCCCGCCTCTACCCATGTTTCATATCCTTCCATATCGATAAGCGTCCGGCCGTCCGGCGCTTTCAACCAAATCTCACCAAGCCGCCATACACCATCACGGATCTTGGAGCGGATCGCGTCCTCGCTGTAGCCAGACTCGGCAGCAAATTTCCTGACGGTTACGTAGCGCATGGGGCGTCAGTCCTGGTTATTCAGGGGTAGCGAGTGCGCAGCGGCCACGTATCGATTTGTCGTTCTCGGCTTGCTCGCGTAAACAGCGTCTAACGGTACTGTTGCTCATATCCGACTCCCTTTGACTACTCGGATACAGCCTACGGACGGCTCCCAGGCTTGTGTTTCGCTTTCAGGCAACAAAATCGACGGAAATTAGAAGTCTGGAAATCCCCCAACCAGGGGCATGCCCAAGCCGCATGACGCAACCAGATTGTTGGCTGCTCTCAAAGCCCAAGGCCAAAGTCACGTCGGATGCAGCTTTTTCTGCTCAAATGCGATGCGGCTCATTACGCAAACTGGAATTGCGAACCCTTGGATATTGGTTTTGAGAGTTTCGTGGCCGTCTTCGACGATTCCGCAGGGCACTCCCCGCCGGAAGCGCATTCCCCTGCCGATGTAATTGCGAAGGATGATTTCCCAAGACTCATCGTCGTAGTAGGCGCCAGTGATATCGGCCCAGTTGGCCGTAACACCGCATCCAACAATTCCTTCAGATGTCAGGCAGAAAATTTCTACTTGGTTTTCCTTTGTAACAGGTACGGCGTAAATCTGGCCGTTGGGTGCTATGGGAGGAAACGTCTGCCCGTTACCGAGGTGACGAAATTCCATGGTGGATCTCCGGTGCATTGAGTTGCATAGCACCCTATGCCAGTTCATGGAAAACCCAAGCCGGCACAAATCGAGTACAGATGGAGTTGGGTTTCCAGAGGGCCTTCATAAGCTGTGGCAATCAAAACAGGGAGTGGCGCCATGGGTAACAAATCAACCACGATCCGAATCGGCTTGCTGGCCGCGACAGTAGCTCTTCTGGTTGGGTGTTCTGGCACCCGGGGGACTAGCACTGCGCAGCTTCCTGAGCCGAGAGATGTACCGAGGGAAAAATGGTCGGATGCTATGCATGTTCTGACCGCCATGGGGATTTCAGGGCAGCGTGACGTTCCAATCGAGTTGGCAGGGGCCGTTGAAAGGGCGAGCCCAGCCAGCGGCTCTGGAACAGTGCTCGGGGATGCTGGATTAAGCGCGGTTAGCTTCGCTTCGCCACCTACAAGCTTGAGTGGTGGCGCAGCAGCGGGAATTGGCTTGGGCTTGATGCTGTTGGGTGGGTCGAGCGATCCGGTGCGTGCAACTCAGGTTGTAGCGTGGGTACCTGCTGACCAGGCAAGCTCGCCGGAGGCTGCGTCTGCTCTCGCATTGCGTAAGGTCGAAGATGCTCGCAAGAGAGTTTTTGCCAATGGCCTATCGAAGTTGCGAATGCAGACCGGTAAATATCCTGATGGTCATCACCTCAGCTATGTATCCCTGGCAGATAGCTATGCGGAGCGGTCGATTGCATACAGGGACGAGATTGCTAAATCGCCGAGCTTTCTGAGATCGCCACTCAGCTACGGGCCGATATTCATACGTGATAACCAGTTCACGCTAGATGCCTACAAGAACGACATGACAACGTCGGAAGCCATGCTGCTTGCATCGCAGCATCTGCCTGAGTGGATCTACATCTACCACCCTGGCCAGCGGCTGAGGAAAAACTCGATCCCTGCGGCAATCTTCAATCAGGGCAGAGTGTTCTACTTCGTAGGGAAATAATTCTGCTGCGATGTATCGCTGTGGGTTTTCGCAAATCTGCGGCGATCTTTTTGGGTATGCCTTAGCTGATACGTCCGAGAGCAAGATTTCCCTGGTGCTCGAATTTGTAAGTAACGGTCTAACTGATACGCCCGAAAAACACCATCCAAACTGATACGCGAAAGGAAATCTCATGTTCGTACGCGCCTACCTTCGTGCATCCACTGCCGAGCAAGACGCCAATCGCGCCCGTGACACTCTGCAGCAGTTCGCTGCCGACCATGGCAAAGCCATCGCTGCGCAATACATCGAGAACGCCAGTGGGGCCAGAACTGACCGAGCAGAGCTGTTGAGACTGATAGCGGACGCCCACAAGGGGGACGTATTGCTGCTGGAAAGCATCGACCGGCTTTCCCGATTGCCGGTGGCTGATTGGCAGGCACTCAAGGCTGCGATTGATTCCAAGGGGCTGCGCATTGTCGCCCTGGATCTTCCGACCAGCCACCACAGCATGAGAGACACGGCTGGTGACGAATTCACTGACCGAATGCAGGCCGCTATCAACGGCATGATGATTGAGATGATGGCGGCTATCGCGCGCAAGGACTATGAGCAGCGTCGTGAGCGTCAGGCCCAGGGCATTCTGCGGGCAAAAGCCTCCGGCGCTTACAAAGGTCGGCCGGCTGACAAGAACCTACATCAGCGCATCGGTGAACTGTTGGGCGCTGGCCTGGGTATTCGCGCGACTGCTCGCCATGCAGATTGCAGCACCACCACGGTGCTTAAAGTTCGCGATCAGATGGCCTGCAGCAATGTAATTTGAAGGGGGGCGAGGCGAGCTGGTTTAACGCCTCAAACGCTGCTGCAGCGCGCTGATAATTCTGCTGCGTAGGAGGAAGGCTGCGACTGATACAGCAAGCACTATCCCGCCCCCCAGCTCTCCGAGGCGGACGAAGGCAACGATGTTTACCAGGGCGAGAACCATAATGCCGTAGAACTCTGCATTGGCCCTGCCAGCGGCCAGAGCCTGGCGCTCGGTGAGCATCCATTTCGGCGACAGGCAGAAGGGACATACGGATGACTCGGGATCACCGCCGCCTAGGGGGACTCCGCTGACGTAGAACGGCGCGCTGGTGATCACCTTCGGAACCATCATCTTCCTACAGCACTGGCATTCAACTGTGCTCACGGTGTCATCCTCCTTGACTTGACACGTGCTTGAACGTGCCCTGATCGCTCACTTGATCCAATTAATCGGCAGTCGAGTTCGGGCGTGTTCCGCTGTGTCTGCTGTTGTCGTGCTGCTTGTCCAGGTAAGCGGCGATCCTGTAACCAATCGCGGCTGTTACCCCCAAGGCGCAGAGCACGCTGAACACTGAGTAGATCAGTAGCTCAAACCGATCCATGTTCTTCTCCCGTGCTGGTGGGCATCAGAGTCTAAGAGACTCGTTCACTGTACAGAAATTCACAGCAGTTTCGCACGCTGATTCAACGTTCTAGCGCCGGCAACTGGCGGGCGCTGATTCAGTCTGCGAACGAGCCACCGTGATCGAACCACAGAATACCACTGTGGTGTAAAGCGGTTTTGTAGGTTGGACGATTGAGGCAATCAGGTTAGCAACGGCCGCGAACAGATTCATGGTGGATCCCCTTCGGTGTAGGTGGGCTCAGTCTCGCCTCGACCTCAGAAAACCCAAATCTCTGATCAGGTGCCTTTTGGGAGGGGCCTGGTTCCGCTTCGCGACACATCGTAAAAAATGGGCTCACCTCCCATCTCTTGCTTATGGGAGTCTGACGCTTCACCTCCCATAGAGAAACTTACCGATTTGCTTGAAGGGGTGTCGTGAAGAGGTGTTGTCTCTGAAAGCCGCATGGACACTGGGGTTCAGCGTTTTCGCGAGCTTTTTTCAGGTAGTTGGCGTTGTGAAGGGGTGTCGTTAAGAGGTGTTGTGAAGGGGTGTTGTCGCTGCAAGCCGCATGAATACTGGGCTTCAGCGTTTACGAGCTTTTCCCAGGGAATTGGCGTTGTGAAGGGGTGTTGTTGCTGCAACCCGTATGAATGCTGGGATTCAGCGTTTTTACGGGTTTTCCAGGTAGTTGGCGTTGTGAAGGGGTGACGTCCAGTATGACGCCACGCCTGAGGGAGTGACCTATTCGCGGGGTGACTCAGTGGTAGCGGCAAATCAGCGTCAGATGACGATCTGGCATCAAGGGCGTAAGTGCAAGGCTCCGGCTGCGACGAGAAACGGTCGGCAGATGACGGTGCGTCTTTCTTAGCGCAGAGGCAGAGCGGTCAATGGGCAACGGATGACGACGAAGCGATTCCAGCGCGTCATGGAACGTCTGGCAGATCCAATTCCCGCAGTCTATGCGCTGCACAAGTCGCTTATGGCTCGGTACAGCCAGCCCCTCAACAGGTTAAGCTTGCGGTTTTTGCCTGTACGCCAAGGAACAGTTGCGTGAACACGGAAAACCATTCCCAGACGGCCGCCTTTCTCTGGTCGATTGCCGACCTGCTGCGCGGTGATTTCAAGCAGTCGCAGTACGGTCGTATCATTCTGCCGTTCACTTTGTTGCGGCGCATGGAATGTGTGCTGGAGCCAACCAAGGACGCGGTGATCAGTGCGTCCTGTGCGCAGGAAGGCCGGCCCGACCTGGTGCGCGAGCGCTTGTTGCTGCGGGCGGCCGGTCAGCAGTTCTTTAATGCCTCCAAGCTGACCCTCGGCACCCTGTCCGACACCCAGACCGCCGCCGACCTGATGAGCTATGTGCAGTCCTTCAGCAAGGATGCCCGCGAGATCTTCGAGCACTTCCACTTTGAAGACTTCGTGCAGCAGCTCTCCGCTGCCAACCTGCTGTATCAGGTGGTACAGCGCTTCGCTGCGACTGACCTGAGCCCCGAGCGCATCAGCAACTTCGGCATGGGCATCATCTTCGAAGAGCTGATCCGCAAGTTTGCGGAAAGCTCCAACGAAACCGCCGGGGAGCACTTCACCCCGCGCGATATCGTGCATCTGACCACCTCGCTGGTGATCACCGATCAAGACCATAAGCTGGCACCCAACCGCATCGTCACCATTTACGACCCGACGGCGGGCACCGGAGGCTTCCTTTCCGAGGGTGACGAGTACATTCAGTCGATCAGCGAAAAGGTTACCGTCTCCCTGCATGGCCAGGAGCTCAACCCCGAGTCTTACGCCATCTGCAAGGCGGACATGCTGATCAAGGGGCAGGACGTTACCAGCATTAAGCTGGGCAACACCCTGTCAGATGACCAACTGGCCGACAGCCATTTCGACTTCATGCTCAGCAACCCGCCGTTTGGCGTGGAGTGGAAGAAGGTGCAGAAGAAGATTACCGACGAGCACAGCAGCAAAGGCTTCAACGGCCGCTTCGGCCCCGGCCTGCCGCGTGTTTCCGATGGCTCACTGCTGTTTTTGCTGCACCTGGTCAGCAAGATGCGTGACCCGCGTGAAGGCGGTTCGCGCATCGGCATCATCCTCAACGGCTCGCCGTTGTTTACCGGCGGCGCCGGTTCGGGCGAGTCGGAGATCCGCCGTTACCTGCTGCAGAACGATCTGGTCGAGGCGATCATCGCGCTGCCCACCGACATGTTCTACAACACCGGCATTGCCACCTATGTGTGGGTGCTGAGCAACCACAAGGCCGCCGTGCGCCAGGGCAAGATACAATTGATCGACGGCAGCCAGCACTTTGCCAAGATGCGCAAGTCGCTGGGCAGCAAGCGCCACTACATCACCGAGGAGCAGATCGACGAACTGGTGCGCCTGTATGGCCGCTTCGAGGAAACCGCACAGAGCAAGATCTTCCCTGTCGAAGCCTTCGGCTACCGGCGAATCACCGTCGAGCGCCCGCTGCGCCTGAGCTTTCAGACAAGCAGCCAGCGGATTAAAAAGGTACTGGAAGAAAAGGCCATCCAGAAGATGGACGCGCCGGCTCAGCAACGCCTGACTGACGTGCTGCAAACCATGGATGCCAGCGTGCTACATCGCAACCGCGAGCAGTTCAGCAAGTTGCTGAAAAAGACGCTCAACGCTCACGATGTATCTCCCAGCACGCCCGAGCTGAAAGCCATCCTCAGCGGCTTGAGCGAGCGCGACCCCAAGGCGGATATCTGCACCAGCAAGGGCCAGCCGGAAGCCGATAGCGGCCTGCGCGACTTTGAAAACGTGCCGCTGGGCGAGTCGGTGCATGACTACTTCGAGCGCGAAGTGAAACCCCATGTACCGGATGCCTGGATCGAAGAGAGCAGGCGTGATGAACAGGACGGCGAAGTCGGTGTGGTCGGCTTCGAGATTCCCTTTAACCGGCACTTCTACGTGTTCCAGCCACCGCGCCCGCTGGCAGACATCGACCGCGACCTGAAAGCCTGCACCGACCGCATCAAGCAGATGATTGAGGGGCTGTCGGCATGACGTTTCCCAGTTATCCGAAATATAAGGCGTCAGGCTTTATCTGGTTGGGAGACGTACCTGAGCACTGGGTACTAAAACGTCTTGGCCGTTACTTCGATGAGCGTCGAGAAAGGGCCAGTGATACTGAGTTCGAACCTTTGTCAGTGACCAAGTTGGGGATTGTCCCCCGGCTTGAAAGCGCAGCCAAAACGCAGGATGGGGACAATAGAAAAAAGGTGTTGGCTGGCGATTTCGTTATCAATAGCCGCTCTGACCGTAAGGGGTCTTCCGGACTTTCGCCATTGGATGGCTCAGTTTCGTTGATCTGCACCGTATTGATCCCAACAGGGCTACATGGCCCGTTTATTCATCACTTGCTCAGAAGCGAGCTATTTCAAGAGGAGTATTACCGTTGGGGTAAGGGGATAGTTGCTGACCTTTGGAGCACCAATTTCTCTGACATGAAGAATATTGTGCTGGGTGTTCCTCCTGAGGCAGAGCAAACCCAAATCGCCCGCTTCCTCGACCACGAAACCGCCCGCATCGATGCACTGATCGAAGAGCAGCAGCGCCTGATCGAGCTGCTCAAGGAAAAGCGCCAGGCCGTGATCTCCCACGCCGTCACCATAGGCCTCGACCCGACGGTGTCGATGAAAGACTCTGGAGTGGATTGGCTGGGCGAGGTGCCGGTGCATTGGGAAATCAAACGACTCAAACAGCTTGTGATTGATGCCACCGGAATCCAGATGGGGCCATTTGGTGGAATGCTGCTTGAGCTTGATGAGTCTGATACGGGATACAAGGTTTACGGTCAGGAAAACACTATTTCTGGAGATTTCTCCTCTGGAAATAGATGGATTTCGGAGCAACGCTATTTCGCGCTCTCGAACTACCACCTTGAGGTAGGAGATATCGTACTTACAAGAAAGGGCAGCTTAGGAAACTGCCGAAGGGTTTCATTTTTACCGCAAGCAGGAATTATTGACTCGGACACCATCCGAGTCAGGGCTCAGGAACAAATGATGAGCCCTGATTATCTGGAGTTACTTCTGCATGAGGCTGGTTATATTTCAACCCAGTTGGGTCTTGTTAAACGAGGGGCAATCCTGTCAGGACTGAACTCCGAGATTATTGCGAATCTGGTGATTATTGCTCCTCCCCGCAAAGAGCAGGAAGAGCTATTACGAGAAATCAAAGCGGTAGCGTCGCGATTCGATCAAGGAATATCCGATTGTGAGTATGCGGTTAGGCTACTTCGAGAACGCCGCTCCGCCCTAATCTCTGCCGCCGTCACCGGCAAAATCGACGTACGCGGCTGGCAACCACCGGCCAGCGCGCCAATTCCCGAATTCACACTAGAGGCCGTTTAATGGCGGACAGCAAGGAAGCCCAGTTCCAGCAGGACATCATCACCGCCATGGTCGCCCAGGGGTGGCTCACCGGCCCGGCCAGCGGCTACGACCGGCGCACGGCGCTCTATACCGAGGACTTTCTCGCTTACTTCAAGGCCGCCTGGCCGGAGCGTTGGGACAAGTTCGCCAAGGCTAACCCGAACAACCCGGAAGCGGTGTTGGTGCAGAAGCTGGTGCGCGAGCTGGAGCAGAGCGGCACCCTGGAGGTGCTGCGCCACGGCTTCAAGCTGCCGGGGGTGAAGATTGAGGCATGCAGCTTCCAGCCCGACCACGGCATGAACCCGCAAACGCTGGCGCGCTACCAGTGCAACCGCCTGCGCGTGGTGCCAGAGGTGTCCTATTCGCCCCACTGCCGTGAAGGTCAGTACAACCCACGGCTGGATCTGGTGCTGTTCGTCAACGGCATCCCTACTGCCACGCTGGAGCTGAAAAGCCAGTTCAAGCAGTCGGTGGATAACGCCAAGCGCCAGTACTGCCAGGATCGCCCGGTCAAAGACCCGCTGACGCGCAAGCCCGAGCCGCTGCTCACCTTCAAGCGCGGCGCGCTGGTACATTTTGCCGTGAGCCAGGATGAAGTGGCGATGACCACCAAGCTGGCCGGTAAGGAGACCTTCTTCCTGCCGTTCAACCTCGGCAGCCTCGACGGCGGTGCCGGCAACCCACCGGCCCCGGACGACAGTCAGTACGCCACCGGCTACCTGTGGCAGCGTCTGTTCCTGCTGGATGCCTGGCTCAAGGTTCTGGGCCGTTTCCTGCACCTGCAAAAGAGCGTGAAAGAGGATGCCGATGGCAATCACGTGACCGAAGAAACCTTGATCTTCCCGCGCTACCATCAGTGGGAGGTGGTCAACACGCTGATCGACACCATCCGCAACGAGGAGCCGGGCAAGCGCTACCTGATCCAGCACAGCGCCGGCTCGGGCAAGTCCAATTCGATTGCCTGGACGGCGCATCAGTTGGCCTCGCTCTACGATGCCGAGGGCCAGCGCCTGTTCAACTCGGTGATAGTGATTACCGACCGCACCGTGCTGGACAAGCAGCTGCAGGACACCATCTACCAGTTCGAGCATGCCCAGGGCGTGGTCAAGTGCATCACCCGCGATGTTGGCAGCCAGAGCAAGTCCGAGCAACTGGCCGAGGCGCTGGCCGAGCAGACGCGCATCATCATCGTCACCATCCAGACTTTCCCCGCGCTGTTCGATGCGCTGGACAGGTATCCCAAGCTGGCTGGCGGGCGCTATGCGGTGATCGCCGACGAGGCGCATTCCTCGCAGACGGGGTCGTCGGCCAGCAAGCTCAGGCAGATTCTCGGCAGCGTTGCCCCGGAGGCCGAAGAAATCAGCGCCGAAGAGCTACTGGACGCCGCCGTGGCCGCCCGCGCGCCCAATGAGCGCATCAGCTATTACGCCTTTACCGCCACACCCAAGGCCAAGACCTTGGAGCTGTTTGGCCGCTTACCCGACCCGACATTGCCGCCTAGTGCCCACAACAAGCCGGAGGCGTTCCACCTTTATTCCATGCGTCAGGCCATCGAGGAGGGCTTTATCCTCGATGTGCTGCAGAACTACACCACCTACAGTACGGCCTGGAAGATCGCCCACCCGGACGGCGACGACGAGGAGGTGGACTCGAAAAAGGCGCGCATGAAGCTGGCGCGCTGGGTGCGTCTGCATCCGTACAACATCAGCCAGAAGGTGGAGGTGATCGTCGAGCACTTCCGCTCCAATATCCGCCACCTACTGGGCGGCCAGGCCAAGGCCATGGTGGTCACCAGCAGCCGCCAGGAGGCGGTGCGTTACCAGATGGCGGTGCAAGCCTACGTCAAGGAAATGGGCTACAGCGATGTGCATCCGCTGGTGGCTTTCTCCGGCAGCGTGATGCCGGACGGGGTGATCCCCGAAGAGGTGACCGAAAGCAGTAGCCTGCTTAACCCCGGCCTGAACGGGCGTGACCTGGCGGAGGCGTTCGACACCCAGGACTTCAACGTGATGATCGCCGCCAACAAGTACCAGACCGGCTTCGATCAGCCCAAGCTGTGCGCCATGTACGTGGACAAGAAACTGCAGGGCGTGGACTGCGTGCAAACCCTGTCGCGCCTGAACCGCACCTTTGGCGACAGCAAGCCGACCTTCATTCTCGACTTCTTCAACGACGCCAAGGATATTCTCGACGCCTTCCTGCCGTACTACACCAAGGCTGAGCTGACCGACGTGACCGACCCGCAGATCATCTATGACCTGCAGAAGAAGCTGGATGCCGAGGGCATCTACCACTGGGAAGAGGTGACGGCGTTCGCCATCGCCTTCTTCGACCCCAAGGCCGCCGCCAGCAAGCTCAGCTACTACTGCACACCGGCCAAGGAGCGCTTTGCCAAGCGCTACAAGCTGGCCCAGGAAGCACGTCAGCAGGCGCTGGACTTCAAACGCAACGCCGAACGCAATGGCGACAGTGCGGGCCTGAAGAAAGCTGAGGCGGCAGTCAAGGAGGCCGGCGAGCAGGTGGATCAACTCGACCTGTTCAAGAAGAATCTGCAGAGCTTTGTGCGCCTGTACGAATTTCTTTCGCAGATCATCCCCTATGAAGATCGCGAGCTGGAGCAACTGTGCGTGTATGCCAAGCACCTGTATCCGCTGCTACGTATTGATCGCCTGGATCAAGATGACGTCGATCTGGGCGAGCTGCAATTGAGCCATTACCGCCTGAGAAAACGTGCCGAGCATCAGTTACGCCTGAGCGAGGAGCAAGGCAACTATGGCCTCGACCCGTTTACCGGAATCGGTGGCGGCAACGCTCATGATCCGGAGAAAAAACGGCTGTCGGAGATCATCGAGGCGCTGAACGATATCTTCGGCGCCGAGGTGAGCGATGAGGATCAGTTGCAGTTTCTCAGCGGCATCGCTAATCGCATCAGTCGCCAGGAGGATGTGATGGCCCAGGTAAACAGCCACTCGGTCGAGCAAGTCATGCACGGCCTGTTCCCCAAGCGCGTGCTGGACACCGTGCTGGATGCCATGACCGATCACGAGAAGCTGTCGCTGGAGGTGTTGGATAACCAGACCAAGAGCCGAGCCTTTGCATTGGTGATTTTGAAGATGCTGAAGTCGGCAACCGGCTTCGATGAGAGCGGTATGCGCGGCATCTGAATGCAACGAACAGGGAAAGGACGTAGAAATGGCAATTCCTGATTTCCAAAGTGTGATGCGCCCGGTGCTTGCAACTGTGCAGGATGGCGTACCGCTGGCACTCCATGAGCTGCGCGAGCGCGTTGCCGATCAGTTCCAGTTGACCGAGGACGAGCGCAAAGCGCGATTGCCTTCGGGTAATCAAACGGTGATCAACAATCGTGTAGGTTGGGCGCGCACCTACCTGAACAAGGCCGGCCTGCTGTGCATTCCGGCCAAGGGCATGGTGCAGATCACCGCACGTGGCCGGGATGCCCTGGTCAGCGGCCCGCAACGCATCACCGTGAGCTGGCTTAAGCAGTTTCCCGAGTTTGCCGACTTCCATACGGTCAAGCCGCAGGCAGCTGATGCGCCGGGCGTGGTAGCGCTCGATGCCGCCGAAACGACGCCGGACGAGCAACTGGCAGAGGCGCACCAGGCGCTGCTGCAGTCGCTCGCCGATGAGCTGCTAGCGCAGGTGCGCGCCGCAACGCCGAGCTTCTTCGAGCAACTGGTGGTCGATCTGATGCTCGCCATGGGCTACGGCGGCTCGCGCAAGGAGGCCGGCAAGGCGACCCAGGCCACCAACGATGACGGTATCGACGGCATCATCAAGGAGGACAAGCTCGGTTTGGACGTGATCTACCTGCAGGCCAAGCGCTGGAGCAACACTGTACACCGCCCGGAGATCGACAAGTTCATCGGCGCATTGACCCGCCAGCGGGCACGCAAAGGGGTGTTTATCACCACCTCGGATTTCTCCGTCGGCGCTCGCGAAGCGGCGCTGGGGCTGGATATCAAAGTGGTGCTGATCGACGGCGTTGAGCTAGCGCGCCTGATGGTGGAGAACAACTTGGGGGTGAGCATCAAGCAGGTGTACGAGGTGAAGCAGCTCGATAGTGATTACTTCGCCGAGGTGTGAGGCGCAATGCTGGTCGCCGGTCTAGCGAAATTCGCCCGAATATCACTGTTGGCTTAGTAGATCTTATCCCCTACCAGGGGGCGGGCTGCCTACAAAACCTACAGAACAGGGTTTCGTAGGTTTTGGAGGTCGCATTTTCGACTATCTGAGTAAGTCGATTGGAGCGAGGCTATGTTTTTCTCCAGACATAGCGCGTCGAAGGGCGGCCTCCTTTTTCTCCAGCCACCTCGTAGCCAATGATGAGGTCGTGCTCAACCAGAACTGTCAGCGCATTATTCACGGCATCTTGCGAGCCCAATCCTGTCCAGTCCTTCTGGCGCACCTCTCGTGCCGTAAATGGCTCGGGTAATTTCTGTTGACGCTCCAGGATGAGCCTGGCACCGAGTAATGGGGCGTTGATCGCTGTGCCGTACAGTCGCTGGGCATGGCTCATGAGGTAGGCCGCCCAGTTGATGGCGCGGGTAGTGGGCTCTGCGCCCACGGCTCTTTGTCCACCTTCGACCAGTTCGAACAGTAGGGCCAATCCCGCAATGGTCTGCGGCATTTTCAGATAATGGGATTGCAATGCCGGGTGGAGTTCGTCGCTCCGGCTTTGTTGCATGTGACGCGTATACCAGGCGTTAAATATTTCCTGAGCTTCTGGGCTGAACCTGAGTGCAGAACGAGGCTGATCGGGTATTTGGTCGAGCTGCTCGACAACCCAATCCACGCGCTCAGTGGCGGCTTTGTTCGGCCAGCGGTCCACCAGACGCCATTCGCGGACATCGTCGGGATAAACGGCGAGTTGCAGGCGCTGAATCAGGCCGTCATCCAATTCACCGCTGATCGCGGCGCGCACCAGCGATGCGATTCGTGACGGTTGAATGCCGCCGATCAAGGATAAACAGCATGACTCGATGAAAATGGTGCCGCGCCCAATGCGGTCGTAGGTGAATGAGCCGTTGCCATCGAAACATTCCAGGTAGAACGCTCGCGCAACAGAACCGTACTCGCTCTGTATCGTCGCCAGCCAGCCTCCCAGCTCGTCACGCACAAGCAGTAGGCCGTTGGGGTTTTCGTTGAGCAGCTCGCCGAGTTTCTCGACAGTGGAGTCGTTGACGATGTACCGGCGCAGGACAGGAGCTTGCATGTCGCTGGAAAGTCTGTTCAGTTCCTCCAAAGCAGCGTTCTTGTCGCCGCTACTGAGAAGTTTTTTTGCCTTGACCTTGGCTGCGTTGCGCTCCATTTCGAGCAGCTCGCTGCTTGCCTTGTGTTCGGCTTCCGCCTGGCCGTGCTGTTTTCGTTCCCTGGACTCCAGTGCATGCAATGGACGCAGTGCGTGTTTGAGTGCAGGCGATTTCATGGCGGATGGGCGACCGATGACGACGCCCCACTGGTTGGGAACGACCATCCAGTCATCGTGTTGTTTTGGGTGGATGGTGAATTTGCGCCCGACTACGGCGCTGACAGCCACTACAAGCGCGACGCCAACAAAATCAGGCGGGCACTGGGTGCGCTCAGCGACATCCCGCACGTACTCCTGAAGAGCGGCAGGCAGTAGTTCGTCACGCCAGGGCATGACCCTGGCCAACTCGATCGGGAGCGGTTTTGGCCCAATTCCTGGGTTCAGGTATGAGGCAAGTGCCGGCTCGGGCATCTCTGCCAAGAATGACGGTATTTGCTCATGTGAGGTCATTGGGCTTCTCGCTCGGGACTCCATCACGTTCGCTGATCTTGCTCTCCAGCCAGGCCTCTACCTCCGCGACGACGAAGTAAACGCCAGCCTGTTTGCTCGAGCCAAATTTGATAGGGCGAGGGAAGCAGGGATCGGTTTCGCGCAGCTTTTCGAGGCCGGAGCGGCTCTTGTCAAAGCAGTGCTGTAGCGAGGCGTGACTGATCAGGTACTTCTTGGGGGCATGTGTCGGCATGTGTGGGTCTCTGTGTATAAGCCGACACAGATTTAATACCCCTGGCAGCCCCCTGTGGCGCGATTTCAAACCAAAAAATCGTCGGAAAACGGAACGACGGTTGATGCGGCGGGGGCATAGCTGAAGATGTGGAACAGGCTAGGAAGGCTGCCATAAAGCTGGCATTACCGAGCCCAAACAACCTATTCAGGCACAAAAAAGGCACTTGCGAAAACCGCTAAGTGCCTGATTTGTATAGGGTATTTGGTGGAGCCGGGGGGATTTGAACCCCCGTCCGCCAGTACTCCGCTGTCGGTACTACATGCTTAGCCGTGTCTACTGATTTAATCCGCAGCCGCCCGACGGGCAGGGTGCTTTGGATGAGTTGGGTAAGTTTTAGTCGCTTTGCCCCCAACGTGCTACACGACGATCCTGTTCTGTATGACAATCATTTCGGGTTTACAGGCATCCCCTGATGATTGCTGGAGCCGAAGCTACCAGGAGAGCGGGCTCAGCTGCTTACGCAGCGAGAGCGTAACCCTCGTAGTTTTCGTCATTGGCAACTATAGAAAGTTGCAACAGTGGATTTACGAGTTCTGTTACCAACTCGGCATGCACCTAGAGTTTCGCTACCGGCGTCGAATCCTAATCGGCCCCACACTAGCTCTAGCTAACGCACCTTACGGCACGTGAGGCGAGTATACGCCATTGCGCGGGCGACGTCGACAACTGGTCCGGTCGCCCGCACCAGGGGTCACGATCCGCTGCCGCCGCTGCCTTTCTCGGTTTTTTCCAGGCGCTCCAGCACTTTGCTGGTGATGGCGATGCATTCTTTGGTGTCGCCCGAGGCCTGCGCGGCCTTGGCTTTGTCGACGTGCTCGGTCAGGGCTTTGTCCAGGCCTTCGGAGGTGGCGCCTGCAGTGGCCATGCTGTCATCGATCTTTTGCAGGTTGGTGGTGCAGAGGTCGTCGGCGGCAAACACCGGCGATGCCAACAAGGTGGCGGCCGCGAACAGGGCCGATAGCGCGGTACCTTTCATGGGTGTCTCCTTCTAAGGCCTCTGGAAGGTGGGCCTGTTAAGTGGACTGCGCAGATTTGGCGTGGGTTCAATCGGGATGCTGGCAGGGCGATATGATGCGGCTGTAGGGGGATTCTGAACTTGAAACTAAATGCTTCGTGGTGGATGGGTTTGGGAATTATCCTACTGGCGCTGCAGCGGTTTCTCTGTTGTCGATGATGGGCGTTGGGGCTAGTTTCCCTGGGTCGCTGAGGTTGGCGATCGGGTGTGAGAGCCCGGCGATTACATCGTGCCTGTGTTATGGCAGCCGTTCGTGGGCAGGCTTCGGCCTGGCCGGAATCCCGATGTTCGCCGGTCTCTCACCCCGCGTTCGGCTGCCGCCTTCTGTCTGTGAGAGGAAAGAGGGTGACGGCTCCGCATATGAGCTCGGAGAAATCACCATGAAGAAACTCGTTCCAGATCCACCCAGCCAAACGTCGCCACGTCCGTTCTATACCATCGACAACAAGGTCCCTTCACCGCAGGCGTTGCTGTACGCCATTCAGCTGATGCGCGGCATTGAAGACACATTGGACGAATACATTTGCGGCAATGCCGGTGAGCCGGGGATCGGCATGCTGGTCAATTCGGTGCATAACGTGCAGATGAGCAGGGCGTTGGCTGAGCTGGTGTTGGCGCGCGAGCCATGATGTTAGTCAGTTGAGGCCAGTGGGGTCGCTGTGCGACCCATCGCAGGCAAGCCAGCTCCTACAGGGGGGCGTGCAGCTTTCAAGGGCAGTGTTAGCTCTGAGGTAGGAGTGGGTGAGCAGGGTATTTTTGGTGCCTGTGCGATCGAGCGCCGCCCGCGCGGCGCATCGCGAGCAACGCTCGCTCCTACGTCTGTTTCGGGCCAGTCACGCCTGTGCCTGCCCGCGCGACCGCCTTGTTTGTTCGACGCGATATCGCGCCACGCACCAAAGGCGGTCGCGCGCATATGCCCCAGGAATAATTGGCCCGAAACAAACGTAGGAGCGAGCGTTGCTCGCGATGCGCCGCGCGGGCGGCGCTCGATCTCGCAGGCGCTGAAAACGCCTTGGCGAACACACCACCCACCACCCCTAACCGATGCTAGGCCTCAGATAACACGCGGGCGGGTGACGCGGTCTACCAGGTAGACCAGGCCGTGATAGTCGATGCCGCTGTGGCTCGACAACCCGATTTCGCAGGTGCGGCTGGTGGAAATGCCTTCGCTGCAATACTGCACCGCATCCTTCAGGCTGCGCAGCGCGTGGGCATTGAGCTCCGGCGTGGTGAAGCCTTTATCACCGGCAAACCCGCAGCAGTGAATACCTTCCGGGATCACCACCTGGTTGCTGCAACGCCGCGCCAGGTCGATCAGCGCTTGGCTTTCGCCCAGGTGCTGGGTGCTGCAGGTCACGTGCACGGCCACCGGCTCGTCCTGGGGGGTGAACTCCAATTTGTCCAGCAGGTGGGTGCGGATGAAGCGCACGGGGTCGTACAGGTCCAGGCGGGTGTCGCCCAGGTCTTGCACCAGGCGCAGGGTGCACGGGCTGGTGTCGCAGTAGATCGGGTCGAGCCCGCCGCGGCTGGCGTGCAGCAGGGCGTTGATCAGTTCCTGGCGCTTGTGCTCGGCCTGCTCTGGGTAACCTTTGGAGGCGAACGGCTGGCCGCAGCAGAGGCTGTCGGCGTTGTCGGGGAACACGACTTGGTAACCGGCTTTTTCCAGCAGGGCGCGGGTCTTGTCCAGCAGCGAGCTTTGTTCGCGGTCGGCATAGGCGGGGCCCATCACGCGCGAGACGCAGGCGGCCAGGTACACGACGCGGGGGCGGGCGTCGTTGCTCGCTGGGCCGAAGTCGATGGCGCGCAGCGGCTGGGGCATGGCGGGCGTCCATTGGGGCAGCCGGCCGTTGCTGGCGTTGCTCAGCGATGCGGTCAGGCGGCTTAGGCGTGGGGCGCCGAGCAGTTTGCGGGCGGTGTTGGCGGCGGTGAGGGTGAGGCGGGCGCCACTCAAGGCCGTGTGGAAATGGTCGGCCAGCCAGTCGGCGGTTTTTTCGTGCTCGGCGGCCTGGCTGCGCAGCTTCTTCACCAGCTCGCCGGTGTTGATGCCGACCGGGCAGCGCTGGGCGCACAGGCCGGTGGCGGCGCAGGTGTCGAGGCCTTGGTATTGGTAAGTCTTGAGCAGTTCGCGGGTATCGAGGCCGGCGCGTTTCTTGGCCTGGATATCACGCCACATGACGATGCGCTGGCGTGGGCTGAGGGTCAGGCCTTTGGAGGGGCACACGGGTTCGCAGAAGCCGCACTCGATGCACTTGTCGACGATTTCGTCGGCAGCCGGCAGGGGCTTGAGGTTTTTCAGGTGGATGTCCGGATCGGTGCTCAACACCACGTCGGGGTTGAGGATGCCGTTGGGGTCGAGCAGGCGTTTGAGTGCCCACATCAACTGGTAGGCGTCATGGCCCCACTCCAGTTCCACGAACGGCGCCATGTTGCGCCCGGTGCCGTGCTCGGCCTTCAGCGAGCCACCGAACTCCACGGCCACCAACTGTGCCACGTCGTCCATGAAGGCTTGGTAACGCGCGACTTCTTCGGCGCTGTTGAAGCCCTGGGTGAAGACGAAGTGCAGGTTGCCCTCCAGGGCATGGCCGAAAATGATCGCCTCGTCGTAGTGGTGCTTGTCGAACAGCTGGATCAGGCGGTTGACGCCCTCGGCCAGTTGCTCGACGGGGAAGGTGACGTCTTCGATGATTACTGTGGTGCCGGTCTGGCGCACGGCGCCGACGGCGGGGAAGGTGTCTTTGCGGATTTTCCACAGCTGGTTGTACACCGCTGGGTCTTCGCTGAACTCGACCTTTTGCTCCAGGGGGTAGTCGGCAATCGACGCCATCACGTGGTGCAGTTGTTCGTGCAGCAGCGTCTGGCTGGCGGCGCGGGATTCGATCAGCAGCGCGCAGGCATTGTCTGACAGGCCTTTTACCCACAGGGGCATGCCGGGCATGTTTTGCACCGAGCGCAGGCTACGGCGGTCGAGCAGTTCGACGGCGGAAACGGGCTGGCGCTTGAGCACGGTTACCGCGCGGCAGCAGCTCTCGACGCTGGGGAATACCAGCAAGGCGCTGGCCTTGTGCGGGTGGTCGGGCACGGTGTCGTAGGTGACGGCGCTGATGAAGCCCAGCGTGCCTTCAGACCCAACCAGCAAGTGCTGCAGGATATCGAGTGGCTGGTCGTAGTCCACCAGCGCATTGAGCGACAGGCCGGTGGTGTTCTTCAGCCGGTACTTGTGGCGGATGCGGTCTGCCAGTTCGGTGTTGGCGCGGGTTTCGCGGCCCAGGCGGGCCAGGGCTTCCAGCAGGTCGGCATGGGTGTGCTCAAAGGCCGCGACGCTGGCCGGGTCTTCGCTGTCCAGGCGGGTGCCGTCGGCCAGTACCAAGCGCAGGCCTGCGAGGGTGTGATAGGTATTTTGCGCAGTGCCGCAGCACATGCCGCTGGCGTTGTTGGCGACGATGCCGCCGATTTTGCAGGCGTTGATCGAGGCGGGGTCTGGGCCGATCTTGCGGCCATAGGGGGCCAGCCAGGCGTTGGCCTGGGCGCCGATGACGCCGGGCTGCAGGCGGATCTGCTCACCCTGGCCGCGGATCTCGCGGCCGTTCCAGTTGTCGCCGAGCACAATCAGTACCGAGTCGCTGATGGCCTGCCCAGACAGGCTGGTGCCGGCAGCGCGGAAGGTCACCGGCACGCGCTCGCGCTGGGCCAGCTGCAGCAGGCCGACCACTTCGTCTTCAGACTCGACGCGCACCACCAGCTTGGGGATCAGCCGATAGAAGCTGGCATCGGTGCCAAAGGCCAGGGTGGAGGTCGGGTCATCGAAACGGCGTTCGGCAGGTATCAGGCGCTCGACATCACGCAGGAACGCAGCGGGCAGGCTCATGCAATCTCCTCGCGGGGCCACGGCGTCTGGTGCGCCGCGTGCCCCGGTCAATCAGGCGGTGTTTCGTGGGGGCGCGTTCAGGCGCCCAGTTCGCGGACCAGCGAGTCGCGGGTGATTTCGCTGATCGACTTGGCACCGGTCAGCACCATGGCCACGCGCATTTCTTTCTCGAACAGTTCGAGCAGGTTCTTCACCCCGGCTTCGCCATGCACGGCGAGGGCCCAGAGGAAGGCGCGGCCGATCAGCACGGTGTCGGCGCCCATGGCGATCATGCGCACCACGTCGAGGCCGCTGCGGATGCCGGAGTCGGCGAGGATCTTCAGGTCGCCTTTCACCGCGTCGGCAATCGCCGGCAGGGCGCGGGCGCTGGACAACACGCCGTCGAGCTGGCGGCCGCCGTGGTTGGACACGACGATGCCGTCGGCACCGAACTTGACCGCGTCGCGGGCATCGTCGGCATCCAGGATGCCCTTGATGATCATCGGGCCTTCCCAGAAGTCGCGGATCCACTCCAGGTCTTTCCAGGAGATCGACGGGTCGAAGTTGTTGCCCAGCCAGCCGATGTAGTCGGCCAGGCCCGTGGGGTTGCCACGGTATTTGGAGATGTTGCCGAGGTCATGCGGGCGGCCCATCACGCCGACGTCCCACGCCCATTCAGGGTGGGTCATGGCTTGCAGCACGCGGCGCATCGGCCCGTTTTTGCCGCTCATGCCGGAGTGGGCGTCGCGGTAGCGGGCGCCGGGTACGGGCATGTCGACGGTGAACACCAGGGTCTTGACCCCGGCCGCCTTGGCCCGCTCCAGCGCATTGCGCATGAAGCCGCGGTCTTTGAGCACGTACAGCTGGAACCACATCGGCCGGTTGATGGCCGGGGCGACTTCCTCGATCGGGCACACCGACACCGTGGACATGGTGAACGGGATGCCATGGGCTGCGGCGGCGCGTGCGGCCTGGACTTCACCACGGCGGGCGTACATGCCGGTCAGGCCGACCGGGGCCAGGGCCACGGGCATGCTCAGGGTTTCGTCGAACAGCTGGGTTTCCAGGCTGAGCTCGGACATGTTCTTCAACACGCGCTGGCGCAGGGCGATGCTGGCCAGGTCCGAGACGTTGTGGCGCAACGTGTGCTCGGCGTAGGCGCCGCCGTCGGCGTAGTGGAAGAGGAAGGGGGGCAGCTTGCGTTGGGCCGCGGCGCGATAGTCGGTAGAGGCGGAAATGATCATGGATTCTCGCAGCGTTGCTTGAGGGGAATGCCGGGCGCAGCGTGGCGCCCGGCCCCTTTCACTTTAGTGATGAACCAGCATGCCGGTCAGCCAGTAAGCCTGGATCAGGGTGATCAGGCCCACGATGGTGGCGAAGAACAGGCTGTGCTTGACGGTGAAGCGGAACAGGTCGGATTCCTTGCCTACCAGGCCGGTGGCGGCGCAGGCCACGGCGATGGATTGTGGCGAGATCATCTTGCCGGTCACGCCGCCGCTGGTGTTGGCGGCCACCAGCAAGGTGTCGTTGACCCCGATCTGGTGTGCGGTGGTGGCTTGCAGCGAGCTGAACAGGGCGTTGGACGAGGTGTCCGAGCCTGTCAGGAACACGCCCAGCCAGCCGAGGAACGGCGAGAAGAACGGGAACGCGGCGCCGGTGCCGGCCAGGACCAGGGCCATGGTCGAGGACATGCCCGAGTAGTTGGTGACGAAGGCGAAGGCCAGCACCATGCCGATCGACAGGATGGGCCAGCGCAGTTCCCAGAACGTCTCTTTGAAAGTGGTCAGACCAGTTTTGAAGTTGATCTTGAGCACCGCCATGGAGATCAGCGCCGAGAGGAAGATCGCGGTGCCGGTGGCGGAGATCGGGTCGAGCTTGAACACCGCTGGCATGGCGGTCGGCGCGGCAACGATCGGCGCGGTCTTGATCACCAGTTGGTCAAGGTGCGGGATGGCGAAGTTGAACACGAAGTTGTACATCGCACCGCCTGGCGCGAATGCGGCCTTGAATGGCTTCAAGGTCCAGATGGTGACCAGCACGGTGAGGATCAGGAACGGCGACCAGGCCTTGAAGATCTCGCCGAAGCTGTAAGGGCTTGGCTGGCTGCCGCCGGATTGCACGACGGCGGCACCGACGCTGCCTTTGGCTTGTGCGAACGAACGCTTGGGCTGCCAGACTTTGAGGAACAGGGTCAGGCAGATCAGGCTGGCCAGGGCCGAGGTGATGTCCGGCAGCTCTGGGCCGATGAAGTTTGAGGTGAAGTACTGGGTAACGGCGAAGCTCAGGCCGGCGACCAGGGCGGCGGGCCAGGTTTCTTTCACGCCGCGCAGGCCGTCCATCATGAACACCAGCCAGAACGGCACGAACAGCGACAGCAGCGGCAGTTGGCGGCCGGTCATGGCGCCAATGTGGAAGGCGTCGATGCCGGTGACCTGGCCGGCCACGATGATCGGGATGCCCAGCGCGCCGAAGGCCACCGGCGCGGTGTTGGCGATCAGGCACAGGCCGGCGGCGTACAGCGGGTTGAAGCCCAGGCCCACCAGCAGTGCGGCAGTGATGGCCACCGGGGCGCCGAAACCGGCCGCGCCTTCGAGGAAGGCACCGAAGCAGAAGCCGATCAGCAGCACTTGCAGGCGCTGGTCGTCGGTGATCGACAGCACCGAGCTGCGGATCACTTCGAACTGGCCGCTCTTGACCGTGAGTTTGTACAGGAACACCGCGGCAACGATGATCCAGGCAATCGGCCAGAGGCCGTAGAGGAAGCCATAACCCGCGGCGGCCAAGGCCATGTCGACAGGCATCTGGAAGGCGAAGATCGCCACCAGGATCGACAGCGCGAGGGTGATGCTGCCGGCGACGTGGCCTTTGAGGCGGAACACGGCGAGGGCGAGGAAGAAGAACACGATAGGGATGACCGCCGCCAGCGCGGACAGGCCAAGACTACCAAGCGGGCTATAGAGTTGTTGCCAGGTTTGCATATGGGGTGGCCCCTAATTGTTGTTGGTCAGCACTGGCATTGGATAATTGGTAAGACCAATTTACAATGTCTGGGCGCTAGGTTAAAAGCGCTGTCGTGGGTGTGTCAATTTGTCCGACACAAAACTTTGGTCGCGTGCCGATGAGTGGGCGTCTGATGGCCTTGGAAAAACCCAGGGTGATGGGTGTGTGCGCGGCGCGGATCGGCGAGAATAGGGCCCCCTGAAATTTGCCGGGGGTTTGTGGAGAGCATGTGATGGTTTTTGATCAGGTCCGCCAACGGCGCCTGTCCGACGACATCGTCGATCGGTTGGAAGGGATGATTCTCGAAGGCACGCTGACCTCGGGCCAGCGCTTGCCGGCTGAGCGCGTTCTGGCCGAACAGTTCGGTGTGTCGCGCCCGTCACTGCGTGAGGCGATTCAGAAGCTGGTGGCCAAGGGGCTGCTGATCAGCCGCCAGGGCGGTGGCAACTTTGTTGCTGAATCGCTGGGGTCGACGTTCAGCGACCCGCTGTTGCAGCTGCTTGAGCACAGCCCTGAAGCGCAGCGCGACCTGCTCGAATTTCGCCATACCCTTGAGGCGTCCTGCGCGTATTACGCGGCCCAGCGCGCCACCGAGCCTGACCGTGCACGGCTGAAAGAGGCTTTTGACACGCTGCAGGACTGCTACACCCGCGTTGACGAAGTGACCCGGGCAGAGGAGGGCGCCGCTGACGCGCGCTTCCACCTGGCGATAGCCGAGGCCAGCCATAACGCGGTCTTGCTGCATACCATCCGCGGTTTGTTCGACCTGCTAAAGCGGAACGTGGTGACCAATATCGGTGGCATGTACCAGCAGCGGACTGAAACGCGGGACATGCTGATCAGTCAGCACCGGGAGCTGTACCTGGCGATTGTCGAGGGCAGGGCGGAGGATGCGCGGGAGGTTTCCAGCCGGCACATTTTGTATGTGCAGGAGGTGCTGGAGGAGGCGCACGAAGAGGCCCAGCGCGTGGCGCGGGCGGAGCGGCGCAGCGGGCGCTGAGGTTTGCGTTTGCAGCACGGGCCTCTTCGCGGGGCAAGCCCGCTCCCACAGGTAACCCACCGAATTTGAAGGCAGTGGGTTGTCTGTGGGAGCGGGCTTGCCCCGCGAAGAGGCCGGAACAGGCTAAAGAAGATCTAGTCTTCCTTGCCCTTGTTACGCACGGCACGCTGCAGCTCGCGGTTGGAATCGCGTTCGCGCACGGTGTCGCGCTTGTCGAATTCCTTCTTGCCCTTGCCAAGCGCGATCTCGCACTTGATCAGGTGCTTGCTCCAGTACAGCGCCAAGGCCACACAGGTGTAGCCTTTCTGCGCCACGGCCGCTTCCACCCGCTCGAGCTCGCGCTTGTTCAGCAGCAGCTTGCGTGAGCGGATAGGGTCGGCGATGACGTGGGTGCTGGCCGTGGTCAGCGGGGTGATGTGGCTGCCGAACAGCCAGGCTTCGCCATCCTTGAGCAGCACGTAGCTGTCGGTCAGGTGCGCCTTGCCGGCCCGCAGGCTCTTTACTTCCCAACCGGACAGGACCAGCCCGGCCTCGAACTTGTGTTCGATGAAGTAATCGTGTCGCGCTTTCTTGTTTTGCGCGATGGTCCCGGTCGGATGTTTCTTTTGTTTAGCCATAGGGGCGGCATTATAGGCAACTCGATGCGTGGTCGGCTATGGGATTTCGGTGTGCTTGAGCCACCGCAATGAATACCGGACAATACAGGCCCTGTCGTAGGTACAGAACCTGCTTTTGGCACGCTGCGAAGCGCCGCCACCCAGCCTTGGAAGTGACGCCTGGATGACTACCCATATTCAACGCTCCGCCCTGCTGCCGTATCCCGCCCAGGCGCTTTACGATCTGGTCAATGACGTGGCCAGCTATCCGCAATTTCTGCCGTGGTGCTCGGCATCGACGGTCATCGAGGCCAGTGACACGCACATGCGCGCCAAGCTGGAGGTTGCCAAAGGCGGCATGAGCCAGCATTTCGTCACGCGCAATGTGCTGGTGCCTGGGCAGTCCATCGAAATGAACCTGGAAGAGGGGCCGTTCTCCCAGCTGCACGGTGTGTGGGTGTTCAAGCCACTGGGCGAGAAGGCCTGCAAGATCAGCCTGGACTTGTCCTTCGATTATGCCGGGCCGCTGGTGCGGGCCACGTTGGGGCCGCTGTTCAATCAGGCCGCCAACACCTTGGTAGATGCCTTCTGCCAGCGCGCCAAGCAGCTCAATAGCTGAGTAGTGGCGCACAAAAAAGCCCGGGCCAAGGCCCGGGCTTTTTTATGACCGCCGCGCTTACTGCGGGGAGGTTTCCAGCGGTGCCGGCGTCGGGACCGGAGTGGTCTCGATGGTGTCGATCTCGCGCTGGATGGATTCTTCCACCGAACCGGGTTTGGCCGGTTTCTCTTCAGGCTGTGGCGCGGCCTGGTCTGGCTGGGTCGCCGGGCTGACCGTGGTGTCGCTGCTGCCACCGAGGATTTCCTGGTCGCGGCTCACACCTGGCATGAAGTCGCCAGACAGGCTGACCAACTGGTCGCTTTCGTTGAAGAAAATGCTCATGCGCTCTTGCTGGCGTTTTCCACCACCAGGCTGCAGGCTGTACAGGTAGTCCCAACGGTTGGTGTTGAACGTGTCCTGAATCAGGGGGTTGCCCATGATAAACCTTACTTGCCGTCGGGTCATTCCCGGGCGTAATTGGTCTATCATGTCCTGCGTGACGACATTGCCCTGCTGGATGTCGATTTTGTAAACCCCGGGAAACGAGCAACCGGCGAGTGCGAGCAGTCCCACTAGGGTGAGGCTGGTTAGCAAGAGCTTGGTGTTTTGCATCGGTGGGCGACTTCCACTATCTTGGCTGGACAACGTAAACCCCGATCATACCCGTATTAAGAGAAGCTGCGAAGCAGCATCGGCGAGAAAGCTGACCATGGTTGAAAATAGCGAATTACGCAAAGCCGGTCTCAAGGTTACCCTGCCTCGAGTAAAGATCCTTCAGATGCTCGATTCTACCGAGCAGCGTCACATGAGTGCCGAGGATGTCTACAAGGCCTTGATGGAAGCTGGTGAGGACGTCGGCCTGGCCACCGTCTACCGCGTACTGACCCAGTTCGAAGCGGCGGGTCTGGTGGTTCGCCACAACTTCGACGGCGGTCATGCGGTCTTCGAACTGGCGGATGGCGGTCACCACGACCACATGGTCAACGTGGAGAACGGTGAAGTCATCGAGTTCATGGATGCTGAAATCGAGCGGCGTCAGCGCGAGATCGTGGCCGAGCATGGCTACGAGCTGGTGGACCACAACCTGGTCCTCTATGTGCGTAAGAAAAAGTAACGATTTCGATCGTTATAAATAGCAAAGGCGACCTTCGGGTCGCCTTTGTGCTTTTTGAGTAGACCAGTCACTAAGCCTTGCCGCTGACTACCATCTTGCGTGCATGTGCCAGGGATTCCTTGGTCAGGTCGATGCCGCCTAGCATGCGCGCTACTTCCTCGACCCGTTCGCGTTTACCCAGGCTGGCCACCGCCGTGTGGGTGGTGTCGCTATGGCGCACCTTGTGCACGAACAGGTGGTGATGCCCTTGTGCCGCGACCTGCGGCAGGTGGGTTACGGTCAGTACCTGGCCGCGGTCACCCAGCCGGCGCAGCAGTTGGCCGACGATCTCGGCGGTGGGGCCGCCGATGCCGACGTCGACTTCGTCGAACACCAGGGTGGGGATGCGCGAGGTCTGTGCAGTGATCACCTGGATCGCCAGGCTGATGCGTGACAGCTCGCCACCCGAGGCGACCTTGGCCAGGCCTTTGAGTGGCTGGCCGGGGTTGGCGCTCACCAGCAGTTCGATTTGCTCAAGGCCGTGGGGCGACAGGTCGTTGCCTTCGTTGGGGGTAAGCTCGATGCAGAAGCGCCCACCCGGCATACCCAGGCGTTGGACTTCTTGCTCGACGGCAACCGCCAACTGTTGCGCGGCCTGCTGGCGCAAGGCGCTCAGCTCGCGAGCCCGCTCTTTATAGTGCTGGGCATAGGCGGCCAGCTCTTCGCCCAGGCGCTCGATCGATTCGTCGCTGGCGTTCAAGCCTTCCAGCTCTTCCATCAAGCGCTGCTGCAGATGCGGCAGTTCGGTGGGGTGCACGCGGTGTTTGCGGGCCAGGGTGTAGATAGTGTCGAGGCGCTCTTCCAAGGCCTGCAGGCGCATGGGGTCGGCGTCGAAGTGATCCAGGAAGCGGTTGAGCTCGCCCACGGCTTCTTCGACCTGAATCTGCGCGCTGGCAATCAGGTTGGCGGCTTCGCCCAGTGCCTTGGGTGAATTGGTGGCGGCGCCCAGCCGATTGAGGCTGGAGGTGAGGGCGCTGAGCACATTGCCCGAGTCGCTCTCGCTGCACTGGTCGATGACCTGGCGGCAGATGCCGAACAGGGCTTCGGCGTTGGTCAGGTTTTTGTGTTCCTGCTCCAGCTGTACCAGCTCGTTTTCGCCCAGGCCGAGGTTGTCCAGCTCCTCGAGCTGATAGCTCAGCAGTTGGTGGCGGGCGCGTTGCTCGTCACCGGAATTGGACAGGCGCTCCAACTCCAGGCGGGTCTGGTTCCAGCGCTTGGCGGCCAATTGCACCTGGCGGGCCAGGTCGATGGCACCGGCGTACTCGTCCAGCAGGCGCCGATGGGTGTCGGTTTTGAGCAGCGACTGGTGCTCGTGCTGGCTGTGGATGTCGATCAGCAGTTCGCCAAGCGATTTGAGGTCGCTGAGCGGGCAAGGCGTGCCATTGATGTAGCCACGGCTGCGGCCTTCGGCGGTGATCACCCGGCGCAGGATGCACGGGCCGTCGTTGTCCAGGTCACGCTCGGCCAGCCAGGTGCGGGCTTCGGGGATGTCTGCCAGGTCGAAGGTGGCGAGGATGTCTGCCTTGTCTGCACCGGGGCGCACCACGCCGCTGTCTGCGCGGTCGCCGAGGGCCAGGCCGAGGGCGTCGAGCATGATCGATTTGCCTGCGCCGGTCTCGCCGGTGATGACGGACATGCCGCGGGCAAGTTCGAGGTCGAGGTGTTCGACGATGGCGTAGTTGTGAATGGACAGGTGCACCAGCATGGGGGCGGCTCCCGAAGGTTCAGGTCTGGTTATTTATACAGTACTTTTTTCCACCCTGACAATGCCCGCTTAGAGATTCTCATGTGGCCCGGAAAACCACGCTGCCCCTTGAAGCTGGTTTTTCCGGCCCCATATAGCCGACAACAAAGGCGAGCCTGGCTCGTAATCCAGAAATTTGCGCAGGAGAGACCCAATGGCTGACGAACAGCTGAATGAGAAAGACCTTAACGTCGAAGAAACCGGTGCAGATGCTGTCGGCGCCCGTGTTCTGGAGCTCGAGGAACAGCTGGCCGCCGCCAAGGATCAGTCGCTGCGCGCTGTTGCCGATTTGCAGAACGTGCGCCGTCGCGCCGAGCAGGATGTCGAGAAGGCCCACAAGTTCGCCCTGGAGAAGTTCTCCAGCGACCTGCTGCCGGTGATCGACAGCCTGGAACTGGCCCTGACGCATTCCAGTGACGAAGATGAGCAGGTCAAGGCCATCCGTGAAGGCGTCAAGCTGACCCTCAAGATGTTCCAGGACACCCTCAAGCGCTACAACCTCGAAGTCGTCGATCCGCATGGTGAGCCGTTCAATCCAGAGCACCACCAGGCCATGGCCATGCAGGAAAACGGCGAAGTAGAGCCGAACAGCGTGTTGAACGTGTTCCAGAAAGGCTACCTGCTCAACGGCCGCCTGCTGCGCCCCGCCATGGTGGTGGTCAGCAAGGCGCCAAGCGCAGCTCAGCCTTCGATCAATGAACAGGCTTGAAATCCGCCGGGGCAACCCCATCTAGGTGTCAAGCCTTCAAGTATTACCGCAGTTGGCCAAAGTAGTCGCTGCTACCAAATTCAAGTTTCGGGAGAGTTAACATGGGTAAAATCATCGGTATCGACCTGGGGACCACCAACTCGTGCGTCTCCATCCTGGAAAACGGTAACGTCAAAGTCATCGAAAACGCCGAGGGTGCGCGTACTACCCCTTCGATCGTGGCGTACGCCAACGATGGCGAAATCCTGGTGGGTCAGTCGGCCAAGCGCCAGGCTGTCACCAACCCGCACAACACCCTGTTCGCAGTGAAGCGCCTGATTGGCCGCCGCTTCGAAGAGGATGTCGTGCAAAAAGACATTCAGCTGGTTCCGTACAAGATCGCCAAGGCCGACAACGGTGACGCCTGGGTTGAAGTCAACGGCCAGAAAATGGCACCGCCGCAAATCAGCGCCGAAGTGCTGAAGAAAATGAAGAAGACCGCCGAAGACTACCTCGGCGAGCCTGTCACCGAAGCGGTCATCACCGTTCCGGCCTACTTCAACGACAGCCAGCGCCAGGCTACCAAAGACGCCGGCCGCATCGCCGGTCTGGACGTCAAGCGCATCATCAACGAGCCGACCGCTGCTGCACTGGCGTACGGCATGGACAAGGCCAAGGGCGACCACACTGTCATCGTTTATGACCTGGGTGGCGGTACCTTCGACGTTTCGGTCATCGAAATCGCCGAAGTCGACGGTGAGCACCAGTTCGAAGTACTGGCGACCAACGGTGACACCTTCCTGGGTGGCGAAGACTTCGACATGCTGCTGATCGACTATCTGGTCGAGGAGTTCAAGAAAGAGTCCGGCATGAACCTGAAGGGCGACCCTCTGGCCATGCAGCGTCTGAAAGAAGCCGCGGAAAAGGCCAAGATCGAGCTGTCTTCCGCTCAGTCGACCGACGTCAACCTGCCGTACATCACTGCAGACGCCACCGGTCCTAAGCACCTGAACGTGAAGATCTCCCGCGCCAAGCTGGAGTCGCTGGTAGAAGGGCTGGTGCAGCGCACCATCGAGCCTTGCCGCATCGCGCTGAAAGATGCTGGCATCGAAGCCAGCAAGATCGACGACGTGATCCTGGTCGGTGGCCAGACCCGTATGCCGCTGGTACAGAAAACCGTTGCTGACTTCTTCGGCAAGGAAGCACGCAAGGACGTCAACCCGGACGAAGCCGTCGCCATGGGCGCCGCTATCCAGGGTGCCGTTCTGGCCGGTGACGTCAAAGACGTTCTGCTGCTGGACGTCAGCCCGCTGACCCTGGGTATCGAAACCATGGGTGGCGTGATGACCGCGCTGATCGAGAAAAACACCACCATCCCGACCAAGAAGTCGCAGGTGTTCTCGACTGCCGACGACAACCAGGGCGCAGTGACCATTCACGTGCTGCAGGGCGAGCGTAAGCAAGCTTCGCAGAACAAGTCGCTGGGCAAGTTCGACCTGGCTGACATCCCGCCAGCACCGCGTGGTGTTCCGCAGATCGAAGTGACCTTCGACATCGACGCCAACGGCATCCTGCACGTCGGCGCGAAAGACAAGGCCACCGGCAAGACCCAGTCGATCGTGATCAAGGCCAACTCCGGCCTGTCCGACGAAGAAATCGAGAAAATGGTGCGTGATGCCGAGGCCAACGCCGAGGAAGACCGCAAGTTCGAAGAGCTGGCCGGTGCCCGTAACCAGGGTGACGCGCTGGTTCACTCGACCCGCAAGATGGTTGCAGATGCAGGTGACAAGGTTACCGCTGAAGAAAAAACTGCCATCGAAGCTGCCGTCGTTGCCCTGGAAGCCGCTGTAAAAGGCGACGACAAGGCCGCGATCGACGCCAAGGTCGAAGAGCTGTCCAAGGTGTCGGCACCGGTTGCCCAGAAGATGTACGCCGAGCAGTCGGCCGAACAGCCTCAAGGCGGCGCGCAGCAGGCCGAGCCGGAAGCCAAGCACGATGACGTGGTTGACGCCGAGTTCGAAGAAGTAAAAGGCGACGACAAGAAGTAATCGTTGCATGTTGTCGGCCAGCTCACCGGCGGTTGTCGGTGAGCTGGTAGGATGTCGCCGCGCGGGGGCTTGCTCCCGCGTTGGCGTATCTGGAATTCGAGAATTTTTACAGCATCTGTCAGGGCCATTCGTGGTGTTTGGGCAGGTGCTGATGGCGCGGCGCAGATGCCGAACGCCCAACAAGGTGCAAATGACCTATGTCCAAGCGTGATTATTATGAGGTCCTGGGTGTCGAGCGCGGCGCCAGTGAAGCTGACCTGAAAAAGGCCTATCGCCGCCTGGCGATGAAGTTCCACCCGGACCGCAACCCAGGCGACAAAGAGTCGGAAGACAAGTTCAAGGAGGCCAACGAGGCCTACGAAGTGCTGTCTGACGCCAGCAAGCGCGCGGCGTTCGACCAGTACGGCCACGCCGGCGTCGACCCAAGCATGGGCGGCGGTGGTGCAGGCTTCGGCGGCGCCAACTTCTCCGACATTTTCGGTGATGTGTTCAGTGACTTCTTCGGTGGCGGCGGCGGCCGTGGCGGTGGTCGTGGTGGTGCCCAGCGTGGCAGCGACCTGCGCTACACCCTGGAGCTGAACCTGGAAGAAGCGGTGCGTGGCACCACGGTCAGTATCCGCGTGCCGACGCTGGTCAATTGCACGCCTTGCGACGGTTCTGGCGCGAAGAAGGGCTCGACCCCGTCGACCTGCCCGACGTGCGGCGGTATTGGCCAAGTGCGTATGCAGCAAGGCTTCTTCTCGGTGCAGCAGACCTGCCCGCGTTGCCATGGCCAGGGCAAGATCATTACCGACCCTTGCAATTCGTGCCATGGCGAAGGCCGTGTCGAGGAATACAAGACGCTGTCGGTCAAGGTGCCTGCAGGTGTCGATACCGGCGACCGCATTCGCCTGTCGGGCGAAGGCGAGGCCGGTACCCACGGTGGCCCGACTGGCGACCTGTACGTGGTGATCAATGTGCGTGAGCACGAGATCTTCCAGCGTGATGGCAAGCACCTGTACTGCGAAGTGCCGATCAGCTATACCGATGCAGCGCTGGGTGGCGAGCTGGAAGTGCCAACCCTCGATGGCCGCGTGAAGCTGAAGATTCCGGAAGGTACCCAGACCGGCAAGCAGTTCCGCTTGCGTGGCAAGGGTGTTGCGCCGGTGCGCGGTGGCGGTGCCGGTGACCTGCTGTGCCGTGTGGCGGTGGAAACCCCGGTCAACCTCAGCCGTCGTCAGCGCGAGCTGCTCGAAGAGCTGCGTGATTCGCTCGAAGGCGACAGCTCCCATTCGCCTAAGGCCAGTGGCTGGTTCGACGGTGTAAAGCGCTTCTTCGGCGATCTCTGACAAGGAAATAGCGATGCGACGTATTGCAGTGATGGGTGCAGCAGGGCGGATGGGCAAAACCCTCATCGAGGCCGTGCAGCAAACGCCAGGAGCCGGGTTGACGGCGGCGATCGATCGCCCTGACAGCTCGCTGGTCGGGGCTGATGCAGGTGAGCTGGCGGCCCTCGGTCGGATCGGCGTGCTGCTGTCCGATGACCTGGCCAAGGTTGCCGACGAATTCGATGTGCTGATCGACTTCACCCACCCTTCGGTAACCCTGAAAAACCTGGCCTTCTGCCGCAAGCACGGCAAGGCGATGATCATCGGCACCACCGGTTTCAGCGTCGAAGAGAAGCAATTGCTGGCTGACGCGGGCAAGGAAATCCCGATCGTGTTCGCTGCCAACTTCAGTGTGGGCGTCAACCTCAGCCTCAAGCTGCTGGACATGGCGGCGCGGGTGCTGGGTGATGATGTCGACATCGAGATCATCGAAGCGCACCACCGTCACAAGGTAGATGCGCCGTCGGGTACTGCGCTGCGCATGGGCGAAGTGGTTGCCAATGCGTTGGGCCGTAACCTGCAGGAAGTGGCGGTGTATGGCCGTGAAGGCCAGACCGGCGCGCGTGATCGCAAGACCATCGGCTTCGCCACCGTGCGTGCCGGTGATGTGGTGGGTGACCACACCGTGCTGTTCGCTGCTGAAGGCGAGCGCCTGGAGATCACCCACAAAGCGTCGAGCCGCATGACGTTCGCCAAGGGCGCGGTACGTGCCGCGCTGTGGCTGGACGGGCGCGAGCCGGGCCTGTACGACATGCAGGACGTTCTGGGGCTGCACTGATCCTTGCTGTGTAGCTGATGGCCCAATCGCCGGCAAGCCGGCTCCCACGGGGGAGTGCAAGCCTTCGGGTTGGTGCTGACTGGTGGGAGCCGGCTTGCCGGCGATGGGGTGCAAGGCACCCCCTGTCGCAATCATGTGTTTTAGAGGCACATATACGGTAGACCCAAAAAGCACTTTTCTGTAAGCTACAGCTTTAGTGTGTCCACTAAAAGCGCGCAGCGAATTGAATTCAGCACATGAAAGCGGGGTGACGTGTCCATACGTCACTCCGCTTTTTTGCAACCTGCGATCGCCCTTTCATGCTTGATTTACGGGAGGTCTTCTTGACAAAGCCAGCCATACTCGCCCTTGCCGACGGCAGTATTTTTCGCGGTGAAGCCATCGGTGCCGACGGTCAGACCGTTGGTGAGGTGGTGTTCAACACCGCTATGACCGGCTACCAGGAAATCCTTACAGACCCTTCCTACGCCCAGCAAATCGTTACCCTGACCTATCCGCACATCGGCAACACCGGTACTACCCCGGAAGACGCCGAGTCGAACCGTGTCTGGTCTGCCGGCCTGGTCATCCGTGACCTGCCGCTGCTGGCCAGCAACTGGCGTAACACCCAGTCGCTGCCGGACTACCTCAAGGCCAACAACGTCGTCGCCATCGCTGGCATCGACACCCGTCGCCTGACCCGTATCCTGCGTGAAAAGGGCGCTCAGAACGGTTGCATCCTCGCCGGTGACAACATCAGCGAAGAAGCCGCCATCGCCGCCGCCCGCGGCTTCCCAGGCCTCAAGGGCATGGACCTGGCCAAGGTCGTCTCCACCAAAGAGCGCTACGAGTGGCGCTCCAGCGTGTGGGAACTGAAAACCGACAGCCACCCAACCATCGAAGCTTCCGAGCTGCCGTACCACGTGGTTGCCTTCGACTACGGCGTCAAGCTGAACATCCTGCGCATGCTGGTGGCCCGTGGCTGCCGCGTGACCGTGGTGCCTGCCCAGACCCCGGCCAGCGAAGTGCTCGCGCTCAACCCCGATGGCGTGTTCCTGTCCAACGGCCCTGGCGATCCGGAGCCTTGCGACTACGCGATCCAGGCAATCAAGGAAATCCTTGAAACCGAGATCCCGGTGTTCGGCATCTGCCTCGGCCACCAGCTGCTGGCCCTGGCCTCCGGCGCCAAGACCGTCAAGATGGGCCACGGCCACCACGGTGCCAACCACCCGGTCCAGGACCTGGACACCGGCGTGGTCATGATCACCAGCCAGAACCACGGTTTCGCCGTCGACGAAGCCACCCTGCCGGGCAACGTCCGCGCCATCCACAAGTCGCTGTTCGACGGTACCCTGCAGGGCATCGAGCGCACCGACAAGAGCGCGTTCAGCTTCCAGGGCCACCCTGAAGCGAGCCCAGGCCCGACTGACGTCGCGCCACTGTTCGATCGTTTCACCGATGCCATGGCCAAGCGCCGCTGAGCATCCTGCATCAAGGCCCCGGGCCGGCTTGCGCCGCGCCCGGAAGCGCCTGACCCAGATTGTTCAAGACGGCTTGCCGACTGACCCGCGGATTTGAGTGACAACCATGCCAAAACGTACAGACATCAAAAGCATCCTGATTCTCGGCGCTGGCCCGATCGTGATCGGCCAGGCCTGCGAATTCGACTACTCCGGCGCCCAGGCTTGCAAAGCCCTGCGCGAGGAGGGGTTCCGCGTCATCCTGGTGAACTCCAACCCGGCCACCATCATGACCGACCCGGACATGGCCGACGCCACCTACATCGAGCCGATCAAATGGCAGTCGGTGGCCAAGATCATCGAAAAAGAGCGCCCAGACGCGGTGCTGCCGACCATGGGTGGCCAGACCGCGCTGAACTGCGCCCTGGACCTGGAGCGCCATGGCGTTCTGGAAAAGTTCGGCGTAGAGATGATCGGTGCCAACGCCGACACCATCGACAAGGCAGAAGACCGTTCGCGCTTTGACAAGGCGATGAAGGACATCGGCCTGGAGTGCCCGCGCTCCGGTATCGCCCACAGTATGGAAGAGGCCAATGCGGTCCTCGAGAAGCTCGGCTTCCCGTGCATCATCCGCCCGTCGTTCACCATGGGCGGCACCGGTGGTGGTATCGCCTACAACCGTGAAGAATTCGAAGAAATCTGCGCCCGTGGTCTGGACCTGTCGCCGACCAAAGAGCTGCTGATCGACGAATCGCTGATCGGCTGGAAGGAATACGAGATGGAGGTGGTCCGTGACAAGAAGGACAACTGCATCATCGTCTGCTCGATCGAAAACTTCGACCCGATGGGTGTGCACACCGGTGACTCGATCACCGTTGCGCCAGCGCAGACCCTGACCGACAAGGAATACCAGATCATGCGCAACGCCTCGCTGGCGGTGCTGCGTGAAATCGGTGTCGAAACCGGCGGTTCCAACGTGCAGTTCGGTATCTGCCCGAACACCGGCCGCATGGTCGTGATCGAGATGAACCCGCGCGTATCGCGCTCGTCGGCCCTGGCTTCCAAGGCTACCGGCTTCCCGATCGCCAAGATCGCCGCCAAGCTGGCCGTCGGCTACACCCTCGACGAGCTGCAAAACGACATCACCGGCGGGCGTACCCCGGCGTCGTTCGAGCCGTCGATCGACTACGTCGTCACCAAGCTGCCACGCTTTGCCTTCGAGAAATTCCCGAAAGCCGACGCCCGCCTGACCACCCAGATGAAATCTGTGGGTGAAGTCATGGCCATCGGCCGTACCTTCCAGGAATCCCTGCAGAAAGCCCTGCGCGGCCTGGAAGTCGGTGCCTGCGGCCTGGACCCGAAAGTCGACCTGGCCAGCCCAGAAGCTGCCAGCATCCTCAAGCGCGAACTGACCGTGCCGGGTGCCGAGCGTATCTGGTATGTCGCTGACGCCATGCGTTCGGGCATGACCTGCGAAGAAATCTTTGCCCTGACCGGCATCGACATGTGGTTCCTGGTTCAGATGGAAGACCTGATCAAGGAAGAAGAGAAGGTCAAGACCTTGGCCCTGTCGGCCATCGACAAAAACCTGATGCTGCGCCTCAAGCGCAAAGGCTTCTCGGACCAGCGCCTGGCTGTACTGCTCGGTATCACCGACAAGAACCTGCGTCGCCACCGTCACAAGCTGGAAGTGTTCCCGGTCTACAAGCGCGTCGACACCTGCGCCGCTGAGTTCGCCACCGACACTGCCTACCTGTATTCGACCTACGAGGAAGAGTGCGAGGCCAACCCGTCGACCCGCGACAAGATCATGATCTTGGGTGGCGGCCCTAACCGTATCGGCCAAGGCATCGAGTTCGACTACTGCTGCGTACACGCGGCACTGGCCCTGCGTGAAGACGGTTACGAGACCATCATGGTCAACTGCAACCCAGAAACCGTCTCCACCGACTACGACACTTCCGACCGCCTGTACTTCGAGCCGCTGACCCTGGAAGACGTGCTGGAAGTCTGCCGCGTCGAGAAGCCGAAAGGCGTCATCGTGCACTACGGCGGCCAAACCCCGCTGAAACTGGCCCGTGCCCTGGAAGAAGCCGGCGTACCGATCATCGGTACCAGCCCGGACGCCATCGACCGTGCCGAAGACCGTGAGCGTTTCCAGCAGATGGTTCAGCGCCTGAACCTGCTGCAGCCGCCAAACGCTACCGTGCGCAGCGAAGAAGAAGCGATCCGCGCTGCGGGCGGCATCGGTTACCCACTGGTCGTGCGCCCGTCGTACGTACTGGGTGGTCGCGCCATGGAAATCGTCTACGAACTGGACGAACTCAAGCGCTACCTGCGTGAAGCGGTACAAGTGTCCAACGACAGCCCGGTGCTGCTCGACCACTTCCTCAACTGCGCCATCGAGATGGACGTGGATGCGGTCTGCGACGGCACCGACGTGGTGATCGGCGCGATCATGCAGCACATCGAGCAGGCGGGTGTGCACTCCGGTGACTCGGCGTGCTCGCTGCCACCGTACTCGCTGCCGGCTCATGTGCAGGACGAAGTCCGCGAACAGGTCAAGAAAATGGCCTTGGAGCTGGGCGTGGTCGGCCTGATGAACGTGCAGCTGGCCCTGCAGGGCGACAAGATCTACGTGATCGAAGTCAACCCGCGCGCCTCGCGTACCGTACCGTTCGTCTCCAAGTGCATCGGCACTTCGCTGGCGATGATCGCGGCCCGCGTCATGGCTGGCAAAACCCTGAAAGAGATCGGTTTCACCAAAGAAATCATCCCGAACTTCTACAGCGTCAAGGAAGCCGTCTTCCCGTTCGCCAAGTTCCCAGGGGTTGACCCGATCCTCGGCCCTGAGATGAAATCGACCGGTGAAGTCATGGGTGTTGGTGACAGCTTCGGTGAAGCCTTCGCCAAGGCCCAGATGGGTGCCAGCGAAGTGCTGCCGACCGGCGGTACTGCGTTCATCAGCGTGCGTGACGACGACAAGCCACAAGTGGCTGGCGTTGCCCGTGACCTGATCGCCCTGGGCTTCGAAGTGGTTGCCACTGCCGGCACCGCCAAGGTTATCGAGGCGGCTGGCCTGAAAGTGCGCCGTGTGAACAAAGTGACCGAAGGTCGCCCGCACGTGGTCGACATGATCAAGAACGACGAAGTGTCGCTGATCATCAACACCACCGAAGGCCGTCAGTCGATCGCTGATTCCTACTCGATTCGTCGCAATGCGCTGCAGCACAAGATTTACTGCACCACCACCATTGCGGCCGGTGAAGCCATCTGCGAAGCGTTGAAGTTTGGTCCTGAGAAGACCGTTCGTCGCTTGCAAGATCTGCATGCAGGACTTAAAGCATGAGCATTACCAAGTACCCAATGACCGTCCAGGGCGCTCGCGCCCTGGAAGAAGAGCACCTGTTCCTGAGCAAGACCGAGCGCCCGCGCCTGAGCCAGGCGATTGGTGAGGCGCGCGAGCTGGGCGATCTCAAGGAAAACGCCGAATACCATGCCGCCCGCGAGGAGCAGGGCATGGTCGAGGCGCGTATCCGCGACATCGAAGGCCGCCTGCAGAACTCGGTCGTGATCGACGTGACCACGATCCCTCACACCGGCAAGGTGATTTTCGGCACCACCGTGGTGCTGGCCAACACCGAAACCGATGATGAAGTGACCTACCAGATCGTCGGCGAGGATGAAGCCGACGTGAAACAGGGCAAGCTTTCGAGCGGCGCACCCATTGCCCGTGCCATCATCGGCAAGGAAGAAGGTGATACCGTCGTCGTCAAGACGCCAAGTGGCACGGTCGAGTACGAGATTGTCGAAGTCAAACACATCTGATCGGCGCCTGCGGGCGCCATCCCTTGAAGGGATCCTCTGGCAGCTGGCCCAGGTGTTCTGGGTCGGCGGCTTGTGGGTGTTTCATGTGGGGCTGGTGCCCGCGCTCAAGGTCACTGGCCTGGCGCCCCTGCTGGTGCAGGATGTCGCTGGGCAGATCGACCGCTGGTTGATTGGCGTGGCCTTGCTAGGCTTGTTGACCCAGCTGGCGGTATTGGCGAGGGTAGAGGGGCTGTCTGCCTGGTGGCGGCAGTTCCGTGGCCAGATGCTGTTGCTCGGCTTCGGTGCTTGCGTGGGGTATTACACCTTGCGCTACGGCATTTCAGTGGGCGAGCGCTGGCAGATGTTTTGTTTCCTGGTACTGGGCTTTTCCGGCATCGTGCTGGTGGCCCAACCCGTACCGGTCAGGGCGCGCCAGGCGCGCCACTGATCGGAGCCGCTATTATTTGAAGCGGTGGATGTTGGACAGCTGTTTGTTCGGCTGTGGGTTCTTCCGGTAGATCAGCGCTTTCTTGCCGATGGTCTGCACCAGTTCGGCGCGGCCAACCTTGCACAATTCGGCAATGGCGGCGGCACGTTCTTCACGATCTTCGGAGCGAATCTCGACTTTGATCAGTTCATGATCGGCGAGTGCGCGTTCCAGTTCGGCGGCAACGCCTTCGTTAACACCGTTGCCAGCAACGATCAGGACCGGCTTCAGGTCATGACCAATGGACTTGTATTGCTTCTTCTGCTCGTTATTGAGCGGCATAATCTGACCCTTTCCGTCTGATTCTGTAAAATTGACAGGCATTTTACCCGAGGGCCCCTGGCTCCGCCCAGTCAATCACGACGCATATCATCGAGGTGCCCCGTGGTACAACGTTCCAAAAGCAGCGCTAACTGGCTGCGAGAGCATTTTAACGACCCTTTTGTGAAGCAAGCGCAGAAGGATGGCTACCGCTCGCGTGCGAGCTACAAACTGCTTGAGATCCAGGAAAAGGACCGTTTGATCCGTCCTGGCATGAGTGTGATCGACCTCGGCGCAGCCCCGGGTGGCTGGTCGCAGGTGACCAGTCGTCTGATTGGTGGCCAAGGGCGCCTGATCGCCTCCGACATCCTGGAAATGGACTCGATCCCTGACGTTACCTTCATTCAAGGCGACTTCACCCAGGATGCAGTCCTGCAGCAGATCCTCGACGCAGTCGGTGATTCTCACGTAGACCTTGTGATTTCCGACATGGCCCCCAATATGAGTGGTACGCCTGAAGTGGATATGCCGCGCGCCATGTTCCTGTGCGAATTGGCACTGGACCTGGCAACCCGCGTGCTCAAGCCTGGTGGTGACTTCCTCATCAAGATTTTCCAGGGCGAAGGCTTCGACATGTACCTGAAGGACGTGCGCACCAAGTTCGACAAGGTACAGATGCGTAAGCCGTCGTCTTCGCGGGATCGTTCGCGTGAGCAGTACCTGCTGGGTAAAGGTTTCAAAGGCGTGTGAAAGGCGTGCCACGGGGTGGTCGATAGTTAATTCCAATCGGCCGCCCCGTCTGTATCGTCCGAACTTCGTGTAGTCTAGGTTTCACAAAGGGTTACAGACGGTGCCTGCGGATGCGTAGGTAATGTAGTAAGTTAGGGCGATGAATATCATGCGAGGCACGGCTGCGTCGTGCGCCGGCCTCAGAGGGTAGCGAATTGAACGACATGGCAAAGAATCTGATCCTGTGGTTGATCATCGCAGCTGTCCTGGTGACAGTGATGAACAACTTCTCCAGCCCTAACGAGCCGCAGACCCTCAACTACTCCGACTTCATCCAGCAGGTTAAAGACGGGAAAGTCGAGCGCGTGACCGTCGACGGCTACATCATTACCGGCAAGCGTGCCGACGGCGACAACTTCAAGACCGTGCGCCCGGCCATTACCGACAACGGCCTGATCGGCGACCTGGTCGACAACCACGTGGTCGTCGAAGGCAAGCAGCCTGAGCAGCAGAGCATCTGGACGCAGTTGCTGGTCGCCAGCTTCCCGATCCTGGTGATCATTGCCGTGTTCATGTTCTTCATGCGCCAGATGCAAGGTGGCGCGGGCGGTAAGGGCGGGCCGATGAGTTTCGGCAAGAGCAAGGCGCGCCTGCTGTCCGAAGACCAGGTCAAGACCACCCTGGCTGACGTCGCCGGTTGCGACGAAGCCAAGGAAGAAGTCGGCGAACTGGTCGAGTTCCTGCGCGACCCGGGCAAGTTCCAGCGCCTCGGCGGTCGTATTCCGCGCGGCGTGCTGATGGTTGGCCCACCCGGTACCGGTAAGACCCTGTTGGCCAAGGCCATCGCAGGTGAGGCGAAAGTGCCGTTCTTCACCATTTCCGGTTCGGACTTCGTCGAAATGTTCGTCGGTGTCGGTGCGAGCCGTGTGCGTGACATGTTCGAACAGGCCAAGAAGCACGCCCCGTGCATCATCTTCATCGACGAAATCGACGCCGTTGGTCGCCACCGTGGCGCCGGCATGGGCGGTGGTCACGATGAGCGTGAGCAAACCCTCAACCAGTTGCTGGTAGAGATGGACGGCTTCGAAATGAACGATGGCATCATCGTCATTGCCGCCACCAACCGTCCGGACGTGCTGGACCCTGCGCTGCTGCGTCCTGGTCGTTTCGACCGTCAGGTCGTTGTGGGCCTGCCAGACATCCGTGGCCGTGAGCAAATTCTTAAAGTGCACATGCGCAAGGTGCCGATTGGCGAGAACGTCAACCCGGCGGTCATTGCCCGTGGTACCCCAGGCTTCTCCGGTGCAGACCTGGCCAACCTGGTCAACGAAGCTTCGCTGTTTGCCGCGCGCTCCAACAAGCGCCTGGTCGAAATGAAAGAGTTCGAGCTGGCCAAAGACAAGATCATGATGGGCGCCGAGCGCAAGACCATGGTCATGTCCGAGAAAGAAAAACAGAACACCGCCTACCACGAAGCCGGTCACGCCATCGTCGGTCGACTGGTGCCTGAGCATGACCCGGTCTACAAGGTGTCGATCATCCCGCGTGGTCGTGCCCTGGGTGTCACCATGTTCCTGCCTGAGGAAGACCGTTACAGCCTGTCCAAGCGCGCGCTGATCAGCCAGATCTGCTCGCTGTACGGCGGCCGTATCGCCGAAGAAATGACCCTGGGCTTCGATGGCGTCACCACCGGTGCATCCAACGACATCATGCGCGCCAGCCAGATTGCCCGGAACATGGTCACCAAGTGGGGCCTTTCCGAGAAACTCGGCCCGCTGATGTATGCCGAAGAAGAGGGCGAGGTGTTCCTCGGCCGTAGCGCCGGCAGCCAGCACGCCAGTGTCTCGGGTGAAACCGCCAAGCTGATCGACTCGGAAGTGCGCAGCATCATCGACCAGTGCTACGCCACGGCCAAGCAACTGCTCACCGACAACCGCGACAAGCTCGATGCCATGGCCGAAGCGCTGATGAAGTACGAGACCATTGACGCCGACCAGATCGACGACATCATGTCGGGCCGTACCCCTCGCGAACCGCGGGATTGGGATGGTGACTCGGCTTCGGGCAACCCTGCAGCTCAGGGTGACCGCCCGGAATCGCCAATCGGCGGCCCAGCGGCTCAACACTAAGGGCATCTATGAGTTCAGTGCAGTACCCAACCCGGTTGCCTTGCGGCAACCGGGTTCTTGATTTGTCGCGTACCCATGTCATGGGTATTCTCAATATCACCCCCGACTCATTCTCCGATGGCGGGCGCTTCAGCCAGCGCGATGCTGCGCTGCGCCATGCCGAAGCCATGGTTGCCGCGGGCGCCACGCTGATCGACATCGGTGGCGAATCGACGCGCCCTGGCGCGCGTGCGGTGTCCGTGATCGAAGAAATCGAACGCGTGGCACCGATGGTCGAGGCGATCAACAGTCGTCTGGACGTGGTCATTTCGGTCGATACCTCCACGCCTGCGGTCATTCGTGAATCCGCACGGCTGGGGGCTGGCCTGATCAACGACGTTCGTGCCCTGGAGCGCGATGGCGCCCTGGATGCGGCGGCGGACACCGGCCTGCCGGTGTGCCTGATGCATATGCGCGGTGAGCCGGGCAATATGCAGGACGACCCGCACTACGATGATGTGACGGCCGACGTAACGCGATATCTTGAACAGCGGATGGCCGCCTGTGCTGCGGCGGGCATCCCTGCAGACAAAATCATTCTTGACCCGGGCTTCGGTTTCGCCAAGACATTGGCGCATAACCTAAGCCTGTTCAAACACATGGAAGCGCTCTATCGCCTTGGGCGCCCACTGCTGGTGGGTGTTTCACGAAAGAGCATGATCGGCCTGACGCTGGATCGTCCGGTCGGCGAGCGTCTGTACGGCAGCCTGGCGCTGGCAGCGTTGGCCATGACCAAGGGCGCGAGCATCCTTCGCGTCCATGATGTGGCCGAAACTGTCGATGTAGTGCGCATGATCGCTGCGGTACAAAACGCCGAATAAGAACATTGGAGCCGCTATGAGCAGAAAATACTTTGGTACCGACGGCATTCGTGGCCGCGTCGGCGAATACCCGATCACGCCGGACTTCATGCTGAAACTCGGCTGGGCCGCCGGCATGGCCTTCCGCAAGCAGGGCCATTGCCGTGTGCTGGTGGGCAAGGACACGCGTATTTCTGGTTACATGTTCGAGTCCGCACTTGAGGCGGGGCTGTCTGCAGCCGGTGCCGACGTGATGCTGCTCGGGCCGATGCCGACGCCGGCCATCGCCTACCTTACGCGTACGTTCCACGCCGAAGCCGGTATCGTCATCAGTGCCTCGCACAACCCGCACGACGACAACGGCATCAAGTTCTTCTCCGGGCAAGGCACCAAGCTGCCTGACGAAGTCGAGTTGATGATCGAGGAATTGCTCGATCAGCCCATGACGGTGGTCGAGTCGAGCAAGCTGGGCAAGGTTTCGCGCATCAACGACGCCGCCGGCCGCTACATCGAGTTCTGCAAGAGCAGCGTGCCCTCGAGCACCAGCTTCGAAGGCCTCAAGCTGGTGGTCGATTGTGCCCATGGTGCCACCTACAAGGTCGCGCCGAGCGTGTTCCGCGAGCTGGGTGCTGACGTCACCATTCTGCATGCTCAGCCAGATGGCCTGAACATCAACGAAGGGTGCGGTTCGACCCATATCGAGTCGCTGCAGGCGGCCGTGCTGGTTGGTCATGCTGACCTGGGCATCGCCTTTGACGGCGACGGCGATCGGGTGCTGATGGTCGACCACACCGGTGCCATCATCGACGGTGACGAACTGCTGTTCATCATCGCGCGTGATCTGCACGACCGCGGCAAGCTGCAGGGCGGGGTAGTGGGTACGCTGATGAGCAACCTGGGCCTTGAGCTCGCGCTCAAGGATCTGGATATCCCGTTTGTGCGGGCCAAGGTCGGCGATCGTTACGTCATGGCCGAACTGCTCGAGCGCGAGTGGCTGATCGGTGGCGAAAACTCCGGGCATGTCGTGTGCTGCAACCACACCACCACCGGTGATGCGATCATTGCCGCGCTGCAGGTGCTGATGGCGCTCAAGCGTCGCGGCGAGACCCTGGCCCAGGCCCGTCAGGCCTTGCGCAAGTGCCCACAGGTGCTGATCAACGTGCGCTACGGGGCAAGCAAGGTCGACCCGCTGGAGCACCCTGCAGTCAAGGAAGCCAGTGCCAAGGTGACCGAGGCGATGGCCGGTCGCGGGCGTGTGTTGCTGCGCAAGTCGGGTACCGAGCCGTTGGTGCGCGTCATGGTCGAAGGCGATGACGAAAGTCAGGTTCGCGCCCATGCCGAAGCGCTGGCGAAACTGGTCGGCGAAGTTTGTGTCTGAAGGCGCTTGCCAGCGCAGATCTGGTTGGGTAAGATCTGCGCCCACTTTGACCGACGAGGTAAAGCATGCGTCGCCCTATGGTAGCTGGTAACTGGAAGATGCACGGTACCCGCGCCAGCGTCGCTGAGCTGACCGAGGGCTTGAGCAATCTCGCCCTGCCGAGCGGAGTGGAAGTCGCGGTGTTTCCGCCGGCCTTGTTCATCAATCAAGTGATTGATGGCCTGGCAGGTAAAGAAATAACTGTCGGCGCACAGAATTCTGCTGTACAACCCGAACAGGGTGCGCTGACCGGCGAAGTTTGTCCGGAACAGCTGGCCGAAGTGGGCTGCAAGTTGGTGTTGGTTGGGCATTCGGAGCGTCGCCAGATCATTGGTGAAACCGACGAAGTGCTTAACCGCAAGTTTGCAGCCGCACAGGCTAAAGGTTTGAAGCCGGTGCTGTGCATAGGGGAAACCCTTGAAGAGCGCGAGGCTGGCAAGACACTCGAAGTTGTTGGGCGTCAACTAAGCAGTATCATCGAAGCGTTCGGTGTTAAGGCTTTTGCCAATGCAGTAATTGCTTATGAGCCTGTATGGGCCATCGGCACTGGCTTAACGGCCACGCCACAGCAGGCTCAGGATGTGCACGCCGCCATCCGTAGTCAGCTGGCGGCAGAAGATGCTGAAGTGGCTGCGAAGGTGCAGCTGCTCTACGGCGGCAGCGTGAAGGCGGCCAATGCGGCCGAACTGTTCGGCATGCCGGATATCGATGGGGGGCTCATTGGTGGAGCGTCCCTGAACGCAGACGAATTCGGTGCAATTTGTCGCGCCGCAGGAAACTGAACAAATGCTGGAAACAGTCATCGTTGTTTTTCATCTGTTGGCAGCGCTGTCGCTAGTAGTGCTGGTACTGTTACAACAGGGTAAAGGTGCGGAAGCAGGTGCATCTTTCGGCGCAGGGGCCTCAAACACTGTGTTCGGAAGCCAAGGTTCTGCAACCTTCCTAAGTAAATTCACTGCAATACTCGCTGCCACTTTCTTTTTGACAGCACTTGGGTTAGGATACTTCGCCAAGGAACAAGCTCACAAGCTGAACCAGGCGGGCCTTCCAGATCCAGCAGTATTGGAAGTGAAAGAGCAGAAGCCGGCAGTAAATGATGATGTACCGGTGCTCCAACAGCAGAAGAGCGAAACTGCCCCTACAACGGGTGATGTACCTCCTCCGGCACAAGAGCAGAAGTAACGGGTTTCAAATGTAGTATTGCCGAGGTGGTGGAATTGGTAGACACGCAACCTTGAGGTGGTTGTGCCCATAGGGTGTAGGGGTTCGAGTCCCCTTCTCGGTACCAATTGAAGCAAGAGAGCCCGCTTTATGCGGGCTTTCTTGTAGGTGGAGGTCGGATTGACCCAGCACTGGGTTCAGTCTTATACTTTCGCCCCAGCTTTGTCGCGGGGTGGAGCAGCTTGGTAGCTCGTCGGGCTCATAACCCGAAGGTCGTTGGTTCAAATCCAGCCCCCGCAACCAGCTTCAGCGGAGCCCCTTTTCAGGGGCTTTTTGCTAGCCGAACAGTTTTCGGCGTCGTTGTCCAACGGCGCTTTCAGGGATGGGCGCTTCGCCCATTTTTTATTTGCACAGCATGCACGAGGGGGTTCAGGTGTCGAGCAAGCTAGAACAGTTGCAGGCCTTGTTGGCCCCGGTTGTCGAGGGTCTGGGCTATCAGTGCTGGGGGATCGAGTACGTTTCCCAGGGTAAGCATTCGGTACTGCGCATCTACATCGATAAGGAAGACGGGATCCTGGTTGACGACTGCGAAGCAGTCAGCCGTCAGGCCAGCGCCATTCTTGATGTGGAAGATCCGATCAGCAGTGAATATACCCTTGAAGTGTCGTCTCCAGGCATGGATCGCCCGCTGTTCACTCTGGAACAGTTTGCCTCGCATGCCGGCGAACAAGTGAAGATCAAGCTGCGCTCACCCTTCGAGGGTCGTCGTAACTTCCAGGGCCTTCTCCGCGGTGTGGAGGAGCAGGATGTGGTGGTCCAGGTGGACAATCAAGAGTTCCTGTTGCCGATCGACTCGATCGACAAGGCCAATATTATTCCCAGTTTTGACTGAGACGTGCCGGGCCCGGCGGACTATCCGGGCCCAATGGCTTGCGCAAGGCGAGGCGTACGATGAGCAAAGAAGTACTGCTGGTTGTTGAATCGGTATCCAACGAAAAAGGTGTACCGCCCGGCGTCATTTTCGAAGCGCTGGAAGTGGCCCTGGCCACTGCAACCAAAAAACGTTTTGAGGACGAAGTCGACCTGCGTGTGGAAATCAACCGCCACACCGGTAGCTACGAGACCTTCCGTCGCTGGACCGTGGTCGATGAAGCCGATCTTGATGATCCGGCGATCGAGACCTGGTTGAGCAAGATCCACGAGACCCACCCTGAAGCCAAGGTCGGTGACGTGATCGAGGAGAAGATCGAGTCTATCGAGTTCGGTCGTATCGCCGCCCAGACCGCCAAGCAGGTCATCGTGCAGAAGGTCCGTGAGGCCGAGCGCGCCCAGGTGGTCGATGCCTACCGCGAACGCGTGGGTGAGATCATCTCCGGTACCGTCAAAAAAGTTACCCGCGACAACGTCATCGTTGACCTGGGCAACAACGCCGAGGCCTTGTTGGCTCGCGAAGACATCATTCCCCGCGAGACTTTCCGTGTGGGTGTGCGCCTGCGTGCACTGCTCAAGGAAATCCGCACTGAAAACCGTGGCCCTCAGCTGATCCTGTCGCGCACTGCGCCACAGATGCTGATCGAGCTGTTCCGCATCGAAGTGCCGGAAATTGCCGAGGGTCTCATTGAAGTCATGGCTGCATCCCGTGATCCGGGGTCGCGAGCCAAGATCGCCGTCCGCTCCAAGGACAAGCGTATCGACCCGCAAGGTGCCTGTATCGGCATGCGCGGTTCGCGCGTCCAAGCCGTATCCGGAGAGTTGGGTGGTGAGCGTGTGGATATCGTCCTCTGGGACGATAACCCGGCGCAGTTCGTCATCAACGCTATGTCGCCGGCTGAAGTCGCGGCGATTATCGTTGACGAGGATGCCCATGCCATGGACATCGCCGTCGCCGAAGACAACCTTGCCCAGGCCATTGGTCGTGGCGGTCAGAACGTTCGTTTGGCCAGTCAGTTGACCGGCTGGACCTTGAACGTGATGACCGAAAAGGACATCCAGGCCAAGCAGCAAGCAGAAACCGGTGACATCCTGCGCAATTTCATCGATGAACTGGAAGTCGACGAGGAGCTGGCCCAAGTGCTGGTCGACGAAGGCTTTACCAGCCTCGAAGAAATTGCCTACGTACCGTTGGAAGAAATGCTCAACATCGATGGCTTTGACGAAGATATCGTCAATGAGCTCCGCGCTCGAGCCAAGGACCGTTTGTTGACCAAGGCCATCGCTACCGAAGAAAAACTGGCAGACGCCCATCCGGCCGAAGACCTGCTCTCCCTTGAGGGCATGGACAAGGACCTGGCGGCGGAACTGGCGGTGCGCGGCGTGGTTAACCGCGAAGACCTGGCCGAGCAGTCGATTGACGACCTGCTCGACATCGACGGCATCGACGAAGAGCGTGCCGGCAAGTTGATCATGGCCGCCCGAGCCCACTGGTTCGAGTAATTAGGCGCGGCCTGAGGAGAGAAGTGCATGACGCAAGTCACGGTGAAAGAACTGGCCCAAGAGGTCGAGGCACCGGTAGAGCGCCTGCTGCAGCAGATGCGTGAGGCAGGTCTGCCGCACACCGACGCCGGTCAGGTAGTGACCGACAATGAGAAGCAGACCCTGCTGACTCATTTGAAAAGCAGCCACAAGAGCAAGGCGGAAGAGCCGCGCAAGATTACCTTGCAGCGCAAGACCACCAGCACGCTGCGTGTCGCCGGTAGCAAAAGCATCAGCGTAGAAGTACGCAAGAAGAAAGTATTCGTTCAGCGCAGCCCGGAAGAAATCCAGGCTGAGCAAAAACGCGAGCAAGAAGAGCGCCGTGCGGCCGAAAACGCTGCGCGCGACAAGGTTGACGCCGAAGTTCGCCAGCGCAACGAAGAGCAGGCCCGTCGTCACGCTGATGCCGCCCCTGCGGCCCCAGCTGCCAAACCGGCTGCCGCTGCTAGCGCTGCTGCACCTGCCCCGGCACCTGTAGTCGCTGACGCGCCTGCATCGGAAGATGCCGCCGCACGTGCCGCCGAACGCAAAAAAGACGAGACCCGTCGCAACGAAAGCCGCACTCGCGATGACGACCGTCGTCGTGGCGAAGCGCCTCGTGTGTCGATCAAGGTCAAGGTCAAGGAAAAGGAAAAGGCGCCGACTCCGCGTGCTGCTCCGCGTACCACCGACGAAGAGAGCGATGGCGCTCGTCGTGGTCGTGGTGGCAAGGGCAAGCTGAAGAAGCGTAATGCTCACGGCTTCCAGAACCCGACCGGCCCCGTCATCCGTGACGTGACCATCGGCGAGACCATCACGGTCTCGGAACTGGCCAACCAGATGTCCGTCAAGGGCGCTGAAGTGGTCAAGTTCATGTTCAAGATGGGCACCCCGGTTACCATCAACCAGGTGCTCGACCAGGAAACCGCTCAGCTGATCGCAGAAGAGCTGGGCCACAAGGTGACCCTGGTCAGCGATACCGCCCTGGAAGACTCCCTGGCCGAATCGCTGAAGTTCGAAGGCCAAACCGAATCGCGTGCCCCGGTCGTTACCGTCATGGGCCACGTTGACCACGGTAAGACCTCGCTGCTCGACTACATCCGTCGTGCCAAGGTTGCTGCTGGCGAAGCCGGCGGTATCACCCAGCACATCGGCGCCTACCACGTGGAAACCGACCGCGGCATGGTCACCTTCCTCGATACCCCGGGCCACGCTGCGTTCACTCAGATGCGTGCTCGTGGTGCCAAGGCGACCGACATCGTCATCCTGGTGGTGGCGGCGGACGACGGCGTGATGCCGCAAACCCGTGAAGCCGTTCAGCATGCCAAGGCTGCTGGCGTCCCACTGGTTGTCGCAGTGAACAAGATCGACAAGCCAGGTGCTGACCTCGACCGCATTCGCAACGAGCTGTCCGTCGAAGGCGTAACCTCCGAGGACTGGGGTGGTGACACGCCGTTCGTCAAGGTTTCGGCGAAGATGGGTACCGGTGTTGACGAACTGCTCGAAGCCGTTCTGCTGCAGGCCGAGATCCTCGAACTGACCGCTACCCCGACCGCCCCAGGTCGTGGTGTCGTCGTCGAATCGCGCCTGGACAAGGGCCGCGGCCCAGTGGCGACCATCCTGGTTCAGGACGGTACGCTGCGTCAGGGCGACATGGTCCTGTGCGGCTCCAACTATGGCCGCGTACGTGCCATGCTCGACGAGAACGGCAAGCCTGTGAAGGAAGCTGGCCCGTCGATCCCGGTCGAGATCCTTGGCCTGGACGGTACCCCGGAAGCCGGTGACGAGCTGTCGGTGGTGGCTGACGAGAAGAAAGCCCGTGAAGTTGCCCTGTTCCGTCAAGGCAAGTACCGCGAGGTCAAGCTGGCCCGTGCTCACGCTGGCAAGCTGGAAAACATCTTCGAGACCATGGGTCAAGAAGAGAAGAAGACCCTCAACATCGTCCTCAAGACCGACGTACGTGGTTCCCTGGAAGCACTGCAGGGTTCGCTCGGCGGCCTGGGCAACGACGAAGTTCAGGTTCGCGTGATCGGTGGCGGCGTAGGTGGTATCACCGAGAGCGACGCCAACCTGGCGCTGGCGTCCAACGCGGTGCTGTTCGGCTTCAACGTGCGTGCCGATGCCGGTGCGCGCAAGATCGTCGAGCAGGAAGGTCTGGATATGCGTTACTACAACGTGATCTACGACATCATCGAAGACGTCAAGAAAGCCCTGACCGGCATGCTCGGCAGCGATGTTCGCGAGAACATCCTGGGTGTCGCCGAAGTACGTGACGTGTTCCGTTCGCCGAAGTTCGGCGCCATCGCTGGCTGTATGGTCATCGAAGGTACCGTGTACCGCAACCGTCCGATCCGTGTACTGCGCGAAGACGTTGTGATCTTCGAAGGCGAGCTGGAATCGCTGCGTCGCTTCAAGGACGACGCTGCCGAAGTACGTTCGGGCATGGAGTGCGGTATTGGCGTCAAGAGCTACAACGACGTCAAGGTCGGCGACAAGATCGAAGTCTTCGAGAAAGTCCAGGTGGCTCGTACCCTCTAAGGGCGAGCTTGCCGCAAGCCCCCGCTACAGGGCGGTTGGCGGCGCCTTTATAGGTAGCGCCCGGTCAGGCATCAGCCTGACCGGGCGTTTGCCGCTTTAAGTTACAGGTAGCAAGAATGGCCAAAGAATATAGCCGTACCCAACGTATCGGTGATCAGATGCAGCGCGAGCTGGCTGAACTGATCCGCCGCGAAGTCAAGGACCCACGTGTGGGTCTGGTGACCATCACTGCCGTGGACGTCAGCCGCGACCTGGGCCATGCCAAGGTGTACATCACCGTCATGGGCGAGGAAACGCCAGACGCCGTGAAGCAGTCGCTGAAGGCGCTGAACAGCGCTGCCAGCTTCCTGCGTCTGCACCTGGGGCGTTCGATGCAACTGCGCAGCGTCCCCCAGCTGCATTTCCACTTCGATGAAAGCGTCAGCCGCGGTGTACACCTGTCGGCGCTGATCGAGCGTGCAGTGGCCGAAGACCGCCTGCACAAGGATACCGACGAGCTGGACACCAAGGAGTAAGCGGTGGCCCAGGTCAAACGTATTCGCCGCAACGTCAGCGGCATCATCCTGCTCGACAAGCCGCTCGGCTTTACCTCCAACGCGGCACTGCAGAAGGTCCGCTGGTTGCTCAATGCGGAGAAGGCTGGCCACACCGGCAGCCTCGATCCGCTGGCCACCGGCGTGCTGCCACTGTGCTTCGGTGAAGCGACCAAGTTTTCGCAGTACTTGCTCGATTCCGACAAGGGCTACGAAACCGTCATGCAGATGGGGCAGACTACCAATACTGCCGATGCTGAAGGCGAGGTTTTGCAGACCCGTGAGGTGACCGTTGGTCGTGCCGACATCGAGGCCCTGCTGCCACGTTTTCGCGGCCCGATCAGCCAGATACCGCCGATGTACTCGGCACTCAAGCGCGATGGCCAGCCGCTGTACAAACTGGCACGTGCTGGAGAGGTAGTGGAGCGCGAGGCGCGTTCTGTTACTATTAACCGCTTGGAGTTGCTCGAGTGCGAAGGCACCCGTGCACGGCTCAGTGTAGGATGCAGCAAAGGCACCTATATCCGCACCCTGGTGGAGGATATCGGCGAAGCCCTTGGCTGTGGCGCCTATGTCGCAGAGTTGCGCAGGACCCAGGCCGGGCCCTTCGCACTGGCACAGACGGTGACCCTCGAAGCACTCGAACAGGCCCATGCCGAAGGCGGCAACGAAGCGCTTGATCGCTTCCTGATGCCTTCCGACAGCGGGTTGCAGGACTGGCCAATGGTCAGCCTGTCTGAACACAGTGCGTTCTACTGGCTGCATGGGCAGGCAGTACGCGCGCCGGATGCGCCGCAGTTTGGCATGGTCCGGGTACAAGATCACAACGCGCGCTTCATCGGTATCGGTGAAGTGAGTGAAGACGGGCGCATTGCGCCACGTCGGTTGATTCGGTCGGAATGACCGAAACCGCAGGGCGAGGCTTCGGCTGAACCCTACGGAATCAAGGGTGGCTGTCAGTAGGCACGGTCACACCTTTCTTATTAATACAGGGATTTGTCCCTGGCCTATTGGACCCCGTTCGCGGGATCCGTTATCAGGAGAAGCCAAATGGCCCTCAGCGTTGAAGAAAAAGCTCAAATCGTTACCGACTTCCAGCAAGCAGCTGGCGACACTGGTAGCCCGGAAGTTCAGGTTGCTCTGCTGACCGCGAACATCAACAAGCTGCAAGGCCACTTCAAGGCCAACGGTAAAGACCACCACTCGCGTCGTGGCCTGATCCGTATGGTTAACCAGCGTCGTAAGCTGCTGGACTACCTGAAGGGCAAAGACACCACTCGTTACAGCGCCCTGATCGGTCGCCTGGGCCTGCGTCGCTAATAGCGGCCTGGTCAGTGGTGTGCATGGCGTCTCATGCATTGGCAACGCTGCCTGGCAGCGTTGTCTTTGGGCGCGCCATGCGTATCTCCGAGGCTGGCAGCCTGGTTACGTTGTGCGGTTTTCCGCGCTTCGGCCAGGCTCCCAGCCTCGTGTTGTATCTGGACGGTCAATGGGGCCGATTCCCCGTTCTGCCCAAGAATTCGCAAGAAACCAGTTCCCCCAAGAGCCACTGAAAAGGTAGGAAACCGTGAACCCGGTAATCAAGACATTCCAGTTCGGTCAATCGACCGTTACTCTCGAAACGGGCCGTATTGCCCGTCAGGCCACCGGCGCAGTGCTGGTCACTGTAGACAACGACGTCACCGTGCTGGTGACCGTGGTGGGTGCCAAGCAAGCCGATCCAGGCAAGGGTTTCTTCCCTCTGTCGGTCCACTACCAGGAAAAGACCTACGCCGCCGGCAAGATCCCAGGTGGTTTCTTCAAGCGTGAAGGCCGTCCTTCCGAGAAAGAGACCCTGACCTCGCGCCTGATCGACCGTCCGATCCGTCCGCTGTTCCCTGAAGGCTTCATGAACGAAGTCCAGGTCGTCTGCACCGTGGTTTCCACCAGCAAGAAGACCGATCCGGACATCGCTGCGATGATCGGTACCTCGGCTGCCCTGGCAATCTCCGGCATTCCGTTCGAAGGCCCGATCGGCGCCGCGCGCGTTGCTTTCCACGAAAGCACCGGCTACCTGCTGAACCCGACCTACGAGCAACTGGCTGCCTCGAGCCTGGACATGGTCGTTGCCGGTACCTCCGACGCCGTTCTGATGGTTGAATCGGAAGCCCAAGAGCTGACCGAAGACCAGATGTTGGGCGCTGTTCTGTTCGCCCACGACGAATTCCAGGCTGTTATCCAGGCTGTCAAAGAGCTGGCCGCCGAAGCTGCCAAGCCGACCTGGGACTGGAAACCTGCCGTTGCCAACACCGAGCTGTTCAACGCCATCCGCGCTGAATTCGGCGAGGCTGTTTCGCAGGGCTACACCATCACCGTCAAGGCCGACCGCTACGCGCGCCTGGGCGAGCTGCGCGATCAGGCGATCGCCAAGTTCTCCGGTGAAGAAGGCCAGCCATCGGCTTCCGAAGTCAAAGAAATCTTCGGCGAAATCGAATACCGCACCGTTCGCGAGAACATCGTCAACGGCAAGCCGCGTATCGATGGCCGTGACACCAAGACCGTTCGCCCGCTGAACATCGAAGTCGGCGTCCTGCCGAAGACTCACGGTTCGGCGCTGTTCACCCGTGGCGAAACCCAGGCCCTGGTCGTTGCGACCCTGGGTACTGCCCGTGACGCCCAGCTGTTGGACACCCTCGAAGGCGAGAAGAAAGACCCCTTCATGCTGCACTACAACTTCCCGCCGTTCTCGGTTGGCGAGTGTGGTCGTATGGGCGGTGCTGGCCGTCGCGAAATCGGCCACGGCCGTCTGGCCCGTCGCTCGGTCCAGGCCATGCTGCCTGCCGCTGACGTGTTCCCGTACACCATCCGTGTGGTTTCGGAAATCACCGAGTCCAACGGTTCCAGCTCGATGGCTTCGGTCTGCGGTGCTTCCCTGGCACTGATGGACGCAGGTGTGCCGATGAAGGCGCCGGTTGCCGGTATCGCCATGGGCCTGGTCAAGGAAGGCGAGAAATTCGCGGTCCTGACCGACATCCTGGGTGACGAAGACCACCTGGGCGACATGGACTTCAAGGTTGCCGGTACCGCCAAAGGCGTTACTGCACTGCAGATGGACATCAAGATCAACGGCATCACCGAAGAGATCATGGAAATCGCCCTGGGCCAAGCCCTGGAAGCGCGCCTGAACATCCTCGGTCAGATGAACCAGATCATCGGCCAGTCGCGTACCGAGCTGTCGGCCAACGCTCCGACCATGATCGCGATGAAGATCGACACCGACAAGATCCGTGACGTCATCGGTAAAGGCGGCGCCACCATTCGCGCCATCTGCGAAGAGACCAAGGCTTCGATCGACATCGAAGACGACGGCTCGATCAAGATCTTCGGCGAAACCAAGGAAGCAGCTGAAGCAGCCCGTCAGCGCATCCTGGGCATCACTGCCGAGGCCGAAATCGGCAAGATCTATGTAGGTAAGGTTGAGCGCATCGTTGACTTCGGTGCCTTCGTCAACATCCTGCCTGGCAAAGATGGCCTGGTGCACATCTCCATGCTGAGCGATGCTCGCGTCGAGAAAGTCACCGACATTCTGAAAGAAGGTCAGGAAGTCGAAGTGCTGGTACTGGACGTGGACAACCGCGGCCGTATCAAGCTGTCGATCAAAGACGTTGCCGCGGCCAAGGCCTCCGGCGTCTAAGCGACTGACGCGCAATAGAAAAAAGAGCCCTTCGGGGCTCTTTTTTTTCGCCTGACGGGAACCTTTTGTACAGTTGCATCTTGCACGCAGGTTTACCTCGCAGGTTGCAAAATGCACGACTCATGCAGCTGTATGAAAATGCTAAGTCATTGATTTATAAGCGTTTAAGCGAAGCGGAAAAGCTGGCACAGCACATGCAACTACCTTCATACCTGCAGCCAGGAACAACGGCGCAGACCTTTCGAAAAACAGGAGTGACTCACATGAAGAAGTTCGCCATTGCTGCCGCTACTGCTACCGCTCTGACCCTGACCATGGCTAATGCGGCATTTGCGCAACAGTCCACCCAGGCCCCTATGACGCTGGCGGCCGGTGAGGTGACCAAAGCCAAGGAAGCTACTTCCGATACTTGGATCACCACCAAGGTGAAGGCTGACCTGATGACCGAGAAAGGTGTACCTGGCAGCGACATCAAGGTTGAAACCAACAAAGGTGTCGTATCGCTGTCCTCTGATGTGGCAGTGACTGACGCGCAGAAAGAGATGGCAGTTGCCATCGCCAAGAAGATCAAAGGTGTTCAGGCCGTTTCGGCTGATGGCCTGAAGTCCGAATAAGGGACGTCCCTCGGCCAAAAGGATTTGGCCACCAACACAAAAAGCCCCGGCAACCTGCCGGGGCTTTTCTTTGGCTGCTTCAAAAGCCCGGGTTGCGGGCGATTACATCGCTTTCGAAGCAGTCCTGCTCGGCGATAAGCGGCTCAACCAGTGGGCGGCTGTCGCGAAAGTGTGCCGTCTGGGTGTGTGCTTCATAGGCGGCGTCGTCCTGGTAGATCTCGTAGAGGTAGATGACCTCGGGGTCTAGGCGGTCCTGGGAGACGTCGAACACCAGGCACCCTGGCTCGTTGGCCACTGATGCAGCGGCATTGACCTTGATGGCCGTCAGAAAAGCCTCGGCGCAACCGGGCTTCACGCGTGTCTTGATAAACAGGCTATACACATGGCACTCCTTTTGTTTTACATTCTTCTGTGAATTGTATACAAAAATGGAGTCGCGCCAATGTCTGAATTGCCTGAACGCCCTGGTCGCTTGAACGGCTTGCGCCATATTGCCTTGTTGGTACCCAACCTTGAGGAGTGCGAGCGCTTTTACGTCGACGTGCTGGGCATGGAGGTGCTCAACCGTGCCAATGAAGACCTGGTCTACCTGACCTGCGGTAACGACAACCTGTCATTGGGGCGCGGCGCCGGGGCCGCTAATGGCTTGCAGACGCTCGATCACTACGGCTTCATCGTCGACAGCGTGGAGGAGCTGGAGGCTTGGTACCAGTACTTCAAGGCGCACGGGGTGACCCTGCTGGACCGCCCGTTCAACCACGGTGACGGGGCGCGCAGCTTCCATTTGCTGGACCCGGCGGGGAACAAGGTGCAACCGCTGTATCACCCGGCAGTGTCGGGGCAGCGGCTGGTTTGAATGCATGGCCTTGCGGTGACTGTACTGGCCTCTTCGCGGGTGAACCCGCTCCCACCCGAACTGTGTAGCCTCCAAATCTAGCGCAGATCCTGTGGGAGCGGGTTTACCCGCGAAGGGGCGAGCACTGGCTCATTCGGCATCCAGGTGCATCGGTGTAATTACCCGGCCATCACTCTCGGCCTTGCCCAGGGTCGTGTCGATGAAGTACACCCGGTCATCTTCCAGCTTGCCTTTGTCCACCAGGTAGTCCTTGATGCTGCTGGCCCGCTCCTGGCCCAGCGTGCGTAGCAACGCGGCACTTTCGGCCCAGGACTTGATCACCGCCTCGCGCAGCTTGGCAGTGCGCTCGTCGCGGCCAAGCTGTTCCCATTCGGCCGGTGGTTGCTGCTTCAGGCGGGTGCGGTAGATGCCTTCGAGCATCGCCGGCTTGTCGCTGTCGTCGACCACCAGCATCGAAGCATTGGCAGGCACCTTGTCGCCACGACGTTGCAGGATCTTGTACCAGGTGGCCTGGTATTCGCGGTCCAGGCGCTGCTGGGCGATCAGCGGGCCGTCGCTGGTCTGCGCACTGGTACCTTCGATTTCCAGACGCAGTTCCGGGCGCTCTTTGAGCGCCGAGGCCAGTTTGTCCAGGGAGGACTGGGCATCGCCCGTGAGCTCACTCGAGCCCGGGGCGAACGCGACAGTGCCAAGGTCTTCGGAGCCTCCGCCAGCAATCAGCCCGCCGATAAACTTGAAGGGTGCCTGGGCCGCGCGCAGCACCAGGTTGCGCAGGGTTTGCCAGACGATCGGCATGACGCTGAACTGCGGGTTGTTGAGGTCACCGGTCACCGGCAACTCGATGGAAATCTTGCCCTCGGTGTCCTTGAGCAGCGCGACCGCCAGGCGGATTGGCAGGTCCACGGCATCTGGGCTGTCGACCTTCTCGCCCAACTGCAGTTGCTCGACCACCACTTTGTTCTCGGCCTTGAGCTGGCCGTTGGTGATCAAGTAATGCAGGTCGAGGTTGAGCCGCCCCTTGCGGATACGGAAGCCCGCGAACTTGCCGGAGTAGGGCGTCAGCGTGGTCAGCTCGACCCGCTTGAAGCTGGTGGCGATATCCAGGCTGGCCAGCGGGTTGAACGGGTTGAGCGCGCCTTTGATGGTGACCGGCGCATAGCGGTCGACCTTGCCCTTGATGTCCACCTTGGCCGGGTTCGGCTTGCGGTTGTCGATGGTGCCGATCTGGCCGTTGAGCTGCTGCACGGCGGTGGCGAAGTTGGGCGTAAGGGACAGGTCGGCGAAGTTGGCCGAGCCGTCATTGATGTCGATCTGGCCAATATGGATGCCCAACGGCTTGTCGCTGCTGGCCGGTTTCGCGGCCTTGGCTGCCGGCGCATCGGCCGGCTGCGGTATTAGCAGGTCGTTGACGTTGGTGGTGCGGTCTTCGTTGATGATGAAGCGAGCATAGGGCTGCAGCAAGGTCACCTTGTCGATCGACAGGGCATCACCGTGCACATAGGACAGGCCATCGACGTTCACCTGCTGCCATTTCACGAAGTCGCGGCTCTTGATCGTGTCGAGGGTATGCAACTGGTTGACCTGGGCCTTGCCGGTGACGTTGAAGGCCAGTGGCTCGGTGCTTTTCAGGTCGACCTTGAGGTCGCTGGCAAGCATGCCGCTGCGCAGCTCCAGCAGAATGAACGGGCTGATGTAGGCCTGGGCCACACGCAGGTCGATGTCGCGTGTGCTGACATCCAGCTTGGCCCAGACAGGCGCCAGATTCACTTGGCCGGCAGCCTGCAATTTGCCTTGTTTGCCCACGCCGGTGTCGAGTTTGAGCGTGAAAGGCGACTGGTTGAGGCTGTCGAAGCCTTGCAGGTCGACATTGAGCGGGCCGACATCCAGTGCCACCGGTTCTTTCTGGCTACGGTCTGCCAGGTGCACGTTGTAGTTGCGCAGCTGGACGTCCTTGAGCAGCACTTGCCACGGCTTGCTCGGCGCTTGGGCGGCTTTTTCTGCAGGCGTAGGTTCGGCGGCGGCGGGCTCGGCCTTTTCTTTCGGCGTGGCCTTGGCCGGTTGGCTGGCGAACAGCTTCTGCCAGTCGAGCTGGCCGTCTTTTTCCAACGCGGCCCAGGTTTCGAGCTTGTCGCTGCGAATCTTGCCGACGATGACTTTTTGCTTGGCCAGGTCGATAGAGGTGTCGCTGACTTCGAGGTTGGCCAGGCGTACCAGTTGGCGGCCATCCGGAGCCTTGATGGCGAACGGCGCCACTTTTACCGAGGTGTTGTCCAGCAGCAGCTCGGTCTCTTTGGACAGGTTGAAGGTGTAATGAGTGTCGAGGCTGATGACGCCTTCTTCCAGCACCAGTGGCACGGCGTCACGCACATACGGCCAGAACGCCTTCATCTTGCCGTCGGTGACCTTCAGGGTGCCTTCGGAAGCAATGGGCGAAAGGCTGATTGTGCCACTCCAGTCGATCTGCCCGCCGTACGGGCCCTTCGCTACCAGGGTCATGTCGGCATTGTCGTCCGGGAGCGTGCTGAGGTTTTTCAGCTCCAGGTTCATGTTGTCGTACAGAAACTCGATCGGCTCGCTCGGGCGCTCGTCCTGGAAGTGCAGGTAACCTTCGTTGAGCTTGATGCTGCCGATGCGCAGCGGGAATGGGTCGCTGGGCGGCTGCTCGGGCTTGGCTTCGCTGGGGGGCAGCTTGAACAACTGGGTCAGGTTGAGCTGCCCGCCCTTGGCGAACAGCACTTCGCTGCGCGGTTTGTCGAGCTCTACCGCCGTCAGGTGCAAGGCGCCATTCCACACGCTGTCGAGCGCAAGGTTGGCATAGAGCCGCTCGAAGCCGACCTGTTCCTTGCCAGGTTCGCCAATTTGCAGGCCCCACAGGGTCAGTTCGAGGCTGAAGGGGTTGAGCTCGATGCGCTGCAGGTGAGCAGGCACGGTGGCATATTGCGCCAATTGCTGATTGGCAATGCGCAGTGCGACACCGGGGAGAATGAGGAAGCCGAGCAGGCTGTAGAGGGCTACGAGAGCCACCATGGCGCCGAGGGCGCGAATCAATCCTTTGTACATGTGTCGCTTCGTCTGTCTAAGCAGGAGTGCTTGGAGTATGGCAGGTTAAATCAGTTCCGCTGAGGCGACCGATTCGCCTCATTCGATGCCCATTCGCCGTTTCGCCCGGTGTGCCGAACCATCGCGCATGGCCCAGCGCAAAACCGGCGCAGTGCGTTGCAGGCCGAGGCGGATCAGCCGCCGCTGCAATGGCCCGTGCTGCAGCCCGAGCATGGCCTGGGCCCAGTCGGGCAACAGGTCGATGCCGGCGTTCAGCATGAGCTTGCCGACAGGTTGTGCCAGGCGGCTGGGCGCCGGGGCGGCAAGCAGGATGTCGACCACCTCATGGCTACGGGCATCGCACTGCAGCTGCGGGCGCATGTGCCTGAGGTAGTCCTCGACCTGCTGACAGGAGCGCGGCACATCGCGCGCGCCCAGGCGTTCGGCGATCAGGGCAATCTCGTTGTAGTAGGCATCCTGCTCGGCGCTGGGCAGGTGCGGGTTGCGGTAACGCAGGTGGGCCGCGAGGAAGCTGCTGACTTCGGCCACATGCACCCAGGTCAGCAACACCGGGTCGCTGGCGGCATACGGGCGGCCATCGGCGGCGGTGCCGGTGACTTGCAGGTGGATGGTGCGGACTTTTTCGATCAGCCACTCGGCGTCGCGGGTCGAGCCAAAGGTGGTGCCGGAGATGAACTGGCTGGTGCGACGCAAGCGGCCGAGCAGGTCTTGGCGAAAGTTCGAATGGTCCCACACGCCGGCCAACGCCAGCGGGTGCAGCAGTTGCAGCATGAGGGCACTGATACCGCCGACCAGCATGCTTGGGAAATCGCCGTGCACTTGCCAGCTGATGCTCTGCGGGCCAAACAGCCCAGGGTCGCCCTTGGGCGTTTCCAGGTCGAGCTGGCCGAGGGCCAGCCCGGTAAGGCTCATGACCTGGGTTTCGATGCGGCGGCGAAGGGCTTCCATGGCGACCTGTCGTTCAGGGCGGCCATGAAAGGGGCCGCCAGCTAATGGTTGAGACGTTTGTCGATCAAGCCCTGAACCACACTCGGGTCGGCCAGGGTCGAGGTATCGCCCAGGTTTTCCAGCTCGTTGCAGGCGATTTTGCGCAGTATACGCCGCATGATCTTGCCCGAGCGGGTTTTGGGCAGCGCCGGTGCCCACTGGATCAGTTCCGGTTTGGCGAAGCTGCCGATTTCTTTGCTGACCAAGGCCAGCAGTTCGGCCTTGAGCGCCTCGCTTGGGTCGACGCCGTTCATGGGGGTGACGAAGGCATACACACCCTGGCCTTTGAGTTCATGGGGGTAGCCGACCACTGCGGCCTCGGCGACGCTGTCGTGCAACACCAGGGCGCTTTCCACTTCGGCGGTGCCGATGCGGTGGCCGGAGACGTTGATCACGTCGTCGATGCGCCCGGTGATCCAGTAGTCGCCGTCGGCATCGCGGCGTGCGCCGTCGCCGGTGAAGTAGTAGCCGGGCATGGGTTTGAAATAGGTTTCGACCATGCGCTGGTGGTCACCATAAACGCTGCGAATCTGCCCGGGCCAGCTGGCTTTGATGGCCAGCACGCCAGCGCCAGGGCCTTCAATGGGGGTGCCTTTTTCATCCAGCAGCACCGGCTGTACGCCGAACATCGGTTGGGTCGCGCAACCCGGTTTGAGCCGTAGCGTGCTGGGCAGGGGCGTGAGCATGATGCCGCCGGTTTCGGTCTGCCACCAGGTATCGACGATCGGGCAGCGCTTTTGGCCGACTTCTTCGAAGTACCATTCCCACGCTTCCGGGTTGATCGGCTCGCCGACGCTGCCGAGCAGGCGCAGGCTTTTGCGTGAGGTGCTCTGGAGTGGCTCGGAGCCTTCGCGCATCAGGGCGCGCAAGGCCGTTGGCGCGGTGTAGAAGATGTTGACCTGATGCTTGTCGACCACCTGCCAGAAGCGCGAGGTGTCGGGGTAGTTGGGTACGCCTTCGAACATCAGCGAAATCGCGCCATTGGCCAGCGGGCCATAGACGATATAGCTGTGGCCGGTGACCCAGCCTACATCGGCAGTGCACCAGAACACTTCGCCCTCGTGGTAATCGAACACCACCTTGAAGGTCATGGTGGCCTGCAACAGGTAGCCGGCAGTGGTGTGCAGAACGCCTTTGGGTTTGCCGGTGCTGCCGGAGGTGTAGAGGATGAACAGTGGGTCTTCGGCCGCCATCGGTACAGGTGGGCAGTCGTCGCCAGCGTGTTCCGTCACCTGGTGATACCAGAGGTCGCGGCCCTCGGTCCAGGCCACATCACCCCCCGTGCGCCGGACAACGAATACGCTGCTGACATTCGGGCAACTGGCCAGGGCCTTGTCCACGTTCAGCTTCAGTGGAATGCGCTTGCCACCGCGGATGCCTTCATCGGCGGTGATCACGGTACGGCAGTCGGCATCGAGGATGCGGTCACGCAGGGCATCGGGCGAGAAGCCGCCGAACACCACCGAGTGCACGGCGCCCAGCCGGGTGCAGGCGAGCATGGCGAAGGCGGCCTCGGGAATCATCGGCATGTAGATACACACCCGGTCGCCTTTTTTCACGCCGCGTGCTTTCAGGGCGTTGGCCAAGCGGCAGACCTGGCGGTGCAGTTCGCGGTAGGTGATGGCTTTGGCGTCTTGCGGGTCATCGCCCTCCCAGAGCAGGGCGGTCTGTTCACCACGCTTGGCCAGATGGCGATCGATGCAGTTGTAGCTCACGTTCAACTGGCCACCGTCGAACCAGCGTGCCTGGCCGGTTTTCAGGTCGCACTGTTGCACGCTCGACCAGGGTTTGATCCAGTCCAGGCGTTTGGCCTGTTCGGCCCAGAAGGTGTCGGGGTCTTCCACCGATTGGCGGTAGAGGCGGCGGTAATCGTCGTCAGTGAGGGCGGCGGACTGGCTGACGGCCAGGGCCTGGGGGTAGTCGCGGATATCGAACATGGCGGGTGGTCCTTGCGCTTGTCGGGGGCGATGGACTGCAACGGCTATTCGATTGGACAGTGTAGCTAGAGGTGGTGTTCCTTAAGGTCGACGCCGGCCGTGTAGGAGCGGCCTTGTGTCGCGATGGGCCGCAAAGCGGCCCCAGGATTTCAGCGATGAAGCATCATTCAGCGGTAATGTACCCATTTTTTTGGGGCCGCTCTGCGGCCCATCGCGACACAAGGCCGCTCCTACAAAGAGCGACCGTGTGGCGGGTGGGTCAGCCGCGGTGACGGCCGCGGAAGTAGTTGATCAGGCCCTGGGTAGAGCCATCTTCGGCGCTGTCTTCCTGGCTGCCGACAAGGCGCTGGTAGACACCTTTGCCCAGCTCTTTGCCCAGCTCCACACCCCATTGGTCAAAGGCGTTGATGCCCCAGATCACGCTCTGCACGAAGACCTTGTGCTCATACATCGCCACCAGTGCGCCCAGGCGGCGTGGGCTGATGCGCTCGACCACCAGGGTGTTGCTCGGGCGGTTGCCCGGGATCACCTTGTGCGGGGCCAGCTTCTCGATGTCGGCTTCGTTCAGGCCTTTGGCGCGCAACTCGGTCTCGGCTTCATCGCGGGTTTTGCCGAGCATCAGCGCCTGGCTCTGCGACAGGCAGTTGGCGTACAGCCACTGATGGTGGTCGGCCACCGGGTTGAAGCTCACCACCGGCACGATGAAGTCAGCAGGAATAAGGTGGGTACCCTGGTGCAGCAACTGGTGGTAGGCGTGCTGGCCGTTACAGCCCACGCCACCCCAGATCACCGGGCCGGTTTCGGTATGCACCGGCGTGCCGTCCTGCAGCACGCTCTTGCCGTTAGACTCCATGTCCAGCTGTTGCAAGTGCTTGGTGATGTTGCGCAGGTAGTGGTCGTACGGCAGGATCGCGTGGCTGCGGGCGCCCCAGAAGTTGCCATACCAGACGCCCAGCAGGGCCAGCAGCACCGGCATGTTCTTGTCGAACGGCGCGGTCTGGAAGTGCTGGTCCATGGTGTAGGCACCCGACAGCAGCTCCTTGAAGTTGGCGGTGCCGATGGCCAAGGCGATCGGCAGGCCGATGGCCGACCACAGCGAATAGCGCCCACCTACCCAGTCCCACATCGGGAAGATGTTCTCTTCACGGATACCGAAGGCGACGGCGGCGGCCTTGTTGCTGGAAACGGCGATGAAGTGGCGATACAGCTCTGCTTCCGAGCCGCCCTGGGCCAGGTACCAGGTGCGCGCGGCCATGGCGTTCTTCAGTGTTTCGAGGGTGTTGAACGATTTCGACGAAACAATGAACAGGGTGGTTTCGGCGCGCAGGTTGGCCGACAGTTCGTGAAACTCACTGCCGTCGATGTTCGCCAGGTAATGGCAGCGTACGCCGCGTTGTGCGTAGGGCAGCAGCGCTTCGGAGACCAGTTCCGGGCCGAGGAACGAGCCGCCGATGCCGATGTTGACCACGTCGGTGATCGGCTTTTCGCTGTAACCGCGCCACAGGCCATCGTGAATGCGCCCGACCAGCTCGGTGATCTGGTTGAGCACCTTGTGCACTTCCGGCATCACGTTGACGCCGTTGACACTGAGCTTGTCGCCCACCGGGCGGCGCAGGGCGGTGTGCAGCACCGGGCGGCCTTCGGAGGCGTTGATGATCTCGCCGCTGAACATCGACTTGATCGCATCCTGCAGGCCGACTTCGTTGGCCAGGTTCACCAGCAGGTCACGGCTTTGCTCGGTGATCAGGTTTTTCGAGTAGTCGAGGAACAGGCCGCAGCTGCTCAGGGAGAACTGATCAAAACGCTTGGCATCGGCGGCGAAGGCTTCACGCATGCTGAAGTCTTGCATGGCGTCGCGGTGTTGCTGAAGCGCCTGCCAGGCGGGCAGGGCCGTCACATCATGGGGAGTACGGTAATACGCCATTGCTCAGGGTTCCTTGGTGCGTTGTGAGGCCTTGGACATTGGCCACGGCTGTCAGTTGCAGGCAGTCATTATAGGCATTGGCGGCGCGGGGGGAATGGGGGCGTGAGGGGTTATGAAGGGGCCGCGAGGCAGCCCCCGAAGGTTTACGCGGTCTTGTCTTCCACGTGCAGGTACAGGTTGTCGATCAACCGGGTGTTACCCAGGTAAGCGGCGGCAATCACCACCAGGTCGCGATCATCGATCATGGCCGGGCGCAGGCTCACGGCATGGCGCACTTCCAGGTAGTCCGGGCGGAACCCGGCGGCGGCCAGTTGCGCCTGGCCGTCGGCCACCAGCGCGGCAAAATCACGCTGGCCACGGCCAATGGCCGCCCCGATGTGCTGCAGGGTGCGGTACAGCGCAGGTGCGGTAACACGCTGCTCGGGGGTGAGGTAACCATTGCGTGACGACAGCGCCAGGCCATCGTCGGCGCGCACGGTCGGCTCACCGATGATCTGGATGGGCATGTTCAGGTCGCGCACCATGGCGCGGATCACTGCCAGCTGCTGGAAGTCTTTTTCGCCGAACACGGCCAAGTCTGGCTGGACCATGTTGAACAGCTTGCTGACCACTGTCGCCACACCCTCGAAATGCCCTGGCCGGCTGGCGCCGCACAGGCCTTCGGAAAGGTTGGGGACGCTGACCCGGGTTTGCACGCTCATGCCGTCGGGGTACATCTCTTCGACGGTTGGCGCGAACAGCAGGTTGCAGCCGGCCTGGAGCAAGCGCTCCTGGTCGGCTGCAAGGGTACGTGGATAGGTGGCGAGGTCTTCGTTGGCGCCGAACTGCAGCGGGTTGACGAAGATACTGGCAACGACAAAGTCGGCCCGCTGGGCGGCTTTGGTCACCAGCGCGGCATGGCCGCTGTGCAGGTTGCCCATGGTCGGCACGAACGCGATGCGCTTGCCTTCGCCACGCGCACGGCCAACGGCGGCGCGCAGTTCACGGACAGTCTTGACTGTGTTCATGCGCTGAACCCGTGTTCACTGGCAGGGAAGCTTACGTCCTTGACCGCCGTCACGTAGGCGGCGAGGGCGCTTTCGATGTCCGGCTGGCCGGCCATGAAGTTTTTCACGAACTTCGGCACCCGGCCGCTCAGCGACAGGCCAAGCATGTCGTGCAGGACCAGCACCTGGCCGTCGGTGGCGCTACCGGCGCCAATGCCGATGACCGGAATGCTCACGGCCTGGGTGATTTCTGCCGCCAGTTCGCTCGGTACGCACTCCAGCAGCAGCATGGCCGCGCCGGCCTGTTCCAGGGCAATGGCGTCGGCACGCATCTGCCGCGCCTGGGCTTCCTGACGGCCCTGCACCTTGTAACCGCCCAGCACATTGACGGTTTGTGGGGTCAGGCCCATGTGCGCGCACACCGGCACGCCACGTTCAGCCAGCAGGCGAATGGTCTCGGCCAGCCAGGCAGCGCCTTCGAGCTTGATCATGTGGGCGCCGGCCTGCATCAGCGTGGCGCAGTTGGCAAAGGCCAGTTCGGGGGTGGCGTGGGCCATGAACGGCAGGTCGGCCAGAATCAGCGCGCCATCGTTGCCACGTTTGACGCAGGCAGTGTGGTAGGCCATTTCCTGGGTGGTGACAGGCAGCGTGCTGTCATGGCCCTGCAGGACCATCCCCAGCGAGTCGCCCACCAGCAACACTTCGACACCGGCCTGGCTGGCAACCTTGGCGAAGGTCGCGTCGTAGCAGGTCAGCATGGTGATTTTTTCACCCTTGGCCTTCAGGCCATGCAGGGTGGTCAGGGTTACTTCAGGCATGTAGGAAAATCCTCGTTCAGGCGCTGTTAAAACGACTGCATACAACGCGTGTAGTCATCTTCCGGAGCGGCACATCATCGCGCGTGATGTTCGGGCACAGGTCCGTCCGGGCCTAAATACGGGTATGCGGCACTTGGGTGCCACACGGGACGCCTATAGTCGTGAGCGAGGTGGGGGAAGTCAATCACCCTGTTACCGCATTGTTACGATCAGGGTGTTACTGGCGTTACCGCCGTCTGCAGCGCCCGAATTACAGGCGCTCGAGGCCGACGAACGGGCAGGCGCTGATGAGTTGGGCGAGGTCGCGGCCATCGGGCAGGCAGAAGCCTGCGGGCACCAGTTCGGCCAATGGGTAGAGCACGAAGGCGCGGGCGTGCATATGGTAGTGCGGCACCTGCAGCCGCGGCACGTCGATCAGTTGGTCGCCGAACAGCAGGATATCCAGGTCGAGCGTGCGCGGGCCCCAACGCTCTTTGCGCACACGGCCCTGGTCATTTTCGATGGCCTGCAGGGCATCGAGCAGCGCCAGCGGCTCGAGCGAGGTGTCGAGCGCAGCCACGGCATTGGTGTAGCGCGGCTGGCCAGGCAGCAGCGAGTCACTGGTGAACAGGCTCGAAGTGGCCACCAGGCAGGTGCCGGTGGCCTGGTCGAGCGCCTGGAAAGCGTTCTGCAGTTGTTCTGCAGGCTCGTCCAGGTTGCTGCCCAGGCCGATGTAAGCGCGCGTGGTCACTCGAACGCCTCTTCGCCACCACGCTTACGCTTGCTGGCGCTACGTTTGCGCTTGCGTGGGCCAGCGCCGGTGCCTTCGTCACGGCTGCCCAGCTCGCGAATCATCTCGCGGCGCTCGCTGTCATTGGCATCCTGGTAGTCAGTCCACCATTGGCCGAGGTCGTCGGTTTCTTCACCCGCGCTTTCACGCAGCAGCAGGAAGTCGTAACCGGCACGGAAGCGCGGGTTGTCGAGCAACTGGTCGGCACGTTTGCCGCTGCGACGTGGCAGGCGTTCCTGCATGTCCCAAATTTCGCGGATCGGCAGGGTGAAACGCTTCGGGATGGCAATGCGTGCGCACTGTTCGGCGATCAGGTCGTGAGCCGCGCCGTTCATGGCCGGGATCGGTGGCACACCTTGGTTTTGCAGGTGCAGCACACGGGCCGGCAGGGCGGGCCAGAGCAGCGCAGCGAAGAGGAAGGCCGGGGTGACCGGTTTGCCCTGCTTCACACGCAGATCGGTGTTGTTCAGCGCCTGGCTGATCAAGGTGTGGGTGTAGGTAGGGCGCTCGTCCAGGGCGTGCGCGCTGGCCGGGAACAACGGCTCGAACAGCTGCAGGTCGACCAGCATTTCGAAAGCCATCGCACCTTGGCCGGAGAGGAACAGCTTGAGGCTTTCCTCGAACAGGCGTGCCGGGGGGATTTCGCGCAGCATCGGCGCCAGTTCGCGGATCGGCTGGACCGTGTGCTTTTCGATGCCGAAGTCGAGCTTGGCAGCGAAACGCACGGCCCGCAGCATGCGCACCGGGTCTTCCTGGTAGCGATGAGTCGGGTCACCGATCAGGCGCAGCAGGCGGTTACGCACATCGTGCACGCCGTTGGCGTAATCGAGGATGCGTTCGCTGACCGGATCGTAGTAGAGGGCATTGATGGTGAAGTCGCGGCGTTGCGCGTCTTCTTCCAAGGTGCCGTACACGTTGTCACGCAGGATGCGACCACTGGCGTTGTGCGACGAACGGTGGGTATCACCTTGATCGTCTTCCGAGTGGTGGGCGCGGAAGGTGGCGACTTCGATGATCTCACGGCCGAAATGCACGTGGACCAACTTGAAGCGGCGACCAATGATACGCGCGTTACGGAACTCGGCACGGACCTGTTCAGGGGTGGCGCTGGTGGCGACGTCGAAGTCTTTTGGGGTGATGCCAAGCATCAGGTCGCGGACACAGCCACCGACCAGGTAAGCCTGGTAGCCCGCACTCTGCAGGCGCTCTACGATGTTCACCGCGTGGCGGCTGAACTGGTGGCGTTGCAGCGAGTGTTGGCTCTTGTTGATCACCTCAGGCGTGGTGCGCCTGTGGTGCTGGCCCGGTACGGGAGGGCGGAACGACTGGAACAGCTTCTTCAGCATGGGATGCACTGTTTGAAGGAATGTTCGGCCAAGAATAGGAGAATGGCCGCATGATGGGCGGGGATTCTAGCATTTACTCAAGGAATGGTGTAGGCGGGTAGCAGGATGCCTGCCAGAAGGGAGAAACGACAAGGGGAGCCTAAGCTCCCCAAGAAGTCGTTGCGTGCTCTTATTATTTTTTTGCTGGGCTTCTTGTTTTTGTTGAGTGCCCTGTCCACAAATCGCAAAGCTTGTGGACGACCCCTAATCCAGGGGTAAAGAGCAAACGGATTGCTTTGGCCGCTGATGTCACGTTGATCTGTCGATCCAACCAGTTCAGGCGCTGCTTTTTAGTGCAGTTTTTGTTGTTCTCTGCCTGGTCGTGGGGCAAGCCCCAAACACGCATCCTCTCCAAAAGAATCAGTTAGCTGCGCCTCCGCCGTCTTGTTTTTATTGTGCGTGAGCCGTTTCGTCTTGTTCTTATTCTGAGTTGCAGTGCTTGTTATTGTTTTTGTACTAAGCATATAGCAGGTGCCGTGCCAACTTTTCGAAACCCAATGAAATCAAGGGCTTGGAGGTTTTCGCAGGTTTTTGGCAGGCTGAAAATGGCGGGGTTTCGTTACCGTACACCTCGGGAACTGTTACGCCTGAAAGCTTGGGTAACAGATTTTCGCGGGTACTGATGTGTTACCTGGGGTGTGCGTAGTGGTTTTTGCCGGCCCTTTCGCGGGCAAGCCCGCTCCCACAGGTTCTTTACCGTTCTCAAAGGCGGTGAAGAACCTGTGGGAGCGGGCTTGCCCGCGAAAGGGCCGGTCAGGCCCAAAGCGTGTTACTCGCTGGTGGCGTTGCTCTTGCGCCGCGGGATACCCAGGCGCTGGCGGCGTTCCCACAGGCATTTGCGGCTGACGCCAAGCTTGCGGGCAAGCTCGGTCTCGGTCATGTGGTCCTGGTGCTCGAGCACGAAGTGCTGGAAGTAATCCTCCAGCGACAAGTCCTCGGTAGGCTCATGGCTGGCATTGCCCGCACTGGCCACGGCCAGGGCGTTGTCGAGGATGTCGTCGTCTTCCAGGTCGCTCAGCTCGATGTCGATACCCAGCAGGTCGGCGGAAATTTCTGCGCTCTCGCTCAGAATCACCGCACGCTCCACGGCGTTTTCCAGCTCGCGCACGTTACCCGGCCAGCTGTAATGACGAATCGCTTGCTCGGCATCGGCGGAAAAATGCAGGTCATCCCGGCCAATCCGTGCGCTCTGGCGGGCCAGGAAGGCACTGGCGATTTCGTTGACGTCGCTGCCACGCTCGCGCAGGGCAGGTAACTTCAGGGCGATCACGTGCAGGCGGTAATAAAGGTCTTCACGGAACTGGCCGGCCTTGGCCAGGTTTTTCAGGTCGCGGTGGGTGGCCGCAATCAGGCGCACATCGACCTTCTGCGATTGCACCGAGCCCACCCGGCGGATTTCGCCTTCCTGCAACACACGCAACAGGCGCGCCTGGGCTTCGAGGGGCAATTCGCCGATTTCGTCGAGGAACAAGGTGCCGCCGTCCGCCGCTTCGACCAGCCCGGCGCGCCCTGCGCTGGCGCCGGTGAAGGCGCCTTTTTCGTGGCCGAACAGCTCGGACTCGATCAGGGTCTCGGGGATGGCCGCGCAGTTCACTGAGATCATCGGTGCCTTGGCCCGGCGTGACAGGTTGTGCAGGGCACGGGCGACCAGCTCTTTACCGGTACCCGATTCGCCCTGGATCAGGACATTGGAATCGGTCGGCGCGACCTTGCGGATCTTGCTGTACATGTCCTGCATGGGCGGGCACGAGCCGATGATGCCGATCTCGCCATTGGCAGACGCGCTATTACCTTTGTCGGCCGCGGCGGCCTTGCCGTTGCCCCGCGGTTCTGCAGCCGGTGCGGCAGCAGGCGCGTTTTGCCGGTCGCGCAGGATGCGCGCCACGGCCTGGAGCATCTCGTCGTGGTCGAAGGGCTTGGCGATGTAGTCCACCGCGCCCATTTTCATCGAGTCCACCGCCGAGCGCAGGCTGGCGTAGCTGGTCATGATCAGCACTGGGGTGCCTTGGCCAAGCTTGATCAGCTCGGTGCCAGGCGCGCCTGGCAGGCGCAGGTCGCTGACGATCAGGTCGAAGGTGGCAATGCTGAAGCGTTCCTGGGCTTCCTGCACCGAGCCGGCTTCGCTGACCTGGTACTGGTTCCGCTCGAGCAGGCGACGCAGGGCCGAGCGGATGATGGTTTCGTCTTCGACGATCAGAATATGCGGCATTGATTCAATTCTCTCGACGGTCTCGAATTTCAGGGGACGTCGCTACGACATGCCGGGGCAGGGTCACGCGGATCCGGGTGCCACGTTGCCGTTCGATGTCGGCAGGGCTGTCGATGGTGATTTGCCCATAATGCTCTTCCACGATGGAATAGACCAGAGCGAGCCCCAGTCCGGTTCCTTCGCCCGGGTCTTTGGTGGTGAAGAAGGGCTCGAACAGGCGGTCCATGATGCTCTTCGGGATCCCGCTGCCTTCGTCTTCGACAATCAAGTCGACGGTGTGCTCGAAGACGGAGCTGCGCACACGCACGGCACTGCCGGGCGGTGAGGCGTCGCGGGCGTTGGAGAGCAGGTTGATCAGCACCTGGGCCAGGCGCTGCGGGTCCCCTTCGGCCCAGTGTTCCGGGTCGCAGAGGTTGAAGAACTGGACTTCGAAATTGCGCCGGTTCAGCGCCAGCAGCCCAATGGCATCCTGCGCCACTTCGGCCAGGCACACCGGCTCTTCGCTGTTCTGATGGCTGCCACCGGCATGGGCGAAGCTCATCAACGACTGGACGATGCGCGACACCCGTTTGGTCTGTTCAAGAATCTGGCTCGACAGCTCGGTGATCTCGCCATCGCCCTCGCGTTCCTCGCGCAGGTTCTGCGCCAGGCAGGCGATGCCGGTGATCGGGTTGCCGATTTCGTGGGCCACGCCGGCCGCCAGGCGGCCAATGCTGGCCAGGCGCTCGGAGTGCACCAGCTTGTCTTCCAGGGCCTGGGTTTCGGTCAGGTCCTCGACCAGCAGCACCAGGCCACTGTTACCCGGCGCCAATGGCTCGTCGATGGCGGCCTTGTGCAGGTTCAGCCAGCGGGGCTGCCCGTCGAGGGCCAGGCGTTGCTTGTGCAGGTGTTCGTCGGGCACGTCGATGAAGCCCTGCAGCAGGCCGCGCCAAGGTTCGCCGATGGTCACCAGGCGCGAGCCGACCACGTGCTTGGCGGCGATGCCGGTCAGCTCTTCCATGGCCTTGTTCCACATCAGGATCTCTTGGTCCTTGGCCAGGGAGCAGACGCCCATGGGCAGTTCCTGCAGGGTCTGGCGGTGGTAGCGGCGCAGGGCGTCGAGTTCGGCGGCAAGGCCGGTCAGGCGCGAGTGATAGTCTTCCAGGCGGCTTTCGATGAAGTGGATGTCTTCAGTGACATAGTTTTCGTTGCCGGATTTGTAGGGCAGGAAGGTCTCGACCATGTCCTGGGCCACGCTCGGCCCCATCAGGCCCGACAGGTTGGCCTCGATGCGGTCGCGCAGGCGGCGCAACGCATAGGGGCGGCGCTCGTCGAAGGGCAGGTAGAGGTCGCGCAGGGCCTGTTCGACTTCTTTCTGCGCAGCCTTGGCGCCCAGTGGCTTGGCCAGCTGAGTGGCAAATTCCTGTGGCGAAGCCGCGTGCAGCTCGCGGCGCTGCGGGCGGCGCACGTTGTCCACCGCGCACGCTTCGGCGGCGCTGGCTTCTTCACTGCTGGCATTGGTGAACAGCGAAATCAGGGTGAACAGCAAGACGTTTGCCGCCAGCGAGGCGATGGCCGCCATGTGCCAGCTGGTGTCGTCGAGGACGTAGATCATGTCCAGCAGCGGAATGTAGAAGCCCTGCAGGTTGCCCAGCAGCGGCAGCAGCATGGTCACCAGCCACACCAGGGTGCCGGCCAGCAGGCCTGCGATGAAACCGCGGCGATTGGCGGTAGGCCAGTACAGCACCGACAACACGCCCGGCAGGAACTGCAAGGTGGCGACGAAGGCGACGATGCCCAGGTTGGCCAGGCTCTGGTGGTTGTTCTGGGTCAGGTAGAACATGAAGCCGGCGGTGATGATGGCGACGATCAGCGCGCGGCGGGTCCATTTCAGCCAGCGGTAGATGTTGCCTTCGGCCGGCGGCTGGTAAAGCGGCAGCACCAGGTGGTTGAGGGCCATGCCCGACAGCGCCAGGGTAGTGACGATGATCAGCCCGCTGGCCGCTGACAGCCCGCCGATATAGGCCAGCAGCGCAAGTGCTTTATTGTTGGCAGCAATGCCCAACCCCAGCGTGAAGTATTCCGGGTTGGTGCTGGCGCCCAGGCGCAGACCGGCCCACAGCACCAGCGGCACGGCCAGGCTCATCAGCAGCAGGAACAGCGGCAGGCCCCAGCTGGCGCTGACCAACGAGCGCGGGTTGAGGTTTTCGGTGAAGGCCATGTGGTACATGTGCGGCATGACGATGGCCGAGGCGAAGAACACCAGCAGCAGGGTGCGCCATGGCCCCTCCTGCAGCGGTGTGTGCAGCGCGGCCAGGGCGGTCTGGTTCTGCAGCAGCCACACTTCCAGCCCATGCGGGCCGCCAAACACACCGTACAAGGCGTACAGGCCGATGCCGCCCAGCGCCAGCAGCTTGATCACCGATTCGAAGGCAATGGCGAATACCAACCCTTCATGCTTCTCGCGCGTGGCGATGTGCCGCGAGCCGAAGAAGATGGTGAACAAAATGATCAGCGCACAGAAGGCGAATGCCACCCTGGCCTTGACCGGCTCGCCGGTCAGGATGCTGATCGAGTCGGCCACCGCCTGGATTTGCAGGGCCAGCAACGGCAGTACCCCGATCAGCATGATCAGGGTGGTCAGCGCGCCGGCCCAGGTGCTGCGGAAACGAAACGCCAGCAGGTCGGCCAGCGACGACAGCTGATAGGTGCGGGTGATCTTGAGGATCGGGTAAAGCAGCACCGGCGCCAGCAGGAAGGCCCCGGAGACCCCCAGGTAGCAGGCCAGGAAGCCATACCCGTACTGGTAGGCCAGGCCGACCGAGCCATAGAAGGCCCAGGCACTGGCATACACGCCCAGCGACAGGGTGTAGGTCAGCGGGTGGCGAATAATTGAGCGGGGTATCAGCCCACGCTCGCTGATCCAGGCCACGCCGAACAGCACCATGAGGTACGCGGCGCTGATCAGGATCATCTGGGTCAGGCTAAAGCTCATCGGCATCTCGTTGGCTCTGCAGGATGAAGGTGACGACGATCAGGATCAGCCAGAGCAGGTAGGGGCGGTACCAGGCTCCGGTCGGCTCGATCCACCAGTCCATGATGGCCGGGGAGAACAGGTAGATCCCCACGACCAGAAGCAGGACCAAACGATAGATGTACATGCTGGCCTCGATGGTTGGGCGCTGCGGGCTTGGACTTATTATTGGCGCAAAAGAGTGGGGGGATGCTAGCGGGAATCGGTAGGGTTAGCCAAGGGTTTGAAATTATTGGGCTTTTGATTTTGAGGGGAAGTTGCCTGTTCCGGCCTCTTCGCGGGCAAGCCCGCTCACAGAAGCGGTGCGGAACCTGTGGGAGCGGGCTTGCCCGCGAAGAGGCCGGACCTGCGTCAGTGCAAATCAGCCTCTGGAACAGAGGCCTGCCGGGCAATCGCCTCTGGCCGCCACTGCGTGCGGGCTACTGCCAGTACTTCAGCCGGCGTTGCCAGCAGCAACTCCGGCTCCGTTTCCTGCCCCAATGCCCGCAATGCGCGCAGCAGCAAAGGCGTCGCATGTTCCGGCTGCAGCGGCGGCGAGCGGTACGACTTGCCCAGCTTGTGCCCATCTGGCTGCACGATCAGCGGAATATGCAGGTAACGCGGCTGTGAGAACCCCAGCAGCTCTTGCAGGTAGAGCTGGCGCGGTGTGTTGTCGAGCAGGTCGGCCCCACGCACGATATCGGTAACACCTTGCCAGGCATCATCCAGCACCACCGCCAGCTGATATGCATACAGCCCGTCACGGCGCTGGATGACGAAATCACCCACCTCGCGCCCCAGGTGTTGCTGGAACTCACCCTGGACCCGGTCGGTGAACCGGTAGATCAACTCTGGCACCCGCAGACGGATCGCCGCGCCCTCGCGTGCATGCCCGGCGTTGCGGCACAAGCCTGGGTAAATGCCGTTGTGCCCTTCCAGCTGTTTGCGCGAGCAGGTGCAGGCGTAGGCCAGGCCCATGTTGAACAGGCGGTCGACCACTGCTGCATAAGCCTCATGGCGCTGGCTCTGGAACACCACCTCGCCATCCCACTCCAGGCCGTAACGCTCCAGGGTCTGCAAGATAGCGTCACGGGCGCCGGGCATTTCCCGGGGCGGGTCGGTGTCTTCCATGCGCAGCAGCCAGCGGCCGTTGACGGCGCGGGCGTCGAGCCAGGAGGCGAGGGCGGCGACCAGCGAGCCGAAGTGCAGAAAGCCGCTGGGGGTAGGGGCGAAGCGCCCGATGTAGCTGGAGTCGTTCATGGCGGTCGTGCGTCTGAAAATGAAACGGGGCGCAAGATGCGCCCCGTTTGGGTGGGAAAAGGATCAGCCTTTGCCGACTGTTTTTTCCTTTTTCTCCGCGATTTCCTTGCAGTCGAAGCACAGGTCGGCGGTTGGGCGGGCTTCGAGGCGACGCAGGCCGATCTCGATGCCGCAGGACTCACACCAGCCGTACTCTTCGTCCTGGATCTTCTGCAGGGTCTTGTCGATCTTCTTGATCAGCTTGCGCTCGCGATCGCGGTTACGCAGCTCCAGGGCGAACTCTTCTTCCTGGCTGGCACGGTCGGCCGGGTCTGGGAAGTTGGCCGCTTCGTCCTTCATGTGGGTCACGGTCTGATCCACGCTCGTCATCAACTCAAGCTTCCAGGCACCCAGAAGTTTGGTGAAATGCTTGCGCATGGGCTCCCCCATGTACTCCTCGCCCTTGCTTTCTTTATAGGGCTCTACACCGTACATGGACTGACTGGTTTTTTGCTTTTCTACGGTGGACATGAATAGACCGCCTCTCACTCATCTGATCCAATGCGCAGGATGCTCCATCTCCGGCACCCGCCGGCCCTGCGACTGCGAGCCGCCGAACTTACCAGATAGATCGGGGGTGCGCTACCCCGCCCGATCCTGCTAATGGACAGCGGCGCGAGCCACACGTTCGGTAGCGTGCAGAGGTAGAATCTCCAGTTTAGACCCAATTGAGAGAAGGTCATGGCCCACCCTTACAGTGCGCGCAGCCGCGCCATCGAACCCTTTCACGTCATGGCGTTGCTGGCGCGGGCCAACGAGCTGCAGGCGGCCGGCCATGATGTGATCCACCTGGAAATCGGCGAACCGGACTTCACCACGGCCGCGCCGATCGTCGAGGCCGGCCAGGCCGCATTGGCCGCGGGCCACACCCGCTATACCGCCGCCCGTGGCCTGCCGGCGCTGCGCGAGGCGATCGCCGGCTTCTATGGGCAGCGGTACGGCGTCAATGTCGATCCTGAGCGCATTCTGATTACGCCGGGCGGTTCTGGCGCACTGTTGTTGGCCAGCAGCCTGTTGGTAGACCCAGGCAAGCACTGGTTGCTGGCTGACCCGGGCTACCCCTGCAATCGCCACTTCCTGCGCCTGGTCGAAGGCGGCGCGCAGCTGGTGCCGGTGGGGCCTGAGGTCAACTACCAACTCACCGCCGACCTGGTTGACCGCTATTGGGACAAAGACACGGTCGGGGCCCTGGTCGCCTCGCCAGCCAACCCGACCGGGACGGTACTGAACCGTGACGAGTTGGCCAGCCTGTCGCGCGCTACCCGTGAACGCCATGGCCACCTGGTGGTGGACGAGATTTACCACGGGCTGACCTACGGCATGGACGCACCCAGCGTGCTGGAAGTGGACGATGGGGCGTTTGTCCTGAATAGTTTTTCGAAGTATTTCGGCATGACCGGCTGGCGCCTGGGATGGCTGGTCGCGCCGCCCGGCGCGGTGGCAGACCTGGAGAAGCTTGCACAGAACCTGTACATCAGCGCCCCCAGCATGGCCCAGCATGCTGCGCTGGCGTGCTTCCAGCCGCAAACCCTGGCGATTCTGGAAGAGCGCCGCGCCGAGTTCGCCCGTCGCCGCGACTACCTGTTGCCAGCCCTGCGCGAGCTGGGCTTTGGCATCGCCGTCGAGCCCGAGGGGGCTTTCTACTTGTACGCCGACATCAGCGCCTTCGGCGGCGATGCCTTTGCGTTCTGCCGGCACTTCCTCGAAACCGAGCACGTGGCTTTTACCCCCGGCCTGGATTTTGGTCGCCACCTGGCGGGGCATCATGTGCGTTTTGCCTACACCCAGAGCCTGCCGCGCCTGGAACAGGCCGTGCAGCGTATCGCCCGCGGCCTACGGAGCTGGCAAGGCTGATGGCGTTTTTTCCTCCACTCGAGCAGGGGCGCCTACTGCGGCGCTACAAACGGTTTTTGGCGGACATCGAGCTGGCCAATGGCGAGCAAATGACCATCCATTGCCCGAACACTGGGTCCATGCTCAATTGCATGCGCGAAGGCGGGCAGGTGTGGTTCAGCCGCTCCAACGACCCCAAGCGCAAGCTGCCAGGCACCTGGGAGATCAGTGAAACGCCCCAGGGCCGCCTGGCCTGCGTAAACACCGGGCGCGCCAACGCGTTGGTTGAAGAGGCGCTGCGTGCCGGGGTTATCAGCGAGCTGGCCGGTTTCACCGCACTCAGGCGTGAAGTGGCGTATGGCGAAGAGGGCAGCCGCATCGATTTTCGCCTGGAGTTCGACACCGGCCCGGCCTATGTCGAAGTCAAGAGCGTGACCCTGGGCTACCCGGACACCGCGGTCGCGGCCTTCCCCGACGCCGTCACCCAGCGCGGTGCCAAGCACCTGCGTGAACTGGCGACGTTGGCTCGCCAAGGTGTGCGTGCGGTGCAGTTGTACTGCGTGAACCTGACCGGCGTCGACGCCGTGCGCCCGGCCGAGGAAATCGACGCGGGCTACGCCCAGGCCTTGCGCGCCGCCGTGGCTGAAGGCGTGGAGGTGTTGGCGTACGGCACTTACCTGGATGCTGAACGCATCGTCATCGACCGCCCCTTGCCTGTACTGCTCAACCCTTGAGCCAGATGCCCTGGCTGTCTTCATGGCAGCCCAGGGCCTGCAGGCTGTCGCCCTCGCACGGCCCGGCCACGCATTCGCCGCTTTCTATCAGGAACAAAGCGCCATGATGGGCGCAGTGAATCAGGCTGGCGCTGTCATCGAGAAAGGCATCTGCAGCCCAGTTCAGTGGGATGCTGCGGTGTGGGCAGCGGTTGCGATAGAGGTACACCTGGCCCTGGCGGCGCACGCCGAACAGGTCGACGCCGTCTACGCTGAAGGCGCGGCTGTGGCCCTCGGCCAATGAGCTGGAGGTACAAAGGAAGTGCATGGCAAGGACGACTCGTGAAACACGTGATGGCTTGACGCTTCAATGCGAATAATTATCAAATTGCCCGCATTCGATGCGCCCGGCTGTCTATGGTGCGCAGTTCCGCCGCCCGCCACAAGGCGCGCGGCCCGCCTTCAGAAGGAAATCCGATGATGCGCCGTCCCGCTGCCTTGATCGCCCTGTGCGCAGGCCTTGTGCTGTCCACCCAGGCCTTGGCTGCCGAACTGCCGCAGCGATGGGTCAGCGCCGGTGGTGCGCTGAGCGAGTGGGTCACTGCGCTGGGCGGCGAATCACGCCTGGTCGGTGTCGATACCACCAGCCAGCACCCCGCATCGCTGAAGGCGCTGCCGAGCGTCGGCTATCAGCGCCAGTTGTCCGCCGAAGGTATTCTCAGCCTGCGCCCAGACGTGTTGGTGGGCACCGAAGAAATGGGTCCGCCCCCCGTGTTGGCGCAGATTCGCAAGGCGGGTGTGCGGGTGGAGTTGTTCTCCAGCAAGGCCGAACTGGATGCGGTCGATCAGAACCTCAAGCACCTGGGCCAGTTGCTGGGTGCCGAGCCACAAGCCACCGCGTTGGCGGCGGGCTATCGTCAGCAGTTGGATGCGTTGCAGGCTCAGGTCAAACACGCCCAGGCAGGCCAGAAGGCGCCCGGGGTGTTGCTGCTTGTGGGCCATGCCGGTGCCAAGCCGCTGATCGCAGGGCAAGGCACTGCCGGTGACTGGCTGCTACGCGAGGCCGGGGCGCACAACCTGGCCGAGCATCAGGGCTACAAGAACTTCTCTAATGAGGCACTGGCGGCGCTGGACCCGGATGTAGTGGTGTTCTCCGACCGTGCGTTGGCCGACGAGCAGGCGCTGCAAGCGCTGCTGAAGGAAAACCCAGCGCTGGCGGCCTCCCGCGCCGTGCGTGAACAGCGCCTGGTGTCGCTCGACCCGACGCTGCTGGTTGGCGGCCTTGGGCCACGCCTGCCAGCGACCCTGCGCTCGTTGGCTGCCACCTTCTACCCGGCAGCCAAGGGCAGTTTCGCTCAATGAGACAACGCGTTCAGCCACGTACATTGATCATCTGCCTGAGCGTGCTGTGCCTGTTGGCGGTGTGGCTGTCCCTGGCCCTGGGGCCGGTCAGCCTGCCGCTGTTCGATACCTTGCGCGCTGGGCTGCGCTTGTTGGGGCTGCCGATCGCCGGTGATGGCCTGCAGCAGGCGGAAATGATCCTCGGCCAGATTCGCCTGCCGCGCACCTTGCTGGGGCTGGCGGTGGGGGCGGTGCTGGCGCTGTCCGGCGTGGCCATGCAGGGGCTGTTCCGCAACCCGTTGGCCGACCCAGGGCTGGTAGGCGTCGCTGCCGGGGCGGCAATGGGCGCTGCAGTGGCCATTGTCGGCGGCAGCTGGTTTGGCGGAATGCCGGAGGTGCTGGCGCCTTATCTGCTGTCGCTGTGCGCCTTCATCGGCGGGCTTGGAGTGACCGCGCTGGTCTATCGCCTGGGGCGGCGCGACGGCCAGACCAATATCGCCACGATGCTGCTCGCCGGCGTGGCCATGACCGCGCTGGGCGGCGCGGCGGTGGGGCTGTTCTCCTACCTGGCCGATGACGCCACCTTGCGCACCCTGACGTTCTGGAACCTGGGCAGCCTCAACGGTGCCAGTTACGAGCGGCTGTGGCCGCTGTTGATGGTGGCTACCGGCGTGGCGCTGTGGTTGCCGCGGCGCGCGCGGGCGCTGAATGCCTTGCTGCTGGGGGAGTCGGAGGCGCGGCACCTGGGTATCGAGGTAGAGCGGCTCAAGCGCGAATTGGTGTTCTGTACCGCGCTGGGTGTCGGCGCGGCGGTGGCGGCGGCGGGGCTGATCGGCTTCATCGGGCTGGTGGTGCCGCACCTGGTGCGCTTGCTGGCAGGGCCTGATCACCGTGTGGTGTTGCCGGCCTCGCTGTTGGCGGGCGGCGTACTGATGCTGTTTGCCGACCTGGCGGCACGGCTGGTGCTGGCGCCAGCCGAACTGCCGATCGGCATTGTCACTGCGTTTATCGGTGCGCCGTTTTTCCTGTTTCTGCTGATGCGAGGGCGCAGCTGATGTTGCAAGTCGAGGGCCTGCACCTGCGGCGGGGAAGCAACGAGGTACTCCACGACATCCACCTGCAATTGGCCCCTGGGCAGGTGGTGGGCGTGCTCGGCCCCAACGGCGCGGGCAAGAGCAGCTTGCTGGGGGTGCTGTGTGGCGAGCTGGCGCCCGGCCAGGGGCATGTGACCTTGCAGGGCCGGCCGTTGGCCGATTGGGCAGGGCAGGAGCGGGCCAGGCGCCTGGCGGTGTTGCCGCAAGTGTCCAGCCTGGGCTTCTCGTTCAGGGTCGAGGAAGTGGTGGGCATGGGGCGGATGCCGCATGGCAGTGGCCAGGTGCGCGACGCCGAGATCGTCGAAGCAGCCTTGCGTGCAGCGGACGCCTGGCACCTGCAGGGGCGCAGCTACCTGGCGCTGTCGGGCGGTGAGCGGCAGCGGGTACACCTGGCGCGCGTGCTGGCCCAGCTGTGGCCAGGTGAGCAGGGGACTACGCTGTTGCTTGATGAGCCGACGTCGATGCTCGACCCACTGCATCAGCACACGACCCTGCAAGCGGTGCGCCGCTTTGCCGACCGAGGCGCTGCGGTGCTGGTGATCCTGCATGACCTGAACCTGGCGGCACGCTACTGTGACCGTATTTTGTTGCTTGAGCAGGGCCGCTGCCATGCCTTGGCCTCCCCCGACGAAGTGCTCACGCCTGGGGCATTGAAGGCGGTGTTCGGTATCGATGTGCTGGTACAGGCTCATCCGGAGCGCGGCCACCCGCTGATCATCACCCGCTAGGAGGCATTGCCGATGCGCCATCCACTGCTGTCCGGTTTATCGCTGTGCCTGGTGCTGGCGCTGGGCGGATGCCAGGCCAGCCTGCCGCCATTGCCTGGCTGGCAGAGTACTGAAGGGCGCGAACACGCGCAGTTGGGGCAAATCAAGGACCTGGCCAGCGGGCAGCTCATCAGCCCGGAACAACTGGTCACGCGCCTGGCCGCTGCCCCGCGTGTGCTGGTAGGGGAGAAGCATGACAACCCCGACCACCACGCACTGCAGTTGTGGTTGTTGCAGGCCCTGCAGGGCCGGCGCACTCAGGGCAGCCTGTTGATGGAGATGCTGCAGCCTGAGCAGCAGCCGCTGGTCGACAAACTTGAAGCACAGCCACAGTTGCCCGCAGACGTGCCCAAGGCGTTAGCGTGGGAAGAAGGTTGGGACTGGCAGATGTACGGCCCGTTGGTCACGCAGGCCTTGCAGCACGGCATCCCGCTGCTGGCCGCCAACCTTTCACCTGGGCAAATGCGTCACGCCTACCGGCACCCGGCGTCGTTACCGGGCGCACAGTCCAATGCGCCTAGGGTCAAGGCCGCGTTGCTTGAACAGGTGCGGGCCGGGCACTGCGGCTTGCTGCCGGAAAGCCAGTTGCCGGCCATGCTTGCCGTTCAACAGCAGCGCGACCGGCAGATGGCAGAGCAGTTGCTGAAGGCGCCGCAGCCAGCCCTGCTATTGGCTGGCGCATACCACGTACGCAAGGACCTGGGTGTGCCGTTGCACTTGGCTGACCTTGGCGCGCAGGGCCGTAGCGTGGTCGTGTTGTTGGCCGAGGTCGGCGAGGAAGCCGAGGCGGGCATGGCCGATTATGTGTGGTACACGGCGGCGACGCCGGAGCAGGACTACTGCGCTCAACTGCGCAAGTAACGTTACGGGTATCGGCGTTGTCACCGCGCACGCGGTGCAAAACCGTCAGGCAAAAAAAGACCCGGCAAAGAGCCGGGTCAATAACCGTGATTAGCCTGATGAGGAGATAATCTGAGAGTCCGAACCAGGGGCTTTCAGGTTATCCAACCAGTCTCGCGACCAGTTGTGATAATCATAACGATTCTCATTTCGGAGTCAATCCCCTTCTTCGGTTTATTTCGCGTTTTTTTGCGCAGGGTTCTTCGCGTCCAGTTGTTGATTGAGCGCTTCCTTGCGTTCGGTCGGCAAATCGTTCCAGTGCATGTCGAGCAAGGCGCCTTCAATCGCGTACAACAGCACTTTGGAGGCCCGGAACCCTCGCGTTTTCACAGCTTGGTACGCACCCACCGCACCGAGCCGGCGCAGATCCGACGCGCTGTGGATGCCGGCTGCATGCAACCACTGCGCAGAAGTCTTGCCAAGATTCTTCAGATGCTGCAATTCATCGTTCATCGAGCCTCCTTGCGATGGCTGAACGGGTGTTGGGGGATAAATCGCGAGCAGGTCAGAGAGGAGTGTAGCGGGGGTTGGAAAATGCGCGGCCTTTTGCCATCGGGTGCGACGATTGGGGAGGGGAGCCGCCTCTTACGGCCCTATCGCCGGCAAGCCAGCTCCTACAGGGACACCACTGCGCTTGAGGCCTGTGGGACTTCTGTGGGGCTTGCCGGCGATAAGCTGCAATGCTGACCTTACAGGCCCGGCAAGCGCTGGCGGATCTGGTCGATCACCTGGTCCATGCAGGCGCTTTCCTGCGTATCGACACGGGTGGCGTGCTGCAGTTCTGTGGCATCCAGCGGCTCACGGCTGGCCTGCTGAGCCTTGACCACCTCTAGAGTAGCGTCCGACGGGTCGGTTTTTTCCGCCTGGCGCTGCGCCAGCCAGCTGGCGATCACCGCCTCCGGGGCTTGGCAGTCGAGGACCAGGAACGGCACGCCGGTCGCGCTGGCGACCTCTGCCGCCGCTTGGCGTTGAGCATGTTTCAGGTAGGTGGCATCGAGCACCACCGGGAAACCGGCGCGCAGGATGGTGCCGGCCAGATCGTGCAGGCGCTGATAGGTCGCGGCGCTGGCATCCTGGTCATAGATGCCGGCATCCTGCCGCCCAGATAGCGTTGCCTGCTGCTCGCCGAACAGGCGCTTGCGCTCCACGTCCGAACGCACACGCACGGCGCCCAGGGCTTCGACCAGGCGCATCGCCACGTGGCTCTTGCCCACCGCCGAGACGCCGTGGGTGATGGCCAGCAGGCGCGAAGGGATGGCGCTGTAGCTTTCCGCCAGGTTGGCATAGTTGCGGTAGGTGCGCAGGGTGGTGGCGCGCTGCACGCCATCGGCATTGGCGGGCATGCTGAACAGGGCGACCTTGGCGCGCACCAGGGCGCGGTAGGCCTTGTAGAAGTTGAGCACTTCCAGGCCCTCGTAGTCGCCGGTCAGCTCCAAGTACTGGCTGACGAAGCGGTGCGCCAGGCACTTGAGGCCGCGGTCTTCCAGGTCCATGGCCAGGAAGCCGGTATCGGCCCAGACATCGGTCATGCGGAACGGCTCGTTGAACTCGATGCAGTCGAAGATCACCACCTTGCCGTCGATCAGGGTGGCGTTGCCCAGGTGAATGTCACCGTGGCATTCGCGGGTGAAACCGTTGGCCTTGCGCGCTTCGAACAGGCCTTTGAGGCGCTCGAAACTGCTGCGTGCCCATGCCTGGAGGTTGTCCAGTTGCAGCAGGTCGGCCTTGTCGCTGAGGAACGGGCGGATCTGCTCGAAGTTCTGCTCGACCGGGGCCATCACGCTTTCAGGCGAGCCGTAAGGTTGCGCTGCCGGGACCTTGGGGGTCTGCAGATGGAATTCGGCGATCTGCCGGGCCATCTGGTCGATGTGCTCGGCGTTGAGCTCGCCGTTGGCTTGCAGGGTGCTGAGCATCTGCCCCTGGGGGAACTGGCGCATTTTCAGGGCGTATTCGATTGCTACACCCTCACCGCCGATTTGCGGCGCTTCGGCGCTACCGGTGATCGGCAACACGTCGAGGTACAGGCCGTCGGTCAGGCGCTGGTTCAGGCGCAATTCTTCGTTACAGAAATGCTTGCGCTGATCCAGCTGGGTGAAGTCGAGGAAGCCGAAGTTCATCGGTTTCTTGACCTTGTAGGCGTACTCGCCAGTGAGCAGGACCCAGGAGATATGCGTCTCGATGAGTTGGAACCCATCTACGGGGTGAGGGTAGAGGGCTGGGTTCTGCAACGCAGTGATAAGAGCTTGGCTCACGGGAAATCCTTCCGGGGGCAGGGAATTCGAATGCGCCATTATGGTCAATGGTGCCGTCCCTGCATACCGCCGAGGGCGCCTGCCCAGCCTTTACAAAGTGCGTATAATCCGCCGCCATGACTCGAACTCGAAACGCTCGTACCCCTCAGAAACGCCCGACCGGCCGCTCTCGCGCCTGGCTGGGCTGGGCTTTGAAGCTCAGCCTGGTCGGCCTGGTGATCCTCGCCGGCTTCGCGGTTTACCTCGATGCTGTCGTCCAAGAGAAGTTCTCTGGCAAGCGTTGGACCATCCCGGCCAAGGTCTACGCCCGGCCACTGGAGCTGTTCGTCGGCCAGAAGCTGAGCAAGAACGACTTCCTCACCGAACTCGATGCCCTGGGCTATCGCCGTGAAAGCGCGGCCAATGGCCCGGGTGCGGCCGCGGTCAACGGTAATACCGTCGACCTCAATACCCGTGGCTTCCAGTTCTACGAGGGAATGGAACCCGCGCAGTTCGTCCGCGTGCGCTTCTCTGGCGATTACGTGGCGGGGCTGGCCGGTGCCAATGGCGGCAAGCTCGACGTGGTGCGCCTGGAGCCGCTGATGATCGGCGGTATCTATCCGAAAAACCTCGAGGACCGGATCCTGATCAAGATCGATCAGGTGCCACCGTACCTGCTCGAGACCCTGGTCGCGACCGAAGACCGCGACTTCTATAGCCACTTTGGCGTGTCGCCCAAGTCCATCGCCCGTGCCGTGTGGGTCAACACCTCGGCCGGCTCCATGCGCCAAGGCGGCAGTACCCTGACCCAGCAGTTGGTGAAAAACTTCTACCTCACCAGCGAACGCAGCCTCAGCCGCAAGCTGACCGAGGCCATGATGGCCGTGTTGCTGGAGCTGCATTACGACAAGCGTGAAATCCTCGAGGCCTACCTCAACGAGGTGTTCGTCGGCCAGGACGGCCAACGCGCGGTGCATGGCTTCGGCCTGGCCAGCCAGTTCTTCTTCAGCCAGCCGCTGTCGGAGCTCAAGCTGCACCAGATCGCCTTGCTGGTGGGCATGGTCAAGGGGCCGTCCTACTACAACCCGCGGCGTTATCCTGACCGCGCCCTGGCCCGCCGTAACCTGGTGCTCGACCTGCTGGCCGAGCAGGGCGTGGCGAGCAAGGACGTGATCGAGGCGGCGAAGAAGATGCCGTTGGGTGTGACCAAGCGCGGCAGCCTGGCGGACAGCTCGTTCCCAGCCTTCCTCGACTTGGTCAAACGCCAGCTGCGCCAAGACTACCGCGACGAAGACTTGACCGAAGAAGGCCTGCGCATCTTCACCAGTTTCGACCCGATCCTGCAGATGAAGGCCGAAACCTCCATGAACGAGACGTTCAAGCGCCTGGCCGGGCGCAAGGGCGCTGACGAGGTCGAGTCGGCGATGGTCGTGACCAACCCGGAAACCGGCGAGGTGCAAGCGCTGATCGGCAGCCGCCAGTCGGGCTTTGCCGGCTTCAACCGGGCCATCGACGCGGTACGGCCGATTGGCTCGCTGGTCAAGCCGGCGGTGTACCTGACCGCGCTGGAACAGCCGAGCAAGTACACCCTGACCAGCTGGGTGCAGGACGAGCCGTTCTCGGTCAAAGGCGCCAACGGCCAGATCTGGCGCCCGCAAAACTACGACCGTCGTCCGCATGGCACCATTTACCTGTATCAAGGCCTGGCCAACTCCTACAACCTGTCGACCGCCAAGCTCGGCCTGGAAGTGGGCGTGCCCAACGTGATCAAGACCATCGGTCGGCTGGGGGTGAATGTCGACTGGCCAGCCTTCCCAGCGATGCTGCTGGGGGCAGGTGGCATGTCGCCGATGCAGGTCGCGACCATGTACCAGACCATTGCCAATGGTGGCTTCAACACGCCGATGCGCGGTATCCGCAGCGTGTTGACGGCCGAGGGTGAGCCGCTCAAGCGCTACCCGTTCCAGATCCAGCAGACCTTCGACCCAGGGTCCATCTACCTGGTGCAGAACGCCATGCAGCGGGTGATGCGCGAAGGTACCGGCCGTTCGGTGTACAACGTGTTGCCGCGTTCGCTGACCCTGGCCGGCAAGACCGGTACCAGTAACGACTCGCGCGACAGCTGGTTCTCCGGCTTTAGCCAGGACCTGCTGGCCGTGGTTTGGATGGGCCGCGACGATAACGGTAAAACGCCGTTCACCGGTGCCACTGGCGCCTTGCAGGTCTGGACCAGCTTCATGAAGAAGGCCGACCCGCTGCCGCTGGACATGCCGCAACCGGACAACGTCGTGCAAGCCTGGATCGACCCGTACAGCGGCCAAGGCTCTGACGGTAGCTGTCCGGGAGCCGTGCAGATGCCGTATATTCGCGGAAGCGAACCGCCCGCCGGCGCAGCCTGTGGCGGTGAGCAGAATCCGGCAGAATCGGTCATGGACTGGGTCAAAGGCTGGATGAATTAAGCACGAGCTGCATTGATGAGGTGTGAAGTGAATAAGTGGCTGTTTCCTGCCTTGACGGCGTTGGTTGTGCTCCAGGGTTGCTCCAGCGTCCAGCGTGGCAATATCCCGGTGGTCGACTCGAGCACCCGCGTGTCCAACAGTGAACGCGTAACGGCCAACCGCTCGGCGGCTGGCATGAACAGCGGCACCTCACAAGCGCAGTCGCTGCCTGAGGATTCGGGCGTGACGGTGATGATCCCGCAGGGCGCCGGTGCTTCGAGCATCCAGACGTTCCCAGCCGGTAATGGGGCGGCGCCGATCAGTACCGCACCGATTACCCCGGGCCCGATCTCGACCGGGCCGATCACCACCAACCCGAATCCGATCGCCGACGAGCCGTTCGATATCGCCTCGATGAACAGCACGCCAAAAGCCAGCAGTGCGCCGACCGGCATCCCGCGCAGCGGTGGCGCATCTGGCGGCCTGTCGGCCGACGAGCAGCTTGATGGGCCTGTACTGGCGCTGTTGACGACTGCCCAGCAACAGCAGGTCAGTGGTGATTTCAACGGTGCCTCGTCTAGCCTGGAGCGTGCCCAGCGTATCGCCCCGCGCGAGCCGCAGGTGCTGTTCCGCCTGGCGCAGGTGCGCTTGTCCCAGGGCGATGCAGCGCAGGCCGAGCAGTTGGCTCGCCGCGCCCTGACCTACTCCAATGGCCGCCCCGACCTGCAGGCCGAACTGTGGAACACCATTGCCCAGTGCCGTGAAAAACAAGGTGACAGTGCCGGTGCGGCGCTGGCGCGGCAGAAGGCCCGAGTGAATTCCTGATGATCGAGCAACGCATTCTGGACATCGCCGACCACCTACTGCTGATCGAGCGTGAGTTGAAGGTGCAAGGCTGGTGGGACGATGAGCCGCCCAGCGATGAAGCGCTGGAAAGCACCGTGCCCTTCGCGGTCGATACGATGACCCTGGAGCAGTGGCTGCAATGGATCTTCCTGCCCCGCATGAAGATCATCATCGAGCTTGGCCACCCGCTGCCCAGTGCCTCGGGCATCCTGATGATGGCTGAAACGGTGTTCACCGATCGCCCGGAGCAGAGTCGCGAGCTACGGCGCCTGCTAGCAGAGTTCGATCAATTGATCGCTTCTGGAGCCTGATTTCTTCTCTTTTTCCTTCAAGGGCCGCAGATTGTGGCCCTTTTTTATGGAAATCTTCTTAATTCTGCTGCTGCTATCCTTTTTAGTGGTGGCAGGAATTCATCTTGAGGAAAAATTGGCAATAATTTTTCTTGACTTGTAGCCGCCAAATCACAAGAATCCAACTTCCGCTGTAGAGGGACTGCCAGAAGCAGACCCGCTAAGCAGATCATGAGGCGCACACCCGCGCCGACCTGTTACACCCCGCAACGCGTTACCTCGCGCTGGGTGGGAAAACCCCGCAACACTCTGGGGCGCTCCCAATACTTGCTCAGTCAGTGCTGACGTTCGCTCATGCTCTGCTTGGCAGTAAACCTATTAAGACCCGTCCACTAGGGACGGTATTCTGGCGTTTTAGAGGTGAACAACGTGGAGCTTTTATCTGGCGCTGAGATGGTCGTCCGCTTCTTGCGTGACGAAGGCGTTAAGCACATCTACGGGTACCCTGGCGGTGCTCTCCTTCATGTTTACGATGCCCTGTTCAAGGAACCGGAAGTCGAACACATCCTGGTTCGTCACGAACAGGCTGCAACCCATATGGCGGACGGCTACGCCCGTGCCACCGGCAAGGCCGGTGTGGTGCTGGTAACCTCCGGCCCGGGTGCGACCAATGCCATTACCGGCATTGCCACCGCCTACATGGATTCGATTCCGATGGTCATTCTGTCCGGCCAGGTGCCTAGCACCATGGTGGGTACCGATGCCTTCCAGGAAACCGACATGATTGGCATCTCGCGGCCGATCGTGAAGCACAGCTTCATGATCAAAAACGCCACCGAGATCCCAGAAGTTCTGAAAAAAGCCTTCTACCTGGCGCAATCCGGCCGTCCTGGCCCGGTCGTGGTCGACATTCCAAAAGATATGACCAACCCGGCCGAGAAGTTCGAATACGTCTACCCGAAGAAGGTCAAGCTGCGCTCCTATAGCCCGGCGGTCCGTGGCCACTCCGGCCAGATCCGCAAGGCCGCCGAGATGCTGCTGGCTGCCAAGCGCCCGATCGTTTACGCCGGCGGCGGCGTGATTCTGGGTGGCGGCTCCGAAGCCCTGACCGAAATCGCCAAGTCGCTGAACCTGCCGGTTACCAACACCCTCATGGGTCTGGGTGGCTTCCCGGGTACTGACCGTCAGTTCCTCGGCATGCTCGGCATGCACGGCAGCTTCACGGCCAACATGGCCATGCACAATGCTGACGTCATCTTTGCCGTCGGTGCGCGCTTCGATGACCGTGTGGTCAACGGCCCGGCCAAGTTCTGCCCGAATGCCAAGATCATCCACATCGACATCGACCCGGCGTCGATTTCCAAGATGATCAAGGCCGACGTGCCTATCGTTGGCCCAGTCGACAGCGTCTTGACCGAGATGCTCGGCATCCTCAAGGAAATCGGCGAGCAGCCTGACAAGGCCGCCGCAGAGGCCTGGTGGAAGCAGATCGATGAATGGCGTGGCGACGGCGACCTGTTCCCTTACAACAAGGGGGATGGCAGCGTCATCAAGCCGCAGACCGTGATCGAAACCCTGTGCGAAGTGACCAAAGGCGATGCCTTTGTTACCTCCGACGTGGGCCAGCACCAGATGTTCGCGGCGCAGTACTACCGCTTCAACAAGCCGAACCGCTGGATCAACTCCGGTGGCCTGGGCACCATGGGCTTCGGTTTCCCGGCGGCGATGGGCGTCAAGCTCAACTTCCCGGACCAGGACGTGGCGTGCGTGACCGGCGAAGGCAGTATCCAGATGAACATCCAGGAACTGTCCACCTGCATGCAGTACGGCCTGCCGGTGAAAATCGTCAACCTGAACAACGGCGTGCTGGGCATGGTCCGCCAGTGGCAGGACATGGCGTACAACGGCCGTCACTCGCACTCCTATGTCGAGTCGCTGCCTGACTTCATCAAGCTGGCCGAGGCCTATGGTCATGTGGGTATCCGCATCACCAGCCTGAAAGACCTCAAGCCGAAGCTGGAAGAGGCATTCGCGATGAAAGACCGTCTGGTGTTCATCGACATCGCGGTTGACCGTACCGAGCACGTCTATCCGATGCAGATCAAGGATGGCTCGATGCGTGACATGTGGCTGAGCAAGACGGAGCGTACCTGATATGCGGCACATCATTTCCTTGCTGCTGGAAAACGAACCCGGTGCCTTGTCTCGCGTCGTTGGCCTGTTCTCCCAGCGTAACTACAACATTGAAAGCCTGACCGTGGCGCCGACCGAAGACCCGACCTTGTCGCGTCTGACGCTGACCACCGTTGGCCATGACGAAGTGATCGAACAGATCACCAAGAACCTGAACAAGCTTGTCGAAGTGGTAAAGCTTGTCGACCTGTCGGAAAGTGCTCACATCGAGCGTGAACTGATGCTGGTCAAGGTCAAGGCCACCGGAGCCCAGCGGGCCGAGATCAAGCGCACCACGGACATTTTCCGTGGCCAGATCGTCGATGTGACCGCCAGTGTGTACACCGTGCAACTGAGCGGCACCAGCGACAAACTGGACAGCTTCATCCAAGCCATCGGCACCGCATCGATTCTCGAAACCGTGCGCAGTGGCGTCACCGGCATTGCCCGTGGCGACAAAGTGCTCAGCATCTAAATTCAAAAATTAGCAATGGCTCCGCAGGGGCCGAGATATAACCAGGGGTATTTTCATGAAAGTTTTCTACGATAAAGACTGCGACCTTTCCATCATCCAGGGTAAGAAAGTCGCCATCATCGGTTACGGTTCCCAAGGCCACGCCCAGGCGTGCAACCTGAAAGACTCCGGTGTAGACGTTACCGTCGGTCTGCGTAAAGGCTCGGCCACCGTTGCCAAGGCAGAAGCCCACGGCCTGAAAGTGGCCGACGTGGCTACCGCTGTCGCTGCTGCCGACCTGGTCATGATCCTGACTCCGGACGAGTTCCAAGGCGCTCTGTACAAGAACGAGATCGAGCCGAACATCAAGAAAGGCGCAACCCTGGCCTTCTCCCACGGCTTCTCGATCCACTACAACCAAGTCGTGCCACGTGCCGACCTCGACGTGATCATGATCGCGCCGAAAGCCCCGGGCCACACCGTGCGCTCCGAGTTCGTCAAGGGCGGCGGCATCCCTGACCTGATCGCTATCTACCAGGACGCTTCGGGCAACGCCAAAAACGTTGCGCTGTCCTACGCCGCAGGCGTGGGTGGCGGCCGTACCGGCATCATCGAAACCACCTTCAAGGACGAGACTGAAACTGACCTGTTCGGCGAGCAGGCTGTTCTGTGCGGCGGTACCGTCGAGCTGGTCAAAGCCGGTTTCGAAACCCTGGTTGAAGCGGGCTACGCGCCAGAAATGGCCTACTTCGAGTGCCTGCACGAGCTGAAGTTGATCGTTGACCTCATGTACGAAGGCGGTATCGCCAACATGAACTACTCGATCTCCAACAACGCCGAGTACGGTGAGTACGTCACCGGCCCAGAAGTTATCAACGAAGAATCCCGCAAGGCCATGCGCAACGCTCTGAAGCGCATCCAAGACGGCGAGTACGCGAAGATGTTCATCTCCGAAGGTGCTACCAACTACCCATCGATGACCGCCAAGCGTCGTAACAACGCTGCCCACGGCATCGAAATCATCGGCGAGCAACTGCGTTCGATGATGCCTTGGATCTCGGCGAACAAGATCGTCGACAAAGCCAAGAACTAAGTTTCTTGCAACATGAAAAACGCGGCTTCGGCCGCGTTTTTTCGTTTAGGCAGCCGGCATCTGGTATAAAGCAGACCAGTGGCCTGCCGTCAGAACCTGTTTCGCAGGCCCGTGTCGAACATATTCCACCCTGTTGCAAGGTACCCTACATGAGCGAACGTCCCGAAGAGCCGAACAAGCCCTCCGACGCCGAAAGCCTGCTACCTGTCGATGAGCACATTGAAGAGGGCCATGACGCCGAAGGGCGCAAGGTCCGGCATCGCGGCATCTATCTGCTTCCTAACCTGTTCACCACCGCCAACCTGTTCGCCGGCTTCTACTCCATCATCAACTCGATGAGCGCGCAGAGCGCGTTGAGTGCTGGCGACCCGCGCGAGGCAAGCAAGTACTTCGCCTTTGCCGCCATCGCCATCTTCGTCGCCATGGTGCTCGATGGCCTGGATGGCCGTGTGGCTCGCATGACCAATACCCAAAGCGCCTTCGGGGCCGAGTACGACTCGCTGTCGGACATGGTCGCCTTTGGTGTTGCCCCGGCGTTGCTGGCCTTTGGCTGGGCGTTGGGTGACATGGGCAAGGTCGGCTGGATGGTTGCCTTCATCTATGTGGCGGGCGCTGCCTTGCGCCTGGCGCGCTTCAACACCCAGGTGGGCACCGCCGACAAGCGTTACTTCATCGGCCTGGCCAGCCCGGCGGCGGCTGGTGTGGTTGCGGGCACCGTGTGGGCCTTCAGTGACTACGGTATCCAGGGCTCCAAGCTGTCGTTCCTGGTGGCGCTGCTGGTGGCGGCGGCTGGCATGTTGATGGTCAGCAACATCAAGTACAACAGCTTCAAGGAGCTTGACCTCAAAGGGCGTGTGCCGTTCGTGGCCATCCTGGCGGTGGTCCTGGTGTTCGCGGTGGTATTCAGCGACCCGCCCCGCATCCTGCTGCTGATCTTCCTTGCCTACGCGGCTTCGGGGCCGATTCAGTTCTTGCTGCGGTCTCGCCGTCGCAAGTCGTGACAATGATTTAATGATGGAATAACCCTCCGGCTCCATAGTCTTACTGGTACATCCGTTATCCAGTGCTATGGAGCCGTCCATGCTCATCAAGCTTCCCAGGTCATCCGAATGCAAGGCGTCGGAGATCACGCCCGAAGGTCTCTATCTTTCTCGTCGCACCGTGCTCGGTGGCTCGCTGGCGGGCCTTGCCCTGGGCGCGCTACCGAGCCTGGGGCATGCCGCCGAGGCCAGCCGCTACGCCGATGTCGAGGCGGGCGCTGCACTCGCCTGGTTCAGTGACAAGCTTGCGGCGACGCAATGGCAGGCGGTAACGGTCAAGGATGAGGCGATTACGCCCTTCAAGGACGCGACCCACTACAACAACTTCTATGAGTTCGGGCCCGACAAGGGGGACCCGGCTGCCAATGGCGGCAGCTTGCAGACTGAGCCTTGGTCTGTAGTGATCGATGGCGAGGTCGGCAAACCCGGGCGCTATGCCCTGGAAGACTTCGTTAAACCTTATCAGCTCGAAGAGCGCATCTACCGGCTGCGCTGTGTCGAGGCGTGGTCGATGGTCATCCCCTGGCTTGGCTTCCCGCTGGCGCAAGTACTCAAGCAAGTGGAGCCGACATCCAACGCGCGCTACGTGCGCTTCGAAACATTGAAAGACCCACAGCATATGCCAGGGCAACGCTCAGGCTTCGCCTTGATCGACTGGCCCTATAGAGAAGGGCTGCGCTTAGATGAGGCCATGCACCCGTTGGCGATTCTGGCGGTGGGTATGTATGGCCGCGAGCTGGCCAACCAGAATGGCGCGCCGTTGCGCTTGGTGGTGCCATGGAAGTACGGGTTCAAGAGCATCAAGTCGATCGTGCGGATCAGCCTGGTGGCCGAGCGCCCGCAAACAACCTGGGAGGGGCTGGCGCCAGATGAGTATGGCTTCTATGCCAACGTGAACCCCGAGGTCGATCACCCGCGCTGGACCCAAGCGCGTGAGCGGCGCCTGCCAAGTGGCCTGTTCAGCCCCAACGTACGCCCAACGCAAATGTTCAACGGCTACGCTGACGAAGTGGCGTCGCTGTATGCCGGCCTCGACCTGCGGAAGAACTATTGATGCGCTATCCCTGGTTGCGCCTGGCCATCTTTATAGTGGGGTGTGTGCTGCCACTCTGGTGGTTGTATGAAGCTGCGATGAACCTGCTGGGGCCGGACCCAGGGAAGATCCTGATGGACCGGCTGGGGTTGGGTGCGCTGACGTTCCTGCTGGTGACCTTGAGCATGACGCCGCTGCAGCGGCTGACAGGGTGGTCGGGCTGGATCGTCGTGCGCCGCCAGCTAGGGTTGTGGTGTTTTGCCTACATCGTGCTGCACATCCTCTGTTACCTCTTCTTTATTCTGGGGCTGGACTGGGGGCAGTTTGCTGTCGAGCTGCGCAAGCGGCCCTACATTATTGTGGGGGCGCTTGGCTTCCTCGGGTTGTTGGCGCTGGCGGTAACCTCCAACCGGTATAGCCAGCGCCGGCTGGGTGCGCGGTGGAAGAAGCTGCATAAGCTCGTGTACGTGATTCTCGGCTTGGGGCTGCTGCATTTCCTGTGGATCGTGCGCTCGGACCTGCGTGAGTGGGCGATCTATGCCGGCATTGGTGCCGTGTTGATGGCGCTGCGTATTCCTGCAGTCGCACGGCGTGTTCCTCGGGTGATCAGCAAGCGGGGGAGGGTGGTTTGAAACATTGTTGAAATAAAGGGTTGACGGGGTTTCGAATCCCCTTATAATGCGCCCCACTTCCAGCGTGATTGGAACGAGAAACTCTTTGAGTATCAACGAGTTAATCAATTCAGGTAGTGTTGTAAGGGCTTCGATCGAAAGATCGTCAGCGGTTGAAAAGGTGGTTGACAGCGCTACTAAACGCTGTATGATTCGCCTCCCGCTACGAGAGATCGCAGCGAGTCAAGTGTTTGAAGCTAAACGAGTTTCTCGCGAAAAACTTCAAAATAAAACAAGGTAGCCGTAGGGGAACCTGCGGCTGGATCACCTCCTTAATCGACGACATCAGCCTGCTGATGAGCTCCCACACGAATTGCTTGATTCACTTGTATAAAGACGATGCTGTAACGCGACCCTGTTATAGGTCTGTAGCTCAGTTGGTTAGAGCGCACCCCTGATAAGGGTGAGGTCGGCAGTTCAAATCTGCCCAGACCTACCATTACATGGTTCAGCCGTAGAATACGGGGCCATAGCTCAGCTGGGAGAGCGCCTGCCTTGCACGCAGGAGGTCAGCGGTTCGATCCCGCTTGGCTCCACCATTTTTCGCAGTATGCAGTCGCTTGTCAGAACTTAGAAATGAACATTCGTTGATGAATGTTGATTTCTGACTTTTGTCAGATCGTTCTTTAAAAATTCGGATATGTGATAGAAATAGACAGGTAGCCGTAGGGGAACCTGCGGCTGGATCACCTCCTTAATCGACGACATCAGCCTGCTGATGAGCTCCCACACGAATTGCTTGATTCATTGTTGAAGACGATCAAGGCCTTATATAGGTCTAATCTTTGTTCTTGATCAGAACTTAGAAATGAACATTCGTTGATGAATGTTGATTTCTGACTTTTGTCAGATCGTTCTTTAAAAATTCGGATATGTGATAGAAATAGACAGGTAGCCGTAGGGGAACCTGCGGCTGGATCACCTCCTTAATCGACGACATCAGCCTGCTGATGAGCTCCCACACGAATTGCTTGATTCATTGTCGAAGACGATCAAGACCCTATATAGGTCTGTAGCTCAGTTGGTTAGAGCGCACCCCTGATAAGGGTGAGGTCGGCAGTTCAAATCTGCCCAGACCTACCAGTATTTGGGGCCATAGCTCAGCTGGGAGAGCGCCTGCCTTGCACGCAGGAGGTCAGCGGTTCGATCCCGCTTGGCTCCACCACTCTTGCAGTACTTTGATCAAACTCAGAAATGAGCATTCGCTTCGAATGTTGATTTCTGGCTTTTGTCAGATCGTTCTTTAAAAATTCGGATATGTGATAGAAATAGACTGAACACTACTTTCACTGGTAGTGGATCAGGCTAAGGTAAAATTTGTAGTGTGGGGTTTCCCCATGTGAGAGTAGGTCATCGTCAAGATTCATTTCGCAAAACCCCTATCTGCGCGAGCAGGTAGGGGTTTTGTCTTTTGGGCTGGAAAAGATTTGTCGCCATGCCCGCCATAACCCCGGGCATGCCCCGTGATATGGTTCCGCATCAGAACCCACCGCTTCCAGGGAATGCTCAATGGTCAACACCACCGCCCTCCATCCCGGCTTCATGATCGTACATGGCAACCGCCTCGACGATTTGCGCAGCTTGGTGGTGAGCTGGATGCGGCGTTACCCGTTAGCGCCACTGGAAAACGAAATCGCCCTGGTGCAGAGCAACGGCATCGCCCAGTGGCTAAAACTGGCGCTGGCTGAAGACCCTGAAGAAGGGGACCTAGGCGGCTGTGGTATTGCCGCCGCGATCGATGTGCAGCTACCTGGTAGCTTCATGTGGCAGCTTTACCGGCGAGTGCTGGGCCGCGATGAGATCCCCGAAGTTTCCCTGCTCGACAAAGCACCGTTGACCTGGCGCCTCATGCGCTTGCTTCCGGCGTTGATCGAGCGCCCGCATTTCGAGCCCCTGCGCCGTTTTCTCACCGACGATAGCGACCTGCGCAAGCGTTACCAGCTTGCCGAGCGCCTGGCCGACCTGTTCGACCAGTACCAAGTCTACCGAGCCGATTGGCTCAAGGACTGGGCTGCCGGCGAGCACATCCTTAATACCGCCCGTGGCGAGCGTAAACCTTTGCCCCCTGGCAATCGCTGGCAGGCCGAATTGTGGCGGGCGCTGCTGGACGATGTCGGCGAGCAGGGCATGGCGCAAAGCCGTGCAGGTGTGCATCAACGGTTCATCGAGCGTATCAACAGCCTGGAGCAGGCACCTGTCGGCCTGCCATCGCGCGTGATCGTGTTCGGTATCTCCTCCCTGCCAGCGCAAGCATTGGAGGCTTTGGCGGGGCTTGCCCGGTTCAGCCAGGTACTGCTTTGCGTTCACAACCCGTGTCGCCATCACTGGGCCGATATCGTCGCCGACAAAGACCTGCTGCGGCATCAGTACAAACGTCAACAACGCAAGCAAGGCATGCCGCTTCTGCTGGATGACCAATCGCTACACCAGCATGCCCATCCGCTGCTGGCCGCCTGGGGCAAGCAGGGTCGTGATTACATCAACCTGCTCGACAGCTATGACGACCCCGGCAGCTACCGCGGCGTATTCAGCGAAGGGCGCATCGACCTGTTCAGCGAAGCTTCGCCGACCACGCTGCTCAACCAACTGCAAGATGACATCCTCGAACTGCGCCCACTGGCCGAAACCCGCGAACGCTGGCCGCAAGTCGACCTGGCGCAGGACCGTTCGATGCGCTTCCATGTCGCGCACAGCCCGCAACGCGAGGTGGAAATTCTCCACGACCAGTTACTGGCCCGCTTCAGCGCCGACCCTACGCTGCGCCCGCGCGATGTGATCGTGATGCTGCCGGCAATCGACGCTTATGCACCCCATATCCGCGCCGTGTTCGGCCAATTGCAGCGCAACGACCCGCGCTACATCCCATTCACCCTAACCGACCAAGGCCAGCGCGGTCGCGAGCCCTTGCTGATTGCCCTGGAGCACCTGCTCAAGCTGCCAGACAGCCGCTTTGCGGTCAGTGAAGTGCTCGACCTGCTGGACGTGCCGGCAGTACGGGCCCGCTTCGGTATCCGTGAAAGCGATTTGCCCACGCTTCATCGCTGGATTGAAGGTGCCGGTATCCGCTGGGGCCTGAACGCCGAGCAACGGGCCAGCCTCGGCCTGCCTGAAGGCCTGGAACAGAACAGCTGGCGTTTCGGCCTGCGGCGCATGTTGTTGGGTTATGCCGTAGGTGTGGGGGAGGGGTGTGATGGCATTGAGCCCTATGACGAAATCGGTGGCCTCGATGCGGCACTGATAGGCCCTTTGGTAGCCCTGCTGGACGCCCTTGAGGTGGCCTGCCAGGCACTGGCACAGCCGGCGACCGTCGGGGACTGGGGCGAGCGCTTGAATGCCTTGCTGCAGGTGTTTTTCCTGGCTGAGGGTGAGCACGATGAGTTTCTGCTGATGCAGTTGCAGGACCTGCGCGACGCCTGGCAGGAAGTGTGCGAAACCGTCGGCCTGCAAGATGCGCTACCGCTGACGGTGGTCCGAGAAGCGTTGTTGTCGGGGCTTGACCAAGGCAAGCTGTCACAGCGTTTTCTGGCGGGTTCGGTGAACTTCTGCACCCTCATGCCCATGCGCGCCATCCCGTTCCGCGTGGTCTGCCTGCTGGGCATGAACGATGGCGACTACCCCCGCGCCCAGCAGCCGCTGGACTTCGACCTGATGGCCAGCGACTACCGCCCCGGTGATCGCTCGCGCCGTGAAGATGACCGTTACCTGTTGCTTGAAGCGCTGCTGTCGGCACGGGATCAGCTTTATGTCAGTTGGGTCGGACGCAGCATCCGCGACAACAGCGAGCGCCCCGCCTCGGTGCTGATCGGCCAGTTGCGTGATCATGTGGCTGCCGGCTGGCGTTTGGCCGGTGCAGATGACGCGCCAGGCCAAGGGCCGGATGAGCGCTTGCTGCACGCCTTGACCCAGGAGCACCCGCTGCAGCCGTTCAGCCCGCGCTACTTCCAGAAGGGCAGCCCGTTGTTCAGCTTCGCCCATGAATGGCAGCTGCTGCATCGGCAAGGGCAGGACGCCACCCAGGTCGAGCCGGCTTTGCCTCCTTACGTCGACGACGAAGCACTGAGCCTGACGCAGCTGAACGATTTTCTTCGCCACCCGGTGCGGCACTTCTTCAGCCAGCGCCTGAAGGTGTTCTTCGAGGCCCTGGAGGCGCCGACGCCGGATGAAGAGCCGTTCGTCCTCGACACCCTGCAACGCTACAGCGCCAGTGAAACCCTATTGAATGCCGCGCTGGCCGACCCGGCGAATGCCGAGCAGGCCTTGCAGGTGCAGGCGCGCCGCCTGCAAGCGTGTGGCGTGTTGCCGCTTGCCGGTTTTGGCGCACTGTTGCAGGCCGATCTGATTCAGCCGCTGCCAGACCTGCTGCAACGCCATCGTCAGTTGTTGCAGCGTTGGCCACACCTGGTCGAAGGCGCATTGCCTGTGCATTACGAACAGGGCACGCACCGGCTGGAAGGCTGGCTAGGCCGGGTGTACCAGGCTGATGATCAAAGCCTGCTAAGCATCACCACCGTCCCGAACACCATCAGTGCCGGGCGCAACAACTATAAATGGCACCGGTTGATCGCACCCTGGGTCATGCACCTGGCTGCCTGCGCTGCGGGTTATCCGCTGAACAGTGCGCTGGTGGCCAGTGACCTGACCTTGCTCCTGGCACCTTTACCGCAAGACCAGGCGGCGCAATTGCTCGGCGACCTGTTGGTTGCACGCCAGGCCGCCATGAATGCGCCGCTGCCGGTGGCCGCCAAAACGGCCTTCGCCTGGCTGGCCCAGGACGATGCCGACAAAGCGCTGGCCGCGGCTGCTCGCGCCTATGAAGGCGATGAGCGCAACAGTTTTGGCGAGCGCAGCGAGAGCATCGCCCTGGCGCGGCAGTTCCGTGACTTCGCCGCGCTCACCGCCGACGAAACCTTTGAAGGTTGGTGCGAAACCCTGTACCGGCCCTTGTTCAACGCACCCTGGCAGGCCCTGGGCAACCCGGAGAGTGGCGCATGACCCAGGACCGTCCCCTGGCACTGAGTTTCCCCTTGCACGGCAGCCAGCTGATCGAAGCAAGTGCCGGTACCGGCAAGACGTTTACCATCTCGGCGCTGTACCTGCGGCTCATCCTCGGGCACGGGGGCGAACAGGCCTTCGGCCGTGAACTGCTGCCCCCGCAGATTCTGGTGGTGACCTTTACCGACGCCGCCACCAAAGAGCTGCGCGAACGTATCCGCGCCCGCTTGGCCGAGGCGGCGCGGTTCTTCCGTGGCGAGCTTGACGCTGCCGACCCACTGCTGCACCAGTTGCGCGACGATTACCCGCAAGAGGCTTGGCCACGTTGCGCCAGCCGCCTGGAAATCGCCGTGCAATGGATGGACGAAGCCGCAGTGTCGACCATCCACGGTTGGTGCCAGCGCATGCTTCGCGAGCACGCGTTCGACAGCGGCAGCCTGTTCACCCAGACACTCGAGACCGATCACAGCGATTTGCTGGGCCAGGTCATGCGCGATTACTGGCGCCGGTTCTGCTATGGCATGCAAGGTGAGGCCCTGGCCTGGGTGCGTGGGCATTGGGGCAGCCCCGACGCGCTGTTGCCGCGGATTCGCCCGCTGTTCGGCCGGGTACGGGCACAGCAGGACGGGCAAGCGCCCGAAGCGTTGATTCAAAACGCGCTTGGGCAACGTACCGAGCAGTTGGCTGCACTCAAGGCGCCCTGGGCACAATGGGCCGAGGAACTGCGGCAGATCTGCCGCGATGCCGTGGCCGCCAAGCAGGCCGACGGGCGCAAGATGCAGGCACGCTATTTTGAACCCTGGTTCGACAAGCTGTGCGCCTGGGCCGGCGACGAGCAGGCCGTGGAGCTCGATCTTGGCACCGGCTTCACCCGCCTGACGCCAGCGGGCATGGCCGAGGCCTGGAAGTCTGGCGAGCCACCCGATCACCCCGGGCTGCACGCCATGCAAACGCTGCAGCAACAGTTGCAGGCCCTCGCCAGCCCGGATGCGCAGTTGCTTGAACACGCTGCTGGCTGGGTGTCGGCGCGCTTCGAAGTGGAAAAGCGCCGGCGCGCCGAGATGGGCTTCGACGACATGCTGCTGCGGCTGCAACATGCCTTGGCCAGTGAGGCCGGCGAGCGCCTGGCCGGGTTGATTCGTGAGCAGTTCCCGGTAGCGCTGATCGACGAATTCCAGGACACCGACCCGGTCCAGTACGGGATTTTCGAGCGGATCTACCAGATCAGCGAGAACCGCCCTGAAACCGGGCTGTTCATGATTGGCGACCCCAAGCAGGCGATCTATGCCTTCCGCGGTGCCGACATCTATACCTACCTCGCTGCCCGGCGCGCCACCACCGGGCGTCTGCACAGCCTGGACACCAACTACCGTTCGAGCCAGGCCATGGTCGCGGCGGTCAACCAGGTGTTTCTCCAGGCCGAGGCCAGAAGCCAGGGGCGAGGGGCGTTTCTGTTCCGTGAAGCGCAAGACAACCCGTTGCCCTTCATCGAGGTCCGCGCCAAAGGCCGTAGCGAGCACCTGCTGGTGGACGGCCAGCCAAGCGCAGCCCTGCAATGCTGGCACCTGCAGAGCGAAGAGCCGGTATCGAGCAGCCTTTACCGCCAGCACCTGGCTGCCAGCTGCGCCAGCCATATTGTCGCCTTGCTCAACGGTGGGCAGCAGGGTACGGCGGGTTTCCGCAACGGCGAAGGTGAACTGCGCCCCTTCCTGCCTTCGGATATCGCCATTCTCGTGCGCGACGGCCACGAGGCACAGATGATCCGTGCCGAACTGGCCGCGCGTGAGGTGCGCAGCGTGTACCTGTCCGACAAGGACTCGGTGTTCGCCGCCCAAGAGGCGCATGACCTGCTGGCCTGGCTCAAGGCCTGCGCCGAGCCGGATTCGGAGCGCCTGCTCAAGGCCGCGCTGGCCAGCCTTACCCTCGACCTGTCACTGGCGGCGCTGGACAAGCTGAACCAGGACGAACGGGTGTGGGAAGACTGGGTCATGCGTTTTCGGCGCTATCGCGATACCTGGCAGCGCCAAGGCGTGCTGCCGATGCTGCGCCACTTGCTGCACGACTTCCAGCTGCCGCGCACGCTCATCGCCCGCAGTGACGGCGAGCGTGTGCTGACCAACCTGCTACACCTGGCCGAGCTGCTGCAACAGGCGGCGGGCGAGCTCGATGGCGAGCAAGCGTTGATCCGTCACCTGGCCGAACACCTGGCCAGTTCCGGTCAGGCCGGTGAAGAACAGATCCTGCGGCTGGAGAGCGACGAGCAACTGGTCAAAGTGGTGACCATCCACAAGTCCAAGGGCCTCGAATACCCCTTGGTCTACTTGCCGTTCATCTGCACCAGCAAGCCCGTGGACGGTACCCGTCTGCCCTTGGCCTGGCATGACAGCCAAGGCAACGCGCACCTGACGTTAACCCCTGATCAGGAGCAGATCGCACGCGCCGACGACGAGCGCCTGGCCGAGGACCTGCGTCTGCTCTACGTGGCCCTGACCCGCGCCCAGCATGCCTGCTGGCTTGGCGTCGCCGACCTCAAGCGCGGCAACCAGAAGAGCTCGCAACTGCACCGTTCAGCCCTCGGTTACCTGCTTGGCGGTGGCCTTGCGTTGCCGGGCTCTGGGCAATTGGCGGACTGGCTGCAGGCGTTGGCATCAAGCTGCCCGTACATTGAGTGCCCACCGCTGCCGCTGGCCGACGATCAGCTGTACCGCACGCCGCACGCCGAACGTGAGCTGCTGCCTGCGCGCAAGCCCCGGCGAGCTGCCGCCGAGCACTGGTGGATTGCGTCCTATAGTGCCTTGCGCGTCGGGGACCAGACCCTCGGTGCCGACAGCTCACAGGCTCAGCAACTACTGGATGACGAAGTCCTCGACGCCCAGCTGCTGCGTGAGGTGCCGGCTGAAGGGGGGGATATCCACCGCTTCCCACGCGGGCCAAACCCCGGCACCTTCCTGCATGGCCTGCTGGAATGGGCCGGCCGAGAAGGCTTCGCGGAGGTCAGCGGCAACCCCGAGCTGATCGAGCGCACGGTCGGCCAGCGCTGCAACCGCCGTGACTGGACCGGCTGGATCCCGACGCTGACGCCGTGGCTGCGCCAGTTGCTGAACGAACCGCTGCCTGTACTGGCCCACGACGTAAGCCTCACCCTGGCGGACCTGCGTCACTACCAGATCGAAATGGAGTTCTGGTTCGCCAGCCATCAGGTCGACGCCGAACAGCTCGATCAACTGGTGGCGCGTTATACGCACCCAGGCCAGGCGCGGCCGGCGGCACAGCCGACGCTGCTCAACGGCATGTTCAAGGGCTTCATCGACCTGGCCTTCGAGCTGGACGGGCGCTATTACGTGGCCGATTACAAATCCAACTGGCTGGGCCCGGACATCCAGTCCTACGACAGCCAGGCCATGGAAAAGGCCATCCTCGAGCATCGTTACGACCTGCAGTACGTGCTCTACCTGCTGGCCCTGCACCGCCAACTGCGCGCCCGCCTGCCTGACTACGATTACGACCGCCATGTCGGCGGCGCCCTGTTCATCTTCCTGCGCGGTGCCAACAGCAGCGGTCATGGCGTGTACTTCGTCAAGCCGCCGCGGGCACTGATCGAAGCCCTCGATGCGCTGTTCCGTGGCGAGCATGCACCCGCACAGCAGGACCTGTTTGCCGGAGCCGCACCATGAGCCGAACCCTCACCGACCTGCTGCCCACGCCGCTGCACGCCGAACACCTGCTGGCCCTGGCGCCGCAGCGTGTCAGCGCTGACCTGCTGCAACTGCTGGACCGTTGGGTCGAGCGTGGCTGGCTGCGAGCCCTCGACCGCGCGTTCGTGTCGTTTCTCGAAGAACGCGCCCCGGGCAGCGACCCCTTGCTGTTGCTGGCGGCTGCCCTGGCGAGCCATCAGCTGGGCCACGGCCATGTCTGCCTGGACTTGCAGCAAACCCTGGCCGAACCGGACTTTGCGCTGTCGCTGCCGCCAGAAGGCGACGCCTTGATCGGCCCCTTGCTGCTGCCTTCGCAATTGCTTGCAGACCTGGACCTTCAGGCCTGGCGCCAGCGCATCGCTGCCAGCTCACTGGTGGCCGCTGGCGACACGCCAGGCCAGCAGACACGGCCGCTGGTGCTCAGCGGCGAGCGCCTGTACCTGCGCCGCTACTGGAACTACGAACGGCGCATCGACCAGAACTTGCGCCAGCGCCTGAGCCAGGATGAAGCCGCACCGGCTGACTTGCCGGCGCGCCTGGCACAGCTGTTCGACGCGGGTGCCCTGGCCGGTCAGGTTGATTGGCAAAAGCTGGCGTGCGCCCTGGCGACCCGCGCCGGCTTCAGCATCATCACCGGCGGCCCTGGCACCGGCAAGACCACCACGGTGGTGCGCCTGCTGGCCTTGCTGCAGGCACCGGCGGTGGAGCAGGGCAGGCCTCTGCGTATTCGCCTGGCCGCGCCGACCGGCAAGGCCGCTGCGCGCTTGACCGAATCCATTGGCCAGCAGGTCGAGCGCCTGCACGTCAGTGCCGCCGTGCGCGGGCAGATCCCCACCGAGGTCAGCACCGTGCACCGGCTACTGGGCAGCCGCCCCGGGTCGCGGCATTTCCGTCATCACGCGGGCAACCCGTTGCCATTGGACGTGCTGGTGGTCGACGAAGCCTCGATGATCGACCTGGAGATGATGGCCAACCTCCTCGACGCCCTGCCACCCCGCGCACGGCTGATCCTGCTGGGTGACAAAGACCAGTTGGCCTCGGTCGAGGCGGGGGCGGTATTGGGTGACCTGTGCCGGGATGCCGAAGACGGCTGTTACTCACCCGCGACCCAGGCGTGGCTGGAGCAGATTGGTGGCCAGTCGCTGGAAGGCAGTGGTCTCAAACCCGGTGATGCGCAGCGCAATCCGCTGGCCCAGCAGGTAGTGATGCTGCGTTTCTCCCGGCGCTTCGGCGAAGGCAGCGGGATTGGCCAGTTGGCGCGGCTGGTCAACCGTCAGGAATCCCATGCGGCGCGCAATCTGCTCGCGATGCCACCGCCGGATGTCAACGGCCTGGCGCTGAAGAACGAACACGATCGCGCCTTCGACCGTCTACTGCTCGACGGCCTCAACCGCGGCGCAGAAGGGCCTCAAGGCTATCGCAGCTACCTGCGGACCCTGGGCCGCTATCGGCCGGCTCCGGCAACCGCGTTCGATGACCCGCTCTGGGAACAATGGGCAAGCAAGGTGCTGCACAGTTTCGAGGACTTCCAGCTGCTCTGCGCGGTACGCAGGGGCGCATGGGGTGTCGAAGGCCTTAACGAACGGGTGGCGCGGGTGCTGCACAACGCCGGGCTGATCGACGCTCAGCAGCCTTGGTATGAGGGCCGTCCGGTGCTGGTGACCCGCAATGATTATGGCCTGGGCCTGATGAACGGCGACATCGGCATCGCCTTGCGCCTGCCCGACGAGCGGGGCGAGCCCCTGCTACGGGTTGCCTTCCCGCGTAACGATGGCAACGGTGGGGTACGTTTCGTCTTGCCAAGCCGGCTCAACGAAGTGGAAACCGTGTTCGCCATGACGGTGCACAAGTCCCAGGGCTCGGAGTTCAGCCATACCGCCCTGGTGCTGCCGGACGCCCTTAACCCGGTGCTGACCAAAGAGCTTGTGTACACCGGCATCACCCGGGCCAAGCATTGCTTCAGTCTGATCGAACCACGGCAGGGCATCTTCGAGGAGGCGGTGTCGCGCAAGGTGCGGCGCATTTCCGGCCTGATGCTCGAACAGGTCTGACACTGGCCGTCAGGTACGATTGGCGGCCATGTGCTATCGTTGCGCCAACATCTGAAAGGACTTCGAGAGATTTCCCACATGACCGTGGCCGGAAGGCGAGTGACGCGCTGTACGCTTTCGCTGTTGCTGGCGGTCCTGTTACTACTGGCAGGCCCTGCCTGGGCGGAAACCTCAGCAACCGCTGTGCAGGCACAGCAACGTGCCAAGGCTGTTACCCAAGTGGTGTTGGGGATCTTCAGTTACGCCCGCTGGCCCATCGAGCCTGTGCCCCTGCGCCTGTGCCTGATCGGCCCCACCGAATACGCAGACGACCTGATCAAGGGTCACGTGCAGGAGTCCGGGCGGCCGCTGCAGGTGCGTCGGCTGCTGGCTGACGATGCGCAGGTTGCCCAGGCCTGTGATGCCATCTACATCGGTAAACTCGATCAGGGCCAGCGCGACCGCTTGTTCCAGCGTGTCAGCGGCCATCCAGTGCTGAGCATCAGCGAGGCCGACGACCCGTGTACGGTCGGCAGCCTGTTCTGCCTGCGGGTCAGCGACCAGCAGGTCGCCTTTGAAGTGAACCTCGATTCCGTGGCCCGTTCCGGCGTACGCATCCACCCCAGCGTGCTGCAATTGTCGCGGCGCCGAGGTGCGCAGCCATGAAAACGACCAACAGGCGTATTCGCCCGACCTTGCGTTCAGTGCTCGGCCGTGGCCACCTCAGTGTCGCCCTGCTCGCCGTGGGCCTGGTCGGTATTTCGCTGACCGTGCTGGGCGTGCTTGCCTTGCAGGTCTATGCCAACCACAACCTGCACCTGATCGCCCGCTCGATCACCTACACCGTCGAAGCCGCCGTGGTATTCGACGACAGCGTTGCGGCCAGTGAGGCGCTGGCACTGATTGCCAGTACCGAAGAGGTGGCCGACGCCAAGGTCTTCAACAATGAAGGCGAGCAACTGGCCCACTGGCAACGCAACGACAGCGGCATGCTTGCGCACCTGGAAACCCAGGTCGCCACCGCGCTGCTGGACGAGCCGGCCAACCTGCCGATCATTCACCAGCAGCAAAAGGTCGGGCATATCGAACTGATTGGCCAAGGCCGTAGCCTGTTGTTGTTCCTGCTCGGCGGGTTGGGCGGGATCCTGTTGTGCATGGTACTCAGCGCCGTCATCGCCCTGTACTTGTCGCGGCGCCTGCTCGGCAACATCGTTCGCCCATTGCGTGCCCTGGCCAGCGTTGCCCATGCTGCCCGCCGTGAACGTCGTTTCGACCGCCGTGTGCCAGAAGCCCCGATTGCCGAGCTTAACGAGCTGAGTAACGACTTCAACGCCTTGCTCGATGAACTGGAGGTGTGGCACAGCCACCTGCAGAGCGAAAACCAGACCCTTGCTCACCAGGCCAGCCACGACAGCTTGACCGGCCTGCCCAACCGCGCCTTTTTCGAAGGCCGCCTCAGCCGCAGCCTGCGCAACGCTGCGCGGCAGCAAGATCATCTGGCGCTGCTGTTCCTCGACAGTGACCACTTCAAGCAGATTAACGACAGCCTCGGCCATGCCGTGGGCGATGAAGTGCTGATCAGCGTGGCCGACCGCATTCGCGCCCAACTGCGTGAGCATGACCTGGTGGCGCGCCTGGGCGGCGACGAGTTCGCGGTGTTGCTGACGCCGCTGCAGTCGCGCTCAGACGCCGAACTCATCGCCGAGAAAATCGTCGCCAGCATGAAACTGCCGGTACAGCTGGACAGTGGCAGCAGCATTGCCACCTCGCTGAGTGTCGGCATCGCCTTTTACCCCCAGGATGGCACTGACCCTGCCAGCCTTCTGGACGCCGCCGATGCGGCAATGTACCAGGCCAAGCGTAAGCACCGTGGCCATTGGCAAGTGGCGCAGACGGAACGGTCCGCCACCGAAATCAAGAACAGGAGTTGAACCCGTGATTCATCGTTTGCGTTTTCCCCTTTGGGCGTTGCTGCTTGCCATGCTGGCGCTTACCGGTTGCCAGACCACACCCAAGGGGCTGACTGCCGATCAAATCGCCGTGCTCAAGCGTGAAGGCTTTGCCCCGACTGATGAAGGTTGGGCCTTTGACCTGTCCGGCAAGGTACTGTTCGGCAGTGACCTGGACAGCCTCAATGGCCAGAGCCAGGCGATCGTCGAGCGAATTGGCAAAGCGTTGCTGGGCGTAGGTCTCCAACGCGTGCGGGTGGATGGCCACGCGGATGCGTCGGGCAGGGCCACCTATAACCAGCAATTGTCCGAGCGCCGCGCACAGAGCGTGGCCAGAACGCTGATCGGCGTCGGCATGCCCGCGCAGAACATCCAGACCCGCGGCCTGGGCAGCACCCAGCCGGTGGCGGACAACCGCAGCGCCGCCGGGCGCACCGAAAATCGACGCGTATCGATCATCGTGGCGTCCTACTGAACAGACCCCCCCTGTAGGTTTTGTACGAAAAGTATGGTCATCCGTCGTTGTGGGAGTGGGCTTGCCCCGCGATCTGCCGCAACGCGGCAGCAAAGCCTGAATTCGCGGCGTCTTTGCACTATTTGATATCGGGTATAGGAGCGCTTCGCACTCCATCGCGGGGCAAGCCCGCTCCCACAAAACGTTCGTACAGAGCCTAATACTGGTTAGGATGGGGCACCCTGACTCCTTGTCGATCTACCCCTGAGCAAACCGCATCTCGCGCGTCTCGCCCATCAACAACGGCGCATTCGCCTCGGTCACCTCGCGAATGTAATCCCACAACAGGGTTATCCGCTTCAGCTTCCTCAAGTCCTCCCGGCAATACATCCAGAACTGCCGCGTCACCTCGATCTCCGCCGGTAACACCGTCACCAGCCGCGGGTCCTGCGCCGCCAGAAAACACGGCAAGATTGCCAGCCCACGCCCCTGCAATGCCGCGGTGTACTGGGCAATCACGCTGGTACTGCGCAAATGCGCATTGGCATTGGGAATCAGGTTGGCCAGGTACAACAGCTCCGAACTGAACGCCAGGTCATCCACATAACTAATGAACGGGTGCTTCGCCAAGTCCCCGACCTGCCGAATCGGCGCGTGGTTATCCAGGTATGTCTGGGTTGCGTACAGCCGCAGCCGGTAGTCGCACAGCTTGCAGCACACATAGGGGCCGTGTTCAGGGCGTTCCAGGGCGATGACGATATCCGCCTCGCGCTTGGACAGGCTGATGAAGTGCGGCAACGGCAAGATATCCACCGAAATGGCCGGATACGCATCGACGAAGTGGCTTAATTGCGGCGTGACGAAGAAGCTGCCAAAGCCTTCGGTGCAGCCCATGCGCACATGCCCCGACAACGCCACGCCCGACCCCGAAACCTGCTCGCACGCCATGTGCAAAGTGCTTTCGATCGACTCGGCATAACCCAGCAGGCGCTGGCCTTCGGCGGTCAGGACGAAGCCGTTGGTCCGGGATTTTTCGAACAACAACGTGCCCAGCGCACCCTCCAGCGAGGTGATGCGCCGTGACACCGTGGTGTAGTCGACGCTCAGGCGCTTGGCGGCGCTACTGGCTTTGCGGGTGCGGGCCACTTCGAGGAAGAACTTCAGGTCGTCCCAGTTGAGCGCGCTCAGGGATGTGAGGTCTTTTTGCATGATGATCCGGTTTTTTTGTGCGTTCTTGTTGGATGTTTGCACATCTATACTCGAAAAAAGCCCCAGAACGCCACCTCGCGTTTGCACGGCGCTGGCGATCTCGACCCGACAATAATTCCAAGGAGAACCCAGATGAACGCACCTCAATCCCCCGACCAGACCAAGGTCGCGCAGGTCAAGCTGCTGATCGATGGCCAATGGGTCGAATCCAAGACCACCGAATGGCGCGACATCGTCAACCCGGCCACCCAAGAAGTGTTGGCGCGGGTGCCCTTCGCCACCGTCGAGGAAGTCGACGCTGCCGTGGCCGCTGCCCATCGCGCCTTCAAGACCTGGCGTGACACCCCAATCGGCGCGCGTATGCGCATCATGCTCAAGCTGCAGGCGCTGATCCGCGAACACACCAAACGCATCGCCCAAACCCTCAGCGCCGAGCAGGGCAAAACCCTCGCCGATGCCGAAGGCGACATCTTCCGCGGCCTGGAAGTGGTCGAGCACGCCGCTTCGATCGGCACCCTGCAGATGGGCGAGTTCGCCGAGAACGTTGCCGGCGGCGTCGACACCTACACCCTGCGCCAGCCGATTGGCGTGTGCGCGGGCATCACCCCGTTCAACTTCCCGGCCATGATCCCGCTGTGGATGTTCCCCATGGCCATCGTCTGCGGCAACACTTTCGTGCTCAAACCTTCCGAGCAGGACCCGCTGTCGACCATGATGCTGGTGGAGCTGGCGCTGGAAGCCGGCGTGCCGGCCGGTGTGCTCAACGTGGTGCATGGCGGCAAGCAGGTAGTGGATGCGATCTGCACCCATCAAGACATCAAGGCGATCTCGTTCGTCGGCTCTACCGAAGTCGGCACCCACGTCTACAACCTGGGCAGCCAGCACGGCAAGCGCGTGCAGTCGATGATGGGCGCGAAGAACCACGCCGTGGTGCTGCCTGACGCTAACCGCACCCAAACCGTCAACGCCTTGGTCGGCGCGGCCTTTGGCGCTGCCGGCCAGCGCTGCATGGCAACCTCCGTGGCGGTGCTGGTGGGCAAGGCCCGCGAGTGGCTGCCGGACATCAAAGAGGCCGCGAGCAAGCTCAAGGTCAATGCCGGCTCTGAGCCGGGCACCGATGTCGGGCCGGTGGTGTCCAAGCGGGCCAAGGAGCGGGTACTGGGCTTGATCGAAAGCGGCATCAAGGAAGGCGCCAAGCTCGAACTCGATGGCCGCGGCGTCACGGTGCCGGGCTATGAGCAAGGCAACTTCGTTGGCCCGACCCTGTTCTCTGGGGTGAAAACCGACATGCAGGTCTACACCCAGGAAATCTTCGGCCCGGTGCTGGTGACCTTGGAAGTCGACACCCTCGATGAAGCCATCGCGCTGGTCAACAGCAACCCGTTCGGCAACGGCACCGGCCTGTTCACCCAGAGCGGCGCGGCTGCGCGCAAGTTCCAGAGCGAGATCGACATCGGCCAGGTCGGCATCAACATCCCGATCCCGGTACCGGTACCGTTCTTCAGCTTCACCGGCTCGCGCGGCTCCAAGCTGGGTGATCTCGGCCCTTACGGCAAGCAAGTGGTGCAGTTCTACACTCAGACCAAGACCGTCACCGCCCGCTGGTTCGATGACGACAGCGTCAATGACGGTGTGAACACCACCATCAGCCTGCGCTAAGGAGTTCGCCATGCGTATTGCATTCATCGGCCTGGGCAACATGGGCGCGCCCATGGCCCGCAACCTGATCAAGGCCGGGCATCAGCTGAACCTGTTTGACCTGAACAAGACCGTGCTGGCCGAGCTCGCTGAACTGGGCGGGCAGGTCAGCCCATCGCCCAAGGAAGCGGCGGCCAACAGTGAGCTGGTGATCACCATGCTGCCGGCCGCAGCCCATGTGCGCAGCGTCTACCTGAACGATGATGGCGTGCTGGCGGGCATACGCCCCGGCACGCCGACCGTGGACTGCAGCACCATCGACCCGCAGACCGCCCGCGAGGTGTCCAAGGCTGCAGCGGCCAAGGGCGTCGACATGGGCGATGCGCCGGTGTCCGGTGGTACGGGCGGCGCGGCGGCCGGCACCCTGACCTTCATGGTCGGTGCCAGTGCCGAGCTGTTTGCCACGCTCAAACCGGTGCTGGAGCAGATGGGCCGCAACATCGTGCACTGTGGTGAGGTCGGCACAGGGCAGATTGCCAAGATCTGCAACAACCTGCTGCTGGGCATCTCGATGATCGGCGTGTCAGAGGCCATGGCCCTGGGTAACGCACTGGGCATCGACACCAAGGTGCTGGCCGGCATCATCAACAGCTCGACCGGGCGTTGCTGGAGTTCAGACACGTACAACCCGTGGCCCGGCATCATCGAGACCGCACCGGCCTCACGCGGTTACACCGGCGGCTTTGGCGCCGAATTGATGCTCAAAGACTTGGGGCTGGCTACCGAAGCTGCACGCCAGGCGCACCAACCGGTGATTCTGGGTGCCGTGGCACAGCAGCTGTATCAGGCAATGAGCCTGCGCGGGGAGGGTGGCAAAGACTTCTCGGCCATCGTCGAGGGGTACCGCAAGCAGGATTGACGAGCGAGGTGTATTTCATCGCGGGCCAGGCGGCCTTCCCTCTGTAACTGCGCACCAGAGGGAAGGGCACCTGATCCGCGATTTTTTTTGCCCGAACGTGCTGGTGAAGCCTCTTGTAGGAGCAGCCTTGTGCTGCGAAGAGGCCAGCCAAGGCAACACAATTGCTATGCCTGGTTTGGCCCTTTCGCAGCGCAAGGCTGCTCCTACAGGGGGATGTGTAGCCTAAGGAATCAGGCGAACACGAAGTACTTGCGCACGGTTTCGACCACTTCCCAGGTGCCTTTCATCCCAGGTTCGATCACGAATACATCACCGGCTTTCAGGTGCTTCGGCTCTTCGCCTTCTGGGGTGATGATGCAGTAGCCGTCGAGGAAGTGGCAGAATTCCCACTTGTCATAGTTGACCTCGAACTTGCCCGGGGTGCAGATCCAGGTACCCATGATTTTGCTGCCGTCGGCCGACAGGTAGGCGTTCAGGTTGACGGTGTGCGGATCGCCGCCGATGCGCTTCCACTTGGTGGCGTCCACGACCGGCGTCGGGCAGGTTTCGCGCAGGACGGTGATGAAATCGGACATGGCACAACTCCTGGTGACTGGCTGAATGACTCGACACCATAGGGCCATTGGCCGCGCCGCAGTTGCCTGGGCTCGACGTCCAGGTGCCTGACTGCGCTATGTGGATCAGCGGCAGCTCTGACACTGGAGTCGGCCCTGGCGGAGCAGGGCGGGGGCAGCTTGATGTGGGCGGCGCACTACCTGAGTGGTATGGCCAAAGCATTGCTGGATGATGCGGCGCAGGGGTTAGAAGGCTGAGCTATGTGTCGGTTGGGCCGGCCTCTTCGCGGGTAAACCCGCTTGTATGGTTAGACTTGAAGGGGTGGTGGGACTAAATGCCCGATTCTGACTGTTCGCAGCAGTACAGACCGTGGGAGACATCGCCCCACCTCGCGTAGCATTCGCCCTGATGAAAAATCAGGACGAATATGTCACCAAAGCGAGCAAACCGGCTTGCTGAAAACCATAGAATCTCCCACAGGGATTGGCGTTGCACCTGTGGGGGCAGGTTTACCTGCTAAGAGGCGCATCTTTCTCAAGCCCACCAATACCGCACAAAGTGGAAAAACACCGGCGCCGCAAAGCACACCGAGTCCATCCGGTCGAGCATGCCGCCGTGGCCTTCGATCATGTGCCCCCAGTCTTTCACCCCGCGGTCACGCTTGATCGCCGACATGACCAGCCCGCCGAAGAAGCCCATGGCGTTCACGGTCAGGGCCATCAGTGCCGCCTGCCAGAAGTTGAACGGGGTAATCCAGCACAGCAGGGCGCCGATCAGTGTGGCCAGTGCCACGCCACCGACGAGGCCTTCGAGGGTTTTCGAGGGCGATAGGTTGGGCGCCACCTTGCGTTTGCCGAACAGCTTGCCGCACACGTATTGCAGCACGTCGCTGATTTGCACCACGAGGATCAGCCAGGCGATCAGCAGCAGGTTGCGGCCCTCGAACCCGGGGATGTCGAGGGTCATCAGCGCGGGCACCGAAGACACGCAATACACCGCGATCATCAGCCCCCATTGCACCTTTGATGCGCGCTCGAGAAAGCGCGTGGTGTCGCCGCCGAAACTGGCAAGGATCGGCAGCAGCAAAAACAGATAAACCGGGATGAAAATACTGAACAAGCCATACCAGTCCATGGCGATCAGCACGTACTGCACCGGCAGCGCCACATAGAACGCCGCCACCAACGCCGGGTAGTCGCTGCGCCGGGTGGGGGTGAGGGTCATGAACTCGCGCAGCGCATAGAACGACACGCCGTAGAACAGCACGATCACGCCGTACTTGCCGAACAGGAAGGCGATGCCGATCACCAGCACCATCACCCACCAGGCGTTGATGCGGGCGTTGAGGTTGTCGATCACCGCATGCGGCGCGGGGCCGGCACGCCACTTGAGCAGGCGGCCGATCACGCTGGCGAGCAGCAGCAGGGCGCCGATGCCGGCGAACAGCGAAAGGGTATTGTCGTCCATGTCAGGCATCCTTCGGCGCCAGGTTCAGCAGGGCCTGGCTGGCCCGCTCGAGAAAGGCCTGCTTGTTTTCATCAGCCAGCAGGTGGAGAGGTTCGCCAAAGCTCAGCGTGCACAGCAGCGGCAATGGCAGGGCGCGGCCCTTGGGCATGACCCGGTTGAGGTTGGCGATCCACACCGGCACCAGCTCGACGTCGGGGTTGGCCGCAGCCAAATGGTACAGGCCGCTTCTGAATGGCATGAGCGGCTCATCGCCCAGGTTGCGGGTGCCTTCCGGGAAGAAGATCAACGAATCGCCCTGGGCCACGGCCTCAAGAATCGGCTGCAGGGGGCTGCCTTGGCCTTCTGCGCGCTGGCGGTCGATCAAGACGCCGTTGAACACCTTGCGGATGAGAAAGTCGCGAATACCGGGCTTCGCCCAGTAGTCGGCCCCGGCCACCGGGCGGGTGCGCCTGCGCAAGGGTTCTGGCAGCGAGGCCCAGAGCAGCACGAAGTCGCCGTGGCTGCTGTGGTTGGCGAAGTACAGGCGTTGCACCGGCTGCGGTGTGCAGCCGAGCCATAACGCACGGGCGCCAGTGATCAGCCGGGCGGCCGAAGTGATGACGAAAGCGGTCAAGGTCGCAAGCATGGGGCGGTGGTCATCCGGTAAAGGGCAATGTCAGCAGGGTAGCCAAGGCCAGCAACAGTTGTAGGCCCAGGCACATGGCTTGGCGGCGCAGCAGGGCTAATGCGGCTTGGCTGCGAGCGGGCCAGTCGCGGCTATCCTTGGCGTGCGGTTTCAGGTTGAGGTCGAACAAGGCACGGTCCAGCGCTTGCGTGTCTGCAGGTAGGTCTTGGCTGGCGCCAAGGTGGGCGAACAGTTCGGCGTCCAGGGCCACGCGGATGGCCCAGTACTTGTGCAGCACGCCGAGCGCCAGCAGCAGCGCGCACAGCAGGCTGCCCAGTGGCGGCAGCGCGGCGCCCAGCAAGGGCGCCAGGCCAACGCCCAGGGCGAGCAGCGTGATGCCGTCCGACAGGCGCTCCAGCTGGCGGCCCCGGGCCAGTAGGCTGGCAGTCAGATGCAGGTTCATCGCTGTGCGCCAAGTTGTTGCAAGGCCTGTCGATGGGCCGCGTGCAAGACCACGCCAGCGCGTGCGCTGCGTATCCGCTGTTCAGCTTGGTCAGCATCGGCGCAGCGCCCCGTGAGTACCAGCCAGGCCGCCACGGCGCTGGCGCTGCGCGAATATCCCAGAGCGCAACAGACCAGCAGAGGGCCTTGCTGGCGTAACTGCTCGATAGCGTTTGCAGCTTCGTGCAACAGGTTGCTGTCGGGCACGATCAGGTCCAGGGTGGGAAGCGAGCGGTAGTTCTGAGCGGTGAGAGCGGCCCCAGTGCGGCACGGCAGTTCGGCGCAAAGGTCGACGATGGCAGCGAACTGCGCGCCCTCACCACGGCCAGGAATCCGCCCCAGGAATACCCTGTCACACACCTCATCCGCCTGCGGATGGCGCCGTGTCCAGACCCTGGAATTGATCCACGCCCCGATCAGATAGGGCAGCAGCAGCCAGGTCGCGGCGCTGGACAAGCGCCCATCGGCGCCCTTCTGAAAACCACCCGCGCCGAACAAACCGTAATTCAGTGCCACCCACAACAGCGCCACGGCTGGCCAAGACAGCCACAACCCGGCACCGCCCACCGCGTACGCCAGCCCCGCGCACAGCAAGGCCCCAACGCCATAACACAGCGCCAGCCGCTGGCATTTGCCATCGTGCGCAAGGCGGGCCTGCTGCCATGGCAGGCGACCTTGCCACGGCCATAGCCATAAGCAGACAAACCCTGCCAATGCCCCAGTGGGCACGTCGATGAAGTGATGCTGCCAAGTGGTCAGCACCGACACGCCGATCAACGCCATCCAGCCATGCATCACCCAGCGCCAGGGCTGGCGCTGCACGTGCCGGGCGAACATCGTCCAGATGATCACCAGCAACGCGATGTGCAGCGAAGGTGCCTGGTTGTAAGGCTTGTCGAAGCCCATCAGCACATCGAACAGCCAGCCGAACAGCCCAGCCATTTCTGGCCGTTCGAAGGTGAACCGCAGCGGCCAGAGCAGGAAGCAACTGACGCTGATCACCTGTGCCGTGAGCAGCGCCAGGGCATGCCGGTCCATCTCTTGGCGCGTGCGTGGCAGCAGGAAGGACAACCCGTACAGCAGGTCGATCGACCAGTACGGGATGATCGTCCAGGGCCACAGCGGCATGCCGTGCTCCCAGCCGAACACCAGGCTGCCGACATCACTGCGGCTGGCGGTGTGAGTGTTCACCAGCCCATAGCTGAGGAAGAAGAACGGCCCCAGCAGCAACAGCCAGAACACGCCCCGCCGAATCAGCCCGGGCTCACGCGTTGGGTTCATTCACGCACCCGTTGCGCCAGGCTGACGCTGAAGATGCCCCATTCGTCGATGCGCTGGGCCAGCTTGCGGAAGCCCGCTGCCTCGACCAGTTGGTCCATCTCTGCCTGGCTGCGCCGGCGCATCACCCACGCCTCGCCGCCACGATGGCTGGTCAGGGCACGCGCGATCATCTCCAGTTGAGGGTGCCAAGGTTGGCCTGTGTAGACCAGGTAACCGCCTGCTTCGACGGCATCGGCAAGGCCGGCCAGGGAATTGCTCACCAACGCGTTGCTGGGGAACAGTTCGTACAGGCCAGACACCACGGCCAGCGTAGGCCCAGGCTGCAGCGCGGCGAGGCTTGCGCGGTCGAAGGCATCGCCCTGGACGAAGCGAGCAACCTCGGCCAGGCCTTTTTCGGCGATCAATGCGCTGCCTTGTTGCACGTTCAGTTCGCTGTAGTCGCGCAGCAGGATGGAGTCCGGCCGTTGTTCGAGTTCCTCCAAGGCTTCGAGGATGTAACGGCCGTGGCCGGCGGCGATGTCGACGATATGCACCGGCCGCTGCTCGGCGCGCAGGCGGGCAATGGCCTCGCGCAGCAGTTCTTCGACGTGCAGTTTGCGCTGACGAATGCCGCGCCAGCCGATGGCGTTGAGGTAGTTCTGGTCGACCATGCGGCCCAGCTTGCCTTTGCCCGTCGGTTGGTTGCGGTAGACGTAGTCGAGGGTGCTGCCAGAGTCGAAGCCGGTGTCGAACCCCAGCTTCACGCCCTCGGCCAGCCCTTTGCCCAGGCGCAGGCTGGCACGGGTGGCGCGCCAGTAGAGGTCGCGCGGCGAGTTGCGTGGCAAGGGCGCGGCCAGGCTTTCGGCTTCGGCGCAGCTGGCGCCGACCTTGTCGGCATCGAGCAGAGAAGGCGCGGTAACAGGGCTGTCGAAGCAATGTGCGACGAAGCGCTCGATGCGCTTCAGCGCATGGGCGCGGTCGCGTTCACCGAGGGTGTCATGGAAAAAGCCCGGGAGGATGTGCATTTCTTTACGTGCACTGCCCAGGCGCTCGAAAAAGCGCTCCTGCGGTTTGCGCTCGACCACAAGGTCCGCGCCAGAGACCAGCAACTGCGTCGGTACCTGAATAGCCTGGGCGTCAGCCACCACACGGTCGGCGGCTTCGTACAGGCCCAGCAGCATGGTCACCGAAATCGGCCGGCTGATCAGCGGGTCGGCCACGTACGACATGACCCGCTCGGGGTCATGGGTAAGCAGGCGCGGCTTGACGTAACTGTTGACGAAGAAGTTGCCGCGCACGGCCTTGAGCAGCTTCAGGCCGGGCCGTGCGAAGGGCACATACAGCTTGACCTTGAACGCCGGCGAGGCCAGCACCAGGCAGCGTACCTTGGGCGCGTAGTCGTGGGCCCAGGTGGCGATCAGCACGGCGCCGACGCTTTGCGCCAGCACCACCATGTCGTGCTCGGCGATGCCGTGCACGGTCTGCAGATGCTCGATGAAGGTCTGCACGTCGCGCACGCTGGTGGCAAACCCTGGGCTGTCGCCGCGGGCGCCCGGCGACTGGCCGTGGCCGCGGGCATCCCAGGCGAAGAAATCGTAGCCCGGCATGTCCAGTTCGTCGGCCAGGTGGGCCATGCGCCCGCCGTGTTCGTGGCCACGGTGGAACATCACCACGGCGCGGCGCGGCTGGTGTTCATTGCGTGTCGCGGGCCAATGACGGTAGTGCAACTCGACACCGTCATGGGTAGAGAAATGCAGCGATTGCGCTTGGCGCATGGCGAGAATCCTTGTCCGGCGGCGATGGGCTCAGCGGGCTTCGACCAGCCCTTGGCGAACCCGGTTGTAGAGGGTATAGAGCGAGAGCGCGAAGATGACCAGCAAGAGGCCGTTGAGCCAGGTGGCGTTGAGCAGGCCGAACGCAACGCCGGTGCCCAGCACGCCAAAGGCGAATGCCCGGTCGCTCTTGCCCATCGGCCCGTCGTAGCGGCGCGAGGCGCCTGCCAGCGGGCCCATGACGCCGGCGTATTCGCTGAAGGTCGCACTCAGCACCACCAGCACCACCAAGCTGGGCCAGACGCCAGCCAGCAGGGCGAATGGCAAGTACAGCGCGGCGTCGGCGATCACGTCGCACAGTTCGTTGAGGTAGGCACCGAGCCTGGATTGCTGGCCGAATTCCCGCGCGAGCATGCCGTCCACGGCGTTGAGCGCCATGCGCAGCAACATCCACAGCGGGATCAGGATGAACAGCCAGGTGATGTGGCTGAACCCGGCCAGCAGCAGGCCCAGCAGGACCGAGACCAAGGCGGCGGCGACGGTGACCTGGTTGGCCGTGACGCCACGGTCGTAGAGGCGCTTGACGCCGGGCCGGAGCAAGGCCTGGAAGCGGGGCTTGAGCTGGTAGATCGAGGGCACTTGGAACTCCTTTTCGTGGTGCAGCGTGATTGTGGGCAAAGAGCCCCGGTGGCCGCAAGCGCCGGAGCAGATTTACGCCTATTCGTGTAGGAGCGGCCTTGCGTCGCGAACGGGGCGCGCAGCGGCCCCAGAATTCAGGGTCCTTGCAGATATTGCTGGGGCCGCTGCGCAGCCCTTTCGCGACGCAAGGCCGCTCCTACAAAAAACGTGCATTGAGCGAATGTAGCCTCAGCCTGCCAAGCGCTTGACCAAGTTCGCCGCATACCCTGGCAACGCTGCAAAGTCCCGCGCGCACACCATCAACTGGCGGTTGGCCCAGTCCTCGCGAAGCGCCACCCAGTGCAGCGGCAGCAGCCCTTGCCAGCGTTGCACCGAAGCCAAGGGCACAACGCCGACCCCGGCGCCCCCCGCGACCATGCGCAGCACCCCATCGAAGCCATCGGCTCGTACCCGTACGCGCATCCGCAAGCCTTCACGCAGGGCCTGTTCCTCCAGGTACAAGGCCAATGCGCTGTCTGCTCCCAGCCCGACATGACCATGGGCCAGGCTGTCGATGAAGCTCGGCGCAGGGTGTGCCGCCAGCGGATGCGCAAGGGGGGTCACCAACACCAGTGGGTCATCGCGAAAGGGCAGGGTCTGCAAATGCTCGCTGGGCGCCGCAGTCGAAATGATCCCCAGGTCGGCGATGCCTTGGGTAATCGACTGCACGATGCGCAAGCTTGGCAGCTCTTGGACATCGACACTGACGCCGGGGTTCTGTGCCAGATAACTGGCCAGCAATTCGGGCAGGTACTCGGTCAGCGCCGCGGTGTTGCACAACAGCCGCACCTGGCCCTGCAGCCCCTGGGCGTACTGGCTCAGGTCGAATTGCAGGCGCTCCACTTGCTGCGCGATCAGGCGGGCATGCTGCAACAGCGCCTGCCCGGCAGGCGTCGGTTGTACGCCGCGGCGATTGCGCGCTAGCAATTGCGTACCCAGGGACGCTTCCATCGCGCGGATGCGCGCACTGGCAGCTGGCAGCGACAGATGGCTGCGCCGGGCGCCGGCAGTGATGTTGCCGCATTCCAGGGTGTGCCGGAAAAGCGCGAGGTCGATCAGGTCGAAATGCATGTGCCTCTGTCCTGGCAATAGTCAGGCTGAGTATATGGCAGATTTCCAGCCAGCCTGGCGCACGCCATCATGGCACTATGAATACCTTGATCGCGTTCTATCAACACATTGGCCCGGCACTGACACTGCTGGTGGTCATCACCTTTCTGCTGGCCGGCACCGTCAAAGGCGTCATCGGCCTCGGCTTGCCGACCATCGCCATGGGCCTGCTGGGCCTGGCTATGCCGCCTGCGCAGGCTGCCGCTTTACTCATCGTGCCGTCGACACTCACCAACCTCTGGCAGCTGGCTGCCGGTGGTCATCTGCGGGTGCTGCTGCGTCGCCTGGGGCCGATGCTGGTGATGATCTTTGTCGGCACCCTGCTTGGCAGCGCATGGCTGGGCATCAACAGTGGCGCGTGGGCCGCGCATGCGCTGGGCGCCGCGTTGCTGGTGTATGCGGTGTATGGGCTGATGGGCCCAGGGTTGCGCGTGGCGCAAGCGCGGGAAGGGTGGCTGGGGCCGCTGTGCGGCTTGGTGACGGGCGTAGTCACGGCCGCTACCGGCGTATTCGTGATGCCGGCAGTGCCGTACCTGCAAAGCCTTGGCCTGAACCGCGACGAGATGATCCAGGCTTTGGGCCTGTCGTTCACGGTCTCGACCCTGGCGCTGGCCCTGGGCCTGGCCGGGCAAGATGCCTTGGGCGGCCAGGCGCTAGGTGCTTCATTGCTGATGCTGGCGCCAGCACTGGTGGGCATGCTGGCGGGGCAGTGGTTGCGTCAGCGCATCAGCGCCGCGCTGTTCAAACGCTGCTTCTTCATTGGCTTGGCCGTGCTCGGCGGCCATCTGCTGATCAACGGTTAGCAGACGAGGCGCTGAGCATGTCGATCAACTGGATATCGAACTCGCGCTCCAGGTAGTCCATGCGCTTTTCGAAGAACGCGACCATGTGCGGCAGGGCCGAGTGCACATCCAGTGCAGCTTTGTCCGCCCACACTTCGTAGAACACGAACAGGCTCGGGTCGGCCTTGTCGCGCAGCATGTGGTACTCGATGCAGCCCGGTTCCAGGCGGCTGGGTTCAACATAGGCGCGGAACAGGGTTTCGAAGGCTTCGGCCATTTCCGGGCGGGTCTTGGCTTTGAGGATAAAAGCGTACTGCTCGCTCATGGATCGCTACTCGCTGGTGAATGATGAACCGATTCTAAGGCAATAATTAGCTGGCCATTCGTGATTTGAAAGCAATTGTATTTTGACTCATGGCCGCTGTTTCCCCTGCCGCTGAGTCTCTAATCTGCCGGTCATCCAATTTGACTCGACCGAGGCAGAACGCCCTCGGATCGACATCGCCAAATCGAGGCCAGCATGAAAAACATCCTTCTGCTCAACGGTGGTAAACAGTTCGCTCACTCCGAGGGCCGCCTTAACGCGACCCTGCACGAAGCGGCCCTCGCGCACCTGGACCGTGCCGGTTTCGACGTGCGGCAGACCTTCATCGATGGCGGCTACGATGTGCGGGAAGAGGTCGAGAAATTTCTTTGGGCCGACGTGGTGATCTACCAGATGCCCGGTTGGTGGATGGGCGCACCGTGGACGGTGAAGAAGTACATCGATGACGTCTTCACCGAAGGCCATGGCAGCCTGTACGCCAACGACGGCCGTACCCGTTCGGATGCCTCGCAGAAGTACGGCAGCGGTGGCCTGATTCAAGGCAAGCAGTACATGTTGTCACTGACCTGGAACGCCCCGCAGCAGGCGTTTGACGACCCCAGCGATTTCTTCGAGGGCAAGGGTGTGGACGCCGTGTATTTCCCGTTCCACAAGGCTAACCAGTTCCTTGGCATGACCGGCTTGCCGACCTTCCTGGCGGTGGATGTGATGAAGCGCCCGGATGTGCCAGCGGCGTTGGCAGCATATGAAGCGCACCTGGACAAGGTGTTTGGCAAAGCTGTGTAAGTTGCCTGTGAAAGGGGCTGCTGCGCAGCCCAATCGCCGGCAAGCCGGCTCCCACAGTCGGTTCGACGACAACGCGAACCCTGTGGGAGCTGGCTTGCCAGCGATTGGGCCGCGCAGCGGCCCCCCTTGCACAGACCCCACCGACCCGCTATGAATCACGGCACACTCCAGCCAAGGCCAAGCGCGTGAAAACCCGATCCGAAGAACTCCAGGTATTCGTCGCTGTGATCGACTGCGGTTCGATCTCTGCTGCTGCCGAGCAGGTGGGCCAGACCCCGTCAGCCGTCAGCCGCACCTTGTCGCGCCTAGAGGCCAAGCTTGGCACCACCCTGGTCAACCGCACCACCCGGCGCATGGACCTGACCGAAGAAGGCCGCTTCTTTCTTGAACGCTCGCGCCTGATCCTGGAACAGATGGACGCGATGGAAGAGCGCCTGTCGATGAACCACCAGACCGCCACCGGGCGCCTGCGCATCAACGCCGCCGCGCCGTTCATGCTGCACGCCATCCTGCCCTGGATCGGCGAGTTCCGCCGCCAGTACCCCGGCATCGAGCTTGAGCTCAACACCGACGACCTGATCATCGACCTGCTCGAACAGAGCACCGATGTGGCGATCCGTATCGGCGAGCTGGCCGACTCCAGCCTGCACGCCCGCAACCTGGGGTGCAGCCCGGTGCAGGTGCTGGCCAGCCCCGCCTACCTGGAACGCCACGGCACCCCGCAGCGCGTCGAAGACTTGGCCAACCACTGCTTGCTCGGCTTCAGCCAGCCCGAGTCGCTCAACCACTGGCCCTTGCGCCATGCCCAGGGCGACCGCTGGGCGATCCGCCCCGCGCTGATCGCCTCCAGCGGCGAAACCCTGCGCCAGCTGGCGCTGGCCGGGGAGGGCATCGTCAGCCTGTCGCATTTCATGACCCACGAAGACATCCGCAGCGGCCGCCTGCAGGTGCTGCTGGGCGACGCCAACAACGGCTATCGCCAGCCGATCCATGCGGTGTACTACCGCAACACTCAGTTGGCGCTGCGCATCCAGTGCTTCCTCGATTTTATCCAGCGCAAGCTGGCGATGTACGCCTGCTGAGTTGCCTGAACGCGACACATCCTGCCCAAAGGCGGCGAAACTTCCTATGTTGGATTGCACAGTCGACACGCTTCGGCCTTACTGAGTGATCAACAAAAACAACACCAAGGAAGTGTCATGCGTATTGTCCTGTTCCCGACCATGGCCCTCGGAGCCGCGATCCTGACCTGTTCCTCGGCCTATGCAGCCGCCCTGGAAGGTGGCGCGGTGGCTGCGCCCGATCAATATGGTGCACAGGTTGCCGCCGATATCCTGAAAAAAGGCGGCAACGCCGTGGACGCCGCCGTGGCAACGGCATTCACCCTGGCGGTGACCTACCCAGAAGCCGGCAACATCGGCGGCGGTGGCTTCATGACCCTGTTCGTCGACGGCAAGCCCTACTTCCTCGACTACCGCGAAGTGGCGCCAAAGGCAGCCAGCCGCAACATGTACCTGGACGACAAAGGCGAGGTGATCGAGAACCTCAGCCTGGTCGGTGTGCGGGCAGCAGGTGTACCCGGCACGGTGATGGGCCTGTGGGAGGCGCACCAGAAGTTCGGCAAGTTGCCGTGGAGCGAGCTGCTGACGCCGGCCATCGGCTATGCCAAAAACGGTTTCAAGATTGCCGAAAAACAGTACCAGTACCGCAACGATGCCCAAGGCCTGTTCAAGACGGCGACCAACTTCAATGACTACTTCGGCAACATGAAGGTCGGCGAACTGTTCAAGCAGCCAGAAATGGCCCAGACCCTCGAGCGCATTGCCGACAAGGGCGTAAGCGAGTTCTACCAGGGCAAGACCGCCGACCTGCTGGTGGCGCAGATGCAGGCCGACAAAGGCCTGATCACCAAGCAAGACCTCAAGGACTACAAGGCGGTCTGGCGTGAGCCGATGGCCTTGAGCTGGCGCGGTAACGTGGTCTACACCGCGCCGCCGCCAAGCTCCGGCGGCGTCGCCCTGGCCCAGTTGCTGGGCATCAAGGAAGACCGCGCGGCAGACTTCAAGGGCGTGGCGCACAACTCGGCGCAGTACATTCACCTGCTTGCCGAGATCGAGAAGCGCGTGTTTGCCGACCGTGCCGACTACCTGGGCGACCCGGCCTTCACCAAGGTGCCGGTCGATCAGTTGATTGCCAAGGATTACCTGGCCAAGCGCGCCGCGCAGGTCAACCCCAAGGCCATTTCAGTCACCGATGACGTCAAGCCGGGGCTGGAGCCGCACCAGACCACGCACTTCTCCATCGTCGACAAACAGGGCAACGCGGTCAGCAACACCTACACCCTCAACCTCGACTACGGCAGTGGCGTCGTGGTCAAGGGCGCCGGCTTCCTGCTCAACGACGAGATGGACGACTTCAGCGCCAAGCCGGGTGCGGCCAATGCCTTTGGTGTGGTCGGCGGGGATGCCAACGCCATCGAGCCGGGCAAGCGCATGCTGTCATCTATGAGCCCGAGCCTGATGACCCGCGATGGCAAGGTCGAGCTGGTGATCGGCACGCCAGGTGGCTCGCGCATCTTCACCTCGATCTTCCAGGTGATGAACAACCTGTACGACTACGACATGCCGCTGGAAAAGGCGGTAGCGGCGCAGCGTGTGCACCATCAGTTGCTGCCTAAAGACACTATCTACTTCGACAGCTATGCACCGCTGACCGGGGCGGTGGCGGATGACCTGAAGAAAATGGGTTATGTGCTGGAGGACCAGGGCTGGGAGATGGGCGATATCCAGGCGATCCGGGTGAACGGGGACAAGCTGGAAACGGCGTCCGATCCGCGTGGGCGTGGGGTGGGGATTATCGTCAAGTAATTCGGTTGACTCAGTGCTGGCCTCTTCGCGGGGCAAGCCCGCTCCCACAGGATTGTGCAACGTTCAGTATTTGCACTGTCCCTGTGGGAGATTCTATGGTTTTCAGCAAGCCGGTTTGCTCGCTTTGGTGACATATTCGTCCTGATTTTTCATCAGGGCCAATGCTACGCGAGCAAGCTTTCTTGCCAGGATCACGAGGGCCTGGGTCGTTGCCTTGCCGCTGTTGCGGTGTTGTTCATAGATGCCTTTCCAGGTCCCACGGTCTGTACTGCTGCGAACAGTCAGAATCGGGCATTTAGTCCCACCACCCCTTCAAGTCTAACCATACAAGCGGGCTTGCCCCGCGAATGCTATCTGAAGGTCAGACGCGGAACTGGCTCACCAGCATCTGCAACTGCCCGCCCAACCGTGCCAGCTCAACGCTGGACGCCGCCGTCTCGTTATTGGCCGCTGCCGTCTGCTCGGACACATCCCGCACATTCAGAATGCTCCGGCTGATTTCTTCGGCCACCGCGCTCTGCTGTTCAGCCGCCGCCGCAATCTGCTGGTTCATCGACTGAATGCTAGACACCGTGCCGGTGATGCTTTCCAGCGAGGCGCCGGCCTTGCGCGCCAGTTCGACACTGCTGTCGGTCAGGGTCCGGCTACCCTGCATGGCCGTCGCCACTTGCTGGGTGCCGTGCTGCAGGCTGGCAATCAGCTCTTCGATCTCTTCGGTGGACTTCTGCGTGCGCTGGGCCAACCCACGCACCTCGTCAGCGACCACGGCAAAGCCACGGCCCGCCTCGCCGGCACGGGCTGCTTCGATCGCGGCGTTGAGTGCCAGCAGGTTGGTCTGGTCGGCTACCGACTTGATCACGTCCATCACGCTGCCGATCTTCTGGCTTTCCTGTTGCAGCAGGTTCATGGCCTCGGTGGAGCGGTGCATTTCTTCGGCCAGGCGTTCGATTTGGCTGATCGCCTCACCGACCACCTGATCACCCGCGCGGGCTTCGTCGTCGGCACCGGTGGCGGCATGTGAGGCCTGCTCGGCGTTGCGCGCGACTTCCTGAACCGTAGCCGCCATTTCGTGCATTGCAGTGGCGACTTGGTCGGTTTCGACTTTCTGGCTGTTGGCCCCTGCGCTGGTTTGCTCGGTGACCGCCGACAGCTCTTCGGCAGCGCTGGCGATCTGGGTGACACCGTCGCGGATGCCGCTGATCAGCTCGCGCAGGGTGGTGCCCATGCGGGCGATGCCCTGTTGCAATACGCCCAGTTCATCACGGCGGGTGACGCGCAGGTCGTGCGTCAGGTCGCCGCCAGCGATGCGCTCCACCGCTTGCAAGGTTTCTTGCAGCGGGCGGGTGATCTGCCGGGTAATGAGCACCGCGGCCAGTACGCCGACGAGCAACGCCAGCAAGGTCGCGATGGCCTGCAGGCTACGGGCCTGCGTACTCTCGATGTCGCGGCGCTCCAGCTGGATTTTGTACAGCGCGTCGCTGGTCTTGACGATGTCGGCACCCTGCACAGTCATTTCAGCGCGCGCGCTGGTAATACTGGCCAGCGCATCACGGAACTGGCGCACGGCGTCTCGGTAGGCCAGCACCGACTGTTCGAACTCCTGCAAACGCGCGTCGGCGGCTGGCAGCCGGCGCTTAAGGTTGTCGGCCTCGGCCAGCGCCCCTTCGAGCTGGCGCAGGGCGGCCTGTTCATTGGTCGCGCTGTTATCGGCCATGTAGCCGCGCACGTCGATGCGTACCTGCAGCAGTTGCTGGCGGGCCTTGCTGATCAGCTGATACTGGGCCAGGCGCACGCTGTCGGTTTCGGGGCGTGCCATGACTTCCTGGCTAAGGGCGTCCATGGCCTGGTCGGCCTTGGCGCCCGATGCATTCATGGCATCACGCGCGGCCCGGGTGGCGTTGTAGCCCGTGCGCATGGTGGCCAGTGAGACCTTGTACTGGCTGATGGTCTGCCCCAGTTCGTGCAGCAGCTTGACGTTGTCCGGGCTCTTGAACGTGCTGACCAGGCGTTGTTGCTGGTTACTGAAGGCATCGAGCTTGTTCAGCGTGTTGGCCGCCGCCGCATCATCGCCGTTGGCAATCATGTACTGCAGGCGGGCGATGCGCAGGTCAGTCAGGTCTTTGTTGAGCTGGCTGATATCGCTCATCCAGTTGCTGCGGTCGATCAGGCTGCCCAGGCTGGTCCAGCCGGTCAGGGCCAGCAGGCCGGTGAGGATCAGCACCAGGCCGAAGCCCAGGCCGAGTTTGAGGTTGACGCTGATGTTGGCAAACCAGCTGTTCATGCACGCACTCCAGAAGTTGTTTTCGCTCTCTTGATCGTCGATCGCAAGGCGTTGTTGTTCTGGATGCCCGCTGATTCGTGCAGGGGTTATCGGCAATGATCAGGGAAGCTGAAACGCTTTTTCAGCAGATTTGTAACTTGTCGTTAGGGTGAGGCTGGGGCTGCCAGGCAGCCCCAAGCGTGTCAGAGGTTACGGGCACTGAAGGTATCGCAGCTGTTCACTTCGCCCTCGGCAAACCCCGCCTTGAACCAGCGCACACGCTGCGCCGAGGTGCCGTGGGTGAAGGAGTCGGGCACCACGCGGCCCTGGCCTTTTTGCTGCAGGCGGTCATCACCGATGGCATTGGCCGCGTTCAGCGCTTCCTCGACGTCACCCGGCTCCAGCCAGTTCAGGCGTTTTTGCGCTTGGTAGGCCCACACCCCTGCCAGGCAGTCGGCCTGCAGCTCCTGGCGCACCAGCAAGCCGTTGTCGCCTTCCATGCGCTGGCCATTGCGGCGAGCGGCATCGATCTTGGCCGACACGCCGAGCAGGGTCTGCACGTGGTGGCCGATCTCGTGGGCGATGACATAGGCCTGGGCAAAGTCACCCGCGGCCGCGAAACGGGTTTCCATCTCGCGGAAGAACGACATGTCCAGGTACACCCGCTGGTCGGCCGGGCAATAGAACGGGCCGACGGCCGCCGAAGCGAAGCCGCAGGCCGAGTTGACCTGGCCGCTGAACAGCACCAGTTTGGGGTCGCGGTACTGCTTGCCCGCCTGGGAGAACAGCGCTTTCCAGGTGTCTTCCGTGTCACCCAGCACCGAGGCGACGAAGTCGGCCTGCTGGTCATTGGCTGGCGGCGCCTTGCCGTCTGCGCCACTGGGCGCCTGTTGCTGCTGCTGGGTCATCTGCCCGGTGAGCTGGCCGAGTATCTGCAGCGGGTCTTGCCCGGTCAGCCAGCCAATGCCCACGATCAGCAGGATCGCCCCCAGCCCGAGGCCCTTGCCGCCGCCGAAGCGCATGCCGCCACCACCGCCACCTTCACCTCGGGCATCGACCACGTTGTCGCTGCGTCGGCCTTTTCGCCATTCCATGAATGCTCTCCGGAGCGTGAAACAAGAAGACAAAGATTAGTTCACCAACGGGGAGGGTGTCAGACAAAGGTGTTAAACCATAACCATATGGTTATGTATGTGAGGGCTGATTTCAGTATTCATCCCGAGCGGCTTATCTGAAACTGTAAGTCCGCCTGCCCTGCAAGGCGTCCAGATAATTCCAAGAGAGGAAAACGGCATGCCCGCCCAGGACACCAGCCGCTTCGTGATCCGTGATCGCAACTGGCACCCCAAAGCCCTGACCCCCGACTACAAGACCTCCATTGCCCGCTCGCCGCGCCAGGCATTGGTCAGCATCCCGCAGTCGATCAGCGAAACCACCGGCCCGGACTTCACCCACTTGGGTTTCGGCGCCCACGACCATGACCTGCTGCTGAACTTCAACAACGGTGGCCTGCCGATTGGTGAGCGCATCATCGTTGCCGGTCGCGTGGTCGACCAGTACGGCAAGCCCGTGCCCAATACCCTGGTAGAAATGTGGCAGGCCAACGCTGGCGGCCGCTACCGCCACAAGAACGACCGCTACCTGGCACCGCTGGACCCTAACTTCGGTGGCGTCGGCCGTTGCCTGACCGACCGCGACGGCTACTACAGCTTCCGCACCATCAAGCCGGGCCCCTACCCATGGCGCAACGGCCCGAACGACTGGCGCCCGGCGCACATCCACTTCGGCATCAGCGGCCCATCGATTGCGACCAAGCTGATCACCCAGCTGTACTTCGAGGGTGACCCGCTGATCCCGATGTGCCCGATCGTCAAGTCGATCGCCAACCCAGAAGCCGTGCAGCAGTTGATCGCCAAGCTCGACATGAGCAACGCCAACCCGATGGACTGCCTGGCGTACCGCTTTGACATCGTGCTGCGCGGCCAGCGCAAGACCCACTTCGAAAACTGCTGAGGACCCCGCCATGCCAATCGAACTGCTGTCGGAAACCCCTTCGCAGACTGCCGGCCCCTACGTGCATATCGGCCTGGCCCTGGAAGCGGCCGGCAACCCGACCCGCGACCAGGAAATCTGGAACCGCCTCGCCAAGCCTGAGGCGCCGGGTGAACACATCCTGTTGATCGGCCAGGTCTATGACGGTAACGGGCACTTGGTGCGCGATTCGTTCCTGGAGCTGTGGCAGGCCGATGCCGCCGGCCAGTACCAGGATGCATACAACCTGGAAAACGCCTTCAACAGCTTCGGCCGCACCGCTACCACTTTCGATGCCGGTGAGTGGACCGTGCAAACGGTGAAGCCGGGTGTGGTGAAGAACGCGGCCGGCGTGCCGATGGCGCCGCACATCAACATCAGCCTGTTTGCCCGTGGCATCAACATCCACCTGCACACGCGCCTGTATTTTGATGATGAAGCCGAAGCCAACGCCAAGTGCCCGGTGCTCAACCTGATCGAGCAGCCGCAGCGCCGTGAGACGCTGATTGCCAAGCGTTGCGAAGTGGATGGGAAGACGGCGTATCGTTTCGATATCCGTATTCAGGGGGAAGGGGAGACGGTGTTCTTCGACTTCTGAGTTATTGGGGCCGCTTCGCGGCCCATCGCAGGCAAGCCAGCTCCTACAGGTACAGCGCCAGTCAAGAGGTTGACGCTGTACCTGTAGGAGCTGGCTTGCCTGCGATGGGCTGCAAAGCAGCCCCAATGTCTAACAATCAACGCCGAACCAGCAGAACCCCACTTTCCATGTGATGGGTATACGGGAACTGGTCAAACAACGCACAACGCTCGATGCGGTGTGTGTCCTGCAACTGCTCGATGTTCGCCGCCAGCGTTTCCGGATTGCACGAGATGTACAAAATCCGCTCGAAGCGCCGGGTCAGCTCGCAGGTATCCGGGTCCATCCCCGCACGCGGCGGGTCGACGAACACGGTACCGAACGCGTAACTTTTCAGGTCGATCCCTTCCAGCCGACGGAACGGGCGCACGTCATTCAGCGCCTGGGTCAGCTCTTCAGCCGACAGCCGCACCAAGCGCACGTTATCCACACCGTTCTCATCAAGGTTGCTCAGCGCAGCGTTGACCGAGGTCTTGCTGATCTCGGTGGCCAGCACTTGGCGCGCACGGGTGGCCAGTGGCAGGGTGAAGTTGCCGTTGCCGCAATACAGCTCCAGCAGGTCATCCTCGCGCTCGCCCATGGCGTCGAACGCCCAGCTCAGCATCTTCTGGTTCACCGCGCCGTTAGGCTGGGTGAACGCGCCTTCCGGCTGGCGATAGCTGAACACACGGCCCGCCACGTCCAGTTTCTCTACCGCGTAATCACGGCCAATCACCAGGCGCTTGCCCTTGGAGCGGCCGATCAGGCTTACCCCCAGTTCGTCGGCCAGCTGCCGCGCGGCCACTTCCCAGGCCTCGTCCAGCGGGCGGTGGTAGCACATCGTGACCATCGCATCGCCGGCCAGGGTGGTGAGGAACTCCACCTGGAACAGGCGATTGCTCAGTGCCTCGCTGGCCTGCCAGGCCGCCTTCAGGCGCGGCATCAAGTCATTGATGCGCTCGCTGGCGATGGGGAAGTCGTCGATCAGGATCGCCTTGTGCTTCTCGCCCGGGGCGAACATCGCGTAGTGGCGCTGGCCGTCCTCGCGCCACAGGCGGAACTCGGCGCGCAGGCGATAGTGCTCGCGCGGCGAATCGAAAACAGCCGGTTCCGGCGCGCCGAACGGCGCCAGCAGCGCGCGCAGCCGGGCAACCTTGGCGTCCAGCTGGGTGGCGTAGGAGGAGGGGTCGAAAGCAGCACTCATGCGTTGAACCAGCCCAGCTTGATGACGAACAGGATGGAAAGGATCACCAGGGCCGGGTTCAGGTCGCGGTGGCGACCCGAGATCAGCTTGACGGCGGTCCAGGAAATGAAGCCGAAGGCGATGCCGTTAGCGATCGAGTAGGTCAGCGGCATGGCCAGGGCGGTCACCACCACAGGTGCGGCTTCGGTGACGTCGTCCCAGTTTATTTCCGCCAGGCCCGAGGCCATCAGCACGGCGACGAACAGCAGCGCTGGCGCCGTGGCGAAGGCCGGTACGCTACCGGCCAGCGGTGCGAAGAACAGCGCCAGCAGGAACAGCACGGCCACCACGATGGCGGTCAGGCCGGTGCGCCCGCCCGCGCTCACGCCGGCAGCCGATTCGATGTAGCTGGTGGTGGTCGAGGTGCCCAGCAGCGAGCCGGCCATGGCGGCGGTGCTGTCGGCGATCAGGGCGCGGCCCATCTTCGGCATGTGGCCGTCCTTGCCCATCAGGCCGGCGCGTTTGGCCACGCCGATCAGGGTGCCGGAGTTGTCGAACAGGTCGACGAACAGGAAGGCGAAGATGACGCTGACCAGGCCCACATCCAAGGCACCGGCGATGTCCAGCTGGAGGAAGGTCGGTGCCAGCGATGGCGGCATGGACACGACGCCGGCGAACGGCGTCACGCCCATCGCGATCGCGGCGATGGTCACGGCCAGAATGCCGATCAGCACCGCGCCGCGAACCTTCAGCGATTCGAGGCCGACGATCAGGAAGAAGCCCAGGGTGGCGAGGATCGGCGCCGGCTGCTTGAGGTCGCCCAGGCCTACCAGGGTGGCCGGGTTATCGACGACGATGCCGGCGTTATGCAGGGCAATCAGTGCCAGGAACAAGCCGATACCGGCAGCAATGGCCGAGCGCAGCGGCAGCGGGATGCTGTTCACGATCCATTCGCGGATGCGGAAGATCGACAGCAGGAAGAACATTACCGCCGACAGGAACACCGCGCCCAGCGCGACCTGCCAGGTGTGGCCCATGTGCAGGACCACGGTGTAGGTGAAGAAGGCGTTCAGGCCCATGCCCGGCGCCAGGGCGATCGGGTAGTTGGCGATCAGGCCCATGGTCGTCGAGCCGATGGCCGCGGCCAGGCAGGTGGCGACGAAGATCGCACCTTTGTCCATGCCGGTCTCGCCGAGGATGCTCGGGTTGACGAACAGGATGTAGGCCATGGCCAGGAAGGTGGTGACGCCCGCAAGAATCTCGGTGCGCACATTGGTGTTGTGTGCTTTTAGTTGAAACAGCCTTTCCAGCATGCCCGCTCCCCAAGGCGCCCCCGGCGCCGTGATTTGTATCGACCCCATCAGCAAAGCACAGACCGTACCGGTTGCCGTGGTTTTATCTGGGGCGGAAAAAAGCCGCGCATCATACCAGCATGCATGGCGGGGGCCTATGGCCATTGGGGAATGGGTTTTCCCCAGTGATCAGCCGCTGTGCAACCGATCGCGTTTGGCCAACGTTGGGAACAGTTTTATCCACACCCCGGTCACCACCAGCGTGCCCACGCCACCGAGCACCACCGCCGGCACTGTGCCAAACCAGTGCGCCGTGACCCCCGATTCGAACTCGCCGAGCTGGTTCGAGGCACCGATGAACAAGCCGTTGACGGCGCTCACCCGCCCGCGCATTTCATCTGGCGTTTCCAGCTGCACGAACGAACTGCGTATGACCATGCTGATCATGTCCGCCGCCCCCAGCACCACCAGCACCGCCAGCGAGAACCAGAACGACGTCGACAGGCCAAACGCGATGGTCGCCACGCCAAATACGCCCACCGCTGTGAACATGGTGCGCCCGACCTTGCGCTCGAACGGGAAGCGCGCCAGCCACAGCGACATCAGCAACGCGCCCACCGCCGGCGCAGAGCGCAGCAGGCCCAGGCCCCAGGGGCCGGTGAGCAGGATGTCCTTGGCGAACACCGGCAACAGCGCGGTGGCGCCGCCCAGCAGCACGGCGAACAGGTCGAGCGAAATGGCCCCGAGAATGTCTGGCCGGCTGCGGATAAAGCGGATGCCGGCCAACAGCGACTCTAGGCTGGCACGGCCGCGTTGGGCCACTTGCTGGCGCGCGTCCAGGCTCAAGGTCAGCACGCAGGCGATGGCGTACAGCCCTACGGTCGGCCCATACACCCAGATGCTGCCAAAGGCATACAGCAAGCCGCCCACCGCCGGGGCGACGATGGTGGCGGCCTGGGTCGCCGAGGCCGAGGCCGCCACCGCCCGAGGGAACAACCCCGGCGGCACGACGTTGGGCAGCAGGGCCTGGGTCGCCGGCATCTCGAATGAACGCGTCGCGCCCAGCAGGAAGGCCAGGGCGAAAATCAGCTCGCGGCTGACGTTGTCGGTGGCGCTGCCCACCGCCAGCGCCAGGGCAATCAACCCCTGCAGGCTCTGGCACAGGGCGGCGACCTTGCGCCGGTCATAGCGGTCGGCAACATGCCCGGTGTGCAGCATGAACAGCACGCGCGGGGCGAATTCGACCAGGCCGACCAGGCCCAGGTCGAGCACATTGCCGGTGAGCTGATAGAGGTGCCAACCGATGGCCACGGTGAGCATCTGGAAGCCGCTGGCGGTAAACACACGCGCCAGCCAGAAGGCGATGAAGGGGCGATGATGACGCAACAACTGCGGTGCGGAATCGGACATCGGAAACCTGTGGCCTCGGCGCAGTAGAGGGGGCGGCAGATTATCATCTGTTTGTAACAAGCAGTTACTGTTTGCCGTAATCGGCACTTTTTCACGGTTTATGAAAGAGGGTGGGGCAACGGGTCACGCGGCAATCAACCACACGGCCCGCCTGGCCATTCAGGACTATGCTTCCAGTCAGTCGTTGACCTGGATCAATCGTTGTAAATGCAACGATCAGCCGACGATGTGGCCTTTGGGCCGGAATCCCTGCGATTGCACAGAACAATTCCAACTCGCCGCACTCGATACCGTGGGGGCAGTAGGCGCGAGGGCCACGAGCCCAAACGCCGGATTATCTGAAGAGGAAGCACTATGTTCGGTTTAGAGGCCCTAGATCTCGCCCGAATCCAGTTTGCATTTACCGTGTCCTTTCACATCCTGTTCCCGGCCATCACCATTGGCTTGGCGAGCTATCTGGCGGTCCTCGAAGGCCTTTGGCTGCGGACCCACAACCAGGTCTACCGTGACCTCTACCACTTCTGGTCGAAAATCTTCGCTGTCAACTTCGGCATGGGCGTGGTTTCTGGCCTGGTCATGGCCTATCAGTTCGGCACCAACTGGAGCCGCTTCTCCGATTTCGCCGGCGCCGTCACTGGCCCCTTGCTCACCTATGAGGTGCTGACGGCGTTCTTCCTCGAGGCAGGCTTCCTGGGCGTCATGCTGTTTGGCTGGAACCGTGTCGGCCGCGGCCTGCACTTCTTCGCCACAGTCATGGTGGCGCTCGGCACGCTGGTCTCGACCTTCTGGATCCTGGCCTCCAACAGCTGGATGCAGACCCCGCAAGGCCACGAGATCATCGATGGCCGCGTGGTACCGGTGGACTGGCTGGCCGTGATCTTCAACCCCTCGTTCCCCTACCGGTTGATGCACATGGCCACGGCCGCGTTCGTCGCCACTGCCTTCTTCGTCGGCGCCTCGGCGGCCTGGCACTTGCTGCGCGGGCGTGACAACCCGGCCGTGCGCAAGATGCTGTCGATGGCCATGTGGATGGCGCTGATCGTTGCGCCGATCCAAGCGGTGATCGGTGACTTCCACGGGCTCAACACGCTCAAGCACCAGCCGGTGAAAATCGCCGCCATCGAGGGCCATTGGGAGAACGTGCCGGGCGAACCGACCCCGTTGATCCTGTTCGGCATCCCTGACATGAAAGCCGAGACCACGCGCTTCAAGGTCGAGATCCCCGCCCTCGGCAGCCTGATCCTGACCCACAGCCTGGACAAGCAAGTGCCCGCGATGAAGGAATTCCCGGCAGCGGACCGGCCCAACTCGACCATCGTGTTCTGGTCGTTCCGGGTCATGGTCGGGCTTGGCTTCCTGATGATCTTCGTGGGCCTGTGGAGCCTGTGGCTGCGCAAGCGCGGCACGCTGTACAGCTCCAGGCCGTTCCTGTACCTGACCCTGTGGATGGGGCCTTCCGGCCTGATCGCCATCCTCGCCGGCTGGTTCACCACCGAAATCGGCCGCCAGCCGTGGGTGGTGTATGGCCTGATGCGCACCTCTGAAGGGGTCTCCAACCACAGCTACGTTCAGCTCGGCTTTACCTTGGTGGCGTTCGTGGTGGTGTACTTCGCCCTGTTCGGTACCGGCCTCGGCTACATGATGCGCCTGGTGCGCAAAGGGCCGAAGACGGGCGAGGGTGATGAACCCAACCCAGGTGGCCCAGGCCAGAAACGCACGCCGGCGCGGCCGCTGTCCGCCGCCGATGATGGCCATGAGGCCAACACCGTCAGCCTGAGCAAGGGGAACTGAGCCATGGGTATCGACCTTCCGCTGATCTGGGCCGTGATCATCATCTTCGGCGTCATGATGTACGTGGTGATGGATGGTTTCGACCTGGGCATCGGCATGCTCTTCCCCTTCGTCAAGGGCGAGCGTGACCGTGATGTGATGATGAACACCGTCGCCCCCGTGTGGGACGGCAACGAGACCTGGCTGGTGCTGGGCGGCGCCGGGCTGTTCGGGGCCTTCCCGATGGCCTATTCGGTGGTACTCGAAGCCTTGTACCTGCCGCTGATTCTCATGCTGATTGGCTTGATCTTCCGCGGCGTGGCCTTCGAGTTCCGTTTCAAGGCCAAGGATGACAAGCGGCACATCTGGGACAAGGCGTTCATTTGGGGTTCGTTGATCGCGACCTTCTTCCAGGGCGTTGCACTGGGCGCGTTCATCGAGGGCTTCAAGGTGGTCGACCGCCACTATGCTGGTGGCACCCTCGACTGGCTGACCCCGTTCAGCGTGTTCAGCGGGTTGGGCCTGATCGTCGCGTACACCCTGCTGGGCTGCACGTGGCTGATCATGAAGACCGAAGGGCCGCTGCAATTGCAGATGCATGACCTGGCCAAGCCGCTGGCGCTGGTGCTGCTGGTGGTGATCGGTATCGTCAGCCTGTGGACGCCGATCGCCTACCCGCAAATCGCCGACCGCTGGTTCAGCATGCCTAACCTGATCTGGTTCATGCCGGTGCCGATCCTGGTGCTGGTGACCTTCTACGGGTTGCTCAAGGCGGTCGCGCGCAATGCCAACTACACGCCGTTCCTGCTGACTTTGGTGCTGATCTTCCTTGGCTACAGCGGCTTGGGCATCAGTGTGTGGCCAAACATCATCCCGCCGTCGATCTCGATCTGGGATGCCGCAGCGCCGCCGCAGAGCCAAGGGTTCATGCTGGTGGGTACGTTGTTCATCCTGCCGTTCATCCTGGGGTACACCTTCTGGAGCTACTACGTGTTCCGCGGCAAGGTGACCCATGAAGACGGCTATCACTAGGAGGCGCGCATGATGACCGGCAAGCATGGCTTGGAAGAGAAGAAGCCACTGTGGCAGCGCCTGGGTTGGCTGGTGCTGATCTGGGCAATGAGTGTGGCGGCCCTGGGTGTGGCGGCCTATGTGATGCGCCTGTTCATGGGGGCAGCTGGCCTCACCACCCATTGATCAAAAGGGTTTAGCCCTTCCTTGTAGGAGCAGCCTTGTGCTGCGAAGAGGCCAGTGGCAGCACGTAGATTTTCGCTGCTGTCACCGGCCTCTTCGCAGCACAAGGCTGCTCCTACCTGGGTTGCGCAGGCCTGGATTTAGGCAGCCGCAGCGTGTTACTTGCGGGCTTTGAGAATCACGAACTTCGGCGTCGCTGCCACTTGTTCAACCCCGCGGAACAGCCGCGCCAGCTTGCTGTGGTAACCCAGGTGGCGGTTACCGACGATGTACAGCGCACCCCCCACCACCAATGCCTCGCGGGCCTGCTGGAACATGCGCCAGGCCAGGAAGTCGCCGACCACTTGCTGCTGGTGGAACGGCGGGTTGCACAGCACCACGTCCAGCGATTGTTTTTCCACCCCCGCCAAGCCATCGGCCGCCAGCATCACTGCTGGGCGCTCGCCCAGCGCTGCCTGCCAGTTTTCGCGTGCCGATTGCACCGCCATGTACGATTCGTCGACCAGCGTGTAATGGGCCTCAGGGTTGTCCAGGGCGCTGGCAATCGCCAACACGCCGTTGCCGCAGCCCAGGTCTGCGACACGGGCAGCGCCCAGGTTGCGCGGCAGGTGCGGGAGAAACGCACGGGTGCCGATATCCAGGCCATCGCGGCAGAACACATTGGCGTGGTTGACCAGTTCCAGCGCCGGCGATTCGAGCTGATAGCGGCTAGGGTAGGGCGAGCGCGCAGTCGGGCGCTCGGCAACGGTGGCCGTCAGCAGGCGGGCCTTTTTTTGCGCCAGCGAGGCCTGTACCGGGCCGATGTACTTTTCCATCAGGTCACCCGCCGCGCGTGGCAAGTGCTTGATCATCGCCCCGGCGATCACCTGCGCGCCGGGCGCCAGGTGGCCCTGCAGGCGGATGAGTTGTTCTTCGAGCAAGGCCAGGGTCTTGGGCACGCGCACCAGTACCCGGTCGAACGGGCCCTGCCACGGCTCACTGGCCGGCACGAACGGCACGCTGTCGAACGGCTTGCCGTTGCGGGCGAGGTTTTTTTCCAGGGCCAGGTGCGCCAGGTGCGAGTCACCGCTGCTGACCACCGCAAGCTGCCCGGCGAGGCTGGCGGCCAGGGCGCCGAAGCTGTCATTGAGCACCAGTACCCGGCAGTTCGCGTCAGGCGCCTGCTCATGCAGTTGCGCGAGCAGGTACTCGTCGGCGGCATCGAAGGCCTGCAGCGGGTCGTTGGCCTGGTCCGGCTGGCGGATCAGGTCGAGTACGGCGTAGGGGGTGGTCAACAAAGGCATGGCGTCTGGCTCGGGTACGAATCTGCCCGTTGCGGATCGCCACGGGCTTTGCCGCGCAATTCTACAGGGCTTTGCCGATGGTCGCAGAAATGGCTGTCAGATCCACCCACGCAGGGCGGCAATAGCGATGGCGCCGGCCTTGTTGGCGGCATTGGTCTTGGTGATCACGCTGCGGATGTGGAAGTTCACCGTGCTTTGCGACAGTGACAGGATGCAGGCGACGTCAGCGGCGGTCTTGCCGGCGGCCGACCATTTGAGCACTTCCAGTTCCCGTTCGCTCATTTTTGGCTGGGGTGGGCAGAGGGCGTTCAGGTGGTGCTCGCACAGTACGGCGTGCAGGGTGTGGCACAGCCACTGCACGCTGCCGCCTTTTTCATAGAGTTCGTCGATCGCTATCCTGCCCGCCGGCCTGGCGACGCTCACCTGGCTCTCGTTATGTTGCAGGTCGTGCAGCGACTGCGTCCAGCCATGACGCAGGCCATGTTCGCAGGCTACTTCGCGAAAGTGCGGGGCTTCACGGTACAGCTCGTCAGTCCAGAGCACGGGCGTGGTCTGGCAATGGCTTACGCGTGCGGCAGGGTCTTGCTTGTAGAACTCATCGCGCTGATAGCACTCGATCCACTCGGCGGGGTAGTTGCTGTAGAGGTACACCCGGGGCGACTGGGTGGCGATTTGGATGCGGATGTTCAGCCCGAGGTGTTGCATGCCCAGGTCCTGCACCAGGTGCACAGCGATGTCGAACAGCTTCCGTGGGGATCGCTCGCTGACAAAATGATGAAGATGCTCAGGCTTCCAGTGATGCATCCGTAACACTCCGAAGGGGCAACAGGATCCAATCCGATTGCATACCCGGAATATTGTAGGAAAAGACCTAGTGTAGCGTTGGGATTTTTTGTTATAGCGATCAGGATTATCTGCGTCATCGGCGGCATCGGCGTGGTGAGGCCTTACAAACCGGTGGTTTTTATCCAGGCCGCTTTGCGCGACACTGTGCGCACGTCAACCTTGGAGCCCGATATGACCGCCAGCGCCGAAAAGTTCACCCGCCAGACACTGCTCGATGTTCAGCCATTGACGCCGAACCTCTTCAGCCTGCGGGTCACGCGCGATTCGGGTTTTCGCTTCCGTGCGGGCCAGTTCGCTCGCCTTGGCGTGACCAAGGCCGATGGCAGTGTAGTCTGGCGCGCCTATTCCATGGTCAGCGCACCCCATGACGAGTACCTCGACTTCTTCTCGATCGTGGTGCCCGGCGGGGAGTTCACCAGCGAACTGAGCCGGCTGGGCGAAGGTGACAGCTTACTGATCGACCGGCAGGCCTTTGGTTTTCTGACCCTCGATCGCTTCATCGGCGGCCGCGACCTGTGGCTGCTGGCCACCGGCACCGGCATCGCACCGTTCATGTCCATCCTGCAGGACTTCGAGGCCTGGGAGCGGTTTGACAGCATCAAGCTGGTGTATTCGGTACGCGAGGCGAAGGAGCTGGCCTACGTGGACGACATCGCCGGGTTGGAGCAACGTGATTACCTGGCCGAGTTTGCCGGCAAGTTGCAGTTCATTCCGGTGGTCACGCGCGAGCAGCACCCCGGTGCGTTGAATGCGCGTATTACCACGTTGATCGAGAATGGCGAGCTGGAGAAGGCGGCGGGGCTGGAACTGTCGCCCGAGCATTCGCGCATCATGCTCTGCGGTAACCCGGAGATGATCGATGAAACCCGAAAGGTGCTCAAGGCGCGTGACCTGCAGTTGAGCCTGAGCAAGCGGCCGGGGCAGGTGGCGGTGGAAAACTACTGGTAACGTACGGGGCCGCAATGCGGCCCCAGTACGTTTCAGGGCAAGCGATTCTGGTTCTGCGTCTTGAGCAGGTCACGAATCTCGGTCAGCAGCGTTTCTTCAGCGCTTGGCACGGGCGGTGCGCTCGGTGCCACGGCTTCTTCGCGCTTCAGGCGGTTGATCGCCTTCACACCCATGAAGATGGCAAACGCAACGATCACGAAGTCGATCACGGTCTGGATGAACTTGCCGTAGGCCAGCACCACCGCCGGAATGTCACCTTCTGCAGCTTTCAAGGTAATCGCCAGGTCACTGAAGTCCACGCCACCGATCAACAGCCCCAGTGGCGGCATGACCACGTCACCCACGAAGGACGAGACGATCTTGCCGAAGGCCGCGCCGATGATGATACCGACCGCCATGTCGACGACATTGCCTTTGACCGCGAAGGCCTTGAACTCACTGATCATACCCATGTTCGATTCCTTTGTAACAAATGGTGAGGTAAACGCAGTGTAAGCCACTTAAACGCTTCATGCGTTATGTACAGCCCTAATGACTGTGGTTAGAACGAATAGTTTTGTCGCATCTCGAAGCGTTCGAGACACGTCTCGCTCGGCTATCATGGCGGTTTTTCCAGGAGATTCCGCCCATGGCCAAGGCCAAGCGCTTGTATGGCTGCACCGAGTGCGGCGCGACCTTTCCCAAATGGGCCGGCCAGTGCGGTGAATGCGGGGCCTGGAACACCCTGGTCGAAACCATGATCGAAAGCGGCGGCGCGGCCGCGCCCAGCAGCGGCCGTGCCGGCTGGACCGGGCAGCAGGCGCAGATCAAGACACTGGCCGAAGTCAGTGTGGAAGAAATCCCGCGGTTTACCACCAGCAGCACCGAACTGGACCGCGTACTGGGCGGCGGCTTGGTCGACGGCTCGGTGGTGCTGATCGGGGGTGACCCAGGCATCGGCAAGTCGACCATCCTGCTGCAGACGTTGTGCAACATCGCGGTGCAGATGCCCGCGCTGTACGTCACCGGCGAAGAGTCGCAACAGCAGGTGGCCATGCGCTCGCGCCGCCTGGGCCTGCCCCAGGACCAGCTCAAGGTGATGACCGAAACCTGCATCGAGACCATCATCGCCACGGCCCGGGTGGAAAAACCCCGGGTCATGGTCATCGACTCGATCCAGACCATTTTCACCGAACAACTGCAATCGGCGCCCGGCGGCGTGGCCCAGGTGCGCGAGAGCACGGCATTGCTGGTGCGCTACGCCAAGCAGAGCGGCACGGCGATTTTCCTCGTTGGCCACGTCACCAAGGAAGGCTCGCTGGCCGGGCCTCGCGTGCTCGAGCACATGGTCGATACGGTGCTGTATTTCGAAGGTGAGTCCGATGGCCGCCTGCGGCTTCTGCGGGCGGTGAAGAACCGTTTTGGCGCGGTCAACGAACTGGGCGTGTTCGGCATGACCGACCGCGGCCTCAAGGAGGTCTCGAACCCGTCGGCGATCTTCCTCAACCGCACCCAGGAAGAAGTGCCGGGCAGTGTGGTGATGGCTACCTGGGAGGGCACGCGGCCGATGTTGGTAGAGGTGCAGGCGCTGGTCGATGACAGCCACCTGGCCAACCCGCGCCGGGTGACCCTGGGCCTGGATCAGAACCGGTTGGCCATGTTACTGGCGGTGCTGCACCGCCACGGCGGCATTCCCACCCACGACCAGGACGTGTTCCTTAACGTGGTGGGCGGGGTGAAGGTACTCGAAACCGCGTCTGACCTGGCGTTGCTGGCTGCGGTGATGTCCAGCTTGCGCAACCGGCCGTTGGCCCATGGGCTGCTGGTGTTTGGCGAAATTGGCCTGTCGGGTGAGGTGCGGCCGGTGCCCAGCGGCCAGGAGCGGTTGAAAGAGGCGGCCAAGCACGGCTTCAAGCGGGCCATCGTGCCCAAGGGCAATGCGCCGAAGGAGCCGCCTGCGGGTTTGCAGGTGATTGCCGTGACCCGGCTGGAGCAGGCCTTGGACGCGCTGTTCGAGTAATCCTGTGCCGGCCTCTTCGCGGGGCAAGCCCGCTCCCACAAGGTGGACTGCAAACCTGTAATTCCCTGGACTGCCCCCAAGAAGTTGGACACCAATACAACCCTTGGGGGATCTATGGGCAAGTACACCCTGCGGGAGCGGGCTTGCCCCGCGAAGAGGCCGGCACAGGCAAACAAAAAGGGGAGCCGACGATGCGCATCGGCTCCCCCCGCGTAACCGCTCAATCAGCGGTCAATGCTCGGCAACCGCACTGCGCCTGGGCGCCTCGTTGCCATGCTCGTCCAGCTCCATCATCGGCACTTCATTGCCCTCGGCATCGAACAGCTTGCCCTCCTTGAAGTAGTCGCCATCGCGCAGTGCAGAGATGTCCGAGTACTGGATGGTGCGCTCGTAGGCCGCAGCGAACACCGACTGCTGGTCCGAATTACCGGCTGTGAAGTGGTTGAAGATCAAGTTCAGCAGGATGGCCATGATCGCCGCCGAGCTGATGCCGGAGTGGAAGATGGTCTCGAACCAGTTCGGGAAGTGGTGATAGAAGGTCGGTGCGGCAATCGGGATCATGCCGAAGCCCAGCGACGCGGCGACGATGATCAGGTTGACGTTGTTCTTGTAGCTGACCTTGGACAGGGTCCGGATGCCGCTGGCCGCCACGGTGCCGAACAGCACGATGCCCGCGCCACCCAGTACCGGGGTGGGTACCGCGGCAATCACCCGGCCCATGATCGGCAGCAGGCCGAGCACCACCAGGATCACGCCGCCGGTGGCCACCACATAACGGCTCTTGACCCCGGTCACGGCCACCAGGCCGACGTTCTGGGCGAAGGCACTTTGGGTGAACGAGCCGAAGATCGGCGCCAGGATGCTCGACGCCATGTCGGCACGCAGGCCATTGCCCAGGCGCTTGGAGTCGACCTTGGTTTCAATGATGTCGCCCACTGCGAGGATGTCGGCCGAGGTTTCCACCAGGGTCACCATGATCACGATGCACATCGACAGGATCGCGGCGATGTGGAATTCCGGCATGCCGAAGTGGAACGGCGTGGGGAAGGCGAACATCGGGCCTTGGGTGACCTTGCTGAAATCGGTCATGCCCAGCGCCCAGGCGATCAAGGTGCCTACCACCATGGCCAGCAGAATCGACAGACGGGAGATGGTCGCGCTGCCCAGCTTGCTCAGCAGCAAGACGATGGCGAAGGTCAGCGCCGCCAGGCCGATGTTGGCCATGCTGCCGAACTCCGGCGAGGCGCTGTTGCCGCCCATCACCCAGCGTGCGGCCACTGGCATCAGGGTCAGGCCGATGGTGGTGATGACGATGCCGGTCACCAGCGGCGGGAAGAACTTGGTGATGCGCGAAAACACGGGGGTAATCAGGAAGCCGATGAACGAGGCCGCCATGACCGCGCCCAGCACACCTGGCAGGCCACCGCCGCCCTCGCTGCTGAGGATCGCGCCCATGGTTGCCACGCCAGCGAACGACACGCCCTGCACCAGCGGCAGCTGACAGCCGAAGAACGGCAGGCCCAGCGTCTGCAGCAAGGTGGCCAGGCCACCGGCAAACAACGAGGCGGCGATCAGCATGCCGATCTCGGCACCGTTCAGGCCTGCGGCCTGCCCCAGAATCAGGGGTACCGCGACAATCCCTCCATACATGGTCAACACATGCTGCAGACCATAGGCCAAGTTGGCCCCAAGGCCGAGGTTTTCATCCTCGGGGCGCTTGGCGGGAGACGTGCTAGGGGACGTAGTCATGGAGCAGGCTCTCTGCGTTTATTGTTGTGCCGCTACTGTAGACACTTCCTACAAATGATTGCCACAACAATTGTATACAATATTTTGATCGGAGCGCGAACAAGCAGGCTCGCAAGGTGTGCTAGAGCCCAATGCAGAACGCGTACCAAGTCGACAGAGGCTGTACTAGAGGGGTGTGTACAAAGCACTGCTACCCAGGCTTAAAGCTGTCTGGGTAGACAGGAAACACGGGGTGGGGAGGATGTTAGCTAGCTAAAAGATCCCATTATTCGATGAGTTCACGCAGCTCACGCATCATTTCGGTGCTGTCGGCCACGTTCAATTCCACAAGACGGTGCAAATGGGTCATCGAATCGATGTCGATGTAGAGGCAAACGAAGCCCAGGCGGGAGGGTTCTTCGTGGCGCAGTTCCACTTGCATCTCTACCCGCGTGGAAGGGTCGAGGTGGATAATTGCCTCGAAATCCTGGGTCAAGTCCGCTTCCCAGTTCGCCGGCCGCTCCACCAGCAGGCCTTTGAGTGAAACGTCCAGCAACTTCGTCGGCCAGCGCTGCAGGCCTTGGCGCAATTCGGTCGTTGCATCGAACTCGATGCGTTGAAAACGGCGGCGTTCGTCGTGATCGCTCATGGGCGGACTCTCCGGGTGACAACCTGACTATAGTGAGTATGGTAGGTACATCAGGTACCGCAATCTGGCCGCAGAGGCTCTAGACCAAAGCAAGTGTGGCAATGCGCGATGACTCGCCCTAGACTCGATAGGCGGTCTTTCCAATCCACTAGCTGGAAGCAAACCATGAACAACAATAATAGCCTGCTACGCCATATTCCGTGGCTGGCGCTGGCAGTCATAGGGGCCTGCGCGCTGGGTGTGGTTGCCCTGCGTCGCGGTGAGGCGATCAACGCCTTGTGGATCGTGGTCGCGGCAGTGGCCATCTACTTGGTCGCCTATCGCTACTACAGCCTGTTCATCGCCACCAAGGTGATGCAACTCGACCCTCGGCGCGCCACGCCGGCGGTGCTCAACAACGATGGCCTGGACTACGTCCCGACCAACAAACACATCCTGTTCGGCCACCACTTCGCCGCCATCGCTGGCGCCGGCCCGCTGGTCGGCCCGGTACTCGCCGCGCAGATGGGCTACCTGCCCGGCACACTCTGGCTGATCGCCGGTGTGGTGCTGGCCGGTGCGGTGCAGGACTTCATGGTCCTGTTCATGTCCACCCGCCGCAATGGCCGCTCGCTGGGCGACATGGTGCGCGAGGAAATGGGCCGCATCCCGGGTACCATCGCCTTGTTCGGCTGCTTCCTGATCATGATCATCATCCTCGCGGTGCTGGCGCTGATCGTGGTCAAGGCCCTGGCTGAGAGCCCATGGGGCATGTTCACGGTGATGGCGACCATCCCGATCGCGATGTTCATGGGCATCTACATGCGCTATATCCGCCCGGGCCGCATTGGCGAGATCTCGGTGGTCGGCGTAGTGCTGCTGCTGGCGTCGATCTGGCTTGGCGGCGTGATCGCTGCAGACCCGGTCTGGGGCCCGGCGTTCACCTTCACCGGCGTGCAGATCACCTGGATGCTGGTGGGTTATGGCTTCGTCGCTGCCGTACTGCCGGTTTGGCTGGTACTGGCACCGCGTGACTACCTGTCGACCTTCCTCAAGATCGGCACCATCGTGGGCCTGGCCATCGGTATCCTGATCATCGCGCCTGAGCTGAAAATGCCGGCCCTGACCCAGTTCACCGACGGTACCGGCCCGGTCTGGAAGGGCACCCTGTTCCCGTTCCTGTTCATCACCATTGCGTGTGGTGCAGTATCGGGCTTCCATGCGCTGATCTCTTCGGGCACCACGCCCAAGCTGCTGGACAACGAAACCAACGCCCGTTACATCGGCTACGGCGGCATGCTGATGGAATCGTTCGTCGCCATCATGGCCATGGTCGCCGCCTCGGTGATCGAGCCGGGCGTGTACTTCGCCATGAACAGCCCGGCCGCCGTGGTGGGCGCCGACGTGGCGTCGGTGGCGCAGACGGTCAGCAGTTGGGGCTTCCTGATCACCCCTGAGCAGCTCGAAGCGGTCGCCCGCGACATCGGCGAGCACACCATCCTGGCTCGTGCTGGTGGTGCGCCAACCTTGGCGGTGGGTATCGCGCAGATCCTTCACCAGGTGCTGCCGGGTGAAAATACCATGGCCTTCTGGTACCACTTCGCGATCCTGTTCGAAGCGTTGTTCATCCTGACCGCCGTAGACGCCGGTACCCGTGCCGGCCGCTTCATGCTGCAAGACCTGCTGGGCAGCTTCGTGCCAGCCCTGAAACGCACCGAATCGTGGGGCGCCAACCTGCTCGCCACCGCCGGCTGCGTGGCACTCTGGGGCTACTTGCTGTACCAAGGCGTGATCGACCCGCTGGGTGGCATCAACACCTTGTGGCCGCTGTTCGGCATCTCCAACCAGATGCTGGCCGGTATCGCCTTGATGCTGGGTACCGTGGTGCTGATCAAGATGAAGCGCCAGCGCTACATCTGGGTGACCTTGCTGCCGGCTGTGTGGCTGCTGATCTGCACCACTGCCGCGGGCCTGATCAAGCTGTTCGACCCGAACCCGGCCGTGGGCTTCCTGGCCCTGGCCAAGAAGTACAGCACCGCCCTGGACGCTGGCCAGGTACTGGCCCCGGCCAAGGACATCGGCCAGATGCAGCACGTGATCTTCAACGCCTACACCAACGCGGGCCTGACTATTCTGTTCCTGCTGGTGGTCTTCAGCATCCTGTTCTTCGCCATCAAGGTCGGCTACGCCGCCCTCGGCCGCAAGGAACGCACCGATAAGGAAACCCCGTTCCAGGCGCTGCCTGACGCGTAAACGAGAGGACTGCAGCTATGTTCAACGACCTGGGTCGACTGGGTAAGTACCTGGGGCAGGCAGCCCGCCTGATGGTCGGCATGCCCGACTACGACAACTATGTCGAACACATGCAGAACAAGCACCCGGACAAACCGGTGATGAGCTACGAGGCGTTCTTCCGCGAACGCCAGGAAGCGCGCTACGGTGGCAAGTCCGGGCCCAAGTGCTGTTGACCCTGCAACACCTGTGAACCTGTGGGAGCCCGGGCAACTGGGCTCCCACAGTCATTTTCAGCTTCAGGAGTACATCGTGTGCAAACGCCTATCCCCGTCACTGTACTGACCGGCTTTCTGGGTGCCGGCAAGACCACCTTGCTCAAACACATGCTCAAAGCCGAGCACGGCCTGAAGATCGCCGTGATCGAAAACGAGTTCAGCGAGGCTGGCATCGACAGCCAACTGCTGGGTGACGAGCCGGTGCAAGTCATGACCCTGGCCAACGGCTGCGTGTGCTGCAGCATCCATGGCGACCTGACCCGAGCCCTGTACCTGCTGCTGGAACGCCTGGACGCTGGCGAGATCGCCTTCGACCGCTTGGTGATCGAGTGCACCGGCCTTGCCGACCCGGCACCGGTGGCACAGACCTTTTTCATCGACGAGGACCTGCGTGACCGCTACATCCTCGACGGCATCATCACCCTGGTCGATGCCGCCCATGCCGAGCTGCACCTGACCCAGGCCATCGCCCAGGCCCAGGTGGGTTTTGCCGACCGGCTGTTGCTGAGCAAGACTGACTTGGTCGAGCCTGCGGCGGTGGAGGCCTTGCGCGAGCGGCTGTCGCGCATCAACGGCCGTGCCGCTGTGCGTGTGGTCGAGCACGGGCGAATCGATTTGGCCGAGCTGCTTGATGTGCGCGGTTTCAACCTCAATACCGACTTGGGCGCCAGCCTTAAACCCACCCTGCGCCCGGTGCTCAAACCGGCCACCCCCGACCGTATCTCCACCCTGGTGCTGCGCACCGACACCCCGCTGGACATCGACCGGCTCAGCGACTTCATGAACGAACTGCTGGAAACCCATGGCAAGCAGTTGCTGCGTTACAAGGGCGTGCTGAACATTGCCGGCGAAGACCGTCGCCTGGTGTTTCAGGGCGTGCTGAAACTGTACGGCTTCGACTGGGATGCCGAGTGGGCAGCAGGCGAGGCACGCGAAAGCGTGATGGTGTTCATTGCTGACGAACTGCCCGAGGCTACGATTCGGGCTGGGTTCGAGGCTTTGAGCAAGCCTTGAGCCGCTGAGGTGCCTGAGCCGCGAACCAGGCCGGCCATGAACTGCGGTGGCGGGTTTGCACCTCGATGCACGGGATCAGGCGCTCCGTCAGCACGGCAGTTTGCCGCACGGCCTTGGCGGTGCGGTATTTGACGCTGTGGATGCACTCGCGGTCGCCGAATTCGCAGCGGTTCAGCGAGGTACCGCCGCAGGGGCCGTTGGCCAGGCCTTTGGGGCAGGTTTCCGGGCAGATGTAGAGGGTGTCTTCGAGGCGGCAGCGGCCGCAGGTGTCGCATCCCAGCAATGGGCGTTTCACCGCACGTTCCACCCCGTGCAGCACGCGGGCGCCCGAGGCCGAGGCCCACAGCGGTTGGCGAACGGCCCAGCCGAATGCCTTGCTCAGCCAGTTGTTGCGGCTGAACAGCAGGGCATGGAAGGCGTGCAGCAGGTGGTAGCGCGCTTTTTCTGTGCTCGACGCGCTGACCTTCGACTCGCCCTGGCGCCAGCTCGCTGCTGGGGGGTGGAAGACCACGGCTGGCAGGCCGTGCACCTGCCAGCTTGCGGCCCAGGCGGGCGCCCACTGCTCCAGCGAATGGAGCTGCGCTTGCCAATGTTCGAGGCGTTGTTCCAGGGCCAGCAACTGCTTGAGTTCGTGAATGCCCGACAGGTGCACACCGGCGTAACCCATCAACTTCACACCGATGACCTGCAGGGCCAGACGGTCAACGCTGCGCGCCTGTGCGTACGCCTTGGACACGGCGGCCTCGGCTTCGAGCATGTCGCGCATGGACGGGCTGACCGTCACCCCGGCCACGTGATCGAGCATGGCGGCGCGCCCGTGGGTAAGGCTCATGAGGCACGCCAGCAAAGGTTTAGGGTTGGGCTGACGGTTCATCCACGCCTGGGCTTCCTGATGCTTGCTGGCATCGAAGCCCAGTTGCAGGGTCAGAAAATCGGCCCCAGCAGCGAGTTTTTTCTCGGCTTTGAAGTACTGCGCCCCCCCTTCTTCCTCGCAGTACTTGAACGGGTTGAGCGCCGCACCCAGCAGCCAGTGCGGGCAGGCTTGGCGCGCGATCTGCAGGGCGGCCACCGATTCCAGGTAGCGCACTGGGCGTTGCCCAGGTTGATGGCCGGGCAGGCGGTCGCCGGTAAGCAGCAGTAACTGGTCCAGCCCATCGGCGTCCATGCGTTGCAGTTGCGCGAGCAGGTGGTGGCGTTCGCGGTCCTTGCCCGAGAAGTGCGGCAAAGCCGGCACGGGCGAGCTGAAGCTGGCCAGGGCGTCGAGGGGCGACATGTCCAGCGGGCTGCCAACGCGATCACCAATGGCCACCGTCATCGGCCAGCCACACAGGTGCCCACGGGCCATGATCGCTTGCATGGCGGCGAAGCGTTCCGACGACGGCTTGGGGACGAACTCCATGACGCAGACGAAGGTTTTTTCGTGCAGCGCCGTTTTCAGCAGGCTCATGGATCGGGCACCGAATTGGGGCAGGGTGGCATTGTGCGGCAAATGGTCGAGAGGGTCATGTCCGCATGCGTAGCGCGCTGCTCTGAACAAGACATCCCCGTACTCTGCACCGGTATTTTCGCGCGCTTCTGTGTAGGAGCAGCCTTGCGCTGCGAAGAGGCCCGTATGCCGGGTAGAGATGTATTAGCCGTAAGGGCCTCTTCGCAGCACAAGGCTGCTCCTACAGACCTTGCATGAACATGAGTAAATCTTGATTTCATCTCAAATTAAATGAGTTTGTCTCAAAGACTCGATGCCGGGAAAATTTCCCTTAATCATTTATGCGTTCTGAGGGGCAAGACATGGCACTGGCACATAACCTGGGTTTGGCGCGCATCGGCCACGATCGCGAACTGAAAAACGCCCAGGAAGCCTTCTGCAACGGTGAGCTCGACGAAGCCGGGCTGCGCGCGGTAGGCCGTGATCTGCGTGTCACCCACTGGCAGGAACAGAAAGACGCAGGTATCGACCTGCTGCCCGTGGGCGACTTCGCCTGGTGCGACCAGGTGCTCACCCACTCGTTGACCTTCGGCGTTGTGCCCGAGCGTTTGCGCAGCCACGACGGTGCCAAGCCAACCCTGCAAACCCTGTTCGCCATGGCACGTGGCCAGAAAATGACCCAGTGGTTCGACACCCACGCTTACTACCTGGCACCTGAGTTCAGCGCCGATCAGCAGTTCGCCCTGAGCTGGGAGCAGCTGTTCGAAGAGGTTGCAGAAGCCAAGGCCCTGGGCCACGCGGTCAAGCCCGTGGTGATCGGCCCGCTGACCTACCTGTGGCTGGGCACCACCCAAGGCGCCGACTTCGACAAGCTGGAACTGGTCGATCGGCTGCTGCCGCTGTACGACGAAATCTTCAATCGCCTGGCCGCGCAGGGCGTCGAGTGGGTACAGATCGACGAGCCGATCCTGGTGCTCGACCTGCCGCAGGACTGGAAAAACGCCTACGAGCGCGTCTACAACATCCTGCAGCGCGCACCGCTGAAGAAACTGATCACCACCTACTTCGGTGGCCTGGAAGAAAACCTCGGCCTGGCGGCCAACCTGCCAGTCGATGGCCTGCACATCGACCTGATGCGTGCCCCAGACCAATACCCCACCATCCTCGACCGCCTGCCCGCCTACAAGGTCCTGTCGCTGGGCTTGGTCAACGGCTATGACGACACGGCCGGCGACCTGGAAAAAGCCGTTACCGTCCTGCAGCACGCCGCCGAACGCCTGGGTGACCGCCTGTGGGTCGCGCCGTCTTGCTCGCTGCTGCACAGCTCGGTGGGCCTGGCCGTGCAGAAGTGCCAGCAAGTGGCCGTGCTGGCCAACGCCGTCAAAGCGCCAGAGGCTTTTGACGTGGCGGCTGCCTAACGCCTCCTTGCCGTGTGATGAGGTGCTTATAATGCCGGCTCGAAACGTACTCGACAGGGAGTGATGCGATGAGAGTTCTGGTAGTCGGCGCCAGCAAGGGGCTGGGCAAGGCCTTCATGGAAGGGCTGGGCAAGCCGGGCGATACGCTGATAGGTGTGTCCCGCTCGCGCCCCGAAGGGGTGGTGGTCGGCAAGGGGGTTGAGGTGCAGTGGATTGCGGCCGACCTCGGTCAGCCGGCTGCCGCCGTCGAGGCCGTTGCCCAGGCGCTGGCCGAGGGTGGGGTGGATACCCTCATCTACAACCTCGGGCTGTGGGAGGCCGAGGCGTTTTCAGAACACTACAGCTTCCTGGACGATCATGACCCAGAGCTGCAACGCATGGTCGACTGCAACATCACAGCCACTGTCCTGCTGATCAAGCGCTTGCTGCCGATGCTGCTGGAAAGCGAGAAACCACGGATCATCCTTACCGGTTCCACTTCAGGCCTGCCGCAGAGCGGGCGCCCTGAAGTGACGTTTGCTGCGTCCAAGTTCGCCCTGCGCGGGATTGCCGAGGCTTTGCGTGAGGGGTATCGCGAACAGCGCCTGGGTGTGACTTGCCTGAATTTGGGTTACCTGAACACCGAGGATGGCCTAAATGTGCCAGTTGCCGACGCTGCGGCGCGGGGGGAGGGCGGGTTGATTCCGCTGCACGATGTGGTGCTGATGGTGCGGACGATGCTGGAGCTGTCGGCATCAAGTTATGTGCGCGAGTTGACCTTGCCGGCCATTGCCGATGAGCGGTTCTGAGTAAGCAGGCCTGGCCTCTTCGCGGGGCAAGCCCGCTCCCACAGGTAAAGCACAGCTCTCAAGGTTGTGCTTTAGCTGTGGCTCCCGCAGGTAAAGCACAGCTCTCAAGGTTTGTGCTTTAGCTGTGGCTCCCACAGGTAAAGCACAGCTCTCAAGGTTTGTGCTTTAGCTGTGGCTCCCACAGGTTAAGCAAAGCTCTCAAGGTTATGCTTTAGCTGTGGCTCCCGCAGGTTAAGCACAGCTCTCAAGGTTTGTGCTTTACCTGTGGGAGATTCTATGGTTTTCAGCAAGCCGGTTTGCTCGCTTTGGTGACATATTCGTCCTGATTTTTCATCAGGGCGAATGCTACGCGACCCACGGTCTGTACTGCTGCGAACAGTCAGAATCGGGCATTTAGTCCCACCACCCCTTCAAGTCTAACCATACAAGCGGGCTTGCCCCGCGAAGGGGCCGGGCCTGCTGGCATCAATGACTGATCAGCGCTCGATCGCCAACGCCACACCCTGGCCACCACCAATACACAACGTGGCCAGCCCTTTCTTCGCATCACGCTTGATCATCTCGTGCAGCAAGGTCACCAGCACCCGGCACCCCGATGCCCCAATCGGGTGGCCCAGCGCAATCGCCCCACCATTCACGTTCACCCGTGCCGCATCCCATTCCAGCGCCTTGCCCACCGCCAGCGCCTGCGCGGCAAAGGCTTCGTTGGCTTCGATCAGGTCCAGGTCCGCCAGCTGCCAGCCAGCCTTGTCCAGGCAGCGCTGGGTGGCCGAGACCGGGCCGATGCCCATGATCGCCGGGTCTACGCCAGCACTGGCATAGGCCGCGATCTTGGCCAGCACCGGCAGGCCCAGGGCCTTAGCCTTGGTGGCGCTCATCAGCAGCACGGCGGCGGCGCCGTCATTAAGGCTGGAAGCATTGCCAGCCGTGACGCTACCGTCTTTTTTGAAGGCCGCGCGCAGCTTGCCCAGCGATTCGGCGGTGGTGTCCGGGCGGGGCTGTTCGTCGCGTTCGAAGACCTTGGGCTCACCCTTTTTCTGCGGCATCACGATGGGGGTGATCTCGTCCTTGAAACGGCCCGCCTCAATCGCGGCCACGGCCTTGCGCTGGGACTCGGCGGCAAAGGCGTCTTGCTGCTCACGGCTGAGGCCGTACTTATCCACAAGGTTCTCGGCGGTAATGCCCATGTGGTAGTCGTTGAAGGCATCCCACAGGCCGTCGGTAATCATGCTGTCGATCAGCTGGCCGTGGCCCATGCGCTGGCCCGTGCGCGCCGAAGGCATGACGTAGGGGGCCAGGCTCATGTTTTCCTGGCCGCCGGCAATCACCACCTCGGCGTCGCCGCAGCGGATGGCCTGGGCCGCGAGGTGCAGGGCTTTCAGGCCCGAGCCGCAGACCTTATTGAGCGTCAGCGCGGGCACGCTGAAGGGCAGGCCGGCCTTGATCGCGGCCTGGCGCGCCGGGTTCTGGCCTGCGCCGGCGGTAAGCACCTGGCCGAGGATGACCTCGTCGACCTGGGCGGGGTCCAGTTGTGTCTGTTCCAGCAGCCGCTTGATCACGGCGGCGCCGAGGTCGACGGCGGGCACTGTTGCCAAGGCGCCCTGGAAGCTGCCGATGGCGGTACGGGTGGCGGCGACGATGACCACGTCGTTCATGTTGTTGTTCTCCGTGCAAGGGTGAGCGCCGCAAGGGCAGGATGCAGTCAGCATCGGTGGGTTTGGTTCATTTGTTAAGTTTGTTTTTCTTTTGGATTGATCTGGAAAACAAATGAATGACGCGGGCACGCTTGCGCTCTCCTGATCGGCAGCAGCACAGCATTCGCCGCCACCCAATGCACCACAGCCGATAAAAGCACCTGGCAAGACCCGGAAATCAAGACCGAGTACGAAGATTGAAGGCTGATGCCAACGAGCGCGCTTTTGAATCCCCCCGAATCACCCCGTAAGATGTGTCCGATAACCTGCGGGGGTAGTCTCACCCTCTGATCAATCGGAATCGCCCGTGGCGGCGCTTCCCTGGCATAAACCTGACGAGGTACAGACATTGGCCATCATTCATCCTAAGGTCCGCGGTTTCATCTGCACCACGACCCACCCGAAGGGCTGCGAGCTCAACGTCCGTGACCAGATCGAAGCCACCCGCAAGCTGGGCGTGCGCGAGGATGGCCCGAAGAAGGTCCTGGTGATCGGTGCTTCCAGCGGCTACGGCCTGGCAGCGCGCATTACCGCAGCGTTCGGCTTCAAGGCCGACACCCTGGGCGTGTTCTTCGAAAAACCAGGTACCGAGACCAAGGCCGGTACCGCTGGCTGGTACAACTCTGCCGCGTTCGACAAGTTCGCCAAGGCCGAGGGCCTGTACAGCAAGTCGATCAACGGCGACGCCTTCTCCGATGAAGCCCGTGCCAAGGTCATCGAGCTGATCAAGAACGAAATGGGCGGCAAGGTCGACCTGGTCATCTACTCCCTGGCGTCCCCGGTGCGCAAGCTGCCGAAGACCGGTGAAGTGATCCGTTCGGCGCTCAAGCCAATTGGCCAGCCGTACAAGTCGACCGCCATCGACACCAACAAGGACACCATCATCGAGGCCAGCATCGAGCCGGCTACCGAGCAGGAAATCGCTGACACCGTCACCGTCATGGGTGGCCAGGACTGGCAGCTGTGGATCGATGCCCTGGCCGGTGCCGACGTGCTGGCCAAAGGCGCCCGCACCGTGGCCTTCAGCTACATCGGCAGCGACATCACCTGGCCGATCTACTGGCACGGCGCGCTGGGCCAGGCCAAGCAGGACCTGGACGAAACCGCACTGCGCCTGGACCAGAAACTGGCCGGCGAAGTCAAAGGCGGCGCCAACGTGGCCGTGCTGAAGTCGGTGGTCACCCAGGCCAGCTCGGCTATTCCGGTGATGCCGCTGTACCTGTCGATGGTCTTCAAGATCATGCAGGAGAAAGGCGTGCACGAAGGTACCCAGGACCAACTGGACCGCATGTACCGTGATCGCCTGTACCGCGCCGATGGCGCTGCGGCTGAGGTCGACGAGAAAGGCCGCCTGCGCCTGGACGACTGGGAACTGCGTGACGACGTACAGAACGCCTGCAAGGCGCTGTGGCCGCAAGTCACCACCGAGAACCTGTTCGAGCTGACCGACTATGCCGGTTACAAGAAGCAGTTCCTCAACCTGTTCGGCTTCGAGCGCGCTGACGTCAACTACGACGAAGACGTGGCTACCGACGTAGAGTTCGACTGCATCGAGCTGTAAGCAAGGCTGAAAAGTCGGGGGCTGTACCGGCCTCTTCGCGGGGCAAGCCCGCTCCCACAGGGTATCCACTGAGCCAAAGAGCCGTGGAGACCTGTGGGAGCGGGCTTGCCCCGCGAAGAGGCCGGTACAGCCCCCGATTTTTTTGCTAGCGTTGGCGCACAACAACAGGATGTGCGCCATGAGCAGCCTCACCCAACCCGCCATCGCCTTTCGCCACACCGCAGCCGACGGCTACAGCCTCGGCGGCTTCTGCTGGCGCCACGCCCAGGCCAATCCCCAGCGCCCGCTGGTGATCATCAACGCCGCCACTTCGGTGCGTTGCCGCTACTACACGCGGTTTGCCGACTACCTGTTCGCCCAGGGCTGCGATGTGCTCACCTACGATTACCGCGGCATCGGCGAATCTCGGCCGCCAACACTGCGTGGTTTTCAGGCGTCCTGGAGCGATTGGGGGCAGTTGGACTTCGAAGCCATGCTGACACACGCCGAACAGGCATTCCCCGGCCAGCCCATCGATGTGGTGGGGCACAGTTTTGGCGGTTGCGCAGTGGGGCTGGCGCCGTCTGCTGGCCGGGTCAGGCGGGTGGTGATGGTGGGCGCGCAGTTCGCCTACTGGCGCGATTATGCGGCGGATCAGCGCTGGCGCCTGTTCGGCAAATGGCATGTGGTGATGCCCTTGCTGACCCACGCCTTCGGCTACTTCCCCGGCAAGCGCCTGGGCTGGATGGAAGACACCCCGGCGGGCGTGGTGCACGACTGGACTACCCGTACGCCACGCTACGAGCACCGGCCAAGCGGGCGCAGGTTGCAGAGGGTGCCGTTTGCGCACGTCCGGGCGGCGACGCTGGCGATCAGCCTCACCGATGACCCATTCGGCACTGTGGCGGCGACAGAGCGGTTGCTAGGGTATTTGCAGGGGGCCGAGCGCCAGCACCTGCGCATTGCGCCTGTGGATATCTCGGTCGAGGAAATAGGCCATTTCGCGTTTTTCCATGACCGCTTTCGCGAGCGCTTGTGGCCGATTGCGCTGGCATGGCTGCAGTTCGGTGAATTGCCGCCGAACAGGCCGGGGCAGATCATCAGCTGATTGCCCCTCACAGGGCCTGGGCAATATCTGAGGCCTGTGCTGCCCCTGTAGGAGCTGGCTTGCCTGCGAAAGGGCCGCACAGCGGCCCCAGCAATCTCAAGCCTTGCGCGAAAGCGGCTGCGCGGTAAATTTCACACCCGCCAGGCCATGCTCGATCAGCGCCCGGATATTGCCATGGTCACTGCCCTCTGGCGTTGCCACGACATCGCGATAATGCTCACCAAAGGCCAGCAGGGCCTCTTCATCGCTCAAGCCTTCCAGCAGGGCCAGGCCCAGGGTCTTGCACGAGCCTTCGTTCTGCCCTGCGGCGTTTTCCACACCGCCGTTGTTGAAGGCTTGCGGCTGGTAGCTGTAGTGGGCGGCGATAAAGGCCAAGGTGTCGGCAAAGACGTGTTCGCCGCTGGCCAGGCTGGCGCGCAGGGTGTTCAGATCAGTCACGAGGTTTTCCTTTTTCGAACGCCGCTTGTTGTTCGGCGCTGGCTTCTTTCTGGTGTTGGGCTTTCCACTCGGCGTAGGGCATGCCGTACACCGCTTCGCGGGCGTCATCCAGGCTCAGGTCGACCTGACGCTCGTCGGCCGCGGCCTTGTACCACTTGGACAGGCAATTACGGCAGAAACCGGACAGGTTCATCAGGTCGATGTTCTGCACGTCGGTTCGTTTCTGCAGGTGTTCGACCAGGCGCCGGAACGCGGCGGCTTCGAGTTCGAGCTGTTGTTGCGGGGTCATGGGCTTCTCTCAGGTCATGCGATTCTTCAGGTGGCGGCCACCGTTGATGACCACCTGGCTACCGGTACTGTACTGGCTTTCGAGCAGGTATTTGACCGTCTCGATCAGCGGGCCGGCGCCGGGTTCGAATTCCAGCAGGGCCTTTTTCAAGGTCTGCTGGCGGTAGGCTTCATCGCCCCCTTCTTTGAGGATCAGCAGCCCAGGCAGGATACCGTTGACGTGCACCTGGGGCGCATATTTTTCGGCGAACGACAGCACCATGTTCTGCAGCGCGGCTTTGGTGGCGGCGTAGCCGATGTGGCTCTTGCTACCCCGCGAAGACGTTTCGTCGCAGATGTGGATGATGTCGGCTTTGCCCGCGCTGCCGGCCTTGCCGAGCATCTCGCCCAGGGCAAGGTTGAGGTGGTAGGGCGCTTCGACGTGCAGGCGGAACATGGTGTCGAGGTTGGCCAGGCCATCGTCGAGCCACAGCGAGGCGTTGTGAATGATCGCGCGCAAGCCGTCGTAGTTGCCTTGCAGGTAGTCGATAAGCGCCTGGCGGTCGGCGGCCAGGCACAGGTCAGCCTGGAACTGCACGATGTTGGGGTGTACGGACTGCGGCTGGAAGCTGCGGCTGGCACTGATCACAGTATGGCCGGCCTGGGCCAGTTCGAGGGCAAGGGCCAGCCCGACGCGCTGGCTGGCTCCGGTAACGAGAATTGGGCTGTTCATGTTCGGGGCGGTCAACTTGTCTGTCCTTTCGTTGCCGCCCAGCATACCCGAACTGTTTCCCTCTTGTAGACCAGCCCTCAGCGGCTGCGCAGCGCTGCAGGGGTGGGCGCAGCAGGGTTCAGCCAGCCGGCCAGCAAGCGGGTGGAGAGGGGGATGAACAGGTAGACCATCACTGGCGTCAGGGCCAGGGTACTGAGCATCACCCGTGGTACCAGGTCGAGGCCTGCCAGCCAATGGCCGAACAGCAGGTTGAACAGCAACGACACGGGGAAAAAGGCCAGCCAGATGGCGACGGCCTGCTTCCAGCGCGGCGGTTTTTGCACCGTATGGGTGCCAAACCAGTCATCGATACCACTGACACGCGCCTCTTTGGGGCGCTCGAACAGCCCGTTGCCACGTTGCAGCCAGGCCTTGCGCGAAGCGGAGTGCTCCCAGGCGTGCAGGGTAGGTTCGTCGCTGAAGCGGAAGATGATCTGGAATTCATCGCTGTCACGGGGTGGTGCCAGGATGCCGGAGCCGAGGTAGCCGGGGAAGTCGGTGGCCAGTTGCTCGCCTTCATGGAGCCAGGTCAGCAGGTCCTGGTAGCGGCCATGGGCGGCGCGGCGCGACACCATCAAGGTGACGGGTGGGGTAGACATCGTGTATCTCCTGACGACGGGGCTGGCGGGTAGCTGGCCCCTTGGCTGCGTCGCCCGGGGTGGTGGGCGACGCCAGCGTGCATGCAAGAATCGGGCGCGAATTATCGCGATATTGCAGTGTTCGGCAAGTGTTGGCTGGCAAACGGTTGTTAACCGGCGGCCTATGCTGTCGTAGTAACATACAGGTTCAACTTCGGCACACAGGGTACAAAGTGCAGATGAACAAACAGGGACGTAGCTCGGCAGTCGATGCGGGCCTGGAACATCAGGAGCTGTTCCCGATTCGGGAAGTCTCCCGACTGACAGGCGTCAACCCGGTCACCTTGCGCGCCTGGGAGCGTCGCTACGGCCTCATTCAACCAACCCGCACCGCCAGTGGCCATCGTCTGTACTCCCAGGCTGATATCGACGATATCCGCAGCATCCTGGGCTGGCTGGAGCGTGGCGTGGCGGTGAGCAAGGTGGGTAGCATCCTGGTGCGGTGCCAGGCGCAGGTGCAGCAAAGCAGCGACCTGATGAACGTGCGCCTGGCCTGGCAGCAGCAGATTCTCGAGGCGGTGCAGCGCTTCGACAGCGCGAGCCTTCACCGTTTGTTCGATCAGGTGTTCGCTGGCCATACCCTGGATCAAGTGTTCGGCGATATCTTCATGCCGGTGTGGCACGACCTGGCAGCAGGCCAGGGTGGTTACGGTCCGCGGGCCTTTGGGCAGGCCAGCGAATGGCTGTTTCTGGATCAGTTCTTGCGCGGGCGGGTGTTCGTGCGACTTCAACTGGCGCGCATGGCCCGCAGCCGCACGGTGTTGCTGGCGCCATTGCCGGGGCCGTGTCACGAACTGGAGCTGCTGGTAACCGCCTTGTTGCTGGGCAGTGACGAGGTGGGGGTGAGCTTGTTGGCGCCTGGGCAACCCCTGCAGGAGCTGACGCTGATCTGCGAGCGTCTCAAGCCTGATGCCTTGGTGTTGTTCTCCAATCAGGCGCCCACCGTGGAATTGAGCAAACGCCTCGAGCGCTTGGTGGTTGGCCTGGAATGCCCGTTATTGCTTGCCGGTGAAGTGGCCGAACTGGCCCAGGACAGCCTGGCAGGCAGCCCGGTGGCCTGCCTGGGGGCAGAGAGCAGCGTGATGCGTCAGCGGTTGCGGCAGTTTCTGGCCGGTCAGCTCGACACCTGACTGTGCAGCTCTGGGTGCGCCTGACGATGGGCTTGCAGGATATAGCCGCGCAGGCGCTCGATTTCTTCGACCGGGCTGCGGCTTAAATCGTAGGCTGCCAGGTCAGGGCCAATGCGTCGGCGCAGCACCCCGTGCAGCTCGATGGGGGCAATGCCGGCCGGTGCGAAATGCAACTCGAAACGTGCAGGGGCTTGCGCCAGGTCGCGGATCTCGACCAGCGCGCCCTTGAACGAAATTTCGCGAACCCACAGGCCGCTCGGCTGATCGTGTGCATCCAGTAACGCGCTTGGTTGGTCCATGGACAAGCGCCATGGGCGTAGCATCGGGCCGTCTTCGTAGATTTCCGGTGAACCCAGCTGCAGATGCAGGGCATGGAACTCGTCTTCCACCAGTTGCAGCGGAAAGCTGATCTGCTGGTTGTTGAACTGCGCCTGCAAGGTTACCTGCTCGTTGGCCACCAAACGGGTGAGCAAGGTCTGGATCCGGCGGTCGCCATTGACCAGCAGGCTGGACATCGAGTCAGCCAGGTTCAGTTGTGGCGAATGCTGCATGTTCTGTATGAAATCCAGCTCGTCCTGGGTCAGGAGCGCATCTGCTTGCATGATCGAACTCGGAGGTGGCGATTTCTTCAACGGGATTGACCGTGCGTAGCGCGTTTGGTTCAGGAGCGTAGGTCGTTTTTCGGACGCGCGCACATTTCGGCCAGTTCGCGTTCCAGCTCGACCTGGCGGCTGACGTCCTTCTGGATACCGATGAAGTAGGTGCGTTGGTCGGCGTCGCTTTTCACCGGTGTGATCGACAACTCGTTCCAGAACGCGCTGCCGTCTTTGCGGTAGTTGCGCAGCACCTCTCGGCATGGCCGGCCTTCGGCCAAGGCTTTGCGAATGCGCGCACGGCCGAGCTGGTCGCGGTCACTGCCCTGCAGGAAGCGGCAATCCTGATAAAGAATGTCGTCACGGGTGTAGCCGGTCAGGCGTTCGAAGGCGGCGTTCACGTAGATCAGGATGGTGTCTTCGCCTTCCTGTTCAGCGACCACGATCCCGTCATTGGACGCATCGACCATGGATTGCAGCAGTTGCGCGTTGATCATGTTCGGGCCATTGGGCGAAGAGGCAGGGGCTGGTACTTAGGTAGGGGCGGCCTTTTGCCAGCGTTGAATGCTAGTATCCTACGTTTTCACTCAGTTTCGGAATCCTCTTCCCGATGAAAGTCGCCATTATTTCCGGGTCGGTATACGGCACCGCCGAAGAAGTCGCCCGTCATGCCGAATCGTTGCTCAAGGCCGCAGGTTTTGAGGCCTGGCATGCTGCACGTGCCACCCTGCAGGACCTTGAAGGTTTTGCACCGCAGGCTTTTCTGGCGGTGACTTCGACCACCGGCATGGGCGAGCTGCCGGACAACCTCATGCCGCTGTACAGCACCCTTCGCGATACCTTGCCCGCCGCCTGGCGTGGCCTGCCGGGCGCGGTGATTGCGTTGGGCGACGCCAGTTATGGCGATACCTATTGCGGCGGCGGCGAGCAGATGCGTGAGTTGTTCGCTGAGTTGGGGGTACGTGAAGTGCAGCCGATGCTGCGCCTGGATGCCAGCGAAACGGTGACCCCGGAAGCCGATGCCGAACCGTGGTTGGCAGAATTTGCCCAGGCGCTGAAGGCCTGACGCCTGTAGGAGCGGCGCAAGGCCGCTCCTACCGCTTCAGCGCTGCACCTCACGCTCACGCAACAACGCCAGCCACGCCTGCGCCGCCCGTGACAGGTACGCCCCCCGCCGCCAGATGAATGCGATATCCCAACGCAGGTCCTCCGGCGACTGCAGTGGCAAGCGCACCACCCCAGGGCGCTCCAGCGCCTTTGCCACCACGCGGGGCAGCAACACCACGCCTTGGCCGGCTGCCACCAACGCCACCAGGAAGTCCGCCTGGCCACTGCGCCCGCCTTCTTTCGGGGTAAAACCCTGCTGCTGGCAGGCCTTGAGCAGCCGGTCGTTAAGCACGAAGCTGCGCTGATACAGCAAAAAAGGCGTATCGGCCAGTTGCCGCAAATGCACGCCAGCCTCCCCAGCCAGCGCATGCCCGGCCGGTAGCAGGGCATCGAGTGGCTCGTTGCAAAAGGGCTGGAACGCGAACGCTTCGTCACTGGGCGTCAGGCTGCCACCGAGCTCCAGCTCGCCGCTGCGCACCGCCTGCTCGACGCTGCGGCTGCCGCCTTCGAGCAATTGAATCGAGATGTTGGGGTAGCGTCGCCGGTATTCAGCGAACAGGCCGGCGAATAAGGCGTCACTGCCCAGTATCGGCAAGCCCAGGCGCAATTCGCCGCGTGCCATCTGGCCGAGGTCATCCAGTTCGCTGAGCAATGCCTGGCGCTGGCGCAACAACGCTTCGCCGCGCTCTAGCACGATGCGCCCGGCGGCGGTCAGGTGCAGCTGCGAAGCCTGCCGCTCAAGCAGTGGCTGGCCTACATCTTGCTCCAGCTGAGCCACTTGCTTGCTTACCGCCGACTGGCTGATGTGCAGGGTCTGCGCCGCTTGGGTAAAGCCCCCGCGGTGCACCACTTCGATGAAGCTGCGCAGTTGTTTGAATTCCATGGTCGCAATTCCGTTTTGGAATGCTGATCAGTCTAACAATTCGCTTCTGGCCTAGGCAGGCAAATCTTAAAATGAGGGCCTGTCGAGGAAGTACCCCCATGAAACCCGCGTTAGTGAAAAAAGCCCTGCGCCTGCTCGTCGAGCTGGCGATCCTGTTTGCCCTGTTCCTGCTCGGTGGCCAGCTGGCTGTGTGGCTCGGCTGGCCCATCCCCGGTGGCGTGATGGGGCTGGCGCTGCTTCTGCTGCTGTTCGCCAGCGGAGTGGTCAAGCCGGCCACGTTGCAGCTGGGCGCTGGCTGGCTGATGGCAGAAATGCTGCTGTTCTTCATTCCGGCGCTGATGAGCCTGCTCGATTACGGCACCCTGGTGCGCGAGGAAGGCTGGCGCATCCTGCTGGTGATTGCAGTGAGCACGCTGATGGTCATGGTGGTGACTGCGCTCACCGTCGAACTGGTGTGCCGCTGGAGGCTGCGCCATGAGCCTTGAACCCATGCCGCTGTTCTGGTTGGCGCTGACCCTGCTGGCCTACCTGGGCAGCCGCTGGCTGTACCGGCGCAGCGGGCGCTACCTGCTGTCGCCGCTGATCCTGGTCCCTGCGCTGCTGCTGGCGGTGGCCGTGCCGTTGCACACCGCTTATGCCGAGTACGCGCGCAACACCCATTGGCTGATGGGCGTGCTGGGCCCGGTCACCGTGGCATTCGCGGTGCCAATCTGGCAGCAGCGGGCTATGTTGGCGCGCCACTGGCCGGCATTGCTGATGGGTATGCTGGCCGGCAGCACCGCTTCGATCGCCAGCTCCTGGGGGCTGGCTCACCTGTTGGCGCTGGACAATGCAATCAGCCTGTCGCTGGTGCCGCGCTCAATCACCACGCCGTTCGCCATGCCGCTGGCCCACGACCTCGGCGGCGTGCCGGAACTGACCGCGGTATTCGTGATGTTCACCGGGGTACTTGGCGCGATGTTCGGCGGGGTGCTGCTGCGTTGGTTGCCCTTGCGCACACCCTTGGCGCGGGGTGCGTTGTTCGGGGTCGGGGCGCATGGTGCTGGGGTCAGCAGGGCCCAGGAAGTGGGCCGCGAAGAAGGCTCCGTGGCCGGCTTGGTCATGGTCCTGACCGGGCTGCTGAACCTGTTCGCCGCACCGCTGCTGGCCATGCTCCTCTGACCGTTCGTGCCACTGACTCGCAAGGTCATCAAGCTGGCTGGCAACGCAAGTTTCAGCCCATGGGCGGCTGGCTAGACTCTGCCTCGACATAGAGAGCACATGTAAGTGCCGAGGTGACATGCAATGAGCGCAGCCTTGCCCTATTCCGTCAACACAACTTCACCGGGACCGATCTGATGCCTTTGGCCGAGATTCCATTGTGCGTCTGGCGTACCCGGGGACAGAGTTTTACCTTCCGGGGCCAGAGCATCCGCTACTGGACCGCAGGGCAAGGAGAGCCCCTGCTTCTGTTGCATGGCTTCCCCACTGCCAGTTGGGACTGGCACTACCTGTGGGCGCCGCTGGCCCAGCGTTTTCGGCTGATCGCCTGCGACATGCTGGGCTTTGGCGACTCCGCCAAACCGGTCAATCACGCTTACAGCCTGATGGAACAGGCCGACCTTCAGCAAGCGTTGCTCGCCCACCTTAAGGTCAACCAGCCTGTGCACCTGATGGCCCATGACTACGGCGGCAGCGTGGCCCAGGAGCTGCTGGCGCGGCACCACGAACAGCGCGCGGACATCGCCAGCTGCGTGTTTCTCAACAGTGGGCTGTTCCCCGAGAGCTGCCGCATGCTGCTGATCCAGAAGCTGCTGCTCAGCCGCCTGGGCTGGTTGGTAGGGCGCTCGTTCGGGCGTGACGACCTGGTGCGCAACGTGACCCAGGTTTATGGCCCCTGCACCCACCCCAGTGAAAGCGCACTGGACGATTGCTGGAGCCTGATCGCCGCCAACCGCGGCACGCGCATTTTGCACAAGCTGGCCGGCTACTGGCCGGAGCGCACCCTGCACCGCGAGCGTTGGGTGGGCGCGTTGCAACGTGACGGGGTGCCCTTGCGCTTCATCAACGGCGTGGTCGACCCGGTTTCCGGTGCGCGCATGGTCGAGCGTTACCGGCAACTGGTGCCGGAGCCCGATACCGTGCAATTGCAGGGTATTGGCCATTACCCGCATACCGAAGCACCGATGCAGGTATTGCGGCATTACCTGGCCTTTCGTGAGCAGCCGCTGAGTTTTTTGCAGTGCCTGGCATGAGTTTTAGCGCCATACCCTCGGCGTCCCTAACGCTATCACCTAACAACCACTAGGCAAAAAAAAGGCCGCTGCAATCGCAGCGGCCAATCGAGACGTTAGATCAAGGAGCTTCAAAATCTACGTCGGTGAACCTCGCGGGCCTGAAGGGCGGGGGGGGGTAGTGCCCTTCATGCCGGCCAGTGAGTTAAGAATAAGCGCTTGATCCTGTAGGAAAAATAGCCGCTTACGACATTCACCTTTACGTTTCGGGCAACAGTGGCCACCCGCTCACCCTTCAGCCGCGTACCCCATCCGCCAACTGGTATCACGCGCTGCAGCCAGCAGCCGCTGCGCCGCAGGCCCGTGCTCGTCGGCATGGAAAATCGACGTCGGGCCGACCACGGTCATCACCGCAGCGATCTGCCCCAGAGCGTTGAATACCGGTGCAGACAGCGCATCCACACCCGGCATCAACAGGCCATGCACATGGTGCAGGCCACGTTCACGGATCCCCTCCAGCACGGCCGCATAATCGCTGGCGCTGTGCTGCAGCGCTGCCAGCTCCCGGTCGCGCAACTCGTCAGTTTCGCGTGCCGGCAGGTAGGCGGCGAACACCAGGCCGGTGGACGAACTGAGCAGCGGCAGCACCGACCCGATCTGGGTAACCACCGTAACCGCACGCACAGCAGGCTCGATGCTAACCACGGTCGCACCCTGATTGCCCCAGACGGCAATGAAGCAGCTCTCGTTCAACTCATCGCGCAGCTGCGACAACGGCAGCGCCGCAATCTTCAGCACATCGATGCTGCCCAATGCCGCCAACCCCACGCGCAACGCCTCACGCCCCAGGCCATAGTGGTTGGTGGCCCCATCCTGTTCGGCAAAGCCGCTGGCAATGAGCGCCTGCAGGTAGCGGTGCACCTTGCTGGCGGGCATCTGCACATGCTCCGCCAGGCGTGACAGCGACGTGGAAGGGGAGAGTTCGGCGAGTGCCTTGAGGATATCGGTGCCGACTTCCGCCGAGCGGACCTTCTGCTTGCCGTTATCGGTGGGTGAGCTGGCTTTGGCCATGGGCATAGGTATCCGGATTCGTCGAGTCGCGCCTTTATAGCTTGACGCCTTGCCCGTAGCAAATTACGTTATTCGTAATCTGATTACGATAAAAACAATGCAGACGTGCTGCCACCCCAGCAGCCAGCTGCCAGCAACGGCTCTGCCAGAGCCCGGAGGCATCGATGAACCGCGACACGTCCCCCGACCTTCACTACCTGAGCGGCTTCGGCAACGAGTTCGCCAGCGAAGCACTGCCAGGTGCATTGCCGGTCGGGCAGAACTCGCCGCAGAAAGCCCCCTACGGCTTGTATGCCGAACTGCTTTCGGGCACGGCGTTCACCATGACCCGCAGTGAGTTGCGCCGCACCTGGCTGTACCGCATACGCCCGTCTGCACTGCACCCACGCTTCGAGCGCCTGGCACGTCAGCCGCTGAGTGGGCCGCTGGGCGCCGTCACCCCAAACCGCCTGCGCTGGAACCCGCAACCCATCCCTGCCGAGCCCACCGATTTCATCGAAGGCTGGGTGCCGATGGTGGCCAACGCGCCCGCAGATAAACCGGCGGGCGTGAGCATCTACATCTACAGTGCCAACCGCTCCATGGAGCGGGTGTTCTTCAATGCCGACGGTGAACTGCTGCTGGTGCCGGAACAGGGCCGCCTGCGCATCGCTACCGAGCTTGGGGTCATGGACGTCGAGCCGCTGGAAATCGCTGTGATCCCACGGGGCATGAAGTTTCGCGTCGAGCTGCTCGATGGCCAGGCGCGTGGTTACCTGGCCGAAAACCACGGCGCGCCGCTGCGCATTCCGGACCTAGGGCCCATCGGCAGCAACGGCCTGGCCAACCCGCGCGACTTCCTCACGCCGGTCGCACATTACGAAGAAGCCGAGGGCCCGGTGCAACTGGTGCAGAAGTTCCTCGGCGAACACTGGGCTTGCGAGCTGCAGCATTCGCCGCTGGACGTGGTCGCCTGGCATGGCAGCAACGTGCCCTACAAATACGACCTGCGCCGCTTCAACACCATCGGCACGGTCAGCTTCGACCACCCGGACCCGTCCATCTTCACCGTGCTGACGTCGCCCACCAGCGTGCATGGCCTGGCCAACATGGACTTCGTGATTTTCCCGCCACGCTGGATGGTGGCCGAGAACACCTTCCGTCCGCCATGGTTCCACCGCAACCTGATGAACGAGTTCATGGGCCTGATCCAGGGTGCCTACGATGCCAAGGCCGAGGGTTTCCTGCCGGGCGGGGCTTCGCTGCACGGGGTGATGAGCGCCCATGGCCCCGACGCCGAGACTTGCGACAAGGCCATCGCCGCCGACCTCGCGCCGCACAAGATCGACAACACAATGGCCTTCATGTTCGAGACCAGCCAAGTGCTGCGCCCGAGCCGCCATGCGCTCGAATGCCCGCAATTGCAGGCCGACTACGATAGTTGCTGGGCCACCTTGCCGAGCACCTTCAACCCGAACCGGAGATAACCCATGAACCAGACCGCCATTACCCGTAGCTGGGTCGAGCATGCCAACGGGCACAGCGATTTCCCGCTGCAGAACCTGCCGTTGGGCATCTTCAGTCGGCCGGGTGAAGCGCTGCGCTGCGGCGTGGCCATCGGCGATGCCATCCTTGACCTGGAAGCGGTGCTCGCTGCGGGGTTGTTCGACGGCGAGGCCAAGGCTGCGGTGGAGGCTACCCGCGGTGGTGCGTTGAACGCCTTCTTCGCCCTCGGCCGTGGCGCCCGTGTCGCCCTGCGTGAGCGCCTGCTGGCGCTGCTCGGCGAACACAGCGAACACCAGTCGGCGCTGAAAGCGGCGCTTTACCCCGCCGCGGATTGCCGACTGCATGTGCCCGCCAAGATCGGTGACTACACCGACTTTTATGTCGGCATCGAACACGCCAAGAACGTCGGCAAGCTGTTCCGCCCGGACAACCCGCTGCTGCCCAACTACAAGCATGTGCCAATCGGTTACCACGGTCGCGCTTCGACCATTCGCCCCTCCGGTACCGATGTGCGCCGCCCCAAAGGCCAAACCCTGCCGGCCGGGCACACCGAGCCAAGCTTCGGGCCCTGCGCGCGACTGGACTACGAGCTGGAGCTGGGTATCTGGATTGGCCAGGGCAACGACATGGGTGAGTCGATCCCGGTGGGTGATGCCGCCGAGCATGTCGCCGGCTTCTGCCTGCTCAACGATTGGTCGGCGCGTGATATCCAGGCCTGGGAATACCAGCCACTGGGGCCGTTTTTGTCCAAGAGTTTCATTACCAGCATTTCGCCCTGGGTGGTGACGGCCGAGGCCCTGGAGCCGTTCCGCACTGCGCAGCCGGCGCGCCCGCAAGGCGATCCGCAGCCGCTGTCCTACCTGATGGATGCACGTGACCAGGCCAAGGGTGCGTTCGATATCGAACTGGAAGTGCTGCTGCTGACCGAGCGCATGCGCGAGCAAGGCATTGCGGCTCACCGGCTGACCCTGAGCAACACCCGCAGCATGTACTGGACCGTGGCGCAGATGGTTGCCCACCACAGCGTCAACGGTTGCCAACTGCAACCGGGCGACCTGTTCGGTTCGGGCACGCTGTCGGGGGCAACGCCAGGCTCTTTTGGCAGCCTGCTAGAGATCACCGAGGGCGGCAAGCAGCCGGTGGAGCTGGCCAGCGGTGAGGTGCGCAAGTTCCTCGAAGACGGCGACGAAATCATCCTGCGTGCCCGTTGCACGCGTGATGGCGTGGCCAGCATCGGCTTCGGCGAATGCCGCGGCACAGTCATCGCAGCCAACTGAGGGGGCAGGGGTATGGAGCTGTACACCTACTACCGTTCCACCTCGTCCTACCGGGTGCGCATCGCGCTGGCGCTGAAGGGGCTGGGTTACCAGTCCTTGCCGGTCAACCTGCTCAAGGGCGAGCAGCGCGGTGCGGACTATGTCGCCGTGAACCCGCAGGGCCGTGTACCGGCCCTGCGCACCGACAGCGGTGCGCTGTTGGTGCAGTCACCGGCGATCATCGAGTACCTGGAAGAGGTTTATCCACACCCTGCGCTGCTGCCGGACACGGCCGAGGCGCGGGCCAAGGTGCGTGGTGTGGCAGCGATCATCGGCTGCGATATCCACCCATTGCACAACGTCAGCGTACTTAACCAGCTGCGCCAGGCAGGGCAGGACGAGCCTCAGGTCAACCAGTGGATCGCGCACTGGATCGGCCAAGGGCTGTCGGCGGTCGAGCAACTGATCGGCGACCACGGCTTCTGCTTTGGCGACACGCCGGGCTTGGCGGATGTCTACTTGCTGCCGCAGGTGTACGCTGCCGAGCGGTTCAACATCGACCTCGGCGGTTACCCGCGCATTCGTCGGGTCGCCGCCCTGGCAGCCCAACACCCGGCGTTCATCCAGGCGCATCCTTCGCAGCAGCCGGATACCCCGGCTCAGTGAATCGAACGGTTCACCGTCGGGAGTTTGCCGATCCGCTCGGAAAGCTTCAGGCGCTGGACCGGGTCTTCTGTGAGTAGCAGGGCATGCTCCAAGTCGAAGCGTTCGGCCTGCGGGCAATCCAGAAACTGGTAGAGCGATGCGCGGGTGGTGTAGTCGCTGACTTGCACCGGGCCCAGCTGCATTACCCGTTCGGCGTCGATCAACGCAGCCAGGTGGTTGTCGTTGCTGATGTGCAATTGGCGCAGGTTGCGTGACAGGCGTTGCAGCATTTGCCGAGGGCTGGCCGTGCGCATGTGCTCTGCACTCAGCGGCACGTGTGGGCCGAACTGGCGGGCGAGCAGGTCGCGGCAATCACTGGGGTACAAGCGCCTGCCGCCGCAAGGGTCGAGCAGGTGGTCGGCGCCGGGCACGCGCAGCAGGAAATGGCCGGGAAATGCAACGCCTTCAAGCGGGATCGACAGGCGCCCAGCCAGCTCCAAGGCCAGGATGGCCAAGGTCAATGGCTGGCCACGGCGGCGCTGCAGCACTTTGTCCATCATCGCCGCGTGCGGCCGCAACGGGTGATATTCATCTTGTTGAAAGCCCAGTGCATTGAGTTGGCGCAGCAGCGGCTGGGCCAGTTCGCACAGGGGCAGCATCGGCAGGTTGGCGCTGATCTCGCGGTGCAGGTCGTGCAGCAGGGCAAGGCTGTTCGCGGGCTCGACACTACGGTCGTGCTCGGCGGCCATCCACAATGCGGCTTCCAGCAGGGCGACGGGCTCGCGTTCCAGGCAGGCCAGGCAGGCTTGACGTGGCTTCATGGGGCTTCTCCACACACGTTTAACTATTAGCTGTGGCGCGCGGTTTCGTCCAGTGGTCTGACCGAGGCTTCCCGTACTTGGGCCTGCCTATACTGATAGGAGCACCTCGCTGGGGAGCCCGTCGATGTTCGCGCTAATGCAAAGCACCCGTACCCAATCGCTGCACCTGTTCATCGACCCGCCAACGGGGCTGAAGGCGGTGGTGGCGATCCACAGCGAGCAGCTGGGCCCCGCCATGGGCGGTTGTCGCTACCTGCCTTACGCCGATGACGAGAGCGCCATGGTCGACGCGATTCGTTTGGCCCAGGGCATGAGCTACAAGGCCGCGCTGGCCGGTTTGGCCTTGGGCGGCGGCAAGGCTGTGATCATGCGCAACCCCCATGTGGAAAACCGCGCTGCGCTGTTCGAGGCGTTCGGCCGTTTCGTCGATACCTTGCAGGGGCGCTTCATCACGGCTGTGGACAGCGGTACCTCGACGGTGGATATGGACTGCATCGCGCAGAGCACGCCGCATGTGACCAGCACAACAGCCTCGGGGGACCCTTCGCCCCATGCCGCCATGGGTGTGTTCGCCGGCATCCGCGCCACGTCGAAAGCACGGCTGGGCAGTAACAACCTGGAAGGCTTGCGGGTGGCCGTACAAGGGCTGGGCAACGTCGGCTATGCCTTGGCCGAGCAACTGCACGCGGCGGGTGCAGAGCTGTTGGTGAGCGACCTGGACCCCGGGCGGGTGCGGTTGGCGGTCGAGCAGTTCAATGCCCACCCGGTGACCAACGATGCCTTGATCAGCACCCCCTGTGACATCTTCGCCCCGTGTGGCGTAGGGCCTGTGCTGAACGGGCAGAGCGTGATGCAGCTGCGCTGTGCGGCGGTGGCGGGGGCGGCGAACAACCAGCTGACCACCCTGCAGGTTGCCGACCAGTTGGAATCGCGCGGGATACTGTATGCGCCCGACTATGTGATCAATGCCGGTGGGCTGATCTACGTAGCGTTGACCCATCGGGGCGAAGACCTGGGGACCATCACCGCGCACCTGGCGCGCATTCCTACGCGGCTCACCGAAGTGTTTGGCCATGCCCAGGCAGAGAAGCGCTCGCCGGCGCGGGTGGCGCAGATGCTCGCAGAGCGGCTGCTCTACGGCTAAGCCTGACGCTTCCCCTGTAGGAGCAGCCCAAGGCTGCTCTTACTGGGCTTGGCCTTCGAGCAACTCTGCCAACGCATCTGGCTGGCTCTTGAACGCCCGTGCGAACACGTCGCGGTTCTTGGCCATGTAGATACCGGCTTCTTCGACCTGTTGCTCAGTCAGCGATGGCACCGCCTTGTGCAGCACTTCTGCCAGGCGCTCGGCCAGTTCGAGCATCTTGTCGTGACGATCTGCTTCGGCCTTATCCATGAACAAGCGCTCCGGGTCGCGGCTGCTGCGGTACACCACTTCGACGGCCATTCATCACCTCTATGCCTTTTTGCTGGTTGGGTTGCGTTTTACTGTATCTTTATACAGTAATGGCATTGGGCATCGTTGCGCAACCAGAATCTTCCGGCAAAAGCGTAGCCCACAGGTGCCTTGCGGCAATCGGTCGCCTTCCAAGGCGAGGGCCTGGCCCTTTAACTGCATGGCACAAGCGTCACACAGGTGACGCATCATCCTTCATGGCGTATCGGGGAATGGGACAATCGTGAACATCAAATGGGCTGAAAAGCTGCGCAAGGGCCTGCACGGCTCGGCTGACTCGCTGGGCAACCTGTGCGTCGAGGCATTCCATTATCTGGCGCTATTCGGCATTGGCGCCATCACCGCCTACGCGGCGGTGATGACCTTCCTGGACATGCTCGGCAAGGGCGGGGTCAGTGTCGATGACATCCTGCTGCTGTTCATCTACCTGGAGCTGGGGGCTATGGTCGGGATCTACTTCAAGACCAACCACATGCCCATCCGCTTTTTGCTGTACGTGGCGATCACCGCACTGACGCGCCTGCTGATCGGCGATGTGTCGCACCACAAGGCGCCGGACGAGGGGTTGTTGTACCTGTGCGGTGGCATCCTGTTGCTGGCGTTCTCGATCCTGGTGGTGCGCTACGCGTCGTACCGTTACCCCTCGACCAAGGTGCTGGATGCCAATGGCAAGGAAGTGGACGAGGGCAAGTAGCCCTCAGTTGGCCACGAAATGACGCGGTGCATGCTGCGCATCGCGGGTGAGTGCGGCGAGCACTTGCATCGGGTTCTGGCTCAGTTCGATGGCCAGGCCCAGGCGGATGCTGTCGATGACCCGCTGCAAGCGCACCGGGTCGTTACGCTGAGCCTGGCTGATCAGGCGCTTGGCGACCACGCCAGCGTCGTCGGCAAGGGTGAGCATGATGCTGCCATCCAGGTCGACGATGCTCAGGTTGACCCGGTACTCGGGGGCGAAGGCGGCGCTGATCTGTGCGAAGGGGTTGTTCATGGTCATGCATTCTGCAGCGATTGAGTGCAGGGGTTGACCGGCATGAGCGCGCGTTGGTTCAGCGCCGTTGATCGACAGAAACGAAAACGCCCGGCACTAGGCCGGGCGTTTTGTTACCACCCTCAGGCGTCGGGGTCACTTAGCTCCAGCACGCCGCGCTTGCTGCGCAACTTGCCGTAGAAGTGTTCAAGCGCGTGGTTGAGCTTGGTGGCGGCGCCATCGACCGCCTGGTCCAGCGAGGTGGCGGTGTGGGTCACGGAAATCGGTTGGTGGCCTTTCGGGCGAGCCTCCATTTGGCAACGTTTGTCATGCGGTCCGGGCTTGGCGCCGTTCTCGTCGCGCAGGTGCACCTCGATGCGGGTGAGGTCGTCCTCGTAACGTTCCAGTGAGCTTTCCAGCGTACTGCGGACCCACTCGTCGAGCCGGGCGTTACCTTCGATATGGTTGCTGCTGTTGACCTGGATTTGCATGATTCAATCCTTATTCAGCTTGCTCGCATGGAGGCGTGCCTAGGCCCTTGAGACCCTTGGAATTTCTGCGCCTCTTGACTCTAAGGTCAGGCAACGGCGGAATGATTTCAAGCCCTTTTTGAAAATAAATTTCTTGTTGCAACTGCAAGGCGAGGGCCGCGCAGCGACCCCCGGGTTTCGTCAGAAGGCTACCGAGGTCTGCACGTACAGGGTCCGTGGTTCACCCACATACTTACCCTTGTTGTTGTCGTCGAACGAACGCGTGTAGTACTCGTGGTTGAACAGGTTCTTCACGCCTACCGCCACCTTCAGGTTCGACATCTGCGGGCCAAAGTCATACCCGGCGCGGGTGCTGACCAGCATGTAGCCGGGGATACGCCCGGTGCTGCCATCGGCACTTTCCTCGCCGGTATTGGCGTTGTCGGCATACTGGCTGCTCTGGAAGCTGCTATCCAGGTCCAACTGCCACGGGCCTTCGGTGTAGCCGACGCCCAAGGTGCCCTTGTGCCGTGAAGAGAACGGCACCTGATTGCCCTTGTTCGGGCCGTCTTCGCGGATGGTGGCATCGACGAACGCGTAGCTGGCATGCACGTCGAAGCCGGCCAGTGACGGGCTCAGGCCGTCGAGGGCATAGCGGATGCTGGTCTCGATGCCTTGGTGACGGGTCTCACCGCGTGCAATCACCGAATCGTTGGTCTGGTTGCTTTCATACTGGTTGTCGAAGTTGATCAGAAACGCGCCGATCTCCGCTTGCACGTCGCCATTGTCGTAGCGGGTGCCGACTTCCCAGGTGCGGGCTTTTTCGGGTTTTACTTCACCGCTGCTGACGCGGTTGGGCATCTGGCTGTACTGCACGCTGCCGAACGAACCCTCGGTGTTGGCATACAGGTTCCAGCTGTCGGTGAGGTGGTACATCACGTTCAACGCCGGCAACGCGGTGTTGTAGCTGCCCTGGTAACGCTGGCCATTGAGCGTGTTGCTCTGTTCGGAGTCGATCATCTCGTAGCGTACGCCCGGGGTGATGGTCCAGCGGCCGATGTCGATACGGTCGTCCAGGTAGATGGCGTGGGCTTCGGTGCTGCCGCGGGTATCGCGGTCGTTGCGGCTGGCAGTGGTCGGCAGGTCGCCGTTGACCGGTTCGCGGAAGCGCAATTCGTGGCCGGCTTCGTTGACATAGCGGTAGCCGATGCCCAGTTCGTGCCAGCTTTCACCCAGCGCAACGCCTTGGGAGAACCGGGTTTCGATACCGCGCACCCAGTATTCGCGCGGCGACAGCGAAACGAAGCTGCCCTGGTCGAGGTAGCCACTGCGCAGGGTTTTGGTGAAGAAGCTGTTGACGCTGAACTGGCGGTCGTCCTGCTTGTAGTCGTAGCCGACGTTGACCAGCGTGCGACGGCCCCAGAACTTGTCCTTCAGGCGCGTCGATTGGTACGGGTCGGCATCGAAATCGGCAGTGCTCAGGCCGCCGGGCATGTCGGCTTCGCCTTCGTAGTATTGGGCCATGGCGTGCAGGCTATTGGCCTCATCCAGTTGCAGTTTGCCCTTGAGGATCAGGTCATCAATCTGCGTGTCGCTGTGCTCGCGCCAGTCGCCGCCACGGGTGCCAGAGTAGAGCAGGGCGCCGCCCAGGCCGTTGGCATTGGTGCCGCCGACCAGCAGGTTGGCGCTGTTCTTGAAACCGTCGTGGCTCGAGGACGGGCTGATCTGGTTTTGCATGGCGGCCTTGAAGGTGGCCTCCTCGGGGATTGCACGGGTCACGAAGTTGACGATGCCGCCGACGTTCTGCGGGCCATAGCGCACCGCGCCGCCGCCGCGCACCACGTCCACGGCATCCATGTTGCCCATGCTGATCGGCGCCAGTGACAACTGAGGCTGGCCGTACGGCGCGAACGGCACTGGGATGCCGTCCATCAGCACGGTGGAGCGCGACGCCAGGCGTGGGTTGAGGCCACGGATACCAAAGTTCAGCGCCAGGTCATGGCTGCCGGTGCCGTTGTTGTCTGGCGCATTCACCCCCGGGATGCGGTTGAGCACTTCGCGCGCGGTGGTGGCGCCGCTGCGCTCGAAGGCTTCACGGCGCACGACGTCGCGGGCGCCGGGGTGTTCGAAGACGTTGTCTTGCTGGGCTTCGGCCAACCAGTCGCCGACCACCGTTGAGGCCCCCAGCTCGACGGCGGCGCTGGTGCTGGCGGCACTCAGCGGCTGCAGGCTGAAGGCGTTGTCGGTTTCTTGCCGGGCTTGCAGGCCACTGCCGCGCAGCAGCGCGTCGAGGCCCTGGCGCACGTCGTACTGGCCGTCCAGGCCTGGGGTGTTCATGCCTTGGGTCAGTTGCGAGCCGAACGAAATCAATGCGCCGCTCTCGCGACCGAACTGGTTGAGGGCGTCTTCAAGGGAGCCGGCGGCGATGTGGTAAGTGCGCGCTTCGGCGTGGGCCGCGGGGCTGGCGAGGCCGAGGGTGGTGGCGAGCAGCAGGGCGTGGACGAGGGGGCTGGGGCGCAACGGCATGGGTGAGGTCCTGAGAGAAAGGGTTTGCCTTGTCTGTCACGCGAACGTTGGGAAATGGCTCAGGTGAATGCAAAAAATCTGCGGCTGCTGTGCAGCCTATGGCCGGCAAGCCAGCGCCCACAGGTAACTGCGCAGGCTCAGACCTTGTGAGGACCCTGTGGGAGCGGGCTTTTCCCGCGAATGGGGCTACGCGGTGCATGGCACCGGCTTCGCCGGTGTTCGCGGGGCAAGCCCGCTCCCACGGCTGTAGTGATTGCGAGGGTGGCGCTTTACGTGTAGGCCCGGCAACCTCACGTCAGGCTATCGACCGTCACCCAGTACCGGGTAAACCGTCGCACCCGCACCGGCAATGCCACCTCCAGCATCTGCAGAATTCGCTCACTGTCATCCAGCGGGTAAGACCCGGAAATCCGCAAGTCGGCGACCCGCTCGCTGCACCCCAGTTGCCCCTGCCGGTAGCGGCCGAGCTCGGCCAGGAAATCCCCCAGGCGCATCTGCGACGCTACCAGCATGCCGTCGACCCAGGCCCCGGCATTGCGGTCCAGCGCTGTGACCGCCCGCCAGCCGTTGCCCCCCAATCGGGCCTGTTGCCCTGCCAGCAAGGCCTCACCCGACACAGTGGCGACGCCACTGAACACCGACACCAGGCTGAACCCGTCGTACTGGCGCACGTTGAAACGGCCGCTGTCCAACTGCAGCGCAGCTTCGCCGGTGCTCAGCAGCAAGGGCCGGGCATCCTTGGCCACCTCCAGCGCCAGTTCGCCTTCGAGCAGGCGCACCCCCCGCTGGTGCCCATCAAAGCGCACATCGGCGGCGCTACGGGTATTGAGTTGCAGCAGGCTGCCGTCTTCCAGGTTCAGCCGCCGACGCTGGCCGACCGGGCTGCGGTAGTCGGCCATTAGCCCTGGCAACGGGTTGTGCTGCTGCAGCCCCAACCCTGTGGCACTGGCCACACCGAGCAACAACAGGGCCTTGAGCGCACGCCGTCGAGCGGCCGATGGCGGCGCTTGCAGCGTCGCATGCACCACGGGCGAAGCCACCCCGTGTAGCCGCTGATTGACCTGCTGAATATGCGCCCAGGCGCGCTGGTGCTCGTGGTCGGCTTGTAACCAGTGTTCCAGCGCCAACTGCTGGGCCCGGTCAAACTCATCGCCCTGAGACTCGATCAGCCAGTGCACGGCTTGCTCGGCTACCTGCGGGGAAAACTGCGCATTCACAGGGCGAAATAACAGCGCATGGCTGCCTTGTTCAGGTAGCGTTTGACCGTGGCCAGTGACACGTTCAGCTCACGCGCGATCTCGCCCTGGCCCAGGCCGTCGACTTGCGCCAGCAGGAAGGCACGCTTGACCAGCGCTGGCAGGCCATCCAGCAGGCGGTCGAGCTCCAGCAGCGTCTCGAAGATGATCGCTTTCTGTTCTTCGCTCGGTGCCACGTCTTCCGGCACTTGGGCCAAGGCCTGGAGGTAGGCGCGCTCCAGTTCCTGGCGCCGGAAGTGATTGCACAGCACCCGCTTGGCGACCGTGGCCAGGAACGCCCGGGGTTCGATCAGTTGCGGTGTTTCGCGTGCCTGAAGCAGGCGTACGTAGGTGTCCTGCGCCAAGTCGGCGGCACTCTGTGGGCAGCCAAGGCGGCGGCGCAACCAGCCGGTCAGCCAGTTGTGATGGGCGTGATAGAGGCCTTCGACCGCGGAGGAAAGGGCGCTGGACACCGTGGATACTCCGGCGCCTGAATGCGCGATTGGAAGTAAGAATTGTTCGCATTGTAGTGGTCGGCCCGGCGCTCGGCAATCCTCCAGGGCCGCATCGCCGCCTCGTCAGCGATGGGCGGCGAAGCCACGGCAATATTTTGCTTATGCGAATTGAAATCATTATTATTGCAGCCCCGAAAATGCCCGGACCTCTGCCATGAAGCGCAACGCCGCCGGTCTTCCACTCAATTACCGCCTGGCCGTGGCCTCACGCTGCCTGGCTGCAACGCTGGGTGGTTATCTGCTGGCATCCATGGCCAGTGTCAGCATCGCCCTGCTGGCGCCCTTGCCACGGGTCGACGCGACCCTCACGGGCTTGCTGTTGTCGTTCGTCTTCTACGTGCTGGCGTTCATCTGGTGCTTCGCTTGCCGTAGCGCCTGGCGTGCCTGGTGGGGCGTGCTGTTGCCAAGCGTGGTGCTGGGCGCGGTCAGCGGTTTTGCCTACTGGATGAAAAACCCATGAAAGAAGGCTTTCGCCAGGCCATGGCCTGGTTGCACACCTGGACCGGCCTGATCTTCGGCTGGTTGCTGTTCGCCATCTTCCTCACCGGCACGCTTTCGTACTTCAAGGACGAGATCAACCACTGGACCCAGCCCGAGGTGCGCAGCCATGCGCTCGACCCGGTAAACAGCCTGGGTTTGGCCCAGCGCTACCTGGAGGCCAATGCCGCGCACGCCAGCAACTGGATGATCCGCTTGCCCAACGCGCGCGAGGCGGCGCTGAACGTGGGCTGGCGCGACCCCGAGGCAGGGCGCCGCGGCTTTGTCAGCAAAAGCCTCGATGCGCAGACTGGCCAGCCAGTCGAGGCGCGCGACAGCCGTGGCGGCGAATTCTTCTACCGCTTCCACTTCCAGCTGGAGATGCCGTACCCGTTCGGCCGTTGGCTGTCGACGTTCTGTGCCTTCATCATGCTGCTGGGCCTGGTCACCGGGATCATCACCCACAAGAAGCTCTTCAAAGAGTTCTTCACCTTCCGCCCTGGCAAAGGCCAGCGCTCGTGGCTGGACGGGCACAACGCAATCGGCGTGCTGGTGCTGCCGTTCCACCTGATGATCAGCTACAGCAGCCTGGTGCTGTTCATGTACATGGTGATGCCTGCCGGCATTCTGGCCAGCTATGGCGGCAATACCGGCGAGTACTTCAACGAGCTGTTCGGCCGCGACGATGCGCCCAAGGCTGCCAACGTCGCGACGCCCCTGGTGCCGTTGCCGACGCTGTACACCAAAGTCGAGGCACTGGCGCCGGGTGCACGCATCGGTTTCATCCAGCTGCAAAACCCCGGTGACCGCAACGCCCGGGTCACCTTCACCCAGTCCTCGGCCGACAACGTCGCCTACCGACGCAGCACCCACTGGACCTTCGACGGCGCCAGCGGCGCGCTGCTGGCCCAGGGTGCACCGGAGAGCGGGGCGATGATGACGGCCTTCAGTTTTGCCGGCCTGCACATGGGCAATTTCGCCGGGCCCTGGCTGCGCTGGTTGTACTTTGTCTTCGGCGTGGCCGGCACAGCAGTCATCGGCACAGGGTTGGTGATGTGGCTGGGCAAGCGTCAGCTCAAGCATGCCAAGAGCGCGCACATGCCCGGCGAATTGCGCTTGGTCGAGGTGCTCAACATTGCCAGCATGAGTGGCCTGCTGCTGGCGGTGGCAGGGTTCTTCTGGGCCAATCGGCTGATCCCTGTGGCTGCCGAGGGCCGCGCCGATTGGGAGGTCAACACGTTCTTCCTGGTCTGGGCATTGTCGCTGGTGCATGCCGTGCTGCGATCCGGGCGCCGCGCCTGGGGCGAGCAACTGGCGCTGGGCGCGCTGGCCTTCGCCTTGCTGCCGCTGCTCAATGGCCTGACCACAGGCCAGGGCCTCGATCAGTCATTGCGGTCTGGCGACTGGGCCATGGCCGGGTTCGACCTCACGGCGCTGGCCACCGGCGTGTTCCTGGCGTGGACGGCCAGCAAAATGCTGCGCCCGGCAAAGCCGGTTACCAAGCGCGCCTCACGCGCGGCCCAAAAACCGACGGTCGAGGGCGGCGAGGTGAGCGGATGCTAGGTAGTGCGCTGATCGGCTTCGCGGGCTTCGTCGCCCTGTGCCTGGCCATGGAAAAACACTTCAAGGAGCTGCTTGGGCGCAAACCCCAGGCGCAACAGTTGCGTGTGCTGCGCGTCGGTGGCTGGCTGCTGCTGGTGCTGTCGCTGGTACTCAGCGTGCACATGCGGGGGTGGGCGCATGGCCTGGTGGAATGGATAGCGGTGTTGATGGCGGGGGTGACCCTGTGGGTGTTCGCCCTGCCGTACCAGCCCCGCCTGTTGCTGGGCCTGGCTGCCGTCAGCGTGGTGCTCGGCCCGCTGTTGGCCGTGCTTGCTGTGTGACGCCGTGAGCGAGCCGGGTGACGTGATCGAGCCAGACGCTGACCACACTGGCGGCCGTGCGCGCTTCGTGCAGGTGTTTCTGGCGCAGCGTGCGCGCATGGAGGCATTGGTCAGCCGCCGGGTCGGTTGCCGGGCCACGGCATCGGACCTGGTCCAGGAGTTGTTCCTGCGCTTCTGGCGCCGTCCCGAGGTCAAGGTGGAAGCACTGGACACCTACCTTTTGCGCTGCGCCGGCAACCTTGCCATCGACCACCTGCGTAGCGAAGGCAGCCGCGAGCGCGTGGCTGAAGCCACGCAAGCCGTGGATGAGCAGTCCAGCGCTGCAGAACCTGAGCAAGCCCTGGAGGTCGATCACGACCTGCAACGCATCGAGGCTGCGTTGCGTGCCTTGCCCGATCGCACGCGGCAGATCTTCCTGCTCAATCGTATCCACGGCTGCACGTACAGCGAGATCGCCACGGCCATGCAACTGTCCCAGAGCGCCGTTGAAAAGCATATGATGCGCGCCCTCGAAGCGTGCAAGGCGAGTGTCGCCGAGCCCGTTTCCACCCTACGCAGGCCAGGGAGCGCCCGTCGATGAGCCGTCCGAATCCGATCACTGCCGCGCAGTCACAGGCCGCGCTGCAGTGGCTGAGCCGCATCAACGAACAGCCTGAGCAAGCCCAAGGTGCGGCGTTCAAGCGTTGGTTGCTGGCCGACCCGGGGCATCGAGAGGCGTACGCACAGGCTCAGGCGCTGTGGCAGATGAGCGCGGCGCCAGCGGCGCGGCTGGCCGATGAAGAGCGTGAGGGCCTGCAAAAGTACCTGGATGCCATGGCCAAGGCGCCTGCCCGAGGCCGTTGGCGCCAACGCGTCGCTGCCTTGGCGGTTGCAGCCTGCCTGGTGCTGGCGGTTGGCATCGTGGGGGGGTGGCACCCTGGCTACTGGCTGCAGGACCTGCAGGCCGACTACAGCAGCGCCGGCAACGTCCGCCAGGTGACCCTGGCCGATCAATCGCAGGTGACACTCGATGCAGGCAGCGCAATCACGGTCGACTTCGCCCAGGGCGAGCGCCGTGTGCGGCTGCTGCGCGGGGCGGCGTTCTTCCAGGTCACCCACACCGGCGAGCCGTTTCTGGTCGCTGCCGCAGGCGGTGAGGTGCGGGTGCTGGGCACCCAGTTCGAGGTGCGTGAGCAGGGGGATGGCGCGCAGGTGACAGTGCGCAGTGGGCGGGTCGCGGTGACGCCGGGGCGAGGCGTGGTCGCCCGTGAACTGACGGCCAATCAGCAGCTGGCTTACGTGCACGGCCATGCGGGCAGCACCGTGAGCGTAGACAGCGAGAGCCGCCTGGCTTGGCGCCAGGGCTGGCTGAATTACTACCAGGTGCCGCTGGCGCAGGTGGTCGAAGACCTCGGGCGGTACTACCCGGGGCGCATCCTGCTGCTCGAGGGTGAGTTGGGGCAGCGTAAGGTCAGTGGCAGTTTCCCGGTGCAAGCGCCTTTGGCAGCGCTCGACTCACTGGGCAACGTGATGGGCTTTTCCCGGCAGACCGTCTTGGGGCGTTTGACGATTATCCATTAGGCACCTGTACCAGAACCTGCGGGCTTGCCCGCGAAGAGGCCGGCCCAGGAAAAAATTCAAATAACGGATGAGGTAACAGGCCGTGGCATCCGTGTAATGAGTGGAAGTGCGATTCATTCGCAATCAACACCCACTTACAGGTCAGCGTCCATGAAGTTCACCCCGCGTTGCGTCCCCCTCTGGCTCGGCCTTTCGGTGTTCCCTGTCATCGCCATCGCACCGCTGGCCGGGGCGGCCGAGCAGGTACAGGCGTACACGTTTGCCCAGCCGAGCCAACCTTTGGCCCAGGCGCTCAATGCCTTCAGCCGAGCCACCGGCCAGAGCGTGGTGTACACCCTCGAGCTTTCTGGCCAGCAGGCACCTGCCCTCAACGGCACCTTCAGCGCAGAGCAGGCGCTGCAGCAATTGCTGGGCACTTCCGGCCTGGCCTGGCGCCGCGTCGATGCCCGCACCTTCACCCTCGAAGCCGTGAGCAGCGACGGTGCACTCAACCTGCAGGCCACCACCGTGACCTCGCAGATGGACGCCTACAGCTATCAGCCCCCAGCCACGGCCTCGATCATGCGTGGCCAGGGCCCGAACCAGGACATCCCCCAGGCCATCAACGTGGTCCCGGCCCAGGTCATTCGCGACCAGGCCCCGCGCAACCTCGATGATGCCTTGACCAACGTCAGCGGCATTACCCAGGGCAACAACTTTGGCGGCACCTCCGACACCGTGATGAAGCGCGGCTTTGGCGACAACCGCGACGGCTCGATCATGCGTGACGGTATGCCCATCGTGCAGGGCCGCAGCCTTAATGCCAGCACCGAGCGGGTCGAAGTGCTCAAGGGCCCGGCCTCGCTGCTGTATGGCATCCAGGACCCAGGCGGGGTCATCAACGTGGTCAGCAAGCGCCCGCAACTGCAGCAGTACAACGCCCTGACGGTGCGTGGCTCGACCTACGGCAGCGGCAAAAATGGCAGCGGTGGTGGTTTCGACAGCACCGGCGCACTCGGCGACAGCAACTTCGCCTACCGCCTGATCGTCGACCACGAAGATGAGGACTACTGGCGTAACTTCGGTGTGCACCGCGAATCGCTGGTGGCGCCGTCGCTGGCCTGGCTGGGCGAGGACACCCAGGTGGTGGTGGCGTACGAGCACCGCGAGTTTCTTTACCCGTTCGACCGCGGCACCGCCTTTGGCAGCAACGGCCACCCCTTGGACATTCCGGCCACGCGTCGCCTGGATGAGCCGTTCAACGACATGGAAGGGCGCTCTGACCTGTATCGCCTGGAGGTCGACCATCAATTGGCCGACGATTGGAAGCTGCACTTCGGCTACAGCTTCAACCGCGAGACCTACGACGCCAGCCAGGTCCGCGTGACGGGCGTCAACGAAGCCACGGGCACGCTGACGCGCAGCATCGACGGCACGCACAACGCCATGAGCCGCGACCAGTTCGCCACCCTGAGCCTTGCGGGCAACGTCGAGCTGGGCGGCCTGCAGCATGACCTGTTGTTCGGCCTCGATCACGAAGACCGCAAGGTGTTTCGTGGCGACCTGATCCGCCAGACGGCGCAGTCTACCTTCAGCTATGAAAACCCGGTCTACGGCCAGGAAGTGGAGGGCAGCAGCGTGCGCGCCAGCGACAGCGACCAGACCGACACACTGCGCACCGACGCGCTGTTCGTGCAGGACGCCTTGCACCTGGACGAGCACTGGATACTGGTGGCCGGGGCGCGCTTCCAGCAGTTCGACCAATACGCCGGCCGCGGTCGCCCGTTCAAAGCCAATACCGACACTAGCGGCCAGGCCTGGGTGCCGCATGCCGGCATCGTCTACAAGGTCGATGACCAGCTGTCGTTCTATGGCAGCTACAGCGAGTCGTTCAAGCCCAACTCCAGCATTGCGCCGTTGACCGGCGGGGTGGTGCTGGATGCGTCGGTAGCGCCCGAAGAGGGCAAGTCGTGGGAGCTGGGGGCCAAGCTCGACATGCCAGGCAGCCTGACCGGCACCTTGGCGCTGTTCGACATCACCAAGCGTAATGTGCTGGTCGCCAACTTCGACACGGGTACCGGCGAGACGGTCTACAGCAATGCTGGCGAGGTCAATTCACGCGGTGTGGAGCTTGACCTGACCGGGCAGCTCAGCGAACGCTGGAGCCTGATCGGCAGTTATGCCTTTACCGATGCCAAGGTCACCAAAGACCCGGACCTTGAAGGCAACCGCCTGCAGAACGTGGCCAAGCACAGTGGCTCACTCTCGGCAGTGTATGACTTTGGCCGCGTGTTCGGTGGCGACCGGCTGCGCTTTGGTGCTGGGGCCCGTTATGTGGGCGAGCGTTCGGGCAACTCGACCAACACCTTCGACTTGCCCAGCTATGCCGTCGCCGATGCGTTTGCCACGTACGAGACCCAGCTCGACGAACACAACGTGCGCCTGCAGTTGAACGTGAAGAACCTGTTCGACAAGGTTTACTACAGCTCGGCAGTTAACCAGTACTTTGTCGCAGTTGGCGATGCGCGGCAGGTGAGCCTGTCCAGCACCTTCGAGTTCTAAGGGCTGAAGGCTGTGCGATAGTCGCCAGGCGTCGCTCCGAATGCCTGGCGGAAGCGGTTGCTGAAATGGCTGGCACTGGCAAACCCGCACAGCAACGCCACCTCTCCCAGCGGCAGGTGACCCAAGCGCAGCAACTGGCAAGCACGGTGCAGCCGTCGTGCCAGCAGGTACTGGTGTGGCGGCAAGCCGAAACTGGTGCGGAACATGCGCGCGAAGTGGTACTCGGAAAGGTTGCAGCGCAGGGCCAGTTTACCGAGGGTGATGGGCTGGTCCAGGTGCGCCTCGATGTATTCCACCAACTGCCGACGCAGGTTCGGCGCCAAGCCGCCTTTCAGGCGCAGCCCTTGACGTAACCCAACCTGGCTGAGCACTGCGTGGTCGACGATTTCATGCGCCAGGCTGCTGGCCAGCAGGCGCTCGCCGGGCTCGTCCCAGGCCAGGTTGATCAACTGGCGAAAGCGCGCCGACTGTTGCGGGTCATCGAGGAACGTCGCCTCCTGCAGCTGCAATTCCCGCGGCTCACGGTCCAGCAGGCGCACGCAACCCAGGGCGAACTGCGCCTCGCTGACGTACAGGTGCGCCAGGCGGATCGCGCCGTTGACCACCCAGTTCGACTCATGGCCAGCCGGCATGATGCACAGCTTGTTCGGTGCGCCCTTGTCGGCCGGGCGCTGGCGACGGAAGGTGCCGGTGCCATCGGCGATGTAGCACGACAGCGTGTGATGGCTGGGCGCCTGGTAATCGCGGGCATCGTCGCGGTTGCGCCACAGCGCCGCAGCCAAGCCGTCACCCAGGTGCGCGCTCAGCTCCAAGCGGGCGTGGGGCGAGGCGTGCATGGCGTTGAAGACGTGCAGCTGGGAGAGTGGGGTCATGGGCGATTCCTCTGGGGCCATCGTACTGCGCTTGCGTTGCGCTGACAGCTCCCTGGGTTGGAAAAGCGCAAGTTTGTGCAAGCGGGGAGGGCCAGGAGGGCGAACACTGAGGGCCTCGGCGAGGGCTGCGCCCTCGATTCGCGGGGCAAGCCCGCTCCCACAGAAATCGAAGACTGCTCGGTACTTGTGGGAGCGGGCTGGCCCCGCGAAGCGTCGGGCACCGATTCTGAAAGGCCCAAGGAACCACCCACATGAACCTGTCCCTGTACCTGCTCACCGTCCTGATCTGGGGCACCACCTGGATTGCCCTGAAACTGCAACTGGGCGTGGTCGCCATCCCGGTGTCCATCGTCTATCGCTTCGCTTTGGCCGGGTTGATCCTGTTCGCCATCCTGCTGCTCACCCGTCGCCTGCAACCCATGAACCGCCGCGGCCACCTGATCTGCCTGGCCCAAGGCCTGTGCCTGTTCTGCGTCAACTTCATGTGCTTCCTTACCGCCAGCCAGTGGATCGCCAGCGGCCTGATCGCCGTGGTGTTCTCCACCGCGACCCTGTGGAACGCACTCAACGCCCGGGTGTTCTTTGGCCAGAAGATCGCTGCCAACGTGCTGGGTGGCGGTGCACTGGGGCTGCTGGGCCTGGGCCTGCTGTTCTGGCCCGAACTGTCCCACCATGCCGCCAGCCGCGAAACCCTGTACGGCCTAGGCCTGGCTTTGCTCGGTACGCTGTGCTTCTCGGCCGGCAACATGCTGTCGAGCATGCAGCAGAAAGCAGGGCTCAAGCCCATGACCACCAATGCCTGGGGCATGGTCTATGGCGCGGCGATGCTGACGGTTTATTGCCTGTTCAACGGCATTCCCTTCGCCATGGAATGGAACACCCGCTACATCGGCTCGCTGATGTACCTGGTGATCCCGGGTTCGGTGATTGGCTTCACCGCCTACCTGACCCTGGTCGGGCGCATGGGCCCCGAGCGGGCAGCCTACTGTACGGTGCTGTTCCCGCTGGTGGCCTTAAACGTGTCGGCGTTTGTCGAAGGGTATCAATGGACGGCGCCGGCGCTGTTGGGGATGACGTTGGTGATGGGGGGGAATGTACTGGTGTTTCGCAAACTCAACGCCACACGCATTGCTACAGTCCCCTTACTCAGGCCGTGATGCTGCAGTATCGTTGGGTGAAATATCACCCGGTACGGATTTCACGATGCGCTGAATGTGACCGTGACGGCCTCTGTATCTTTAGATTCGTTACCGGCGCGTGAGAGGGCGGTATATACAAGGGTATAATCTCCGTATATGGCTTTTCCATCCATGAAGAATGTATCTTTAGGGATTTTACCTGTGATGGGCTGATCCTCTTTCGCGCGAGGCGGTGTCGTCAATGTCACGCTAATATTCTCGGGTCCGGTTATGTTAACCATGCAGTGGTCTCCAACTCTGTTATAAGTGAAAGGTGGGGCTGTAAAATCTAAGCTGTCATGGTTGTCGAAGTAGGCGAGGTTGAATGCTGTGGTATCCATCGCCAATGGAGGCGCTTGGATGGGTTTTTTTAAGTCGACGGTGAAAGAGGTTGTGACTGTCCTTTCAGAACCATCTTTTGTTTTTAATACATATTGCAGGGTTTGTTTCTGACTTTTTTTGAATCGATCCGAAGGGAGCTGGAAGTGTAGCGACTCTGGAAGTGGTTTGTCGTACTGGCGATCAAGGATTGACTGGCCGCTCTCACTGGAGTGAGTAATGTAAAAATAGGAGGGTACCGGCCATTCGTCTGTTTGGGGGATGGTTATATTTAAATACTCTGCCATCTTGGCGGACGTGATGAGATTCTCTTCAATCCCCGGAATCTCTACAACGTCATCAAATTGAATGTCTCGAAAAATAGGGTTGAGATTTTTCACGTGGGTAGTCCTCAGAATAGCAATGAAGGTGGTGTTCTTCTGCATTGTTAATCTGAGGTGTCGCGGGTGTCACCTAGCAAAAATGATAGGTACGTAGCGTTGGCAATGGGCCAATAAGCGAGTTGTTTCAGATTGCTCGCTTATCGCAAGGGGCGTGGGCAGAGGGCGCGCGCCATTCGCCAGGAGCTTTGCGAATGGCGCGATAAAAACAGTTGAAAACGCTTAGTGCTTCCACACCTGCGGGTTCACCAGATCCCGCGGCCGTTCACCCAGCAGCGCCGCACGCAGGTTGTCCATCGCCCGGTTGGCCATGGCCTCGCGGGTTTCTGCGGTGGCCGAGCCGATGTGCGGCAGGGTCAGGGCGTTGGGCAGTTTGAACAGTGGCGAATCGCTCAGCGGTTCCTTCTCGTACACATCCAGGCCGGCACCGCGAATGGTGCCGTTCTGCAGGGCTTCGATCAGTGCTGCTTCATCGACCACCGGGCCGCGGGCGATGTTGATGAGGAAGGCGCTTGGCTTCATCAGCTTCAGCTCCCGTGCACCGATCAGCTTGCGGGTGGCCTCCGACAACGGCACCACGATGCAGACGAAATCGGCTTCGGCCAGCAGTTGCTCCAGGCTGCGGAACTGCGCCCCCAGCTCTTGCTCCAGTGCGGCCTTGCGGCTGTTGCCGGTATAGATGACTGGCATGTTGAACCCGAACCGGCCGCGGCGGGCAACGGCGGCGCCGATGTTGCCCATGCCGACGATGCCCAAGGTCTTGCCGTGCACATCGCTGCCGAAGTGCGCCGGGCCCACGGTGGCTTGCCACTGGCCGGCCTTGGTCCAGGCATCCAGCTCGGCCGTGCGCCGGGCGCAGCCCATGATCAGCGAGAAGCCCAGGTCTGCGGTGCTTTCGGTGAGTACGTCGGGGGTGTTGGTCAGGGCGATGCCGCGTTCATTGAAGTAGTCGACGTCATAGTTGTCGTAGCCGACCGAGACGCTGGAGACCACTTCAAGCTTGGCCGCGCCTTCGAGTTGCGCACGGCCAAGCTTGCGGCCGACGCCGATCAGGCCGTGGGCCTCGGGCAGGGCTTCGTTGAACTGGGCGTTGATGTCGCCGAGCTTGGGGTTCGGCAGGATCACGTTGAAGTCTTGTTGCAGGCGCTCGGCCATGGCCGGGGTGATGCGGCTGAAGGCCAGGACGGTCTTTTTCATCGGCAACTCTCTGCAAGGCTAGGGTGGACTGCCAGGCAGTTGACCGCGTTGCGGTCATTCGCAGCACAAGGCTGCTCCTACAAAGGTCGCTGTAGGAGCAGCCTTGTGCTGCGAATGGAGGGCATCGCCCTCCCATGGTCCTGGCGCTGGAAGCAATGGTTAGCAACCTACCATTGCTCCTCCCCTGAATGCAGCATGTTTCTCAGTTGGCGATCTGCACCTGATGGGTTTTCAGGTCTGCCTCATGCGCTGCGAGAATTTCCGGCAGCGAATTGCGCAGGTACTCGACCCAGGTCTTGATCTTGGCATCCAGGTACTGGCGCGACGGATAGATGGCGTACAGGTTCAGCTCTTGCAGCCGATACTCGGGCAGCACCCGCACCAGGCTGCCGTCACGCAGCCCGTCGATGGCCGAATAGATCGGCAGCACGCCCACGCCCATGCCACTGCGAATCGCGGTTTTCATGGCGTCGGCGGTGTTCACCTGGAACGGCGAGCTGGTGATGTTGACCATTTCCTGGCCTTCCGGGCCATCGAACAGCCACTTCTCCAGCGGGATCACCGGGCTGACCATGCGCAGGCAGGCGTGCTTGAGCAGGTCGGCAGGCTTGTGTGCGATGCCGTTGCGCACGATGTAGTCGGGCGAGGCGCAGACGATGCTGTAGGTGATCCCCAAGCGCTGCGACACGAAGCCCGAGTCCGGCAGCTCGGTGGCCAGCACGATGGACACGTCGTAGCCCTCGTCGAGCAGGTCCGGCACGCGGTTGGCCATGGTCAGGTCGAAGGTCACGTCCGGGTGCGATTCACGGTAGCGGGCAATGGCATCGACCACGAAGTGTTGGCCCACCCCGGTCATGGAGTGAACCTTCAATTGCCCAGCCGGGCGGGCATGGGCGTCGCTGGCCTCGGCCTCGGCTTCTTCAACGTAGGTAAGAATCTGTTCGCAGCGCATCAGGTAGCGCTTGCCGGCCTCGGTCAGCGCGATGCGGCGGGTAGTACGGTTGAGCAGCCGAGTTTGCAGATGGGCTTCCAGATTGGAGACCGCCCGCGACACGTTCGCGGTGGTCGTATCCAGTTGCGCCGCGGCAGCCGTGAAGCTGCCAAGCTGGGCTACGCAACTGAAAGCACGCATATTTTGCAGGGTGTCCATGGGTCACTCTCAAGGTAGAGGACAAAATTGTGTCACGAAGTAACGACGAAGTTATTAAAAGATGCCTTCGACCAAAGGCTGATTATCGCGCGTTTGGTAACAAAGATTCGCAGGAATATGCGCTTATCGCCAGTCCTGCCGCCCCCTAGAATTGCCCGGCCCCTCCACCTCTTCCTCGGGAAATCGCAGCTGTGCCGCGTCGCATCATCAGAACGCTTCAAGTGTTCAGTGCCTGTGCCCTTACCCTCACCTTGAGCGGCTGTATCGGAACCTGGGGCATTGCCCCGCAAAGCAAGACATTACACGCCAATACCCTGACCACCGACGCGGCGATACGCGAAGCGGCCACCGACGCGCACTGGCCCGACCAGCAGTGGTGGCAGGCCTATCGCGACCCCCAGCTGAACCGCTGGGTCGCATTGGCCGTCGAGGGCAGCCCGAACCTGGCCATGGCCCTGGCGCGCGTGCGCGAGGCCAAGGCCATGGCCGGTGTGGTCGAGTCGGCAGAAAAGCTGCAAGCCAACGGCCAGGCCACACTCAAGCGCCACAACTGGCCCGAGGATCAGTTCTACGGCCCTGGCGCACTGTCGGGCGCCAATACCTGGGACAACAACGCCGCCATCGGCTTCAGCTATGCCCTCGACCTCTGGGGCCGCGAGCGCAATGCCAGCGAGCAGGCTGTGGACCAGGCGCACATGAGTGTGGCCGAGGCTCGCCAGGCGCAGCTCGAGCTGCAGAACAACGTGGTGCGTGCTTACATCCAGCTGAGCCTGCACTTCGCCCAGCGCGATATCGTCAAGGCTGAACGGGAGCAGCAGGAGCAGATCCTAGCCCTGGCCAAGCGTCGGCTGGACGCAGGCATCGGCACCCATTTCGAAGTCAGCCAGGCCGAAGCGCCGCTGCCCGAAACCCATCGTCAGCTCGACAGCCTTGACGAAGAGATCGCCCTGACCCGCAACCAGCTTGCTGCGCTGGCCGGCAAGGGGCCAGGGGAGGGTGCGCAGATCCAGCGCCCGACCCTGACCCTTGGCGCCCCGCTCATGCTGCCATCGGCGCTGCCCGCCGAGCTGGTCGGCCAGCGCCCGGACGTGGTCGCCAGCCGTTGGCAGGTGGCCGCGCAAGCCCGTGGCATCGACGTCGCGCATGCCGGCTTCTTCCCCAATGTCGACCTGGTCGGCAGCCTCGGTTTCATGGCCACCGGCGGCGGCCCGCTGGAGTTTCTCACCGGGCGCAAGTTCAACTACAACGTCGGCCCGGCAATCAGCCTGCCGGTCTTCGACGGCGGCCGCCTGCGCTCGCAACTGGGCGTCGCTTCAGCGGGCTATGACATGGCCGTCGCGCGCTACAACCAGACCGTGGTCGGTGCATTGAAGAACATCTCCGATCAGTTGATCCGCCGCGAGTCGATGAAAGAGCAATCGCACTTTGCCGCCGAATCGGTCGCCGCCGCGCAAAAGACCTACGACATCGCCATGGTCGCCTTCCAGCGTGGCCTGACCGACTACCTCAACGTGCTCAACGCGCAGACCTTGCTGTTCCGTCAGCAGCAGGTACAGCAGCAGGTGCAGGCCGCCCGCCTGATCGCCCATGCCGAGCTGGTGACCGCCCTTGGGGGTGGCCTGCAAGCGGGCAAGGACGTGCCGGAGCAAGAGCGCCAGGCCGCACCGAAAACCCCGGCCACCCTGGCCATTTTCGACAAGCAGCCGGATAACGCCGAATGAGCACCTCAAGCCTGCCCGTGCGCTGGCTGCAGAGCCTGGAGTGGCGCCGGGGCTTCTTTGCCTGGGCGCGCACCGATGGCGTGACTTGGGTCTACATCTTCAAGGTGCTGGCCGCCGCCTTCATCACCCTGTGGCTGGCCATGCGCCTGGAACTGCCGCAGCCGCGCACGGCAATGATCACCGTGTTCATCGTCATGCAGCCGCAAAGCGGCCACGTGTTCGCCAAGAGTTTCTACCGGGTGCTCGGCACCCTGGCAGGCTCGGCGATGATGGTCGCACTGATCGCCATTTTCCCGCAGAACACCGAGCTGTTCCTGCCCAGCCTGGCCCTGTGGGTCGGCCTGTGTTCGGCTGGCGCGATGCGCTACCGCACCTTCCGTGCCTATGGCTTCGTGCTGGCCGGCTACACCGCAGCGATGATCGGCCTGCCGGTGCTGGAGCACCCCGACCAAGCCTTTATGGCGGCCGTGTGGCGGGTGCTGGAAATTGCCCTGGGGATTCTCGTTTCAACGTTCGTCAGCGCCGCGATCCTGCCGCAGTCGGCCAGCGCCGCCATGCGTAACGCCCTCTATCAGCGTTTTGGTGTGTTCGCCGGCGTGGTGGTCGAAGCCCTGCGCGGTGATAGCCAGCGCGACCGTTTTGAAAGCAGCAACGTGCGCTTCATCGCCGAGGCGGTGGGCCTGGAAAGCCTGCGTAACGTCACCGCCTTCGAAGACCCGCACATGCGCAGGCGCAGTGGCCGGTTGGTGCGCATGAACAGCGAGTTCATGGCCATCACCACGCGCTTCAATGCCCTTCACCGGCTGCTCGAACGCCTGCGCGCCCGTGGCCCGCTGCAGATTGTCAGCGCCATCGAGCCGGGCCTGGACACCTTGGTCGAACTGCTTCAGCCCTACGTGGGCCGCGCCTTGACCGATTCGGACGCGCTGCGCCTGACGCTTGAGCTGGCCGCCTACAAGGAGGGCCTGCAAGCCCAGGTGCGTGGCTTGCGCGCCGAGTATCTGCAAACCAACCCCAGCGAGTCCGACCTGCTCGACTTCCACACTGCCTTCGAGCTGCTGTACCGCTTTGTCGACGAGATGTTCAGCTATGCCGAGACCCATGCCTCGCTGGCCGTGCACAAGCACGAGCGCGAGCAGTGGGACGAGCCCTATGTGGCGCAGACCAGCTGGCTGGTGTCGTTGGCTGCTGGCGTGCGCGCTTCGGCGGTGCTGTTGCTGCTGGGCAGTTACTGGTTGCTCAGCGACTGGCCCAGCGGCGCCATGATGACGCTGATCGCCACGGTCACCGTGGGCCTGTCGGCGGCCTCGCCCAACCCTAAGCGCATGTCATTCCAGATGGCCTGTGGTACGGCGATCGGGGCCTTCGTCGGGTTCTTCGAAACCTTCTTCGTGTTCCCCTGGATCGACGGATTTCCGCTGCTGTGCATGGTCCTGGCACCGGTCTTCGTGCTGGGGGCGTTCCTGTCTTCGCGGCCGGCGTACGCCGGTTACGGCATCGGTTTGCTGGTGTTTTTCGCCATCGGTTCGGTGCCCAACAACCTTACCGTCTACGACCCTTACACCTTCATCAACGACTACATCGGCATGGTCATCGGCATGTTCGTCTGCGCCGCGGCCGGGGCAATCATCCTGCCGCCCAACAGCCGCTGGCTGTGGAGCCGGCTGGAGCAGGAACTGCGTGAACAGGTGCTGTTCGCCATCAGTGGCCGCTTGCGCGGCTTGGGTTCGGCCTTCGAGAGCCGCACCCGTGACCTGCTGCACCAAGCCTATGGCCTGGCTGCCGGCAAGCCGAAGGTGCAGAGCGAGCTGATGGGCTGGATGTTCACCGTGCTGGAAATCGGCCACGCCATCATCGAGCTGCGCAAGGAACAGGCCCGCGCCCCGATCCACCCGGCCTACGCCGAGTCGCAGCCATGGCGCCAGGCCATCCGCGTCATGGGCCGCGCCCTGGCGCGTTTGTTCCTGCAGCCCAGCGCCAGCAACCACGAGCGCGCACTGGTGGCGGTGGACCATGCCATCAGCCGCGTGCAGGCCACCGACGAACCCTTCGCCCGGCACTTCGACACCTCGGTGCTGCGCCGCGCGCAAAGCTACTTGCACTTCATCCGTTCTTCCCTGCTGGACCCACAGTCGCCGCTGGCACCGGCGAAAGGACTGCACCATGCCCCGTGAAATCATGCCCCGTGAAATCGCCTTCCATGGCGTGTACATGCCCACCATGACCTTGATGTTCCTGTTCGCCCTGGGCCTGGCCTGGGGCCTGGACCGCTTCATCGCCAGCCATGACGGCTACCGCTTTTTCTGGCACCCGGCGCTGCTGCGCCTGAGCCTGTTCGTCTGCCTTTTCGGCGCCCTCGCGCTGTCTGTCTACTGGTGAGAAACCTTCGATGAAAAAGTTCTTCAGCCTGATCGCCACCCTGCTGGTGCTGGTGGCCGCCGTGGCGATCGGCCGCCAGTTGTGGCTGCACTACATGACCACGCCCTGGACCCGCGACGGGCGTGTGCGTGCCGACATCATCAACGTCGCTGCCGACGTGCCCGGCTACGTGGTGGGTGTACCGGTCAAGGACAACCAGCGGGTGAAGAAGGGCGACCTGTTGATCCAGATCGACCCTGAGCACTACCAAATGGCCGTCGACCAGGCCAAGGCGCTGGTTGCCTCGCGCAAGGCCACCTGGGAAATGCGCAAGGTCAACGCCAAGCGCCGCGCCGACATGGACAACCTGGTGATCTCCAAAGAAAACCGCGACGACGCCAGCAACATCGCCAACTCGGCCCAGGCGGATTATCAACAGGCCCTGGCCGAACTGGCGGCCGCAGAGCTGAACCTCAAGCGCACGCACATCGTGGCCACGGTAGACGGTTATGTGACCAACCTGAACATCCACAAGGGCGACTATGCGCGCACCGGTGAGCCGGTGATGGCGGTGGTCGACGAGAACTCGTTTTGGGTTTATGGCTTCTTCGAAGAGACCAAGCTGCCGCACGTGAAGGTGGGTGACCAGGCCGAGCTGCAGATGATGAGCGGCGAGCGCATCAAAGGCCACGTAGAGAGCATTGCCCGCGGTATTTATGACCGCGACAACCCCCAGAGCCGCGAGCTGATCGCCGATGTGAACCCGACCTTCAACTGGGTGCGGTTGGCGCAGCGTGTGCCGGTGCGGATCCACATCGATGAAGTGCCGGAAGGGTTTTTGCTGGCGGCGGGGACGACGTGTACGGTGGTGGTGAAGCCTCGCGAGGAATGAATCCCGGTAGCGGCGCTCAGTCACACGCCAGTGAGAGCCGCACTAGGTGTTCAGTGAAGATTTAAATCTGTGTGTTGTCGCGCCTGCCTCTCGCAGTAACGCGTCCCAATCATCAGGAGGGTGGCCGGTGAGCAGCATCTTCTGGAAGACTTTGTAAGCATCGTCAGTGCGCTCGTAGGCCCGCTTGCTCGTCTCGTCATTTACCCATGCCAGCACGATTATCCTGCTGGGGGTGTGGTAGCGAAAGAACAGCCGGTATTGCTGAAAGAACTTCGCTCGAAACCAGTGCTTGTGGTCGCCTCCTAGCGCTGAACCTTGACGGTACTCAGGCTTGGTCGGGTCTTGCGGGATGACGTCAAACGCCAATCGTTTGATCGCGGCCAGCCGCTTGTACGCGTTCTTTTTCGTGTAGCCGATCGGGTCTTTCTGCAACTGTGCCGCGACTTGCTCACTGAGCGCGTCCAGTTCGGCTAAGAACAGCGGGTGAGCAAATACAGTCCATCCATGAATAGTTAAAGGCTTCCTCGCATCACTCATTCATCTTCCGCCGATAGAGGTTGATCCAGGTCGATCTCGGCGTCGCCCACGAGGCTGTCGAGGCGAGCGATGAGGTCAGCATCGACAACTTGCAGACGTTGCGGATGGGTGGCGATATCGTGGGCCAGAAAACTCAGGAACTGGCCTAGCACAGGGTCGTCTTCGGTTGCCTCTGCGCGGGTGAGTATCACCTCCCCGTCGGGTTGAATCGAGTAATGGATCTTGTCACGCTTTTTCAAACCCAGCGCGCGACGCACTGTTTCGGGTACGGTTGTCTGGTAACGATCGGTCAGGGTGGATTCAACTTCGAAGGTGGCGGCCATGGCCATATCCTTTGCATTGCAACAATGAATGCAAGGTAATGCGATTGCATTACGTGGTCAATGCAGTGCATTGGGGAGCTGATGAATGGTTCAGGCCGCGCCCACCAACACCGGCACTTCTACCCGGTCAATCACCTTCGCGCTGATCGAAGGATCCAGCAATCGCCCCAATCGTGACAGGTGGCGATGACCCATGATGATCAGTTCGCAACGCAGATCTTGCGCCTTGCTGACGATGGCCTCGACCGGCTGCCCGGCCACCATGCAGCCCTGGCTGGTGAAGCCGGCGTCCTGCAGCTCGCGCACGGCCTTGGCTACCGCGTGGTCGGCATGCTGCTGCTCCTCGCAGGCAGCGGGGTATTCCTCCAGTTCTTCGGCGGTGTAGGGCGCGGGTTGCTCGTGCACGGCGAAAGTGCTGTCGATGGCCAGCAGCACATGCAGCTCGTGTTCGGCGGGGCGGCAGTAGCGGCGGGCGAGGGTGAGCAGGGCAGCGGATGCGGGGGAGGCGTCGATGGCGATGAGCACGGAGCTGGGCATAGGGATCCTTGTTGCGGCTGGCTAAGGTTTTGCCTGTCCGGGCCTCTTCGCGGGCAAGCCCGCTCCCACAGGTAATGCACAAACTTGTGAGCATGTGACATTCCGGTGGGAGCGGGCTTGCCCGCGAAGAGGCCGGACCTGCCAATGCTTCATTTATGGCCGAACCCGGCTGCTGAATAAATGCCCCACCACGCACGACCTTATTGCGTCAGACGCAATCCTCCAACCTGCTACCATCGCCGTTCCCACAATCGCCACGGAAAACGGCCATGCAACTCCCGGACATGAACCTGCTCGTCGCCCTCGACGCCTTGCTTGACGAAGGCAGTGTGGTGGGCGCCGCGCAGCGCATGAACCTGAGCCCGGCCGCCATGAGCCGGACCCTGGGGCGCATTCGCGATGCCTTGGGCGACCCGATCCTGGTGCGCGCCGGCCGTGGCTTGGTGCCGACACCCCGTGCGCTGGCGCTGCGCGAGCAGGTGCATGGGCTGGTGGAGCAGGCCGGGCAGGTGTTCCGCAGCCGTGACGATGTCGACCTGGTCAACCTGGACCGGGCCTTCAACATCCGCACCAACGACCTGTTCATCGCCCTGTACGGCGCCCAGCTGTTGCGCATGATGCTGGCCCAGGCACCGCGTACGGTGCTGCGTTTCGTGCCCGAGGGCAGTGGCGACGATGATGCGGTGCTGCGCAACGGGCATATCGACTTGATCATCAGCTCGGCCGTCGAGCTGGGCCCGGAAATCAAGGTGCAGAGCCTGTTCAACACCTACTTCGTAGGCTTGGCGCGCGAGGGCCACCCGATCTTCGATGCCGAGATTACCCCTGAGCGGTTCGCCGCCTACCCGCAGATCAGCGTGTCGCGCCGGGGCAGAGCCAACGGGCCGATCGATGTGGCATTGGCCAACCACAAGGTCGAACGGCGGGTGGCGCTGATCACCACGAGCTTCCACTCGGCGATGTTTTCGCTGCCGGATTCGGACCTGATCCTGCCGATACCGGCCAACATCCTCAACAGTGTGCAGCGCTTGAAACTGCCCCTGCGCTCATTCGAGATCCCGGTGCCACTGGAGAAGGTCAACGTGATGCAGGCCTGGCACCCGCGGTTCGACAATGACCCGGCCCACCGCTGGCTGCGCCAAACGTTGAAGGTGTGTGGCAGCATCGACCCGTAACAGAGGCCGATTGCGTCTGGCGCAATATAAACCTGCCAACAAGTCAGTTTTCGTAAGCATTCGACCTTCTTAGACTTGCTCCAGCCCTGAAATTGTTGCTGGAGATGTATTCCCATGAGTTCCCTGACCGCGCCTTCTGCTGCGCTGGCTGCCGCCCCCGCGCCGGCCGCCCCCGTGCAGACGGCATTCGGCCTGCAGGTGGTGGTGGGGTTGTTTGGGGTGTTGCTGGCAGTACTCTGCGCTGGCCTCAACGAGGCGGTGACCAAGATTTCGCTGGCCGATATCCGCGGCGCCATGGGCATCGGGGCCGACGAAGGCGCCTGGCTGCTGGCCGCATACAGCGCGGCTTCGGTGTCGGCGATGGCCTTTGCACCCTGGCTTGCCACGACCTTTTCCCTGCGCCGCTTCACCTTGTCTGCCATTGGCGTGTTCGCCGTGCTGGGCCTGCTGCAACCGTTCGCCCCCAACCTGCACAGCCTGATGCTGCTGCGGGTGCTGCAAGGCTTTGCCTCGGGCGCCTTGCCGCCGATGCTGATGAGCGTAGCGCTGCGTTTTCTGCCACCGGGCATCAAAGTGTATGGCCTGGCCTGCTATGCCCTGACCGCCACTTTCGGGCCGAACCTCGGCACACCGCTGGCGGGCCTGTGGACCGAGTACGTCGGCTGGCAGTGGGCTTTCTGGCAGATCATCCTGCCGTCGCTGCTGGCGATGTTCTGTGTCGGCTGGGGCCTGCCCCAGGACCCGTTGCGCCTGGAGCGCTTCAAACAGTTCGACTGGCGTGGCGTGCTGCTGGGCCTGCCTGCCATCAGTTGCATCGTCCTCGGCCTGTCGCTGGGTGACCGCTGGGGCTGGTTCGACTCGCCGCTGATCTGCTGGTTGCTGGGCGGCGGCCTGCTGTTGCTGGTGCTGTTCCTGTACAACGAGTGGTCCGAACCGCTGCCGTTCTTCCAGTTGCGCATGCTCTCGCGGCGCAACCTGAGCTTCGCCCTGGTGACCCTGGCCGGTGTGCTGATCGTGCTCTCCGGGGTGAGCAGCATTCCGTCGGCGTACCTGGCGCAGATCCAGGGCTACCGGCCGGCGCAGACCAGCCCGTTGATGATGCTGGTGGCCATGCCGCAACTCATCGCCCTGCCGCTGACCGCAGCGCTGTGCAACATCCGCGCGGTGGACTGCCGCTGGGTACTGGCGATGGGGCTCGGCATGCTGGCGCTGTCGTGCGTGGGCAGTAGCCTGCTGACCTCCGAGTGGATACGCGGCGACTTCTACCCGTTTTACCTGTTGCAGGTGTTCGGCCAGCCGATGGCCGTGCTGCCGCTGCTGATGCTCTCCACCAACGGCATGACCCCGCAGGAGGGCCCGTTCGCCTCGGCCTGGTTCAACACGGTCAAGGGGCTGTCGGCGGTGATTGCCGGCGGCTTGCTGGATGTCTTGGGCACTGTGCGCCGGCATTTTCATTCCAACCACCTGGTCGACAGCCTGGGCAATGCGCCGCTGATCGATGACAGCGTCGCCGGCCTTGCCCGGCGCATTCATGAACAGGCCCAGGTACTGACCTCGGCCGACCAGTACCTGGTGATGGCGTGCATCGCCGTCGCGTTGATCTGCCTGATTCCCTTTGTGCCTACCCGGATCTTCCCGCCGCGTGCGGTGGCTTGAGCCCGTGACTGAATTCGAGACTTAGAAATGACCAACAACCGCAAGACACTTTTCATCGGCTCGGTGCTCGCCGTGGCCGTGCTGGCCGGTATCGTCGGGGCTTGGATGCTGGGCAGCGATCACCGCCAGCGCACCAACGACGCCTATGTGATCGCCGATTACACCGTGGTCGCGCCCAAAGTCGCAGGCTTTATCAAAGAGGTACTGGTCGAGGACAACCAGCAAGTCACGGCAGGCCAGTTGCTCGCGACCCTCGATGCCCGCGACTACCAAGCCGCGCTAGACGCAGCCCAGGCGCAATTGCTGGTGGCCAAGGCGCAGAGTGCCGATGCCCGCGCCACGCTGGAGCGCCAAGCCGCCTTGATCGCCCAGGCCGAAGCCGCCGTGAAAGCCGCCCAGGCCGAAGCGGCGTTTGCCGATCATGAAGTCAACCGCTACAGCCGCCTGGCCGAGCAAGGTGCCGGCACTGTGCAGAACGCCCAGCAGGCGCGCAGCGGGGTCGACCAGGCCCGTGCGCGCCTGGCCAATACCCAGGCGGCGTTGGTGGCCGCACGCAAGCAGGTGGACATCCTCAGCGCCCAGGTGGCCAGCGCCGATGGCCAGCTCAAACGGGCCGAAGCGGGGCTGGAGAAAGCCCAGCTCGACCTGTCCTACACGCGCATCATCGCACCGGTGGACGGCATGGTCGGCGAGCGCGCCTTGCGTGTCGGCGCCTATGTCAATCCGGGGGCTCGGCTGTTGTCGGTGGTGCCGTTGCAGCAGGCCTATGTGGTCGGCAACTTCCAGGAAACCCAGCTGACCCATGTGCAGCCCGGCCAACCCGTCAGCATCAGTGTCGATACCTTCTCGGGCGAGCAACTGCATGGCCATGTCGAGAGCATCGCGCCGGCCACCGGTGTGACCTTCGCGGCGGTCAAGCCGGACAATGCCACCGGTAACTTCACCAAGGTGGTGCAGCGCATCCCCGTAAAGATCGTGTTCGATGACGGCCAGCCGCTGCTTGCACGGCTGCGCGTGGGCATGTCGGTGGAAGCCACCATCGATACCCGCGGCGACAAAATCGAAGGCAAAGAGGTGAGCGCGCGATGAAACCGGCCTTTCGCTTGAGCCCGGTGTTGCTGGCGTTGCTGATGGCCGGCTGTACCCTCGGGCCAGATTTCAAACGCCCGGACAGCCAGGCCCCGCAACAGTGGGCTGGGTTGCAAGGCGAGGCTGCGGCCAGTCAGCCGCAGGCCGAACCCCTGGAACTGCGCTGGTGGGAAAGCTTCCACGATGCCCGGCTCAGCGCGTTGATCCAGCGGGTCGCCGAACGCAACCTGGACTTGCAGATGGCCAGTGCGCGGTTGCTGCAAAGCCGTGCCTTGCGCAGTACGGTAGCAGCGGATGAAGCGCCCTCGGTCGATGTGAACGCAGGCTACAGCCGTGCTCGCAACAGCGCCGAAGGGCTGAGTGACCCCTCGGGCCACGCGGGCAAATCGGCATTCAACCTGTGGCAGGGTGACTTGGTCGCGGGGTGGGAGCTGGACCTCTGGGGCCGAGTACGCCGGCAAGTGGAGGCTGCCGATGCGACGGTGGAAGTGGCCGAGAACGACCGCCGTGGCGTGTTGTTGGCGCTGTTGTCGGAAACCGCCGGCAACTACATTCAGCTGCGTGCGGTGCAGCACACCTTGGACGTCACCCGTGACAACCTGAAGGTGGCGCAGCACAGCCTGAAGTTGTCCGAGAATCGCCAGGCCGAAGGGGTCGCCACCCGCCTCGACGTGGCCCAGGCCAGTGCCCAGGTCGCCTCCATCGAAGCCCGCCTGCCCAGCCTTGAGGCCAAGCGCGACGACCTGATCAATGCCCTCAGCCTGCTCGCGGCGGAGCCACCTCGCAGCCTTCAGGCACAGTTGCTCGAAGGGGGGGAACTGCCCGCGCCCCAGCAGCAGTTCGCCATTGGCCTGCCGTCGGAGTTGGCCGAGCGCCGCCCGGACATTCGCCAGGCCGAGGCGCGCCTGCATGCGGCCACCGCCAGTATCGGCGTGGCCAAGGCCGACTTCTACCCGAGCATTCGGCTGTCGGGCAGCCTGGGTTTCCAGGCCATGCAGCTGTCTGACTTCGGCGGCTGGGACTCGCGCCGCTTCGCTTTTGGCCCGCAACTGTCACTGCCGATCTTCGAAGGTGGGCGGCTCAAAGGCACGCTGGAACTGCGTGAGGCGCAGCAGCAGGAAGCCGCGCTCAACTACCGCAAGGTGGTGCTCGGTGCCTGGCATGAAATCGACGATGTGCTGCGCCTTTATAATGCCAGCCAATTGCGTCGCGATCATTTGGCCGAGGCGGTGCGGCAGAACCGTATCGCCTTGGAGACTGCCCAGCGCCAGTATGTGGAAGGGGCGGTGGACTTTCTCAATGTGCTGACCGTGCAAGGTGCGTTGCTGGCAAGTGAAGAGCAGTGGATCGACAGCTCGGCGGCGGTTTCCCAGGCGTTGGTGGGGCTGTACAAGGCGCTGGGTGGGGGGTGGCAGGCGTTTGATACACAGCCTGCGAACAAGGTTTGATAGGTGTTGTGGCTGTACCGGCCTCTTCGCGGGTAAACCCGCTCCCACACGTACCGCACTACACTTGGGCATTGTGGGAGCGGGTTTACCCGCGAAGAGGCCAGCACAGCCAAGCATCAATCAAAGCGGTCGCAGCAGCCCAAACCGCTTGCGCAACACCCAGTCCAGCAAGCGCCGCGGCAACAGCCTGGCAATCAGCGGCAACGCCGTGCTGCCATTACCCAGCCTGACCACCGCAGGCACCGCCGTTTTGCGCGTAGCGGCCAACACCCCTTGGGCAAACACCGCTGCTGGCGTCGGCCGGTCCTGCGATGCCCGCGCCCGTGCCTGGACATATTCGCGCAGTGGCCACCACGGCGAATCCACAGCCAACACCTGATCGGCCTGGCGCTGGGCATTGCTGGCGAACTGCGAAGCGATCGCCCCCGGCTGCACTTCCATAAGCCGAATGCCAAACGGCGCCAGCTCCAGGCGTAGTGCATCGCTCAGCGCGTTGACGGCAGCCTTCGACGCGCAGTAGGCCCCAGCGAACGGCGTGACCAGCACCCCAGAAACGCTGCCGATATTCACCACCAGCCCACGCGCGCGGCGCAGCAGCGGGAACAACGCGCGGGTCACGCCGACCACGGCGAAAACGTTGGTTTCGAATTGCTGGCGCATGGCGTCCACACCCCCGTCGAGCAATGGGCCCATGGCACCGTAGCCGGCGTTGTTGATCAGCATGTCGAGGCGCCCGTGGCTTGCCTCCAGCTCCTCGGCCAGTTGGGTCAGGGCTTGGCCATCATTGACGTCCAGTTGCCGGGCGGTGAAACCAGCGGCGGCTAAATGCGCGACGTCCTCAGGTTTGCGGGCGGTGGCCCAGACTTCATGGCCGGCATCGCGGAAGGCGTCGGCCAGGGCGCGGCCGATGCCGCTGGAACAACCGGTGATCAGGACGGTGGGCATGGGAGATGGCCTTGAGTCGGGTAAGTTTGTGTTGCCTGTAGTGGCCTCTTCGCGGGCAAGCCCGCTCCCACAGGTACTGCACAGCGCTCAAAATCTGTGCGGTACCTGTGGGAGATTCTATGGTTTTCAGCAAGCCGGTTTGCTCGCTTTGGTGACATATTCGTCCTGATTTTTCATCAGGGCGAATGCTACGCGATTCTCTGCTCGACAACGCGGTCCAAAGGGCTGGCTGATTTCCCAGAGGATGGAATGCCCTCAGAAATTTGAACAAGACAGTTGCTCCCACAGGTAGTGCGCATGCCGGCCTCTGTGGGAGCCGGCTTGCCGGCGATTGGGCCGCAAAGCGGCCCCAGGCTTCAAAACCGATCCAACCGATAGGCCTCCATCTGCAGCCCTCTTTCCTGGTCGGCCAGCCGCCCCACCCATTCGGCCGTCACCGCCGCCTGGGTCAACCCCAGGTGCTGATGCCCGAACGCAAGCATCACCCGTCCCTCGCACACTTGGTCGATCACCGGCAATGAATCCGGCAACGACGGCCTGAAGCCCATCCACGGCGTCGCCCCTTCGGCATCGAGATCTTGCTGGAACAAGCCCTTGCTCAGCCGATGCAGCTGCCATGCCCGTTGCATGCTAGGCGGCGCATCGAGCCCGGCGAATTCCACCGTGCCGGCCAGCCGCAACCCGTCGGCCATCGGCGTCATGATGAACTTGCGCTCCAGCGAGGTGACGGCAAAGGGCAGCCGTTGATGTTCACCCGGCAACATCAGGTGGTAGCCACGTTCGGTGTCCAGCGGCACCCGCTTGCCGGTAAGGGCCGCAGTGAGTTTGGCCGATTGCGCGCCGCAACTGATCAGCACCTGACGTGCAGTGAACGTGCCTTGGTCGCTGGCCAGGCTGACGCCGCTGCCGTGCAGGTGCCCACCGTCGACGTGCGCCCGGACGAAGCGAACCCCACTGGCCTTGGCCGCTTCGAACAGCTCACAGACCACGCGGTATGGGTCGATGAAATGCCCGGTACGGGGGAAAAACAGCCCGCCCAGGATCGAGCGGCTCAGCTGAGGCGCCGTTGCCCGCACGCTGTCGGCCGACCAGTACTCTGCCGGCACCGCCTGCTGCTGCATGCGCGCCTGCAAGGCCGCCAGTGCCTGGCGCGACTCGTTGCGTTCGAACACCAGCAACGACCCCGCTTCCTTGAACAGGTCGCTGCGCCCAATCGAGCCGAGTAACCGCTGCCAGGCCGCCAGGCTGCCTTCGTTCAGCGCACGGATGCCAGCCACGCTGCGCTGAAACGGCGCGGGCCGCAGGTTGAGCAGCAAGCGGGTGAACCAGGGCATGGCCTTGGGCAGGTACTTCCAGTCCAGGCGCAGCGGGCCCATCGGGTCCATCAGCATGCTGGGCAGGCGCTTGAGAATCGACAAGTCGGCAATCGGGAACACCTGCTCGGTGGCCAGGTGCCCGGCGTTGCCGAACGAGGCGCCGTGGCCAGGTGGCTCGCGGTCGATCAGCAGCACCCGACGGCCTTGCCTTGCCAGTTGCAGGGCACAGGCGACGCCGACGATGCCGGCGCCGACCACGGCGATATCAGTTTCAGCAGCGTTGAGCGGCTCGACCATGGTTCAGCCTTCCCGCTTGCCGTCGAGCAACCGGCGCAGTTGCAGCGGGTTGCCGTGGCGCAAGGCCTCTGGCAGCAGCCCGTCTGGGAAGTCCTGGTAGCACACCGGGCGCAGGAAGCGCAGGATCGCCGCCGTGCCCACCGACGTCGTGCGGGCATCGGAGGTAGCCGGGAATGGCCCGCCATGGACCATCGCATCGCACACCTCGACCCCGGTCGGCCACCCGTTGACCAGGATGCGCCCGGCCTTGCGTTCCAAGGTCGGCAACAGCGCGCGGGCACTGTCGATGTCGGCCTCGTCCAGTTGTAGCGTCGCGGTCAGTTGGCCTTCCAGGTGCTCGGCCACCTGGCGCACCTGCGCGTCGCTGTCGCACGCGACCACCAGTGAGGCAGCGCCGAAGACCTCGGCTTGCAGCGCCGGGTCGGTCAGAAACGCGCTGGCCTGGGTCACGAACAACTGGGCTTGGCACTGGTTAGGGCCTAGCGCCGGTTGACCGCTGGCGGCCACGTGGGCGTTGCTGTTCTCGGCCAATGCGCCAACGCCCGTTTCATAAGCGCTGAAAATACCGGGGGTGAGCATGGTTTGTGCGGCTGCACGTTGCACCTGCTCGCTGGCGGCGTCGACGAAGCGTTGCAGCGCCGGCCCTTGGCGGGCGATCACCAGGCCAGGTTTGGTGCAGAACTGCCCGGCGCCTTGGGTCAGCGAAGCGACGAACCCTTGCGCCAGTGCTTCGCCGCGACGCTGCAGGGCGGCGTCAAACAGGAACACCGGGTTGATCGAACTCATCTCGGCGTACACCGGGATAGGCTCTGGGCGGGCCTGCGCGGCGTGGCACAGGGCGATGCCCCCGCTGCGCGAGCCGGTAAAACCGACGGCCTTGATGCGCGGGTCGCTGACCAGGGCGATGCCCACTTCACGGCCCGCGCCGTACAACAGCGAGAACACGCCTTCAGGCAGGCCACAGTGCTTCACGGCGTGCGCCACTGCCTGGCCCACCAGCTCGCTGGTGCCAGGGTGGGCGCCGTGGGCCTTGACCACCACCGGGCAACCCGCGGCCAGTGCCGAAGCCGTGTCGCCGCCGGCCACCGAGAAGGCCAGGGGGAAGTTGCTGGCGCCAAACACCGCTACCGGCCCCAGGGCCACCTGGCGCTGGCGCAGGTCGGGGCGCGGCAGGGGCTGGCGCTCGGGCAGGGCATTGTCGACCCGCACGTCCAGCCATTCGCCGGCACGTACCACGCGGGCGAACGTGCGCAGTTGCGTGCAGGTGCGGCCGCGTTCGCCTTGGATGCGTGCCTTGGGCAGGCCCGTCTCGGCGACGGCGCGGTCGATCAGTGCATCGCCCAGGGCCTCGATCTGTTCGGCGATGGTTTCAAGAAAGTGTGCCCGTTGTTCGAGCGAGGTCTCGCGGTAGTCATCGAACGCCGCCCAGGCCAGTGCGCAGGCCTGGGCCACGTGTTCGCCGGTGCCGCCGAGGTAGGCGGGTTCGAGCGCTTGGCCGGTGGCCGGGTCGATGGCGCGGATGGCGTCGCGGCTGCCGGTTACCGGCGTTTGGCCAATCAGCAGGTTGCCTGTCAGGGGCATAGAGCCTCCTTTGGAGTCGGATTCAGGTGCAAGGGTGTAGCGCATACCCTGTGGGAGATCCCCCAGCGGCATTGTGGGAGCGGGCTTGTCCCGCGAAGGGGCCGCGGTGCATGGCACCAGCTTTGCCGGTGTTCGCGGGGCAAGCCCGCTCCCACGGTTACGCCCACAGTGATCAGGCGACGTTTTGCTCGGCCGACCAGTTGGCGTACCACTGGCGGAACAGCGCGTATTGCTGTTCGGCGTAGTTGCGCTGGGCATCGGTCAGGGCGTCGGTCTCGTTGAAGTGCAGGCTGTACTCGCGGTCGCCGTTGAGCACCATCAGGTGCTTGTAATACAGCACCAGGTCGCAGCCTTCATCGAACGACGACAACACCGCCAGCGCCGCTTCCAGTTCGCGGGCCAGGCGCCGGGCCTTGGCATCACCTTTGGCAGCCTGCTTGCTCAGGCTCACCAGTTGCAGCACTTCACGGGGCAGTGCGTTGCCGATGCCGGTGATGGCACCGGTGGCATTGCAGTTGACGAAGCCATGCAACACTTGGGTGTCGACGCCGACCATCAGGGTCACGTCATCGTCCTTGGAGGTGATGTGCTCGGCGGCGTAGCGCAGGTCGGCGCCACCGCCAAATTCCTTGAAGCCGATCAGGTTCGGGTATTCGCGGCGCAGTTCGAAAAACAGGTCGGCGCGGGTGGCAAAGCCGTAGTAGGGGCTGTTGTAGATGACTGCCGGCAGTTTCGGCGCGGCGGCCAGGATGGCCGAGAAGTGGTGCTTCTGGGCGATCAACGAAGCGCCGCGGGACAGTACACGCGGGATCACCATCAGGCCGGCTGCACCAACTTCGGCGGCATGGGCCGCGTGGGAAACCGCTTCACGGGTATTCACCGCGCCGGTGCCGACGATGGTCGGGATGCCGGCAGCCACCAGGCGCGCCACGCCTTCCTGGCGCTCGGCCTCGGTCAACAGCGGCCAGTCGCCCATCGAGCCGCAGTACACCACGGCGCTCATGCCGGCTTCGATCAGCTCGCGGCCTTTGCGTACCAGGGCATCGAAGTCCGGTTTGCGGGCGGCGGTGCAGGGGGTCATCAGGGCAGGCATGCAGCCGGTGAAGATGTTGTCGCTCATGGGTGTCACTCCTTGCAGTATTCAGTCTGGGTTGCGAATAAAAAGGCCTGGGCAGGTCAGATGCCCCAGGCGAAAGGATCCTGTTCGTCGATCAGCAGGGTGCTGTCGGCGGTCATGTAGGCGCGGCCGGTGATGAACGGGCGAATGCGCTCGCCCTCGCGCTGGTAGCGGCCCTGGAACTGGCTGCCGGTGATGCTCGCCTGGACCCAGGTCTGGCCTTCGCCGAGCTTGCCGTCGGCGGCCAGGCAGGCCAGCTTGGCGCTGGTGCCCGTGCCGCAAGGGGAACGGTCGTAGGCCTTGCCGGGGCACATGACGAAGTTGCGGCTGTCGGCGTCGGGGTCGTCGGCAAACAGCTCGACATGGTCGATCGGCTCGCCGTTTTCGCCGGTGATGCCCTGGGCCTCCAGGGCCTTGAGCATCGCCCAGGTGTAGTCGGTGAGCGCTTCGACGTTGTCCAGCTCGATGCGCTGGCCATGCTCGGACACTAGGAAGAACCAGTTGCCGCCCCAGGCGATATCGCCGTGCACCACGCCATGGCCCGGTACCTCGACCGGCACCTGTTGGCGATAGCGGTAGGCAGGCACGTTGCCTACGGTGACCGCGCCGTCTTCATGCAAGGTGGCGCTCACCTGGCCGACCGGCGTGTCGACCTTGTGCACGCCTGGCGCGATCAGCCCCAGGTGCTGCAGCGAGGCGATCAGGCCGATGGTGCCGTGGCCGCACATGTTCAGGTAGCCGGCGTTGTTGAAGAAAATCACCCCGCACGTAGCGTCTTCCGAGACCGGTGGGCAATACAGCGCACCGACCAGCACATCGTTGCCGCGAGGCTCCAGCAGGCAGGCGCGGCGCCATGGGTCGTGCAGTTCGCGCAGTTCGTCGCGCTGTTCGGCCATGGTGCGGCCATTGAGCGGTGGGAAGCCTTTCATCACCAGGCGGGTCGGTTCGCCGCCGGTATGCGAGTCGATGACGTGAATGTGTTTCATGGGCAGGTCCCTTGTATGGTGGCCGAGGTCAGGAGGCGACAGCGGCAGGGCGGTGGCCCAGGTGTGTGTCGGCGGTGGCTTCGCTCTCGTCTTCGCCATCCAGGCGCACCAGGTGCGCCGGCACGCCGGTCGCGGCGCCCCAGTAGTAGATGCCCAGGGCACAGGCGGCCACGACCACGGTGTCGAATGGGTGGCCGATCACGCCCAGGCCGCCGAAGCTGCCCAGCCAGGACAGCAGAATGGTCACGGCGTAGAAACCGATCAGCCAGGCCGACGAACGCACTTGCTGGCCGATGGACAGGTGCTGGGTTGGCACGAAGCGGGCGCACAGCAGGTAAAGCACGAACATCACGATTTGCAGGGCCAACAGCCACGACACGGTGTTCCAGCCAGACCAGTAGACGATCAGCGCGGCGATGATGAACGACAGCGGGCCGAGCACGCTCATGCCCTTGACGCGGAACGGGCGCGGCATGTCGGGTGCGTTGCGGCGCAGCGCGGCGACAGTGACCGGGGCCACGGCATAGCTCAGTACCAGTGCCGCCGAGACCACGTTGATCAGCGCTTCCCAGGACGGGAACGGCAGGGTCCAGAACACCGACAGGGCGAAGGTCAGCCACAGCGCCGGGCGGGGGATGCCGGACTGCTCGTCGATGCGGGTGAAGACTTTGAAGAAGGTCCCGGTCTGCGCCCAGCCATAGATCACCCGCGGGGTGGCGTTCATGTAGATGTTGCCGCAACCGCTTGGCGAGATGACCGCGTCGGCCACCACCAGGTATGCCAGCCAGCCCACGCCCAAGGCCAGGGCGATGTCGCGGTAAGGCAGGGCGAGTTCCTTGGTCACACCGGCCCAGCCGTTGGCCAGCATTTCGGTTGGCACGCTGCCGAGGAAGGCCAGTTGCAGCAGGGCGTAGATCGCGGTGGACAACAGCACCGACAGGATCAGCGCGATGGGAATGGTGCGCTGCGGGTTCTTCACTTCACTGGCTACCGAAATGATCGGTGTCAGCCCCAGGTAAGCGAAGATGATGCCACCCGCCGAGACGGCCATTTCCACACCCGACAGGCCGAACGGCGCAAAGCCCTGGACCTCGAAGTTTGCCGGTTTGAAGAAGGTGAACAGCACGCCGATCACCAGCAACGGCACGATGAACTTGAACACGCTGACCAGGTTGTTGGCTTTGGCGAAGGTCTTGACGCTGCGGTAGTTGAGCAGAAAGAACAGCCCCAGCAGCGCGAACTGCACCAGCCAGCCGAGCACGCTCGGGTCACTGGAGCCGGCCTTGGTCAGTTCGGGGAACCAGGCCGCGGCGTATTGCCGTGACGCGACCACTTCGATGGCGATCAGGCTGGAAAACGCGATCAGCGTGATGAAGCCCATCAGGTAACCAAGCAGCGGGCCGTGGGAGTACACCGGGTAGCGCACTACGCCACCGGCGCGGGGCAGGGCGGCGCCGAGCTCGCAGTAGACGATGCCCAGCAACAGCACGGCGAAACCGCCGAGGAACCAGGACAAAATACCGGCGGGGCCAGCGATGGCCGAGACGTGGCTGGCGGCGAACAGCCAGCCAGAGCCGAAGATGGCGCCTAGGCCGATGAAGGTGAGGTCGAGCAATGAGAGCTGTTTTTTGAATTTGCCTGACATGGGTGCGCCTTTTTGTAGGTTTTGGATAGGCAGGTCTGATGTCACGAGGTGCGGCTTTTTGGGCCGCGCTCTTGTAGGTATTGGGCGGCTTGTGTGGGGCATAGAGTGGACCGATCGGGGCATCGGTTCTTGATGGTTTTCTGCAGGGTGGATGACGAAATCGGCACAGTTGCAGAAAAGTAGTGGCGGGGTGGTGGGCTCGTGGATAGGCTGAAAGCCATACCGCATAAGGGCTTGGGAGATGCAGTGCCAGTGCCGGCCTCTTCGCAGCACAAGGCTGCTCCTACAAGGCAGTGCGGTCCCTGTAGGAGCAGCCTTGTGCTGCGAAGAGGCCAGTAAAGCCATTAGAGATCAACCCGATGAGCGCCCTTTCCCTGGCAACCCTGTACCAGTCAATGGACCAGCACCGCCCCGCCACCCTGGAGGCCCTGCTCGCCGGGGTCTCCCTGCTGCTGCCGATCCTCGACGCGATCCCCAACGCCGCGATCTTCATCAAGGACGCCGACGCCCGCTACGTGCTGGCCAACAACACCCTGGTCCAGCGCTGCGGCCTCAAGCGTTTGCAACCCTTGCTGGGCAAGACCAGCGCCGAGGTCTTTCCGGCACAACTGGGCCCCGGTTACACCGAGCAGGACCGTCGCGTACTCAAGGATGGCCTGGTGCTGCAAGACCAGCTCGAACTGCACCTGTACGGCAGCCGCGAACCGGGTTGGTGCCTGACCCACAAGCGGCCTTTACTCAACCCCGACGGCGCAATCATCGGCCTGGTGGGCATTTCGGTCGACCTGCAGTCAGCCGCCGACACCCACCCCGCGTACCAGCGCCTGGCAGCCGTGGATGAGCACATTCGTCGGCATTTTCATCACCCCATCAGCATGGGCGAACTGACCCGCATCGCGGGTATTTCCGTGGCGCAGCTGGAGCGCTATTGCAAGCGGGTGTTCCACCTCACGCCACGGCAGATGATCCACAAGGCGCGGCTGGAGCATGCCCATCGCTTGCTGCACAGCGACTTGCCAATCACCGAGGTGGCGATGCAGTGCGGCTACACCGACCACAGCGCCTTCAGCCGCCAGTTCAAGCAATTGACCGGGTTCACCCCGCGCCAGTACCGCCAGGCGACGGCCGCTCAGGAGGGTTGAAACAGCGCGCGCGCCTCGTCAAAGCATTGCTCGGCAATCGCCGAACGCGGCTCGCTGCGGCGCAGCAGCAGGCCCACCGGGCTGTGGATGCTGGCGTCGACGATAGGCAGGATGCGCATGTGGTGGCTCAAGTCTTCCAGCCCGCAATCCAGTGGCATGATCGCGCAGCACACGCCAGTGCTGATGGCCTGGATCAACTGGAAGCTCGAGTCGCTTTCCAGCACGGCGTTGGGTTCCAGGCTGCGGCTGCGGAAGCTCAGGTCCAGCGATTGACGGTAGTGCATGCCTTTGCTCAGCAAGCCCAGTGGAATCTCGCCGAGGTCTTCCCAACGCAGGGTGTCGGCCTGGAACTGGAAGTGGCGGGTATCGTGCAGCAGGCCCATGGTGGTGGTGCCCAGCTCGATCACTTCGAAGAAGCTGGCATTGACTTGGTCCAGGTAGCAGATGCCCAGGTCGAGCTGGTTGCGGCTCAGGCCATCCATGATCTGCTCGGTGCTGTGCGAGCTGATCTGGAAGTGCAGCTCGGGGTATTTTTCGCGCAGCGGCAACAGCAATTGCATCGGGTTGAAGCTGGCCAGCGGCACGGTGCCCAGGCGCAGGCTGCCGACCACCTGGCCGCGGCAACTGGCGGCTTCGGCTTGCAGGCCGTCGTGGGCCGCCAGCAGCGTGCGGGCCCAGGCCAGAATGCGTTCGCCGGCTTCGGTGAACCCTTCGAAGCGCTGGCCGCGTTTGACCAGCACCAGGTCCAGTTCGTCTTCCAGGTTGCGCAGGCGCATCGACAGCGTCGGCTGGGTGATGTGGCACAGCGCTGCGGCCTGGCCAAAATGGCGGGTCTGGTCGAGCGCGATGAGGAACTTGAGTTGCTTGATGTCCATGGGAGTGCCTGGCGTCTGGTTATGCTGACCTTAACCAAGTCAGCGATAGATGTCATTGATCACCCGGTACGCCATATCGATTGGACGCCCCCCGGCCGTGCCTCTAGCGTGGTGACAATGCCCTTTCAGGAGTAGCCCACCGTGAGCGTCAAACCCGATGCGGTCTTCGTACCGCTCAACATCGCCGTACTGACCGTCAGTGACACCCGCACCTACGACACCGACACCTCCGGTGAGCTGCTGGCCAGCCGCTCGGTGGAAATCGGCCATCGCCTGGTGGCGCGAGCGCTGCTCAAGGACGACCTGTACAAGATCCGCGCCCAGGTCGCCACCTGGATCGCCGACGAGCAGGTGCAAGTGGTGCTGATCACCGGCGGTACCGGCTTCACCGGGCGTGACAGTACGCCTGAAGCCGTTGAATGCCTGTTGGACAAACGTATCGATGGCTTCGGTGAGCTGTTCCGGGCGTTGTCCATTCTCGATATCGGCACATCGACCATTCAGAGCCGGGCATTGGCCGGGCTGGCCAACGGTACTTTGGTGTGCTGCCTGCCAGGTTCGACCGGGGCTTGCCGCACGGCGTGGGAAGGGATCCTGGCCGAGCAACTGGATGCGCGCCACCGGCCGTGCAACTTCGTGCCGCACCTGAAGCCTGTCGAGGCTTGCGCAAGCCGCGGTTAATGCCCTGGCTGCACTGGCCTCTTCGCGGGCTTGCCCGCGAAGAGGCCAGCACAAGCAGTAAAAGCTCAGCTCAACACATACCCCACCGGCTCCAATGCCGGTGGCAGCGGCTCAACCCCCAACCCCGCCAGCACATCGCGCTCCACGGTGCGCACCAGCGCATCGGTAGGCAGGTCGTTCTCATCGCGCCCAAACGGGTCTTCCAGTTCGTTGCCAATCGCATCCAGCCCAAAAAACGTATAGCCGACGATGGTGGTGAACAGCGGCGCCAACCAGCCCAGCGGTTCAGCCAGGGCGAACGGCAGCAGCAGGCAGAAGATGTAGATGGTGCGGTGCAGCAACAAGGTATAGGGGAACGGCAACGGCGTGCCTTTGATCCGCTCGCAGGTGGCCTGCACTTCGGTCAGCCCCACCAGCCGCTGTTCCAGCACGCTGTAGCGCCAATCGCTGATCTGCCCCTGCTGCGCCAGCCGTGAGCAGTGCCCGCCGACTTCGCGCAAGATCGTGTCGCACACATTGTGCGCGCTGATCGCATTGGGGTTGGCCAGCCAAGGCCGGGCGGCCGCCAGGTCATCCTCGTTGCGCAGCCGGGCGTTGAGCGCATGGGCAAAGCCGCACAGGCTGCGCAACAGTTCGGCACGCAGTGCCGGGTCGGCGATCACCACGCTTTCGCGCACGAACGAGCGGGTCTCGATGATCAGCTTGCCCCAGGCCTTGCGGCCTTCCCACCAGCGGTCGTAGCAGGCGTTGTTGCGAAAGCTCATGAAGATCGACAGCGACAGGCCCAGCAAGGTGAACGGTGTGGCGCTGACCGGGTAGAAAAATGCCGGATAGTGGCGCTCGACCAGCACGATCAGTGCGGCCAGCAGGGTGACCATCAGGCAGCGCAGGGCGATGCGTTTGACGATCGACCCCTTGAGGGTGAACAGCACGCGCAGCACATCGGGGCGGGGGTGGACGATCATGGAAATCCAGAGGTGGCTGTTCAGCCGCCGGTCATGTTCATGAAACGCAGGATCTGCACGTCACCCCCCACCTCGAAATGATGGCGGTAAGGCTTGAGGTGCAAGGAGTCGCGGATGGCGTTTTCCAGGCGCTCGGCGTTGCTCGGGTGGGCACGCAGGACCTGCTTGAGGTCGACCGAATGCTCGTTGCCCAGGCACAGCAGCAGGCGGCCTTCGACGGTCAGGCGCACGCGGTTGCAGGTGGCGCAGAAGTTATGGCTGTGCGGCGAGATGAAGCCGACCCGGGTGTGCGCCGCTTCGGCCAGGCGCCAGTAGCGTGCCGGGCCTTGGGACGATTCGGTGGACTCGATCAGGGTGAACTGCTCGGCCAGCCGGTCGCGCACCTCGTCACTGGAGTAGAACGACTCACCACGCTGGTGTTCGCTGATGTTACCCAGGGGCATTTCTTCGATGAAGGTGATGTCCAGCTCGCGGTCGATGGCAAAGCGCACCAGGTCGACCAGTTCGTCATCGTTGCGGCCCTTGAGCACTACGCAGTTGAGCTTGGTCTTGCGAAAGCCTGCCTGGCGCGAGGCGTCGATGCCGGCGATCACCTGGTTGAGGTCGCCGGTGCGGGTCAGTTGCTTGAAGCGCCCGGGGTCCAGGCTGTCGAGGCTGATGTTCAGGCGCGAGACGCCGGCGTCGAACAGCGGCTGGGCCAGGCGCCCGAGTTGCGAGCCGTTGCTGGTCACGCACAGTTCGCGCAGGCCGGGCAGGGCGGCGATGCGCCCGCATAGCTCGACGATGCCCTGGCGCACCAGCGGCTCGCCACCGGTCAGGCGGATTTTGCGGGTGCCCAATGCGACGAAGCGCTCAGCCACCTGGAACAGTTCTTCGAGGCTGAGGATCTGCTGGCGCGGCAGGAACTGCATGTCTTCAGCCATGCAGTACACGCACCGGAAGTCGCAGCGGTCGGTGACCGACATCCGCAGGTAGTCGATTTTCCGGTTGAAGCCGTCGATCAGGGCCCGGCTGTTCTGTTCCACGATTGCGCTCGAATGGGATGGACTCAGCTCCAAGCTATAACCTGGCCGCACCCCCGTCAAATTGCTTTCCCCGACTGGTTGATCAATCTGCTCTATCACGGCTTCAGGCCCCGGCATGTATGGGAGATTCCCCCTGTAGGAGCAGCCTTGTGCTGCGAAGAGGCCATTGCAGCCACAGCTTCTCGGCTAGCCAAACCGGCCTCTTCGCAGCACAAGGCTGCTCCTACAGGACGCGATCTGGATTGTCAGTGCTGGCCCGTGATCGAAACGGCTTATCAGCCCGTAAGATCTTTCGATTGGACGCTTGTGCCCCACGCTCAATAGTCTGGAAAAAACACCGAGCGTGAGGATTCACCGCATGAGCCAGGACGAACATATCAGGGACTACAAAGGCGCCGCCGCCGGCTGGGGGGCGCTCAAGAGCGTGACCAAAAGCTGGCTGAGCAGCGAAAACGCCTTCAAGAACCTGCGGGCCATGCTCAAGACCAACCAGAACGGCGGCTTCGACTGCCCCGGCTGCGCCTGGGGCGAATCGCCGGAAAACGACATGGTCAAGTTCTGCGAGAACGGCGCCAAGGCGGTCAACTGGGAAGCCACCGGTCGCTCGGTAGACCCTGCATTCTTCGCCAAGTACAGCGTCAGTGCGTTGGCCGAACAGACCGATTACTGGCTCGAATTCCAAGGCCGGCTGACCCACCCGATGCGCTACGACGCGGCCACCGACCACTACGTCGAAACCTCCTGGGAAGAGGCCTTCGCCCTGGTCGCCAAACACCTGCAGGCGCTCGAATCGCCCGACCAGGCCGAGTTCTACACCTCGGGGCGGGCCAGCAACGAAGCGGCGTTTTTGTACCAGCTGTTCGTCCGCGCCTACGGCACCAACAACTTCCCCGATTGCTCGAACATGTGCCACGAGGCCAGCGGTGTGGGCATGTCGGAAACCCTTGGCGTGGGCAAGGGCACCGTGGTGTTCCATGACCTGGAACTGGCCGACGCCATCTTCGTCATCGGCCAGAACCCCGGCACCAACCACCCGCGCATGCTCGAACCGCTGCGCGAGGCGGTCAAGCGTGGGGCCCAGGTGGTGTGCTTCAACCCGCTGAAGGAGCGTGGCCTGGAGCGCTTCCAGCACCCGCAACACCCGTTCGAAATGCTCAGCAACGGCTCCGAACCGACCAACACCGCGTACTTTCGCCCGGCCCTGGGCGGCGACATGGCGGCCATGCGTGGCATCGCCAAGTATTTGCTGCAATGGGAACGCGAGGCCCAGGCCAAGGGTGAACCGGCGGTGTTCGACCATGCCTTCATCGCCGAACACACCAGCGGCGTCGACGCCTACCTGGCGGCGGTGGATGCCACCTCCTGGGCGCATATCGTCGAGCAGTCGGGCCTGACCCAGGCCGAGATCGAGTTGGCAGCGCGCATGTACCGCAAGGCCGAGCGGGTCATCATGTGCTGGGCCATGGGCGTCACCCAGCACCGCCACTCGGTGCCCACCGTGCAGGAAATCGTCAACTTGCAACTGCTGCGGGGCAACGTTGGCAAACCCGGTGCTGGCCTGTCGCCGGTGCGTGGCCACAGCAATGTGCAGGGCGACCGCACCATGGGCATCGACGAGAAGCCCAAGGCCGGACTGCTCGATGCCCTGGAAAAACGCTTCCAGTTCCGTGTGCCCCGTGCCCACGGGCATAACGCGGTGCTGGCGATCAAGGCCATGGAAGAAGGGCAGGCCAAGGTCTTCATCGCCCTGGGCGGTAACTTCGCCCAGGCTACCCCAGACACCCCTCGAACCCACGCGGCCCTGCGCAACTGCGCATTGACCGTGCAGATTTCCACCAAGCTCAACCGTTCGCACTTGGTCACCGGCCGTGATGCGCTCATCCTGCCGTGCCTGGGGCGAACCGAGATCGACCTGCAGGCCGACGGGCCGCAGGGCGTGACCGTGGAGGACACCTTCAGCATGGTGCACATCTCCCACGGCCAATTGCGCCCGCGCTCGCCACACTTGCGTTCGGAGCCGGCCATCGTGGCCGGCATGGCCCAGGCGACCTTGGGCAAGCAGCCGATCGATTGGGAGTACGCCATTGCCGACTACAGCCGCATCCGCAGCATGATCGCCGATGTGATCCCCGGCTTTACCGACTTCAACGAGCGCTTGCAGCACCCAGGTGGCTTCCACCTGGGCAACAACGCGGCGGATCGCACGTGGCGTACCGCCACCGGCAAGGCGCGTTTCAGTGCCAGCCAGTTGCCGGAGCAACTGGTCAATGCCCAGGTGCTGGCCCGTGGCGACAAACCGGACCTGATTCTGCAGACGTTGCGTTCGCACGACCAGTACAACACCACCCTGTATGGCCTGGATGACCGCTACCGTGGGGTGTTTGGCCTGCGTGAGGTGGTGTTCGTCAATGAGGCTGACATCCGTCGCCTGGGGTTCGAGCCTGGCGAGCACGTGGACTTAGTGTCGCTGTGGGAGGACGGGCGCGAGCGGCGGGTCTCCGGGTTCCGCCTGGTGGCGTATGACGTGCCGCAGGGGCAGGCCGCGGCGTATTACCCAGAGACCAACCCGCTGGTGCCGCTGGAGAGTTATGGCGAGGGGACGTATACGCCGACCTCGAAGTTCATCGCGATCAGGGTAGAGAAAGCCAAGGCGGGGAACCGGATCGAGGCGCGGTCTCTGTAGGAGCGGCCTTGCGTCGCGAAAGGGCCGCGCAGCGGCCCCAGGTTTTCAGCTTCGCGGCATAAATTGTTGGGGCCGCTTCGCGGCCCTTTCGCGACGCAAGGCCGCTCCTACAGACGATCGCGCTAGGGCCGGTGCACCGGGTAAGCGGTGGTGTACTTCATCTGTTCCATGGCAAAACTCGACGTAATGTTGGAAAGCCCGTCGGTGCGGGTGATCAGCTTTTTGTAGAACCGGTCATAGGCGGCAATGTCACCCACCACCACCCGCAGCATGTAATCCCAATCCCCCGACATGCGGTAAAACTCCATCACCTCCTCGAAACCGGTCACGGTCGCGGCAAACTGCTCCAGCCAGGCGCTGTCGTGGCGCTGGGTCTTGAGCTGGACGAACACGGTCAGGCCCAGCCCCAGGCGTGTGGGGTCGAGCAGGGCGACGCGGCCAAGGATGTAACCCTCTTCTTCCAGGCGTTTGACCCGCTTCCAGCAGGGCGTGGTGGACAGGTTTACCGCCTCGGCCAGGTCTTTGAGGGAAATGGACGCGTCGCGCTGCAGCAAGGTGAGGATGTGTTGGTCGAAATTGTCCATGTCGATTACAGGCTGGCCAGAGAATGATTTTCTCCAGATTACTGCAAAACCGGAAAAATGCGTGACCCCCGTTGCGCGTCCTTGCCGCCGGCAATGGTTGTGCGATAGTTGCAGGCTTACCTCAGTCAATGGACCGGATCATGTCCGACAAGCCGCGTAATTTCGCCACCCGTACCATCCACGCCGGCGAGCAGCATAGCGTTGCCGACAACGCGATCTTCCCGCCCATTTATACCGCCAGTTCGTACATCAAGCGCAGCCTGGACGACAACCCCGAGTATGCCTACAGCCGCGTCGGCAACCCGACCCGGCATGCTTACGAGAGCTGTGTCGCGGCGCTGGAAGAAGGTGTCGGCGCGGTGGCTTGCGCCTCCGGCGTGAACGCCACGGCGACGGTGCTGGAGTTGTTGCCCAAAGATGCCCACGTGGTGGTGATGAACGGCGTATACGGCGGCACCTTCCGTATTCTGGAGGACTATCGCAGCCACACATCAGGGCTGACCACCACTTACGTCGACCTCAACGACGTGCAGGCTGTGGCCGCGGCGATTCGCCCAGAAACCCAGCTGATATGGATCGAGTCGCCGACCAACCCCTTGCTGCACCTGGTCGACATCAAGGCGGTCTGCGACCTGGCGCGCTCGCGCGGTATCCTCACCTGCATCGACAACACCTTCTGCTCGCCCTGGAACCAGCGCCCGATCACCCTGGGCGTGGACCTGGTGATGCACTCGGCAAGCAAGTACATCGGCGGCCATTCCGACCTTACCGGCGGTGTGGTGGTGGCCGCCAACGACGCGCTGCTGGCGCGGTTGCGCAAGATCAGCATGGCGGTCGGGGCGATCCAAGGGCCGTTCGACTGCTACCTGGCCCTGCGTGGCCTTAAAACCTTGGACGTTCGCATGGAGCGCCAGTGCGCCAATGCCCTGCAGGTGGCGCGTTTTCTCGAAAGCCATCCGCAGATCGAGCAGGTGTTTTATCCAGGGCTTGAAAGCCACCCCCAGCATGCGCTGTGCAAGCGCCAGATGCGTGCGGGCGGGGCCGTGGTGGCCATGAAGGTCAAGGGTGGCGACCGGGCGGCGCTCAATCGCCTGGTCGAGGCGCTGCAGATCTTCGTACTTGCCGATTCGCTGGGCGGCGTGGAGAGCATGATCAACCACTCCTGGAGCATGTCGCACAACTCCCTGAGCCCGGAACAGAAGGGCGTGATGGGCATCAGTGAGAACTTGCTGCGGCTGTCGGTGGGGATCGAGGACTATCGGGACCTGATCGAAGATCTGGATACGGCGTTGAAGGCGTCGGCTAGCGTATAAAAGCGGCTGGCCCTATCGCCGGCTTGCTGGCGATAGGGCCGGTTGATTCAGCAGAAACCCCTCAAGATTTCGGCGGATGAATGATCCGTTCGATCTTGTCCTTGATCAGCAGCCGCTCCTTGCGCAGTCGGGTGACGGTGTCATCGGTGCTGGCGTTGCCTTCAGCGGCCAGCACTTCCTTGTCTTTGGCGTTGTACTCCTTGTGCAGTTTGTGCAGGTCATGGTCTTTGTCGATGCGCGTCTGGAAATCCTCGGCAGTGATGTTCAGGTCAGCGAGCAGATCATGCGGAACGGGCATTTCTTCACCTCTCGTGGGGGTTGGCGAACGGTCCTGACCTTTGAGGATAGTCGCCTTTGCGCAGGTGGGGAGCTGGGGAGGCCGGCGCAGCCTTCTCGCAACCGGGCAGCACACTTGGCCTGCCAGGCTGAATGGCGGCTGAATAAACTTCATTTAATGTTGGAAAAACGCCATCTCACGGTTTTGTTGGCGTCTTTTTCACGAAAAATTGATGGTGGCCTTTCTAGAGTTCAGCCAACTTTTCGCGGTGCCGCACAGGCCCGTGGGCTGATAATCACTCTTGATTGCGAACACTGATGCTCAACTTTAAATCCCTGCGGACTGAATGGGTCACGCTGCTGGCCAGCCTGTACCTGCTGATCGGCTTCAATTTCTTTCTCTGGCAGCACCTGGAGCAAGTGGTTCCGCCAGGGTTGGCGGGGCTTTGGCTGAGCCTGGCGTTTGCCGTGCTGATGCTGTTCGCATTCAACCTGATTTTGACCTTGTTTGCCTTCCGGTATGTATTAAAACCGGTACTTATTGTGCTGTTCATGAGTGGCGCGGGTGTGGCTTACTTCATGAATCAGTACGGGGTGCTTATTGATGCCGGCATGTTCCGTAACATGGCAGAGACCAATGTTGCGGAAGTGCGCGACCTGATGTCGTTCAAGTTTGCCGCTTATATATTATTGCTGGGCGGATTGCCCTCGGTCCTGCTGTGGAAAACACCGATCGCCTACCGCGCCTGGCCCCGTGAGCTGTTGGGCAAGCTGGTGGTCAGCGGCGCCTGTGTGGTCGCCCTCGGGTCGGTGGCGTTGGTCAACTATCAGGGCTTGTCGTCACTGTTTCGCAATCACCACGAACTGCGCCTGATGCTCACCCCGAGCAATATCGTGGGTGCCTCTATTGGTTATGTCAGCGAACGCGTTGGTACAGCGGCCAGGCCCTTCCAGAGTTATGGCACGGATGCGAAACGTGATGCCGCCTGGCAGAAGCATGAGCGCAAGTCGTTGACGGTGCTGGTCGTCGGCGAAAGTGCGCGGGCCGACCATTTCGGCGTGCTCGGTTATGACCGCGACACCACCCCCAGCCTGGCCAAGGAGCAGGGCCTGCTGGCCTTCTCCGATGTGCATTCGTGCGGGACTGAAACCGCCGTGTCGGTGCCCTGCATGTTCTCGGGCATGCCGCGCAAAGACTACGACGCGCGCGTGGCAAAAAACCGTGAAGGGCTGCTGGATATCCTGCAGCGGGCAGGCCTGGCCGTGCAGTGGCGCGACAACCAGTCGGGCTGCAAGGGCACCTGTGATCGGGTGCAGTTCATCGATGTCAGCAACCTCACCGACCCGGCGCTGTGTGCCAACGGCGAATGCCATGACGAGATCCTGTTGCAGGGCCTGGGTGAGCTGATCGACAACCTCGACAAGGACACCGTGCTGGTGCTGCACCAGATGGGCAGCCACGGCCCCGAGTACTTCAAGCGCTACCCCAACGCCAGCGAGCGCTTTACCCCGGTGTGCCAGAGCAATGCGCTGAACCAGTGCAGCGAGCAGGAAATCATCAACGGCTACGACAACACTTTAGCCTACACCGACAAGGTGCTGGCGTCCCTGATCGACACGCTGCGCAGCAAACAGGACAAGGTCGACACAGCGATGATCTACCTCTCCGACCACGGTGAATCGCTGGGTGAGTACAACCTGTTCCTGCACGGCACCCCTTACCCCATCGCCCCGGAGCAGCAGAAGCACGTGCCACTGCTGACCTGGTTCTCCGACAGCTACAAAGAGGACTTTGGCCTGGACACCGACTGCCTGGCCAAGCTCAGCGATGCGCCGCTGTCCCAGGACAACCTGTTCCACTCGATGCTCGGCCTGTTGCAGGTGCGCACCGAGGTCTACCAGCAATCGTTGGACATGTTCGCCAGCTGCCGGCCGTGGCTGGCCGCCAAGCGCTGATCGCGCATGGCTTTTACACCACCGTTTATCTATTCCAGGGATGGCGCAGGTTTCACCCGCAGTGCCCGCGCCGTATATACTGCGCGCCAATGTTAGTGGGAGAGCCTCGTGGCCATCGAAATTCACTGGATCCGTGACGACCAGACCCTGGCCGACCTCTGCCGAAAGTGGCGCCAACTGCCCTTCGTAGCGCTCGACACCGAATTCATGCGGGTAGACACGTTCTACCCCAAGGCGGGGCTGATCCAGATTGGCGACGGTCAACGTGCCTTTCTGATCGACCCACTGCTGATCAAGGACTGGCAACCCCTGGCCGAGCTGCTTGAAGACAGCGGCGTGGTCAAGGTGCTGCACGCCTGCAGCGAAGACCTCGAAGTGTTGCTGCGCCTGACCGGCAAGCTGCCACAGCCACTGTTCGACACGCAGTTGGCCGCCGGTTACCTGAACCTGGGTTTCTCCATGGGTTACTCGCGCCTGGTCCAGGACGTGCTGGGGCTCGAGCTGCCCAAGGGCGAAACCCGGTCTGACTGGCTGCAACGCCCGCTGTCCGACACCCAGGTCAGCTACGCCGCCGAAGATGCCGTGCACCTGGCCGAGCTGTTCATCGCGCTGCGCCCGCGCCTGTCCGATGACAAGTACGCCTGGGTGCTGGAAGACGGCGCCGAGCTGGTGGCCCAACTGCGCCGGGAAGTCGAGCCCGAGAGCCTGTACCGCGACGTCAAGCTGGCCTGGAAGCTGGCGCCCCAGCAGCTGGCTGTGTTGCGCGAGCTGTGCGCCTGGCGTGAGCGCGAAGCACGCAACCGCGACGTGCCGCGCAACCGCATCCTCAAGGAGCACTCGCTGTGGCCGATGGCCAAGTCCCAGCCCTCTAACTTGTCGGCCCTGGCCAAGATCGACGAGATGCACCCGCGTACCATCCGCCAGGACGGGGAGTTTCTCGTCCAGCTGATCAAGCGTGCTGCCAGCCTGCCCGCCGATCAGTGGCCGCAGGTTTTGCCTGAGCCATTGCCGATCGAAGCGGCCGGCATCCTCAAGCAACTGCGCGCCATCGGCCAGGCCGAAGGCGAGCGCTTAGGCATTGCCCCCGAGCTGATGCTGCGCAAGAAAACCCTGGAAGCGCTGCTCAAGAGCGGCTACCCCAATGGCCCCTATCAACTGCCCGATTCGCTGCGCGGCTGGCGTCGCGAGCGCATGGGCCAGGCCCTGCTGGACAACCTGGCAGGCGCCGGAGAGACCCGATGAAACGTATCTGCTCGATCTACAAGAGCCCCCGCAAGAACGAAATGTACCTGTATGTGCTCAAGGCCGAAGGCCTGGAGCGCGTGCCCGAGGCCTTGCTGCCGTTCTTCGGCACCCCCGTGCATGCGTTCGACCTGGTGCTGAGCCCCGAGCGCAAGCTGGCGCGCGAGGACATCACCAAGGTGCTGGAAAACCTCGACAACCAGGGCTATCACCTGCAGATGCCGCCGGCCGAGGATGAGTACATCGAGCACCTGCCCGAAGAGCTGCTGCGCCGTAACGACCCGGTCTGACCCAGGCCCGGTTCCTCTCATTCGCCAAGTGGCCCGCCTGTCGGGCCGCTTTCGTTGTCTGCCAAGGTTGTTTTCACGATGCGCGTTCTGATCGCCGAACAGGATCATGCCAAGTACACCCAGCTGCTGGGCGAAGCGGCCCCTGACCTGCAAATCCTGACCAGCAGCGACTCTGCCGAGCTGGCGCTGCAGGCACCGCAGTGCCCAGTGTGGCTGGGCCAGCCCGACTTGTTGGCGAGCCTGCTGCGCCAGGGCCACAAGCCGGCCTGGATGCAGTCGACCTGGGCCGGCATCACCCCGTTGCTGGCCGAGGGTTTGCCACGGGACTATCGCCTGACGCGCGCAGTTGGCATTTTTGGCCAGGTCATGGCGGAGTACATGCTCACCTACCTGCTCGGCCATGAACGCGAGGTGCTGTCGCGCCTGGTGAGCCAGGTCGAGCGGCGCTGGGACGACCGCCCCGGGCGCACCCTTGAGGGGCGCAAGGTGCTGATCGTCGGCACCGGTGATATCGGCCAACGTGTGGCGGAGTTTCTGCTGCCGTTCGGCGTGACCCTGTACGGGGTCGCGAGCAGCGCCCGCGAGCAGCTGCCGTTCGTCGAAGTGGCGGCCCTGGCGGACCTGCCGCGCATGGTCGAGCAGGTCGACTACGTGATCAACCTGCTGCCGGACACGCCTGCCACCCACGATTTGTACGATGCGGCGCTGTTCCAGCGCTTCAAGCCCAGTGCCTTGTTCATCAATGCCGGGCGTGGAGTGGCGGTGGTCGATGGCGACCTGGTGGAAGCACTGAAGCAAGGGCATCTGGCGGGCGCGGTGATCGATGTGTGCCGCCAGGAGCCACTGCCCCAGCGTCACCCGTTCTGGACCGCCTGGGGGTTGCTGCTGACCGGGCACAGCTCGGCGCCCACCTCGCCGGCGGCGATGGTGCGGCTGTTTGTCGAGAATGTGCGGGCGTATGAGGCAGGGCAGGGGCTGCGCGGGGAAGTGGATTTCGCCCGGGGTTACTGATTGCTAGTGGCCTGTACCGGCCTCTTCGCGGGGCAAGCCCGCTCCCACAAGTACTGCGCCGACCTTGGGCCTGCGGCGTACCTGTGGGAGTGGGCTTGCCCGCGAAGAGGCCAGTACAGCCCATAAAAAGGCTTACAGGCTCCCACAAGTACCGCGCCGACCTTGGGCCTGCGGGGTACTTGTGGGAGCGGGCTTGCCCCGCGAAGAGGCCGGTACAGCCAACAAAAAGCCTTACAGGCTAAAATCCCCCTCAGCCGCCAGCTCGCTCAGCGGCCGGCGCGAGCTCGGCACTTCACGCGCCTGCAGCGCCTCAGCCAAGGTCGCCTTGTCGCCCAGCTTACCGATCGCCACCATGGCATGCAGCTCGTAACCCTCAGGCACCTTCAGTTCGCTACGCGCCAGCTCCTTGTCGAAGCCGGCCATGCCGTGGGTGTGCCAGCCGCTGATGCTGGCCTGCAGGGCCAAGTGCCCCCAGGCGGAGCCAGTGTCGAAGGTGTGCCACAGGGCAGGGCTTTCTTCAGCGGCGCCAGGCGCTGCGAAGGTGGTTTTAGAGATGATCAGCACCAGCGCCGACGCCTGTTGCGCCCAGCTGCGGTTGAACGGCACCAGCAGGTTCAGGTAGCGCTCCCAGTTCGCGGTATCGCGACGGGCATAGAGGAAGCGCCAAGGCTGCGAGTTGTACGCCGACGGCGCCCAGCGCGCGGCTTCCAGGAAGCTCAGCAGGGTCTCCTCACTGATCGGCTCGGCGGTGAAGGCGCGTGGCGACCAGCGGTTGATGAACTGCTCGTTAATGGCGTAATCGGCAATACGGGGGGTGGCGCTCATGGCTTTTCCTACAAGCGGATGGGAAAACTCCACGCTACTGCGTCCCGTCATGACTGACAAGCGGTCTGGCTTTGCCGAAGGCCAGGCTCTAGACTGGCGCCGCCGCGCGCCGCGCACTGATGATGAATGCAGGAAACCCGTGTGATGATCGCAGACAGCGCGCCGTTCTGGCGGCGCAAAACCCTCGAACAACTCAGCCCGCAAGAGTGGGAATCGCTCTGTGACGGCTGCGGTTTGTGCTGCCTGCAAAAGCTCGAGGACGAGGACGACAACAGCATCTATTACACGCGCATTGCCTGCAAACTGCTGGATCTCGACACCTGCCAGTGCAGCGACTACCCCAACCGCTTCGCCCACGTGCCCGACTGCATCCAGCTGACCCCTGGCAAGGCTGACCAGTTCAAGTGGCTGCCAAGCACCTGCGGTTACCGCCTGGTCAGCGAAGGCAAGGACCTGCCTGACTGGCATCACTTGATCTGCGGCGATCGCCAGCAGGTCCATGAACAGCGTATTTCCCAGTCAGGGCGAATGCTCAGTGAGCATGATGTCGATGAAGACGACTGGGAAGACCACCTGATTTTTCGCGCCAGCTGACCGGCGCACCCCGTCGCCTCTGGGAAACAAGGAGTTTCTGTATGCGTTGCCAGCTGTTGTTGCTGCTGAGCCTGATGGCCTGTTCGCCGGCCTGGGCGAAGAGAGTCGACCTGGATTATCACGTGCGCCTGTTGCCAGCCAATGGCCAGGCCGAAGTGCGCCTGACCCTGGCCGAAGGCAGCAGCGTACGCAGCCTCGACTTCGACCTGGGCAAGGCCGGCACCTACAGTGGCTTCCAGGCTGACGGCCAATGGCAAGTCGCAGACAAGGGCGAGCGCGGTGTGTGGCACCCGGCGCCCGGCAAGACCAGCCTCAGCTACCGCGTGCAACTGGACCAGAAGCTGCGCAGTGGCGCTTATTCGTCGCGTATCACGCCCCATTGGGCCTTGTTCCTCGGCGACCAGCTGGTCCCGCCCGCGCACCTTGATCAGCAGGACGGTACGGAATTGGTGGCACGCCTGTGGTTCGACCTGCCAGAAGGCTGGAAAAGCATCGAAACCTCCTGGCCGCGCATTGGCAAGGACAAGTTCCGCATCGACAACGTCTCGCGCCTGTTCGACCGCCCCACTGGCTGGATGCTGGCGGGTGACCTGGGCAGCCGCCGGGCGCGGCTGGGCGAGACTGAAGTCACCGTTGCCGCGCCAGTCGGGCAGGGCATGCGGCGCATGGACAGCCTGACCCTGCTGACGTTCGTCTGGCCGCAATTGCAGGCCGTGTTCCCGCGTAACCCACCGAAACTGCTGTTGGTCGGCGCCCGGGACGGCATGTGGCGCGGGGCGATGGCGGCGCAGGGCTCGCTGTATATGCACAGCGCCCGGCCGATGATCAGCGAAAATGGCAGCAGCCCGTTGTTGCGTGAATTGGTGCAACTGTTTGCGCAGATTCATGGCCGTGACGGCAGTGACTGGCTGATCGAGAGCCTAACTGACTACTACGCCAGTGAGTTGTTGCGTCGGGCAGGCGGGGTCAGCGATGACCGCTATGAGGCCTGGCAGGCGCGTTTGAGCAAACAGGCTGCCAAGGTTACCCAGCTCAAGGGCGAGCAGGCCAACCCGGCGCAGGTTGCCCGTGGGGTGCTGTTGCTGCAGGCCCTGGACAAGGAGATCCGCATCCACACCCAGGCCAAGCGTTCGTTGGATGACGTGGCGCGGGCGCTGATGCGATTACGGAGTGTGAGCACCGAAGAGTTCGTGCAGATCAGCGAGAGTGTGCTGGGGCGGCGGTCCGAGGTGTTGCAGAGCAAGGTGTTGCGCTAGCGATCTGTGTTACCTGTGCCGGCCTCTTCGCGGGGCAAGCCCGCTCCCACAGGATTGCGCTGCTCTGAGGCCCCATGGAGCAACTACACTGCTCTGGGGACCAATGGAGCAATGGACTGCTCTGAGGCCCCCATGGAGCAACTGCACTGCTCTCAGGATTAGTGAAGTAATTGTGGGAGCGGGCTTGCCCCGCGAAGAGGCCGGCACAGGCAAAACAAAATCAAAGGCCAGTCAGCGGATCCTTCCCTGTCACCGTCACCCCGCGTGTAGCCGCTTTGGCACTCGCCTTCAACGCCTGCAACTGCGCAGCACTGTCTTCGATGTCCGCGCGCAACCGGTTGTATTCCTGACGATGCCGCTGCCACCAGGCCTTGGTCGAGCAATGCCCGCTGACCCCGCGCGCCACGGCCATACCGCCCACCACCATCTGCAGCAGCCCAACCAGGCCGCCATGGCGCAGCCCCTTGCTGAACATCAGCGCCCCGCCGGCCAGCGAACCGACCCTTTCCAGGCCCTGAACATTGTGCTCCGGCGACGCCGCAGCGGAATGGATATCGAGCATGGCAAGCCCTCCGTATGAAGTGTAAGCAGCTGACCGCAGGGGGCTCGCAGCCGTTCATTCGCTGCGCCGAATGGTTGCCAGGCGCACGGCCTGCGCATTGCCAATCAGCGCCAGCACCTGAAAAATGTCTTGTCTGGGCAGCTATTTGTCCGGTTTGGCAATGCAGCCCGCCAGGTGTTTAATCTCACCCTTTAAAACCGCGAAGCCCTTTAAATACGGGCGATCCAGAGATTCAACCGCTCATCTAAAATGCTGTAGACACATTGTCTAACAGTGCCCTATAGTCGTTATACAAATAGTAGACACAGCGCTATGACAACAAAGAAGGCCGCCATGAAAGCCACCGTTCAAGCCATCAGCGAAGAAGCGCCGCAGGACCGCAAGGCCGTCCTCGCCGAAGCGCTGCGCCGCCGGATCCTCAGCATGGAACTGGCCCCCGGCGCTGTGGTGGACGAGTTGGCCCTGTGTGACGAGTTCGGCCTGTCGCGCCCGCCGGTGCGTGAGCTGCTGCGCCAGATTGCCGCCGAAGGCTATATCGAGCTCGAGGCCAACCGCGCGCCACGGGTTGCCGCGATGAACCACGATTCGCTGCACAGCTTTTTCGTCGCGGCGCCGCTCATCTATATCGCCACCACCCAGTTGGCCGCTACCTACGCCAGCGAAGCGGAAATCGAGGCGCTCAAGGCTATCCAGGCGCAGTTCCGCCAGGCCATCGAAGCGCGTGATGTGGAAAACCGGGTGGTCTACAACGACGCCTTCCACCTGGAAATCGGCAGGATGGCGCACAACGACTACCTGATGCCGAGCCTGCGCCGCCTGCTTATCGACCATGCCCGTCTAGGCAAGATTTTTTATCGCCACCCGACCACTGATGACATGCAACAGGACCTTGAAACCGCCTGCGACCAGCATGACCAGATGATCGATGCCATCGAACGCCGCGACCCCGCGCGCGCCGGGCAACTGGTGCGTGAGCACTTCGAGCTGTCGCGCCGGCGCATGGCTGAATACGCCGCACCGCAAGGGCTGGATGTACCGATTCAGATATGAGGTTTCCAGGTCGTCGCCACTGGCGCTGATCGCTCGTCAACAACAAGATCCAGGTTAGTGACATGACAAGAATAAGCTCGTTACCTGCCGATGATGCCACCTGTGGTTGGTATCACCTGAGCACACCCCGCACGCCACGGCCGGCCCACAGTGGCCATAGCCAGGCGCGCTGGGTGGTGGTCGGTGCCGGCTTTACCGGGCTGGCCGCTGCTCGCCAGCTGGCAACGAACTTTCCGCATGACGAGGTTGTGTTGGTCGAGGCCCAGGAAGTCGGTTTTGGCACCTCCGGGCGCAACGCCGGTTTTGCCATCGACCTGCCCCATGACATCGGCGCCGAGGACTACATCGGCGATATCGATACTGCCAAGACCGTGCTCAAGCTCAACCTGGGTGGGCAGTCGTACCTCAAGGAGCTGATCGAGCGCCATGGCATCGAATGCCAGTTTCGGCACTGTGGCAAATACCAGGCCGCTGTCGAGGATCGTGGCATTGCCGTGCTCGATGCCTACCGTCGAGGCCTGGACAAACTCGGCCAGCCCTATGAAGTGATCGAAGGTCGCGACCTGCCCGAACACATCGGCACGCACTTCTACCGCAAGGGTTTGTTCACGCCGGGTACCGCGTTGCTGCAGCCTTCGGCGCTGGTCAAAGGCTTGGCCGACAGCTTGCCGAGCAATGTTTCGCTTTACGAGCACACGCCGATCACTGACGTCGAGTACGGCGACAAAGTGGTACTGCGCCACGCCAAGGGCTCGATCACTGCTGACAAGCTGGTGCTCACCACCAATGCCTTTGGCATGAGCTTCGGCTTCCTCAAGGGCCGCATGTTGCCCGTGTTCACCTATGGCAGCATCACCCGCCCGCTGACCGAAGACGAGCAAGCCCGCCTGGGTGGCAAACCCTACTGGGGCGTGATCCCCGCCGATCCATTCGGCACCACCCTGCGGCGCACCGTCGACAACCGCCTGCTGGTGCGCAACAGCTTCAGCTTCAACCCAGACGGGCGCAGCAACCGCAAGTACCTGGACCGTTTCGTTCAACGCCACCGCGAATCCTTTGCCCGGCGCTTCCCGATGTTGCCCGACGTGAACTTCGAATACACCTGGGGCGGCGCCCTGGCGTTGTCGCGTAATCACATGGGGTTCTTTGGCCAGTTGGCGCCCAATGTGGTCGGCGCGCTGTGTTGTAACGGCCTGGGAGTTACCCGCGGCACGGTCACCGGGAAGTTGCTGGCCGACTGGCTGGCCGGTGACAAACACGAACTTATCGAGTTTTTGCTCAATGCCCCCGGGCCTTGCGCGAATCCACCGCAGCCCTTGGTATCCCTGGGCTTGAACGCCAACTTGATGTGGGGGCAACTGCGCGCGGGCAAAGAAAGCTGATCGTTTTGTAAGTTAGGCCATTGAATATTTGACGTCGGGCGGATTTGCCCGGCACGGGCGCGCTTTGCCCGAAATTGATGATCGAGATGTCATGTCCGATGACCCGGGGCTGAAGGCTGTTTTCAGTTTCGCGGACGCGCTCGCCTTGAAAACGTGCATGCAGAAGAAGTGGTAGGAACAACAATGACAAGTCCGAATATTTCGATTGAAGATGTACCGATCAACCGTTTTCACCAGTTTCTGACCCTGCGCTCCGGCGGGGGCTCTTTCGTCGATGGGTATGTGTTGAGCATCATCGGCGTGGCAATGGTGCAAATGTCCGCGGGCCTGAGCCTGACCAGCTTCTGGCAGGGCATGATCGCCGCCTCGGCGCTCATCGGCATTTTCTTTGGCGGCTTTTTCGGCGGTTGGCTGACCGACCGCTTTGGCCGCAAGCGTGTGTTTTTCGTCGGCCCGACCCTGTTCATTCTGTCGTCGCTTGCGCAGTTCTGGGTGGAGTCGGCGCTGGCCTTGTTCCTGTTGCGTTTTGCCATCGGCATCGCGGTGGGCATCGAGTACCCGGTGGCCACCTCGCTGCTGGTGGAGTTCCTGCCCAAGAAGAACCGCGGCCCGCGCCTGGCCACCTTGACGGTGCTTTGGTTCGCCGGCGCCGCGACCGCCTACATGGTCGGTGAGGCGATCCTGCGCCACGGTGGCGATGATGCCTGGCGCCTGGTATTGGCCAGTGCGGCGGTCATTGGCGCGCTGCTGTTCGCCATTCGCCTGGGCACTCCGGAATCGCCACGCTGGCTGATCAGCAAGGGCCGCTCGGCCGAGGCCGAACAGGTGATCAAGCGGGTCTATGGCAATGGCTTCTCGCTGCGCAACCTGCCGGAAGAGCCCAAGGCCCGCAAGCTGTCGTTTCTCAGCCTGCTGCACGCCGGGTATGGCAAGCGCATGCTGTTCGTCACCCTGTTCTGGACCTGTTCGGTGATCCCGGTGTTCGCCGTGTACGCCTTCGCCCCGAAAGTGCTGGGCGCGCTCAACCTCAAGGGTGACTGGGCATCGATCGGTTCGGTCGCCATCACCTTCCTGTTCGTGGTCGGTTGCATCATCGGCACCCGCCTGCTCAACACCCTCGGTCGGCGCACCACGCTGCTGCACAGCTTCTTCTGGTCGGGGCTGGCGCTGCTGGGCCTGGCGGCGTTCAGCCATGGTAGCGAGCTGCTTATCCTGGTGCTGTTCGGTGCTTATGCACTGTTCATCGGCGGTGCCCAGGTATTGCAACTGGTCTACCCCAACGAGCTGTTCCCCACCGAAATCCGTGCCGGCGCCGTGGGCGTGGGCACCTCCATGTCGCGGGTCGGTGCTGCTGTCGGTACCTGGCTGGTACCCATCGCCCTCGACAACTATGGCATCGGCGCAACCATGTATGCCGCCGCCGCCGTCACGTTTGTTGGCCTGGCCGTCTCTGTCGCCCTGGCCCCCGAAACCCGTTCATTGAACCTGCAGCAAGCGGCATCGCTGAGCTGAGCTATTCGAAAAGCCGCCGCAGCGTAGACCGCTGTGGCTTCTACACCCCTGAACAACGCACTGGAGAACCTACCGTGAAATTCGAAGGCATCTACACCCCGGCAATCACTCCGCTGGCTGCGGACGGCTCGATCGACAAGGCGGCGTTCGCCGAAGTACTCGACTACCTGGTCGAATCGAAAATCCACGGCGTGATCATCGGTGGCTCCACCGGCGAGTACTACGCCCACACCGCGCAAGAGCGCATCGAACTGGCCGCCCAGGCCAAGGACGTGCTCAATGGCCGCCTGCCGCTGATCATCGGCACCGGCGCGATCCGCACCGAAGACTCCGTGGCCTTCGCCAAGCACGCCAAGGAAATCAAGGCCGACGCGCTGTTGGTGGGCACGCCGCCGTACGCGCTGCCGACCCAACAGGAAATCGCCCTGCACGTCAAAGCGGCCGACGCGGCTGCCGGCCTGCCGATCATGCTCTACAACTACCCAGGCCGCATGAGCGTGGGCATGGGCGAGGAATTCTTCGATGCGGTCGCCGATGTGAAAAACATCGTCGCCATCAAGGAGAGCTCGGGCGACATGGCCCAGTTGCACCGCTTGGCCATCCAGCGCCCGAATATCCAGCTGTCGTGCGGCTGGGACGACCAGGCTCTGGAGTTCTTCGCCTGGGGCGCGCAGAGCTGGGTTTGCGCCGGTTCCAACTTCATCCCGCGTGAGCACGTGGCCCTGTTCGAGGCCTGCGTGATCGAGAAGGACTTCGCCAAAGGCCGCCGCATCATGGCCGCCATGATGCCGCTGATGGACTTCCTCGAAGGTGGCAAGTTCGTCCAGTCGATCAAGTACGGCTGCGCGCTGAACGGCCTGAGCACCGGTGGCGTGCGCAAGCCGCTGTACGACCTGGATGCCGCCGAGAAGCAGGCACTCGAGCGCGTGGTCACTGAACTCAAGCGCAACATCGCCCAGATCACCGGAGGTGCCTGACCATGGCTGAATTGCTGAGCAAGGAACAGTACGCGGCCATCGCCGCCGACCTGCAGCTGCGTACCCAGGCGTTCATCGACGGTGAGTTCCGCGATGCCGTCTCGGGCCGCACCTTCGTCACCACCAACCCGGCCACTGGCAAACAGCTGGCCGAAGTCGCCGCCTGCGACGTGCAGGATGTCGACGTTGCCGTGGCGGCGGCCAAGCGTGTCTTCGAAGACGGCTCGTGGTCGAAATTGCAACCCGCTGAGCGCAAGCACATCCTGCTGAAGTTCGCCCAGCTGCTGGAAGACAACAGCCACGAACTGGCGGTTTTGGAGGCACTGGACAGCGGCAAGCCGGTCAGCGAATGCCAGAACGTCGACGTACCGGAAACCATCCACACCCTTCGCTGGCACGCCGAGCTGATCGACAAGATCTACGACAACACCGCCCCCACCGGCAATGCGGCCGTGACCATGGTGGTGCGTGAAGCCATCGGTGTGGTCGGCCTGGTGCTGCCGTGGAACTTCCCGCTGCTGATGCTGGCCTGGAAGATTGCCCCGTCGCTGGCGGCCGGTTGCTCGATCGTGGTCAAGCCAGCCAAGGAAACCACCCTCAGCGCCCTGCGCGTGGCCGAGCTGGCGCATCAGGCCGGCGTACCGGCGGGTGTGTTCAACCTCGTGCCAGGCGGTGGCCGTGAAGTGGGCGAGGCCATCGGCCGCCACATGGACATCCCGATGGTCAGCTTCACCGGCTCCACCGACACCGGCCGCCTGTTCCTGAAATACGCCGCCGAGTCGAACCTCAAGCGCATCGTGCTGGAGCTGGGTGGCAAGAACCCGGCCGTGGTCATGAATGACTGCGAAGACCTGGACGAAGTGGCCCAGTTCGTCACCGCCGGTGCGTTCTGGAACATGGGCGAAAACTGCTCGGCGTCCTCGCGCCTGATCGTGCACAAGGACGTCAAGGACGAGCTGCTGACGCTGATCGGCAAGCACTTGAAGGACTGGAAGCTGGGCGACCCGCTGGACCCGGAAAACCGCTTGGGGGCGATGGTCAGCAAAGCGCACTTCGAGAAGGTGAAGTCTTACCTGGAATATGCCGCCGAGCAGAAGCTCAACGTGGTGCAGGGCGGTGAGACCGAGCAGGGCGTGTTCGTGCAACCGACCATCGTTGACGGGGTGACGCCTGACAATCGGTTGTTCGTCGAGGAAATCTTCGGGCCGGTGCTGAGCGTGACCAGCTTCGAAACCATTGACCAAGCGATCGAGCTGGCCAACGACACCATCTACGGCCTGGCGGCTTCGGCCTACACGGGCAGCCTGCGCAATGCCCTGCGCCTGTCGCGGGAAATCCGCGCGGGTGTGGTCACGGTCAACTGCTTCGGCGAAGGCGATGCTTCGACGCCGTTCGGTGGCTACAAAGAGTCCGGCTTTGGTGGGCGCGACAAGTCCATCTGGGCGCACGATCAGTACACGGAGTTGAAGACCATCTGGATCAACGCTTCGTGAGCTGACTGCAGGACGGTGCTGTTCTGACGGAGCTCAGCACCTGGCCGCCTCTGGTGATGCCTCTACCGACCTGTAGGAGCAGCCTTGTGCTGCGAAGAGGCCGGTACAGGCACCCTCAGAGGCGGCTTTTTTACTTGAACTTGGGCCCCGACCGGGTATTCAGCCCTTTGGCCATCCGGTCATACAGCACCACGTTCACTGTCGCCGCCAGGTTCATGCAGCCCTGGGTCGGGATGTAGATGGTCTCTTCACACCACCCCCGCACATCCGCATCGAGGCTGCCGTCTTCTGGCCCGAAAATGTAGATGGCGCGATCCGGGTGGGTGTACTCGGGCAGCGGCCGTGCGCCGTCGACCAGTTCTACCGCCACCGGCGTGCAGCCCAGCGGAATGATGCGTTGCAGGTCGTCGATGCCGATCAGCGGGATGTCGTAGTGCACACGTTTGGTGTCGGTGACGAAGTCGCGGGCGCGCTCATACCGTTTGCCGGTGTAGAACACCGAGTTGACGCCGTAGCAACCCGCTGCGCGCATCACCGAGCCGACATTTTCCGCCGACTTGGGGTTGAACAGGCCGATGCAGCTGTATCGTTTGTTTGCCACGTGCCGGGGCCCTTCGCAAAAAAAGCGCGATTATACGGGCTCGCCGGCCGCAGCGGGGGCTGTGTCGATGGTCAGTCTTTTTTCAGCAGGCCAGCCAGCCCGGCAAACGGGTTATGGGTAGCCTTGGCGATGCTCGGGGTGCTGGTCGAGCCTTCGCTGAAATACTGCTGGTCGGTGTAGCGCGAGTGTTCGTTGTCGTGGCAGTACAGGCACAGCAACTCCCAGTTCGAACCGTCCTGCGGGTTGTTGTCGTGGTTGTGGTCACGGTGGTGCACGGTCAGCTCGCTCAGGCGCTTGCCGGCAAACTCGCGGGCGCAGCGGCCACACACGTGCGGGTACATTTTCAGGGCCTTGTCGCGGTAGCCCATCTCTTTGTCGCGCTTGGCGTCGGCAAGGATGCGGTCGAGGCGTGCGGTGGCGGCGGAGGTAGAGGCCGAACTCATGGTGTTTCCTTTGTTCTGATCAGGCAAATGACGGTTATGCCACTGAGTCTAGCGCGCTTGCAGGCCAGGCGGACAGGCGAAAGCTTCCATTTAGGCGTAGCCTGTAGGACGGTTCCCGACAGGAGGTTGCTGATGTTGCATGCGATCCTCACCGCGTTGCTCCTGGCTGGCCTGCCCATGGCCGAAGCCGCCAGCGCGCCACCCCGGCTCAATACACCCGTGCCCGGCGCCCCCGGCACGCCCACGCCCACGCCCTATCCGCAGATCACCCCGAGTACGCCGCCGAAGGCTTATGACAGCCAGCCTGGCGCACCGTTGTTGCCGCCAATGCCGGTGCCTGGGCCGCCGAAGGACCAGCCATTGCCAGGCTTGCGGCCAGAGCCGCCGAAGGTGCAGGTGGAGGAGGATTAGAGTGACGGTTTTGGGCGGGAAGGGTTTGCCGTGGCATTTGCAGTGTGGCGAAGATCGAGCGCCGCCCGCGCGGCGCATCGCGAGCAACGCTCGCTCCTACGTTTGTTTCGGGCCAGTCACGCCGGTGCCAGCGCGCGCGACCGCCTTGTTTATACGTCCCGATATTGAGCTGGACGCCAAGGGGCCGCGCGCCAATGCCTCAGGAATAATTGGCCAGAAACAAACGTAGGAGCGAGCGTTGCTCGCGATGCGCCGCGCGGGCGGCGCTCGGTTTCAAAGCCGCTGCATCCCCAACGGCATGCACCTATAAAACACTGTGCGGTCTCACCTTTGCGCTACACCACCCCCAACTCGCCAAACACGAACGCATACTCCAGCGCCACATCCTTGAGCCCCTGGTACCGCCCACTCATGCCGCCATGCCCAGCCCCCATTTCAGTCTTGAGCAGCAGCAGGTTGTCATCGGTCTTGAGCGTGCGCAGGCGGGCGACCCACTTGGCAGCCTCCCAATACTGCACGCGGCTGTCGTTGTACCCGGCCACCACCAGCATGGCGGGGTAGGCCTGGGCTGTTACGTTCTCGTACGGTGCATAGGCCTTGATGCGCTCATACACCTCGGGCTCTTGCGGGTTGCCCCATTCGTCGTACTCGGTGACGGTCAGCGGCAGGTCGGGGTCGAGCATGGTGTTGAGCACGTCGACGAAAGGTACTTCGGCAATCGCGCAGCGGAACAACTCGGGGCGCAGGTTGAGCACCGCGCCCATCAACAACCCACCCGCGCTGCCGCCGCTGATGGCCAGGCGCTCGGGCGAGGTCACGCCTTCGGCGATCAGGTGCTCGGCACAGGCGATGAAGTCGGTGAAGCTGTTCTGCTTGTGTGCCTGCTTGCCGGCCCGGTACCAGGATTCACCCAACTCGCCACCACCGCGCACGTGGGCAATGGCAAAGGCCACGCCGCGCTGCAGCAGGCTCAGGCGGGCATGCGAGAACCACGGGTCGAGGCTTTCGCCATAGGCGCCGTAGCCATACAGGTACAGCGGCACGGTCTTGCCCAGGTCTTCGCGGCGGCGCACCAGGCTGATCGGCACCTGAGTGCCGTCCTGGGCGGTGGCCCACAGGCGCTGGCTGACATAGTCGTCGGCATCGAACGCACCCAGCACCGGGGTTTGCTTGAGCACCGCCTGTGCACCGGTGGCCAGCTCCAGCTGCCGCACCTGGGCCGGGCGGTTGAGCGCTTCGTAGCGCAGGCGTACGCGGGGGCTGACGAACTCAAGGCTGTCCTGCACGTAAAGGCTGTAGGCAGCATCCGGCAATTCGACACGGTAAGCCGCCAGGCCCTGGGGGCGTACTTCGATGATCGGCAGGCCACCTTCGCGCAGGCTCAGGGTCAATGCCCCTGCGTTGAGGCTCAGGCCTTCCAGCATCACCTCGTCGCTGTGCGCTACCAGCAACTGCCAGCGATCACGGGTCGGTACGTCATCGGCCGGGGCGTGGTACAGGGCGAAGTTGATGCCGTCCTGGTTGGTGCGGATGAACCAGCGCCACTCGCCATCGAGCTGGCCGTGGTCCGGGAAGTACTCATGGTCTTCAACCCGTGGCGCCAGGCAGGTGAACGGCAGCTGCGGCGTTTCGGCATCGAGTACCCAGGCCTCGCTGGTGGTCTTGCTGTTCAGCAGCAGCACCAACTGGCGTTCGGAGCTGGTGCGGTAGCAATGCAGGAAGAAACGGCCGTCGGGCTCCTCGAACACGGTAGCCGCGCCGCTGCTACCCAGGGTGTGACGACGCAGGCGCCAAGGGCGATGGGTGTCATCCAGTTCGGCGAAGAACAGCGTCTGGCTGTCATTGGCCCAGGTCAGGCTGCCGTCGCAGTCCTCGAAGGGCAGGGGGGTGATGCTGCCGTCGCCCAGGTCCTTGACGTACAGGGTGTAGATTTCGTCGCCGCTGGTATCGAGGCTGTAGGCCAGCAGGCGGTGGTCGGGGCTGACGTTGAACGCCCCCAGTGACAGGAAGCCGCCGTTGGCCAGTGCGTTGGGGTCGAGCAGCAGCTGTTCGCGGCTTTCATCCACAGTATTGGAGTCGTCAGCCGGGCGCGGGCAGCGGTAATGGCGCGGGTATTCGTCGCCGGCGGTGGTGCGGGTGTAGTACAGGTACGGGCCCCAAGGGGAGGGCAGCGACAGGTCGGTTTCCTGGATGCGGCCTTTGATTTCCTCGAACAGCTGTTCGCGCAGGGGCGCCTGGTCGGCCAGGCAGGCTTCCTGGTAGCTGTTCTCGGCCTGCAGGTATTCGAGCACCTCGGGCGCGTCGCGCTGTTGCAGCCAGGCGTACGGGTCGGCGGCTTGGTCTGCACGGGCGATGGGGGGCTGGGGCTTGGTGGGCATCGGGGGTCCTTGGCTGAGGGCTTGCGGTGCCTGTTCAGGCTGCTTCGCGGGCAAGCCTGAACAGGGAAGCGCTGTCTGCGCCCTGAAAAGTGTTTATCATAGGCAACTCTTTGCCTGGCTTGCACGAACACCATGACCGAGAACGACTATACCCTCGCCTGGGGCCTGTACGCCCTTGCCGCCCTGGGCTGCCTGTTGGTGGGCTTCAAGCTCACGGGTTGGATGTGGCGCTGGCTGCGCGAACCGCTGCGGGTGATCCTGGCGGTACTGCTGCTGACCCCGACCATCGTCGACCCGGTCAAGGACAGCTTTGCCCCGGCCATCGCCATTACCGCCCTGGACGTGGCCTTCAAGGTCGGCAACAACGCCTGGCGCGCGGTGTCCGATTTTGCCATGTACGGCATGATCGCCTTTGGCCTGTACTTGCTCTTCGTGCTGGTGCGCTGGCCGCTGGAAAAACGTGCCCGTGAGCGCCGTGAGCAAGCCGAAGCCGCGGCCAAGCGCCAGGCTGCCGAAGATGACGAGGTCCGGGTCGATGCCCCGCTGGCGGCCGAGCGCCGCGACCGTTACCGCAACGATCCACCCCCTGCCGCGCCTGCGGGCGGCGGTCGGGTCGAGCCTCGCCTGTAAATCGGAGACACGCGCATGTGCGAACTGCTGGGCATGAGTGCCAACGTCCCCACCGACATCGTTTTCAGCTTCACCGGCCTGATGCAGCGCGGCGGCCGCACCGGCCCGCACCGTGATGGCTGGGGCATTGGCTTCTACGAAGGGCGCGGCCTGCGCCTGTTCCAGGACCCCGCCGCGAGCAGCGAGTCGGAAGTCGCCAACCTGGTGCAGCGTTACCCGATCAAAAGCGAAGTGGTCATCGGCCACATCCGCCAGGCCAACGTCGGCAAGGTGTGCCTGTCCAACACCCACCCGTTCGTCCGCGAAATGTGGGGCCGCAACTGGTGCTTCGCGCACAACGGCCAGTTGGGCGATTTCAAGGGTGAAGCGACCTTCTATCGGCCCGTGGGCGATACCGACAGCGAAGCGGCCTTCTGCGACTTGCTCAACCGCATCCGCGCGGCCTTCCCAGAGCCGGTAGCCGTGGAACAGCTGCTGCCGGTGCTGGTTGAAGCCTGTGCCGGTTACCGTGGCAAGGGTGTGTTCAACTGCATGCTCAGTGACGGCGACTGGCTGTTCTGCTTCTGCTCGACGAAGTTGGTGCACATTACCCGGCGCGCACCCTTTGGTGCGGCACGGTTGAAGGATGTCGACCTGATCGTCGATTTTCACACCGAAACGACCCCCAATGACGTGGTCACGGTGATTGCCACCGAGGCCCTGACCGAGAACGAGACCTGGGCGCGTTACGCGCCGGGCGAGTGGGCACTGTGGCGGCACGGAGAGTGCGTTTCGCAAGGCCAGAGCTAAGGACGCTGCATGTTCAGAAGTTACCTGCGGTTGTTGCTGTTCACCTTCGGCCTACTGGCCGGTATCCAGGTTCCGGGGCTGGTCAATGACTACACCCAGCGGGTCGAGGCGCACCTGTTCGAATCACGCCAGGCGCTGGATGGCTTCAAGCAGACGGCCGAACGCTTCTTCAATGGCGACCTCCAGGCGCTGCTGCGGCATTACCGCAGCAGTGATGACCCGGTGTTCAACAGTGATGCCAACAGCATCGAAAGCCTGATGATCCGCAACGAACTGCTGGAAAACGAATGGCAGGCTTTGCAAGGGTCGTGGGTGAGCCGTACCTGGCATGTATTGGTACAGCCGGACCCGCAAATGCGTGAAGAAACGCTCAAGGGCTACAGCTACCAGATTCTGCTGGTGCCAGAGGCGGTTGGCTGGGGCATTGGTGCCGGGTTTGTGCTGGCCTTTTTGGTCGAGAGCCTGTTGCTGGCGCTTGGCTGGGTGATCATGGGCGGGCGGCGCCGGGTGGTGAAGGAAAGCTGGCGCTGAGTCATGTAGCGCCTGTGCGGGCCTCTTCGCGGGGCAAGCCCGCTCCCACTGCTCCCACTGCTCCCAGTCTCAGTGGGCAGCCTGTGGTAGCGGGCTTGCCCCGCGAAAGGGCCGGTAAAGGCAGCGATAATCCCTAGACCAGCACAATCCGTTGCCCACCCACATCCTGCGCATACCGCTCAAGCACCTGCCGGCACACCTCGACCACCTCATCCACCAATGCCACCCCTGTCTGCCAGGCCACCACCAGCTCCAGGCTGGGCGGTGGTTGCAGCCCTTCCAGCAGCACCAATTCCCCCAAACCTAGCTCCGCATCCACCAAGGCCGGTGGCAGCGCACCCACCGCAAAGCCGTCGCGCAGTAGCCGGGTAATCGCTGCCACTGAATTCACACAGTTCAAGCGCGGTGTTTGCACCCCGGCGCCTTGCAACAGGCTGAGCACCTCCTGGTGCGGCCTCGAGTTTTTCGAAAAGGTCACGATGCGCTCGCGGCCCAGTTCCGCCAGCGAGGCGTAATCACGGTGCTGGAGCGAGCCTGCGGCCACGATCCAGCCCATCGGGTAACGCGCCAGGTCCAGGCTGCGGATCGACTGTTCACGCAGCAAGTCGGTCTGCAGGATCACATCCAGAAAGCCCTTCTGCAGCTGTTCGCGCAGGTTCAACGCGGTATCAGCCACCAGCTCGATCTCTACCTGCGGGTAGCGCTCGGTCAACGCCGCCACCAACGCGCTCATCCAGGTATGGATCACCGTGTCCATCACCCCGATGCGAATGCGTCCGACCTTGGCCCGGTCGCTGTCCAGCGATTGCTTCATGGCCTTGGCGGTGTCGAGCATACGCTCGGCGTATTCCAGCACCTTGCTGCCCTCCGGGGTCAGGCTGACGCCGCGCGAGTCGCGCAGCAGCAGTTTGACGCCCAGGTCGGCTTCCAGCGCGGCGATGCGGCTGGAGACCGAGGCCTGGGTGGTGAACAGCTTTTCTGCGGTCAGGCGGAAGCTTTTGAGCCGGGCGACCCAGACGAAAGTTTCGAGGAAACGAAGGTTCATGATCAGTTTTTCTTGTTCCAGACCGGCGGTTTTTCTCGTTGGACGCACCCGGCGCGGTCTCTGAACAATGATGCCCAGGCCGCGACGCAATAGGTCGCCCCATAAAACAATACCAACAAGCCGAGGCAAGCATGAACCCCACCGGCGTGCAGCAGCAGGTCGCTTCACCTTCTTCGACCGGGCCTTTCGCCTGGTACCGCGACATCGACAAGCAGCAACGACGCACCTTCTGGAGCTGCAAGATCGGCTATGGCCTGGACGGCATGGACACGCAGATGCTCAGCTTCGTCATCCCCACGCTGATCATGCTGTGGGGCATCAGCACCGCCGAGGCTGGGCTGATCCACACCAGTACGTTGATCGCGTCTGCCATCGGCGGCTGGGTCGCCGGCATCCTGTCCGACCGTATTGGCCGGGTCCGCACCTTGCAGCTCACGGTGCTGTGGTTCGCCTTCTTCACCTTCCTCTGCGGCTTCGCGCAAAACTACGAGCAGCTACTGATTGCCCGTACCTTGATGGGCTTTGGCTTTGGCGGCGAATGGACTGCAGGCGCGGTGCTGATCGGCGAAGTGATTCGCGCCCAAGACCGTGGCAAGGCGGTGGGCATGGTGCAGTCTGGTTGGGCCATCGGCTGGGGCTTGACCGCAATTCTGTACGCGCTGCTGTTCTCCTGGCTGCCGGCCGAGCAGGCCTGGCGCGCGCTGTTTTTGCTGGGGCTGGTGCCGGCCGTGTTCGTGATCTTCGTGCGCCGCCTGGTCAAGGACCCGGAGGTGTACCGCCAGGCCAAGGCGGCTGAGGCGGTCGAAGCACCGTCGCACTTCTACGAAATCTTCGCCCCCGGCATGCTCTGGACGACCGTGCGTGCATCCTTGCTGACCACCGGAGCGCTGGGCGGTTACTACGCGATCACCTCGTGGTTGCCGACCTTCCTCAAAAACGAGCGCGGCCTCAGCGTGCTGGGTACCGGTGGCTATTTGGCGATGGTGATCGTCGGTTCCTACATCGGCTATGTGGTCAGCGCGTACCTGTCCGACCTGTTGGGCCGCAAGAAGAACTTCATCCTGTTCGCCGTGGGCTCGTTCATCATCGTGCTGCTGTACACGCAGGTGCCGGTCAGCGATGGCGTCATGCTGTGGCTGGGCTTCCCGCTGGGGTTCTTCGCCTCGGGCATCTTCAGTGGCATGGGCGCGTTCCTGACCGAACTGTTCCCCACCCGCATTCGTGGCTCGGGGCAGGGCTTTTGCTACAACATCGGCAAGGTTATCGCCGCACTGTTCCCCTTGCTGATCGGCGTGCTCAGCCAAGAGGTGCCCCTGGGGTTAGGGATTGGTGTTTTCTCGGCCGTCTCGTACGGCGTGGTAATCCTGGCAGCGCTCAGCCTGCCGGAAACACGCGGCAAACACCTTCAGGCGCGGTAAGGTAGGCCTATGAACAGCGACAAGGGAGTCTGTGTGGTGGAACGCCTGCTTCTCAATTGTGACATGGGCGAGAGTTTCGGCAGCTGGCGCATGGGCCTGGATGCCGAAGTGATGCCGTTTATCGATTGCGCCAACATCGCCTGCGGCTACCACGCCGGCGACCCCAGCATCATGCGCCGTACTGTGGAGTTGGCACTGGCCCATGGCGTGACCATCGGCGCGCACCCGGCCTACCCAGACCTGGTCGGCTTCGGCCGCCGCTCCATGGCCTGCAGCCCTGAGGAAATCCGCGACCTGCTGCACTACCAGATCGGTGCGCTGGACGGCATCTGCAAGGTGCTTGGCAGCCGGGTGGCCTATGTCAAACCCCATGGCGCGCTGTACAACGACATGATGGCCGACCCGCTCAAGCTGCGCGCGGTGCTCAAAGCCGTGGCGGCCTATGACAGCGGCTTGCCGTTGATGCTCATGGCCACTGCCGACGACAGTGCGGCACAGGCCCTGGGGGAGGAGATTGGCGTGCCGCTGTGGTTCGAGGCCTTCGCCGACCGCGCCTACACCGCCAGTGGCCACCTGGTCTCGCGGCGCCTGCCCGGCGCCGTGCACCATGACCCGGCCCTCGTGGTCGAACAGGCCGTGCGCCTGGGCCGTGGTGAACCCCTTGTTGCGGACGATGGCAGCGCGCTGCGGCTGCGCGCCAGCACCCTGTGCGTGCACGGCGACAACGACAGTTCAGTGGCAGCGGTGCGGCAGATCCGCCAGGCCCTCGATGCGCTGGAGCACGCATGAAATTGCGCATTGAAGTGGTCGCCTTCGATAGCCTGATGGTGCGCCTGTTCGACACCATCGATGAAGCCAACATGCCGTGGATGCTCGCGGCCAGCCAGCGCTTGAGCGCCGCGTTCGGGAAGCACCTGGTGGACTTGGTGCCTTCCTACACCACGCTGATGGTGCAGTTCGATCTGCCGCCTGGGCAGGCGAGGGCGCTGATCACCCAAGCGCTGGAGGGGCTGCAGCCGGACACCGGCAGCGGTGGCCGTCGGCATGAGATTCCGGTGTGGTACGACGCCAGTGTTGGCCCTGAATTGCCCGTATTGGCGGCGCGCACCGGCCTGAGTGAGCAAGCGGTGATCCGCCTGCACAGCGAGCGCGAATACCCCGTATTCGCCCTCGGCTTCGCCCCGGGTTTCGGCTTCATGGGGCTGGTGGACGAGCGCCTGGCATCGCCGCGCCTGAGCACCCCGCGTAAGCGTGTGGCGGCGGGCAGCGTGGGTATCGCCGAGCGCCAGACCGCCGCTTACCCGGCGGTATCGCCAGGCGGCTGGAACCTGATCGGGCGTACCCCGGTGCGCCTGTTCGACCGTGAACGCGAAGGCTACAGCTTGTTGCAACCGGGGGATCGGGTGCGTTTCGTGGCGGTTTCCCACGCCGAGTTCAGGGCGTTGGGGGGGGATGACAGCCCACTGGAGGCGCAGGCATGACGCAGTTCAAGATCGAGGCCAGCACCGCGCTGTGCCAATTGCAGGATGCCGGGCGGTTTGGCGTGCGCCACCTGGGCGTGACCCAGGGCGGGGCGCTGGACTGGGTGGCGATGAATTGGGCCAACTGGTTGCTGGGTAACCCGCTGGGGGCGCCAGTGATCGAGGTGGCGCTGGGCGGATTCAGCGTGGTCGCCGAGCACGATTGCGTCCTGGCCTTGGCGGGCGCCGATCTGGATGCGCGGGTTGATGATCAGCCCCTGGCGCCTTGGCGCAGTTTTGCTCTGGCCAAGGGCCAGCGGCTGACTTTGAGGCAGCCCAAGCAGGGCGTACGCGCTTATCTTGCTGCGCCTGGCGGGTTCCAGGCTGAGACAGTGCTAGGCAGTTGCGCCACCGTTGTACGTGAGGCATTAGGCGGTATCGATGGTCGAGGGGAAGCGCTTGGCAAAGGTCAGGGGCTGACGTTTGTCGGTTTATCCCCGGCCTTGCGCGAAGTGCCTGGGGCGTTGCGGCCTGTGTATTCGGCGAAGCCTGTGCTCGACCTGGTGATGGGCGCGCAGATCGGTGACTTCAGCGGCATGAGCCTGTTTGAAGCGTTCAACAGTGACTGGACGTTGGACAGCCGCGCAGACCGCATGGGGATCCGATTGCTTGGGCCACAGCTGGTTTACCAGGGCGCGCCGATGATCTCCGAAGGGATCCCGCTGGGCGCGGTGCAGGTGCCGCCAGATGGGCAGCCGATCGTGCTGCTCAATGATCGGCAGACCATTGGCGGGTATCCGCGGCTGGGGGCGTTGACGCCGTTGGCGCTGGCGCAATTGGCGCAATGTATGCCGGGGGCGGTCGTCAAGTTTCAAGCGGTCGTGCAGGATACCGCGTGGCAGGTACATCGTGATTATCTGAAGCGTTGGTGCTGATGAGCAGCCGGTAAAGATCAACGCAGTGCAGTCGCAACAACCACCGCGGAGCTGTTAATTTTGCCAGTTGTAGGCGCGTTGCGATGATGCGAACGTTGCACTTCAACGCTCGGCAATGCTCCACTGCTGGAGGTGGCTCATTATTAGGAAAACATTTTTCTATGCGGGAAAACGACGACACTGTGAGCTGCATGACTCGGGGAGCATTTTATACTTTGGTACCGATACGGTGCCTTTGGCTATCCGGTCTTCTGCCAGTTTCAAGCTTGAAATATTGTGCCTCGCAGTCGACCGTTCCCGCTCAGTCCTGGGGGCGTATCAAACAGGTGGCGTGAAAGCAGCATACTCGGTTTATGGCGATCATTCCCGACACGAGTCCGCCTATCCACAGGCATTCAATGGTGAACATCTGGATGAAAACCTGCGCGGTTATCACTTGGGTCGCGGTTACCGGTTCTACGACCCTCTGTTGATGAGGTTCTTCACTGCAGATGCAGAAAGCCCCTTCGCCCAAGGTGGTATCAATGCCTATGCCTACTGTATCGGAGACCCGGTAAACAGAGTTGATCCCAACGGGCGAGGATATACGCTTGTAGAATTGGCACATCGGGCGAATTCAAAACTCCAGCGAGATGTTTTTCCTGCGGGGACAAAAGCACCTTTCTCGAACTTGGGTATCAAAAGCCGCTTCGACGGTTACGCCGTTGAAGGTCGCTTCAAAATCGGTGATGTCGGGCCGGTGGTTGAGCGCCTGCTTCCTGGAAATTTCGAGCCTTTGATGAAGCGTTACCCTGATCAGGCAGACGCCATCATGATCAATCTGACGGAGCGTGCGCTGAATCAAATAACGAGGGGCGTCACCAGCCAAAGCGCATTTGTCGAAAAACGCTTTCGTCAAGGAATGACGAAACTAGATGGTGATATGGTGATGTATCTGACAGAGAACGGTATTCCTTCCCAACAGTTTGCTGACGTACGTCAGTCCTTAAATGTCGGGGATGCCCAGCTCAAAAAGGAAGTTATAGACGTTTTCGAGAAACGGCTTGCACACATAAGGGATGGCAAGCCGTTGGATGAAAAGGATTGGTACGCTAACTTTTGGAATAACCGTGACACACCTTAGCTGCGCATGCAGGTGAGATGCAGCTAAGCTACGTATTTACTTGGACAGATACCGCATCCCATCCTCCAACCCCTGCAAGGTCAGCGGATACATCTTATCCTCGATCAGGTCACGCACCAGGTGCGTAGACGCCGTGTAGTCCCAGGCCTGCTTTGGATACGGGTTGATCCAGATGACTTTCTTGAATTTTTCCATGAAGCGCTGAATCCAAATATACCCGGCCTCTTCGTTCCAGTGTTCCACGCTGCCACCCGGCTGGGTGATCTCGTAAGGCGCCATGGCCGCGTCACCGACGAACACCACCTTGTAATCATCGCCGTACTTGTGCAACAGGTCGAAGGTGGAGAAGCGCTCGGAAGTGCGGCGCAGGTTGTTCTTCCACACCGACTCATACACGCAGTTGTGGAAGTAGTAATACTCCAAGTGCTTGAACTCGGTCTTGCAGGCCGAGAACAGCTCTTCGCAGACTTTGACGTGAGCATCCATCGAGCCACCGATGTCGAACAGCAACAGCAGCTTCACGGTGTTGCGCCGCTCCGGGCGCATCTGGATGTTCAGCAACCCGGCGTCGCGTGCGGTGTGGTCGATGGTGCCGTCGATATCCAGCTCTTCGGCAGCGCCTTCACGGGCGAACTTGCGCAGCCGGCGCAAGGCCAGCTTGATGTTGCGCGTGCCCAGCTCGACCTGGTCGTCGAGGTTCTTGTACTCGCGTTGGTCCCACACCTTCACCGCCTTGCCCTGGCGTTTGCCAGCCTCGCCAACGCGGATGCCTTCGGGGTTGAAACCGCCTGAACCGAATGGGCTGGTGCCGCCGGTGCCGATCCACTTGTTGCCGCCGGCGTGGCGTTCCTTTTGCTCTTCGAGGCGTTTCTTGAATTCCTCGATCAGCTTGTCCAGGCCGCCCAGCGACTGGATTTGCGCGCGTTCTTCATCGGTGAGCGAGCGCTCGAACTCCTTGCGCAGCCAGTCTTCGGGAATCAGCGCTTCAAGGTGGCGATCGAGGTTTTCCAGGCCCTTGAAGTAGGCCGAGAATGCTCGGTCGAATTTGTCGAAATGCCGCTCGTCCTTCACCAGGATCGCCCGCGCGAGGTAGTAGAACTCGTCCATGTCGGCGAACACCACGCGTTTTTGCAGGGCATTGAGCAGGTCGAGCAGTTCGCGTACCGACACCGGCACTTTGGCCGCGCGCATTTCGTTGAACAGGTTGAGCAGCATGGCCGGCCCCTCAGCGGTTGCCGCGCCGGCTCATGAACGCCAGGCGCTCGAGCAATTGAACGTCCTGCTCGTTCTTCACCAGGGCGCCCGCCAGGGGTGGGATGGCCTTGGTCGGGTCACGCTCGCGCAGCACCGCTTCGCCGATGTTGTCGGCCATCAGCAGCTTGAGCCAGTCGACCAGCTCGGAGGTGGAGGGCTTTTTCTTCAGGCCCGGCACCTTGCGCACGTCGAAGAACACGTCCAGCGCTTCGCTGACCAGCGATTGCTTGATGTTCGGGTAGTGCACGTCGACGATCTGTTGCAGCGTGGCGCGGTCGGGGAAGGCGATGTAGTGGAAGAAGCAGCGGCGCAGGAAGGCGTCGGGCAGTTCTTTTTCGTTGTTCGAGGTAATGATGATGATCGGGCGCTGCTTGGCCTTGATGGTCTCGTCGGTTTCGTAGACATAGAACTCCATCTTGTCGAGTTCTTGCAGCAGGTCGTTGGGGAACTCGATGTCGGCCTTGTCGATTTCGTCGATCAGCAGGATGACCCGCTCTTCAGCCTCGAAGGCTTCCCAGAGCTTGCCCTTTTTCAGGTAGTTGCGCACATCGTGGACTTTTTCGGTGCCCAGCTGCGAATCGCGCAGGCGGCTGACCGCGTCGTACTCGTAGAGGCCCTGGTGGGCCTTGGTGGTGGACTTGATGTGCCAGGTGATCAGGCGGGCGCCGAATGAGGCGGCGAGCTGTTCGGCGAGCATGGTCTTGCCAGTGCCCGGTTCGCCTTTGACCAGCAGCGGGCGTTCGAGGGTGATGGCCGCGTTTACCGCCAGTTTCAGGTCGTCTGTGGCGACGTAGTCGCGGGTGCCTTCGAACTTCATGGGAGTGTCCTCTGCGGGTGGCTGTGCCGGCCCTTTCGCGGGGCAAGCCCGCTCCCACTGGGGTTATGCAGTCTCTGTGGGAGCGGGCTTGCCCCGCGAAAGGGCCGGCACAGGCAACACATGTTTATCGTTTGTCAGCGACTATACCCCGGCCCCGGACGCCTGCAAACGCAGACCGGGTATTCAGTCCCTGAATGCCCCGTCACGCGCTTTCAGTCGGACTTTGGCGCAGGCTGCTCATACCGGGCATTGAACGCCTGGACAAAGCCATTACGCAGGATCTGCAAAAACGCCTCGAAGGCACTGACATCCTGCTTGTGCACACTGCCACTAAGCTCCACCCGGGTGGCGAACTGGTTTTTCGGCTGGTTTTTCAACACCGATTCGGTGCCCCCCACCAGCGCCTCCCACACCGAGCGGAAAAAGCCCTTGTCCTTGTTCTGCACGTCCTGCTGCCAGTTGAACACATCGACATCGCGCAGCAACGGCTTGATATAGCCCGTAAGCCGGCCCTTCTCAGCCTGGGCTTCGATCACCAGGTCGCCATGCCCGGCATTGAAGTCGAACTTGCCATAAGCGCTGGCAAAGTCATTGAGCTTGCGCAACTGAATGCCGGTGGCGCGCAGGCGGAATTCGAAGTCGTCGAAGTCGCTGAACGGGTCGAAGGTGGCGCGGCTCTCCACCTTGGCATCCCCGAACAACATGGCATGGGCGTCGAAACTGGCGTCGCGCCGGCCTTTTTCGTTGCGCACGTTGGTCAGGTTACGAATGCTGGCGTCGAGCTGGGTGGCCTTGAGGTTGACGGGGGGCTTGGAGGTGAAGTTGCGAAAGGTCAGCACGCCGTCTTCGATGCGTAATTCGTTGAGGGTGATCGGCAGCAGTTTTTCCAGTTGTTGGCGCCAATCGGTGCCACGGCCGGTCTGTGACGCCTGCTTGCTGCCGCCATCGACAAAGTTCAGCGCTGGCCGCACGAAGGTCACCTCGGCTACTACGGCGCGGTCGTACCACAACGCGTGCCAGCTCACCGACAGGTCGATCAGGGGCGCATCGAGCAGCGGCACCGGCACCTTGCCGCTGGTCTTGACGATCTTCAGGCCGTTGATCTGGTAAGCGCCGCGCCACCAGGCCAGGTCGACGTCGACGACCTGGCCGCGGTAGTCACCCATGTCGGCCAGCTTGTCGTTGAGGTAGTCGCGCACCAGGTAGGGCAGGGCCAGGTGCAGGGCCACCAGCAGCACGACCAGGCTGGCCAGGCCGACCAGCGGCCAGCGGTAGCGACCTTTCATCGAAGGTTCTCCTAGGCTGGATGTGCGGTTGACCGCAGCCGCCGCCTGGGAGTTCGAACAGGCTTTACGGGCCAACGGGGCAGGCTTACCCTTGAAGTCTTTCCCTGCATCTTCATGTTCAAGGACCCCTGCCATGAGCCGTATCTACGCAGACAATGCCCATTCCATCGGTAACACACCGCTGGTGCAGATCAACCGCATCGCCCCGCGTGGGGTCACCATCCTGGCCAAGATCGAAGGGCGCAACCCGGGCTACTCGGTCAAATGCCGGATCGGCGCGAACATGGTCTGGGACGCCGAAAGCAGCGGCAAGCTCAAGCCCGGCATGACGATCGTCGAGCCCACCTCGGGCAACACCGGCATTGGCCTGGCGTTCGTTGCCGCCGCCCGTGGCTACAAGCTGATCCTGACCATGCCGGCCTCGATGAGCTTGGAGCGGCGCAAAGTGCTCAAGGCCTTGGGTGCCGAATTGGTGCTGACCGAGCCGGCCAAGGGCATGAAGGGCGCCATCGAGAAGGCCAACGAAATCGTTAACTCCGACCCGGCCCAGTACTTCCAGCCAGGCCAGTTCGAAAACCCGGCCAACCCGGCAATCCATGAAAAGACCACCGGCCCGGAGATCTGGAACGACACCGACGGCGCCGTCGATGTGCTGGTGGCCGGTGTAGGCACTGGCGGTACCATCACCGGCGTTTCGCGCTACATCAAGCAGACCCAGGGCAAGTCGATCCTCTCGGTGGCGGTGGAGCCGGTGGCCTCGCCGCTGATCAGCCAGACCCTGGCCGGTGAAGAACTCAAGCCCAGCCCGCACAAGATCCAGGGCATTGGTGCGGGCTTCGTGCCGAAGAACCTCGACCTTTCCATGGTCGACCAGGTCGAGACGGTGACCGACGAAGAGTCCAAAGCCATGGCCATTCGGCTGATGCAGGAAGAGGGCATTTTGTGCGGTATTTCCTGTGGCGCAGCGATGGCGGCGGCAGTGCGCCTGGCCGAAAAACCAGAGATGCAGGGTAAGACCATCGTCGTAATCCTGCCCGACTCTGGCGAGCGCTACCTGTCGAGCATGCTGTTCAGCGATATGTTCAGCGAGCAGGAAAACCAGCAGTAATCGCCTCGTCCTCTGATCAGGCGCAACACTCGGTAATCCGGTTTATTGCAGAATCTTCATGAATGAGATCCCGCCCAGGTTGTTTTTACCAGGGCGGGATGGGTTTATGATGGCCGGATGATTTTTTCGGGAGCAGGCGGCGCAGGCCTGCTTCCTTTCCAAGGAGTGTTGCATGACCTTTTCCTTTGCAGCCAAGGCGGGTGTCCTGCTGGTGTTTTTCGGCAGCGTGCTGTTCGTGCACCTGCGCGGCAAGGCGCGCCTGCCGGTGTTGCGCCAGTTCGTCAACCATTCGGCGCTGTTCGCCCCCTATAACGCCTTGATGTACCTGTTTTCTGGCGTGCCGTCCAAGCCGTACCTGGACCGCCAGCGCTTCCCTGAGCTGGATGTACTGAAGGACAACTGGCAGGAAATCCGCGAAGAGGCCATGCGCCTGTTCGACGAGGGCTATATTCGCGCAGCTGAAAAAGACAACGACGCCGGCTTCGGTTCGTTCTTCAAGAAGGGCTGGAAGCGCTTCTACCTGAAGTGGTACGACAAACCGCTGCCGTCGGCCGAGGCCCTGTGCCCGCGCACCGTCGAGCTGGTCAGCAGCATCCCCAACGTCAAGGGCGCGATGTTCGCCTTGCTGCCCGGTGGCAGCCACCTGAACCCGCACCGCGACCCGTTCGCCGGCTCGTTGCGCTATCACCTGGGCTTGTCCACGCCCAATTCCGACGACTGCCGCATCTACGTCGATGGCCAGGTGTATGCCTGGCGTGACGGCGAGGACGTGATGTTCGACGAAACCTACGTGCACTGGGTCAAGAACGAGACCGACGTCACCCGCGTGATCTTGTTCTGCGACATCGAACGCCCGCTGAGCAGCCCGCTGATGACCCGCATCAACCGCCAAGTCAGTGCCTTCCTCGGCCGCGCCACCGCGCCGCAGAACACCGACGACGAGCGCGTCGGCGGGATCAACCAGGCGTATGCCTGGAGCAAGCGTTTCAGCAACAAGATCAGCAGCCACGTGAAGCAGTTCAAGCGCGCCAACCCCAAGGCTTACCGCATTTTGCGGCCGGTGTTGGCGGTGGTGGTGGCGTATCTGTTGTACCGCTGGTTGTTCTGATTGCTATTTGCCCGCAGCGCCAGGTGTTCCTGGCGCTTGCAGACGACTCTATTTCGGGGTTTATAGTGAATTATAGATCGATTATAGAGCCATTATAGATAGCGCAAAAAAAGGGCGGCCATTGTCGTGACCGCCCCTAGCCAAGCCCGCGCTACGCTACTTCACGCCGGCTCCAACGCCTCGACCACCTTCCCGCGGCTCAGGTGCACCACCTTGTCCGCCGTATCGAAGTAGCGGTCATCATGCGAGATCACGATGATGGTCTTGCCCAGCCGCTTCAGGTCCGGCAGCAGCTCGGTGTAGAACACCCGGCGGAAGGTCGGGTCCTGGTCCGCCGCCCATTCGTCGAACACCAATACCGGCCGCCCATCCAGCCAGGCGTTGACCAGCGCCAGGCGTTTGCGTTGGCCGGTGGACAGGTCGGTGGTGGTAAACGCACCATCGCGCACGCTCACCTTATGGGCGATTTCCAGCCGCTCCAGGTAGCGCGTGGCATCGCTGGGCAGGCTGTGCTCGTGCTCGGGCAGGTCTTCGAACAGGTAGTAGTCGGCGAACACGGTGGTGAACAGCTGGCGATAGTCGTCCAGCCCCTGCGGGTCAACGGCCTTGCCGTTCAGGCGCACTTCGCCGCGTTGCGGGGTATACAGGCCCAGCAGCAGCTTGATCAGCGAGGTCTTGCCGCAGCCGTTTTCGCCGACGATGAACAGGATCTCGCCCGGCGCGATGCTCAGGTTCACCGGCCCGACGCGGAAGGGTTCGTTACCGTCCACCGGTGGGTAGGCGTATTCGACATTGTGCAGCTCCAGGTGCGCGCTGCCGGGGGCGGTGTGCTTGACCGGCTGGTCCAGCAGCAGGTGCGGTTCGGGCGAGGAAAAACGCTCGGACAGGTCGGCAATGCGGCGGAACGCCACTTGCGCGCGGCCGAGAATCGGCAGGTTGCCGATCAGCGTCTCCAGCGGGCCTTTCATGTACAGCAGCACCAGCACGAACCCGCTCATTACGGCCGGGTCGTTGCTCGGCCACAGCGACTGCAGGGCCAGGGTCAGGCCGATGACCACGAAGAACAGCATCGAGCCGAGGCTCTTGGCGGCCACGAAGATGTTGATGGCGCGGATGTGGGTGTTGGCGATGAAGTCGGCCGTGCCCTGGATGTTGCGGGTCAGCATGGCATGGCGGCGGCGGCGGTCGATGCGCAGTTCCTTGGCGCCTTCGGCAATCGCCGAGTAGTGCTTTTGCAGGTTGTCCTCGGCATCGCGGGCGGCGTTGAAACCGGCCACGCCTTTTTGCCGGGCCACGTACTGCACGGCGCTGCCGATGCCGATCGCTACCAGGGTGATCAGGAAGATCGGCCACGACAGCCAGGCCAGGTAGGCCATGCAGCCGATCACCGTGGTCAGCGAGATGGCCAGCGGGGCGAAGGCGAAGGCGAAGTCGCTGATGGTGTCGACGTCGCGGGTCAGCACTGGGATCAGGCGGTGGGTGCGGTAGCGCTCGATCTGCTCGATCGGCGCCGACAGCACCTTGGCGCCGAGGTCTTTGCGCAGCCGTGCGATGACCTTCTGGCCAACGTAGTTGGTGCCACTGTCGGCGGCCACGCTGCTCACCAGCGCCAGCACGCACAGGCCGGCGAAGGCCAGGATCACGCCCTGGCTCATGCCGTCGGGGGCATGCAGGCCCTGGTTGACGGTGGCCAGCAGCGCGGTCACGGCCAGGCCGCCGACCATGCCCAGCAGCACCGAGACGATGACCGCTGGGCGGTAGGGTTTTAGCAGGCTCAGCAATTCGCGGATGGCCCCGGGGGAAGACGTTTTCATGAAGCGCGATCTCGGTGAGGGAGTGGAGGTGGGCGGCGCAGCGGGGTCAGCTCCCGAGGGCCAGGGTGCCCTTCATCAAGGTGCTGTGGAACGGGAACGAGCAGTAGAAGCTGTAGGCAGTGCCGGCCTTCAACGACCGGGTGTCGAGGGTGACGCTGTCTTTTTCGCCACCGCCAATCAGGCGGGTATGGGCGATGACCCGGGTATCGCCGGGCTTCACGTAGTCCTGGGCCTCGCCTGCCTTCAGGCCGTCGTCCAGCACGCCCTGCATGTCTGCCTGGGTGCTCAGGACCCAGTTATGGCCCATCACGTTCTTCGGCATTTCGCCAGGGTGGGCGAGGGTGACGGTGAACGACGTGCAGGCCTTGGGGATGGTGATTTCGGCCTTGTCGAAGGTCATCTGGTCGGTGCCGTGGATGTCCACGGCGCAGTGCTCGGCCGACCAGGCGACGGCAGGGGCCGCGGCAAGCAAGGCGAGGAGCAGAAGCTGGCGAGTCATGTAGGGTTCCTGGACGATAAAAGGGTGCACATCGTTCAGACGAACCGGCGCGCGTTCGCTTTACCTGTGTGTTCGCGCGGGTGAATTTCTGCCGGGCATGCTCGTTCATCTAGTCAGGCGCCCTGATGGCGCAGCATCCCTTTCGCCGCCACGGCGGCCCTGGCTTGAGGTGACGGTACATGAGTGAATTGCTGAGCTTTGCGATCGAACCCCTGGACGCTGCCCGCGGCGACCTGCCGTTGTTGGTGCGCGCGCCGGAGCCCGGCATCGAGTTGCTCGACGCGTTTGACGAGCTGAAACCGCTGGTTGACCGCCACCTGCTGCACGCTGGCGGCATCCTGTTCAGGGGGTTTCAGGTAGGCGGGGCTGAGGCTTTTCGCCAGTTCGCCGCCGCGTTCGGCCACCCGCTGCTCAACTACGAGTTCGGCTCCACGCCGCGCAGCAACGTGACCCAAGGCGTGTACACCTCGACCGAGTACCCGGCGCACCAGAGCATCCCGCTGCACAACGAGCAGGCCTACACCCTCGAGTGGCCGATGAAGATCTGGTTCTACAGCGTGATCCCCGCCGAGACCGGCGGCGAGACGCCGATTGCCGACAGCCGCGAGGTGTATCGGCGGATGCCATCGCGTATTCGCGAGCGCTTGGTCGAGAAGGGCCTGATGTATGTGCGCAACTACGGCAACGGCCTGGACGTGGAATGGTCGCAGGTGTTCAACACCGAAGACCCGCGGCAGGTAGAGGCCTACTGCCGTGCGCATGCCATTGAATGCATCTGGAAAGAAGATGGCGAGTTGCGCACACGCCAACGCTGCCAGGTGGTGGCGCGTCATCCGGTGACGGGGGAGGACGTTTGGTTCAACCAGGCGCACCTGTTCCATGTGTCTAACCTGCAGCCGGAGGTGCGGGAGTCGTTGATGGACATCGTCGAGGAAGAGGACCTGCCGCGTAATGTGTATTACGGCGATGGCTCGACCATTGAGGACGCGTTGCTTGATGAGGTACGCGGGGTGTTGGATGAGTGCGCCATCCGTTTCCCTTGGCTGGAGAATGATGTGCTGATGCTCGACAACATGCTCGCGGCGCATGCGCGTTCGCCGTTTACGGGGAAGCGCAAGGTGGTGGTGGCGATGGCGCAGGGGCATTCGCAGGTGGGGCGGTGAGGAGGTGCATGCCTTGGGAGTTCTGTCGCCTGTGAGACCGAGCGCCGCCCGCGCGGCGCATCGCGAGCAACGCTCGCTCCTACGTTTGTTTTTGGCCAATAACGCCTGTGACAGGCGCGCGCGACCGCCTTGTTTGTTCGACGCGATATCGAGCCATGCGCCAAGGGGTCGCGCGCCAATGCCCCAGGAATAATTGGCCCGAAACAAACGTAGGAGATTCTATGGTGCGAGGGAAGCATCAAGTAGGCGCTTCCTCCGCCGTCCCCCTCAATATCAAGGCGCAAGAGGCTGCAATCGCCTTGAGCTTGAACTGCTCGGTGTACTTGCCCATAGATCCCCCAAGGGTTGGATTGGTGTCCAACCTCTTGGGGGCAGTCCAGGATTACCCCTAGCCTGAAAGCAGTGATATTCCTGTGGGAGCGGGCTTGCCCGCGAAGAGGCCCGCACAGACAACCAATCCCTCGGTATTTTTCCGTATACTGCCGCTTTCGTTCACCTCAGGCAGACTCGCGGAGCGTCCATGTCCGGCAATACCTACGGCAAGCTGTTCACTGTCACCACCGCAGGCGAAAGCCATGGCCCGGCGTTGGTCGCCATTGTCGATGGATGCCCGCCGGGCCTGGAGATTTCCCTGGCCGACCTGCAGCATGACCTCGACCGGCGCAAGCCTGGCACCAGCCGGCACACCACCCAGCGCCAGGAGCCGGACGAGGTCGAGATCCTCTCCGGTGTGTTCGAAGGCCGCACCACCGGCTGCTCGATCGGCCTGCTGATCCGCAACACCGACCAGAAGTCCAAGGACTACTCGGCGATCAAGGACCTGTTCCGCCCGGCGCACGCCGACTACACCTACCACCACAAGTACGGTGAGCGTGACTACCGCGGCGGCGGCCGCAGCTCGGCCCGCGAAACGGCCATGCGTGTGGCGGCAGGTGCCATCGCCAAGAAGTACCTGGCCACCCAGGGCATCATCGTGCGTGGCTACATGAGCCAGCTGGGCCCAATCGACATTCCGTTCAAGACGTGGGAGTCGGTCGAGCACAACGCCTTCTTCAGCCCCGACCCGGACAAAGTGCCGGAACTCGAGGCCTATATGGACCAACTGCGCCGCGACCAGGATTCGGTCGGGGCGAAGATCACCGTCGTGGCCGAAGGCGTGATGCCAGGCCTGGGCGAGCCGATCTTCGACCGCCTCGACGCGGAACTGGCCCATGCGCTGATGAGCATCAACGCGGTCAAGGGCGTCGAGATTGGTGCCGGCTTTGCCAGTGTCGCCCAGCGCGGTACCGAGCACCGTGACGAGCTGACCCCGGAAGGGTTCCTCAGCAACAACGCCGGCGGCATTCTGGGGGGGATTTCCTCGGGCCAGCCGATCGTTGCGCACCTGGCGCTGAAGCCGACCTCCAGCATCACCACACCGGGCCGTTCCATCGATGTGGAGGGCAACCCGGTCGAAGTGATCACCAAGGGCCGTCATGACCCCTGCGTCGGCATCCGCGCCACGCCGATCGCCGAAGCGATGATGGCTATCGCCCTGATGGACCACCTGCTGCGCCACCGTGCACAGAATGCCGACGTGAAGGTCAGTACGCCGGTGCTGGGCCAGCTTTGATCCATTTGTGATTGATGTGCCGAATGCACCGGCACACCTCTGTGTAGGAGCAGCCTTGTGCTGCGAAGAGGCCGGTGCAGTTGGCACATTCATGCAGTGGTTTCACCGGCCCTTTCGCAGCACAAGGCTGCTCCTACACAGTGGGATCGAGCCGGTACGCTAAACACACCATCGGCCCATTCCATGCCCCCAATCCCCTACTGGCGCCTGTCCAGCTTCTACCTCTTCTACTTCGCCCTGCTGGGCTCCACAGCCCCTTTCCTGGCGCTGTACTTCGACCACTTGGGTTTCTCCCCGGCGCGCATCGGCGAGCTGGTGGCCATCCCCATGCTGATGCGCTGCGTCGCCCCCAACCTGTGGGGTTGGTTGGGCGACCGCACCGGCCAGCGCCTGCTGATCGTGCGCCTGGGCGCCTTGTGCACGCTGGCCAGCTTCGCCCTGATCTTCTTCGGCAAGAGCTACGCCTGGCTGGCGCTGGTCATGGCCCTGCACGCGTTCTTCTGGCACGCGGTGCTGCCGCAATTCGAAGTCATCACCCTGGCGCACCTGCACGGGCAAACCGCCCGCTACAGCCAGGTACGCCTGTGGGGTTCGATCGGTTTCATCCTCACGGTGGTGGGCTTGGGGCGCTTGTTCGAGTGGCTCAGCCTGGACATCTACCCGGTCGCCCTGGTGACGATCATGGCGGGCATCGTCCTCGCCAGCCTGTGGGTGCCCAATGCCCAGCCGCTGGAGCAGGGCGAGCGCAGCGGGGCGGGCGGCTTTTTACAGCAACTGCGGGCACCTGGGGTAATCGCGTTTTATGCATGCGTGGCGCTGATGCAGCTCAGCCACGGGCCGTACTACACCTTCCTTACCCTGCACCTGGAACACCTGGGCTACAGCCGCGGCGCCATCGGCCTTTTGTGGGCGCTGGGGGTGGTGGCCGAGGTGCTGGTGTTCATGGCCATGAGCCGCATTTTTGCGCGGTTTTCCGTGCAGCGGGTGTTGTTGGCCAGTTTCCTGCTGGCGTCTTTGCGCTGGCTGCTGCTCGGCAACCTGGCCGATGACCCGGCGGTGCTGGTGCTGGCCCAGGTGATGCACGCGGCCACCTTTGGCTGCTTCCATGCCGCCTGCATCGCGTTCGTCCAGGCCAGCTTCGGCGCTCGCCAGCAAGGCCAGGGCCAGGCGTTGTACGCGGCGTTGTCTGGCACCGGCGGTGCGCTGGGCGCCTTGTACTCGGGCTACAGCTGGAAACTGCTGGGGCCGACCTTCACCTTTGGTATGGCCAGCGCCGCAGCCTTGGCCGCAGCCGTTATCATTGCCCTTTGTTCGCAATCGACCAGGACCCGCCACTGATGAGTACCCTCAGCGTTTTCCACCCGTCCAGCCCAGGCCTGCCGAACAAGCTGCTGACCCACCACGACGACATTGCCGCGACACTGGCCGAGCAGGGCGTGCGTTTTGTTCATCACCCGCTTGCGCTGCGGGTTCGCCCTGGCAGTGCAGAGGACGAGGTGATGGCAGCTTGCAGGGAGCACTTCGACCAGTTGATGACCGGCCACGGCAGTGCGGCCTTCACACTGCTCAACCGTGACGGGGTGGACCCGGCACAGGCGGATGTACGTGACGAGCATGTGCATGATGCCGAAGAGGTGTTCGCTGTGGTTAGCGGGCGGGCGCAAGTGGGTTTGCGCTTGGGCGAGTTCGTGTATTCGGTGCTGTGCGAGAAGGGCGATCAGCTGGTGGTGCCGGCAGGCACGCGGCGCTGGGTTGAGCTGGGCGAGACGCCGTTCTGCCTGGCGCTGCGGTTGTTTGGCAGTGAGCAGGGGCTGCAGGCGCGGTTGACCGGGGATGAGACTGCCCGGGCGTTTTTAGGTATTGACGAGTTGTAATGCTTGGGCGGGTCTCTTCGCGGGGCAAGTCGGACCGCCGCACCGCCGCTCCTACAGGTCAGTGGTATTCCTGTGGGAGCGGCGGTGCGGCGGTCCGACTTGCCCGCGAAAAGGCCGGTGCTGGCAATCAACGATAGGTCGGCAAGGCAAACCGCTGCTGGCTCTGCAGCATCGAAATCACCGGCAGCTCGCTGGCCTGTTCAGCCAGGTCACGGCGGATGGCGCTGATCGCCCAGGACAGCTGCTCGGCGCTGTGCAGTTGGCCGTAGGTCAACACGCGGCGGGTAACCTTGCCATCAGCGGCGCGCAGGGTGAGCAAGACACCACCATCGGGGCGGGGCTGGGTTGCGACCTGGTAGGCCGAAAACACCGAGACGAACTTTTCCTGGATGAGGTCCATATCAACTCCTGACTGTTGTGTGGCAGACGTGAGTTGATGGTTGCAGTGACCGTGCCAGAAACTGATTAAGTTAAAAATCCTTTAAATTCAATGGTTTACGATGATGCCGAAAGGATCTCTTCGTGCAACCTGCAAGGTCGTGCATTTTGCACAGTGCAATTTGCACGGCCTGCCGGCCAGCTATCGGCCCGATAGAATCTGAACCTTTGACCGCATGGCCTTGCCTGACAAAGACTTGGGCAACCATTTTTGCCAGGAGGTTCAACATGTCCACCGTCCAACCCTCGCCTGCTGCCATGACCGATGACGAAACTGCGGCCTTCGCCGAGCAGGTGTTCGAACGCGCCCGCCAAGGTGACGCCCCGATGCTTGAGCGGTTGCTTGCCAGTGGCCTGCCTGCCAACCTGCGCAACCACAAGGGCGACACCTTGTTGATGCTGGCCTGCTACCACGGCCACCATGACGCGGTGCGCGTGCTGCTGGAGCACGGCGCCGACCCATTGATGGCCAATGACAATGGCCAACTGCCAATCGCTGGCGCCGCGTTCAAAGGCGACCTGGCCATGATCCGCTTGTTGCTGGAGCATGGGGTGCCGGTCGATGCCGCCGCGCAGGACGGGCGCACCGCGCTGATGTTGGCGGCGATGTTCAACCGCAGCGAGATCCTCGACTACCTGCTGGCCCAAGGTGCCGACCCGGCACACCAGGATGCCCGCGGCGCCACCGCGCTGATGGCCGCGCAAACCATGGGCGCGGCAGACGCCGTGGCGCGCCTGCAGGCGCTGGCCGGCTAACTGTCCGGGGGCGTTTGCGGCTATCCTTGGCGACTTTTCACCGGTCGCAGGCCCCCTTCATGAAAAACCAATTGCTCGAACTCATCACCCTCATCGGCGCCGGTTGCATGCGCGATGAAGACATCGAGCGCATCGCCGACGAGGCCGCCCAGGCCTACGCCGACCCCGTCGCCTTCCTGGCGGCCAACCCGGACATCAACTACGACGACACTTTCCCCATCCCGCTGGGGGAGTGGATCGTGCTGGGCAGCCTGCCGGACACCGTGCTGTTCCAGGCTGACAGCTATCAGGACCTGTTCCAGAACATCACCGACTCGTTCGACAAGAGCGTGCCGTTCACCCTCAAGCCCAAGCAGCTGGCGCGCACCGAGCCACTGACCGCGCTCAATCGCATCCAGGTGCAGATGGGGGCGTTGAACAAGGAGGCGGGGGGGTATGTGCTGCTGAACTTCAGCCAGTTGCTGGATGATGAATTGCAGATGGTGATGGTCGGCCAGCATGACCTGGCACGGGTGCTGGAGTTGGGGGCTGAGGTGGGGATCAAGACCGAGCCGGCTTTGGAGGCTTTGAAGGTCGCGGTTCACGTCTGATTTGATGGCTGCCTGTACCGGCCTCTTCGCGGGGCAAGTCGGACCGCCGCACCGCCGCTCCCACAGGAATGCCAGTGGCTTCTGAACTGTGGTGATCCTATGGGCACTGGATTACCAGTGGCCTCTGGGCTGTGGTGATCCTGTGGGAGCGGGCTTGCCCGCGAAGAGGCCGGTGCAGGCAACCAAAGTCTTCAGCCCAGCGCTGTATCCAGAAACATCATCACCCCAAACCCACCCATCAACCCCAGGGTCGCCGCCGTCTGGTGGCCATTGCGATGGGTCTCGGGAATCACCTCGTGGGACACCACAAAAATCATCGCCCCCGCCGCCAGGCCCATGCTTATCGGGTAGGCCAAGGCAAAACCAGTGGAAATCCCCAGGCCGATCACCGCACCCAGTGGCTCCATCAGCCCTGACCCCACCGCCACCAACGCCGCCTTCATGTTCGACAGCCCCGTGGCGCGCAACGCCAAGGCCACGGCCAGGCCTTCAGGGATGTCCTGGATGGCGATCGCGCTGGTCAGCGGCAGGCCGATGTTCATGTCGCCATTGGCGAAACTCACCCCAATCGCCATGCCTTCGGGCAGGTTGTGCAGGGTAATCGCCAATACGAACAGCCACACCCGGTTGATGCGCTCTGCCTCCGGGCCGCAAGGGCCAGTGCTCTCGTGCTCGTGTGGGGTGAAGCGGTCCAGGCCCAGCATCAGCAATACCCCAAGGCCCATGCCCAGCACCACGGTAAACGCCGCCGCCGGGCCGTTGCCGGTGATCTCGCGGGCGGCATCCAGGCCCGGCAGAATCAACGAAAACGAACTGGCGGCCAGCATCATGCCGGCGGCAAAGCCGAGCATCACATCCTGGGTGCGCGCACTCACATCACGCAGCACCACCGCCAGTACCGCGCCCAGGGCCGTGGCGCCAAAGCCGGACAAACCGCCCAGCAGCGCCAGGTGCAGGTTGTCGGCATGGTCGCCGTTGACCGCGTTCCACAGGCTTGCCGCCAATAGCACGATCACCGCCAGCAGGCTCAACCCCAGGCCGGCGCTGAGCCAGGGGGTCGTCAGCACCTGTTGCCGCCAGGCGCTCAGCAGCGAGGGTGGGGTGGCGGTTTCGGAATGGGCTGGGGGCATGCGAACCTCGAATCAATGAATACAGGCAGTCTAAGCAAGGACCTGCACGATCGGCCAAGGATTCCCTTCTATCGACGTGATAGCTGGCTATGCTGTGCTGCAACGTCTTTGCGAGGGAGTAGCGGCATGGGGTCTACATTCAATAGCTTGGTTGGCCTGATCATTCTGGCCCTGGATATCTGGGCGATCCTCAATGTGATCAAAAGTGGCAGCGAAGTGGGCATCAAGGTGTTGTGGATTCTGCTGATCGCGCTGCTGCCGGTGATTGGGCTGGTGATCTGGGCAATTGCCGGGCCCAGGGGCAATGTGCGGATCTGATAGCGGACATAAGCAGAAATGCGGCCGTGACAAAATTTTCACATTGGTTTAAACAGAATCCGCACCCGCACAATGCTGCGTTGGTATTAACCTTCGCCATCTCCGCAAACCCGCAATCCTAGGACTTTCCCATTCATGGCTAACACGGATGCCTTGAAACAGGGCGCGCGAGCGTCGTTCGCGCCGACCCTGAAATCCCACCTGGCCTACACGCTGCTCAGCGGCCTGGTCATCATGCTGATGCTCAGCCTCGTGCGCCTGGCGCTGTTGGTCTACAACAGCGACATGATCGGCGATACCCCCTATGCGACTGTCGCTGAAGGCTTCCTCAACGGGTTGCGCTTCGACCTGCGGGTGGTGGTGTACATCAGCATTCCGCTGCTGTTGGCCATTCTCAGCCCTTGGGCTATGGCCCGGCGTGGCGTGTTCCGGCTGTGGCTGACCCTCGCCTCCAGCGTGGTGATGTTCCTCGGCCTGATGGAGATGGACTTCTACCGCGAGTTCCACCAGCGCCTCAACGGCCTGGTGTTCCAGTACATCAAGGAAGACCCCAAGACCGTCATGAGCATGCTCTGGTACGGCTTCCCGGTGGTCCGTTACCTGTTGGCCTGGGTCATTGGCACCTGGCTGCTGAGCCTGCTGTTCAAGGGCATCGACCGCATGACGCGCGGCGGCCAGCCGACCGGCGCCACCCCGCAGCGCAGCGTAGCGCCGTGGTACAACCGCCTGGCGGTGTTCATGGTGATCCTGCTGGTGGCCGTGGTCGCCGCCCGTGGCACCCTGCGCCAGGGCCCGCCGATGCGTTGGGGTGATGCCTTCACCACCGACTCCAACTTCGTCAACCAACTGGGCCTGAACGGCACCCTGACGTTGATCGATGCTGCCAAGAGCCGCTTCGGCGAAGACCGCGCCAACATCTGGAAGCCGGTGCTGGACCAGCCGCTGGCCACGCAGACCGTGCGTGAGCAACTGCTGACCGCTCACGACACCCTGGTCGACGCCGACGAAGCGGCGATCCGCCGTGACTTCGTGCCACCGGCCGACCGTACCCTGCCGATCAAGAACGTCGTGGTGATCCTCATGGAGAGCTTCGCCGGCCACTCGGTGGGCGCCCTGGGCAGCCCTAACAACATCACCCCGTACTTCGACAAACTGGCCAAGGAAGGGTTGCTGTTCGACCGCTTCTTCTCCAACGGCACCCATACCCACCAGGGCATGTTCGCTACCATGGCCTGCTTCCCTAACCTGCCAGGCTTCGAATACCTGATGCAGACCCCGGAAGGCGGGCACAAGCTGTCGGGCCTGCCGGCACTGCTCAGCGCCCGCGATTACGACGACGTGTACGTCTACAACGGTGACTTCGCCTGGGACAACCAGTCCGGTTTCTTCGGCAACCAAGGCATGACCACGTTCATTGGCCGCAATGACTTCGTCAACCCGGTGTTCTCCGACCCGACCTGGGGTGTGTCCGACCAGGACATGTTCGACCGTGGCGCTGAGGAGCTGGCCAAGCACGACGGCAAGAAGCCGATCTATGCGCTGCTGCAAACCTTGTCCAACCACACGCCGTACGCGTTGCCCAAGGACCTGCCCGTAGCGCCTGTGACCGGCCAGGGCCGCCTGGACGAGCACCTGACGGCCATGCGTTATTCCGACTGGGCGTTGGGCCAGTTCTTCGAGAAGGCGCGCAAAGAGCCGTACTTCAAGGAGACCCTGTTCGTCATCGTCGGCGACCACGGCTTCGGCAACCACCAGCAGGTCACCGAGCTGGACCTGGGCCGCTTCAACGTACCGCTGCTGCTGATTGCCCCGGGCATCCAGGAGAAGTTCGGTGCGGTCGACCACACCGTCGGTACCCAGGTCGACATCGTGCCGACCATCATGGGCCGCCTGGGTGGCCAGACCCGCCATCAGTGCTGGGGCCGCGACCTGCTCAACCTGCCTGAGGGCGACCAGGGCGTGGGCATGATCAAGCCGTCGGGCAGCGAACAGATCGTTGGTTTGGTGCAGGGTGACCGCATCCTCATCGAGTCCAAGGACATGAGCCCGCGCATGTACCGCTACCAGTTGGGCAGCGAGTTCAAGGCCGAGCTGATCGAAAGCCCGGACCAGCCGGAAATGCTGAAAAAGCTTGAAGCGTACATCCAGACGGCGACCAAGAGCCTCTTGGACAACACCGCTGGCGTTGTGCACGGCACGCCGAAGTAACGCTGCAATAGGGGCCGCTTCGCGGCCCCTTCGCCACCGCAAAGCCCTGCCAACTGAACAAATCCCCCCGCCCAAGGTCAAGCTATACAGGCGCCACACACCCGGCGTTCTTCAGATCGAGGGCTCGTTCCATGAAAGAGTGGGAAGTCATCTTTGCCGACCAGAAAGGCGAACCTACGTCATTGCGGCTGCGGGCTGAACATTGCCCCAGCGAAGAAGACGCGGCCCGTGCCATTCGCTCGCACTTGTTTCCGGTCATGGATGAATTAGACCTCAACGACTTCCAGGACCGTGCACCATCCCCCACGGCACGTTGGCTCAAAGAGCAAAATGGCGTCACCATCACCCGTATCCAGGAAGCGCCCTGAAGCTTGCGTTGACGTGGTGCCCACGCAGGCACTACGCTGGACCCAGGTGCCGGCCTATTCTGCGGGTCGGCACCCATAACATTCGCGTCTTGCATCAGCTCTATACAACTCGATCTGTCCGGCACCGCCGGCAGGTACGTAGTGCCCGGAAAGTCTATCCATTGCATTGCAGGAGGACGATTCATGAGCAGCCAGAACGACGATATCAGCAGCAATGTCCTGCGCCAGATGAAAGCTGGCGGTTTTGACTTCACCCGCATCCACCCTATCGAGTTCTACGCAGTATTCCCTGATGAAGCCGGCGCGCGACGGGCAGCCGGGCAATTTCGTGGCGAGTCCCTCAACGCCCAGGTACGCGAACGCAAAGATGGCGCCTGGCACCTTGAACTGAGCAAGGTCATGTATGCCACTTATGGAGGGATTGGCGACTTCGAAGAAACGTTCGAGCAACTCGTTTCACCGTACGGTGGCGAGGTCGAAGGATGGGGCGTCAAGCAAGAGCGACTGTGCGCCTGACCCTGACTCACCCACTGCCGCTCCACAGGCTTATGCACCTCCCTGTAGGAGCGGCCTTGTGCCGCGAAGGGCCGCCAAGCGGCCCCAACCTCTCAGGGCTTACGCCCCGCCATATGCCCCAGATAAGCCAGTAGCGCATCCAGCTCCTGCTCGCTGAGCACCGCCTCTGTAAACCCCGGCATCTTCGCCTGCGGCCACGTTCGAAGGCTTTGCGGGTCACGTATCAGCTTGCGCAAAAATGCCGGCTGGAAGTACTCGGTAGGGTTGTGCGGCAGGTTCAAGTCTGGCCCAAATTGGGCATCACCCGCGCCATTGAGGCGGTGGCAGGCCAGGCAGTTCTGCTGGAACAACGCAAACCCCTGGCGCACCGGGTTATCGGCCGGGAGCTTCGGGTCTGGCAGCAGTGCCGGGAAACGTTGCTCCACCGAAGCCAGGCGGCGGATGCTGGCGATCTGGAACGGCCACTGCTCTGGGCGGATGCCGCTGGCCTGCGGTGCTGTCCAGACCAGGTAAAACGGCCCGGCGCTCGGCTTGCCGTTGCCCAACGCGGGCCACGGCTTGGCCGGGTCTTCGACGGCCAGCCAGGCACGCGCCGGCCCTTGCTGCAGCAGCGGCGCGGCAGGCATTTCGGCAGCAAAACCATCCAGCGCCACGGCTTGCAAGTGGTCGTTCACACCCACACCCTGCAGCAGCACAGCCAAGGGGACCGCGCGATACTGCATGGGGCGCTTATAGGAAACGTCCTGCTTGATGCTGATGTCGCGCGCCTGCGGGTGGGCTAGCAGCTCGGCGCTGCTCCACTGGCGCGAGGTGTCGCCCAGCTCAAGGTGCAGCTGCGCCGCCGACAGTGGCAGGCTCAAAAGCAGGGCGAGTAGGGCAAGGCAGTGGCGCATGGGGAATCTCCGACCTTCAAGGCCGGCAGGTTACATGCGCGCTGCCTGTTGACGCCACAGCCACCGTCAGCCGAACAAACGTGTCAGGTTCGGCAGTATCAGCAGTAGAGTCGTGGCGAAGAGAATGAGCCCTGCTTGGCGTATTTTCGATTGTCTGAACATGGCGGACCGCCTTCTTGTTGTTATTCCTGAATACCCGTTGGCTTCCCTGTCGCGTTTCGGGTCGATCGCAGTGGCGTAAGTTGACGCCTGTTCTGCTTGCCTCTTGAAAGTCGATATACAACCAACAGTAGGGTGTGCGTCATCCATGTTTGAGAACCCTTTGTTCTAATTGTAAGGCTGGTTAATTTCATTGGGTTATGAGGCCAATGGCCAGCTGGCTGGCATGCTCTCGCTAGACAGTGGCGTTACTGCAAACGACACGCCGGCGAAATATGACCGTTCGTCAGTGCAGCCTACTTGCTTGTACGTGCCTTTCGCGGCAGTCTCTACAGCAGATTCCCACCCATGTCGTTCAGGACTATTTCTATGTCGTTACGCATCTGCATCCTGGAAACCGATGTCCTGCGACCGGAGTTGACGGCGCAGTACCACGGCTATGGCAGGATGTTCGAGCAGCTGTTCTCGCGTCAGCCGATCGCCGCCGAGTTTCGCGTGTACAACGTGATGAACGGCGACTATCCCGCCGACGATGAAGTGTTCGATGCCTACCTTGTGACGGGCAGCAAGGCCGATTCGTTCGGTTCCGACCCTTGGATCCAGACGCTCAAGGCTTACTTGTTAAAACTCTACGCACGGGGCGAGAAGCTGCTGGGCGTGTGTTTTGGCCATCAGCTGCTGGCTTTGACCCTGGGTGGCAAGGCCGAGCGCGCCGAGAAGGGCTGGGGTGTGGGCATCCACCGTTATTCACTGGCGGCGCATGCGCCCTGGATGGACCCGGAGGTTTCCGAGCTGACCTTGCTGATCAGCCACCAGGACCAGGTCACCGAGCTGCCGGAAGGCGCTACCGTAATTGCCTCCAGCGACTTCTGCCCCAACGCCGCCTACCACATTCGTGACCAGGTGCTGTGCTTCCAGGGGCACCCGGAGTTCGTGCATGACTACTCCCGGGCGTTGCTGGATGCGCGGCAGACGTCGTTGGGGGATGAGGTGTACCACAAGGCCATTGCCAGCCTGGCCACCGAGCACCAGGGCGACCTGGTGGGCGAGTGGATGTTGCGGTTCATTGGGCAGTCGGTGAGTAAAGACGGCGTGGCGTGATGGCGGGGGGCCGCACAGCGGCCCCAACATCAGTGCTGTACCTGTAGGAGCTGGCTTGCCTGCGATGGGCCGCACAGCGGCCCCAACATCTCAAAGCCAACCCGACTTCTTGAAGCTGGCATACAACCCCGCACACCCCAACCCAATCACCCCCAGCACACCAAAGTACCCGTACTGCCACGCCAGCTCCGGCATGTTCTGAAAGTTCATCCCATAAATCCCGGCAATCGCCGTAGGGAAGGCCAGAATCGCCGCCCAGGCCGCGAACTTGCGTTGCACGATGCTTTGGCGCGACGACTCCAGCAACATGCCGATCTCGATGGTCTGGCTGGCGATATCGCGAATGCCGACCAGGTCTTCCATCTGCCGCGTGACATGAATCTGCACATCGCGAAAATACGGTCGCATGTTCTTGTCGATGAACGGAAAGCTCAGGCGCTGCAGTTCTTCGCTCACCTCCAGCATCGGCGCCACGTACCGGCGCAGGCGCAAGATGTCGCGCCGCAGGCTGTGCAGCCGCCGGATGTCATCCTCTTGCAGCGAACCGCCCAGCACGCTTTGTTCCAGTTCTTCAATTTCGCCATGGATCGCCTCGCTGACCGGCTGGTAGTTCTCGGTCACGAAGTCGAGCAGCGCATACAGCACGAAATCTTCGCCATGCTCCAGCAGCAGCGGCCGTGCTTCGCAGCGTTGGCGCACCAGGGCGTAGGATTTCGAGTGGCCGTTGCGGCAGGTGATGATGTAGCCATTGCCAGCAAAGATATGGGTTTCGATGAACTCCAGCTTGCCTTCATGACGTACCGGCGAATAGGTGACGATGAACAGCGCATCACCGAAAGTTTCAAGCTTGGGCCGGCTGTGCTTTTCCAGCGCGTCTTCAATGGCCAGCTCGTGCAGGTTGAACTGCCGCTGCAGGTTGGCCAGCTCCTCGGCGTTGGGCTCTTCGAGGCCGATCCAGACGAAGTGGCCGGGCTTGCGCGCCCATTCGCTGCCTTCGTCGATGCTGATGTTAGTGACCTTTCTGCCGGCGCTGTACACCGCCGACGCCACGACTCGACCCATGGTTGTCCACTTATTCGATTGAACACTCTTACAGCTTGGGCTGTAAGGGCCCAGAGGGCAACCTAGCGGCGTGCGAGTTCATCTTCCATGCGGTCGATGCACTGCTGCATCTGGCTGCGGCACTGTTCGACCAGGGCGGGGATGTCGCGCTGGCTCAAACCCGCGGTAGCAATCGGCGGCAGCGAGCGTACGATCACCGTCCGCTGCCGCCAGCTGTTCAGGTTCAAACGCCGGGCATAGCGGCTGACGCACACCGGCACGATCGGTACACCGGCTTCGATGGCCATGTGAAAGGCGCCTTTCTTGAACGCCAGCAGGTGCTCTGCCGGGTTGCGGGTGCCCTCGGGGAAAATCCAGATCGATGTATCGTCCTGCAGCACCCGCGTGGTCTTTTGCAGCGCCTTGCGCGCCTGGTAGGCATTCTTGCGGTCGACCAGCACGTTGCCGCCCAGCCAGAACAGCTGGCCGAACAACGGGATCCAGCCCAGGCTTTTTTTACCAATAGCCACGGTGCGCCGCGGCACGGCCTGGCCAATGAGGAACAGGTCGAAATTGGACTGATGGTTGGCGATGATGACGCAACCGGGCGGGTGATCGAACAATGGGCCGACTTCGGCCTTGACCTTGACGCGCATCAGCCAAGCGGCCGGCACGCTATAAAGCCGGGCAAATACCCGGCTGTTGTCGGGGTTGAAGGGGCGGCACAGGCCGATAATCAGGCCGACGGCGCCAACCAACAGAAAATGCAGGGCCAGCAGGAGCATGCGCAACGAATAAAGCATGGGATGACTCACACCAGATAGTCGCATTCCAGTGTACGACTGTGCACTCAAAGAGGCAAACCTGGGGTGAGTCTGTCGATCGGCAGGGTTAGCCCATGTGGCTCTGATCCAGCTCAATAGCCTTGTCCAGAGCCTCCAGTAGGCCCTTGCGCACCTTCAGCTTGGTGTTTTTGTGCGCCAGCATGTTCAGCTTCTTCAGTTCACGGGCCGCAGCCAGGGCCGCCTCGTGCAGTTGCTCGGCCGGCACCACCTTATCGAGGAAGCCGGCGTCCAGTGCGCCTTGCGGGTCGAAGATCTCGGCGTTGATCACCGAGCGGTGGAAGGCCGAGCGGCGCAGGCGGTCGCGTGCCAGTTCGATGCCGGCATGGTGCATGGTCATGCCGATCTGCACTTCGTTCAGGCAGACCTTGTAGGGCCCGTCGACACCAATGCGGTAGTCGGCCGACAGCAGCAGGAAGGCCCCTTTGGCCACGGCATTACCGGGGCAGGCGACGATCACCGGGAACGGGTGCGACAGCAGGCGGCGGGCGAGGGTGGAGCCGGCGGTAACCAGGCCTATCGCCTCTTTGGGGCCACTGGTCATGACCTTGAGGTCGTAGCCGCCAGACAGAATGCCCGGCTGCCCGGTGATGATCACCACGGCACGTTCCTGTTCGGCGCGGTCGAGGGCGGCGTTGAAGGCAGTGATGACATCCGGCGATATGGCGTTGACCTTGCCGTTGTTCAGGGTCAGGGTGGCGATGCCGTCTTCGGCGTGGTAGGTAATCAGCTCGCTCATGGCAGAGTCCTTTTGTTGGCGTGGCGACGACGTTACCCAGCGCCGTGGGCCAGGTAAAGCAGCAAGGCTGACTGGCCGGTCAGCGTTTACCGGGCCTCAAATGCAAATGCATGAAAAATTTGAAAAAAATGCTTGCCAAAGGAAAGGCCTTCCACTAAATTAGCGCGCCTCGACAGGCTGAAAGGCTTGAAGAGAAAACGGTGAAGTGTCCGAGTGGTCGAAGGAGCACGCCTGGAAAGTGTGTATACGAGAAATCGTATCAAGGGTTCAAATCCCTTCTTCACCGCCACATTCTGAAAAGCCCCGCAAATCAAAGGTTTGCGGGGCTTTTTCATTTCTGGTTTCTATCCAGTATTTCTACCCAGCAGTTCTGGCGCCAGCTTGAGTGCCCTGAGCAGAGATGCTGCCTCCCAAGAATATGTGGTCTCCATCGGATCATCAGGTCAAAATGCCATGCCCGACGCTGCTGTCAGTCGTGTGTGATCAACATTGGAGCGGAGCTGCATTGATGCATTTTCATTTCGAACGGCTTGGACTACTCGATGAGGCCGACATTGAGCTAGCCGACCTTACCCTGATCTGTGGTGAAAACAACACGGGTAAGACCTATGCTACCTATGGCATTTATGGTTTTTTGCGTAGTTGGCGAAGTCTTCTGCGTGCTGTAATCGGGGGGGATATTGAGGCTGTCCTGAAGGACACCGATAGGTATCAGTTAGACCTGCAGGCCATGTTTGGTGGGAAAATTGACCACTATTTGGGCAAGCTGGGTCGCGCCTATATCCATATGTTGCCTCGTGTTTTTGCAACAGAGCCCGAGGTTTTCAAAGATGTCGTGTGTATTTCTCGTAGTTGTGTAAATCATGACTTCGCTGAAGGCCGGTATCAGCATTCGGTGAAGTCGGGTCCAAGCGGGAAAGTACTCGCCACAATTACGAAAGAGTCAGGGAGCGTAACTCTTGAAGTCCTTGTGGCTGACATTGATCTGGCAAGTCGGCCATTTGGTGGGTTGATTGACTTCGTTACGGATGCCGTCGCGGATATCGTATTTTCACCGCATCTGCCAAATGTTCATATCTCAAGTGCTGAGCGTACTGGGGCTGCGATATTCCGGAAAGAATTGGATATGGCTCGAACTCGTATGATCAAGGCTATCAACGAGATTGATTCAAAGGAGTTGAGGCGCAATCCTTTTCAAATTCTGCACAGCAGTATAGATGCCGACTATGCTTGGCCTGTCGAGGATAACGTCGAGTTCGTCCGACACTTGGAGGATATAGATAAGCGTGTGGGAGGATTGGCCTCTGAGCATCCAGAGCTTATAAATGCGTTCGACTCCATTATTGGTGGCTCGTATAAAGTTGTAAAGCAGCAGTTGGTTTTCCAAGCCAAGGGGGCAGGGAAGCAGCGGTTTACAATGAATGAGGCATCTAGTTGTGTGCGCGCCCTGTTGGATATCGGATTCTATCTGCGTTGTAAGGCTAATCCCGGCGATTTGTTTATAATTGATGAGCCTGAATTAAACTTGCACCCTAAGGCGCAGCGCGCATTTGCGAGACTGGTTGGGCGAATGGTGAATGCAGGGCTCAAGGTCTTCATTACCACGCATAGTGATTATCTGGTTAAGGAATTGAACACCTTGATCATGTTGCACCAGCGTACTAGGCATACACGTGCCGTTCAGGAGGCATACAAGTACGACGATGGCGAGTTGCTTGATCCGAATCGTATAAAGTTGTACATGACCGGTAGCTTGCTTAAATCCAGTGGCGGAAGTGGTCGACGTCCAAAGGTTAAGACGCTAATCCCGGCAAAAATTGACCCGGCGCATGGTATCGAAGTCGAAACTTTCGACGACACAATTGATGTTATGAACGATATTCAAGGCCAGATATTGTATGGGGGGGATCTCTGATGGCTTTGACGGCGGAGCTTCAGAAATTCTCAGACACGCTCTCATGCTGTACATACAACGGTGCTCAGCATACGCACGTGTTGATAGAAGAGCATGATGTGTCAGCAACGTTGAGGAAGGTCACCTTGATAGCGGGTGGTGGGGACTGGTTTAGCTTTTGTCCCGATAAGGGGCGAGGAAAAGCTTCATTGATGTCTCCATTGTTCGCTGTTGGTAATGGTCATGATCATCATCGAGCCTGTGATAATGTCACGATTATAAATCAAGGTGGTAGGCTTCGGGTCCTTTACATAGACTTGAAGTCAAGTATTAAGCCTGAAGGTTACTCTAGTCAGTTTCGCAGCACCCGGCAGTTTGTTCGGTATGCTATCGGTGTGTTAGAGGATTTGTATAGTACCAAATTTATACTGGCAGAAGAGAGATTCGTGATATTACATGGTGGCGGGAAGGCGCCATTATTGAACAAGACGACGACAGTTCCTAAGCGAGTGAAAATTGGATCAACTCAGCCGGACAAGCCTCATAAGCGGCCAGTGTCAGATAAGGCCAGGCTATACTTGAATGAGCTATTAGCCTAACCCCTAATGGGGCCCGCTGCCCCTTTACTCTGAAAAAAGGGTGGTAAAAGGTCGAGTGGAGTGGACCCTACCCGGCCTTGTTCCAAAGTCGTTTCACAGTACTGAGGCTGATCCCAAGTTGGCCGGCGGTCGATGATTGACTTGATCCAGCCGCTTTGCACTCTTGAACCCGTGCTGCTGACGCAGCATTTGGTCTTCCGAGTTTTTTACCTTCTAGTCTGGCTCGTGAAAGACCGGCATTGGTTCTCTCAATCAAAAGATCACGCTCAAACTCCGCGACCGCAGCGATTACGCCCATTGTCATTTTTCCTGCTGGGCTCGTTAGGTCGACCCCGCCCAATGCAAGGCAGTGAACCTTGATACCCTTGGCAGCGAGATTTTCCACAGTAGCTCGGACGTCCATTGCGTTCCTGCCAAGTCTGTCCAGCTTCGTCACCAGAAGTACGTCTCCAGGTTCCATCTTGGTCATCAGGCTCGTGAATTCTTTACGCTCGCCGGACGGAATGCTACCGGAAATCGTTTCGGTCACAATTCGGTAGGGCGCTACTTCGAATCCTTGGGCTTTAACCTCTTGAATCTGATTGTCCGCAGTCTGGTCTGAGGTACTGACTCTTGCATACAGGAATGTACGGGACATTTGAGTCGGCTTCTGTGGTGTCAAAATGGTGGGTTCATTATGGTGCCTGGTGTCAAAATGTCAATGGCTATATTTTGAAACTAGCTACGTTGCACCTTTTCCAAGGTGTCTAAATCGGACGTTTTTTGCTATAGCTAATCGCCATCAGTTGATGTGCATCACCGATGCGGCCTGGGTGGCATGATGCAACTAACCACCTAAATCAAAGAGATCATGAAGGGGATCGTCATGGACGAGGTAAGGTTCGTATTCGAAGCGCTGACACGGCACAATTTCTTTCCCAATCAGAAATCAGGTGTAGGGGAGCTGCCGCCGATATTCAGTACGCGCAAATTTACGCCGGAGATAGCAAATCTGATCGCTGATGTTGGTAGTCCGGATGGTCGGGGAAGGTTTGGATTCGATCTCGTTGAGTATTCGGCCACAAGATACAATAACGTCCCTCGTGTTCTGGGTATCCCCCATCCCAAGGCATATGGCCGTTTGGTGAGGACAATCATTGATAATTGGGAGTCCATCAGGCATGTTTGTGATAATGAAAGTAGCAAAATAAAACCGTATTTTCATGCTGACAATCGTTTGATGGTGATGAATTATGAAGGGTTTCGGGAGAAAGTAATTGATAAGTGCAAGAAGTCGTTCGGAAAGCGATTCTTGGTAGATACGGATATTTCTGGTTGCTTCAATAGTATCTACACTCATGCGATAGAGTGGGCGGGCGTAGGCGTTACTGAATCAAAAGAGGGATTAGCGACGGGGGCGAACTCAAAGCATTGGTCTAAATTATTGGATAGCGCCCAATCAAGAACTCGTAGAGGTGAAACTCAGGGAATCACAATCGGTCCTGCAACCTCTAGTGTAATTGTCGAGTTGATTCTGTCAAAGGTTGATGATGCTCTTGAGGGTTTTGAATTTTCCAGATATGTAGATGATTATGTGTGTTATTGCTCTGACTCCGCTGAAGCTGACAAGTTTCTACGAGTTTTAGCCTCTGAATTGAAGAGGTACAAGCTTAGTCTTAATCTTGGAAAGACTAAAATTGATTCTTTGCCTTCGGCTATTCAGACTGATTGGGTTTCCAAGTTGCATGCTGCGCTTCCGGTATTTGACGATGATGGTAGGTATCAATCCGAGGTGGTGATGAGATACATTGAATATGCTATCTCTCTTAATGAGCAAGCACCTGATGGAAGTGTTTTAAAATATGCGATTCGACAGGTTGTATATCGTATAGAAAAAGGATCGGCATCTATAATTGCTTATTATTTCGTCAATTTGAGTTGGCATTATCCGCTTCTTTTGCCATTTATTGGTCTGTTGTTTGAGCTGCATGAGTTCGAGTATTCTGAGTATGAAGAAAGATTTAATCTAATTGTTTTTGAAAATGCCCGAAATTCAAGATCGGATGGCATGTGTTGGCCGCTTTACTTTATGCACAAATACAACATGAAGTTGGATGATTATGTCTTCAATGAAGTTGTGGCTTCTCGGGATTGTTTAGCGCTTTGTGTGATGATGGCGATTACAGGCTGGAACGAAAAACTTGAAAGTCTGGCCAATGACATAGCATCCAAGTCAGATTATGATAAAGACCAGCAGTGGGTGTTTTTGTATCAGGCATTCTTGAAAGGGTATATTCCAAATCCGTACCAAGACCCTTGTTTTGAAATAATGCGCGAAGAATGCGTAGACTTTATGCCGATTGATGATTCAAAAAGTCGGGCTGAGAACTATTGCGTGTACTTGTATGCTAGTCAGGTATTTTCACCCAAAGAAAAAACTATGTCATACAAGGAATATGTACAGAAACACCCGTAGAAACTATGACTGTGTTTCAGGATGGGTTGATTTCACGCTCGCATAGAAATCTTTCATCAGTTCAACGAAATCACAGCCGAGCACATCGCGCAGGTCCAGCATCTGTACGATATCGAGTCGGCGGATTCCTCGTTCTATGTCGCTCATGAAGGATTGGGGACGTCCAAGGGCGGTCGAGCGTTTTGCCTGGGTCAGGCCAGCCTTGATCCGCCGCGCCCTGCTAGCCTCCATTACGTCACCATACTAAAACAAGTGGTTACGTATTGGTTTTCAAAGTGGACTGTGGTATTACCATGTTATGCCGCTGTAAGCTCCTGTGGTGGATTTTGAGAGCAGTGCGGGTGGCGACCCATGCCAGGGTATAGGGGTGGCTATGAATTGCTCTAAAATCGCTTCTGGTGGCGTTTCTGGGGTTTGGTGCTGGGCGTGAATTGTCAGTGGTCGTTTTCCACCTTTTTTCCACGTACTGACATCTGATTGAACCTTTTTGCAGCAACTGGTCGATTGTTGTCCTTCATTCTTTGTGCTTGTTTTGGAAAGATAACTCATCCATTTGAAGTATTCGTCCATGCCATTTTCCGATACAAGAAGTTGGCCGTGGTTATTGTTCTTTGGTGTTATTACTTTGTAGTCTGATAGAAAGTCGGCTGATTTCAGTTCTGCAAGAAAGTGTTGGATGCTTTTCTTTGTGTTGATCTTTCCGTCAATTATTATAGATATATGGTAATGAATTCCATCGTCGCGGGGGTCGTCTTCTTTGACTGAGACTCGAAGCGGGATGTAGCCGAATTTTCTTTTGTAGAATGTTGTTAGTCTTGCTGAAAATGATTGGAGTGTCATTTTTTTGGTGAGTCTTATTCTTATGTGAAGTCCTAATGGTGTTTTGAGATTTTGGCTCGAGTGGTAGATCATAACATACAGGTTTTCCAGTATGTTGGTTCTGCATGTAAGTTTGCTATTGCATTTTATTTCTTTTTTTAGAAAGTGGTCTTGGTTGAATGTGTTCTTCATTGATCTGTGGTGTTGCTTTAGCTTAAAGTTAATTGTTCCCGGTGGATTATATTGCTGTCTTTCGATTCTTTGGTCGTTCTTGGCTGGCAGTCTTCTCCCGTGGATTCACTACAAGAGAAATAACGTTCCCCCATTGAAATCAGGCCTTAAAGGGCATGTTCCTTGGCTTTCACATGGGGTGCTGTTGTTTGCAAGTCAATCGTTAGGGGCGGAGATTGTGGCGTTGTTCGAGGAGCGGTATTTATATAAAATTCAGGGGTGTTGTGGGGGCGTGATGTTGTCAACATACCATGAAGTCAGCCGTTTCTAAACATTCGACACAAATTTTGTGTGGGTGAGCTGTCGTTGCAAGTGGGTGGTGACTTTTTCTATATGGCAGCCCTTGATGTGTAGGGCTACCAGGTCCCATTCAGCTACTCACTGAAGTCGAATTCAATGCAGTCCAAGGCCGTCTTCATCTGCTCGACCGTTGGTCCTTTGGCATATATATCGAATGTGATGGTTCCTCTAGCGTGACCAAGGATAGACATGATGGTCAGAGGTGGGATTCCAGAGCGTTCAAGCATAGTTGCTGTGGTTTTTCGAATGCTGTGGAAAACCTTTTCATTCCCGAACCCCATCTTCTTTTTCAGACGCCCAAATCTTTTTGATAGTGGGTCTGATCGTTTGCCGTACTTGTTGTTCCCGCTTGATGCTATTAGGAAGCCGTCTGGTGTGGCTTTGCAAAGCTCTGAGAACAGTTTTTCGAGCTTTGATGGGATTGCAATTGTTCTGTTGCCTGCCCTTGTTTTTGCATCAATGACAGTGAATGATGTTTCTGTGACCCTGGATTTGTGCAGCTGGCATATTTCTTCAATGCGGCAACCGGTGTATGCTCCAATCATGATCGTATTTGCAAGCATCTGATCGCCAGATTTCATGGATTCTGCAAAAATCTGTTCGACTTCTTCTTTTGTGAATGCAGTATATGATGTCTTGGTTTGCTCTTTTCGCATTGATGGGATTTTGTGGTCCGCGAAAGGGTTATCCTTGTCTTTTAGTCTTCTATCTTTGATTGTCAGAAATTTCCAAAATGCTCGACATGCAAATATGGCTGTTTGTTTTGATTGTTTAGAAAGTTTTAGGCTTTGAAGAAAGCTTTCGAAGGACTCATGGGTGATCTGTAGTGTGTTTTCATCCATAAACTTTGCGTAGCGACGCACAAAGGATGCCTGTGTTGCAGCAGTCTTCTCGATGACGTGGAAATCTGATTGATGCTTTTGGAATTCGGTGATTAGCTTTTCGTTTATTGCGGTAACATGGTTTGTGTTACCTTTTACAATGTCCTTTAATTGGTTTCTAAGCGGCTCGGAAAGTCCGTGTTTTAGTGCAATCTGGATTATCCCGACGTCTCGAATTTCATGCGGTTCACTCAGGTCGTCGGAAGGTGCTTTAGCAATTGCAGCAAAAACCTTTTGACGAAGTTCTTCAGCCTCTACCTTCCATATTGGGGAATCTTGACCGTCTCTGGCCGCTTGAATCTTTCGTTTCCAGTCTGCGAGGATGGACAAACTAGCGGTTTTAGCGACGTTGCGGTTCCCCGTTCTCAAGCTTTTCGTAAGAACTTTTTTGAAGAAAAAGTCGGGGTGTGTTCGTACGTCCAGAGGGATGTCCAGGCGGACGTGCCAAGTGCCGCCTTTCAGAATGAGATGATCTGCCATGGTTGGGTGGCGCTCGGTGGTTTCTATCCACTGATTCTACCCAAAATGAGGCTTTGCTCAAATGGTGCCGGTTTTGAAGGGTTTGTATCATTTATGGCGGTGAATCCCTTCTTCACCGCCACATTCTACAAAAAGCCCCCGCGCTGAAAAGCTCGGGGGCTTTTTGTTTTTGGGCTGCTCACCTGTCAGGTGATGGCGGTCCCTGTAGGAGCGGCCTGCAAAGCAGCCCCAAGTTTCAGCGTCGCCGCACATATTGCTGGGGCTGCTTCGCAGCCCTTTCGCGACGCAAGGCCGCGCCTACACAAAGGCAGTGCGCAGGGTTTCAGAAACTCACAGACGCTGACAACCGTGCCGTACGCGGCGCACCCTGGAACAGGTAGTTGTCCCCCAGGTAATCCCCCACATCGCGCCAGTAGCGCTTGTCGAACACGTTATCCACGGTCAACCGCAGCACCGTGTCATACCCCCCAATGCGGGTGCGGTAGCGGCTGCCGACGTCGAACACGGTATAACCGCCCACCTCGACATTACCCGCCTGGCTGGCATATTTGCTGGCGCTGTAGCGCGCACCGCCCAGCAGCGCCAGGCCTGGTACCGGCAGGCTGTATTCGGCCTGCAACGCCGCACGCAGTTTGGGCACATTGATTGCCTGATGCCCTTCGTAGTCCTCGGTCCCGCTGTTTTTTACCCGCGCGCGAATGGCTGCGGCACTCGCCTGCACTTGCAGGTTCGAGGTTACCCAGCCACTGGTGCCCAGCTCTAGGCCGGTGTTTTTCTGTTGGCCTTGCTGGACATAGGTGAAGGTGCCTTGGCCATCGGGGCGTGCGTATTGATACGCCTGGCGGATCTGGAACAGTGCGGCACTGAAGCTGATGCCTTGCCAGTCGCGCTTGATGCCCAACTCCAGCTGGCGTGACAGGGTGGGGGCGAGGATTTCAGCCGCGTTGCTGGCAAACCACGGTGCGGTACCGCCAGCCGACAGGCCTTTGGCATAGCTGGCGTACAGCGTGGTGTCTGGGCGTGGCTTGTAGATGAGCGCAGCATTGGGTAGCAACTGGTACTGGCGAGTGTGGCGCCCGGCAACACCGGTCTCGTCCCAGGTCTGCTCGTCCAGGCGCACTTCGCGAGCGCCGATCACGGTTTGCCACTGCTCGTTGAAGCTGATGCGATCACTCACGAACAGGCCGTACTGGCGGCTGTCGAGGCGACGCTCGCTGGCGCCGATCGGCTTGTCAGACGGGGCGAGTGCTGGCGCACCGGTGTAGATACTGCCGGTACCCAGCCACTCGTTGTAATAGGGGCGTTGATCCACCGTGCGGCGTTGCGCGCTGCTGCCGATTGTCAGGTCGTGCCCTACGCCCAAGGCATCGAAGCGGCCGTTGAGCGTGGCCTGTGCTTCATCGGTGCGGCGGGTGTCATCCGGGCTGCGGTAGTCATAGATGTCGTAGTCGCCATTGCTGCCGAAAAACGCCCCCTCGCTCGAGCCCCAGGCAAACGCACTGTAATCGTCGATCACCACCTTGCTGCGCGACGCACTCAACGTGCCGGTCCAGGCCTCGTTGAAGCGATACTCGAAACGCCCGCCCAGGTTCAGCGAATCGTTCTGCACCGGCTTGGCCCACTGCTGGTAGGCCAGGCGATCATGCGGGTCGATACCGTGTGGCACCTCGGTGCCGCCGAGCAACTGGTAACCGGGCACCGAGCGTTGTTCGCGGTGCTGGTACTCGGCGTCCAGCTGCAGCGTGGCATCCGGGTTGATCTGCCAGTCGAAGGCCAGCGAGGCGAAGTCGCGCTTGCCGTCGGCATGGTCGACATAGCTGCGGATGTCTTCATGGGCCAGGTTGGCGCGCAGGCCGAACTGCCGCTCGCTGCCGAACCAGCCGCCCAGGTCGGTGGCCAGGTAACGTTCGCCTTGTTCGTTGGTCGATACCGTCACGCTGCGCACGTCTTCGGCGCGCTTGGTCACGTAGTTGATCAGGCCGCCCGGTTCCGAAACGCCGCTTTGCAGCCCCGACAAGCCCTTGAGCAATTCCACTTGCTGTTTGTTTTCCAGGGCCACGTTCTGCTCGCCGGCAATGGTCTGGCCATTGATCCGGTAGCTGCTGGCGGCATTCAGCTCGAAGCCGCGCACGTTGAAGTTTTCGTAATAGCCGATGGGCGCATAGCTTTCCCCCACAGAGGCGTCGCTTTGCAGCACTTCGCTGAGCTTGCGCACCTGGCGGTCCTCCAGCAGTTGCTGGCTGAACACGCTGACCGAGGCCGGGGTGTCGAGCAGCGGCACGGCCTGGAAACCACCCACCGAGGCTTCGCGCACCTGGTAGCCGTCGTTGCCATAGCTGTCGGAGACCCGCAGCGGGTCCAGCACGATGCTGTCTTCGGCTAGCAAATGAGGGCAATGCAGGGCCAGGCCCAGGCTGAGCAAGCTCAGGGGCAGGCGGGGGCGAAGCGGGGGCATGCGGAGGCTCCTGGATACGCGACACCTGTGCCGGCCTCTTCGCGGGGCAAGCCCGCTCCTACAGGACTTTGCGCAACCCTTGTGGGAGCGGGCTTGCCCCGCGAAGAGGCCGGTACAGGCCATGAAAAAGGCGGCATCTTAACAGCCGCCTTCAACATTGGACGATCACGCCCGCGCGATATTCAGTCGTTGCTGGCCGGGCGCTTGTGCTGGCGCCAGTTGTCGTCGATCTTCGACCAGGTCTTGCCATCGGTGACGGCCAGCAGTTTGCGCCCGTCCTTGAAGGTGGCGAGGAAGGTGGCTTCTTCTTCCTTGCCACCGAGCCAGAGCCCGGCCAGCAGCCCCACCGGCCCGGCCACCAAGGCCCCAGCTACACCCCAGCCAAGGGCGGTACCCAGGCTGCGGCTGGACTCCAAACTGGACAGCTTGAGGTCACTGATGCGTGCGAGTGAGATCCGCTCGCCAGGCGAGGGGCTGCGCGGGGTCTTGAGTGTGAGCGATCCGTTGCGATACTCGCCTTCACCTTGCAAGAAATCGCCGGATCGAACCGTGAGTCTTGTCATAAAGTCGTCCTTCAGGGAGGGGGCATTGTCCAGCGCTTACTTGAGCCCTCCCGAGGCAGGCAGTCAACGCTCAGGCGACGGAGGGTAGTGCGTTGCAATGTCGCGGCTGATGCGCTTGCGCTCGGCCAGCGCCCAGGCCAACAGTGCCAGCGTACCGATCACCAAGCCGGCCACGACAATGCCCATCCAGCCCTGACGCTGGAACAACTGCGTCCCCAGCAGCGACCCCAGCGCACCGCCGATGAAGTAGCAAGTGATATAGCCTGCATTCAGCCGTGTGCGCGCCTCTGGCCGCAGCGCGATCACCGCGTTTTGGTTGCTCACGTGTACCAGCTGTACGGCCAGGTCGAGCATCAATACCCCCAGCAGCAACGCCAGCAGCGAGTACTCGGCAAAGCCAAGCGGCACCCACGACAGCAGCAGTACGATCAGCCCGACCGTGGTGCCTAACGCCCCTTTGCCGCGGTCGGCCAGGCGCCCAGCCCAGTTGGCCGACAGCGCCCCCGCCGCGCCTGCCAAACCGAACAGGCCGATCACCGCGTCCGAGTAGTGGTAGGGCGCTTGCGCCAGCAGGAAGGCCAGCGGTGTCCAGAACAGCGCGAACAGGCTGAACGCCAGCAAGCCCAGCAGCGAGCGCAAGCGCAGCACGGGCTCTTCGATGAACAGGCGGAACACCGAGCCGATCAAGGCCGGGTACTTCAAACCGGCATGGCTGTGGTGCTGCGGCAAGCTGCGATACAGGGCCAGGGCGGTGATGGCCATCAGTACCGCGGCCAGCACATAGATGCTGCGCCAGCCACCCAACTCCGCCATGAAACCGGCCGCCGTACGCGCCAGCAGAATGCCCAGCAACAGGCCGCTCATCAGTGTGCCCACTGCGCGCCCGCGCTGGTGCGGCTCACTCAGGCTCGCGGCCATCGGCACCAGGATTTGCGCCACCACCGAGAACAGGCCGGTCAGCGCGGTGCCGAGCAGCAACCACGGCAGGCTCGGTGCGCAGGCGCTGATGACCAGGCCGAGGGTCGAAATGGCGGTCATCACCGTGATCAGGCGGCGTTGCTCGAATAGGTCGCCCAGGGGCGCCAGCAGCAACAGGCCAGCGCCATAGCTGAGCTGGGCGGCGATGACGATGCTGCCGGCGCCGGCGGTGCTCAGGCCGAACTGCTGGGCGATGCTGTGCAGCAACGGTTGCGCGTAGTAGTTGCTGGCCACGGCCAGGCCGGTGGCGGTGGCCATCAGCAGGATCAGGGCGCGACTGAGGGTCGGGGCGTTCATGGGGATCTCGGGGGGCATTGGCAGGGGGCTGTATTCTAGGGCGTTGAGGGTATGGCGGGGGATGTTTAGCGCCTGGGAGATCGAGCGCCGCGCGGGCGGCGCTCGATCTCATAGGCGCAAAAAAAACCAAGGCAGACACCTAGAACTGCGCCCACCTCAAGCCGCAAACCCACCATCCGCCGTCAAACTGGCCCCCGTGATGTACCCCGCCTCCGGCCCCGCCAGGTAGGCCACGAAACTGGCAATCTCATCCGCCTGCCCATAGCGCCCGATGGCCATCAGCGGTATCAGGCTGTCGGCAAACTCACCGCTGGCCGGGTTCATGTCGGTGTCTACCGGGCCGGGCTGCACGTTGTTGACGGTGATGCCCTGGGGGCCGAGGTCGCGTGCCATGCCGCGGGTCAGGCCAACCAGCGCCGATTTGCTCATGGCGTAGGGGGCGCCACCGGCAAAGGGCATGCGCTCGGCGTTGGTGCTGCCGATGTTGATGATGCGCCCGCCCTGGCCCATGTAGCGCACGGCCGCTTGGCTGGCGACGAACACGCTGCGCACATTCACCGCCAGCATGCGGTCGAAGTCACCCAAGTCGAACTCGGCGATCGGCGCCACCGTCAGCACACCGGCGTTGTTCACCAGAATGTCCAGCCCACCAAAGGCCTTCGCGGTGTCATCCACCGCCAATTGCACGGCTGCGGCGTCGGCGCTGTCGGCGCGCAGGGCGAGGGCTTGGCCGCCGTTGCCGATGATTTCCTGGGCCAGCTGTTCTGCCGGGCCGGCGGAGCTGACGTAGGTGAAGGCAACCCGAGCACCGTCGCGGGCCAGGCGGCGCACGATGGCCGCACCAATGCCGCGGGAGCCGCCCTGGACCAGGGCTACCTTACCGTCGAGTGGAAGTTGTTTGGACATGCTGATCTCCTGCTGGGAAGCAAGGCCGAATGCCTTGGATGGGCGCAGTATCGGTGGCTAATTACCTGCTGATAAGATGGCAATCACTATTAGCAGAGTAAACCCTTGGTTGTTAATCATGGCCGTGGAGTCGTTCAACGCCCTCGAATGCTTTATCCGCAGCGCCGAGGTCGGCAGCTTCGCCGAGGCCGCTCGCCGCCTGAGCCTGACCCCCGCCGCAGTGGGCAAGCATGTGGCTCAGCTGGAAGCCCGGTTGGGCGTGCGACTGTTCCAGCGTAGTACCCGCAAGCTGACCTTGACCGAAGCAGGCCAGCGTTTTCTGGGTGAAGTGAGTGACAGCTTTCGTACCATCCAGTACGCCGTGGCTAACCTGGCCAGTGCCGAAGGCCAACCAGCCGGGTTGCTTCGGGTCAGCATGGGCACGGTGTTTGGGCGGTTGTACGTGTTACCCCTGTTGGGAGAATTCTTGCGCCTTTACCCGGCGATTACCCCGGATTGGCATTTTGACAATCGCCAGGTCGACCTGATCGGCCAAGGCTTCGATGCTGCCATCGGTGGCGGTTTTGATTTGCCGCCGGGGGTGGTGGCGCGCAAGCTGACCCCGGCACACCGGGTGCTGGTGGCTGCGCCTGCCTACCTGGACCAACAGGCGCCGATCGAGGGCCCGCAGGCGCTGCAGCGCCACGCCGGCATTCTGATTCGCTCACCGCAGACCGGCCGGGTGCGCTCCTGGCCGCTGACCAGTCGCTGGCAGGAGCAGCAGCCGTTGGTGCTGCGCCAAGCAATGACCATGAGCGATTCGGATGCGGCCTGCGCGGTGGCGCAGCAGGGGTTGGGGGTTGCCTTGGTCAGTCTGCCGTTTGCCGTGCCTTACCTGCAGGCCGGGCGGCTGCGGCGGGTGTTGCCGGATTGGTATGTGGACGATGGTCATATCAGCGTGTATTACGCCCAGCACAAATTGTTGCCCGGGAAGACGCGGGCGTTTATCGATTTTGTCGTGGAGCAGTTCGCGCAGCAGGGGTTGGCGGGGCAGTTCGATGCGCTGCAGGGCCTTTAGATTGATGCTGCCTGATCCGGCCTCTTCGCGGGTAAACCCGCTCCCACAGGGATGGCGCAATACCTGTGGGAGCGGGCTTGCCCCGCGAAGAGGCCGGGTCAGGCAACATCAACAATGAAAAATACCTGCGCCCCCAAGCTCACCTCGTCATCTACCCGCTTGCCCACCAGCTGCTGCCCCAGCGGCGAGCGCGGTGTGATCACGGTCACCAGTTCATCCCCTTCACCCACTTTCAACCCGGCCGCCTCAGGCCCGAGGAACAGCCTACGTTGCTGGCCATCCTCGTCCTCAAGGGTCACCAGGTTGCTCACCTGCACGCCACGCGCAGGGTCGTAGTCACGCAACAGCAGTTGCTGGTAAATCTGCAACGCCTGGCGAATCTCGGCAGTACGCCGCGCCTGGCCGGTGGCCAGGTACGAAGCTTCAAGGCCCAAGGTGTCATACTTGTTTTCGGCGATGTTCTCTTCCGCGGTGGCGGCTTCGTACGCGGTCTGCGCGGCGCGGCTCAGCACGTCTACGTCATGTTCGAGGGTCGCGACGATGCGCGTGAGTAGCAGGGGCTTGTCCATCTTCAGTAACAGAACTCCAGCACATGGGCCTGGCTTTTTTCGGTGGGCGCGGTGCGGTTCTGTTGCAGCCAGAACTGGCACTTGGGGCTGTTGAGGTTGCGAGGGTTGCCTTGGGCGGCCTCGGCGGCCTGTTGCAGTTGCTGCTGGTGCAGGATGTCCTTGTAGCGCTCGAACATCTCGCCCTGGGCATCTGCCGGTGGCGGCGCGGCGGGTTGGCTGCGGGCAGGGGCCATGGCCTGGGCGACCGGCTGCACCTGCTCTGGCCACAGCTGCAACGCCAACCACAGGCTCATGGCGATGGCCACGGCGCCCAGCCACAGGCCAAAGGCCACGCAGAGGATCAGTTGCAACGGCTTGAGGGTGATTTTCAGTTCGCGGTGGCGGGGCATGGCAGCCTCCTGGCAGGGCAGTTCGAGGTGCATTGTCGCACGCTGTCGGCGAATTTTACCCGTGGGTGCTTTTGTCCACGGCAATTAATCCGCAGAATTCGCGGTTTTGGGCACCATGAGGGGGAGGGCACATGAAGGCCACCTGGGACATCTTTTGCACCGTCGTCGACAATTATGGCGACATCGGCGTCACCTGGCGCCTGGCGCGGCAACTGGTGGACGAGCACGATCTGGCGGTGCGCCTGTGGGTGGACGACCTGAACGCCTTCGTGCCGATGTGCCCCGGTGCTGATGCCGCGGCGCTGCAACAATGGCAGCACGGTGTCGATGTGCGCCAGTGGCCTGCCGAGTGGCTGCCGGTGGAGCCTGCCGAGGTGGTGATCGGCGCGTTCGCCTGCCAGCTGCCGGTGCACTATGTCGAGGCCATGCGTGCGCGGCCCAAGCCGCCGCTGTGGCTGAACCTCGACTACCTCAGTGCAGAGGACTGGGTTGAGGGCTGCCACGGTTTGCCGTCGCCCCAGCCCAACGGCTTGCGCAAAGTATTCTTCTTCCCAGGCTTTACCGAAAAAACCGGTGGCCTGTTGCGTGAGGGCGATTTACTGGCGCGGCGCGAAGCCTTCGCGCAGTCTGCCGAAGCCCGGCAGGCATTCTTGCAGCGCCTGGGTGTACACCCCGAGGCGCAAGCGCGGCTGATCTCGCTGTTCGCCTATGAGAACACCCAGCTGGGCAACTGGCTGGATGCGTTGGCAGCAGATACCCAGCCGACCCACCTGCTGGTACCGCAAGGGCGCATCCTGGCTGACGTCGCCCATTGGCTGGGCGAGCCGGGGCTGGCGGTGGGCGATGTGCGCCTACGCGGGTCGCTGACGGTGCAAATTTTGCCGTTCGTCAGCCAGGACGATTATGATCGCCTGCTGTGGGCCTGCGACTTCAATGCCGTGCGCGGCGAAGACTCGTTCGTGCGTGCGCAGTGGGCCGGGCGGCCGATGCTGTGGCACATCTACGTGCAGGACGAGAACGCCCACTGGGAAAAACTCGAAGCGTTCCTTGCGCATTATCGACAAGGCCTGTCAGACGATGCCGCTGACGCACTGGTTGCGTTGTGGCGTGCCTGGAACATGGACCACGACGTCGGCCAGGCGTGGCAAGCGGCCCAGCGGCACTGGCCAGAACTGCAGCAGCATGCCCGAGATTGGGCGGCCCGGCAGGCCACTCGGCCGGACCTTGCCATGACGCTGGTACAGTTTTACCGAAATTGGCTATGATATGCGGCCTCGATTTTTATAAATCCATCCAGATTCGGATACTTCGTAATGAAAACTGGTAAAGAACTGAAACCCGGTACCGTACTGCGGATCGACAACGACCCGTGGCTGGTTCAAAAAGCTGAGTTCACCAAATCGGGCCGTAACAGCGCGATCATGAAAACCAAGCTGAAGAACCTGCTGACCGGCTACAAGACCGAAACCGTCTACGGTGCGGACGACAAGCTGGACGACGTGATCCTGGATCGCAAAGAAGCGACCCTGTCGTTCATCAGCGGTGACTCGTACACCTTCATGGACACCACCGACTACACCATGTACGAACTGAACGCCGAAGACATCGACGCCGTTCTGCCGTACATCGAAGAAGGCATGGAAGACATCTGCGAAGCCGTCTTCTTCGAAGGCCGCCTGGTATCGGTTGAACTGCCGACCACCATCAGCCGTAAAGTTGTCTACACCGAGAACGCTGCGCGTGGTGACACCTCCGGCAAAGTGATGAAGCCTGCCAAGCTGGCAAACGGTACCGAGATCTCGGTTGCCGACTTCATCCAGATCGACGAGTGGATCGACATCGACACTCGCGACAACAGCTTCAAAGGCCGTTCCAAGAAGTAATTCTTCTTGTGATGCGCACAAAAAACCCGGCCTCGGCCGGGTTTTTTTATGCCTGCATTCAGACCGTCACGTGCAGCCTTACATCCACATTGCCGCGGGTGGCGTTGGAGTAAGGGCAGACCTTGTGCGCCTTCTCCACCAAACCTTCGGCATCGGCCTGGGCCAGGCCCGGCAGGTTGATGTGCAGGTCGATGTCCAGGCCGAAACCACCCGGGATCTGGCCAATGCCCACGTTTGCAGTGATCGAGGCATCGGCCGGCAGGGCTTTTTTCTCTTGCCCGGCGACAAATTTCAGTGCGCCGATGAAGCAGGCCGAGTAGCCGGCCGCGAACATCTGTTCAGGGTTGGTGCCGTCACCGCCCGCGCCGCCCAGTTCTTTGGGGGTGCTCAGCTTGACTTCCAGCTTGCCGTCGCTGGAGCGGGATTTACCGTCGCGCCCGCCAGTGGAGGTGGCTTCTGCGATGTACAGCGGAGTGACCTTTTGCATGTTGAGCCTCGCTAATGTGCTGTGCGCAACCGGGTGGCGGCGGCGCTGGGTAGGTGTGGGATTTAAATTAGCGCGCAATTAGTTTGCGCGCAAGATAAATCATCACCGTTCATCCGAACGGCCATCACACAGCATAGCGCTCAGAGGTTTTTCTGCAGGTTGTCGCGCAGTTCGAGCAGGTCGGCTTGCAGCTGTTTCAGGCGTTCCAGACTGCGCCCGCTGGCCTTGAGGATGCACGGGGGCACCTGTTTGGCCTGTTGTTGCAAATCACGGCCCTTGTCGGTCAGCTGCACCAGTACCACCCGTTCGTCCTCCCGGCTGCGGGTGCGCTTGAGCAGGCCTTCGCTTTCCAGGCGCTTGAGCAGCGGGGTCAACGAGCCAGGGTCGGTGAGCAGGTGTTGGCTGATCTCGCCCACGGTCAAGCCATCCCGCTCCCACAGCACCAGCATGGCCAGGTACTGCGGGTAGGTCAGGCCCAGCGCTTGCAGCAGCGGCTTGTAGACCTTGGTCATCAGCAACGAGGTCGAATGCAGGGCGAAGCAGACCTGGTTGTCCAGCAGCAGCTCGTCACAGGAGGCTTGGGTGTCGGCGTTCATGCAGGTCCTTGGAATAATCAATGGGGAAATCTAGCACGCTGATCATTAGTGCGTTCATTGCCAGCGCAGTTCACTGCGCAGGGCCAGGTCCCAGGGTGGAATGGGGCTGAAACGGCTCTTGAGAAATTCGAGCAGCAAACGGCTGCGAGAGTTCGTTTCATGTGCCAGGCGTAACGCATAAATGCCACTGGACTCGGCGGCTGGCAGGCCACCTTCGCAAAACAGCGGGACCAGTTCGCCGCGCAGCAGGTAGTCGCTGATCAGCCAGGTGGGCAGATGGGCAATGCCCAAACCCGCGAGGGCGCCGAACAGCAGGGTTTCGGCGTTGTTGGCGGCCATGCGCATGCGCGATGGCCGGTACAGGCGGGCCTGGCCGGCCACGCTGAAGCGCCAGGCAAACGGTGGCGCCAGGCCGTCCCAGTCGAGGCCGTCGTGCGCAGGCAACTCGCTGGGGCACGCCGGTACGCCTCGGCTGGCCAGGTAGGCCGGGCTGGCGCAGGCGATGCGCACCATGTAGGCCAGCGGTGTGGCGACCAAGCGCGTGTCGGCCAGGGGGCCTGCACGCAATACCAGGTCGACTTCGCCAAGGTGGCTGCCCTGCATGTCGACGAAGCTGTCGATCAGGCGTAGGTGCACGTCCAGTCCGGGGTAGGCCACGAGGAAGTCGGCGATGGCCGGGGCGAGGTGGCGACGGCCAAACGCGGCGGGGGCGTCGATGCGGATGAGGCCTTCCGGGGCGCTGCTCAACGAGACAGCTTCGGCGCGGGCCAGGCGCAGCTCCTCGATGATGCGTCGTGCGCGTTCGGCAAAAGCGTTGCCGGCCGGGGTGGCACGCACCGCGTGGGTGCTGCGGGTGAACAGCCGGCTGCCCACGGCGCTTTCGAGGTTGTCGATGCGCCGGGCAACGGCCGAGGGTGTCAACGGGTGGCGCCGCGCGGCGGCAGAGAAGCTGCCGGTTTCCAGCACGTCGAGAAACAGGCTGAGTTGGTCGGTGAGGATATCGGGGTTCATGGTGGCTCGGCTTTGCATAAAACGCACAGCCATTGTGCGCTGCTGTGCGTTTCCCCACCAGCCCCGACTCGGTAGCATGCTCACCATTGCAAGCGAGAGGCGCAGAGGCCCTGATGATCGAGTGGTTGTTGTATATCGCGTTGGGCGCTGCCCTGGGCACCATGGGTGGTTTGTTCGGGATTGGTGGGGGGTTGATTGCAATCCCGGCGCTGGGGGTGTTGTTCGGCTTGGACCAACAGCTGGCGCAGGGCACTGCGTTGGTGATGGTCGTGCCGAATGTGTTGCTGGCGCTGTGGCGCTACCACCAGCGCAACCGCATCGAGCTGCGCCATGCGCTGCCGTTGGCACTGTGCAGTTTCCTGTTCGCCTGGCTGGGGTCGATTTGGGCGGTGGGCATCGATGCCCAGTCCATGCGGCTGGGCTTTGTCGGCTTTCTGGTGGCGCTGGCGGTGTGGAACGTGGCGCGGATGTTCCTCAAGGTCGCGCCGCCCAGCCCTGAACTGCGTTACGCCTGGCCGTGGCTGGGCGTGCTGGGCAGTTTTGCCGGGACCATGGGTGGGTTGTTCGGGGTAGGGGGCGCGGTAGTCGCCACGCCTATTCTGACCAGTGTGTTCGGGACCACGCAGGTGGTGGCGCAGGGGTTGTCGCTGGCGTTGGCGGCGCCCAGTACGACGGTGACCCTGTTGACCTATGGCGTGCACCAGAGTGTTGATTGGGGGGTAGGGATCCCCTTGGCGGTGGGTGGGCTGCTCAGCATCAGCTGGGGGGTGAGGTTGGCGCATGCCCTGCCAGAGAAGGTGTTGCGGGCGATGTTTTGTGCGTTTCTGGTGGTGTGTGCGGTGATGTTGGGGTTTGAGCTTTGAGCGTACATGCTGCAGCCATCTCCCTGTAGGAGCAGCCTTGCGCTGCGAAGAGGCCCGTCCAAGCAGCGCAAAATGTCGCTGAAATCACCGGCCTCTTCGCAGCACAAGGCTGCTCCTACACAAAGCTATGGCTGCCACTGATCTATTTGAACCCTTCGACGATGTAATCGGCCATGCAATCGGTGATCGGGGACGGGTGCTGCGTGCTGCGCACCAGCATCACATTGGCCACCGGCAACTGCGGCAGCCCGTCGCTCTCCCCCAAAATCCGTATGTTGCCGCCGATCAGGCTCTGTAACTGCGCGGTTACCGCCAACCCGGCAGTGACGATGGCAAAGATCGCCGCCAGGCTTGGGCTGGTGTAGGCAATGCGGTAGTCGATGCCTTGCGCTTCTAGCGCATTGCAGGTCCAGGCGCGGCAAAAACAGTCGGTGTTGAACAGCGCCACCGGCATGGGCCGTTGCTCCTGCGGGCAAAACCCTTCGGCTGCTGCCCACACCAGCCGTTCCTGGCGCAACAGCTGGCCGACTTCGTTGCCCGGTTCGCGGGTGACGATGGTCAGGTCCAGGTCCTGACGCAGCATCAATTGCTTTGACGAATCGCAATGCACCTCCACCTGCACCAGCGGGTAAGCCTGGGCAAAACTCGACAGGATGGTCGGTAGAAAGCGCATGGCGTAATCGTCGGGTGTGCCGATGCGTACCACCCCGACCATGTGCGGCATGCGCAAGGTATTGAACACTTCGCCGTGCAGCTTGAGGATGCGCCGGGCATAGCCAAGCAGTACCTGCCCTTCAGCGGTGAGGCGTACCTGGCGGCCCTCGCGCTCGAACAGCTGGCGCTGCAGGATGTCTTCCTCCAGGCGTTTCATTTGCATGCTGACCGCCGACTGGGTGCGGTTGACCACCTCGCCGGCGCGGGTGAAACCGCCTTGCTCGGCAATGGCGACGAAGGTGCGCAACACGTCGGCATCAAGGCTTTGATACTGGGACATTGCATCAATCTCCGAGATGCATGGCATCAGAAACATTCGTTGGATTGATCTTAAGCCCGGCGCGAGACTGGAGCCATCAACACGGAGGGCTTCACGATGAAAGGTCATGTCAGCAGCATCCAGCAACCTGCCTTTTCCCTGAACCACCTGTGGCACGCAGCCCTGCAGCGCCCGGCGCGTTGGTGGGAGCTGTACCGTCAGCGCCAGGAGCTGGCCAGCCTCAGCGATGCGACATTGCACGACCTGGGCTTGAGCCGGGCGGATATCCAGCAAGAGGCCGAGCGGCACTTCTGGGATGATCCGCTGCGCAAATAGGCCGTTTTTTGTAGGTGCGGCGGTTTAGCGACGCACCTGCTTGAGGGTTTCGGCAATCAGAAACGCCAGTTCAAGCGACTGATCGGCATTCATGCGGGGGTCGCAATGGGTGTGGTAACGGTCCGACAGGCCGTCTTCGGTGATCGGGCGGGCGCCGCCGATGCATTCGGTGACGTTCTGCCCGGTCATCTCGATGTGAATCCCGCCCGCATGGCTGCCTTCGGCCTGGTGCACCTGGAAGAACTGCTTCACCTCATCGAGGATCTGCGCAAAGTCACGGGTCTTGTAGCCGCTGCTGGCCTTGATGGTGTTGCCGTGCATGGGGTCGGAGCTCCACAGCACCTTGCGCCCCTCGCGCTCGACAGTGCGGATCAACCCTGGCAGGTGGTCGCCGACCTTGTTGGCGCCCATGCGCACGATCAGGTTGAGCCGGCCGGGGTCGTTGCTCGGGTTGAGGGTGTCGATCAGGCGGATCAGTTCTTCGGGATTCATGCTGGGGCCGACCTTTACCCCGATCGGGTTGTGCACCCCGCGCAGGAACTCGACATGGGCGCCGTCGAGCTGGCGCGTGCGGTCGCCGATCCACAGCATGTGCGCCGAGCAATCGTAGTAGTCGCCGGTCAGGCTGTCCTGGCGCACGAAAGCTTCTTCATAGTTGAGCAGCAGCGCTTCGTGGGCGGTGAAGAAGCTGGTCTCGCGCAGTTGCGGCGCGCTGTCCAGCCCGCAGGCGCGCATGAAGGCCAGGGTCTCGTCGATACGGTTGGCCAGTTGATGGTACTTGTCGGCCAACGCCGAGTTGGCGATGAAGTCCAGGTTCCACTTGTGCACCTGGTGCAGGTCGGCAAAGCCACCCTGGGCAAAGGCGCGCAACAGGTTGAGGCTGGCGGTGGCCTGGTGGTAGGCCTGCAGCAGGCGGTCCGGGTCGGGGATACGGCTTTTTTCATCAAAGCCGATGCCGTTGACGATATCGCCACGGTAGGCGGGCAGGGTGACGTTGCCGATGGTCTCGTCGCCCGCGGAGCGCGGCTTGGCAAATTGCCCGGCCATGCGCCCGACCTTGACCACCGGGCAGCCGGCAGCAAAGGTCATGACGATGGCCATCTGCAGCAGCACCTTGAACGTGTCGCGGATCTTCGCGGCGGAAAACTCGGCAAAGCTCTCGGCGCAGTCGCCGCCCTGCAACAGGAACGCGCGGCCTTCGGTGACCTCGGCGAACTGCCGGCGCAGCTCGCGGGCCTCGCCCGCGAACACCAGCGGCGGGTAGCTGGCCAAGGTCTGTTCGACCTTGAGCAGGTGCGCGGCGTCGGGGTAGGTCGGTTGCTGCTGGATAGGCAGGGCACGCCAGCTGTCAGGGCTCCACGGTGCGTTCATTTCGGGCTCGATCTTGTGGGTTGTAGGCTTTGGGTCATGGTAACAGTTGCCGCCGCGCTTGTTGCATCGGGGGTGTTGGCGGACAATGCGCGTTTTTGCACGGGCGAGTGGCGGACATGACGGCGGAACGGGAAGAGCGGCTACTGGCACGGGTCGAAGATGCCTTTGGCGTCATCAGCGTGTACGAGGTGGACGACTACCGTTTTCTCGAATTCGGCGACGCGATCGAGCAGAGCTGCGTGTTCACCGCCGACCCCAGCTGGCTGGAATATGACTACACCCGCGCCATGCTGGTCGGCGCCTTGTGCCACGCGCAGCCCGAGAGTGCGCTGTTTCTGGGGCTGGGCGCCGGCACGCTGACCCAGGCCTGCATGAAATTTCTGCCGCTGGACGATATCGAAGCCATCGAGCTGCGCCCCGACGTGCCGCGCCTGGCCATGGAATACCTGGGCCTGGACGATGACCCGCGCCTGTATGTGCGGGTGGGCGATGCCATCGAGCTGCTGCCCAGCGCAGAAAAGGCCGACCTGGTCTTCGTCGACCTGTACACCGACTTTGGCCCGGGTGTCGGGCATTTGGCGTGGGGGTTTCTGGACAACTGCCAGAAGCAGCTCAACCCTGGGGGGTGGCTGGTGATCAACCAGTGGGCCAGCGATGACGGCAGGCCGCTGGGCGCGGCGCTGCTGCGCGGCTTGTACCACCGGCATTATTGGGAGTTGCCGGTGAAGGAGGGTAACGTGATCCTCTTGGTGCCGGCGGACCTTGAGCAAACGCTGGACATGCAAGGGCTGCGGGCGCGTGCCGAGGCGCTGGCGCCGCAGTTGGGGTATAGCCTTGACGGGCTGATAAAAGAAATTCGGCCTGCTACCTGAGCTGCTGACATCCCCTTGTAGGCTGCGCCTACAAGGGGGTGTGAATTAACGATTCAGCCCGTGGTCGCTAGTGGCTACCTGGTGGCTCCGGTCTACTGAAAATTTTCCTCACGTAACCCATTAATTCGGGTATAGTACGCGCCGGTCTTTTAGCGGACCTCAAAATCAGGTGGTGCAAATCCTCCGAGTCCAGCTTCGGCTGCACGTCCGCTAGGCGGACCTTCCCAAGTTTTTCTTTTTCAATCGTTTTCGCAAATCCCCGCCGCCAAAGCTGCCTGGGTGACCTTCTGGTCTTTCAAGGCATGTGCAGCTTTGGAGCATGGGTCTTTGCGGATGCACCTAGAGGCAGACCCATGACCCAGGAAACCGGCGGATTCGCCGCTCTCGATCTCAATCCGAATATTGTTGCTGCTGTACTGGCTACCGGCTATGAAGAGCCGTCCGCCATTCAGCATCAGTCGATCCCGATCATCCTCGCCGGTCACGACATGATCGGCCAGGCGCAGACTGGCACCGGCAAGACCGCTGCCTTCGCCCTGCCGATCCTCAACAAGATCGACGTGAGCAAGCGCGAACCGCAAGCCCTGATCCTGGCGCCAACCCGTGAGTTGGCGCTGCAAGTTGCTACCGCTTTCGAAACCTACGCCAAGCAGATGCCGGGCGTTAACGTGGTCGCTGTTTACGGTGGTGCCCCGATGGGCCCACAGCTGCGTGCCATCCGTAACGGCGCGCAAATCGTCGTCGCTACCCCAGGCCGTCTGTGCGACCACCTGCGTCGTGACGAAAAAGTCCTGTCGACCGTACAGTACCTGGTACTGGACGAAGCCGACGAGATGCTCAAGCTGGGCTTCATGGATGACCTCGAAGTGATCTTCGACGCAATCCCAGCTAGCCGTCAGACCGTCCTGTTCTCCGCAACCCTGCCGTCGTCGATCCGCTCGATCGCCGAACGTCACCTGCGTGAACCCAAGCACGTCAAGATCCAGAGCAAGACCCAGACCGTTACCGCGATCGACCAGGCTCACCTGATGGTCCATGCCGACCAGAAGATCCCGGCTGTTCTGCGTCTGCTGGAAGTTGAAGAGTTCGACGCGCTGATCGCCTTCGTGCGTACCAAGCAAGCCACCCTGGACCTGGCCGCCGCGCTGGAAGCCAAGGGCTACAAGGCTGCTGCGCTGAACGGCGACATCGCCCAGAACCAGCGTGAGCGCGTCATCGACTCGCTCAAGGATGGCCGCCTGGACATCGTCGTCGCCACCGACGTCGCTGCCCGTGGTCTGGACGTACCGCGCATCACGCACGTGTTCAACGTCGACATGCCGTACGACCCAGAGTCCTACGTTCACCGTATCGGCCGTACCGGCCGTGCCGGTCGCGAAGGCCGTGCACTGCTGCTGGTCACCCCGCGTGAGCGCCGCATGCTGCAAGTGATCGAGCGTGTTACCGGGCAGAAAGTTGCCGAAGCACGCCTGCCCAATGCCCAGGCCGTTCTGGATGCTCGCATCAAGAAACTGACCTCGAGCCTGGCGCCGCTGGTGGCCGAATCGGAAGCCAGCCATGGCGACCTGCTCGACCGTCTGACCACCGACCTGGGTTGCAGCCCGCGTGCCCTGGCTTCGGCCTTGCTGCGCAAAGCCACCAATGGTCAGGCGCTGGACCTGGCTGCCGTAGAGCGCGAGCAGCCGCTGGTACCGGGCGTTGGTGCACCGCGTGAGCGTACCGGTGAGCGTGCCGAGCGTGGCGAGCGCAGTGACCGTGGTGACCGTGAGCGTCGTGCGCCAATGCCGCTGGCTGAAGGCCGCGTGCGTTGCCGTACTGCCCTGGGTGCCCGTGACGGCATCGCTGCCAAGAACCTGTTGGGTGCGATCCTCAACGAAGGCGGCCTGGCCCGTGACGCTATCGGCCGTATCCAGGTACGCGACAGCTTCAGCCTGGTTGAGCTGCCGGAAGATGGCCTGGAGCGTCTGCTGTCCAAGCTCAAGGACACCCGCGTGGCTGGCAAGCAGCTGAAGCTGCGTCGCTACCGCGAAGATTGATCCTGGCGTAATAAAAAAATCCCCGGCCTGAGCCGGGGATTTTTTTTGCCTGCATGAAGCGCACAAGGCCCCTTGTAGGAGCAGCCTTGCGCTGCGAAGAGGCCAGTGCAAGCAGCGAGCATTCACTGTGCTTGCACCGGCCTCTTCGCAGCACAAGGCTGCTCCTACAGGGGGTCGGTGTTTCAGTCGAACCTGTAGATATCCATCCCCAGTGCCCCCAAGGTGAACCCCTGGTGGACGATGCCGAACGTGCCCCCAGCCCCGAGGGCAAAAAACAGCGGTAGCAAATGCTCATCACTGGGATGGTTACGCACCGCAAACGGTGCCGCTTGCCGGTAACCCACCAGCGCATCCCGGTCATCCTCCTGCAGCCGCGCCACCACCCAATCCCGAAACGCCAGCGCCCAAGGCTCTATCACATCCGGCCCGGCGTGCCAGTCCAGTTCGCCTAGGTTATGGGTAATGCTTCCCGAGCCCACCAGCAGTACCCCCTGCGCGCGCAACCCTGCCAGTGCCTGGCCAACCTTGAGCTGCAAGGCAGGCCCTAGCTGACTGGGTAGCGACACCTGGAGCACCGGGATGTTGGCGCCCGGGTACATCAGCGATAACGGCACCCAGGCGCCATGGTCGAACGGCCGGTGCGCATCGGTGCGCGCCGGCAAGCCGGCAGCGCCCAGCAATGCGCACACCTGCTCGGCCAGCGCAGGGGCACCCGGTGCCGGGTACTGCACGGCATACAGCGCCTGGGGGAAGCCGTGGAAGTCGTGCCAGGTCTCGGGCTGCTGGCTGCCGGTCACCAGCAGCTCACGGCTTTCCCAGTGCGCCGACACCACTACGATCGCCTTGGGTTGCGGCAGGGCGTTGGCCAACCCGGCCAGGGCCGGCCCGCTGGCGCCCGGCTGCAGGGCAAGCATGGGGGAACCATGGGAAATGAACAGGCTGGGCAGCATGGTGATGTCCTGAGGGTTAAGATGCAGTCATCTTCGATCAGTTACCGATCGAAATCCAAACCAAGTTTTCTGCGCTATGTATCGAAGCGCTTGATAAGTACAGGAGCAACCATGGAGCCAGCGTTCTGGCACAAACGATGGGCCGACAACCAGATCGGCTTCCATCAAGCGCAGGTCAACCCCTACCTGCAAGCGCACTGGCCAGTGCTGGCGCTGCCGGCTGGCAGCCGTGTGCTGGTGCCGTTGTGTGGCAAGAGCCTGGACCTGGCCTGGCTGGCAGGGCAGGGGCATCGGGTGCTGGGGGTGGAGCTGTCGCGGCGGGCAGTGGAGGGCTTTTTCCAAGAGCACGGGCTTGAGGCTGAAGTCTCGCAGAAGGGCGCGTTCGAGGTTTGGAGAAGCGCCGAGGTGGAGCTGTGGTGCGGGGACTTCTTTGCCTTGCGGGCCGAGGATGTGGCCGATTGCGCGGGGTTCTATGACCGTGCGGCGTTGATTGCTTTACCGCCCGAGATGCGCCTGCGCTACATGCGGCTGTTGGCTGACGTGCTGCCAGCGGGGTGCCAAGGGCTGTTGGTGACGCTGGATTATGACCAGGCGCTGTTGGCTGGCCCGCCGTTTTCGGTCGCCGATGATGAGGTGCGGCACGGCTTTGCCGGTCGGCAGGTGGAGCCGCTGGAGGTGCTGGAAATCATTGAGCAGAGCCCGAAGTTTGCCCAGGCCGGTGCTACCAGCCTGCTCGAGCGGGTGTATCGCATAGGCCTCTGAAGGGGACCACCCACAAAAAAGGGCGACCGAAGTCGCCCTTTTTTGTTTTTGCTGGGTGAATCAACCGCGACGGCGCAGCGCCTCGATACGGTCTTCCAGCGGCGGGTGGCTCATCAGCAGCCCGGCCAGGCCGTGCTTGAGGCCGCCATTGATGCCGAAGGCCTTCATGGTGTCCGGCATATGGACTGGCAGGCCTTGCTCCACACGCAGGCGCTGCAGGGCGCCGATCATCGCGGCCGTGCCGGCCAGTTGTGCGCCGGCTTCGTCGGCACGGTACTCGCGGCGGCGCGAGAACCACATGACGATCATGCTGGCCAGGATGCCCAGGATCAGCTCGGCAACGATGGTCGCGACGTAGTAAGCAATACCCTGGCCTTCTTCGTTCTTGAAGATGACCTTGTCGACGAAGTTGCCGATGATGCGGGCAAAGAACATCACGAAGGTGTTCACCACGCCCTGCACCAGCGCCAGGGTGACCATGTCACCGTTGGCCACGTGGCCGATCTCGTGGGCCAGCACCGCACGCACTTCATCGGGCGAGAAACGCTCCAGCAGCCCTTGGGACACCGCTACCAGGGCATCGTTGCGGTTCCAGCCGGTGGCGAAGGCGTTGGCCTCGTAGGCCGGGAAGATACCCACTTCGGGCATCTTGATGCCGGCCTCGCGCGACAGCTCCTCGACCGTTTGCAACAGCCACTGTTCGTGGCGGGTGCGCGGCTGGGAGATGATCTGGGTGCCGGTGCTCATCTTCGCCATCCACTTGGAGATGAACAGCGAGACAAGGGAGCCGGCAAAGCCGAACACGGCGCAGAACACCAGCAGGCTGCTGAGGTTGAGGTCGACCCCGTTGGCGGCCATGAACCCGTTGAAACCGAACAGGCTCAGGGTAATGCTTGCAACCAGCACCACCGCGAGGTTGGTGGCTACAAACAACAGAATGCGCATCATGGTTGTTACGTTCTCCTGACGGATGAGTGTGTTGCTTACTGCGGGGTATATAAGGTGCAAGCCGTGCCGATTCAATCGGGCGACTATTTCAAACTGTGTACGGCGGAGTATGGCAGAGGATGCGGTGGGGGCTGTGAGGTAGAGCGTTGCAGGATGTAAGAAGATTGTTGCAGGGGTGCTTGCCTTGAGTGTTGTGTCGTTTTCAGGATCGAGCGCCGCCCGCGCGGCGCATCGCGAGCAACGCTCGCTCCTACGTTTGTTACTGGCCAGTAACGCCTGTGACAGGCGCGCGCGACCGCCTTGTTTGTTAGACGCGATATTACGCCATGCGCCAAGGCGGTCGCGCGCATTTACCCCAGAAATAACTGGCCCGAAACAAACGTAGGAGCGAGCGTTGCTCGCGATGCGCCGCGTGGGCGGCGCTCGATCTCCGCGCCACCGCAAAAACCCCGTCGAACCCTACTGCGAATACCCTTTCAGGAAATTCCCGATCCGCCCGATCGCCGCTTCCAGGTCGTCCACCCGCGGCAAGGTCACCACGCGGAAGTGGTCCGGCCATGGCCAGTTGAACGCTGTACCTTGCACGATCAGCAGTTTTTCCGACAGCAGCAGGTCTAGTGCGAACTTCTCGTCATTGAGGATCGGGCAGACCTTCGGGTCGATCCGCGGGAACGCATACAGCGCGCCCATCGGCTTCACGCAGCTCACGCCCGGGATGTCGTTGAGCAGCTCGTAGGTGCGGTTGCGCTGCTCCAGCAGGCGGCCTTGTGGCAGCACCAGGTCGTTGATGCTCTGGTAGCCGCCCAGGGCGGTCTGGATGGCATGCTGGGCCGGCACGTTGGCGCACAGGCGCATGTTGGCCAGCATGTCGATGCCTTCGATGTAGCTCTGGGCGTGGTGCTTGGGCCCCGAGATGATCAGCCAGCCGGAACGGAAACCCGCCACCCGGTACGACTTGGACAGGCCGTTGAAGGTCAGGCACAGCAGGTCGGGGGCCAGCGAGGCGGTGCTGATGTGCACGGCTTCGTCGTAGAGGATCTTGTCGTAGATCTCGTCGGAGAACACCACCAGGTTGTGCTGGCGCGCCAGCTCCAGCATGCCCAGCAGCAGCTCCTTGGAGTACACCGCGCCGGTCGGGTTGTTCGGGTTGATGATCACCAGGGCCTTGGTGTTCGGGGTGATCTTGGCCTTGATGTCTTCAAGGTCAGGGAACCAGTCGGCCTGTTCGTCGCACAGGTAGTGCACCGGCTTGCCGCCAGCCAGGCTCACTGCGGCGGTCCACAGTGGGTAGTCGGGGGCCGGGATCAGCACTTCGTCGCCGTTGTTGAGCAGCGCCTGCATCGACATGACGATCAGCTCGGACACGCCGTTACCGAGGTAGATGTCCTCGATGGTGACGCCTTCGATTTCCTTCTGCTGGCAGTACTGCATCACCGCCTTGCGCGCGCTGAACAGCCCTTTGGAGTCGCTGTAGCCCTGCGCGGTGGGCAGGTTGCGGATCACATCCTGGAGGATTTCGTCCGGCGCCTCGAAGCCAAACGGCGCCGGGTTGCCGATGTTCAGCTTGAGGATGCGGTGGCCTTCCTCCTCCAGGCGTTTGGCGTGCTTGAGCACTGGGCCGCGAATGTCGTAGCAGACATTGGCGAGCTTGTTCGATTTGCTGAACTGCATGATGGGGTCCCGGTTGAGAATACGCACCGCGCCCTTTCGAAAGGTTTGAAAGGGCAGGAAGCGGGTGCCAGACTGAACGCCTGGCACACGAAGCCAACTAATATACGTGCCACCCGCGTTACGGAAAAGACGGCGCGGGGTGAAATTAAGCCTGTCGAGGTCCCTACATGCAAAAGATCGAGAAGACACTTGAACAATGGCGGTCGATGCTCGACCCCGAGCAGTACCAGGTGTGCCGCCTCAAAGGCACCGAGCGGCCGTTCAGCGGCAAGTACAACAGCGAGCGCCGTGATGGTATCTACCATTGCATCTGCTGCAGCCTGCCGCTGTTCGATGCGCAAACCAAGTTCGATTCCGGCTGCGGCTGGCCGAGCTTCTACGCGCCGATCGAAGACAGCGCGATGATCGAGATTCGCGACACCACCCACGGCATGATCCGCACCGAAGTCACCTGCGCCCGCTGCGATGCGCACCTGGGCCACGTGTTCCCCGACGGGCCACCCCCGACCGGCCTGCGCTATTGCATCAACTCGGTGTGCATCGACCTTCGACCACGTGACTGACCGGAGCCTGAACATGGCTGGATCGATGCTGGACATCCCTTGCGTGACCCTGAGCGGCGAGCACAAGAAGCTCGGTGACTTCCCAGGCAAAGTCCTGTTGGTGGTCAATACCGCCAGCCAGTGCGGCTTTACCCCGCAATACAAAGGCCTGGAGCAGCTGTGGCAGGCCTACCGCGAGCGCGGCCTGGTGGTGCTGGGCTTCCCCTGCAACCAGTTTGGCAAGCAAGAGCCGGGCGAAGCGCGGGACATCGCGCAGTTTTGCGAGCGCAATTTTGGCGTGAGCTTCCCGCTGTTTCGCAAGGTCGAGGTCAACGGGCCGGGTGCTCACCCGCTGTTCGTCGAGCTCAAGCAGCGCGCCCCCGGCTTGCTGGGTAGCCAGAAGATCAAGTGGAACTTCACCAAGTTCCTGGTCGACCCGGCCAGCGGCCAGGTCACGCGCTACGCGCCGACCACCAAGCCCCAGGCACTGGAAGCAGACATCGAGCGCCTGCTCAGCCGCTGATCGGCACCCAGTGCTCGACCAGCGCCAGCAGTTCTTCGCGGCGGAACGGCTTGGCCAGGTAGTCGTTCATGCCCGCCGCCCGGCAGCGTTCGCGCTCTTCGGGCATGGCATTGGCGGTGAGCGCGACGATTGGCAAGTCTGGCCAGCGGCCGCTCTGGCGGATGCGTCGGCTGGCTTCGTAGCCGTCCATCACCGGCATGTTGCAGTCCATCAGCACCAGGTCGAAATCCTCTTGTTCTAGCCACGCCAGGGCCTCGGCGCCCTGGGTAGCCAGCTGTACCTGGCAGCCGAGCTTGGCCAGCATGCCCTTGGCCACCAGTTGGTTCACCGGGTTGTCCTCCACCAGCAGAATCCGTGCACGGCCTTCTTCCGGGGAGGTGTGCGGGTTGGCCAGCGGGTGCTCGGGCTCGTGGCCTTGCAGGATGCGCCGCAGCGTCTTGTACAGCGCGTTGCGCGCCAGTGGCCGGGCCAGTTGGTGCAGCGGTGCAAGGTTGATGGATTGCTCATTGGGCAGGAAATTGCCGTAGGCCGTCACCAGCAGGATGGGCGTCTTCAGTGCAGGGCGCAGTGCCAGCAGGTGCTCCAGGTCGTCGGTGATCAGCAGGTCGAACGCTGCAGTGTGAAGGCCTGCGCTGCTGTCGTGCCGTTGGTACGCCAGGCCCCAGGCGGGCAGCAGGTCTTGCAGCAGCTCATGCAGCCCGCTGCTGGCATCGCTCAGGGCCACCACGCGGCCCTGCAGCGGCGCCGGCGGGATGGCTTCAGTGTGCACGGCCAGTGGCAGCTCTGCGCTGAAGCGGCTGCCAAAGCCTGGTTCGGACTGGATATGCAGGTGCCCCTGCATCGCCTTGCACAGGTTGCGCGTCAGTGCCAGGCCCAGGCCGGTGCCGCCGTACTGGCGGGTGATGCCAGCGCCAGCCTGGGTGAAGGGTTGGAAAATTCGCGCCTGCGCCTCCTCGGGGATGCCGATGCCGGTATCGCGCACTTCCAGGCGCACACCGCCGACAATCGTCACCAGGCGGATGTCGACGCGGCCGAAGCGGGTGAACTTGAGCGCGTTGGACAAGAGGTTGCTGACGATCTGGCGCACCCGTGTCGGGTCGCCGAGCACGCTGCTGGGGAAGTCGCGGGCGATCAGGCAGGTCAGCTCGACGCTTTGCGCGGTGTTCTGCGACAGCAGGTTGGCGGTGTCCTCGACCATCGAGCCCATGTCGAAGGCAATGCGTTCCAGCTCCAGCTGGCCGGCATCGAACTTGGACAGGTCGAGAATATCGTTCAGCAGCTCCACCAGCACCTTGCCCGAGTCGTGGGCGATGGTCATCTGCTGGCGCTGTTCACTGGGCAGCGGGCTGTCCAGGGCCAGGGCGATCATGCCGAGCATGCCGTTGAGCGGGGTGCGGATCTCGTGGCTCATGTTGGCCAGGAAGGCCGCGCGCGCCTGGGCCATGTCCAGGGCCCGGCGCCGGGCTTCTTCGAGCTCTTGGTTGGTCAGGCTCAAGCTGCTGTTGCTGGCCTTGAGCTGGTCGGTGCGCGCCGACACGATGTCTTCCAGCTCGTTCAGGTACTGGGTCAGGCGGTTTTCGGCGTTACGCCGCTGCTCGATCTCGGTGGCCATGCTGATGAACTGCTGGTTGGCGACTTTGACCAGCACGCCGATCTCGTCGTGTTCGTGGCCGTGGGGGCATTCCAGGCGGGTTTGCCGCGGCTTGCGCGGGTCGCTGCCGCTGAGCGCGCCAATCACGGTCACCAGCGGTTTGGTCAGCATCATGTAGAACAGCGCCAGCAGGATCCCGGTCAGCACCAGGCTGCGGGCAAAGCCGTTGAACAAGGTAATGCCGGCGCGGTCGAGGAAGCGGCTGCCGAAGGCGAAGGTGTCGACGTCCAGATACAGGGTGCCCAGGTATTCATTGGGCATATGGGCGAGAAACAGGCGGTCTTGAAGCTGGCGCTGCTCGCCGAACAGGAAGTCGCTGAGCGGGCGGTAGCGGTCTTCAAGGCGAGGGCGCTCGACGTCGGCCAGCACGGTGTCGTTGTTGTCGATCAGCCGGGCGCGGATCACTGCTGGCGATTGCAGCAGGCCGCGGGTCAGCTCCAGGGCCAGTTCGGCATCGATGTTGTAGGCGATGCGCGAAGCCGGGTTGTGGCTGATTTGCAGCAGTGCACGCACTTCACGGTTGATGGATGCGTCTTCGCTGGCATAATCGATGCCGATCTGGATGAGACTGAGCAATGTTCCCAGGATGAAGCCGACCAGGACTGTCAGCCGGGCTTGCTTGTATGACAGGCGATTGGTGAACTTGATATCCATGAGTCCCGAGCCGGTTTCACGTCCCTTGCGCTGCGCAAGCATAGCCGAATAGCCCCGGCTGCTGGCGGGTCTGTCTGTTCATTTCAGTTGATCGCCAAGCGGGGGCCGCTGTGCAGCCCTTCGCGGGGCAAGCCCGCTCCTACAGGTACAGCGTAGCCCCTGGCTCTGCGCGGCCCCTGTGGGAGCGGGCTTGCCCCGCGAAGGGACGCACAGCGGCCCCAAAAAACTGAAATTTGTAGGAGTCGTCATGGACGCTCGCTTGATTGCTTTTCTGGACCGCGCCGAATCGGTACTGGCGCGCCTTGAGCCGCTGTTGCCCGCACCACGCCCGGACATCGACTGGCACACCACCTTGGCCGCCCGCTGGCAGCGCGATGGCCGCACCGGTTACCTGATGCCCCTTGAAGTCAGCCTGGACATCCGCCTGAGCGACCTGATCGGGGTCGACCAGCAACGTGACCAGCTGGGCCGCAATACCCACCAATTCATCAATGGCCTGCCCGCCAACCATGCCTTGCTGTGGGGCTCGCGTGGCACCGGCAAGTCGTCGCTGGTGCGCGCCTTGCTGGCCGAGCACGAAGGTGCCGGCCTGCGCCTGATCGAAATCGAGCGCGACCACCTGGCCGACCTGCCGCGGGTGGTCGAGCAACTGCAAAAACTGCCACAGCGCTTCATCCTGTTCTGCGACGACCTGTCGTTCGAAGCCGGGGAGGGCGACTACCGGGTGCTCAAGAGTGTGCTCGACGGCTCGCTGGAGCAAGCCCCCGACAATGTCTTGCTGTACGCCACCTCCAACCGTCGCCACCTGGTGCCGGAGAAAGAGAGCGACAACGAGAACTGGAAGCGCGTCGACGGCGAGCTGCACCCCAGCGAAGCCGTGGAAGACAAGATTGCCCTGTCTGACCGCTTTGGCCTGTGGCTGTCGTTCTACCCCTTCACCCAGGACCACTTCCTTAATGTGGTCGAACACTGGATCGGCCAGTTGGCGCGCCCTGCCGGGTTGAACTGGCAGCGTGACGAAGCCCTGGACATCCTCGCCGTGCGCTGGGCCACTGGCCGCGGCAACCGTAATGGCCGTTGTGCCTATCAGTTCGCCCGCTACTGGGTCGGGCTGCAATTGCTGGAGCAAAAGTAAATGATCGACCTCAATGCCAGTGGCGCTGGCCTCGATGGCTATAACCTGCTGGCCGCGCAAGTGCAGGCGCTGTTTGCCGACGAGCGTGACTTCATCGCCAACGCCGCGCAGTTTTCGGCGTTTCTTTATAACCAGGTGGACGACCTGAACTGGGCGGGGTTTTACCTGAACCGCAACGAAGAGCTGGTGCTCGGGCCGTTCCAGGGGCAGGTGGCGTGTGTGCGCATTCCGTTCAGCAAGGGTGTGTGTGGTGCGGCTGCGGCCACGCGGCAAACCCAGCGGGTGGAAGACGTGCATGCGTTCCCGGGGCATATCGCCTGTGACAGCGCATCCAACAGCGAGCTGGTGATTCCGTTGGTGAAGGCGGGCAGGTTGATTGGGGTGCTGGACCTGGACAGCCCGAAGGTGGGGCGCTTCAGTGAGGCGGACCAGGTGGGGTTGGAGCGGTTGGCGGCGATCTTTCTGGAATTGACCGACTGCTGATAATCGGGTTGCCTGTTCCGGCCTCTTCGCGGGCAAGCCCGCTCCCACAGGGGGCGGCGCGGTCCCTGTGGGAGCGGGCTTGCCCGCGAAGAGGCCAGTGCAGGTTTAGCAATCAGTCGTACATCGCCTTCTTCTTCCAGGTCTCTTCTTCGTCGGTCTTGAGCCCGTCGGTCAATTCGTTGTGCTCGTCCTCCGCCGGCGCCATGCGGTCCATCACTTGGGCGTTGGCCCGTGCCAGCAGTTTCTCCAAGTAGGTCAGCTGCTCTTCATACACCTTCGGCTCTGGCTGTTTGCGCAAATACTGCACACCCCGCTCGAAGGCGAGGCGTGCCTGGCCCGGCTGAGCTTTCTGCAAGGCCTGCTGGCCAAGGTTGTTGAAGAACTCGATGTGCAACAGCACCAGAATATGACGGATCTCCTTGACCCACTGCTTGGCCTCGTTGGCAGGCAGGAAGCCCTCCTGTGCGGCGCGGGCCACCTGCGTGTGCAGCGCTTCGAGCAGAAAACGTACGTCTTTGGCCTTGGCCTCGGTCTGGATCGGGTTGGGCGGGTTGTTCACCGGGATCTTTTCGCCCAGGGCGATCAGGCCCTCCAGCTCGGCGATGCGCGCTTTGAGTTCAGCATTGTGCTTGTCCACCGTCAGCTGGCGCTGGTTGAGGTTCAGCTCCAGGCGGGCCAGCAGCAGCTTGAGGGCCGGTGTCATGAACTGGCCGGGGAAGGTCTCGGTGATTTCGCCGCAGCGGCGCAAGCGGTCGGCCAGCTCGATCTTCAACCGTGCGCGTTCCAGCTTGCTGTTCTCGACCACATTGTTGAGGTAGCCGATCACGATCAGCAACGCGATACCCGCCACGATGAGCAGAGTGATCAGAAGTGGTGTCACCGTTAATGCCTCATGAATAGGTTTGCATTATTGAGTGTAGGCGCGAGCTTGCTCGCGAGAGGCCCTGACAGGCATTCTCTTTCTATCGGCAAACTGTGCCATGGCTGGATGCTGGCACATTAATGCTGACTTGACGCCAGAAAATCAACGCCAAACCCCTGCGGGCGGCCTGAAACAGCGCTCGGCACACCCGGAAGTCATTGATTTAAATAAATTTCTACAAAGGGGTTGACGCATCTTCGAAGCATCCATAGAATGCGCGCCACTTGCAGCGTAAAGCACACAGCGAAACGCGGCAGGGAGTGAAAGCAGCATGTAAATGCTTGCAGCGTGTCCCCTTCGTCTAGTGGCCTAGGACACCGCCCTTTCACGGCGGTAACAGGGGTTCGAGTCCCCTAGGGGACGCCATATTGCGGGAATAGCTCAGTTGGTAGAGCACGACCTTGCCAAGGTCGGGGTCGCGAGTTCGAGTCTCGTTTCCCGCTCCAGTTTCTCCGGCAACGCTTAACGGCGGGGCAGGAAAAGAAAGCCCAGGTTGAATCGTGAGGTTCAATATCTGGCGCACTGAAAAGTGTTGTGTGTCCCCTTCGTCTAGTGGCCTAGGACACCGCCCTTTCACGGCGGTAACAGGGGTTCGAGTCCCCTAGGGGACGCCATTTGCGGGAATAGCTCAGTTGGTAGAGCACGACCTTGCCAAGGTCGGGGTCGCGAGTTCGAGTCTCGTTTCCCGCTCCAGTTTAAATACTGTGGCGTCTATGCGGTGCAGTGGTGGTGAAGGTCGTCAAGGCGCTTCACGCCGATTAGCGGTAAAAGCTTCACAATGCGGGAATAGCTCAGTTGGTAGAGCACGACCTTGCCAAGGTCGGGGTCGCGAGTTCGAGTCTCGTTTCCCGCTCCAAACATGAAAAACGCCACTCTTTCGAGTGGCGTTTTTTTTTACCTTTTAAAAAGGTCTACTACAAAATCGGCCGGTCCTCAAGCGTAGCCGCCGCATAGGGGAATTTCAGCCAGCTCACTTTATCGTCGAACGAGACCTCTACCGATACGTGGAACTGATAGTTCAGCGCCAGTTTCATCAGGTCGGTCTTGCTCACCGCGCCCAGTGTCAGGATGCCGGCCTCGGTGGATACCGGGAGTTCATTGGCGATGGCAAGCCTGATGACCTTGGAGACGTCGCCGCGCTCCACCCCTTCTATCCAGGCGTTGACGAATTGCGACGTGTGCCGGAGTTGCCAGTCTCCCAATGTGAACGTAGCGCTTTCCCCCATTGAGCGCAGGTTAATCGCGCCATTCTGGATTTTGCTGCACTGCACGATTGGCAGGCCTTCAATCGGCCGTACCGTAACATAATGTGAGGGAGAGATCGGCACATCGGGTTTATTGATTTGGTAACGCAACTCGGCCCGATTGTTCATGTGCGGCGGAATATGCACACGTGGGATACGGACCTCACGCACGCCTGGTGGCATGCTGGCGGAGGTCCCCCCCAGTGTTCCTGGTTCGCCCCAGAATGCGGTGACGGTTTCATTCGGCCTGATGTCCGCATCGTCCGGGATGACGAATGTCACGCCATTGACTGCGTGTCTCGGGACCAGCGTGCTGAAGTACTCGTTGCCTGTGGCTTCTGTGATGCGTGGTGGCGGTAGCACGCGTGGCGGCGGGGAAGGGTCTGAGCTGAGCGAGCGTGCCAGCGCACGCTGGGGCGCGGTACCGGCCCGGTCCTGCACTTCATAGCGGGCGAAGCGGGTACCGTTCCTGGACTGGCGAATAAAATCACCGGGATAGTTCAGTGTGACCGGTTTGCTGATACTTTGCGCGCCCAGGGTTTCAATGTGCTCGCTGGCAAGTGTCATCATGCCGACCATGTGCTGGCCCACCGGGTCGTCACTCCAGTACCACCTCACGGTGTCGCCCACCTCCGCACCCAGGATGGGAGGGACAGTGGCTTCTACCTTGTCACCATTGGCCGCGAGGTAATCTTCAGTGACCCCCTGGCGGATGACGTAATCAGAAAACTCAAGCCTGTCGTCATCCGGGTTCAGCAAGGGTGGGGTCTTATCGATGTAGATATCCAGCGGCCGCGAAGCCGCATGGGTGTCATTGAAGATGGTGACCTCGTAGTGCAATTGGTGCGGGCCTTCGACCATATTGCGGACGGGTACAAGGATAAAGAGTTCTTCAGGCTTGATGGCCTGGTTGAAGGTCTTCTTTTCAACCAGTACGCCGTTCCAGTACAGGCATAGATATTCTTCGTCCGTGTCGCTGGGGTTCGAGTGAGCCCACATGGGGAATTCTACCCGCAAGGGCATATAGGTTGCCCGGAACGACACCGTGTTCGGTATTCCTCCTTCTATATCGGGCACCAGGTCTGGCACGTTTGGAGGTACGAGGAGGGCTGTGTCTTTGGCGGTCGCTTTCTTGGTAGGTGCTTTCTTTGCAGGTGTCTTCCTGGTAGACGTTTTCGCTTCAACGGAGCTTTTTTTCTGTGTCATCGACCTTCCCTTCCTCTGATGCATAAATGAAAAAGGGAAGGCGCTTGGGCCTTCCCTTCGTTGTCACCAGTTGTAACGCACGCCGAAATTGACGCCCCACGGCTGTTCTATCTTGCTGCCGTTGCTGTAGTCGAAGTCGGCGTGTGCTTGCCATTTATCGTCCCAGGCAACTGCCATCCCGACACCCACTTCGCCGCGCGTGCCTGACAGGTCGGTGCCGAAGCGGTTGTCGTTCACTTTCACCTGGTTGTCATTGACGAATTCGTGAACTGCGGCAACCCGCAGGTAAGGTTGCACGCTGCGCCCTTCGCCGGCGGTGAAGGTGCGCCCGACTGTGCTGCCCACTTTGCCCAGCACCGAACGGGTGCGTTCGCTTTCGGCACGCATGCCGTTATCCAGGGTGTAGTCCTTGCCTTGCACCACAAGCCCGGACAATTGTGCGAAGGGTTCAAGGAACCAGCCATCTGCCAGGGCCAGCTGGCGCCCCACTTCCAGCGATACGCCTGCGCCCAGGGCGGCATAATCGCCCTTGGCCTTGCTGTCGTCGCTCATGCGCACGTCAGCCTGGTTCTTGAAACGGTTGAGTCGAGCCACGGCGTCGAAGTAGTAGCCGCTGTCGGGATCGAGCCAGGTGGCGTAAGCGCCGGCATGGTAGCTGTCGACGTTGGCCGACGAGCCCCGGGTGAGGTTGAGGTCAGAGTTGCTGTAGCCAGCCGTGACCCCGACCAGCCAGTTACCGTCGCCGGCTGCCACGGGTGTGTCGGTACCGATCGACAGCCCTTGCTGCTGTTGCTGGTAAGCGGCGCCAGAGGTGGCCGAAACGTTGTACTGGTTAGCGTAGGTGCGTACCCAGCCACCGGCCTTGCGCGGGTCACGGCGCACCTCGCCCATGCGGCTGCGCAAGGTGCCCAGCTCGCCATACCAGATGGTGGGTGCCACATTGGCCAGTGCCATGACCGACTGTGTGCCTGGGCTGATCGTGCGGGTAGTTACGTCCAGGTACCAATCGTTGCTGTCTCGTTGCACCAGGTCGTAGGAATACGCACCCAGGTCCACAGCGCCCCCCGCCAGTGAGAACTGCGCATCGCCCGCGGCGATGTGCACCACACGGAGGCTGTTGTCGGCAAGCGGGTCATTGCCGCTGGGGCTGATCAGCAGCTGATGAGTGCCGCTGGCGGTGCCGGTCACCTCAAGGAAGTCCGACTGAGCGGTGCTGAAGTCTGCCTCCATGATAAAGGTGCCGTTGCCTGCCAGCTTGTCCACCGACAGGGTGAAGAAGTCCCCAGGCCCGCCGAAGCGCACTGCACCTTCATTGAGGGTGAGGTCGCTGGTGTGGCTGTTCTCGGTCAGGACCCACTCGGCGCCGCTGTTGATCCCCAGGCTGGCGACGTTATCCAAGCGGCCCGTGAGGGTGGCGCGGTTCTCCAGCAACACGTTCGCGGTGCCGCCGGCGGCCGCGACGATATCGCCGTGCAAGTGGCTGTCATTGACTCGCAAGTTGGCCGAAGCGTCGTCCGCCACCTCTAGCAATACGCCATTGCCACCGCTCAAAGTAGCGCCGTTGAGCACGTCGATCTGCGCGGAAGCTGCGAAGCCCGCACCGCGGCCTACCATGATCGCTGGGCCGTTACGCCCTTCGACCAGGCTGTTGTCCACGATCAGCGTGGAGCCGCCGCCATTGTCTTCAAGGATGCGCGCACCATAGCTGCCACCACTGAGGGTGCTGCCCTCTTTGGCAGTCAGGGTGCCCGCCACCATGCGCACCCCCTCGCTGGCATCGTCGGTACCCCTCAGCGCGCTGCGTTGCAGTTCGGCGCTGCTGGCATTGATGGTTGCGCCTTGGACGCCGCCCTCGACCACGCTGTCGCTGATCACGGCGGTCGAACCGTTGCTCAAGCCAAGGCCGCGAGTGTTGCTGCTGATGGTGGTACGTTGCACGGTGGCGCTGGCGCTTCTGAGCGACAGGCCATTGGCGTTGGTTTCGGCGGTGACCTGGCTGTCGGACAGGTTCACGGTGGAGCCTGCCTCGGCGGCGATCTGCAGGGTCGTCGCACCCTCGGCGGTAAGGGTGGCTGGGCCGATCACCCGGTAGCTGTCCAGCGTGCTGCCTGCACCAAGCTGGGTATCGTCGCTGATCAGGGTTTCGCCCCAAGCAGAGGTGGCGAACAGCAGGGGGCCGAACAGCATAAACCCTGCCGCTGGTGAACGGCGGCGGGCAGGGAAGGGAGGGCGACTTGGCATGAGGGCACCATCAAAGTGAGTGTTTTCCTGTAAGACCCTTCTCTTATTTGTGAGGGACGGATCTGTTAAGCCGCGAGGTTAGTCACGGTTGGTCGCGAAAAATGTAGGAAAACTCCTACTCAATGGATGGAAAATTCGTCACCAGGCAACGGCCCTGGATGCAGGCCGTTGCTGGTGCAGGATCACGGCCTGTTCAAGTCGCAAGAACCACCGGTGCTCTGATCGGAAATGCTGATCCTGTTTTCGCTTGGGTTGGATGTAATGGGGTTGTTGGTGTTGATGACGTAACTCACCTGCGCGCGCCCACCGGTCTGTGTGGCCGCGTAAATGGGCAGGATATGCTGGTCGTAGGGCTCGACCCTCCAGACGAAGCCTTTAGCGATCTGGTCTGCGGTCAATGTCAGGGTTTCCTGCTTCTCCAGCCCAGCGATCAGGCTACCGCCCACAGTGGCGTCGTACACTGACCAAGACAGCGTTATGGTGGTATTCGGTTGTACGCCGAAGCGGCTGCTGGGCGGCACCTGAACCCTGATTGCCGGGCCTGCGGCGGGGGCGACAGGGTCCCAGAGCGACTGGCAGCTCAGCCAGCCTCGGTCGGTGAGGCCAAGGAACTCAAGATCGTCCGGCGTCATGTCGATAGCCGTTACATTCACGTACTGAGGGGACGATTCCTGCTCATTGATTGCAGTGAGGCTGGCACGTACGGTGTAGTGCACGGGCAGTGCCGGGTTGTTGCCTGCCTCATGGATATAGCGCCAGGGAATCGTGACGCTCTTCTCGGTGCCAGTGGCTTGATCCACCGTCCATTGTGCTTCGGTTACCCGGGTGCCATCCCAGTAAAATTCCACTATCTGGCCATTTGCAGCGTTGGAGAACACGTCGAATGTCAGGGTGGCATCTTGGCCACGGTCTGGTGGTGCAATCGCGTTTTGCAGTGCCGTGGAGCTAGTAATCGTTGGGGCAAGCATGTCGGGGTTGACTGGGTCTGGCCAGGTTGGGTCTGGGTCTGGGCGTTCGGGGCCGGCGATGGAGAAGTTGACATTGAAGTCCGCGTCCGCCGGCCCATAAGGGGCATGACCGCGCAGCACTTTGTAGCTGACGTTGGTGGGAACTACCCCGGTGGCTTTACCGTATTCCTCACGCAATACCTGGTTTGGGACGAAAATCTTGATCGGGAATGGACGTGTGCCTAACTGCTCTGGGGGAAGTACCGTCGAGCCCCAAGTCACTAAGATTCTGTCTTCGTCTTTGCGGTTGGTGTACAGCTCTATTTCGACGGTCACACCTATCTGAGCATCCTCCAGGCTCAGCACGTTGTCGTGCGTGGCCAAAGGCACTTTAGGTGGTGGCAGGTTGGCAGGCTCCGGCGTGAGTACCACGTCGATCGTGGTTGGCAAACGGATGCGACTGCGGTTGCGTGCTTTGTCGAAGAGGTAGTACACGATATAGAACCGGCCATCGGCCAATAGGCGGACTGAGTCTGCCGGTACGATGACCTTGAGGTCGTCGGTAACGGCACCCGCAGCGTCTGGGCTATCGTAGTCGGCATCTTCTTCGGGCCAATCTTTCAGGTAGTGGACCTGATACGTGTCACCCGGTGCGCGGTCTGGGTAGTCAGGCAAGTCCAACTCGATGCCTAACGGGTATTTGATCAAATAACTTTCGTTGATGATTTCGTTGGGTGGCAGGAGTGGGGGCGCGGGGTCGTCACCCCACGGGGCGACGCTGTCGCAGATCAACTCGATAGGAAGCGAAACGTATGTTCTACCGATATGGTCATTAAGTTCGTAGCGAACCCAAAGTTTGCCATGGCGAGGAATGGAGTTCTGAGGGAACTCGAGGGTAAGTGGGAAGTCACTAGGTACGATCGGTGGCGCGAAACTCCTTACAGGGCCAATAGCAACGTAGGTATGCTCGGCGCCGGTCAAGGTGAATTGCAACTGCAATGTTACATAGTCTGAAGGGTCGTCACCGGGTGGTAAAAAAGGCCACTGAGGAATTTCTACGATCAGGTTTTGCTTCAGGGCGTCTTTGTGCAGTGTGCCGTCGGCGGGATCGACGATGCCCAGGACGTTGGGCTTGGTTAGTTCAGCCAGCGCAGGCGTTAATGATGCGTTTTGTAGTTTTAGATAGTTTCGCCGGGCTTTTATGGCGCGGGTGAGTTTGGTAGTGGTGAATGTTGAGTTGTGCATGGGATTCTCCGAAAATAGCTATGGTTAGTACTCTACGGCTGCTGTCGGTTATAAGTTTCTAAGCTACAGGCGTGCTATTGGTCTCCCCAACCGTGCAGGCGATAGGTATTTCCAGTGGTTAAAATCGAGATCCAATAGGTGACCAGCGCGGGGTGTTGGTGAGACGGAAGGGGGTTTTTTCGGGACACTTCTGAGCATGTACGCACCAAGTCTCGATGAATTTTTAAGTGCCCCCGCAAGAAATCCAGCTCCCCCGCCGATAAGCCCCACGGCTGCCGCTGAGTAGTTCAAGATCGCCCCTATATTGCTGCGCGTTTCACTCCCCGAAAGCATTCCTTCGGTACTTACAGTCGTACCGGCAACTGACAGAGCGGCTGTGACAATCGCCGTTGCCGCTTTGATGCCCCCCGCCGCCGCCGCCGCCGCCGCCGCCGCCGCCGCCGCCGCCGCCACCGCCGCCGTTCCAGCCGCCGCCGTTACCGCACCCCCCGCTGCCGGACCCCCTCCTATACCTACCGAAACCGAGCTCGCCGATATTAGAGCGCTGGCAATGCTTGGCACGCCAGGTGCTACTGCCGGGGCTGCTAGACCTGCTGTTAAGTAGATGGCAGCTGCCGAAGCGATTACGGCAAAGGTGATACCCACGCCGATGCCAATCCATTCCAGTACGCCAATGTTTCTACGCAACGAGCCCCGAGTTTTCGCCAGCTCTTCCAGCGACTGACTCTGCCCCGAGTAACCGATGCTGTAGTGCCCGGTAGGGTCGCGGAAGGTGATGGGGTTGCCCTGGCAGTACCCGTAATAGTTCAGCCCCCCCTCGCCAAACGGGCTGAGCGCATCCGGGCTGTTGAAGCGCATGAGCGCCGGGTTGTAGGCGCGGTAGCCGTTACCCAGCAGGTACCAGCCACTGTCGGGGTCGAATGCTTCGCCGTTGTAGCCCAGCGCGCTGCGAGCAGAGGCGTCGGTGTGGCGCTCGCCATACGCCGTGTAGCGGCTGGCATTCAGGCCGCCTGCCTGGCTTTCGGCGACCACGCTGTGGCTGGCGCTGGTATGCAGCAGCAAGGGTGGTTGCGCGCCAACGCCAGTTTGCTGTTGGGCCAGCGGTTGCTCGCCCTGGTGCAGGTACAGTGTTTCCACGCCATCACGCACGGCCAAGCGCAACTGCAGGCCGTCATGCAGCAGCAGGGTCGGCTTGCCCGCTTGCAGCGCGGTTATCAGCAGGCCATTGGCGTCGTAGCCGTAGCTGTCGGGGTCACCCGCCTGGTTGAGGCCAAGCAGCCTGTTCTGGCTGTCGTAGCGGGCCGGGCGGCCGCGCTCGTCGCGGGTCAGGTTGCCATTCTTGTCGTAGGTGAAGCGGGGGTTGGGCACCGTGCGCGGTGGGTTGTACTCGATGCGTTGCAGCTGGCAAGGGTCGCTTTCGGCATGGATGAACCTTGCTTGCTCAGGGCGCAGCCCCCCGGCGAACATTGTGGTGGTTTGGCTGATGTTGTCGTAGGCATCGAACGTGAAAGTCTGCCGGGTGATGCTGCGGCCTTGCGGGTCCTGGGGCAGCTCAAGGCCAGTGCAGGTGTGGGTGACAAGGCGCAAGCGCTTGTCGTACCCGAAGCCCTCTTGCAGCAACGACACCGCGGCGGCTTTCAAATGCCGGCTCTGCAGCAGGTCATCATCGCCCCAGACCTGCTCCTGGGTGCGTTCGGCATGCCCGGTCTGGCGCCAGGTACGCTTGTCCTCGCGGTCCTGATCGTCGTACGTGATTGCGGTTTCCACCACGTTACCGGTGCTCAGGTCATGGCTGCTGATATGCGATACAAGGCCCAGATCATTGTAGGTAAAGCTAGCCTGCATTAGCCCCTGGCGGGTAGACGCAAGGCGGCCAGTGGCGTCGTCATAGCTGTGCTCGGTCTTCACTCCATTGGCTTCAGTGGTTGTCATGAGCCGGTCGTGAAGCGTGCTGAGGTGCGTTCTGCTCCAGGTCTTACCGCTGCCGTTGTCATCCCAGTGCTCTGCGACCAACTGGTTGGCGATGTTGTAGTCGAAGCGCCGTTTGCCTTGTCTGTTGTTGCAGCTGAGCAGCCGCGCGCTGGAGTCGTGATAGTTGAAGCTGGCGCGATCGTCCGGCGCATCACTGCTGATGGGTTCGTTGGTCAGTTGCAAGTTGTAGTCCAGTTCGAGGGTTTCACCGGCAGGGCTGATGCGCTGACGGGGCATCGGTTCGCCATCACGGAACAGGAAATACTCGGTACGGTTACCGGTGGTGGCACCGATCAGCCGGTTGAGCCCGTCATGGTATTGCGCGCCAATTTGCCGAGCGGGCTGCAGGACGTTGGCCGGTTTCACCACAAGGCTAGCCGGTAGGTCGTCGGAAGCATGTTCGGCATAGGTGCGTGTGAGCTGGGTGTTGTCGGGCAAGTGAGTGCTGAGCATACGGTCCCAGGCGTCGTAACTGAACGTGGTTGAATGGCCGCGCTCGTCCTTTTCTTCGAGCGTTCGCCCCAGGCCGTCGTAGCGGTAACTGCGCTCGGCGAGCAGCTCGCCCAGCGCGTTCAGGCGCTTGTGCAGCACCGGCTTGTTGAACAGGTTCAGCCAGGTTTCGGTCCGGGCGCTGACCGCGCGCGCTTTTTGGGTGAACTTGGCTTTTTTGCCGTGCCGTGAAACCACTAGAGTACGTATTTTCAGCTCGCCACCTTCGCGCCAGGTGCGACGGATGGGGCCTTTGTGGGTGGGCGTGCCGATGGGGCAAAGTACGTTGTGCTCTTCAACACCATCCGGGCCTATGGTGCAGCTCTGCTCGCCCCAGTCATCGTATTGGAAGCGGGTCGTCAGGGTCAGCGACTTGCTGCCTTGCAGCCAATCTGTGCTGGTTGTTTCAACTCTGTTGCCGAAGGCGTCATGCTTGAAGGCTGATATTTCGAAGAACATACCTGGGCGTGCCTCAAGTACATTGTCCCGTTTCTCGGTAACAGGTCTGCCCAGGCCGTCCAGTTCGGTCAGCGTGCTGACCCCACGCGCGTTTTTCACCTGCTGGCTGGCAATGTCGCCGCTGGCCGCGCAGAGGGAGTAAACGTAATGCCTGCTGGCTTCGTAGCGTGTTCCGGGCGATACCTTTTCACGGGTGGTACGGCGCAGAACATCGAAATCACGCTGGGTTTCAACGCCGCTTTGATCACGCTCGAAGAGTGTTTCGCCAAGCAGTAACGAGCGTCGCTGTAGGGTTGATTGCGTTGTGCCGTCATAACCGATCAGGGTTTCGATGGTTTGCAGGGTCGGGTGCAGGCTGAGCGGGTCGACCATCGCTGTGAACTGATACTGGGTTGTGGTCTCGAGCTTGTTGCGCTTGACGACCTGCTGATAGCGCCGACCATGCAGCAAGCTGGCGTTGGGTGCGTCTATGTAACTGTACGTGGTGTGCTCCAGCGGTTGCGCTTCGTGACCCTGTTGCACCAGCGTTTCGCTATGCTCGACCACCATGGGATTGAGCTTTGTGGCATTACCTGCCAGTGGTGGCAGAGCCCTGTATCGGTAGTGGTGAGTGAGGGTAGGAGCCGCCACCTTGCCAGTGCTGGCAGGGGTGATCGTTTTACTTTTGAGGTGACGAACAAAACCATTGGCGTCGCCTGGGTAGCCATCCTGCTTCTCGGTGCTATACCAGGTACTGGTTTCGGTCACGCCGTTGGCGAGCTTGCGCAGGGTCACGTTGCCGTGGGTGTCGTAGGTTGTCTCGACGGTTTCCAGGCGGCTGCGTGTCACGTCATTGGTCTTCGACCAGCGTGTCTGCTCTTTGATGGGCAGTTGCAGGGTGGTCGGTTGCTGGTCGAACGGCACATCCCGGAGGTTGTAGGTGGTGCTGGTCTCGTGAACGCTCTCGTTCTGGACGGTCCTGGTCAAGGTCAACAGGTGAAAACGGTTGAAGGTGCGGGTGATGCTGCGCAGGGGCTTGGCATCGGCGTCACACAGCGTCTCCACGGACTCATATTCGTAGTCACCCGTGTGCTTGTAGAGGTTATCTCTGCCATCGTCGGCCCAGGGTATCTGAATGCCGTGGCCCAGGAAGTTGGCTGAGTTGGGGTAGGTGTAATCACTCAGAAACGAGGGTTGCCCGAGGCCGGGTTCGACGATGTGACGGGTGACACGGGGCAAGGGGGCGCGACGGCTGCCTTCAGGGAACAGGTGGCCGCCGTCGCGGTACTGCAAGTATTCGCGCGCACCGGTCGGCGTCTCTATTTTCTCAAGGCACAGATGGCCCAATACTTCCCGGTATTCCAGGCGCCAGCTGGCCTGTTCCGGGGTTGGCAGCACAATAGACTTCACCCAGTCGCCGTTGACCAGGTTCATCACATAACGGGCAACGGGCTGGCCATCACCGCCCTCATACGGCCGCTCGCGAAGTTCGATGCGGCCATTGGCACGTTCAACCTCCAACAAGATCTGCCCACGCCCGTCGGTGATCATGCTGAGCATCATGTAGGCAGCGTTGAACGGTTTGTATGCCAAGTTGAGCCTGTGCCCGGTAGGGGAATACACCTCGACGGGCAGGGCGATGCGCCCGAGCAGGCTGCCCATCACTTCGAGGATTTCCACCATGCCCGAGCGGTGGACAACGCGATAACGTGCGTTGCCGCCAGGCCCTGCGGGCTCGCGATAGAAATGGAAGTGAGGCAGTTTTTGTTCGGGCATGTACAGGCGATCGCCCGAAGCACCCGTAACTTTGAATGTTTCACCGGTATGGGTGGTGATGACCTGGTTGTGTTCAGTGAACTGCGTCAGTAACAGGTTCCAACCTTTGCCCCACCCCGAGTCGATTATGTTAAGCGGGTTGAAGGTTAACGTGAGGGGTACATCCGGGCCTTGGAAGTAGTTGGCGCCAAGTTCCGGCAGCGCGATGGACAAGGTGTATTGCCCGGTGCGGGTGTCTACCCCACTTTCCATAAAACTCATAAAGTTCAGGGCGTTGGAGTGTAATGAAGATTCCGTGCTCATGGTGGAAGTGCTCGCTTTACACGTCGTGAAAGGAGTTGGGCGCACGGCGGCTGCGTCCGGGCAATATGAGCAGACACTAGTCGAAGTATGCCCTGCTGGCACCTAGCATTTCTGCCAGGTGTGGGGGCTTGAGTGGGGTGGTATACCTGTCGCCAATTCCCATGATTGGTTATTGGCCACAGAGGACACTTTCATGAATACGCCAGATATGCCGGAGGTTGCGCATCTCGACGTGAGGACAAATTCGGTTGATCTGGATGCGCTGGCATCAGGCCCACTGGATACTTGGATAACCTACAGCGGTATCAAAGTGGGAGATTACGTGGATATCAACTGGCGTGGCCTGAAGGAAGATGGCTCCGTTGATGATATTTTCGGTGACGTTGAGGTGGATGTACTTGACGCTCAACAGCGCTGGCGGTTCGGGGTCGAGTTCTATCGTGTTTCAAAGTTGCGAGGCGGTACGGTGTTCTATTCGTTCCGACCTCCGGATGGCAGCGGCGGTTATTTGGAGGAGTCGAAGCGCAGGCACTTTTACATTAACCGAATGGCCGACGGCCTGTGGACCTTGCCGGTCGCGCACCTGCAGGGTGCCCATGACTTGATCATTGATGTGACTCAACTCAAAGATGAGGGCCTGCAACTGGCGACTCCGCCGTATGTTTCCATGGCTGAAGGGGACAAGGTATTCCTGGTATGGGAGCCTTATTACGACGAGTTCGCGCCTGGCGAACCGATTGAATTGCTGCATGAAGTCAGCAACGCTGACCTCGGCCGGCCGTTGCTTTGGCACCTGGAACGGGGCGATGTCGAAAACTACATCTACGGTTTCGGGATTCTGCGCTACCGCATCGAGTATGCCGATGGCTCGGTAAGCCGTTCGCCTGAGCAAGTTTTCGACATTTCCTGGCCCGATCCAAGTGACCCTCCTGCCACGCCTCTGCTGGCGGCGCCCAGTATTCCGGGGCATGTAGGAGACACGCTCGACCCCGATGGCGATGCGTATAAGGACGGTATCTGGCTGCTGGCCGAGCCTTACCCAGACCTACGCCTGGGCGATTCCCTGATGCTCTATGTAGAAGGCCCGGAGGCGAGCCTGCGCAGCGTGCGAGCGGATGTAAGTTCGCTCGACAGCCAAAACCTGGCGTTTCATCTGGACCGTGCGTGGCTGCAGAGCGAGGTCAACCGTGGCAAGCAAATTACCTTCAGCTATGAGTACGGACGCCCTGGGGCGCAAAAGCGCTCGGAGGGGATGACCGTGGCCTTGCAGCGCCCTTTGAACCTGCCACTGCCCGTCATCAATGATGCCGTGCCGGAATGGGACGATGAGCCGCATCAGGGCACTGTCCACCCGCGTAACCTCGATGGCGGCGCCCAAGTGCGTATTCCGGCGGATGCGGAGTTGGGCGAGGGGGAGGTGCCGGCGCCGCAGGTCAGCTTGCACTGGGAGGGGCATGGCAGCACGGGCTCGGTCATCGTGCCACAGCCCGTCTCTGGTGACCGGCGCCTGTTCAGAGTGCCGCGAACGGCCATCGCCGCCAACATGGGCAGGCGCCTTGAGGTCTATTACACCGTTACCCGAACTGGCGAATCGCCCCGCACCTCACAGAAATTCGACCTGAAGGTGGCCGATTACGGCCAGCAGAGCTACCCGCTCATACAGGTGGCGGGGGTTGAGAACGAGCAACTGTCGTTGGGGATAGTGCCGTCTGGCGGCGCGCTGTGCTCTTTGGGTTCATGGCCATTCATGGCAGAAGGGCAGCTGCTAGGGATCGAAGCTGAAGGTGAGCCGAGAAGCCGTAAAAGTGCCAAGCATACCCTGCGCCCGCGCTCAACCGAGGTGAGTGAAGACGAGTATTACGATGGCCTTGTCGAGGCGCATTTGCCCAAAGCATTCCTTGAAGGATTGCAACTGAACAGAAAGTTCAGGTTGACGGTGGCTGCCAGTTTTGATGATGGCGAAACCTGGCGGAACTTTCGTTCCGTCGATATCGAATTGATTGCTTGAAATCCAACTCTTGCGTGAGGTGAATCATGTCGACTAATTCCAAGGCGAGCTTGCTGAAGTGGTTGGAGACGGGTGATCGGCTGCTGGGCAATGACTCTGTTTTTGCAATTGATAAAGCCAAAGCTGACAGGCTGCTGACTCAAGAGTATATAAGGCGCTTCAAGACCAATTCGTACCTGCCGCCGGTGAATGGTGAGACCCAGGCAGACAATGGTTATAAGGTGTTCATGCAGAATTTTATTCTGGATCACCCTCGGCTGTCTTTCGATAACACCGATATTACCAGCTCCCGCGCCAGCCTGCGCATGAAGATCGTGGGCGGCAATCAGGTAGGGTTGAAGCAGGCTGGCGCCAACTGGTACCCCCAGCGTATTGATCGGATCGAACCTTTGGTGGGCCCAGAGTTGCGTTTGAATCTGCAGTTGAGTGAGGTGCCGGGGCATGTCGATGACGGCGGCGCGTTGACCTTGGACCTGCGCAATAGTGACGATTTTGTCATGATGTTTTCCGATTCCAGGCGTATTCGAGAGTTGGGTGGCGACTTTTTTAAAGCGTTGTTCAGAGCGTTGCCGGATGAAAAACGCGTCTGGTCACTGGGGCATATCGAGCACGGTGATGATGACTTGCTGCGGCCGGAGTCGTTTCAATTGTATACCCAGCGCAATCCTTCGGTAACGAGTTCGCCGATGGATATCGAGGGGGATGCTGATACGGACGGGGCGTTGCTGGGGACGATTCGCATGGTCGGTGGCCGTAGCGAACAAGATTCTACACCTGGGAAAGACTATCGTTATTTGATACCTGGCGACAGCAGTGAATATTCCGCGGCGGTGATGTTCGGGAAAAATAGGGTTGCGCTCGCAACTATTCTTCGGAATATTCCACGGACCCTTTTCGAGGCGGCAGAATTCAACGTTGTGTACGCGAATGATGGAGGGGTAACCGCAACGGCCACGGGTGGGCAACTTAAGTTTTCAGGTGGGGCCGATAGCGCATTTCTTGAAGGTGGCTACGCCGATGTCGGTTATGGGTGGTTTTTCAGTGAGATGAATATGCGGGTGCCAGCGGGGACGATGCCGTTGGCGGGAAATCTGAAAATTCATATTGCTAAAGGTCAGGTTGTCTTGGAGTTTGATAACACGGCCTGGCGGGATGTTGAGGTAACCCGTTATTGGGATTCTTGGGGGTATGCTGACCCTTGGAACCCAGGAACGCACCCGAGTTTTATGCTGGGGGGATGGTCGGCGGAGTCTCGATTAATTTTCAAAATTACTTGGAAGATTGATGATCAGCAAGGCGGTAGGTTGCAATTGTCAGGTATAGACATTGATTTTCCGAATAACTGGGATCTGATTAATCTGAAGAGGAAGGGGCCAGTGCCTCCGGCGGAAGGTAATCAATTTCCTACCAGTGTGCAACATGGCATTTGGATGAGAGGGTGTGTATACGACGCCGTGATAAATGTTGCACGTGGCACGTCTATACCTCAGTTGCGGGCCGCACTCGCAAAAGACCTTGCCACCGATTTGTATATGAATGAGGTGGTAGAGAAAACGATCCAGCTTAACTTCGGCGGTGCCATCGCGGGGCGCGATCTTTACTTGCCTCGCGACGTGGTGAGCTTCGGTAGCGTCAACCCGAAATTGACTACGTTTACCGTCTCGCCACTCGAAAAAGTCATGGTCCAGGGGGACAAGCTACAGCTCTCGGTCGTGCCTGCGCAACAGAAGATCGAGTGGTCCGTCGAGTCAGTGGAAGGCTCTGCTGACGATGCGGGCAATTTCGACCGCGTTACTAATGGGCTTTACCTGGCTCCCGGTGCCAGTGGTATCCGAGGTGACTTTACCCGAGTGCGCATCACCGCCACCGCGCCAGCCACAGGTTTCTCCAGTTCCGCATTGGTCACTGTGGTGAAAAACGCGCTCAGTGTGAGCCCACTGGTGGAGCTTTGCCAGGTTGGGGATGAAGGGGTGACCCTCAAGGCCGGTCATGTGTCCGAGGGCGAATTGAACTGGAGAATTCTGGGCGCGCAACCTCATGGCTCCCTCGCTCATGCATCCGGTGCCACCAACACCTACATGCCTGGCCCAAACCTGCAGGGCAAGTCATTTGTGGTTGAGGAGGTAGAGGTCAGCAACAGCGTCTCCGGTGAGCGTCGCAGCCTGTGCATCATTACCCAGATGACCCAAACGCGCCCCTCTGACGTGCTTGTGGACAAGCGCGATGCGAGCCTGGGCAGGGTTTGGCTGTCCATCAGTGCAGGTGGCAACGTTGGGGTGAGCGAGCTGACCGTGCTCCATGGCCCTGGCACGGTCGGAATAGACGGCGAAGGTAAACCCTATTACCAGTCAGTCGGGTCCAGCACTGCTCCGTTCTGTGTGGTGCGTGCCTACTGGGAGCCGATGCCCGGTTTCCCGTTCACCTTCGACGGTTTCATCGTATTGCCGCTGCCTTTGGGCGAACACATCGCTGCCTACCAGACACTTGAACAGGCCGCAGAGCGTGCCACACGCAGGTAACTGAGCAGCGTTCAAACACACGAATGCCGACAACACATCAGTTGAACAGGGCCATATCATGTCTAGTAACTATCTGTCAGTCATCCTGGCATGGATGAAGCAGCACCCCAGTCATATGAATTGGGACCTCACGTTCGCCATGCGTCCCGAGCAGGCCAACGACTTTGTGGAACTGGCGCACTACAGTCGCGAGAGCAGCGCGCTGGGCGATCTCGAAGGCGAGATCGCTGTGCCGGGTAGCAGTGTCACCCACGTACTGACTGGCTACCGCATAGGGCCGCCACTGTTAAGGGATATCGAGGCGGCGTATTCATCGCCCAACGTGCGGCAAACCATCGCACTGGAAGGCGGTGTGCACTTTATCATGGACAAGGCCGACGGCCTTCTCGGCGTGGCGATGCACGACCTGCTGGATCCGCTGCAGGTCAAGCAAGAGCTGGCATTGACAGCCAACTCGCAAGGTGTGCGGGCCGACTTGAAAGAGGCTGTGGAGACTGAGCTTGACCTGGGCGGCGGACTGCCCCAGCGGCTGGCCGCCGGGCGCTTTTTCAAGGACTTCGTCAGTGGGCTGGATATCGCCCGTCGAGTCTATCCGTTGGTGGACTTCCAGGCGCTGGCGGGCAATCCGTACCTGCAGGTGCGTGGCAGTGCGGTACGTACGCATGTCAGCAAAGTTGACGGCAAAGCTGCGATGGTGGTGTTCGCAGGCCTGGAAAATGGCCCGTTGGGCAACTTCCCTACCGAGCAGAACAATTACCCTTTCCTGCTGCCGGATGATCTGTCGCAACCGGTCACCTCCACCCTGCTGCTGTCTTCGCGCTTGTTGCACAGGGCTGCTTACGCAACAGGGCTTGAAGAGATGCTTGAAGGCGGGGAGTTCGAGTCGCACCTGGACGCGGATAAAACGCTAGCGCGTATGGACGCCAAGGCTGGCCAGTTGCGTGTTCACCCCAGCACATATGAGAGCGACGATTACGATTTTGAGTGCGATGAGTTCGTTATTCCGGTGGGGGGGGCTGCGCCTTCAGACGTCGCAGGAGGCAACCGTTCCCTCAGCCAGCATGGGCAGGCATGCTGCTGCTGTCGCTGTACTCCCGCCACAGAGAGCACCCGGGGACAGGCGCCCCAAGGCGCTTTCCAGTCGCCGCTTAGCATTGAATTCGACCATGATGAGATCCGCCAGCATTGGCAGTCGTTCTGTACCTTGACACTGCGTTATAGGAGAAAACGCGACAACGTGTGGCAAACCCATACAGCGACCTTCAAGTTCGATCTGCGCACGTTGTTCCACCTGGACAAACCTGCAACGCCAGAGGAAGACGCTGGGTGCATGCTGCTGGGCCATGTGTTGTGGCCTTGGGAGCAGGCAGCCGAGGTAACACCGGTCAGTGGCCTACCAAGTGGCCTGTCAGCGCAGACGAAACTAGAGATCAATGCGTTCGTCGCCTTCGCCATCAAGCAAGCAGTGCTGGAAGGGTTGGCCAAAAAACTGACGGCGATGGTACCGGAGCAGGTGAGCAACGGCGTGACGTTGGCCCCTGATCATCGGTTCGTCCCTTTCCACTTTGAGTTTCCCGCTGGTATGGCGTTGTTCGCTAACCAGAACAGCGCTGCATTCTTCCGTGTTGTTGACCCACCCGTGGTGCTTGCACCCGGCAAGCGCCATACCTTTACCGTGGAACCCGCGCGTGAGGGGTTGGTCTGGAGCCTTGAGGCGTTGCCCGGTGCTCAGGGCGATATTGGGCGGATTGATGCTCAGGGTGAATACCGCGCGCCGCCAGCGCATGCAATGGGTGGGCAGCAGGTACGTGCGCGGGTCATCGCCACAGACCCATTCACCGGCCAGCGCAGCATGAGCAGGGTTACCGTGCTGCTCGCTGCGTTGACCGTCAACCCCTTGATTCACGTGTGTTACATCGACGATCAGTTGACCCTCACGGCTGGCACGCTGGGGGGGGATTTGAAGTGGTCGGTGCTCGACCCCGAGGCAGAGGGGCGGGGTTCGGTCCAGCCCAGCGAAGATGGCAAGCGGTGCAGTTACTCCGCAGGTGGCCTGGTATCTGCCAACCAGACCTATGTGCTTGACAAAATCAGAGTTGAGGACACGCAGACGGGAGAGTCGCGCTCAGTCCATGTGCTGGTGCGCCAGCGCAGGCCGGAGCTCATTATTGAAATTGAGCGTCAGTTGCCCAATGGCGCCTTGCAGTTGCAGGGGCGGGTCAACGGCCAAGTCATGCAAAGCGTGGAATGGACCCTGCCGATTAATGGCACAGGCGAGATCGATGCCATCGGCGTCTTCACGTCCCCTGATCCTAACACCGGTGCGCCTTTCACGCTGATCCTGGCCAAGTGGGTGATACCAGGGTTCGACTTCGTGTTTGAAGGCCACCTGATCCTGACGCTGCCTGTGTCGCTGTATTTCGATGCCACGCGCCGCGCTGCCATTCCGGCAGGCCTGCGCGTGCGCTCACAACACGCTTTCGGAGGGTAATGCCATGTCTAATTCATTGGGGCAGTTGCTTGCACACATGCGTATGGGGTCGGTGACGCTGGGTTGGGGGGCCGTTGCCGCCTACAGTCGCCAGCGGCTGAACCATTTGCTGGAGCGGCAATACCTGACGCGACTTAAGGAAAACACGTACCTGCCGCCCTTTAGCGACTCGCTGACAGGGCAGAGCGTGGGCGACGCTCTGAAATTACAAGGTCTGCAGTTTGGTTCGCCGTTGCTGTCTTTCGACAGCGCATCGATGAGCGACTCCAAAGCCACGGTGGCCATGAACATTATCAAAGGTACGGTCATTACTACTGGGGCTTTGATCAGCAATATCGAGATTACTGAGGCAGTGGGGTATTGGCTGGAAATGGAGGTAGACCTCGAAACGGTGCTCGGTGAGGTCGATCCCTATGGCCGAGTTACGTTGAATCTGGCCAAAGGTGCGTCTTTCAAGACCAACCTGCTGGAGGAGGATGAAAACTTTAACCAGCAGCTTAACAAGGCACTGGAAAGCTGGATGCAAGAAATGCCTGCCCGTTGCGCAATGTTCGACCTTGGGACGGTGGACTTCAAAGGGTACGAACCGCTGACACCCAAGCGTTTCATTCTGCGTACCCAGGCCGCCCCAGGTGCACGCGTGCGTGGTGCGAGCAATCAAGGGGATGGGGCGGTACTGGTGTTCATTCGTCTGCGTGACAATACAGTTGACGGGCAGTTGCCTGATGACAGTTTTCCGTACCTGCTGCCCGATGGCGACTACTCGGCGACGCTTGTACTGAGCAAAGACATGCTCGACCACGCCTCGGACGAGGGCCTGGAGTTGCTCGCCAGCCTTTTGTTCCCCGAGCTCAATGCGTTTGTAAAAAAAGAAGACCATACACCGCTGGACCGGGCCGTGTTTGGCAACATCGATCCGCTGCGCACGAGCTTGACGGTTGAACCGGCGCAGCGAGCAGTGATAGCTGCAGGCAAACAGCAGCAGTTCGTGCTGCACGACGGCGAGGGCAAGCCGCTCAGCGCTTCGCGTTGGAGCGCAGTTAGCCCACAAAGCCATACCCCGGAAGGTCACGGCAAAATCGATAACAATGGCCTGTACACCGCCCCTTCCCAGGAAGACATGGGGCACGAGATCCAGAGCATCATCGTGACCGCCGAGTACGACGAGGGCGACAACACTTACAGCGCTGCAGCCCGTCTCTTGGTTACATTCGAGGGCTTGTTGGTAACGCCCGGTGCCGCTGCTTTCCGCCCAGCGCGTCATGCAGCGGGAGTAGACGTATGGAATGCGGGTGAAGAGCCCGTCGGCTGGGAACTGCTTGAGCCACCTATGGGTGAGTTGGCGACTCTTGGCGAGAGGCATGCGCGGTTCTCCCCTCATCGCAGAGCATTGAGACGGATCCTGAGCGTGCAGCAGGTACAGGCCGCGGCGAGTGAGCAGAGGAATGCTGCGCTGATCATGGTGAATAGCCAGCCACTGTTGACGCTCGCTCCCCCTTTCGTGCCGAAGCTCGCTTATGGTGGCAGTATCCAGCTGAACGACGTTCAACGCATCATGCCTAATGAACCCAGACGTTGGCGGGTGTTGGGCGGCGCTGGCAGCGTGACGCCATCGGGTCAGTTCACCGCATCGGCGCAGCACACACCGCAAAGCAATGTGGTGGCCTGTGAAGTGGTGCGCAACGGTGTGGTATTCGCCACAGGCTATAGCGTACTGAAAGCGTCCGCACTGCAGGCGCAGGCCAGTTGGAAGTCGCTGCTACGGTTCACCATCACCGTCGGCAAGAGCAGCCAGGGTGTACGCGGGATGATTGACTCCAACGGCTATCAGCAGTTGGAGGTGGAAGTTACCGTGGAAACTAACCAGGTGGATGGCAAGGATTACAAACTCAGCCCGGCTGAAATCGCGTCAATGACTCTGTTCGATCGGGCGGGACAGAAAATCCCCGGCCTGTGTGACAACGAGGAAGGCATTGGTTCTGTTTACGGAAATGTCTGGCGCACCAGCTTGAAAAGAAACATGTTTATGCTGGGAAACGAAACCAGCCCCGTGGCTGTCGAGGCAGCAGCGCAGCCTGTTACCGAACGGGGGTCGGAAGACCGCACCATCAGGCAGATCTTCTACCTGCAGCGGCGTGGAACATCCAGTTCGCAGGTGTTTTACGCGGGCTTTCAGGCCGCGAGTGGCGAGTGGTTCTACTCCAATGACGCTTCACACACCAATGCCACCATTGAAGTTCAGGTCCGCACACCGGAGCCTTACAAATCCAGTGATTACACTTTCATTCGCAAACGCGTGGCGGGCGGGGGCGGGGAATTGGGTGGAGCGGACCCGGAACATGCAGACTTCGATCTGCAGCCGGTCACCGACGATTACTGGATGCTGGCTTACAATGCGGGAACGTTCTATACCGCCGAGTTTGTAAAGGCTCGGCAAAGTGACAGTGAGCGCGACGTCAATACTTCAATGGTTCGATGGGAAAGCAGCGCGGGTAATGAAGTGTTCCACAGTTACACAGGGTATTTGTTCCAGGATCTGGGGACGGCGGAACCGGATAAAGTGTATTTCGACGGTGGCATGGCAGAGGTGTTGGGGCGAATGGACTTCGAGCGGCCGGTGGCGACGCAATATGAGGCCGGCTTGCTGGTGATTGCAAACTTCCGCAATTGGAATCGCTCATTGAAAGATGCACGTGATCTTGAAGCATTTGCCAAGATGTCCAAACCGTTGCGTGTGCAGTTACGTGACGCACGGGGTAATTTGCAACTGATTCAAATTGATTATCTGCCAGCCGACATCATCGGTGACCGGAATGTGCTGGTACACAGTGTCCCTTCGCGTCCATTTGCAGAAAACAGTACGACGATTCGCTTGACTGACCAAAGTGCAGGGGGTTGTGATGAAAACTAATAATCAAGTGTTGAACATGCTGTTTGCGGGCCTTCTTATTGGCGGCTGTGCTGGGCAAACGGTGCAGGCAAGTGGAACGCAGCCCCCAGGAGTCATACTTTTCGCGCAAGATGTTGTAAACCAGGAGCCGATCGGCAGGGTATGTTCTACAGTAGTGCCGGATGCAGGGGCGAATGCCAAGCAGTTCAAGATGGACGGCTGTGGCAACGACGTGGCGACATACTTTAAATTCGAAAACGTCCCCTCCAGTACCGTTGTGACACTGATCTCTGAGAGGTCGTGTGCTTACAGCGGGGATTGGTGGTTCGATGTTCGCGCTATCAAGCATCCCACCTCTTCGCTTTGGTTTGATATTCGTGAACTCAAAGGTCGTCTCAATACGGTTGTGGCGCCGGGTCTCATGAGGCTGGGGGGTAAAGATCACGATCATATTGAAGGAAAGTTGTCCTGTGCGGTTATTAGGTCTCCTTCAAAGTGAGTGACAAAATTTGATTATGCTTGGGGCTACTTAAATGAGTGCATCCACTTCCGTTCATTCCAATGCTTTTAATTTTTCCTCTTACATCGAATCGGGTGTCGACTCGCGCACAGGCCAGTACACGGTGTCCATCAAGCTGCCTGAGTTGAAAGGTAACGACCTGCAGGGTCCGGACTTCAATCTGGTTTTGTTCTACAGCCCCTTGAATGTTGAAGACTCGGGCTTTGGCAAGGGCTGGAACCTGCAACTCACTCAAGTGCGCAACAATATAGTGACGTCGCGCAGCGGCGAAACGTACAAGATTACCGGTGAGTCTACTGTCACCGGCCGTCTGGAAATGAGTGAGCAGAAACTCAGGCCGTTCGACTTATACCCTGAACCGCCAGGCCAGAATGGTGCCACGCGTTACCGCGTTGAACACCGCTCCGGCCTGGTCGAAGTGCTGGAGACCATGGGCCCTCAGCAGGCACAGGTCTCTTTGCCCATCGAGTTGCATTCGCCCCTTGGGCCTGTGCTCTACCTGGAATACGAGCCAGCACTGACTAACCATATGCGCTTGCTCACTGTTACCGACGGCACTGAGGAAATCCTCAGCCTCGAGCGGCAAGGCAACAGCCGAGTCGATATTCTCTGTTACCCCTATGGTGGCGAAGATGGTGGCCCGCTTGCTCGTTACGTGATGACCCTGAGCCAAAGCGATAACCGAGTCAGCGAGATCATCCTGCCCACCCCCAACCAGGCTCGTTGGCGTTTTACCTATCGTGACGTGCGCGGTTTCTTGTGCCTGAACCAGGTTACGACCCCGTACGGGGGGCAGGAGAGCATTTTTTACGACGACTTGGGGCATGCTTTTCCGCCCAGCGCCGGGCGTGCCAATCTGCCCCGGGTAACCCGCCATGAAACCTCGCCGCGTTTCAATCAGCCAACGATGGTGGTGAAGTATGAATACCCTGGCGTGAACAATTTCGTCGGAGGCGGCAGTACGATTCCCTGGGATGACGAAGGGCTGGATAATCTCTACAAGGTGGCGAAAGGGTATTCCTACCAGACGCGCGAGATACAAGGGTCGAATAACGATCGAACGATCACGCGCACGTTCAATCGTTTTCACTTGCTGGTGGCCCAACAGACCTCTCAAGGTGAGAATAAGCTGGATGTCACCACTACCTACGGTGAAATTGACGGCTCTTTCGACCAGCAACCGCCTGCCTTCCAGCTTCCGGTTGAGGTAACCCGCCGTTGGACCGGCCCCTTCCAAGAGCCCGGCAAGCCTCCAGTGGTAAGACAGCGGTTAGAAAAGCAGGTCACCAGCTACGATAATCAGGGAAATGTGCTGACCCGCCTGGAACCCAACCAGGTGCTTGAAACCAATGTCTGGTACAGCGCCGAGGAGGAAGGCGAGCCACACGGTTTCGTGCGCCATTTGAAATCCCGAACCGTACGGCCCGCCCCCAATGGGCAAGGGGCCGCGCCCACCCTGACCCAGCTCTATGCATACAAGCCGCTGGCGCCGCAGGGCAGCTATCTGACGAAACCCTGGTGGCTGGTGGAAAGTGAGAGCATTTTCGAGGCGGGCGGCAAGCCTGAAGATTTCTTCGAAAAAATCAGTTACGAATACTATGACGCGTTAACCGCACCCACCTACCAGTACGGGCGAGTCAGTACCAGAACCGTGAGTTACCACGGTTCCGAGGCTTACGATTCGATCACCCATTATGCCTACAGCAAACCCGAAGAGAGGGTAGTACTGCAGACCATCGAGACGCTCAAGGGTTTCGATGGGCAACTCAAGGTCATCACACTGGAGCACGACCTCCAGACCGGTGAGACGGTGCTCAACCGTGACGACAACAACGTCGAGATTCGTTACGAATTTGACGCGCTGCGTAGAGTAACGCGTGAGACCGTTGCACCGGGCACGACCTTCGAGGCGTACCGGCGGTACAAATACCACCTGTGCGCTTATGACAATGAACAGGCCCAGCAATGGGCGTACGACGTCAAGGGGGTCGAGACCAGCACGTACTTCGACGGGCTCAGCCGGGCAATATTCGAAACACGTGAAGACCATGACAGCAAGAGGTTCGCGGGGGGCTCGAGACCGATCTACCGTGCGAAACACGATCAACTAGGCCAGTTGAGCGAGGAAACCGAAATCGACTGGATGGGTGATCAACTGCTGGAGTTGACCAGCACGTACGCCTACGACGACTGGGGCCAGCAGCGGTCTGTCACTGACCCCTATGGGGTGACGGAGGTCGAGGAAGTCAGCCAGGTGCAGAGCCCTGATGGTCCGGTTCAGCACAACTGGCGTGAACGTGATGGAATAAGGCTCAGCGGTATCACGCAGACGTGGCACAACCTGTTCGAACAGCCAGCGAAAATCGAGCGCTTTGCCCTAGATGGAACGACAAACATCAGTCTGCAGGTCAATAGCTACGACGGGCTTGGACGGCTTAGCAAGGAGGCCAAGGGCAGCGGCACCGGCCAACGTATCGACGAGTATGTATATGACGCCTTCGACCGTTTGATCGTCCACACATTGGCTGACCGTAATAATCGGGTTTATCGCACGTATGCCAAGCACAGCCGCAACGACCTGCCAGTCAGCATCAAGGTGGGTACTACCGAAGCGAACGCCAAGTTATTGGGCGAGCAGGCGTTCGATGGCCTGGAGCGGCGTATCAGCGCCACGACCGGTGGGCGCCTGCAAACCTTCGAGTACGACCCGGGTGAGCGGCAGCCGCGCTGGGTGACGGTCCCAGATGGCAGGAAGATCGAATACACCTACGTACCCGTGCTGGGCGAGGAGCCCACAACGCGTGTGCTTAGCGGAAAGTCCGCTTCTTACGTACACGATCCCAAGAATGCCAAGCTGACCCATTGTGAAGAACCAGGGGACGCCAGAAACCCCGGGCATAGCATGGACCGCACCTATTTCCTCAGTAACGGCGAGGTCAAGACCGAAACGCGTATTCTGGAGGGTGGAACCTTCAGGATGACCTATGACTACAGCTACCGTCGGCGGATGCGCGCTTATCTGGACGTGCAGGGTCAAAACCAGGTCTATGAATACGACGATTTTGGGCGCCTGGAAAGAACCACGCTGAGTAAACCTGTGCCCACCCCTTCCCGTTACCGAGTGCGCCGCAAGCCGCTGGCTGATCAGATACTCTTGTCGGCATCGTTCACGTATGACGATCTTGGGCGTATGGCAAGTACCACCACTCAGGATGTCACTACCGGTCAGCAATTGACCACACGGCTTGAATACGACGAGTTCGACCGGGAAACGCTGCGCACCTTCGACTTTGGCGACATTTTGCAAACGCTGGAGCAGGGGTATGACGAGTTCGATTGCCTGACGCACCGGATACTCAAAGAGCGCCCCAAGGATGCAGACGAAGAGGATGCCAAGCTATTGCGCCATGAAAAATATGCGTACGACCGGCGCGGTCGGCTGCAGCGTTATGACTGCACCGGGCCTGAGGCGCCGGTCGATCCTTCCGGCAATATCATCGAATGGCAGACGTTCGGTTTCGATGGCTTGGACAACATCACCTCGGTCATTACCAAGAGCCCAGGGGGAACACCGCAGCGGACACTGTACGAGTTCAAGAATGTCGACCCGGCGCAATTGAGCAAGATCGTTCCGCCGGCCCCGCAACCCGCTGTCGACTTACACTACGACGCCAATGGCAACCTGATCAGCGATGAGCAGGCACGCATGCTGGTGTACGACGAGCTCAACCGCTTGATCAGCGTCGAAACCCAGGAAGGGGAGGTCTGTCGTTACCACTACGACCCCGAAAACATCCTGTCGGGTACCACACAGGCTTAGCCGGGTAGCCAAGTGGAACCAGGCCGGCCAACGGGCCGGCCTTTTTTGGCTCGCTAGCGGTAGCGGATGGTGAAGTTCAATGCACCCTTGGCCAAGCCAGCGCGCAGGTTGCTGTTTGGTTCTGTTTGGTAGAAGCGCGCCTCGAAGTTCAAGGGTACGGTGCCATCTTGCACCGACCTCAGCCCAATTTCGGTATTCAATGGCATTGGCTGGCCGTTGTGCAACATTTGGATTCCCATGCCTCGCGCATCGGAATCGCTGGTCAGGCTGAACACATGCTCACCCACAGGCCCAATGGGTTGTGAGCCATCTCGCCCCTCAAGTTCGATGGTCGCAAGCGTTTCGTTGTCCGGGTCGGGGTCGACCTGGCAACTGCTCAGGCGGATCTGGAACGGCGTAGCGGTGGTGGTGAAACCGGGGCCGGTGAAGTCGCTGGTGCTCCATTCACCGAGCTTCACCGGGTTGGCGCTGACCGCGTCGCTGAGGACCTCGCACTGGCTCTGAATGATCGTTGCCCTGAGGGTGTACTCCATTACCTGGCCCATACCTTGGAAGTCGAGGTGGCCGGTAATCAGTTGGCCATCCAGCTGGTGGACGCCAGGGGCCAAGTCGCCGGTCTTCACCAAGGTCACCTCATGAGCAAATCTGAGCAGCGCAGCGCCACCTAGCAGCGTAGTGTCGTAATAGGCCGCGAAAGGGACCAGCGGTGGGTTGCTGCCAATCGGGATCCACTGATCGGTGCCTCCATTAAAGGGGCGCCGTACCTTTACGATTGCACCTAAACCAGGAATGTTGGTCCTGAGAACGTGACCGTCCATATTTTGGCCATCAATGGGAGCCATTGGAGGGTGGACGCCGCGGGCTGCTTTCATGTCGAAGTTCATTCGCACACCGTAGCTGAAACACCTCAAGCTCCAATTATTCTGGTCGACTGTTTGCTCGTAGGAGTTAGCGGGGCCGATTAGCGTGCCGACCCGCGCGTCCCGTGGCACGTACAACGTACCCATGTCGCGGACGAATACCTTGAGCAAGTTGCTCTTGAGCGGCCCGAATTCGCAGCGGGTGTCCGCGCTGGCCATGGCCTCGGCCGCCGGCCATGTCATTGCGGCCAGCAATGCCAGGCGCAAGGTTGTTTTGATGTTTTTCATAGATGTCCTGGAGCTCCCAGCGCGGCAGAATGCGAGGGCCGCACTGCGAGCTTGGTCGCTAAATACAGGGCAGGGTTTGCAGGCGATAGCCGTCAACGGGCGGCGTGGCGTCTGAGTCGATGGCCAGCTGGCAGCTGTTGTCCGGCCGGTCACCCCAGCTCACCTGCAACGGGCGATCGGAGGCCTGATGCGTGAGCATTACTTGGCCGGCTTGGCCTACCATGCCGAGCAGTTCGCCTTGCTGGTCTTTTACCTGGGCCCCGAAAGGCAGTGGCTGGCCACTGGCGTCGTGCAGGGTCAGGACCATCCGCGAGAGATGGCGTGCTTCGAAGCGGCTTTTCACGATCGCGCCTCGGCGGGGGACCACCTGTGCTGCGCCGTTTTCGATCTCCACGTCAGGCCCCAGCCGGTCGATATCCAGTACAACCGCGTTGGTCCTGTAGGGTTGCAGGTAAGGCAGCAGCGCATACCCACGCGCGTTGGTGCGCGTGCCGGGTACGTTGTGCAGGCCCACATCGGCCACACCCGGCACTTCGATCAGGGCCGCGGTATCTCCCAGGTAAGGGCCGAACTCAACGCCGTCGGCGTGCAGCAGCACGGCCCCACTGGCATTCAACGACAGATTGCGATAGTCCTCAGCTTCGGTAAAACCACCCGCCAACGTTGCATAGGGGGCCTGATAGCCAAGCGACAGTGCCGCAGTCCGGCGATTGCTTTCGTCCTCGCTCAGGCTGGCGCTGTAGCTCAGCGCTCGCTCGGCGATGCCGCCACCGAGGGAGGCGCGTTGGCTAAGGCCCCGGGCATTGTGTTGCATATCGAAGGTGGCATTGGCGCGGTGACCGAACTGCAACGGCAACGATATGCTCAAGCCGAATTGACGATCGCTGCCATATCGGTCGGTCAACGACTGAGAGGCAAACAGGTTGTAGTTTACGCCGCGGTGATGCGTGCTGAAGTTGAACTGGTATTGGCGCTGGGTATCGCTGCGCTGCCAGTAATCCTGCTGAGACAGGGTAAGGGTGAGCGAGCTGTTCTTGCCCATGCTCTGGTGGACCGATGCCTCCAGGCGGCTGCGGCTACTGCCGGTATACCCTGATGCCTGGCTGCGCTGGCGCACGGCTTCATCGAAGTCGCGGTAACCCTCAGTCGAATAACGGTAGCCGGCAAATCGCAGATTGGTCTGGCTGGTGAAGGCTTTACCGTATTTCAGGGCATAACTCGTACCCTGTACGTCACGCTCATGTAGGGTGTCTACGTCGCTGAACGACTGCGTCAAATCGAAAGCCAAGGCACCCAGGCTACCCAGGTCCTTACTGATGCCCAGGCTGCCCGCCCGGTAGTAGTCGCTGGCCATCAACCCGCCGTAGAGCGTCGTGTTCCAGTGGCTGCCCATGGCCATGGTGCCTTGCCAGAGCAAGGGGGTGTCTACATCACTGGAAGGGTTATAGCGCCCAACCGTCGCACTGTAACGCCAAACACCCGGCCTCAGCAGGTTGCTGATGGTCGAAAAGGGCTGAATGAAGCGCCGGACCTGGCCGTCTGACTCGGTCAGAACAATTTCCAGTTCGCCGCTGCCCGAAGTACTGAGGTCGTCAATGGCGTAAGGACCAGCGCTGACATACGTGGAGTAAATTGAATAGCCGTTCTGCCAGACCTCAAGCTTCGCTCGGCTCTGCGCGACACCACGGATGACAGGGGCATAGCCCCGTTGATTGTCGCCGAGCATGCTCATGTCCGATGCCACGCGTATGCCCGAGATGGGAATGCCACGGAATATATCGCTGTCGGTGAATGTTTCCCCGACTGTTAGGTTGGCGCGGGTCCCGGGGATATCTCGTTGCGCGTAAGTCTGGGCCCTGGTCCATTCACGGTTACCCCGTTGGTCCTGACGCCAGGACTGAGTGCTGCGCAAGCGCCATTCGCCAAGGTTGACGCCGCTGTTCAAGTGAAGGTCGTCACTGCTGTAATTGCCCGTATAACGGCTGCGGCCTTGCAGGGTGGAGGCTTGATAGCTGACGAAGGCAGCGTTGATACCGCTGTCCCAGTGCGCAGGGTCGACCTGGCCGCTGGCGTCTCGGCGCATGGCGATTTGCGGAATCGAAATGGCCACCCGTAATTCGCTGGCCCTGAAGTCGATATGCGCGCCGGGGACAACAGCCTTCAGATTGAGGCAGGCGCGATGCTGATCCTCGATGTTGGCCAGTGCATCAAGTCGCAAACCCCATTCACCCAGCAACTTGGCGGGCAGGCAAGGTTGCAGCTCACCCTCGGCGGTAGGCTGGAAATCCAGTTCGTGCTCGCCCTGTGGTTCAAGGTTGACGTGCACGCTCACCCGGTAGAGGCCTGGTGCAAGGTCCTGGTCGCTGGTCAACATGCCCAACGACCAGGCGCCTACGTCTTCGGACTGGCCCGGCACCTGGCGGAGAAAGCCGCTCTGGAAGCCGGTCTCCGCTTTAACAGTGGGCACCAGTATCAATGCCGAGCTACCTAGCAGGCACAGCAATACGCCGCGCTGATGGCGTGACGCACGCCAGCGTGATAAGGGGAGGAACATCATGACGATTCCTTGCGACTTGCGTGGTGGCTCTAGTTAGGCAGGTGGATCGGCAACGTCAGAGGCTCGGTGTAACCGCCATAGTCATTGATGACGGAAAACTGTGCCTGCAAGTCTGGAGCTGGCTTGATTCCCGTAAGCGGGTAGGCATGCTCGGCGAAAGGTTCCAGCATGTCGGTGTTGTTCAAGGTGTGCTGCTGCCCCTGGCCGCTGACCTCGAGTCGAACGAAGGTGATGTGAAACGGCGATGGATTGCGAACCAGCAACGAGGGGGTGCCATTTTTCTCGCTCAGCGAGAACACCAGAGACTTCAACTGGCCCGTGGGCGTGCCCTTCAGCGCTGGCGGCCGATAGAACAGTTTGATTCGCGTGCGCAGGGCGATATTGAGTTGGTTGCCAGGCTCGGTGCTGGCTTGGGGGATTTCTTGCATATTGAAAAAGAACAGTGACTCGCGGTCATTCGGTAATGTGTGGGGTAAACCACTTATTTGAATAAGTTGTTCGTTGGCCGCGTTGAGTTTGAATAAGATGGGAGAGATGGCGAATGGAACAGCCGTGGTGGTGTCATCCGCGACGGTATTGATCCAGGTTTGTACCGCGTACGTACTCTTGGACGGGTTTTTAACGATGACGGATGTGCTACGCTTTTCGCCATTGAAAACAATGCGGGTATTATTCAATGTCAAAGCGGCCTGGCTGATGGCAGGGGCGGCGAGCATGCTTATGGCCAGGGAAATACAAGCGGCAAAACGTAAGCCAGCCGTGAATCTGAGTGGATTGATCATAACGGTTACCCATTGCACCCAGGCGTATCATCAACGCCTGGATGGTTTAGCAAGGTGCGCAAGGCACCGGGTGACACGCGTTGCTTACTTATAAGCAACCGAATAGCGGACGTGAGCCGATGCTAGGCCTGCGGTTACCGTAGCGGCGGTGGAGCGGTAGTAGGCATTAAACCTCAGGTCGGTGGGCCCAGTTGGGTTGAGTGCATAGTCAACCGACGTTCCGCCAGGCGCGATCGATGCATTGCTGCTGTCGCGGATCACGATCGAGACACCCGTGGCGGCGCCGCTCACAGGGTTGACCTTGAAGTAGTTTCCGCTGCCGTCCGCGTCACCGTTGAAGGTGACATTCGCATTGGTTTGGGTAACGCCGCAGCTACCTTTATCCGGTACGCGGACGGCAAAAGTGGCACCACGTACTTCGGTACCGGCGACGCCACCGAAGCTGCCCATCGGGACGTCACCCATTGCAACCCGATTGTCCACGCTACCATCGCCTGGGTTAACAATTTCGATCGGGCATGTTTCAGAAGTGATGCTGCCTTCGAAGAAAACGGAACTGGCGAAGGCGGAGCTGCCCATCAAGCTGGCAAAGAGGCCTAGGGGGAGTGCGATTAGTTTGCGTTTCATACTGTGGCTCATGGTTGAAGGGGTTAGTGAAGGTGAGGAAGTTGCACGACGGCTGCCTGTAACGCCTCGATGCAAATACTAACGGCCATGAGTTTTGCAGGATGTAGGAATAAGCTAATTGATTGTGGGATTTTTAACGGAGCGCCTTGATGCAAAGCAAGGCGCTGGAGAGGGAGTTTCAGCTTAGTGCGTACTGCCTTTGTCAGTTTGACTCAGTAGTTGCTTTTCCAAGTGCCAGTCGAATGGCTCACCCTCTTGCTCAGCTTCATGGCGGCGCTCTTCCAGTTGCTGATAGAGGTCGAGTTCTTCATCGGGCATGAAGTGCAGGCAATCACCACCAAAGAACCACAACAAATCGCGCGGCACGAGGTGAGCAATTTGCGGATAACGCTGGATCACTTGGCAGAGCAGGTCCTGGCCGAGGTACTGGCTTTCCAGCGGGTTCTGGGGCAGCAGGGTGAGCAGTTCGTCGAAACGCTCGAGAAATAGGGCGTGGCTTTCTTCCGGCACCTGCTCGGCTTCACCGAGGGCAGCCAGGATGGTGCGCAGGTGTTGCAGCAGTTGCAGGTGATACTCCAGGTGCGGGTTGGCCATGAAGGGGTCCTCGGTGTGTCTGAAAAACGGGGCCGGAGTATACGCTGGCAGGGACCGCTGTGCGGTCCCTTTTGCGTGGCCGCTCAACGTACCTTGCCGGGTGTAGGCCCCAGCTGCTCCTTATCGAAAGCATCGACATCGATCACTGCGCGGCGAGCCTGTTCGGCGGCATGAAGGCGCTGTGCCTCAGCAGGCTGCAGTGCGCCAGCCTCGACAGCAGCATCGATAGCCGATTGCCCTGCGGCAGGTTTTACCTTGCCTTCCTTCAGGGCCTGATGCAGTGCCTTGTGCAAAGGTGCGGCGTCATCCAGCAAGTCGCTCGCACGCTGCAGCGCTGCGACCGGGTCGTCTTCTGCCTGCGGGCGGTAGCAGCCGGCCAGCAGTTCTTCCAGTGCCGGGTCACCCCTGCGCCGGCCAATCAGTTCCGCCACTTCGGCGTCCAGTTCATCACTGGGGCCGGTATGACGACGGCCGAAGGGGAACACCAGCACGCGCAGCGCACAGCCGACGAAGCGGTTGGGAAAGTTGTCGAGCAGGCGGTCCAGTGCGCGCTCCGCTTGGCCCAGGCTTTCTTCCATGGCCCAGCGCAACAAGGGCTGCAGGTGCTCGGGCGAGCCTTGATCGTGATAACGCTTGAGCGCGGCGCTGGCGAGGTACAGGTAGCTCAACACATCACCGAGGCGGGCACTGAGGCGTTCGCGGCGCTTGAGCGCCCCGCCCAGCAACAGCATCGACAGGTCGGCCATCATCGCGAACGCCGCCGCCTGGCGATTGAGGGCGCGGAAGTAGCCCTGGCTCAAAGCATCCCCTGGCACGTGTTCCAGGCGACCCAGCCCGAGGCCGTAGACCAGGGTACTGGCCGCGTTACCGGCAGCGAACATGATGTGCTTCATTAGCAACTCATCGAACTCGACCAGCGCCTGCTCACGGTCTTCGCGGGCGGCCAGTGCCATTTCCTTGAGCACGAACGGGTGGCAGCGGATCGCGCCCTGACCAAAGATCATCAGGTTGCGCGAGAGGATGTTGGCCCCCTCGACGGTGATGAAGATCGGCGCGCCCTGCCAATTACGCCCCAGGTAGTTGTTCGGGCCCATGATGATGCCCTTGCCGCCGTGCACGTCCATGGCGTGTTGGATGCATTCGCGGCCGCGCTCGGTCAGGTGATATTTGAGGATCGCCGACAGCACCGAAGGCTTTTCACCCAGATCCACCGCTTTGGCGGTCAGCAATCGGGCGCTGTCCATCAGCCAGGCATTGCCGCCAATGCGCGCCAAGGACTCCTGGATGCCTTCGAAGGCTGCCAGCGGTACGTTGAATTGCTCGCGGATATTGGCGTACTGGCCCGTCACCAGGCTGGTGTACTTGGCGGCACCGGTGCCCACTGCTGGCAGCGAGATGGAGCGGCCCACCGACAGGCAGTTCATCAGCATCATCCAGCCCTTGCCGAGCATGGCCTGGCCGCCGATCAGCATGTCCAGCGGGACGAACACGTCCTTGCCACTGTTGGGGCCGTTCATGAAGGCGGCGCCGAGCGGCAGGTGGCGCTTGCCGATCTCCACGCCCGGGGTGTCGGTGGGAATCAACGCCAGGCTGATACCCAAGTCCTCATCGTCGCCCAGCAAGTGCTCCGGGTCGTAGGCCTTGAACGCCAGGCCGAGCAGGGTGGCGACCGGGCCGAGGGTGATGTAGCGTTTTTCCCAGTTCAGGCGCAGCCCGATGACTTCTTCGCCTTGCCATTGGCCTTTGCAGATAATGCCGGTATCCGGCATGGCGCCGGCATCCGAGCCCGCCAGTGGGCCGGTCAGGGCGAAGCAGGGGATCTCGTCGCCGCGTGCCAGGCGCGGCAGGTAGTGGCTGCGTTGTTCATCGGTGCCGTAGTGCAGCAGCAGTTCGGCCGGGCCGAGCGAGTTGGGCACCATCACCGTCGAGGCCAGGTCGCCGCTGCGGGTGGCCAGCTTCATTGCAACCTGCGAGTGGGCGTAGGCCGAGAAGCCCATGCCGCCGTATTCCTTGGGGATGATCAGGGCGAAGAAGCCCTGCGCTTTGATGTGCGCCCAGGCCTCAGGGGGTAGGTCCATGTCCTGGCCGATCTGCCAGTCGCTGACCATGGCGCACAGTTCTTCAGTGGGGCCATCTATGAAGGCCTGTTCTTCTTCAGTCAGTTTCGGTGCCGGGTAGGCCAGCAAGGTGCGCCAGTCGGGGCGGCCGCTGAACAGTTCGCCGTCCCACCAGACGGTGCCGGCGTCGATGGCTTCGCGCTCGGTCTGCGACATGGGCGGCAGGGTACGCTGGAACCACTTGAACACCGGGCCGGTGAACACCTTGCGCCGCCATTGCGGCAGGGCCACAAAGGCGATTTTCACGGCCAGCACGACCCACAGCAGGGCCAGCAGCCAGCCGGGTGCGCTGCTGAAAATACCCATCAGCAGCACGTAGGCCGCCATGATGCCCAGTATCTGCAAGGGCGCCAGGCGCCGGTGCGTGAGGTATGCCGCGCCGATCACCAGTACCACCAACCACAACAGCAACATAATCGGTCCTCCTTGGAACCAAGGGCTTGAGCCGTCCCAGACAGCTTAGACGCAACGCTGTGAACGGCCTGTTCAGAACAGTGACAGGGTGTGGCGGTGGGAGTTTCAGATCATTGTTCGCCTGTGCCGGCCCTTTCGCGGGCAAGCCCGCTTCCACAGGGTTACCCGTGGCTTGAAGGTTGGGGTGCTTCCTGTGAAAGCGGGCTTGCCCGCGAAGAGGCCAGTACAGGCAATAAGACTCTGGAGTAGACTGGACCACCTCCGCATTCATAAGGACGTTGCCATGCTGAAGATCTGGGGCCGCAAGAATTCGAGCAATGTGCGCAAGGCGCTGTGGGTCGCCCACGAGCTGGGCCTTGATTTCGAATCTATCGACGCCGGCGGCGCCTTCGGCGTGGTCAACGAGCCGCATTACCGCGCCCGCAACCCCAACGGCCTGGTGCCGATGCTCGAAGACGGCGACCTGACGCTGTGGGAGTCCAACACCATCGTCCGCTACCTGTGCGCCGAGTACGGCGCCGAGCAGGGCTGGTACCTGGAAGACCCGCGCCAGCGCGCCTTGGCCGACAAGTGGATGGACTGGACCACCTCGTCCTTCGCCACCCCCTTCCGCCCGCTGTTCTGGGGCCTGCTGCGCACGCCGGAAGACCAACGCGACTGGGTCGCGATCAACGCCGCGCACAAACAGTGCGCGCAATTGCTGGCCATCGCCGACGAAACCCTGGCCCAGCAGCCTTACCTGTCCGGTGACCAGATCGGCATGGGCGACATCCCACTGGGTAGCTTCATCTACGCCTGGTTCGAAATGCCCATCGAACGCCCGGCCATGTATCACCTGGAGGCCTGGTACGCGCGCCTGAAGCAGCGCCCGGCCTACCAAGCGGCGGTGATGACCGCGCTGACCTGAACCTGCTTCGATAGTCATTATCAATACATGTGACTGTACTTGTGTGGCCGGGCCTTGCACCATGGCCGCACTCACTGCGCCAGTGACTTTGCCTGGCGTGTCCAGAACCTTTTTTCTCGGTAAATGGCCCGCTATGAGTTCCGCCCTGTCCATTCGACAGCTGACCAAGACCTACGGTAATGGCTTCCAGGCCCTCAAGGGCATCGACCTGGACGTTGCCGAAGGCGACTTCTTCGCCTTGCTCGGCCCCAACGGCGCCGGCAAATCCACCACCATCGGTATTCTTTCGACCCTGGTCAACAAGACCAGCGGCACGGTGAACGTATTCGGCCACGACCTGGACCGCGAGCCTTCGGCGCTCAAGCGCTGCCTGGGCGTGGTGCCGCAAGAGTTCAACTTCAACCAGTTCGAGAAGGTCTTCGACATCGTCGTCACCCAGGCAGGCTACTACGGCATCCCGCCAAAGCTCGCCAAGGAGCGCGCCGAGCAGTACCTGACCCAGCTGGGCCTGTGGGACAAGCGTGATGTGCAGTCGCGCTCGCTGTCCGGCGGCATGAAGCGCCGCCTGATGATCGCCCGGGCACTGATCCACGAGCCGCGCCTGTTGATCCTCGACGAGCCGACTGCCGGCGTGGACATCGAGCTGCGTCGCTCGATGTGGAGCTTCCTCACCGAGCTCAACCAGAAGGGCATCACCATCATCCTCACCACCCACTACCTGGAAGAGGCCGAGCAGCTGTGCCGTAACATCGGCATCATCGACCACGGCACCATCGTCGAGAACACCAGCATGCGCCAGCTGCTGGGCAAGCTGCATGTCGAGACTTTTGTCCTCGACCTCAAGCAGGACCTGCCGTCAGCCCCTGCGTTGCAGGGTTACCCGTGCCGCCTGATCACCCCGCATACCCTGGAAGTGCAGGTGGACAAAGACATCGGCATCACCGCGCTGTTCGGCCAGCTGGCGCTGCAGAACATCGAGGTGCAAAGCCTGCGCAACAAGACCAATCGACTTGAGGAGCTGTTCGTGTCCCTGGTGGAAAAAAACCTGTCGAAGGTGGCCGTATGAGTGTGGAACTGCGCACCAACTGGGTCGCCCTGAACACCATCGTCTACCGCGAAGTGCGGCGCTTCCTGCGTATCTGGCCGCAGACCCTGCTGCCGCCAGCGATCACCATGGTTTTGTACTTTGTCATCTTCGGTAACCTGATCGGCCGGCAGATCGGCGACATGGGCGGCTTCACCTACATGCAGTACATCATGCCGGGGCTGATCATGATGTCGGTGATCACCAACTCCTACGGTAACGTGGTGTCGAGCTTCTTCGGCAGCAAGTTCCAGCGCTCCATCGAGGAGCTGATGGTGTCCCCGGTGTCGCCACACACCATTCTCGTGGGGTATGTGTTGGGTGGCGTGCTGCGGGGTTTGGCGGTCGGGGTGATCGTCACCATCCTGTCGATGTTCTTCACCGACCTGCAGGTGCATCACCTGGGTGTGACCGTGGTCGTGGTACTGCTGACGGCCACCATTTTCTCGTTACTGGGCTTCGTCAACGCGGTGTTCGCGCGCAACTTCGACGATATCTCGATCATCCCTACCTTCGTGCTGACGCCGCTGACCTACCTGGGCGGGGTGTTCTACTCGATCAACCTGCTGCCGCCGTTCTGGCAGACCGTGTCACTGGCCAACCCGGTGCTGCACATGGTCAACTCGTTCCGCTACGGCATCCTAGGGGTGTCGGATATCAGTATCGGGACGGCGATCACCTTTATGTTGGTGGCTACCGCAGTGCTGTACACCCTGTGCATCCGCCTGCTGGTCAGCGGCCGCGGCATGCGCGCCTGAGCCTTTGAGTTTGCGCCGGCGCCACTGCCGGCCCACCCACCAACGCCAGTACAGCAAGGTGGTGAAGTAGGCGAGGATGCCCAGCACCACGCCACACACCACCGAGCCGAGCAGGAAGGGTTGCCACAGGGTCGACAGCTGGTCGGTGATCCATTCGAAGGTCAGGTCGTCGGGCAGGGTGCGCGGCGGTATCTGCAGCAGCCAGGCGCCGGTCATGTAGGTGACGAAGAACACCGGTGGCATGGTCAGCGGGTTGGTCAGCCACACCAGGCTGACCGCGATCGGCAGGTTGCCGCGCACCGGGATCGCCAGCGCAGCGGCCAGCAGCATCTGCATGGGGATGGGGATCAGCGCCGCAAACAGGCCCACGCCCATGGCCCGGGCCACCGAGTGCCGGTTCAGGTGCCAGAGGTTCGGGTCGTGCAGCAACGTGCCGAAAAAGCGTAAGGACTTGTGTTCCCGAATGCTGGTCGGATCCGGCATGTAGCGTTTGAAAAGTCGGCGCGGCATGTAGGCTCCCGGGGCGTTGATCGGGGCAGTATGCCTTGATTCCTTAACGGCCTCGTTTAGAGTTTGTGACAATTGTTGAGCAAGCTTTGCCGGCATTTGCGCTATGCCTGAGAAGGTCATTTCGCAGCGGAGCTCTACCTCATGCGCACAGGGATGTTTGCGCTCGCGCTCGGGCTGCTCTGCCTGGGCTTTCTCCCCATATTGCCATCGGTCGGATGGCTACTTCTGCTGTTTGTCGGTGGTGTTGCCAGCCTGTTCACGCGGTTTTGGCCAGTGGGCTGTTTTCTGTTGGGCTTGTGCTGGGCGTGCGGGTCGGCCCAGCGAGCGCTGGATGATCGACTCGCGCCTGAACTGGATGGCCGCACGTTGTGGCTGGAGGGCAAGGTTGTCGGGCTGCCGAGCCTTACCGCGCATGGCGTGCGCTTCGAACTGGAGCAGCCCCACTCACGGCGTGGCGAACTGCCGCGGCGCTTGCAACTGAGCTGGTTCAACGGGCCGGCTGTGCGTGCGGGCGAACAGTGGCGGTTGGCAGTGACCCTGCAGCGGCCTGCCGGGCTGCTCAACCCCCATGGGCCTGATCGAGAGGCGCAGTTGCTGGCTCGGCGGGTCGGGGCTACCGGCACGGTCAAGGCTGGGCAGGTATTGAGCGCTGTCGCGGGCAGCTGGCGAGACCAACTGCGGCAACGGTTGTTGGCGGTCGAGGCCAATGGGCGGCAAGCGGCGTTGGTGGCCTTGGTGCTGGGCGACGGTGCGGGCCTGGCCCGCGAGGACTGGCAGACGCTGCAGGCCACAGGCACGGTGCACCTGCTGGTGATTTCCGGGCAGCACATCGGCCTGGTGGCGGGTTTGCTCTATGGCCTGGTTGCCGGGTTGGCACGCTGGGGCCTGTGGCCCGCGCGGCTGCCCTGGCTGCCCTCGGCCTGCGGCCTGGCGATGGCCGCTGCGCTGGCCTACGGCTGGCTTGCCGGTGGCGGTGTGCCGGTGCAGCGGGCCTGCCTGATGCTGGCGGTAGTGTTGCTTTGGCGTCTGCGCTTTCGTCACCTTGGCGCAATGCTGCCATTGCTGCTGGCGCTGGTCGCGGTGCTGTTGTTCGAACCCTTGGCGGCGCTGTTGCCGGGGTTCTGGCTGTCGTTTGCCGCTGTGGCGACCTTGATCTACTGCTTCAGTGCCCGCTTGGGCGGCTGGCGGCCCTGGCAGGCCTGGACGCGTGCGCAGTGGGTGATCGCCATCGGCTTGCTGCCGGTGCTGCTGGCCACTGGCTTGCCAGTGAGCCTGAGTGCGCCCCTGGCCAACTTGCTGGCGGTGCCGTGGGTCAGCCTTGCTGTGTTGCCGTTGGCTTTGCTGGGCACGCTGCTGTTGCCTGTGGCGGGCGCCGGCGAAGCGTTGCTGTGGCTGGCTGGGGGCTTGCTGGAGGTGCTGTTCAGGGTCTTGGCCCTGGCCGCGAGCTGGCGCCCGGCGTGGGTGCCGCCAGCCTTGCCGCTGTGGGCTTGGTTAGTGGTGTGCCTGGGTGCGTTGCTGGTGCTGCTACCCCGTGGCGTGCCCTTGCGGGGGGTGGGCGGCCTCATGCTGCTGGCGTTATGGGTGCCCCGCGAGTCGGTGCCCTTGGGGCAGGTAGAAGTCTGGCAGTTGGACGTCGGCCAGGGGCTCGCGGTGCTGCTGCGTACCCGCCATCACAGCTTGCTCTACGATGCGGGGCCAGCAAAAGGGGAGTACGACGCGGGGGAGCGGGTGGTGCTGCCGACCCTGCGCAAGCTGGGCGTAAGCCACTTGGATGCGATGCTGATCAGCCACGCCCATGCCGACCATGCCGGGGGCGCGCTGGCCATTGCGCAGGGCATCCCGGTCAAGCGGGTGCTCGGTGGCGAGGGGCTGGAGGGCCTTGGGCTGCAGCCGTGTGTCACGGGTGAGCAATGGGAGTGGGATGGCGTGCGTTTTTCCCTGTGGCATTGGGCTGAAGGGCAGAGCAGCAACGACCGCTCATGCGTGCTGCTGGTCGAGGCGCAAGGGGAGCGCTTGCTGTTGGCTGGCGATTTGGAAGCCGCTGCCGAACGGGCCTGGCTGGCATCCACTGAAACACCCCGCATCGATTGGCTGCAGTCCCCGCACCATGGCAGTCGCAGCTCGTCCACCGAGGCATTCATCCGCGCCACGGCGCCACGTGGGGTGCTGATTTCGCGGGGGCGCAACAATGGTTTTGGGCATCCGCATGCCCAGGTGCTCGAGCGCTATCGGCGGCATGGGCTGGCGATTCATGATACAGCGGTGGAGGGCGCGTTGCGCTTGGTGCTGGGGGGGCAGGGTGACGTTGAGGGTGTGCGGGGGCAGCGGCGCTTCTGGCGTGAAGCCGGCAGTGGCTGATCGGGCCCTTTCGCGGGCAAGCCCGCTCCCACAGGTGCAGCACTCCTTTCAGGTTTGGTGCTGTATCTGGACTGCCCCCAAGGTGGCAACTGGGTCCGGCCAATTCCCTGACCTTCGGCAGATGAGCCCCCGGCGGTCCTATGGTAGAGTGGCGGCCTTTTTCCGAAGGGGCGTTTACTGTGTGGGAATTGGTCAAGTCCGGTGGTTGGATGATGCTGCCGATCATTCTGAGTTCCATCGTTGCCATGGCTATCGTCGTCGAGCGCCTGTGGACCCTGCGCGCCAGTCGCGTGACCCCGCCACACCTGCTGGGCCAGGTCTGGATGTGGATCAAGGACAAGCAACTCACCAGTGACAAGCTCAAGGCCCTGCGCGCCGATTCGCCGCTGGGCGAAATCCTTGCCGCAGGCCTCGCCAACTCGCGCCATGGCCGCGAAATCATGAAAGAGTGCATCGAGGAGGCCGCATCGCGCGTCATCCACGAGCTGGAGCGCTATATCAGCACTCTTGGCACCATTGCCGCGATGGCCCCGTTGCTGGGCCTGCTGGGCACCGTGCTGGGCATGATCGACATTTTCAGCGCCTTCATGGGGTCGCAGATGACTGCCAACGCTGCCGTATTGGCCGGGGGTATTTCCAAGGCCCTGGTCACCACCGCAGCGGGCTTGATGGTCGGTATCCCGGCGGTGTTCTTCCACCGTTTCCTGCTGCGTCGCATCGATGAGCTGGTGGTTGGCATGGAACAAGAGGCGATCAAGCTGGTGGAAGTGATCCAGGGCGACCGTGAAGTCGAAGTGGCCGGAGGCAAGGCGTGAAGTTTCGGCGCAACCGCCAGCGGGAAAACGTCGACATCAACCTGGCGTCGCTGATCGACGTGGTGTTCGTCCTGTTGCTGTTCTTCGTGGTCACCACCACCTTCACCCGCGAGACGCAACTGCGCGTCGAACTGCCCGAGGCCGCCAGCGCCGAGCAGCCGCCTGCCGATGAGCGCAAACTGGTGGAAGTCACCATCAGCGCCGAGGGCGTGTATTCGGTCAACAACAACCTGCTGCCCAAAAGCGACCTGGCCACCTTGAGCGAGGCCATCGAGCGTGAGTCGGGCGGTGATCACACGTTACCGCTGGCGATCAGCGCTGACGGCAAGACACCGCACCAGGCCGTGGTGACCGCGATGGATGCGGCCGGCAAGCTCGGTTTCAGCCAGTTGCGCATGACCACCGTCGAGGCGGCCCAGGGGACGCCTTGATGGCCTTCGCCGACCGTTTGCTCGCCGCCTGGTACGCCGGGCACCCGGCCCTGGCGCTGCTGCGCCCGCTTGAAGCCCTGTACCGACGCGTGGTGACGCGCAAGCGTGTGCGGTTTCTCAGCGGCGAAAGTGCCAGCTACCGCGCGACGGTGCCGGTGATCGTGGTGGGCAACATTACCGTGGGTGGCACTGGCAAGACGCCGATGATCCTCTGGCTGATCGAGCATTGCCGCCGGCAGGGGCTCAAGGTCGGTGTGGTCAGCCGCGGTTATGGCGCCAAGCCAGCTCATCTGCCTTGGCGCGTTGAGGCCGACCAGCGTGCCGACCAGGCTGGTGACGAGCCGCTGTTGATCGTCCAGCGCACGGGCGTACCGTTGATGATCGACCCCGACCGCTCGCGTGCGGTGCAGGCGCTGCTGGCCAGTGAGCCGCTTGACCTGGTTTTGTGCGATGACGGCATGCAGCACTACCGCCTGGCGCGAGACTTGGAGCTGGTGCTGATCGACGCCGCCCGTGGCCTGGGCAATGGCCGCTGCCTGCCCGCGGGGCCGCTGCGCGAGCCGGCCGAGCGCCTGCAAGAAGCCGACGCGGTGCTGTTCAACGGTGCCAGCGCCGACTCACCCGCGGGCTTTGCCTTCAGCTTGCAGCCCTCGGCACTGGTCAACGTGCGCAGCGGTGAGCGACGTGGCCTCGATCTGTTCCCGCCTGGCCAGCGCCTGCATGCGGTGGCGGGCATCGGTAACCCGCAACGTTTCTTCAATACCCTGCAAGGGCTAAACTGGCAGCCGGTGCCGCACCCGTTCGCCGACCACGCGCAGTTCAGCGCCGAGCGCCTGTCGTTCACGCCGCCGTTGCCGTTGGTGATGACCGAGAAAGATGCGGTCAAATGCCGTGCCTTCGCCGCTGACGACTGGTGGTACCTGGCCGTCGAGGCGCAGCCGTCGCCTGCCTTCAGCGCCTGGTTCGACAGCCAGTTACAGCGCCTGCTGCCTGGGCACCCAACGCCCTGAGCCCCTTTTCAATTTCCGGCCACCTGGCCTCAAGGAAGCTTCCATGGACACCAAACTGCTCGATATCCTGGCCTGCCCGATCACCAAGGGCCCGCTCAAGCTCAGCGCCGACAAGACCGAGCTGATCAGCAAGGGCGCGGGCCTGGCTTACCCGATTCGCGACGGCATCCCGGTGATGCTGGAAAGCGAAGCGCGTACCTTGACCGACGATGAGCGCCTGGACAAATGAGCCTGGACTACACGGTAGTGATCCCCGCCCGCCTGCGCTCTTCGCGCCTGCCGGGCAAGCCGCTGGCGCTGATCGCCGGTAAGCCGATGGTCCAGCATGTGTGGGAACAGGCGCGCAAGAGCGCGGCCAGCCGTGTGGTCATCGCCACGGATGACGCCAGCATCGTCGAGGCCTGCCAGGCATTTGGCGCCGAAGTGCTGCTGACTCGCGCCGACCATGAATCCGGTACCGACCGCCTGGCCGAAGTGGCGGCGCACCTCGGGCTGCCCGCCGACGCCATCGTGGTCAACGTGCAGGGCGACGAGCCGCTGATTCCGCCGGTCATCATCGACCAGGTGGCGGCCAACCTGGCGGCCCACCCGGAAGCCGGTATCGCCACCTTGGCCGAGCCGATCCACGAGCCACAGGTGGTGTTCAACCCTAATGCGGTCAAGGTGGTCTGCGACAAGAACGGCCTGGCCCTGAGCTTCAGCCGTGCGCCGCTGCCCTGGGCGCGTGATGCCTTCTCCGCCAACCGCGAGCAACTGCCGGAAGGCGTGCCTTATCGTCGCCACATCGGCATGTATGCCTACCGCGTGGGCTTCCTTCAGGACTTCGTCGGTTGGGGGCCGTGCTGGCTCGAGCAAACCGAAGCCTTGGAGCAATTGCGTGCCTTGTGGCATGGCGTGCGCATTCATGTCGAAGACGCCCTCGAGGCACCCGCGGTGGGTGTCGATACCCCTGAAGACCTGGAGCGCGTACGGCGCTTGCTGGAGGCTTGATGCGCGTCCTGTTCGTTTGCCTGGGCAACATCTGTCGCTCGCCTACCGCCGAAGGCGTGCTGCGCCATCAGTTGCAGGCCGCGGGGCTTGCCGAGCAGGTGCACGTGGCGTCCGCCGGTACCGGTGACTGGCATGTCGGCAAGGCGCCCGACAGCCGCACCTGCAAGGCCGCCCTGGCGCGGGGCTACGACCTTTCGCAGCAGCGCGCCCAGCAGGTCAATGTGGCCCACTTTGCCGAGTACGACCTGATCCTGGCCATGGACGAGAGCAACTTGAGCCATTTGCGTGCCCTGCGCCCGCAATCTGCGCCCGGCGAGCTCGACCTGTTCCTGCGCCGCTATGGCGCGAAGCTGGATGAAGTGCCAGACCCGTACTACGGCGGCGCGGAAGGTTTCGAGCAAGTCCTGGACCTGATCGAGGAAGCGTGTGAAGCGTTGGTCGTGGAAATCAAGGGGCGGTTATGACAGCGCTGTGGCAGGAGCACGTTTCGCTCAAGCCTTACAACACCTTTGGCATTGACGTCAGGGCCCGGCATTTCAGCCAGGTGCATGACGATGACGAGGTGCGTGAGGCGCTGGCCGAGGCGCACCGTCGTGGCGTGCCGGTGCTGGTCCTTGGCGGTGGCAGCAATCTGCTGTTGACCGGTGATGTCAACGCGTTGGTGCTGCACATGGCCAGCCGTGGCCGCCGCGTGCTCAGCGATGACGGTGAGCACGTTGTGGTCGAAGCCGAGGCGGGCGAGCCCTGGCACCCGTTCGTGCAGTGGACGCTGGCACACGGTTTTTGCGGGCTGGAGAACCTCAGCCTGATCCCGGGCACGGTGGGCGCTGCGCCCATGCAGAACGTGGGCGCCTATGGCGTCGAGATCAAGAATGTGTTCGCCGGCTTGACCGCGCTGGACCGCCAGACCGGCGAGCTGCGTGACTTTGGGCTGGAAGAATGCGCCTTTGGCTACCGCGACAGCCTGTTCAAGCGTAACCCTGGGCGCTGGCTGATCTTGCGCGTGCGCTTCATGCTGACCCATACACTGCAAGCCCACCTGGACTATGGCCCCGTGCGTCAGCGCTTGGTGGAGCGGGGCGTAGTGCAGCCGAGTGCGCAGGCGATCAGTGATGCCATCTGCAGCATTCGCCGCGAGAAGTTGCCGGACCCAGCCGAGTTGGGCAATGCCGGGAGCTTTTTCAAGAACCCAGTGGTGTCTGCCGCGCTTGTCGAGCGTATACGGGGGCAGTTCCCGGGTGTCGTGGCTTATCTTCAGGCCGATGGCCAGATGAAGCTGGCGGCAGGGTGGTTGATCGAGCAGGCGGGTTGGAAGGGCTATCGCGATGGCGATGCCGGCGTGCATCGGTTGCAGTCGTTGGTGCTGGTCAATTATGGCCAGGCGAGCGGTGCGCAGCTACATGACCTGGCGCGGCGGATTCAGGCAGATATCCACGAACGATTCGGGGTTGAGCTGGAGATGGAGCCTAACCTGTACTGAGGCGTGCTGTAGATACAAGGAGCAGCCTTGCGCTGCTCCAACAGAATGTGGGCCGTCCAGAATCAGGTGCTTGATATTTTAAACACCCCCAGCCTATGTTGTTGCCAGCCTATAACAACAAGGACAAGCGTCATGACCACCCCAGGCCCGAGCACCCTCGCCGAGCACCTCCAGGGCATCGATGAAATCGAATGCGTCACCCCCGACCTCAATGGTGTACCGCGCGGCAAGGTGATGACCGCCGAGGGCTTCCTTGAAGGCCGGCGCCTGCAGATGGCCCGCGGTGTACTGCTGCAATGCATCATGGGTGGCTACCCGCCGGCTAAGTTCTACGGCAGTGATGATGGCGACCTGGCGCTGGTGGCCGAGCCCGCTCACATTCACCGCCTGCCCTGGAGCGAAGACGGCCGGGCCTTGGCAATCTGCGATGCCAACGAACTGGATGGCACGTCTTCAGCGTTGTCCACCCGTGGTCAGCTCAAGGCGGTCATCGCTCGCTATGCGGCGTTGGGCCTGGCGCCGGTGGTGGCGACAGAGCTCGAGTTCTTTGTTTTCGCGCCTAACACCGACCCTCAGCAGCCGTTCTTGCCGCCACTGGGCAAGGATGGCCGCCGGGAGCTGGGCCATTCGGCGTTCAGTGTCAGCTCCAACAATGGCCTGCGGCCGTTCTTCAATGAGGTCTACCGCTGCATGGCGGCGCTTGGTCTGCCGCGTGACACCTTCATGCACGAGATGGGCATCAGCCAGTTCGAGATCAACCTCTTGCACGGTGACCCACTGCTGCTAGCCGACCAGACGTTCCTGTTCAAACACCTGCTCAAGGAAGTGGCACTCAAGCATGGGCTGACCGTGGTGTGCATGGCCAAGCCCTTGGCGCATACGCCGGGCAGTTCCATGTACATCCACCAGAGCCTGGTGGACATCGACAGCGGCCGAAATGTGTTCAGCGATGACCAGGGGCAGCCGACCGAGACCTTCTACCACTTCATCGGCGGCCAGCAGGCGTGCATGGCCGACTTCACCGCGCTGTTCGCGCCCAACGTCAATTCATATCAGCGGCTTTGTCACCCCTACGCCTCGCCCAACAATGCCTGTTGGTCCGAGGACAACCGCGCCGCAGGGCTGCGCATCCCGGCCAGTGCGCCGGTGGCCCGGCGTGTCGAGAACCGCCTGCCGGGCGCCGACGCCAACCCTTACCTGGCCATCGCCGCCAGCCTGGCTGCCGGGCTGCATGGCATCGAGCAACGCCTGCAGCCGGCCCCGGCGATTCAGGGTGAGTTCGCTGTGCCAGAGCACCTGAGCCTGCCATGCACACTGCACGCTGCACTGGAGCGGCTCAAGCGCAGTGCACTGGCGCGGGAACTGTTCGGGGCTGAGTTCATCGAAGGCTACGTCGCCACCAAGACCCTGGAGCTGAGCGATTTCTACGACGAGATCACACCCTGGGAGCGGCGTGTGCTGGCGGCACAGGCCTGATCGCGACACAACCACTACTGGACGCGTCCCCTGTTGGCTATTTCGCCGGCAGGGGACTGCGCCGCGGCAAAATTGCTTTTATGCTAGCCAGCAAGCCAACGCCACCTGACCAGGGAGCCCGACGGGACGTATGCGAAACATCTGGAAGCCGTTTCAGTCGCTGTATTTCGCTGCCTTGATGATGCTTATCGGCTCGGGCCTGCTCAGTACCTACCTGGCGCTGCGCCTGGCAGCCGATCATGTCGACAGCTTGTGGGTCGGTGCGTTGATGGCCGCCAACTACTTTGGCCTGGCCGTGGGCGGCAAGGTGGGCCACCGGCTGATCGGCCGGGTAGGGCACATCCGCGCCTATGCGACCTGCGCCGGCATCGTCTGTGCCGCGGTGCTTGGCCATGGCATGACCAACTGGCTACCGGCCTGGGTCGGGCTGCGGATGGTGGTCGGCTTGGGGATGATGTGCCAGTACATGGTCATCGAGAGCTGGCTCAACGAACAAGCCGACGCCAAGCACCGGGGTGCGGTGTTCAGTGGCTACATGATCGCCTCCTACCTCGGGTTGGTACTCGGCCAGCTGATCCTGGTGGTGCACCCTGAACTCGGCCCTGAGTTGCTGATGCTGGTCGCCATGTGCTTTGCCCTGTGCCTGGTGCCGGTGGCAATGACCCGGCGCATCCACCCGGCGCCTTTGCGGCCGGCGCCGATGGAGCCGAAGTTTTTCATCAAGCGCGTGCCGCAGTCACTCAGTACGGTACTGGGCTCGGGCTTGATCGTCGGTTCGTTCTACGGCCTGGCGCCGCTGTACGCCTCCAGCCAGGGGTTGAGCACCGAGCAGATCGGTCTGTTCATGGGTAGCTGCATCTTTGCCGGGCTGGTGGTGCAGTGGCCATTGGGCTGGTTGTCCGATCGCTACGACCGCGCGGTACTGATCCGCAGTGCTGCGGTGGGGCTGGCGCTGGCCTCTGCGCCGTTGGCAATCTTGCCCAGCGTGCCGCTGGAGCTTCTGTTCGGCATCGGCTTTGTCATCTCGTTGCTGCAGTTTTGCCTGTATCCGTTGGCTGTGGCGTTTTCCAATGACCATGTGGAGAGCGAGCGCCGCGTCTCGCTGACGGCCATGCTGCTGGTCACCTATGGTGTGGGTGCCTGTATCGGGCCGCTGGCAGCGGGGGTCTTGATGAAGGTGCTGGGCGCGCAGATGCTCTATGCCTTCTTTGTGTTCTTCGCGCTGGTGCTGGTGTGGCGCATTCGGCCGAAAGCGGTCACCGGGCTGCACCAGGTGCAGGACGCTCCGTTGGGTCACGTGGCGATGCCGGCGGCCGGCTCGCCGTTGTCGGCGGCGCTCGACCCGCGGGTCGATGAGCAGACCGTGCAGGATGTGATGCAGACGCCGGTGGCGGCCGAGGATACCGAAGAAGAGCAGGCGGCGAGTGAGCGTGGGGTCAAGCCTGAGGTCGAGGTCGACAGGTCGGTGTGATGCGGTGTGGGCACCGATGAAGGGGGCGCTGCTCGCTTCATCGGTGGGCCACGCGGCAGTCATTCAACCTTGATGTCGTGCAGGTGGAATCTCAGTATGTCGCCCGCTTTGTTGCCCGCGTGCAGGAACCAGTGACGTAGGGGTGGCCTATTTCTCGAATACCTGGATTCAACTTGCGCGACTCTGTGGCCCTTTTCGTCGCGCAGGTAGAACTCGACATTCTCCGCGCTCTCCAGGTCGCCATCCCATTCGCCGAGCAATTCCATTTTCCACGTGTCCTGCAGGGTAGGCAGCCGGGCCAGCAGGCTGGGTGGGAAAATACAGTTGGCAAGATCATCCCCCCACGCATACCCATACAAGCCCAGCCAGCCATTTGAGTTCTGCTCAAGCCGCCCGCTGAGAAACTTCACGCCAGTCGTGCAGTTGATCTTGTAATGAAGACGGTTATTCGCTGCCTCGATGAAGGTAAAGGTGAATTCGATCGGCCTGAAGCTGACGGAGTCGCTTCGCTTGTAATCGGTGCACAGCCAGCCGTCTTGGTCAGCGGAAAAAAACGGGTGGGCCCATAAAGGCGTATCGACCACCCCGACCTGGCCATATTGACAATGCAGCGCGGCGGTGAATGTAGAACGAATCATAGTGTCCCGGCTCCTGAAAGCGCCTGAAGTCGGCGCGGCGTAAGCCACACTATGCAGTTGCTCAAACAACGGTAACTGGGAATCCCTTCTGGTTAGTACGATGGGGCTGTAGGGCAGCCCCTTTGGCCCTCACTGAACGCGTACGGATGCTTTACGCAGCGAGGGGCAGGCCACCGGGGCGTCAGGCAGGTTTGACGTTACGAAGGCAGAATCTCAAGATTTCGCCGTCCTTGGTGCCAGCGTGTAGGTACCAGTGTTCGTACGTTCTTGGCTGCTTTTCCAATGCCCAGCGTGGTGCGCTCGTATCTACATGGTGGCTATCTACCAGTGCGATTCTGTAACCATGCCGGTTTCGCAGATAAAATTCGACCTCTTCGACGCTTTCGATATCTCCGTCCCAAGGCTGCAGGAGCTCGAACTTCCACTCTGGCTGTGACTGAGGGAACAAGTTGGCGGGGTTCAATGCATTCCAGATTCTGCCTGCGACACTCATGCCGTATAAGCACAACCAACCGCTGTTATCCTGTGCCAGTCGTGCACCGGCATAGTCAAAGGTGTCTGAGCAGTTGATGTGGTAATGAATGCGGTCGCCTCTTTGCTCGATGAATGTGAAGTCGAAGACGACGGGGGTCAGGTAAGCGATGTCGGCTTGCTTTTCATCTGGGCACAGCCACCCTTGCGACAACGGTGAGAATGGACTGTCATAATACCCTGTTGCCGCAACCCCCACTCGGCCATGTTGGCAATGCAGTTCGGCAGTAAAGTTTGAGTGAATCATCAGTGTCTCGCTCTTGGTCGTGCCTAATGTCAGGCACAAGACACGTTAAGCAGTCGGCGGTTCGCTGATAATGGGGAAACAGTCCTGGGCCGGCGGCCTGTCTCTGTAACTCGAATGCACAGGCTTAGCACACATGAAAACGCCACCCGCAGGGTGGCGTTTTTCTAGTGGACGGCGAAATCAATAATCGTCTTTATCGAACCGTCGCGCTTCGCGCTGCAGCTGGTAGACGAAACTCTCGATCTTGCGCTGCGCCTGGCCGCTGAGGTTATGGAAGCGCACGCCCGCGAAGGTGGTGTTGATACGCTCCTCGAAGTGCAGGTGGCGCAGTTCGACCATGGTGTCGACCAGGCCCAGCGGGTTGCCAGCCTTGAAACGCTCGTACACCTGGCCCAGTTGCAGGCGATCCTCGACGTTGCCGTCGAAACGCAATTTGCAGCCGGTAGCGGAGATGTCCAGCAGTTTGCCGCGCAGGGCGCCATTGCCTTTGAGGTGGGTGCCGTCGAGGATGATGTCGACCAGCTGCGACAGCTTCAGCGCAGCACGGAAGGCGTTGCGGCGCTGATGGTAGGTCATTTCTTCAGGCATCGCGCCGCGGTAGCAGCGATGGCCGTCGACTTCACTGATGGTCAGTGGGGCATTGCATTCCCAGGCGATGCGCACGCCATCGTGGAAGCCCTCGACGCGGAAGGGTTCGCCGTTCTCGATGAATTTTTCGCCGTCGCGGGGGATCATCTCGTCCAGTGCCAGGGTATTGCTGTCGCGGTCGACATGCACCACGTAGCTCTGGAAGCGCTGGCTGCGATCAGGGAAGGTGATGATCAGGGGGTCATGGCTTTCTTGCAGCTGTCGCAGGTTGGCCGCGATCTCCAAAGGCGTACTGAGCACCTTTGGCGGCTGCGGGGCATCGGCTTCATTGAACACGGCTAATCACTCTCCAGGCAAAAACGACACACGCAAGTAACGGCATTTTGCCAGTATGTGACGTGGCTTGATAGAAGTATCACACTTGGCTGAGGGCGCGCGGCTTGGCCAGCAGCGAGGTGCTGCCGCGGCTGTCGTAGAGCGACGGAGAATCGCCACCCATGAGGATTCTGACCTGATTGTTGGTGATGTGTTGCTGCACCTGGATGATCCGGCCGTTGGTCTCGTTGACCTGCTGGCAGGTGTCCATCAGTTGCGAGAGCATGTCCAGCCGTTGCAGCATCGCGTCGCCATGCTGTGACTGCGCGGCCACTGCCTGCACACCGGCGCGGTCGGCGCTGAGGCCGAGGCTGGTGAGCAAGTGGCTGCGCCGCTGCCCATGCTGCTCGAGCAAGATGATCAATGACTGCTTGCGGGCCAGGATCTGTTCCAGCAGCGTCATGTCGCGGCCATGCAGGGCAATCGCTTCTTTTTGAAGAAGCTCGAGCAGTTCCTGCATCGGGGCGATGTCATCTTCGATCAGTTGCAGCAAGGTGGTGTCGTGCATGGCTAACTCTTGGCTTTAGTAAGCGTCCGTGAAGTCAGCGCGCCGAACGGTCAGCGCTGGGCTTCGAAATCGAGCAGTTTGCTGGCAACCCGGCCGGCATCGACCTGGTAGCTGCCATCGGCGATGGCCTGTTTCAACTGGGCCACGCGGGCGCTGTTGACGACGGGCTGGTCGCGCAGCGTATCGCTGACCTTCTGCAACTGCTGTGCCTCTTGGCTGAGGTGTACTGCCTCTCCGCTGGCGGTGGTGCCTTTTGGCGCTTCCGGGCTGGCAGCGGCCTTTTCGGCGGTACCGGCCGCAGCATTGCCGCGAACGCCGCCCGTAACGGACGGAGAGTTATTCAAACGACTGAAGTCGATGACCATGATCAGAAACCCCTGGGTATTTGGACGCTTGCCTTGTTTTCGGCCAACCCGAAAGAAACTTTAGGCCCAATTGCGTAGCCGCCTGTCAGCAAGCTCGCGAACCCGTTTTCTGACACAGTTTAGGAAAAGCGGTTCCACACCGCCAGCACAATGCCGCTACATTGTCACCTCGACCTGGCCGGGGCCGGTCACCCTGGCCTTGATCACCCGTTTGGAATTCAGGTTGCGCACCCGGATCTGTTCGCTCAGGCCGCCCTTGCTCAACGCTTCGCCGGGCATGCGCACGCTCAAGCTGCCGCTGCGGGCGATGATCACCACCTGGTCGCCCTTGCGCACCACTTCGGCTTGCTCAAGGTGCTGCGGGGTAAGGACCTGGTCGATGACTGTGGGGCGCAGCATCTTCATGCCCACCGCCTGGTCCAGTTCGCTGAGAAAACCTTGGCCGAGGGTGCCGACATCGCGCTCGCGCAGTGCCACGTCGCCTTCGCCTACCACGTTGTCACGCTTGAGCGGGCGGGTGACCACCACCACGTCGCGGAACAGCCGCACCGTTGCCGGCACGAACACGGTCCACGGCGCGGCACTGTCGCAGCGGACCCGCACCGTGACCCGACCCAGCGGCTGCGCGGGGCTTTCCAGCGACGCGTCCAGCGGCTGGCTGCATAGCGGCATGCGCAAGCGCGGGTCGAGGGTGCTGACCTGGATTTCGTAACGGCCGGCGGTTTGGGTGCTGGCCAGATAATCTTCTACGGTGAATTCAAGAAACCCTTGGGTGACACCGATAAGCTGTTCAGGCAAGGTAAAAGCGTCCGCCAGCGTGCGAACGCTGGGCGCCAGCAGGCACAGCGTGGCCAGCGAGCCAGTCAGCAGGTGCGTCAATCGTCGGAAAAATGTCGTTTTCGTGTACATGGCGCTCAAAAAAGCAAAGCCCGTGCCGACTCGGTACCTGAGTTGCAACGAAAGGCTGAAACGTTAAGGAGTCTGGCATGGCGGGTGTTATGGATTCGGTCAACCAGCGCACTCAGCTGGTGGGGCAGAATCGCCTGGAATTGTTGCTGTTTCGCCTCAATGGCGGTCAGCTCTATGGCATCAACGTGTTCAAGGTCAGAGAGGTGCTGCAGTGCCCGGTGCTGACCTTGCTGCCCAAGTCACACCCGGTGGTGCGCGGCGTGGCCAACATTCGCGGGGCGACCATCCCGATCCTCGACCTGTCGATGGCCACCGGGTTGGCGCCGCTGCAGGAAGACACGCGCAACAGTTTTGTGATCATCACCGAATACAACACCAAGACCCAGGGCTTCCTGGTGCACTCGGTCGAGCGCATCGTCAACATGAACTGGGAAGAAATCCACCCGCCACCCAAGGGCACCGGCCGCGACCATTACCTGACCGCCGTCACCCGTGTGGACAACCGCATGGTCGAGATCATCGACGTGGAGAAGGTGTTGGCCGAAGTGGCGCCGTCGTCCGAGCAGGTGTCTGCCGGGGTGGTCGATGCCGAGGTGCAGGACAAGGCTGTGCTGCTGCGGGTGCTGACCGTCGACGATTCGTCGGTGGCGCGCAAGCAGGTCAGCCGCTGCCTGCAAACCGTCGGTGTCGAGGTGGTGGCGCTCAACGACGGCCGCCAGGCGCTCAATTACCTGCGCCAGTTGGTGGAGGAGGGCAAGCGGCCGGAAGAAGAGTTCCTGATGATGATCTCGGACATTGAAATGCCAGAAATGGACGGCTATACGCTCACCGCAGAGATCCGCAGCGATCCGCGCATGCAAAAATTGCACATCGTCCTGCATACTTCGCTCTCCGGGGTATTCAACCAGGCGATGGTCAAGAAAGTCGGCGCCGATGATTTCCTGGCCAAGTTCAAGCCGGACGACCTGGCCCAGCGCGTGGTCGACCGGATCAAGGCAACGCATTGAAGCAGCCGGGAGCCCGCTCCCGGCACCAGCGATTGAAAAGAGGCGGCAAGAGTGTCTACGGGTAATTTGGATTTCGAACAGTTCCGGGTCTTCCTGGAGAAAGCCTGTGGCATCCTGCTGGGCGAGAATAAGCAGTACCTGGTCTCCAGCCGTCTCAACAAGCTGATGGAGCAACAGGGCATCAAGAGCCTGGGCGAGCTGGTGCAGCGCATCCAGGCCCAGCCGCGCAGCGGTTTGCGCGAACAGGTGGTCGATGCGATGACGACCAACGAAACCCTGTGGTTCCGCGATAGCTACCCCTTCGAGGTGTTGAAGAACAAGGTTATCCCCGAGTTCATCAAGAACAACCCAGGCCAGCGCCTGCGCATGTGGTCGGCGGCGTGCTCGTCGGGGCAGGAGCCTTACTCGATCTCGATGGTCATCGACGAGTTCGAGCGCAGCAACCTGGGCCAGTTGAAGATGGGCGCGCAGATCGTTGCCACCGACCTGTCCGGGACCATGCTGAACAACTGCAAAACCGGTGAGTACGACAGCCTGGCCATCGCCCGCGGCCTGTCGCAAGAGCGCCTGCAGCGCTACTTCGACCCCAAAGGGCCGGGGCGTTGGGCGGTCAAGCCGGCCATTCGCAGCCGCGTCGAGTTCCGCTCTTTCAACCTGCTCGACAGCTACGCGAGCCTGGGCAAGTTCGACATCGTGTTCTGCCGCAACGTGCTGATCTATTTTTCGGCCCAGGTGAAGAAGGACATCCTGTTGCGCATCCACAGCACGCTCAAGCCTGGCGGGTACCTTTTCCTCGGCGCCTCTGAGGCGCTGAACGGGTTGCCGGACCATTACCAGATGGTGCAGTGCAGCCCAGGGATCATCTACCAGGCCAAGTAAAGCCAAGCGCGATTCCTGTAGGAGCAGCCTTGCGCTGCGAAGAGGCCGGTGCAAGTGCAGTAAATCTACTGTGGCTTCACCGGCCTTTTCGCAGCACAAGGCTGCTCCTACACGGGCGTGTTTTCGATCGCGATGGTCTGACGTCAATATTTTGTTTTGCCGCTTTTGCCGCCCGGCGATTGCCGCTTTTCTTTCCCCAAGCGGAAGCACTTTGCCGCTTTTCTGGCATCCCATCTGCCAGCATCCCCCTTGCAACCCCGTGTTTCCGGCCTTTAAGCCGGTTGGCACAGCCCTTGCTATACCTTGACCAACGACACTCCGGTCAACCTCCGAAGGTTTCCCCGACATGAGCATCAGTTTCGACAAGGCGCTTGGCATTCACGAAAAGGCCCTGGGCTTCCGCGCCCAGCGCGCTGAAGTGCTGGCCAACAACATCGCCAACGCCGACACGCCCAACTACAAGGCGCGTGACATGGACTTCTCTTCGGTGCTCGCCGCCGAGAGTGAAAAGCAGCAAAGCGGCCGCTTCGCCCTGGACCGCACCAACAGCCGGCACATCGAGGCCGACGGCCTGGCCCTCAGCGACGAGGCGCTCAAATACCGCACGCCGTTGCAGCCGTCGATCGACCAGAACACCGTGGATGCCCAGATCGAGCAATCGAACTACGCGGAAAACGCCATCGGTTTCCAGGCCAGCTTCACCTTGCTCAACAGTAAATTCAAAGGGCTGGTTTCGGCCCTGCGCGGAGAGTAACCATGTCCCTTTCCAGTGTTTTCAACATTGCCGGCAGCGGCATGAGCGCGCAGAACACCCGCCTCAACACCGTGGCCTCGAACATCGCCAACGCCGAGACCGTGTCGTCGAGCATTGACCAGACCTACCGCGCCCGCCACCCGGTGTTCGCCACCACCTTCCAGAACGCACAGGGCGGCGCCAGCCAGTCGCTGTTCGAGGACCAGGGAGAAGCGGGGCAGGGCGTGCAGGTCAAAGGCATCGTCGAAGACCAGAGCAATCTGGAGGCGCGCTACGAGCCTAACCACCCCGCGGCGAACAAGGACGGCTACGTCTACTACCCGAACGTCAACGTGGTTGAAGAGATGGCTGACATGATCTCTGCCAGCCGTGCGTTCCAGACCAACGCCGAACTGATGAACACCGCTAAAAGCATGATGCAGAAAGTCTTGACCTTGGGTCAGTGATAGGAAGCCGACATGACCACGACCAATTCCACCAGTGACGTCGGCAGCGCGTACCTGACCTCGCTGCAAAAGCAGACCAGCAAAACCGACAGCAGCACCGGCGCTGCCGGCAGTGCACTGGGCAAGGATGCGTTCCTGCAGTTGCTGGTAACGCAGATGAAAAACCAGAACCCGCTCGACCCGCAGGAAAACGGCGAGTTCGTTGCGCAGCTGGCGCAGTTCAGCAGCCTTGAAAGCATGCAGACGCTGAACGACACGGTGAACTACATCGCCGGTTCGTTCCAGTCTTCGCAGGCGCTGCAGGCCTCGTCGCTGGTTGGGCGCAATGTGATCGTCCAAACCGACAAGGCCTTGGTCGACACCAGCAAAGAGATGAAAGGGTCGGTCAACCTGACCTCGTCGAGTACCGCCACGTCTGTCGGCATTTATGACAAAGACGACAAGCTGGTGCGCACCCTGGACCTGGGCTCCAAGGCTGCTGGCAAGGCCGACTTCACCTGGGATGGCCTGGACGACGACGGCGAGCCGTTGGAGGCGGGTACCTACACCTTCAAGGCGACCGCCAGTATCGATGGCACGTCCACGGCCATGACCACCAACCTGCCGGCCACGGTCACCAGTGTGACCATGGGTACCAACGGCGCAGAAATGACGCTCAACCTCGCCGGGCTGGGCAGCGTTGCGCTGTCCAAAGTTCAAACCATTGGCATCTAGGGCCTAAGCTAACGACAGGAGTAGCACATGTCTTTCAATACCGGCCTTAGCGGCCTCAATGCAGCAAACAAGGCCCTGAACGTCACTGGCAACAACATTGCCAACGTCGCCACTACCGGCTTCAAAGCTTCGCGCGCCGAGTTCGCGGATCAGTACTCCAACTCCATTCGCGGCACCAGTGGCGGCAAGACGGTCGTCGGCACTGGTGTGAGAACCGCATCGGTGTCGCAGATGTTCACGCCGGGCAATATCAACGGCACCGGCCAAGCCCTGGACATGGCGATCGACGGCAACGGCTTCTTCGCCCTGAATGACAATGGCTCGAAGATCTACACCCGTGCCGGCATGTTCTACAGCGACAAGGAAGGCAATGTCATCAGCTCGTCGGGCGCCAAGCTGCAAGGGTATGGTGTAGATGGCAATGGCAATGTCGTCCCAGGCGCGCTGACTGACCTGAAGATCGACACGTCCAACCTGACGCCCAACCCTACCGGGCGCATCACGGAGACGCTCAACCTCAAGTCCAGCGATACCGCCCCGGCCGAGTCGCCGTTCGACCCGGGTAACGTCAAGACCTACAACTACACCTTCAACACCGATGTGTATGACAGCCAGGGCAACCTGCACCAGATGAACCAGTACTTCATGAAGGATGAGGGTACTAACTCCTGGACCATGTACACCACCATCGACGGCCGCAACCCAGCCGACCCGACGTCGACCACCCCGCTGGCAAACACGCTGCCATTCAAGAGTGACGGCACCTTGGACACGGCGCTCATGAACGAGGGTGCAGTGGCAGGTGGGCTCAGCATCAACGCCGACAAGACCTTCAACTTGGACGGCTGGGTGCCGGCGCAGAAGACAGTTGCAGGTGTGTGGGCGGCCAACGGCGCCAACGCGCATGCCTCCGGGGTCAAGCTGGACATGATCGCCACCACGCAATACAACGCCGCCTCCGCGACTACCGCCAAGAGCGGGGATGGCTTTGCGACGGGTGAGTTGTCTGGCCTGAGCATCGATGCCAGCGGCAACATGTTCGCGAACTTCACCAACGGTGAGAACAAGGTGATCGGCCAGGTCGCGCTGGTCAACTTCGCCAACCTCCAAGGCCTGACGCCGGTGGGCGGCACTGCCTGGAAAGAGTCCTACACATCGGGCGTGCCTGTTGTCGGCCAGCCGGATACCGGGACGCTGGGGCAGATCACCGGCGGCGCGCTGGAAGACTCGAACGTCGACCTGACCGGCGAGCTGGTCAACCTGATCAAGGCGCAGAGCAACTACCAGGCAAACGCCAAGACCATTTCCACTCAAAGCACCATCATGCAGACCATCATCCAGATGAGCTGATGGTGGTTGGTTTGGTGGAGTGTTGTCTGCAATAGGGGGCGCTTCGCGCCCCTTTCGCGACGCAAGGCCGCTCCTACAGGTCGACGCGATCCCTGTAGGAGCGGCCTTGCGTCGCGAAAGGGCCGCAAAGCGGCCCCAAAATCCCAAAGGTTTACCCCATGAAAAGGCTGCTGCTACTAGCGATTCTCCCCGTCCTCGCCATGGCCCCCTTGCTCGCCGCCGCCCCCGCCCCCTTCTACCAATGGCAAAGCCTGACCACCGGCCGTTTCATGTGCTCGGCCACCAACCCAGGCGAAGGCTGGGTGCGCTTTTCCGGCCCCTACAACAACGCCGGTTGCCGGACGTACTGAACACTGCCTTGCCGCTCGCGGCAAACATCCGCCGACAAACTGACGGTTTTTGCCTCTCGGCGCGCTGCAACCCCTGAATTCATTGGTTTGCGGACCTGGTTCGATTATTGCTTATCCCTGCTCAGTGACAGCGCGGCAGGTACGCGCATAGGAGATGCTGTGGACAAGATGCTTTACGTGGCCATGACCGGCGCCAGCCAGAACGCGCTGGCGCAGAAGGCCCATGCCAACAACCTGGCGAACATTTCCACCAACGGCTTCCAGCGCGACCTGGAGCAGGCGCGCTCGATGCCGGTGTTTGGCGACAGCTTTCCGGCGCGCGCGTTTGCCATGACCGAGCGCCCGGCCACCGACTTCAGCGAAGGCCCGATGGTCGAGACCGGCCGCGAGCTGGACGTGACTGTGACCGGCAAGGGTTTCATCGCTGTGCAGGCACCGGATGGCAGCGAAGCTTACGTGCGCACGGGCAGCCTGAACATCGACGCCCTGGGCGTGCTGCGTGCTGGCAATGGCATGCCGGTGATCGGCAACGGCGGCCCGATTGCCATTCCGCCAGAGCAAAAAGTGGAAGTGGGTGAAGACGGCACCATCAGCATCCGCGCCATGGGCGAAGACCCGCGCATGATGGCCGAAGTCGACCGCATCAAGCTGGTCAACCCCGACATTAAAAGCCTGACCAAGGGCCTGGACGGCATGATCCACACCACCAATGGCCAACCGGCAGATGCCGACGTCAACGTGCGCGTGGTGTCGGGCTTCCTGGAAGGCAGCAACGTCAACGCCGTGGAGGAAATGACCTCGGTGCTGGCGTTGTCCCGTCAGTTCGAACTGCACGTCAAGATGATGAACACGGCCAAGGAAGGCGACGAAGCCATGGCTCGGGTTTTGCAAATCGGCTAATCACATTTGAACGGGTGCCGTAAAACAGGCGCACGAGGAGAACAGCATGCTTCCGGCTCTTTGGGTCGCTAAAACCGGCCTGTCCGCCCAGGACACCAACCTGACGGTCATTTCCAACAACCTGGCCAACGTCTCGACCACCGGCTTCAAACGTGATCGCGCCGAATTCCAGGACCTGCTCTACCAGATCAAGCGTCAACCCGGCGCCCAGTCGACCCAAGACAGCGAGCTGCCCTCGGGCCTGCAAGTGGGTACCGGTGTGCGCATTGTCGGCACCCAGAAGAACTTCACCGCCGGCAGCTTGCAGACCACCGAAAACCCATTGGATATGGCGGTCAATGGGCGTGGCTTCTTCCAGATTCTGCAGCCGGATGGCACTGTTTCCTATACCCGTGACGGCACCTTCCACCTGAACTCCGATGGCCAGATCGTCAATGCCGATGGCTTGGCGCTGGAGCCTGCGATCGTCGTGCCGAATGATGCACAGACGTTCACCGTTGGCCAGGACGGTACCGTGTCGATCACCACTGCCGGTAACCCGGCCGCTCAGGTCATTGGTAACCTCCAGACTGCCGACTTCATCAACCCTGCGGGTCTTCAGGCAATGGGCAACAACCTCTTCCTGGAGACCGCTGCCAGCGGCGCGCCGCAAGTCGGCACTCCAGGCCTGAACGGCTTCGGCACCACCCTGCAGCAGACCTTGGAGAACTCCAACGTCAGCACCGTGGAAGAGCTGGTGAACATGATCACCACCCAGCGTGCCTACGAGATGAACTCGAAAGTCATCTCTACCGCCGACCAGATGCTGTCGTTCGTCACCCAGCAGCTGTAAGCCCCTGATCCCGGCCCTGTAGCCCAGAGACACCGTGAGGTAAGCGTCATGAATCGTCTGTTGTCCGTCTTCGCCCTGGGGGGAGCGGTGTTGTTGGCAGGTTGCGTCGGGCCGACGCCCAAGCCCAACGACCCGTACTATGCGCCGGTGTTGCCGCGCACCCCGTTGCCGGCGGCGGCCAACAACGGTTCGATCTACCAGGCCGGTTTCGAACAGAACCTGTACAGCGACCGCAAGGCCTTCCGGGTCGGTGACATCATCACCATCACCCTTAACGAGAAGACCTCGGCCAGCAAGAACGCCGGTTCGCAGATCCAGAAGAACAGCAAGGCCGACATCGGCTTGACCTCGCTGTTCGGCAGCACGCCCAACACCAACAACCCGTTCGGCGGCGGTGACCTGTCGCTGGAGGCCGGTTACAACGGCGAGCGCGCCACCAAGGGCGACAGCAAGGCCACCCAGGGCAACACCCTGACCGGCTCGATCACCGTGACCGTGGCCGAAGTGCTGCCCAACGGCATCATCGCCGTGCGCGGCGAGAAGTGGCTGACCCTGAACACCGGTGAAGAGCTGGTGCGCATTGCCGGCATGATCCGCGCCGATGACATCGCCACCGACAACACCGTGCCGTCCACCCGCGTGGCCGATGCGCGCATCACCTATTCGGGTACCGGCTCGTTTGCCGATGCTAGCCAGCCCGGTTGGCTGGACCGCTTCTTCATCAGCCCGCTTTGGCCTTTCTGAGTACGGATGACCATGTTCAACGTGAGGCAGCTGATTGCCGCAACCCTGCTACTGTCCTGCGCCTTCGCGGCTCAGGCCGAGCGCTTGAAGGACATTGCCAGCATCTCTGGCGTGCGTTCCAACCAGCTGATCGGCTATGGCCTGGTGGTGGGGCTCAACGGCACGGGTGACCAGACCACCCAGACGCCGTTTACCCTGCAGACCTTCAACAACATGCTGTCGCAGTTCGGCATCAAGGTGCCGGCCGGTTCCGGCAACGTGCAGTTGAAGAACGTTGCGGCGGTGTCGGTGCATGCCGAACTGCCGGCGTTCGCCAAGCCGGGCCAGGTGGTAGACATCACCGTCTCGTCGATCGGTAACTCCAAGAGCCTGCGCGGCGGCAGCCTGCTGCTGACCCCGCTCAAGGGTATCGACGGCAACGTGTACGCCATCGCCCAGGGCAACCTGGTGGTGGGCGGCTTCGATGCAGAAGGCCGTGACGGTTCGAAGATCACCGTCAACGTTCCGTCGGCCGGTCGCATTCCCGGTGGTGCCAGCGTCGAGCGGGCGGTGCCGAGCGGGTTCAACCAGGGCAACAGCCTGACCCTGAACCTCAACCGCCCGGACTTCACCACGGCCAAGCGTATCGTCGACAAGGTCAATGAACTGCTCGGCCCAGGTGTTGCTCAGGCCGTGGATGGCGGGTCGGTACGCGTCAGTGCGCCGATGGACCCGAGCCAGCGCGTGGACTACCTGTCGATTCTGGAAAACCTCGAAATCGACCCGGGCCAGGCCGTGGCGAAAGTCATCATCAACTCGCGTACCGGCACCATCGTCATCGGCCAGAACGTCAAGGTGTCGCCGGCGGCGGTCACCCACGGCAGCCTGACCGTGACCATCACCGAAGACCCGATCGTCAGCCAGCCGGGCGCGTTCTCCAACGGCCAGACCGCCGTGGTGCCGCGTTCGCGGGTCAACGCCGAGCAGGAAGCCAAGCCGATGTTCAAGTTCGGCCCGGGTACCACGCTGGATGAAATCGTCCGCGCGGTGAACCAGGTCGGCGCGGCACCCGGCGACCTGATGGCGATCCTTGAAGCCCTGAAACAGGCCGGCGCCTTGCAGGCCGACCTGATCGTGATCTGAGGACGCCGCGCATGAACAGCAAAAGCTTGGTGTCTGGCAGTGCCGACAGCGGCGCCTACACCGACCTCAACCGCCTGAGTTCGCTCAAGCACGGCGACCGCGACAGCGAAGCCAACGTGCGCAAGGTGGCCCAGGAATTCGAGTCGCTGTTCATCAGCGAAATGCTCAAGGCCTCGCGCAAGGCCAGCGATGTGCTGGCCGACGACAACCCGATGAACACCGAGACGGTCAAGCAATACCGCGACATGTATGACCAGCAGTTGGCCGTGAGCATGTCCCGCGAGGGGGGCGGTATCGGCCTGCAGGACGTACTGGTGCGCCAGTTGACCAAGAGCAAGAGCACGGCTGGTGCCACCAGCCCGTTTCCGCGCAGCGAGGGCAGTGGCCCGGCGCTGTGGGGCAACAAGGTGGCCGAACCCGCGCATGCCGCCCAGGCCAGTGCAACGCGCAATGACGTCGCGGCCCTCAATGCGCGGCGCCTGGCCTTGCCAAGCAAGCTCACCGACCGCCTGCTGGCAGGCATCGTGCCGTCGGCTGCGACCACCAACACCGCCAGTGTGCCGGCCCGTGACGGCCAGCAAGTGGCCAAGGCCTTCGCCGTGCCAGAAAACGGCCTGCGCATTGTCGGGCGTGCCGTGGCCCAGCCGCCGCTGGCGCCGAACAAGGCTTTCGCCGACAGCGACGCCTTTGTCGCCACCATGCTGCCGATGGCCGAGCAGGCCGCCAAGCGCATCGGTATCGACCCGCGTTACCTGGTCGCCCAGGCGGCCCTGGAAACGGGCTGGGGCAAGTCGGTCATGCGCAACACCGATGGCAGCAGCAGCCACAACTTGTTCGGCATCAAGGCCAGTGGCAACTGGCAGGGCGAGCAGGCGAGGGCGATCACCAGCGAGTTCCGCGATGGCCAGTTCGTCAAGGAAACCGCAGCGTTCCGCTCGTACGATTCCTACCAGGACAGCTTCCATGACCTGGTGAACCTGTTACAGGGCAATTCCCGCTATCAAGGTGCGCTGGACGCGGCCGATAACCCTGAGCAGTTTGCAAGAGAGCTGCAAAAAGCAGGTTATGCGACCGACCCGGGCTATGCGAAGAAGATCATCAGCATCGCCCAGCAAATGCAAGCAACCCCGCAATACGCCATGGCTGGCAGAACTACGAATCTATAAGGACTAAAACATGTCGAGTCTGATTTCGATCGGTCTGAGTGGCCTTGGTGCCAGCCAGGCGGCACTGTCGGTAACCAGTAACAACATTGCCAACGCCGCCACCAGTGGCTATTCGCGCCAGCAAGCGGTTCAGGTTGCGGGCCCTTCGCACAACATGGGCGCGGGCTTTTTGGGTACGGGCACCACGCTGTCGGATGTGCGCCGGATCTACAGCGCCTACCTGGACAATCAGTTGCAGACCGCGACCTCGTTGCAGGCTGACTCGCTGGCGTTCCAGGACCAGATCACCAGCGTCGACAAATTGCTGGCCGACCGTGATACCGGCATCAGCTCGGTGCTGACCGCGTTCTTCTCGGCGTTGCAGACCGCTTCGGCCACGCCGGGTGATGTCGCCTCGCGGCAGTTGCTGCTGACCCAGGCGCAAACCCTGAGCAACCGCTTCAATGCGGTGGGCACGCAGCTGACCCAGCAGAACGAAACGATCAACTCTCAGCTCGGCACGCTCGCAGGCCAGGTCAACAAGCTCACCAGCAACATCGCCGAGTACAACAAGCAGATCGTCGCGGCCACCGCCACCGGCAATACCCCTAACAGCCTGCTGGATGCGCGCAGCGAAGCCGTGCGCCAGCTCAACGAGCTGGTCGGGGTCACTGTGCAGGAGCGCGACGGCAACTACGACGTCTACTTGGGCAGTGGCCAGTCACTGGTCACCGGGGTCAAGGCCAACACCTTGTCGGTGCAGCCGGGTGTGGCTGACAAAAGCCAAGCCAGCCTGCGCATCAACTACGAGTCGTTCAGCTCCGACGTGACCTCGGTGGTGACCGGTGGCACGATCGGCGGCCTGCTGCGCTACCGCCAGGACGTGCTGATGCCGTCGATGAACGAGCTCGGCCGCGTGGCCCTGGTGGTTGCTGACAGCATCAACAGCCAGCTGGGCCAAGGCCTGGATGCCAACGCCCAATTCGGCAGCGCGCTGTTCTCCAGCATCAACAGCGCCAGTGCATTGGCCCAGCGCAGCCTGGCTTCGTCGAGCAACAGTGCTGGGTCCGGCAACCTCGATGTGACCATTGCCGACAGCGGCGCGCTGACCACCTACGACTACGAAGTGAAGTTCACCAGCGCCAACCAGTACAGCGTGCGCCGCTCCGATGGCACCGACATGGGCAGCTTCGACCTGAGCGCCGACCCGGCCCCGGTGATCGACGGCTTCAGCCTGGCGCTCAAGGGCGGTGGCCTGGCAGCGGGGGACAGCTTCAAGGTCATCCCGACCCGTTCCGCGGCGGGCAATATCTCGACCATCATGACCGATGCCAACAAGCTAGCCTTTGCCGGGCCGATCAGCGCCACGGCGGGCAGCGGCAACGGGGGCACGGGCACCATCACCCAGCCGGTGCTGGGCGACTCGCTGGATATCTACGGCGGTGCCGATACAGCGTTGATGCAGCAGGCGATTCGCGACTCGATGCCGGTGCGTGTGGTGTTCGATGCCGCCAACGGCGGTTCCCAGGGCTACAAGCTGTTCGATGCCAAGGGCACGCAGATCGGCACCGGCAGTGTGGTGCCTGGCCAGGACAACAAATTGTCCATCGCCGTGCCAATGCTCGATGCCGCTGGCCAGCCGATCCTTGATGGCGACGGCAAGCCGCGCAGTTTCAATGTCGAGACCACCATCGGCGGCAGCCCGTCTGCCAACGACAGCTTCACCCTGTCGTTCAATGCAGACGGCAAGGCCGACAACCGCAACGCTACCTCGCTGCTGGAGCTGCAGACCAAATCGACCGTGGCCACCGGCTCTGGCGGTGGCACCAGCTTCACCTCGGCCTATGCCTCGCTGGTCGAGCGCGTGGGGGCCAAGGCCAGCCAGGCCGCCATCGACACCACCGCGACCCAGGCCGTGTTCAAGTCCGCCGCCGAAAGCCGCAGTGCGGTGTCGGGGGTCAACCTCGATGACGAGGCGGCCAGCCTGGTGAAGTTCCAGCATTACTACACCGCGTCGTCGCAGATCATCAAGGCGGCGCAAGAAACCTTTTCGACCTTGATCAACGCCCTTTAAGGAGTAGCTGGCCGTGCGTATTTCTACTGCTCAGTTTTATGAGACCAGCGCCAACACCTACTCGAAGAACTTCTCGGACACGGCCAAGACCACCGAGCAGATCACGTCCAAGTCGCGTATCCAGACGGCGGGCGATGACCCGGTCGGTGCCGCGCGCCTGCTGTTGCTGCAGCAGCAGAGCGCGCTGCTGGACCAGTACAACGGCAACATGACCACGGTCAAGAATGCCCTGCTGCAGGAAGAGAGCGTGCTCTCGACCATCAACGATGCCCTGCAGCGTGCCAGCGAGCTGGCGCTGGAGGCGGGTAACGGTGGCAAGAGCGATGCCGACCGCGCATCGATCGCCAGCGAGATCAAAGAGATCGAGGCGAACGTCTTCGGCCTGCTCAATTCCCGCGACGCCAATGGCGACTACATGTTTGGTGGCTCCAAGTCGTCAACGCCGCCCTACGTGCGCAATAGCGACGGTACCTACAGCTACCAGGGTGACCAGACCCAGCTCAGCCTGCAGGTTTCCGATACCTTGAGCCTGGCGACCAATGACAGCGGTTTCAGCATCTTCGACCAGGCGACCAACAACAGCCGTACGCAGTCGAGCCTGCAGGCGCCGACCCCGGATGACGGCAAGGTGCTGTTGTCCGGTGGCCTGATGACCTCGGCGAACACCTACAACAACCAGTTCGCCGGCGGTCAGCCGTACACCATCACCTTCACCAGTGCCACCGAGTACAGCGTCAAGGATGCCACCGGCAAGGACATCACCAGCGAAACCGCGAGCAACGGCAAGTTCGACGTCAACACCGAAGGCGGCAAGATGATTTCGCTGCGCGGTGTCGATTTCGAGATCAACCTGAACCTGCAGGAAGGTGACGATGCCGACGCGGCGGTGGCGGGCCATGTGTTCACCCTCGAAGCCAAGCCCGACACCCTGAATGCTACGCGCAGTGCGGGTAACCCATCGACCGCGCAGGTTACCGGCAGCAGCATCACCGATGCCGATGCCTATCGCAGCACCTTCCCCAGCAATGGTGCGGTGATCAAGTTCACCAGTGCGACCGAGTATTCGCTGTATGCGCAGCCGTACAGTGCCGACAGCAAGCCAGTGGCCTCGGGTACGGTCGGGGCGGGTAATGCGGTTACGGTGGCGGGCGTGACCTTCCAGCTCGACAGTGCGCCCGGCGAGGGCGACCAGTTCTCGGTGACGGCCAACACGCACCGCACGCAGAACGTGCTCGACAGCCTCGGCCAATTGCGCACGGCGCTGGGCAAGCCAGTCGACAGCCCAGAGGCGCAGGCAGCGCTCAAGACGGCGACCGACTCGGCGATCTCCAACCTGGCCAGTGCCCGTGAGCGTATCGACATTACTCGCGGTTCTATTGGTGCGCGCGGTAACTCGCTGGAGATCCAGGAGCAGGAGAACATCAGCCTGGGCCTGGCCAACAAGACCACCCAGAGCGCCATTGGCGACACCGACATGGCGTCGGCGACCATCCAGCTGACCCTGCAACAGGCGATGCTCGAAGCCTCGCAGCTGGCGTTTGCGCGGATTTCGCAGTTGAGCCTGTTCAACAAGCTTTGATCTTGCTGTGAGATTTTGGGGGCGCTTTGCGCCCCTTTCGCGACGCAAGTCCGCTCCTACAAAGGGGGGCGTTCATTTGCGCATGACGCGATCTCTTTGTAGGAGCGGCCTTGCGTCGCGAAAAGGGGCGCAAAGCACCCCCAATTCCCTCAATCCCCCCGCAAAACCCTCCAGTCTCCACACCCCCCGCCAGGCTTTCGTAGCATTTCAATGTGACCAATGAGTCAAAACGGTCATCTTCCCTGTATTCTATGCAGCAGCTGTTGCAGCATTTTGTTACCGGTTTGCATTCGAGCGAGGCTGCCAGGCCTTGCTCGCCCCCTGTGGGGTGACGCTCCGGTATTTGGCGCCCTCAATTCATCGAGTGGTGGTCTTTGGCTGTTTTCATTGGGAAGCCAGAATGATTGGCATCAAAAGCATCGCGAGTTACGTGCCCACCGCTGGCCTGGACAACTACGTTCAGGGTGCGAAGTTCGGCAAGGACGAAGAGTTCATGTTCGGCAAGATCGGCGCGTCCTTCCTGCCGCGCAAGGCCGAAGACCAAGAAACCTCGGACCTGTGCGTCGAAGCGGCCCAGGCCCTGTTCGCCGCCAACCCTGACCTTGATCCGCAATCGATCGATGCGTTGATCGTGGTCACCCAGAACGGTGACGAAGAAGGCCTGCCGCACACCGCCGCCATTGTCCAGAGCAAGCTTGGCCTGTCGACCCGCGTGGCGGCGTTCGACGTGTCGCTGGGTTGCTCGGGTTACGTGTATGGCCTGTATGCGATCAAGGGCTTCATGGAAGCGGCAGGGCTGAAGAATGGCCTGCTGATCACCGCCGACCCGTACTCGAAAATCGTCGACCCGGAAGACCGCAACACCACCATGTTGTTCGGTGATGCCGCCACGGCCACCTGGATGGGCGAAAATGCAGTGTGGAACCTAGGCCAGGCGCGTTTTGGCACCGACGGTTCTGGCGCGGAGCACCTGAAGGTCAACGACGGCAAGTTCTTCATGAACGGCCGCCAGGTGTTCAACTTTGCCCTGATCAAAGTGCCGGCGCACCTGCATGAGCTGCTCGACGCCAGCGGGCTGACCTCGAAGGATATCGACGCCTTCTGCATTCACCAGGGCAGCGCGGCGATTGTCGATGCCGTGGCGCGCCGCTTCGAGGAAGAAAACCCGGAGAAGTTCGTCAAGGACATGCTCGAGACCGGCAATACCGTGTCGTCCAGTGTGCCGCTGCTGCTGCAAAAGCACATGCTCGACGGTAACTGGAAGCGTGTGGCGATCAGCGGGTTCGGTGTGGGCCTGTCGTGGGGCTCGGCGATTCTCTATCGCGACTGACCCTCAGCAGTCTCGAAAAAAGCGCCCGGCGGCCACCGCCCGGCGCTTTTTTTGTGCCTGCCGGGTGTGGGTCTATGGATGATTCAAAATCTTTGTAGATCCAGCTGTAGGAACCAATTTTTGAAGCCTGTGCCTTCTTTGTGGGAGCGGGCTTGCCCCGCGAACACCGGCAAAGCCGGTGCCATCCACCGTGTCGCCTGTTTCGCGGGGCAAGCCCGCTCCCACAGGTTGGCTGTGCCATAAGGTTTTTTCTGCACAGATTTTGACGTCAAAAATTCGCCCTTAACCCCCTGATTTCACTGGGCTGGCAGCGTGCCACCATTTTTTTTTTGAAAAACCCCTCAAGCAACCCGCGCACCCGACGATAACCATTACGAAGGTTCTCTAGGCCACACCCGGCGGTTGCCAGGGCCGGAAGCCGCTGTATCCATTCAACGAGGAATTCGTCATGGCTTTGACCGTTAACACTAACATCACCTCCTTGGGCGTTCAGAAGAACCTGAACCGTGCTTCCGACGCGCTGGGTACTTCGATGTCCCGCCTGTCTTCCGGCCTGAAAATCAACAGCGCCAAAGACGACGCCGCCGGCCTGCAGATCGGCAACCGTCTGACCAGCCAAATCAAAGGCCTGAGCGTTGCCGTGAAAAACGCCAACGACGGCATCTCCATCGCCCAGACCGCTGAAGGCGCGATGCAAGAATCGACCAGCATCCTGCAGCGTATGCGCGAACTGTCCCTGCAGTCCGCCAACGGCTCGAACAGCGATGACGACCGTACTTCCCTGCAACAAGAATTCACCGCGCTGTCGGGCGAACTGACCCGTATCGCTAACACCACCACCTTCGGTGGCCGTAAAGTCCTCGACGGTTCGTTCCAGAACGTCAGCTTCCAGATCGGTTCCAGCGCTAACGAAACCATCTCGTTCGGCATGACCGACATCAGCTCGACTGGCCTGAAAGGTTCGTTCAGCGAAGCTAAGACTGATGGTGTTGCTACTGACCTGTCCGCAGTTGTTACTGGTGCAGTCGCTACCAGCGCCTCTACCTTCCGCGCTGACCCTGTAACCTTCGCACCCGTTGCTGCTGGTGAAACTGTTACGCTGACCCTGAACGGCACTGCTGTTGCGCTCGATGACACCGACACTGCAGCTACCACTGTCGGCAAGATCAACGCTGCCAACACCGCCTCCAACACTGGCGTAACCGCGGCCATCGATGGCAACGGCGATATCGTCATGAGCTCGTCGGCAACCTTCACTGCAACTGCAGCCACCACCGGTGGCGGTACTGCTGGCTTCGCCGCCACTGCGACCGTTGCAGCGGGCTTCGACAGCGACATTTCCTTCAATATCAATGGCACCGCAATCGGCGCAACTGCTGGCCAGGATATGACTGATGTGCTCGCTGCCATCAACGCTGAAACTGCTACAACCGGCGTCGCGGCAACCCTGAGCTCCGAAGGCCGTCTGCAACTGAGCTCCGCCGATGGCAAAGCCATCAACCTGACCAACGGCACCGGTGCCGCTGGCCAAGGCGCGCTGGCCAAGGTTGGTCTGGCTGCCGGTACTACCGAAGCCAAGCTGGTCGCTGATACCTCCATCTCCCTGAACGGCACTGAAGTCAAGTTCACCAAGGGCGATACCCTGGACGGCATCATCTCGGCGATCAACACCGCGAGCACCGGCGTCACCGCCAGCAAGAACGCCGACAACACCCTGAAGCTGTTCTCGAAAGAGAACATCACCGTTGCCGACGGCAGCCAAGGTACCGGTCTGGCCGCTCTGGGCCTGGCTACCACCAACAGCACCGTAGCCATCACCCAGGAAACCACCGTTTCCAACCTGAGCATCACCACTGCTGCCGATTCGCAGAAAGCCATCCAGGCTCTGGATGCCGCTATCGCTCAGATCGACAGCCAGCGCGCTCAGCTGGGTGCTGTGCAAAACCGCTTCGACAGCACCGTTGCCAACCTGAACAGCATCTCGGAAAACTCCACCGCTGCCCGCAGCCGTGTGCAGGACGCCGACTTCGCTTCGGAAACCGCCGAGCTGACCAAGCAGCAAACCCTGCAACAGGCTTCCACTGCGATCCTGTCCCAGGCTAACCAGCTGCCGTCGTCGGTACTGAAACTGCTGGGCTGATCCTGATCGCTAAGTAGTTTGACGAAGGGTACGGTGACGTACCCTTTCGTCTTTCCGAGAACAAGAGGTGCCAGAAATGGATATGAGCGTGAAACTGGGCCTGTCCTATCCCGCCTCCGCTGCTCCCGAAGCAACAGCGAGCAAGCGGCAAGAGAACGAGCTGGCGGCCAACGAGCCTGCCAAGCCAGAATCCCAGCCTGTAGCCCGAGAAACCCTGGAAACCGCAGTCAATGCCATCCAGGACTTCGTCAAGGCTTCAGAGCGACAACTCGATTTTTCGATCGATGACTCCACCGGCCAGGTGGTTGTCAAGGTCATCGCCCGCCAGAGCGGCGAAGTCATCCGTCAACTGCCCTCCGAAGTGGCACTGAAGCTGGCGGAAAACCTGAAGGATGCCAACAGCCTGTTGTTCGATACCCAGGCCTGAGTTGGCACGGCTTTTGTTGTAAAGCCGCACGGACGCGTTTTCGTCGGATTTTCGACGGTCACCGATAAGGAGTGTGAAGATGGCGAGTTCTACTATTACCGGACTGGGTTCGGGTCTAAAGATCGACGAGCTTGTTGCGGCGTTGGCGGGTGCAGAGAAAGCACCCAAGCAAACCCAGATCAATAATCAGACCGCCACCGCCACCACCACCTTGTCGGCCATCGGTACGATCAAAAGTGCGCTGGAAACGTACCGCGCGGCGCTGACCAAGCTTAATACCGCAGCGAGCTTCAATGGTTTGTCTGGGTCGTCGTCTGACGAAGCTATCGCCAAGATCAAATTGGGTGATGGCGCGTCGTCGGGCACGTACTCGCTTGAAGTGACGCAGCTGGCAACGGCATCCAAGATTTCGACTCAGGTTTACAAGAACACCTCGACCATCGTCAACGATTCGGGCGAGTCGCAAACCCTGACCATTAGCCAGGGCAATGCCACGCACAACGTGTCCATCGCTGCGGGTGCAACGCTGCAGCAGGCGCGCGACTCGATCAACGATCAGCTGCAATCCAAGGGCATCACGGCCAACATCGTCACTGACGCCAGTGGTTCGCGGCTGATCTTCTCGTCGACCAAAATGGGTGATGGCACCGAGCTGACCTTGGGTGGCACCGCCGACATGGCCACCGGTGTGACGACCATTGCAGAGCCGCAGAATGCCAAGTACAAGCTCGACGGCCTCGAGCTGGAATCGGCTTCCAACACCGTAACCGGTGCGGTCAGTGGCGTGGACATCACCCTGGTCAAAGAAGGCAAGTCGAGCCTTGTGGTGGCGAGCAACAACGACACCCTGAAAACCTCGGTGCAGTCCTTCGTGACCGCTTATAACGCCTTGATGACGACCATCAATGCGCAGACCAAGGTCACCACGGGCGCCGACGACAGCAGCGCCTCGGGTGCATCGCTGACAGGGGATGCGACCATGCGTTCTCTGGTCAGCTCAATCCGTAGCGAGCTCACCCGCAGTGTGGGTACCGGTGGCCTGCGTACGCTGTCGCAGCTAGGCATCAATACCGTGCAGAAGACGGGGTTGCTTGAGCTCAACAACGACAAGTGGGATGCCGCAGTCAAAACGATGGGCGCTGACATCAGTGGCCTGTTCGTCGGTAAGGAAGGCCTGCTCAGCCGCATGACCGCGGCCACTGAAGAGTACGCCAAGACAGGGGGTATCCTCGCGTCGCGCCAGGCGAGCCTGACCACCCAGCTCAAGCAGTTGGAAGAGTCGCAGACCGCGCTTGATCGCCGTATTGAGTCGCTGACCGACACCCTGACCAAGAAGTACAACGCCATGGACACCCTGGTGGCCAAGCTCAAGGCGACCAGCGACAGCGTGATGACCACGCTAAACGCTCTCAACAAGTCCAACAGCGACGATTGATCGCCTAAAGAAATCCAGCTCAGGGCCGATTACCTAGGTATACGGCCACTGTTCTGCCCCGTTCACTGAGGATCCCCCATGCACCCGATGAGAGCCCTTCGCCAGTACCAGAAGGTCAATTCCCACGCCCAGATCTCCGAAGCGACCCCGCACCGCCTGGTGCAGATGCTGATGGAAGGTTCGCTGGACCGTATGGCCCAGGCCAAGGGCGCGATCAGCCGCGGCGACGTGGCGCAGAAGGGTGTGATGCTGGGCAAGGCGATCGACATCATCGGTGGCCTGCGTGAAGGGCTGGACAAGGAAAAGACCGACAACCCAGACGAGCTGGACCGTCTCGACAGCCTGTATGCCTACATGGCCACCCGTCTGATTCAGGCCAACCTGGACAGCGACCCCGCCATCATCGACGAAGTCGCCCAGCTGATGATCACCGTCAAAAGCGGTTGGGATGCCATCGCCACAGCCGAGCAGTGACACGCCAGGAGGCCACATGAACGCGTTGCAGCGAATCGAAGACACCCGTCAGGCCCTGAACGAGGCACTGCAAGCGCGCGACTGGGCCGCCATTGGCGAGCTAGACCTGGCCTGCAGGGCGCAGATGGACGAATTGCTGCAAGGGGCGGTGGAGGATGAGGCGGCGGTTCGGGTGAACCTCGAAGCGCTGATGGACGTTTATCGCCAACTAATCGACGTTGCAAGTGACGAACGTCAATCTTTAGTCCAGCAAATGTCCAATATCAATCAAGCGAAACAGGCCACAAAGGTATACCATCTGTTCAGCTGACGCTGAGCAGAACGCAAAGCTCGGCGCCATAAATTTGACTGCTTCTAAGTTTTTGACTTTACTAGTGGCTGTTTTCGAATTTCAGACGTCCGAACACTGACCATTCAGTCGGAATGATGTCGAGCACGCCCCGCAGGGCGCCGATATGACTAGGGAAGTTGCTATTGCATGTGGCGTGAAACCAAGATTCTTCTGATCGATGACGACAGCGCCCGCCGCCGCGATCTGGCGGTGGTCCTGAATTTTCTAGGCGAAGAAAACCTCGCGTGCTCGAGCCAGGACTGGCAGCAGGCGGTGGAATCGTTGTCTTCGAGCCGGGAAGTGCTGTGCGTACTTGTCGGTGCCGTGAATGCTCCGGGCAATCTCCTTGGGCTCCTTAAGACAGTGGCCGGGTGGGATGAGTTCCTTCCGGTGCTGCTTTTAGGTGAAATTTCTTCTGCAGAGTTGCCGGAAGAGCTTCGCCGTCGGGTCCTCTCCAACCTCGAAATGCCGCCGAGCTACAGCCAGTTGCTCGATTCGCTGCACCGTGCCCAGGTCTATCGCGAGATGTACGACCAAGCACGCGAGCGCGGGCGCCAGCGCGAGCCGAACCTGTTCCGCAGCTTGGTCGGCACCAGCCGCGCCATCCAGCATGTGCGGCAGATGATGCAGCAAGTGGCGGACACCGATGCCAGCGTGTTGATCCTCGGCGAGTCGGGTACCGGCAAAGAGGTGGTGGCGCGCAACCTGCACTACCACTCCAAGCGCCGCGATGCGCCGTTCGTGCCGGTCAACTGCGGCGCGATCCCGGCCGAGCTGCTGGAAAGCGAACTGTTCGGCCACGAGAAGGGCGCCTTTACCGGTGCCATCACCAGCCGTGCCGGGCGTTTCGAGCTGGCCAACGGCGGCACCCTGTTCCTCGACGAGATCGGCGACATGCCGCTGCCGATGCAGGTCAAGCTGCTGCGCGTGTTGCAGGAGCGCACCTTTGAGCGCGTGGGCAGCAACAAGACCCAGAGCATCGACGTGCGCATCATCGCCGCGACCCACAAAAACCTCGAAAGCATGATCGAGGATGGGACCTTCCGCGAAGACCTGTACTACCGCCTGAACGTCTTCCCCATCGAGATGGCGCCCCTGCGTGAGCGGGTGGAAGACATCCCGCTGCTGATGAACGAGCTGATCTCGCGTATGGAGCACGAGAAGCGCGGCTCGATCCGGTTCAACTCTGCCTCGATCATGTCGCTGTGCCGGCATGGCTGGCCGGGCAACGTGCGCGAGCTGGCCAACCTGGTCGAGCGCATGGCGATCATGCACCCGTACGGGGTGATCGGCGTGTCCGAACTGCCGAAAAAATTCCGCTACGTCGATGATGAAGACGAGCAGATGGTCGACCACCTGCGCAGTGATCTCGAAGAGCGCGTGGCCATCAACGGCCATGCACCCAACTTCGCCAACCCCGCGATGCTGCCGCCCGAAGGCCTTGACCTCAAGGACTACCTGGGCAGCCTGGAGCAGGGCCTGATCCAGCAGGCACTGGACGATGCCAACGGTATCGTTGCGCGCGCGGCTGAACGTTTGCGTATCCGCCGTACCACGCTGGTCGAGAAGATGCGCAAGTACGGTATGAGCCGTCAGGGTGGCGAGGAACAGGCGGAGGATTGACCCCCTTTGCGCCTGTTTCAGGCAGTCGGTAAACCCTTGTAGGAGCAGCCTTGTGCTGCGAAGAGGCCGGTGGCAGCACAGAAAGGTTCTGTGCATGCGCCGGCCTCTTCGCAGCACAAGGCTGCTCCTACACAGGTTGCACAATACGCATCGCAGTTTGGTAAAACCCCATCTTCGGCACGGCTATTGCTACACCGCTGGCACCACACCGTTTTTATGACGGTCAGCCACGCGAGAGAGCACGATGCCCCAGGCCGCCCACGTTTCCCGAGCCCCCGATCTGCAGGGGCATACCCCGGTCGAGCAGGAAAGCCGACAGGGTGTCGAGCAGGCTTTCGCCTTGTTCAATCAGGTCTCCAGCCAGCTCAGCCAATCCTACAGCCTGCTCGAAGCCCGCGTCAGTGAGCTCAAGGGCGAACTGGCCGTGGTCAGTGCCCAGCGCATGGACGAACTGAATGAAAAGGAACGCCTGGCCAATCGCCTGCAGAACCTACTGGACTTGTTGCCGGGCGGGGTGATCGTGATCGACGGCCAGGGCAGGGTGCGCGAAGCCAACCCCGCCGCCTGCGAACTGCTCGGCGAGCCGCTGATCGGTGAGCTGTGGCGCCAGGTCATTGCCCGCAGCTTCGCCCCGCGCAAGGATGACGGCCATGAAGTGTCGCTGCGCGACGGCCGCCGCTTGTCTATCGCCACCCGTTCGCTGGATGCCGAACCCGGCCAACTGGTGCTGCTCAACGACCTGACTGAAACCCGTCGCCTGCAAGACCAGCTGGCGCGCCATGAGCGCTTGTCGTCGCTGGGGCGCATGGTCGCTTCGTTGGCCCATCAGATTCGCACGCCACTGTCTGCAGCCATGCTCTACGCCAGCCACCTGGCCGACAGCGAGCAAGACCTGAGCGCCGAAACCCGCCAGCGCTTCGCCGGTACCTTGAAGGAACGCCTGCACGAGTTGGAGCACCAGGTCCGCGACATGCTGGTGTTCGCCCGTGGCGAGCTGCCGCTGGGTGATCGTGTGACCCCGAAAGCATTGTTCCAGGCCCTGCAGCAGGCGGCGCAGTCGCACGTGCAAGGGCATGCCGTGCGCTGGCAGTGCGACAGCCACCTGGGCGAGCTGCTGTGCAACCGTGACACCCTGGTTGGCGCCTTGCTCAACCTGATCGAGAATGCCCTGCAAGCCAGCGAAGAGCCGGCCCGGCTCAAGGTGCACGTGTTCCGTCGTGAGCAGGTGTTGCACCTGTGCGTGAGTGATGCCGGCAGCGGTATCGACGCCGATTTGCTGGGCCGCCTGGGTGAGCCGTTCTTGACCACCAAGGCCACCGGCACCGGGCTGGGCCTGGCCGTGGTCAAGGCTGTGGTGCGGGCGCACCAGGGCACCCTCAGCCTGCGTTCGAAGGTTGGGCGCGGCACCTGCGTGCGGGTCGAACTGCCGCTGATCGATGGGCAACTGGCGGAGGCGGGCTGATGGCGATCAAGGTGCTGCTGGTCGAGGATGACCGCGTTTTGCGCCAGGCGCTTGGCGACACCCTGGAAATCGGCGGCTTCGACTACCGGGCCGTGGGCAGTGCCGAAGAGGCGCTGGAAGCGGTGCTGGCCGAGGCGTTCAGCCTGGTGGTCAGTGACGTGAACATGCCCGGCATGGATGGGCATCAGCTGCTGGCGCAATTGCGTCGCCAGCAGCCGCAACTGCCGGTGCTGCTGATGACGGCGCATGCCGCAGTCGAGCGTGCCGTGGAGGCGATGCGCCAAGGCGCTGCCGATTACCTGGTTAAGCCCTTCGAGCCCAAGGCGCTGTTGAGCCTGGTGGAGCGCCACGCCGCAGGCCGTGTCAGTGCAGCGGAAGAAGAAGGGCCGGTGGCCTGCGAGCCTGCCAGCCGGCAGTTGCTCGAACTGGCTGCGCGGGTAGCGCGCAGTGACTCGACCGTGTTGATCTCTGGCGAGTCGGGTACCGGCAAGGAAGTGCTGGCGCGCTACATTCACCAGCAGTCCCCGCGGGCGGGCGAGCCTTTTGTGGCGATCAACTGCGCGGCCATCCCCGACAACATGCTCGAAGCCACGCTGTTCGGCCACGAGAAAGGCGCCTTCACCGGCGCCATCGCGGCCCAGGCCGGCAAGTTCGAGCAGGCGGAGGGCGGCACCTTGCTGCTCGACGAGATTTCCGAGATGCCGCTGGCCTTGCAGGCCAAGCTGTTGCGGGTGCTGCAGGAGCGCGAGGTGGAGCGGGTAGGTGGGCGTAAGCCGATCAGTCTGGATATCCGCGTGCTGGCCACCACCAACCGCGACCTGGCAGGCGAAGTGGCGGCTGGCCGCTTCCGTGAAGACCTGTATTACCGGCTGTCGGTGTTCCCCCTGGCCTGGTGCGCGCTGCGCGAGCGCAAGGGCGATATCCTGCCGCTGGCCGAGCGTTTGCTGGCACGCCATGTCAGCAAGATGAAGCACGCACCCGTGCGCCTGTCTGCCGATGCGCGGGCCTGCCTGCAGGCGCATGCCTGGCCCGGCAACGTGCGCGAACTGGACAACGCCTTGCAGCGCGCCTTGATCCTGCAGCAGGGCGGGGTGATCGAAGCGGCGGATTTCTGTCTGGCGGGCGCCATTCCATTGTCGGCCGGCGCGGCGCCGTCAGTGGCAGCCGTGGTTGCCGAAGCCAGTGGCCTGGGCGATGACCTGCGCCGCCATGAGTACCAGACCATCATCGACACCTTGCGCGCCGAACGCGGCCGCCGCAAGGAAGCCGCCGAGCGCCTGGGCATCAGCCCGCGCACCCTGCGTTACAAGCTGGCGCAGATGCGCGATGCCGGGTTCGACGTCGAGGCCAGCCTCTTCGGCTGATAAGCCACTGGTGCGGGTTATATCGGGTGCGGCCCTTGTAGGAGCGGCCTTGTGTCGCGAAAGGGCCGCAACGCGGCCCCGGCGATCTTTGATGCGAAGCTGAAAACCTGGGGCCGCGTTGCGGCCCTTTCGCGACACAAGGCCGCTCCTACAACGGCGCGTCAAATCAGAAGGGGTGGCAAGGCTGGCACCTTTGTTGCTTTACACGAGCTATCCGCCGCATGAGTGTCAAAAAAATGCGGCCGCCGGAGAGAGAAGGTCATGAGCCAAGGTGTTGAATTCAATCGTCTGATGCTGGACATGCGCGCGATGCAGGCTGATGCCATGTCGCTGCCCAAGGTGTCCGCTGCCCCCGAACTGGCCCCGGGCCAGAGCAGCTTTGCCGACATGCTCGGCCAGGCCATCGGCAAGGTGCATGAGACGCAGCAGGCTTCCACCCAGCTGGCCAACGCCTTCGAAATTGGCAAGACCGGCGTCGACCTGACCGATGTCATGGTCGCCTCGCAAAAGGCCAGCGTCTCCATGCAGGCACTCACCCAGGTACGCAACAAGCTGGTCCAGGCGTATCAAGACATCATGCAGATGCCGGTTTGAGGACGGACGTAACCCATGGCTGAAGCAGTCGTCGATAACGCCCCCGCCAAGAGCGGCCAGCCAGCGGCCAAACCGCCGCTGTTCGGCATGGCGTTTCTGGAAAACATTTCGCAGATGCCCATGCTGCGTCAAGTCGGCCTCATGGTCGGGTTGGCGGCGAGCGTGGCGATCGGCTTCGCCGTGGTGCTGTGGTCGCAACAGCCGGACTATCGGCCGCTGTATGGCAGCCTGTCGGGCATGGACACCAAGCAGGTCATGGAAACCCTGGCCGCCGCAGACATTCCCTACAACGTCGAGCCCAATTCCGGCGCGTTGTTGGTCAAGGCCGACGACCTCTCCCGTGCGCGCCTGAAACTGGCGGCCGCAGGCGTGGCGCCGAGCGATGGCAACGTCGGTTTCGAGCTGCTCGACAAGGAGCAGGGCCTGGGCACCAGCCAGTTCATGGAGGCCACCCGTTATCGCCGCAGCCTGGAAGGCGAACTGGCCCGTACCGTTTCCAGCCTGAACAACGTCAAGGCTGCACGCGTGCACCTGGCCATCCCGAAAAGTTCGGTGTTCGTGCGTGACGAACGCAAGCCCAGCGCCTCGGTACTGGTCGAGCTGTACCCAGGCCGTGGGTTGGAAGCCGGGCAAGTGATGGCGATTGTCAACCTGGTCGCCACCAGCGTGCCAGAGCTGGACAAGTCGCAAGTCACTGTCGTCGACCAGAAGGGCAACCTGCTCTCCGAACAGCTGCAGGACACCGCCCTGACCATGGCGGGCAAGCAGTTCGACTACAGCCGCCGCATGGAAAGCATGCTCACCCAGCGTGTGCACAATATCTTGCAGCCGGTGTTGGGTAACGATCGCTACAAGGCCGAAGTCTCCGCCGACCTGGATTTCAGTGCGGTCGAATCGACCTCCGAGCAGTTCAACCCCGACCAGCCGGCGCTGCGCAGCGAACAGTCGGTCGACGAACAGCGCGCCAGCAGCCAGGGCCCGCAAGGCGTGCCCGGCGCGCTGAGCAACCAGCCACCGGGTGCGGCGTCTGCGCCGCAAACCACGGGCGCTGCCGCTACCCCGGCCGCTGCCATCCAGCCCGGCCAGCCGCTGGTGGATGCCAACGGCCAGCAGATCATGGACCCGGCCACCGGCCAGCCGATGCTTGCGCCTTACCCGGCAGACAAACGCCAGCAAAGCACCAAGAACTTCGAGCTGGACCGCTCCATCAGCCACACCCGTCAGCAGCAGGGCCGCATGACCCGCCTGTCGGTGGCGGTGGTGGTCGACGACCAGCTCAAGATCGACCCCACCAGTGGCGAGACCACGCGTGCCCCTTGGGGTACCGAGGACCTGGCGCGCTTTACCCGCCTGGTGCAGGACGCAGTCGGCTTCGATGCCAGCCGTGGCGACAGCGTGACGGTGATCAACGTGCCGTTTGCCGCCGACCGTGGCGAAGAAATCGCCGACATCGCCTTCTATCAGCAGCCGTGGTTCTGGGACATCGTCAAGCAAGTGCTGGGCGTGGTGTTCATCCTGGTGCTGGTGTTCGGCGTGCTGCGCCCGGTGCTCAACAACATCACAGGGGGCGGCAAGCAGGCTGCCTCAGACAGCGACATGGAGCTGGGCGGCATGATCGGTCTGGATGGCGAACTGGCCAACGACCGCGTCAGTCTGGGTGGCCCGACAAGCATTCTGTTGCCAAGCCCGAGCGAGGGCTACGAGGCACAGCTCAACGCAATCAAAGGCCTGGTGGCCGAAGACCCGGGCCGCGTGGCCCAGGTCGTGAAAGACTGGATCAACGCCGATGAGTGATAACCGAGCCGTTACCGCCAAGCTGAGCCGCGTCGACAAAGCGGCGATCCTCCTGCTCTCGCTGGGTGAAACCGATGCGGCCCAGGTACTGCGGCACATGGGCCCCAAGGAAGTGCAACGTGTGGGCGTGGCCATGGCGCAGATGGGCAACGTGCACCGCGACCAGGTCGAGCAGGTGATGAGCGAGTTCGTCGACATCGTCGGCGACCAGACCAGCCTGGGCGTGGGCTCTGACGGTTACATCCGCAAGATGCTCAACCAGGCCTTGGGCGAGGACAAGGCCAACGGCCTGATCGACCGCATCCTGCTGGGGGGCAACACCAGCGGCCTGGACAGCCTCAAGTGGATGGAGCCGCGTGCCGTGGCCGATGTGATCCGCTATGAGCACCCGCAGATCCAGGCCATCGTGGTCGCCTACCTGGACCCTGACCAGGCCGGTGAAGTGCTGAGCAACTTTGACCACAAGGTGCGCCTGGACATCATCCTGCGCGTGTCGTCGCTGAACACCGTGCAACCGGCGGCGCTGAAGGAGCTGAACCAGATCCTCGAGAAGCAGTTCTCGGGCAACTCCAATGCTGCGCGGACCACCTTGGGCGGTATCAAGCGTGCGGCTGACATCATGAACTTCCTCGACAGTTCGGTGGAAGGTGCGCTGATGGACTCGATCCGCGAAGTCGACAACGACCTCTCGGAGCAGATCGAAGACCTCATGTTCGTCTTCAATAACCTGGCCGACGTCGACGACCGTGGCATCCAGGCGCTGCTGCGCGAGGTGTCTTCGGACGTGCTGGTGGTGTCGCTCAAAGGCGCCGACGAGCGGGTCAAGGACAAGATCTTCAAGAACATGTCCAAACGTGCGTCGGAACTGCTGCGCGACGACCTGGAGGCCAAAGGGCCGGTACGGGTCAGCGACGTGGAAACGGCACAGAAAGAAATCCTCACCATCGCCCGACGCATGGCCGAGGCCGGCGAGATCGTGCTCGGCGGCAAGGGTGCCGAGGAAATGATCTAACGTTGCCGGATTCTGCCGACTGGCGCAGCCCACTGTGGGAGCGGGCTTGCCCGCGAAGGCGCCAGATCGGGTGATGAGGTTGTCCCTGCCGACGCATTCGCGGGCAAGCCCGCTCCCACAGGGATCGCGTTGGCTGAACGTGGTTTGAGAACATCACAGCATGTCCAGCAAAGAACATCACCCCAGCGACCTGATCCGCGCCCGCGACCTCGAGGGCGTCGATGTCTGGGCGCTGCCCAGCTTCGACCCGGAACCCGAGCCGCAACCCGAGCCTGAACCGGAACCCGAAGTCATCGAGGAAGAAGTCGAGGAAGTGCCGCTGGAAGAAGTCCAGCCGCTGACCCTCGAAGAACTCGAAGCCATTCGCCAGGACGCTTACAACGAAGGCTTTGCCACCGGCGAGCGCGAGGGCTTTCACAGCACCCAGCTGAAGGTGCGCCAAGAGGCTGAGCAGGCCCTGGCGGCCAAGGTCGGCAGCCTCGAGCGGCTGATGGTCAACCTGATGGCGCCCATCGCCGAGCAAGACACGCAGATCGAGAAAACCCTGGTGCACCTGGTCGCGCACATGACCCGCCAGGTGATCGGCCGCGAGCTGCGCAGCGATTCCAGCCAGATTACCCACGTGCTGCGCGAAGCCCTCAAGCTGCTGCCAATGGGCGCGGACAACATCCGCATTCACCTCAACCCCCAGGACTTCGAACTGGCCAAAGCCCTGCGCGAGCGCCACGAAGAAAATTGGCGGCTGCTCGAAGACGAAGCCTTGCTGCCGGGTGGCTGCCGCATCGAGACCGCCCACAGCCGTATCGACGCCAGCATGGAAACACGCATCGAGAAGGCGGTGGCGCAGCTGTTCGACCAGCTTCACGACCATTCCCTGCACCCCGCACCGGCCGATGTGTCGATCGACCTGGACCGCCCCGATGCGCCTTGACCGCACCAGTTTCGGCAAACGCCTGGGCAGTTACGCCGAGGCGATCGAGCTGCCGGTGCAGCCGATCGTTGAAGGCCGCCTGCTGCGCATGGTTGGCCTCACCCTCGAAGCCGAAGGCCTGCGTGCCGCAGTGGGTAGCCGCTGCCTGGTGATCAACGACGACAGCTACCACCCGGTGCAGGTCGAGGCCGAAGTCATGGGCTTTGCCGGGTCCAAGGTATTCCTCATGCCGGTTGGCAGCATCGTCGGCATCGCCCCTGGTGCGCGGGTGGTACCGCTGGACGACGGCGGCCGCCTGCCCATGGGCATGAGCATGCTCGGGCGGGTGCTGGATGGCGCCGGGCGCGCCCTCGATGGCAAAGGCGGCATGAAGGCCGAAGACTGGGTGCCGATGGATGGCCCGGTGATCAACCCGCTCAACCGCGACCCCATCAGCGTGCCGCTGGACGTGGGCATCCGCAGCATCAACGGCCTGCTCACCGTCGGCCGTGGCCAGCGCCTGGGCCTGTTCGCCGGTACCGGTGTGGGTAAGTCGGTGTTGCTGGGCATGATGACGCGCTTCACCGAAGCCGAGATCATCGTCGTTGGGCTGATCGGCGAGCGGGGCCGCGAGGTGAAGGAGTTCATCGAGCACATCCTCGGTGAAGAGGGCCTCAAGCGCTCGGTAGTGGTCGCCTCGCCCGCGGATGACGCGCCGTTGATGCGCCTGCGCGCGGCCATGTATTGCACGCGCATTGCCGAATACTTCCGCGACAAGGGCAAGAATGTCCTGTTGCTGATGGATTCGCTGACCCGTTTTGCCCAGGCTCAGCGTGAGATCGCCTTGGCGATCGGTGAGCCGCCGGCCACCCGCGGTTACCCGCCGTCGGTGTTCGCCAAGCTGCCGAAGCTGGTGGAGCGGGCGGGCAATGGCGAGCCGGGTGGCGGCTCGATCACTGCGTTCTACACGGTATTGTCGGAGGGCGACGACCAGCAGGACCCGATCGCCGACTCGGCGCGGGGGGTGCTCGACGGCCACTTCGTGTTGTCCCGGCGCTTGGCCGAAGAAGGCCACTACCCCGCGATCGACATCGAAGCGTCGATCAGCCGGGTAATGCCCCAGGTGGTCGATGCTGATCATCTGCGCCAGGCGCAAAAATTCAAGCAGTTGTGGTCGCGCCTGTCGCAGAGCCGCGACCTGATCAGCGTCGGTGCCTATGTGGCCGGTGGCGACCCGGAGACCGACCTGGCGATCGCCTTGCAGTCCCGCTTGGTGGACTTTCTACGTCAAGCGCTGGACGAAAACGTCGGCATGGCGCAGAGCCGCGATCAGCTGGGGGCGATATTCACGCCTCCGGCGGGCGGTTGATAGGCCATGGCACTGCCCGGACGTGCCGCGCGCCTGGCGCCGGTGGTGGACATGGCCGAAGAGGCCGAGCGCAAGGCCGCCCAGCGCCTTGGGCATTTTCAGCAACTGGTGACCCAGGCGCAGGTCAAGTTGGCTGAGCTGGAGCGTTTTCGCGAGGACTACCAGCTGCAGTGGATCAACCGCGGCGGCCAGGGCGTCAATGGCAGCTGGCTGGTCAATTACCAGCGCTTTCTCGGGCAGCTGGAAACAGCCATGACCCAGCAGCGCCAGAGCCTGACCTGGCACCAGAACAACCTGAACAACGCCCGCGGCACTTGGCAGCAGGCCTATGCCCGAGTCGAGGGGTTGCGCAAGTTGGTACAGCGTTACCTGGATGAAGCGCGGCGCGCCGAAGACAAGCGCGAGCAGCGCTTGCTGGATGAGCTGTCGCAGCGCTTGCCCAGGCAGAATCACCCCTGATTTCTTATCGCCGGCGCGCAATTCCTTGTTTCTAATCGTCGACGCACAATTCCTTGTAGGAGCAGCCTTGCGCTGCGAAGAGGCCAGTAGCCCCAGCTTGCCCTCACGGCCCCTTCGCAGCACAAGGCTGCTCCTACAGGGGGGCGCGTCGCTGAGGGGGATCTGTTGGCCGTCTCGCTTGCACTCCCACCCCAGGCTGCTAAACCTTAAAAGGTTGCATCCGCCATCATCGAAGGAATCGCTAGCATGGCAGTCGAGACTGATTTTTCGCAGGACGGGAAAAAGCTGACGATCACGGTCAAGGGTCGTTTCGATTTCGGCAAGCACCAGGAGTTTCGCGAAGCCTACGAGCGCCAGCCGGGTCGGCCGGACTCGGTGGTCGTGGACCTGAAAGACACCACCTACCTCGATAGCTCGGCGCTCGGCATGTTGTTGCTGCTGCGCGATCACGCGGGCGGCGACGATTCGGACGTGCGTGTGGTGCATGCCAGCTCCGATGTGCGCAAGATTCTCGCCATCTCCAATTTCGAAAAACTGTTCGATATCAGTTGAGCCGCGTGATGGCTGCCGAACAGGCGTTGACCGTGCTGGTCGCCGAAGACGGGGCCGCCGACCGCTTGTTGCTGGCGCAAATCGTCCGGCGCCAGGGGCATCAGGTGTTCACCGCAGAAAACGGCGAGCAGGCGGTGGCGCTGTTTGTCGAACGGCGCCCGCACCTGGTGCTGCTTGATGCGCTGATGCCGGTGATGGACGGTTTCGAAGCGGCCCGGCAGATCAAGGCCCTGGCCGGAGAAGCGTTGGTGCCGATCATATTCCTCACCTCGTTGAACGAGGAGGATGCCTTGGTGCGCTGCCTGGAGGCCGGCGGCGATGACTTCATGGCCAAGCCCTATAGCCCGGTGATTCTCGCCGCCAAGATACGCGCCATGGGCCGCCTGCGCAGGCTGCAGGCCACCGTGCTCGCCCAGCGCGACGAAATCACCCGCCACCATCACCACCTGCTCAACGAGCAGCGGGTGGCCAAGGCGGTATTCGACAAGGTGGCCCATGCGGGCTGCCTGGCTGCGCCCAATATTCGCTACCTGCAATCGCCCTACGCGCTGTTCAACGGTGACCTGCTGCTGGCCGCGTTCACGCCCTCGGGGGACATGCAGGTGCTGCTGGGGGATTTCACCGGCCACGGCCTGCCCGCCGCCGTTGGCGCCATGCCCCTGGCAGAAGTGTTCTACGGCATGACAGCCAAGGGGTATGGCCTGGCGCAGACCCTGCGCGAAATGAACGCCAAGCTCAAACGCATCCTGCCGGTGGACATGTTTTGCTGTGCAGTGATGCTCAACCTGAGCGTGCAGCGTGGTTCGGTGGAGGTTTGGAATGGTGGCATGCCGGACGGCTATCGCTTATCTGCAGGCGGCGAAGTGCTGTCGGCGCTGGCTTCGCGGCATTTGCCGCTGGGTATTCTTGCCCCTGAGCGCTTCGACGACAGCACGCAAGTGCTGCCGTTGGCGTCGGGTGAGCGCTTGTTGCTGTTGTCAGACGGCGTGCTGGACACGGCCGATGACCAGGAACGCTTGTTTGGCGTCGAGCGCCTGCAAGGGGTGCTGGCTGGCAACCGAGACCCGGCCCACTTGTTTGATGAGGTGATGCAGGCCTTGGAACATTTCGGCGGGCAGCCTCGGGACGACATCAGCCTGTGCGATATCCGCATGTTCGCGGCCGATGAGCGGGTGCCGGCGCCGATGATCTACGCTGAACGCGGTCGCCCCAGCCCGCTGGATTGGTCGCTTGGGTTCGAACTGCGCGGCGAAAGCCTGAAGCAGTCCAACCCAGTGCCGTACCTGGTGCAGCTGTTGCAGGAAATCCACCCGCTGCGCGCGCGCACTGGCAACCTGCACAGTGTGCTCAGCGAGCTGTTCTCCAATGCCTTGGAGCATGGGGTGTTGGGCCTGGATTCGCGGCTCAAGCGCGATGTGCAGGGCTTTGCCGATTACTACCGGGAGCGTGCCCGGCGCTTGGCGGCATTGGCTGACGGTTTTGTGCGCATCGACTTGAAGGTTGAACCCCTCGCCGATGGCGGGCGTCTGATGATCGAGGTGCGTGACAGCGGCGCAGGGTTCGATGTGCAGCGGGTGCTGTCGCAGCCGCCCTCGGAGCAGGGGTTGAGTGGCCGTGGCCTGCAGCTGGTAACGCGGCTGGGCAGTAACGCGCAATGGTGCGAAGGCGGCCGCTGCGCCCGGGTAGAGTTTGTATGGTGAGCCCGCCTGTGACCCTGGGGCTGGCTCGGGCATAATCTGGCTTGATCAAGGAGTGAGCAAGTGACTGAGATTCATATCGACCACAAGGTGCTCAACGACCTGCGTGAGGTCATGGAGGATGGCTACCTGCATCTGGTGCAGACATTCCTGGATGACTCCGAGCGGCGCTTGAGCGAGTTGCACGCTGCCAAAAACGCCGATGAGCTGGGCTCGGCGGCGCATAGCTTCAAGGGCAGCAGCAGCAACATGGGGGCTGTCGCGCTGGCTGGCCTGTGCCAGCAACTGGAAGACCGCGTGCGCCAGCCACCGCTATATGGCATCGAGGACCTGATCAACCGTATCGACCTGGAATATGTAGAGGTTCGGCGCTTCTACCGCGGTGAGGAGCACCGTATCTCGGCGGGCTGATGCGCGACTTGGCGCGAGTCTTGCTTTTCTTTGCCCGGATGACTTTTCAGTTTCTGGCGCGGAGACCGCTCAATGCCTGTCGCACCCAATCCTTTGTTGCAAGCAAACGCTGTTGGCAAGTCGTCGCGAGCGACCAGCTCGATGGTGGACAAGCCCTCGCAGGCGCTGGGTGACGCGGGCGGTGGCTTCGACCAGGTCATGGCCAAGCAGAAAGCGTTTGGGCAGGACGACAAGGTCGCCCAAGCCAAACCCAAGGACAAGCCAGAAGTGGCACACGGCGGCAAGAAAGAGGCTGCCGACAAGCCATCGGTTGCCGATGACGGCAACAAATTGCCAGCCGACGATCAGGCCTCAGACCCCGCCGACACAGGGTTGCGCGACGCCAGCCTGGTGGCCGGCCAGGTCACCGATGCGCAGCCCGGTGCGCAACTGATTCAAGCCCAGGCTGAGGCCGTGGCGCCCGTGCTTCAGGCTGCCACTGCACAGTCGCAAGCCAGCGCAGCGCTGACGGAGGAGCCTGCCGCCGAAGAGGCGTTCGACCCCGACGCCGACCCCTTGGCCAACCTGCCAACCTTGCGCCTGGCACTGGAACAGAGCGCCCAGGCCAAAGGCACCACCTCGGCACACGCCGTGGACCCCTCGCAGGCTCAGGGGGATGAAGGCCGAGGAGCCGTCAATACCTTGGCGAATCTGGTCGATACCGCTGAGGGTGAGGCGGGCGAGCCAGGCGACAAGGCCTTCGGTGCACTGCTTGAAGAGGGCCTGAAGGACACCAAGAGCGCCAGCAGCGACACGCGCGTCGACGATTTCGCCGATCGCCTGGCCAGCCTGACCCAGGCGGCCACGGCGAAAACCGCCAATGCCGTGCCGGCGAATGCCAGCCCTTTGCACCAACCCTTGCCGATGAACCAGAACGCCTGGACCGAAGGCCTGGTGAATCGGGTCATGTACCTGTCCAGCCAGAACCTCAAGTCGGCAGACATCCAGCTGGAGCCCGCCGAGTTGGGGCGGCTGGACATTCGCGTCAATGTAGCGGCGGATCAGTCGACCCAGGTGACCTTCATCAGTGGCCACGCTGGTGTGCGTGATGCCCTCGACAGCCAGGTGCACCGCTTGCGCGAGCTGTTTACCCAGCAGGGCCTGGCGCAGCCAGACGTCAATGTTGCTGACCAGTCACGCGGGCAACAGCATCAGCAGGCGCAGGAGCAGGGCAGCAATCTGTCGGGCGTCGCGGCGCGGCAACAGGCCGGGCAGGGCGGCTCCGAGCAGGTCGATAGCAGCAGGCCGGTTGAGCAGCAGGTGGTGATTGGCGACAGTGCGGTTGATTATTACGCGTGAGGGCGGGGTGCCTGTCTTTAGGTTGTTGGTGCCGTTGAGATCGAGCGCCGCCCGCGCGGCGCATCGCGAGCAACGCTCGCTCCTACGTTTGTTTTCGGCCAATAACGCCTGTGACAGGTGCGCGCGACTGCCTTGTTTGTTCGACGCGATATCGCGCCATGCGTCAGAGGCGGTCGCGCGCGTATGCCCCAGGAATAATTGGCCCGAAACAAACGTAGGAGCGAGCGTTGCTCGCGATGCGCCGCGCGGGCGGCGCTCGATCTCCCAGGCGCTGCCCCCCTAACGCCAAACCCACCCAAACCTCATTCCATCCCCCACCCAAAACCTGGCATAACACTTGCTCAAGCCACGTCATCCTCCTTTGAACCCCCGATGGACGACGGATTATTGGCATGGCGAAAACCGAAGCAGTAAAAGACCCCGCCACAAAAGGCAAACTCAAGCTGATCCTGCTGTTGGTGCTGGGCCTGGTGCTGGCGATCGGCCTTTCGGTGGGCGCTACCTGGTTCATCATGCACAAGAGCGACTCCGCGCCGGCCACCGACCCGGCCGCCGCCAACGTCAAGCCTGTGGCCATCTACGAAGCGCTCACCCCGGCCTTCGTGGTCAACTTCAACCAGAACGGCCGCCAGCGCTACATGCAACTGAGCATCACCCTGCAAGCGCGCAACCAGGCTGACCTGGATGCCCTCAAGGTGCACATGCCGGTGATTCGCAACAACCTGGTGATGATGTTCTCCGGGCAGGGCTTCGACACCCTGGCCGGCAGCCCGGTAGGGCAAGAGATGCTGCGCCAGAAAGCCACCGCCGTGGTGCAGGAAGTCGCCCAGAAGGAAGTCGGCAAGCCGGTCATCGACCAGTTGCTGTTCACCAATTTCGTATTGCAGTAGGAGTCCGCAATGGCCGTACAGGACCTGCTGTCCCAGGATGAAATCGATGCGCTGTTGCACGGTGTCGACGATGGTCTGGTGCAGACCGAGAGCGCTTCCGAGCCAGGCAGTATCAAAAGCTACGACCTGACCAGCCAGGATCGTATCGTCCGCGGTCGTATGCCGACCCTGGAAATGATCAACGAGCGCTTTGCCCGCTACACCCGCATCAGCATGTTCAACCTGCTGCGCCGCTCGGCGGACGTGGCGGTGGGTGGCGTGCAGGTGATGAAGTTCGGCGAGTACGTGCATTCGCTGTATGTGCCGACCAGCCTCAACCTGGTCAAGATCAAGCCACTGCGCGGCACCTCGCTGTTCATCCTCGACGCCAAGCTGGTGTTCAAGCTGGTGGACAACTTCTTTGGCGGTGACGGCCGTCACGCCAAGATCGAAGGCCGCGAGTTCACCCCGACCGAGTTGCGCGTGGTGCGCATGGTCCTCGACCAATGCTTCGTCGACCTCAAGGAAGCCTGGCAAGCCATCATGCCGGTCAACTTCGAGTACATGAACTCCGAGGTCAACCCGGCCATGGCCAACATCGTCGGCCCCAGCGAGGCGGTGGTGGTGTCGACCTTCCACATCGAGCTGGACGGCGGTGGCGGCGACCTGCACGTGACCATGCCGTACTCGATGATCGAGCCGGTGCGCGAGATGCTCGATGCGGGCTTCCAGTCCGACCTGGACGACCAGGACGAGCGCTGGGTCAAGGCCCTGCGCGAAGACGTGCTCGACGTGGCCGTGCCACTGACCGCCACGGTTGCCCGCCGCCAGCTGAAGCTGCGCGACATCCTGCACATGCAGCCTGGCGATGTGATCCCGGTGGAGCTGCCCGAGCACTTGGTGCTGCGCGCCAACGGCGTGCCCTCGTTCAAGGCGCGGCTGGGTTCGCACAAGGGCAACCTGGCCCTGCAGATCATCGACCCGATCGAACGCCGCTGACGGCGTGCCGGTCGCTCACTACGAATTGAATGCCTGTCGAGGAAATCATGGCTAACGAAAACGAGATCACGTCCGCGGAAGACCAGGCCCTGGCCGACGAATGGGCGGCGGCGCTGGAGGAAACCGGTGATGCCGGCCAGGCCGATATCGACGCGCTGCTGGGCGGCGACACCGGTAACAGCGGCGCTGGCCGCCTGCCGATGGAAGAGTTCGCCAGCTCGCCGCGGCCGAACGAGAATGTCAGCCTCGAAGGCCCTAACCTGGACGTGATCCTGGACATTCCGGTGAACATTTCCATGGAAGTGGGCAGCACCGAGATCAACATCCGCAACCTGCTGCAGCTCAACCAGGGGTCGGTGATCGAACTCGACCGCCTGGCCGGCGAGCCGCTCGACGTGCTGGTCAATGGCACGCTGATCGCCCATGGCGAAGTGGTGGTGGTCAACGAGAAGTTCGGCATCCGCCTGACCGACGTGATCAGCCCCAGCGAACGTATCAAGAAGCTGCGCTGAGTGAAGGGCACGATGCGCGCCGGCGCTGCTTTTGCCGGGCTGCTCGCCAGCCAGTGGGCCTGCGCGGCGGCCAACCCTGCGGCAACCACCGCTGCCGCGCCTGGCAGCCTGGGTGGGCAACTGGCGCAGATGGTCTTTGGCCTGCTGTTGGTGGTGGGCCTGATCTTCTTCCTGGCCTGGATGTTGCGCCGCATGCAAGGCGCGGCGGTCAAAGGTGGCCAGGTGATCGAGATCGTCGGCAGCCGGGCCATTGGCCCGCGTGACCGCCTGTTGCTGGTGCAGGTCGGCAAGGAGCAGATCCTGATCGGCCACACCCCAGGCAGTATCGAGGCCCTGCATGTGCTGGCCGAACCCGTCGAAGTGCCCGCAACTGCCCGTCAGGCAGCGCCGGAGTTTGCCCAGCGGCTGATGGAGCTGATGGGCAAGGACCAGAAGGACAAGAAGTGATGACCGGCGTGCTGCGCATGATGTTGACCCTGGCGCTGCTGCTGGCCGCGCCATTGGCCCTGGCTGCCGACCCGCTGTCGATCCCGGCCATCACCCTGTCCAATGGGGCAGACGGGCAGCAGGAGTATTCGGTCAGCCTGCAGATCCTGCTGATCATGACGGCGCTGAGCTTCATCCCGGCGTTCGTCATCCTGATGACCAGCTTCACCCGCATCATCATTGTCTTCTCGATTTTGCGTCAGGCCCTGGGCTTGCAGCAGACGCCTTCGAACCAGATTCTGACCGGCATGGCGCTGTTTTTGACCATGTTCATCATGGCGCCGGTGTTCGACCGGGTGAACCAGGATGCGCTGCAGCCCTACCTGAAAGAGCAGATGACTGCCCAACAGGCCATCGACAAGGCCCAGGGGCCTCTGAAGGACTTTATGCTGGCGCAGACCCGGCAGAGCGACCTGGACTTGTTCATGCGCCTGTCCAAGCGCACCGACATCGAAGGCCCTGACCAGGTGCCACTGACCATCCTGGTGCCGGCCTTCGTCACGTCCGAGCTGAAGACCGCGTTCCAGATCGGCTTCATGATCTTCATCCCGTTCCTGATCATCGACATGGTGGTCGCCAGCGTGCTGATGGCCATGGGTATGATGATGCTGTCGCCGCTGATCATTTCGCTGCCGTTCAAGATCATGCTGTTCGTCCTGGTCGATGGCTGGGCGCTGATCATGGGCACACTGGCCAGTAGTTTCGGCGGCGTCTGACGCCGTCAAGGAGAGCCACGCATGACCCCTGAAGTTGCTGTCGACCTGTTCCGCGATGCACTGTGGCTGACCACGCTGATGGTCGCCATCCTGGTGGTGCCGAGCCTGCTGGTGGGCCTGATGGTGGCGATGTTCCAGGCCGCCACGCAGATCAACGAACAGACCCTGAGCTTCCTGCCGCGTCTGCTGGTAATGCTGGTCACGCTGATCGTCGCGGGGCCTTGGCTGGTGCAGAAGTTCATGGAATACATCACCACGCTCTACACCAGCATCCCGCAGCTGATCGGTTGACACGGCCATGCTGGAGCTGACCAACGCACAGATCGGCACCTGGGTCGCCACCTTCATCCTGCCGTTGTTCCGGGTGACGGCAGTGCTGATGACCATGCCGATCTTCGGCACGCGCATGCTGCCGGCGCGGGTGCGCCTGTACGTGGCGGTGGCCATCACCGTGGTGATCGTCCCGGCGCTGCCGCCGTTGCCCGAGTTCGAGCCGTTGAGCCTGCAGGGCCTGCTGCTGTGTGGCGAGCAGATCATCGTCGGGGCGTTGTTTGGGTTCTCGTTGCAGCTGCTGTTCCAGGCCTTCGTCATCGCTGGCCAGATCGTCGCGGTGCAGATGGGCATGGCCTTCGCCTCGATGGTCGACCCGGCCAACGGCGTCAACGTCACGGTGATCAGCCAGTTCATGACCATGTTGGTCAGTGTGCTGTTCCTGTTGATGAACGGGCACTTGGTGGTTTTCGAGGTGCTGACCGAAAGCTTCACCACCTTGCCGGTGGGCAATGCGCTGATGGTCAACCAGTTCTGGGAAATGGCCGGGCGCCTGGGTTGGGTGTTCGGTGCCGGGTTGTTGCTGATCTTGCCGGTTATTGCCGCGCTGCTGGTGGTGAACATCGCCTTTGGCGTGATGACGCGGGCGGCGCCACAGCTGAACATCTTCTCCATTGGCTTCCCGCTGACACTGGTCATGGGCATGGGGATTTTCTGGATCGGCCTGGCCGATATGCTTTCCCACTACCAGGCATTGGCCAGCGACGCGCTGCAATGGCTGCGTGATCTGGCAAGGGCGCGCTGAGCATGGCTGAAAGCGAGAGTGGTCAGGACAAGACAGAAGACCCCACTGACAAGCGCAAGCGCGATTCGCGCGAAAAAGGTGAGATCGCCCGCTCCAAGGAGCTGAACACGGTGGCGGTGACCCTGGCAGGCGCCGGCGGCCTGCTGATGTTCGGCGGCCACTTGGCCGAGACGCTGCTGAGCGTGATGCGCATGAACTTCAGTCTGACCCGCGACATGATCGTCGACGAGCGCGCCATGGGCGCGTTTTTGCTGGCCTCGGGCAAGATGGCGATCTGGGCGGTGCAGCCCGTACTGATTCTGCTGTTCGTGATCTCGTTCGTTGCTCCGATCGCGTTGGGCGGTTTCCTGTTTTCCGGCAGCCTGCTGCAGCCCAAATTCAGCCGCATGAACCCGCTGTCGGGGATCAAGCGCATGTTCTCGATGCATGCCTTGACTGAGCTGCTGAAGGCGTTGGCCAAGTTTTTCGCGATCCTGATCGTGGCGGTGGTGGTGCTGGTCAGCGACCGCCAGGCGTTGCTGTCGATTGCCAATGAGCCGCTGGAACAGGCGATCATTCACAGTGTTCAGGTGGTGGGGTGGAGTGCGCTGTGGATGTCGGCGGGGCTGCTGCTGATCGCGGCGGCGGACGTGCCGTTCCAGCTGTGGCAGACGCACAAGAAAATGAAAATGACCAAGCAGGAAGTGCGTGACGAGTACAAGGACTCGGAGGGCAAGCCTGAGGTCAAGCAGCGTATTCGCCAGTTGCAGCGCGAGGTGTCGCAGCGGCGCATGATGGCGGCGGTGCCGCAGGCGGACGTGATCATCACCAACCCCACGCACTATGCCGTTGCTCTGCAGTACGACCCGGAGAAGGGCGGGGCAGCGCCCTTGCTGCTGGCCAAGGGTACTGATTTCATGGCGTTGAAGATTCGCGAGATTGGTGTCGAGCACAAAATCCAGATCCTTGAATCGCCGGCCCTGGCGCGGGCGATCTATTACTCCACCGAGCTTGAACACGAGATCCCGGCGGGGTTGTACCTGGCGGTGGCGCAGGTGTTGGCGTATGTGTTCCAGATTCGTCAGTACCGGTCGGGCAAGGGCAAGCGGCCGGAGCCGTTGAAGGATGATTTGCCGATTCCGCCGGATTTGCGGCGCGATAGCTGATAGGTGCATGGCGATGGTCGTTCAGCGCCTGTGAGATCGAGCGCCGCCCGCGCGGCGCATCGCGAGCAACGCTCGCTCCTACGTTTGTTTCGGGCCAATTATTCCTGGGGCATTCGCGCGCGACCGCCTTGTATGTTCGACGCGATAACGCGCCATGCGCCAAGGCGGTCGCGCGCGCCTGTCATAGGCGTTACTGGCCAAAAACAAACGTAGGAGCGAGCGTTGCTCGCGATGCGCCGCGCGGGCGGCGCTCGATCTCAAACCCACCAAAAACCCCAAGGCGAACACCCAAACAGCAAAGTTGGAAGGCTTCTTGCAGAGCCACGCCCAGGCGCCCCCTGGGCGTCAAAGTTTTGCATCAAGAGGACTCGCGGTGGATCGCACTCAGTTAATCAACAACGCACGCCACAACCTGGCCGGTCTCGGCCGGGGCAACCTGGGTGTGCCGCTGTTGCTGCTGGTGATGTTGGCAATGATGATGTTGCCGATACCGCCGTTCCTGCTCGACGTGTTCTTCACCTTCAACATCGCCCTGTCGATCGTGGTGCTGCTGGTCTGCGTCTACGCCCTGCGCCCACTCGACTTCGCCGCATTCCCCACCATCCTGCTGGTGGCGACGCTGCTGCGCCTGGCCCTGAACGTCGCCTCCACCCGTGTGGTCATGCTCCACGGCCAGGAGGGCCATGGCGCTGCGGGCAAGGTGATCCAGGCCTTCGGTGAAGTGGTCATCGGCGGCAACTACGTGGTCGGTGCGGTGGTGTTCGCCATCCTCATGATCATCAACTTCGTCGTGGTGACCAAGGGTGCTGGGCGTATTTCCGAGGTAAGCGCGCGCTTCACCCTCGATGCCATGCCCGGCAAACAGATGGCCATCGACGCCGACCTCAACGCCGGCTTGATCGACCAAGCCCAGGCCAAGGCCCGCCGCTCCGAGGTCGCGCAGGAGGCCGAGTTCTATGGCTCGATGGACGGTGCCAGCAAGTTCGTGCGCGGCGACGCCATCGCCGGCCTGCTGATCCTGTTCATCAACCTCATCGGCGGCATGCTCATCGGCATGCTCCAGCACGGCATGCCGTTCAGCGAAGCCGGCAAGGTGTACGCCTTGTTGACCATCGGTGACGGTTTGGTGGCGCAATTGCCATCACTGCTGCTGTCCACCGCTGCGGCCATCATGGTCACCCGGGCTTCGGGCTCGGAAGACATGGGCAAGTTGATCAACCGGCAGATGTTCGACTCACCCAAGGCCCTGGCGGTCTCCGGTGCGCTGATGATCATCATGGGCCTGGTGCCGGGCATGCCGCATGTGGCCTTCCTCAGCCTTGGCCTGATGGCCGGCGGCGGTGCCTACCTGGTGTGGAAGAAACAGCAGCAGGTGAAGGTCAAGGCCCAGGAAGAGGCGCAGCGCCAGCAGGACCTGCTGCCCTCGCCACAGCGTGCGCTGGAAACCAAGGAGCTGGGCTGGGACGACGTTACCCCGATCGACATGATCGGCCTTGAGGTCGGTTACCGCTTGATCCCGCTGGTCGACCGCAACCAGGGCGGCCAGTTGCTGGCGCGGATCAAGGGCGTGCGCAAGAAGCTGTCCCAAGACCTGGGTTTCCTCATGCCCACTGTGCACATTCGCGACAACCTCGACCTGCAGCCCAGCGCCTACCGCCTCACGTTGATGGGGGTGATCCTGGCTGAAGCGGAGATTTACCCGGATCGCGAACTGGCGATCAACCCGGGCCAGGTATTTGGCACCCTCAACGGCATTGCCGCACGCGACCCGGCCTTTGGCCTGGAGGCGGTGTGGATCGACGTCGGCCAGCGCTCCCAGGCGCAGTCGCTGGGCTATACCGTGGTCGATGCCAGTACGGTGGTGGCCACGCACCTCAACCAGATCCTGCAAAAGCACTGTCACGAGCTGATCGGCCATGAGGAAGTGCAGCAATTGCTGCAAGTGTTGTCCAAGGCTTCGCCTAAACTGGCAGAAGAATTGGTGCCGGGTGTCATTTCCTTGTCGGGGCTGCTCAAGGTCCTGCAGGCATTGCTGTCCGAGCAAGTGCCGGTGCGCGATATCCGCAGCATCGCCGAGGCCATCGCCAACAACGCGGGCAAGAGTCAAGATACCGCCGCGCTGGTGGCTGTGGTGCGCGTCGGATTGTGTCGCGCCATCGTGCAAAGCATTGTCGGCGTTGAGTCTGAGCTGCCGGTGATCACCCTTGAACCGAGGTTGGAACAGATTTTGCTCAATAGTCTGCAAAGGGCCGGGCAGGGTCAGGAAGACGGTGTTCTTCTGGAACCGAGCATGGCCGAAAAGCTGCAGCGTTCGCTGATTGACGCGGCCCAGCGCCAAGAGATGCAAGGCCAGCCGGCCATTCTCCTGGTCGCCGGCCCGATCCGCGCCATGCTGTCGCGCTTCGGTCGCCTGGCTGTACCGAATTTGCATGTTCTGGCGTATCAGGAAATACCTGACAACAAGCAAGTCACCATCGTTGCCACCGTGGGCCCTAACGGCTGAGGTAGTGGATAATGCAAGTTAAGCGATTTTTCGCCGCCGATATGCGTCAGGCCATGAAGCTGGTCCGGGATGAGCTTGGCTCCGATGCCGCCATCATCGGTAACCGCCGCATCGCCGGTGGTGTCGAATTGACGGCCGCGCTGGACTACAAATTGTCCGCCCTGGCCCCGCGCGTACCCAACGCCGAGCTTGAAGAAGAGCTGCGCAAGACCCACACGCGCATTGCCACGGCCCAGGCCGAACTGGACCAGCGCAGCGACACCAGCGACAACAACCGCCAATTGTTCGCCGGGCAGTCGCTGACGGCCTCCGAGCCGCTGGTCGAGCCGCACGTGGACGCCCCGGCACCTGCCGCTGCGCCAGCCCCGGCGCCAGTCGACCCGCGCCTGTTCGATGCCATGCGCTCGGAGCTGTCGGGCCTGCGCGAGCTGCTGGAAGTGCAGCTCGGCTCGCTGGCCTGGAGCCAGCTGCAAGGCAGCAAGCCGCAGCAGGCCAACCTCTGGCGCCGCCTGCAGCGCATCGGCCTGTCCGGCCCGATTGCCCGTGAACTGCTCGACCTCACGACTGAGATCGAAGAGCCACGCCAGGCCTGGCGCATGCTGCTGGCGCACCTGGCGCGGATGATCGAAATCCCCGAGGTGGAGCCGATTGAAGAGGGCGGTGTGATCGCCATGGTCGGCCCGGCCGGCATGGGCAAGACCACCACCCTGGCCAAGCTGGCTGCGCGCTACGTGCTCAAGTACGGCGCCCCGCAGTTGGCGCTGGTGAGCATGGACAGCTTCCGCATCGGTGCCCAGGAGCAGCTCAAGACCCTGGGGCGCATCCTCAATGTGCCGGTGACCTACGTCGACCCGGGCCAGTCCCTGGCCCAGGCGCTGGAACCGCTGCTGCGTAAGCGCGTGGTGCTGATCGATACCGCTGGCCTGCAGGCCAGCGACCCGGCCCTGCGCATGCAGCTGGAAACCCTGGCCAGCCGTGGCATCGCCGCGAAGAATTACCTGGTGCTGGCAACCACCAGCCAGAAGCAGGTGCTGACCGCCGCCTACCACAGCTACAAGCGCTGTGGCCTGGCCGGCTGCATCCTGACCAAACTCGACGAAACGGCAAGCCTCGGCGACGTGCTGAGCCTTGCCATCAGTCATGAATTGCCGGTGGCCTACCTGACCGATGGGCCGCGCATTCCCGACGATTTGCACTTGCCCCGGGCGCACCAGCTGGTCACCCGTGCGGTCAATGTGCAGCAGCAGGACGAGCCCAGCGAAGAGGCCATGGCCGATATGTTCGCTGATCTCTATCACAACCCACGGCGAGCGGGTTGATGATGAAGTGTGTGCAACGTAGCTATGCCAAGGGGCACGCAGAATTGCCTCACGTGTGGCCTGAGTCCCAGCGAGACAAGGTAAAAAACAGACATGGGTAGCATGCATCCCGTACAGGTGATCGCCGTGACCGGTGGCAAAGGTGGCGTCGGCAAGACTAACGTTTCAGTGAACCTGTCTCTGGCGCTGGCCGAGCTTGGCCGCAGGGTCATGTTGCTGGACGCCGACCTGGGCCTGGCCAATGTCGACGTATTGCTTGGCCTGACCCCCAAACGCACCCTGGCCGACGTTATTGAAGGGCGCTGTGAGCTGCGCGATGTGATGCTGCAAGGCCCCGGCGGTGTGCGCATCGTACCGGCGGCCTCCGGCACCCAGAGCATGGTGCACCTGGCGCCGGCCCAGCACGCTGGCCTGATCCAGGCGTTCAGCGACGTCGGCGACAACCTCGACGTGCTGGTGATCGACACCGCTGCGGGTATCGGTGACTCGGTGGTCAGCTTCGTTCGCGCGGCCCAGGAAGTGCTGCTGGTGGTGTGCGACGAACCCACCTCGATCACCGACGCCTACGCACTGATCAAACTGCTCAACCGTGACTACGGCATGAACCGCTTCCGGGTGCTGGCCAACATGGCGCAGAGCCCGCAAGAAGGGCGCAACCTGTTCGCCAAGTTGACCAAGGTCACCGATCGCTTCCTTGACGTTGCCCTGCAGTACGTGGGCGCCGTGCCGTACGACGAGTGCGTGCGCAAGGCGGTGCAGAAGCAGCGCGCGGTGTACGAGGCGTTCCCGCGTTCCAAGTGTGCGTTGGCCTTCAAGGCCATTGCGCAGAAGGTCGACAGCTGGCCGTTGCCGGCTAACCCGCGCGGGCATCTGGAATTCTTCGTCGAGCGTCTGGTGCAGCCCACCAGCGCAGGACCGGTACTATGAATGCGAGCGGCTTCAAGATGTACAGCAGGGCGTCGAAAGACGCCCAGTATGAGCTGATCGAACGCTACGCCCCGCTGGTCAAGCGCATCGCCTATCACCTGTTGGCGCGGCTGCCCGCCAACGTCCAGGTCGAAGACCTGATCCAGGCCGGCATGATCGGCCTGCTGGAAGTGGCCAACAAGTATGACGCCAGCAAAGGCGCCAGCTTCGAGACCTACGCCGGCATCCGCATCCGCGGCGCCATGCTCGACGAGGTGCGCAAGGGTGATTGGGCACCGCGGTCGGTGCACCGCAATACCCGTATGCTCAGTGATGCAATGCGCGCGGTTGAAGCAAGAACCGGTCGCGACGCTAAAGATCACGAGGTTGCTGCCGAACTCCAATTGAGTCTCGATGATTACTACGGGATTTTGAACGATACCCTGGGCAGCCGGCTGTTCAGCTTCGACGACCTGTTGCAGGATGGCGAGCACGAAGGCCTGCACGAAGACGGCGCCAGTGGCCAGGTGGAACCGGCGCGGGGCCTTGAAGACGAGCGCTTCCAGGCTGCCCTGACCGATGCGATCGCCAACCTGCCAGAGCGCGAGCGGCTGGTGCTGGCGCTGTACTACGACGAAGAGCTGAACCTCAAGGAAATCGGTGAGGTGCTGGGCGTCAGCGAGTCGCGGGTAAGCCAGTTGCACAGCCAGTGCGCCGCACGTTTGCGCAGCCGTCTGGGTGAGTGGCGGGCGCGCTGAGCGCCAGCCGTTGCACTGAAGACGCTGCAGCCGTTTCACGTTGTGCCGAATTGAATGAATGCGTGCTCGGGGGCCGAGCGCGTTTGAGACTGCTTGGAGGTCTAATTGGACAAGAACATGAAAATCCTCATCGTTGACGACTTTTCGACGATGCGGCGGATCATCAAGAACCTGCTGCGTGATCTGGGCTTCACCAACACCGACGAAGCTGACGACGGCACCACTGCGTTGCCGATGCTGGAAAACGGCCACTACGACTTCCTGGTGACCGACTGGAACATGCCGGGCATGTCCGGTATCGACCTGCTGCGCAAAGTCCGCGCCAGCGAAAAGCTTAAAACCATGCCGGTACTGATGGTGACGGCCGAAGCCAAGCGCGACCAGATCATCGAAGCGGCCCAGGCCGGCGTCAATGGTTACGTGGTCAAGCCGTTCACCGCTCAGGTGCTCAAAGAAAAGATCGAGAAGATCTTCGAACGCGTCAACGGCTGAGTCACGTCAGGGGGCGCGCCATGGATTCATCACAAACGTCTTTGGGGGAGTTCGAATCGACCCTGAAGAAGCATGCCCAGGAGCTGGTCGAGAGCCTGGAGCGCGGGCGCTTCGGCGAGGCGGTGCAGCTGATTCATCAGCTGAACCAGACCCGCGACCGCGGCCTGTATCAGGAAGTCGGCAAGCTGACCCGTGAGCTGCACAGTGCGATCGTCAGTTTCCAGATCGACCCGCACATGCCGCAGGCCGAGGAGGTCTCGCAGATCACCGACGCCACCGAGCGCCTGTCCTATGTGGTCAAGCTGACCGAGGGTGCCGCTAACCGCACCATGGACCTGGTCGAGGAAAGCACGCCGGTGCTCAACGACCTGGCGGGTGAGGCCAAGGCCCTGAGCGTGGACTGGCAGCGCTTCATGCGCCGCGAAGTGGCCGCGCCGGAATTCCGTGACCTGGTCAAACGCGTCGACAGTTTCCTGACGCACAGCGCTGAAGGTAACCGCAAGGTCTCAGGCCACCTCAACGACATTCTGCTGGCTCAGGACTATCAAGACCTGACCGGGCAGGTGATCAAGCGGGTCACCGCGCTGGTCACCGAGGTGGAAAGCAACCTGCTCAAGCTCGTGCTGATGGCCAGTCAAGTCGACCGTTTTGCCGGTATCGAACATGACCACCAGCAGCTGCGTGCTGAAAAAGATCAAGAAAAACATCCGACTCGGGGTGAAGGTCCGCAGATTCATGCCGATAAGCGTGAAGACGTCGTGTCCGGTCAGGACGATGTCGATGATCTGCTGTCCAGTCTGGGTTTTTAAGGAGCACGTTTAATGAGCTTCGGCGCCGATGAAGAAATCCTTCAGGATTTCCTGGTAGAAGCCGGCGAAATTCTTGAGCAACTGTCCGAGCAACTGGTCGAGCTGGAAAGCCGACCGGATGATGCCGACCTGCTCAATGCCATTTTTCGCGGTTTCCACACTGTAAAAGGGGGCGCCGGCTTCCTCCAGCTCAACGAGCTGGTGGAGTGCTGCCATATCGCCGAGAACGTGTTCGACATCCTGCGCAAAGGTGAGCGCCGGGTCGACGCCGAATTGATGGACGTGGTGCTGGAGGCGCTGGACACGGTCAACAGCATGTTTGGCCAGGTCCGCGAGCGCAGCGAGGTCATCCCCGCTACCCCAGAACTGCTGGCGGCGTTGTCGCGCCTGGCCGAGCCTGCTGCTGCCGACGCGGTCGCAGCGCCTGTGGCTGCAGCCGAGCCGGTCGCTGCGGCGCCTGCCGAAGAGCCAGACATCACCGACAGCGAATTCGAGCAGCTGCTCGACTCGCTCGACGCGGTCAAGGCCCAGGCCGCTGCCGATGAGCAGATGCAAGGCGAAACCGTCAGCAGCGCCGGTGACGAAATCACCGACGCCGAATTCGAATCGTTGCTCGACCAGTTGCATGGCAAAGGCCAGTTCAGCGCTGAAGTCGCCGCTGAGCCTGTGGCCAGCGCTGCGGCCCCGGTCAGCGATGAAATCACCGATGAAGAGTTCGAGTCGCTGCTCGACCAGTTGCACGGCAAGGGCACCTTCCAGGCCGATGCCTTGCCGGCCGCCAATGCGCCAGCAGCGGCAGCGCCGCAAAGCGTTGCCGCGGCCAGCCCAACGAGTGACGAGATCAGCGAGCACGAGTTCGAAGCCTTGCTCGATGAGTTGCACGGCAAGGGCAAGTTCTCGGGTGACGCGGTCGCGGTCGAAGCGCCTGTCGCCGCCAAGGTCGAGAGCAAGCCGGTGGCCAAACCGGCACCTGCTCCAGCCGCCGCCCCAGCAGCTGCCAGCAAGCCCGCACCTGCGCCTCGCGCGCCGGCCCCAGCGGCAGAAAAACATGCGGTCAGCGAGGCGGAAACCACCGTGCGCGTCGACACTGCGCGCCTGGACGAGATCATGAACATGGTCGGCGAACTGGTGCTGGTGCGTAACCGCCTGGTGCGCTTGGGCTTGAACAGCGGTGACGAGGCCATGTCCAAGGCCGTGTCGAACCTCGACGTGGTCACCGCCGACCTGCAGACCGCGGTCATGAAGACCCGCATGCAGCCGATCAAGAAAGTCTTCGGCCGCTTCCCGCGCCTGGTTCGCGACCTGGCCCGCCAGCTCAAGAAAGAGATCAACCTGGAGCTGGTCGGTGAAGAAACCGACCTCGACAAGAACTTGGTCGAGGCCCTGGCCGACCCGTTGGTGCACTTGGTGCGCAACGCCGTCGACCATGGCGTCGAGATGCCCGACGAGCGTGAAGCCACCGGCAAGGCGCGTACGGGGCGGGTGGTGTTGTCGGCTGAACAGGAAGGCGACCATATCCTGTTGTCGATCTCTGATGACGGCAAGGGCATGGACCCCAACATCCTGCGCGCCAAGGCTGTGGAAAAGGGCCTGATGGACAAGGACGCCGCCGAGCGTCTGAGCGAGTCGGACTGCTACAACCTGATCTTCGCCCCGGGCTTCTCGACCAAGACCGAGATCTCTGACGTGTCTGGCCGTGGTGTCGGCATGGACGTGGTGAAGACCAAGATTTCCCAGCTCAATGGCTCGATCAACATCTACTCGGCCAAGGGCCAGGGTTCGAAGATCGTCATCAAGGTGCCGCTGACCCTGGCGATCATGCCGACCCTGATGGTGATGCTGGGCAACCAGGCCTTCGCCTTCCCGCTGGTCAACGTCAACGAGATCTTCCACCTCGACCTCTCGCGTACCAATGTGGTCGATGGCCAGGAAGTGGTGATCGTGCGCGACAAGGCACTGCCGCTGTTCTACCTCAAGCGCTGGCTGGTCCAGGGCCAGGTGCACGAAGAGCAGCACGAGGGCCATGTGGTGATCCTGTCGGTCGGCACCCAACGCATCGGCTTTGTCGTCGATCAACTGGTGGGCCAGGAAGAAGTGGTAATCAAGCCGCTGGGCAAGATGCTGCAGGGCACGCCGGGCATGTCCGGGGCCACGATCACCGGCGACGGTCGTATCGCGTTGATCCTCGACGTTCCGAGCATGCTCAAGCGTTACGCCGCGCGGCGTATTTGATTTCGGTGGCGCGCCCTGGCGGGTTGCGCCGCCTAATGGAGTGTTTATGGCAGTCAAGGTCCTGGTGGTGGATGATTCCGGTTTCTTCCGCCGCCGTGTCTCGGAAATCCTCTCGGCGGACCCGACGATCCAGGTAGTGGGTACCGCGACCAATGGCAAGGAAGCAATCGACCAGGCGCTGGCGCTCAAGCCCGATGTCATCACCATGGACTACGAAATGCCCATGATGGACGGCATCACCGCAGTGCGGCACATCATGCAGCGCTGCCCGACGCCGGTGTTGATGTTCTCTTCGCTGACCCATGAAGGCGCCCGGGTGACCCTCGACGCGCTGGATGCCGGTGCAGTGGATTACCTGCCGAAAAACTTCGAAGACATCTCGCGCAACCCCGAGAAGGTCAAGCAGATGCTGTGCGAGAAGGTGCATACCCTGTCGCGCAGCAACCGTCGTTTCGGCAGTTACAACCCAGCACCTGCTGCTGCGCCGGTCACTACCAGCAGCAGCCATGCGCCGACCAGCAGCTTCGCAAGCCCAGCCTCGGCACCGGCACGCACGGCGCCGCCGGTACGCACCCCGGCCGCGGCGCCCGCGGCACATGCCCCGGCACCCAAGCGCAAACCTTACAAGCTGGTGGCCATCGGTACGTCCACGGGCGGCCCGGTGGCGCTGCAGCGGGTGCTGACGCAACTGCCCGCCAACTTCCCGGCGCCGATCGTGCTGATCCAGCACATGCCAGCGGCTTTCACCAAGGCGTTTGCCGAACGCCTGGACAAGCTGTGCAAGATCAGCGTGAAGGAAGCCGAGGACGGTGACCTGTTGCGCCCAGGCTTGGCGCTGCTGGCCCCGGGTGGTAAGCAGATGATGATCGACGGCCGTGGCACGGTGAAGATCCTGCCGGGTGACGAGCGCCTGAACTACAAGCCGTGCGTGGACATCACCTTCGGCTCGGCGGCCAAGTCGTACGGCGACAAGGTGCTGTCGGTGGTGCTCACCGGCATGGGCGCCGACGGCCGTGAAGGCGCGCGCCTGCTCAAGCAGGGCGGCAGTACCGTGTGGGCCCAGGATGAAGCCAGCTGCGTGATCTATGGCATGCCCATGGCCATCGTCAAGGCCAACCTGGCCGACGCGGTGTACAGCCTGGACGAGATCGGCAAGCACCTGGTCGAGGCCTGCGTCTGATGGACGTGCTAAGCCTGATCGGCCTGATCCTGGCGTTTGTCGCGATTGTCGGCGGCAACTTCCTCGAGGGCGGGCATGTCGGTGCGCTGATCAATGGCCCGGCGGGCTTGATCGTGCTGGGCGGCACCTTGGCGGCGGCGCTGTTGCAGTCGCCGCTGTCGGCCTTCAAGCGTGCCTTGCAGATTTTGCGCTGGATCCTGTTCCCGCCCCGGGTCGACCTGGCAGGCGGTATCGACCGGGTGGTCAACTGGAGCCTGACGGCGCGCAAAGAGGGCCTGCTGGGCCTGGAAGGGGTGGCCGATGCCGAGCCCGACCCTTATGCGCGCAAGGGCCTGCAGTTGCTGGTTGACGGTGCTGAACCTGAAGCCATCCGCAGCATTCTCGAAGTCGACTTTCTGACCCAGGAGGGCCGTGACATCCAGGCCGCCAAGGTGTTCGAGAGCATGGGCGGCTACGCCCCGACCATCGGCATCATCGGCGCGGTCATGGGCCTGATCCATGTGATGGGCAACCTGGCCGACCCGTCGCAGCTGGGTAACGGCATCGCCGTGGCGTTCGTCGCCACCATCTACGGCGTGGCCAGCGCCAACCTGATCCTGTTGCCGATCGCTAACAAGCTCAAGGCTATCGTCATGCGCCAGTCGCGCTACCGCGAGATGCTGCTTGAGGGCCTGCTGTCGATTGCCGAGGGTGAAAACCCACGCTCGATTGAGCTGAAGCTGCAAGGCTTCATGGAGTAACCATGCGCCGCCGTCGTCATACCGAGGAACACGAGAATCACGAGCGCTGGCTGGTGTCGTACGCCGACTTCATCACCTTGCTGTTCGCGTTTTTCGTGGTCATGTACTCGATTTCCTCGATCAACGAGGGCAAGTACAAGGTCATCTCGCAGGCCTTGCTCGGGGTGTTCAACGACCCCGAGCGGAGCATGAAACCGATTCCTATCGGTGATGAGCAGCCGCTGAGCGTGCGCCCGGCCGAGCCTTTGGTCAGGGACAGCGAGCAGACCGAAGCGGGCCTGGCGCAGACCAACGTCGACCCGCTGAAGACCATCAGCGACGACGTGCGCGACGCCTTTGGCGACCTGATCAAGACCGACCAGATGACCGTGCGCGGCAATGAGCTGTGGATTGAAATCGAGCTCAGTTCCTCGCTGTTGTTCGGCAGCGGTGATGCCATGCCCAGCGACAAGGCCTTCGACATCATCGAAAAGGTGGCGAACATCCTCAAACCGTTCGCCAACCCGGTGCATGTCGAAGGCTTTACCGACAACCTGCCGATTCGCACCGCGCAGTACCCGACCAACTGGGAACTGTCGTCGGCGCGGGCGGCCAGCATCGTCCGCCTGCTGGCCATGGAAGGGGTCAACCCGGCGCGCATGGCCTCGGTCGGCTATGGCGAGTATCAGCCGGTCGCCAGCAACGACAGTGCCGAAGGCCGTGCGCGCAACCGCCGCGTGGTATTGGTGATTTCGCGCAACCTCGAAGTGCGCCGCAGCCTGACCGGTACAGGTAGCGCCAATGCCACGCCGGATGCGGCGTTGCGCCGTGCTGGCACACAAAGTGCACCGGCAACAGCGAGTCACTAACTCGTCAATTCTCCGTCACTGCGTATTGTCTTGCTTGCTGAGCGCGGTACCTGTGGGAGCGGGCTTGCCCCGCGAAGCAGGCGACGTGGTGGATGGCACGGGCTACGCCCGTGTTCGCGGGACAAGCCCGCTCCCACAAGGGTGGGCGCTAAATTTATGAGTCAAGAGTTGTCCTATGAGAGTCTGGGCAGTAGCCAATCAAAAAGGTGGCGTCGGCAAGACCACCACGACCATCGCCCTGGCTGGCCTGCTGGCTGAGGCGGGCAAGCGCGTGGTCGTCGTCGACCTCGACCCGCATGGGTCGATGACCAGTTATTTCGGGCACAACCCCGATGCGCTGGAACACAGCTGCTATGACCTGTTCCTGCACCAGGGCAGCGTGCCCGAGGGCTTGCCGGGGCAATTGCTGCTGCCGACGAGCGACGAGCGTATCTCGCTGTTGCCATCGAGCACTGCGCTGGCGGTGCTCGAGCGCCAGTCGCCGGGCAAGAACGGCCTGGGGCTGGTGATCGCCAAGAGTCTGGCGCAGCTGTGGCAAGACTTCGACTTTGCCTTGATCGACAGCCCGCCTTTGCTCGGCGTGCTGATGGTCAACGCCCTGGCCGCGAGCCAACAACTGGTGATCCCGGTGCAGACCGAATTCCTCGCGGTCAAGGGCCTGGAACGCATGGTCGGCACCCTGGCCATGGTCAACCGTTCGCGTAAACAGGCCCTGCCTTACCAGATCGTGCCGACCCTGTTCGACCGCCGTACCCAGGCCTCCCTGGGCACGCTCAAACTGCTGCGCGACACCTATGGGCAGCATGTCTGGCAGGGTTACATCCCGGTCGACACGCGCTTGCGCGATGCCAGCCGCAAGGGCGTCACGCCTTCGCAGTTCGATGGCAAGAGCCGTGGGCTGATTGCCTACCGGGCGCTGCTCAAGCATTTACTGACCTACAAAACCGCAGTGCAGGTGGCCTGATGACGCAGACACGGCAAACCAGCACACGGCCGCAGATGGCCCTGCAATCCTACCTCGATGGCTTGTTGCAAGAGGCCACCGAGGCCGACGACCTGATCGAACTGCCGACAGCACCGGAGGACTTCGCCGACGCGGTGCGCGAGGAGCAGGCGCGTGATGCACGCCAGCCTGCCCAGGCCACCCTCGCGGCGCCCCGGCCCTTTGCCGAACCTCGGTTACAGGTGCTGCCCAGCGTGCTGCCGGTGGAAGAACCGGTGGTGGCGGTGGTCGAGCAGCAAGTTGTGGCCGAGGCCAGCATCCCGGTACTGATCGAAGCGCCCGCGGTAGAACCGGCGGTGCCGGTGGTGGATGTGCACCTGCCTGCGCCGAACCTGCCGGTGCCGCCGGTAAGCATCGATGGCCGCCCGGCCTGGGCAGCGGAGCCGTTCGAGTGCCTGCTGTTCGACGTCGCCGGGCTGACCCTGGCGGTGCCCTTGGTGTGCCTGGGCTCGATCTACAACCTGGCCGGCCAGGAGCTGACGCCGCTGTTCGGCCAACCGGACTGGTTTCTTGGCATCCTGACCTGCCAGGCCGGCAACCTGAAGGTCCTCGACACCGCGCGTTGGGTAATGCCCGACCGCTACCGCGACGATTTTCGCCAGGGCCTGCAGTATGTGATTTCGGTCCAGGGCTATGAATGGGGGCTGGCCGTGCACCAGGTCAGCCGTTCCCTGCGCCTGGACCCGTCCGAGATCAAGTGGCGCAGCCAGCGGGGCCAGCGCCCCTGGTTGGCCGGCACGGTGATCGAACACATGTGTGCCTTGCTTGACGTCGCCGAACTGGCCGAGCTGATCGCCAGCGGCGCAGTCAAGCAGATGCACGCCAAACACAAATGACACCGAACACACCGCCTAGCGCGGATTTTGAGGGTAGGGGAATGAAAAAGTCGTCCGCACAAGGTTCCGAAGATCCGATCCTGCAATGGGTAACCTTCCGTCTGGACAACGAGTCCTACGGGATCAATGTCATGCAGGTGCAGGAAGTGCTGCGCTACACCGAGATCGCCCCGGTACCGGGCGCGCCGAGCTACGTGCTGGGCATCATCAACCTGCGTGGCAACGTGGTGACGGTGATCGACACTCGCCAGCGTTTTGGCCTGATGCCGACCGAGGTGACCGACAACACCCGTATCGTCATCATCGAGGCGGACAAGCAAGTGGTCGGCATCCTGGTCGACAGCGTTGCCGAGGTGGTCTACCTGCGTCAGTCCGAGATCGAGACGGCGCCAAATGTGGGTAACGAAGAATCGGCCAAGTTCATCCAGGGTGTGTGCAACAAGAACGGCGAACTGCTGATCCTGGTGGAACTGGACAAGATGATGACCGAGGAAGAGTGGTCCGAGCTTGAGAACATCTGAGTTGATCCTCGAGGTTGCTGTCATCTTCCTGGCGCTGCTTTGGGCGCTGGGCGTGTGGATGTTCCTCAACCACACCAAGCGTCAGCGCGAGCTGGCGGCGCAACAGGCTGCGGGCGATGCGCTGCGTGATCAGCGTATCAAGGACCTGGCCAAGCGCCTGGACGACTACCAGAACGGTACCGTGCGCATGGGTGAGGCCATCCATGACCTGCGCGAGACGTTGGCCACCTTGCCGGATCGGCTGGAGCGGCTGGAGCAGCGTGACCCCAGCAGCGTCACCTTCAGCCAGGCGGCCAAGCTGGTCGGCATGGGCGCGAGCGTGTCCGAGCTGACCGAGACCTGCGGCCTGACCCAGGCCGAGGCGGAGTTGATGAGCAAGTTGCACCGCACCGAGTGAGCTGAACCCCTGGAGCCGCTGTGCGGCCCTTCGCAGCGCAAGGCTGCTCCTACAGGTACAGCGCCATTTTGTAGGAGCAGCCTTGTGCTGCGAAGGGCTGCGCAGCAGCCCCAATTGCTCACAGGTCAGGTGGTAGCCCAGGAATGCATCCCACCTACCTTGGCCAGGCGATTGAGCGGCAAGCGGTCATGCCAGACCAGGCGCAAGGCCTCCATGTCGACATACAGAAAGCTGTTGATGCGCGGCATCGCGTACAGGTTGTACAACTGACGAATCAGGTACAGGTCGGGCAGCAAGCGGTCGGTCACGGCGTTGAGCATCGCCGGGCCGGTGATATGGCTGAGGCGTTTGGCGTACGCATAGAACCCTCGCGGGTCGCTGGCCAGGGTCGGCCGCGCCCGGTAGAAGTCCGGGTCGGCGAGAAAACGCGCCTGCATCTCTTCCGATATCGCCAGCAACGTCGGGTTGCCGGCATGGCTGCCGATCATGCTGGTGTTATACAGGGTGTTCATGCCCAGTTTCTGGTTGGACATGGGCGGATGCAGGAGCAACCCGTCATCGGTGGTCGCGAGCTCCACATCATTGATCGCCGCCTGTGCGCTTTGGCCCAATAGTTCGTCATCGACGTCCATGTACAGCCCACCTTCGGCGTGCAGCATCGGGTAGCGCAACACGTCTGACGCGGAAGAGAAGTTGGTGGCCACGCCATTATTGCCCTCGATCGCTGCCTGGTAATGGCTGAAATACTGACTCTGCTCGAAGGCTTTGAAAAACGCCTGGTCCTCCAATGGCAGTACTTGCAGCCCCGGCACGTTCCTGGCCAGTTCATCGACGTTGTGCGCATAGGCCTGCGGGTTTGCCTTGGAGAGGTACAGCCGGTACTGGTACGGGCCTTCCTCCAGGCGCCGGGCATTGCCAGCCAACGTCTCAAGCAGCTCGGGGCCAAGTGTCTTGTCGCCTACCCACAGCGATGTAATCCGTTGCGGGATGGGGCGAGCGCCGGCGGGAAATGGGCTGGGTAGCTGCACAGGCAGTTGCAGGTCGATACCCAGGCCACGCAGTGATGCCATGCGCATCGGGTCGGTGACGGCCCGGCCTTCGGGGTTGGCTAGGCGCATGTTGCCGGTGAGCGGTTCGGCTTCGAAGTAGGTCGGGTCTACCTCATTGGTGCCTTCCTCGGTGATGAACAGGTCGGCCTGCATGTCATAAACCAATTCAAGCTCTTCCGGGTAATCCGGCGTCTCCTCGTAATAGCTGATCATACGATCGGTGTCGCCGTTGTACCGCGGGTAGCGCCGTATAGAGTTGGCCACTGCGGCATCGCCGTCCGGCAATGGCGCGATGGGGGCAGGGCGGTGGAAGTAAGGCGCGACATCCACCGGGGGTAAATGTGGTGGGTCGGAAGGGCTCAGCGGGTAACCCCACTGCTCGTTCACCCGGCGCGGGGCGACGAAGCCGTCCTGCTCGAAACGCAGCAGGCCCTTGCCTTTGGCCACCGCTTCCAGTGCCAGCGGCGTTGCATTGAGCAGGCCGTAGGTGATGTTGCCGATGCCGTCGAGCTTGTCGTGCAGGGTCTTGCCATTGATGGCTTGGTCAAGGCCCAGACCCAGTTGCACGATACCGCCCAGCGCCAGCAAGGGCGCCAGGCCGGGCACCACGAAGGTCAGCGGCGCCAGCAGGTTGAGCGTGCTGTTGAGGTAACTGCGCCATTGGCGTTTGCTGATCTCGCTGTTGCTGGTGATGATGAAGTCGGCATCGTCGTAGCAGCGCTGCCGCTGACGCAGGGCCATGGCCTGGAACAGGTCGCCGGTGATCCGCGGGTTGTACTTGCCGGGGCGGTAGTTGACATAGGTGCGCGGGGGCCAGGTGCCGTCGTCGTTGAAAAAGCCATGTTCCGGTGGCAGGCGATGGCTGCGTGGATATTCGCCCAAGCCTTCAAGGGCGGTGTCCAGGCCGCTGAAGTCGATACCCTGGGGGCCATCGGCCAAGCGAAAGTGTTGCTTGAGCGCCTGGCGCCGGGTGGCGTCCTTGCAGTGTTGGCCGACCCAATCTTTCAACAGGGCTTCGCTGGCGAATTCCAGCAGGGGCGAGCTGTTGCCGGGTACATAGAGCAACGTCAGGTCGCTGTGGCTGTCGTTGATGTACAGCAGGTCCGTGGATGCGTAGCCGTAAATGCTCAGGGTGCTCAGGCGCAGACCCTTGCCGCGTGGGATGACATCGGCCGCGCGCCAGGCCAGTTGGCGCGCGGCGTCGCTGAGGCTGCCGTCGCCGATCTGCTTGTTGCAGGCAGCAAGGAAGTTGAGTTTGCAGCACAGGCGGTAGCTGGGCAGTTGGTCGTGCCAGTAGGCGTCGAGCGACGCCTTGTAGCGCGTGTGGAAGTCCAGAGCCTCGATGTGACGCTGCAGGGCTTCGGCGCGCACGTTCAGCAGCGTCGAGTGGTCGTAGCGGGCAGGTTCGGTCCGCTTGAACAAGCCGTTGAACACCTCATACCAGGCCCCGTTGTCGACGTGTGGTTGTGCCGGGAGTTGCTCGACACAGGTGATTGGGCCGTCTTCGGGCAGCCTGCCGGCCCAGGGGGCTTTGAACAGGCCGCCGAAAAAGTCGTTGTTGGATTCCCCTTGCCAGTTCATCAGTACGGCTTGCGTCAGGCTCACACGCTGCACTACCTGTGCCTGGTACTGGGTGGCTCCGGCCGGGTGTATGTGCAGCGTCACCACCTCGACCTGGTCGGGGTCCAGGTGCACGCCTTGTGTCGCCAGCCAGTCCTGGATGGACTGCTTGGCGTCGCGGTCGGGTCGGGGCAGGGTGGCTAGGTGGTTGCGTACGTACTGCACGCCAGCCGCGTTAATGTGGGTGGTCGGCATGTCGGTCTCCGTGGCTCGGGAAAAACCACAGGATCGACCGACAGGGCAAGGGGGCGACGGTAGATAATGCTTGCGGACGGTTCAGCCCGCTTGGCCGGGCAGGCGCGGCAACAACTCGGTGACGTCACGCTCGGGTTTTGTGGAATCGTCAAAGCCTGGCGGCACCTTGCCGCGCAGTTGCCAGGCAAAGGCAATGATCTCGGCGATGGTCAGGTACAGCGCCTCGGGTATCTGATCGCCTAGCTCCAGCCGGGCCAGCAGGCGCACCAGCTCGGCGTTCTCGTAGATCGGCACCTCGTGTTGGCGGGCCAGGGCGAGGATGGCTTCGGCCAAGGCATCGTCGCCCTTGGCGCTGAGGGTGGGTGCCTGTTGGCCGTCGTAGCTCAGGGCAATGGCCTGGCGGGGTGTTTTGAGGGTCATGCGTTTTCGTCCACCCAGCGTTGTTCTACCCGCGTGCGGGGGCCTTGAGGGGGGATGCCGGGGTGGCATTCCAGGTCGCCGACGTCCAGGCCGCGGGCCAGCAGGCGCTCGCGCAATGTGCCGAGCTGGCTGTCGATCAGCCGTGCGGTGGGTTCACGTTCTGCCCACAGCTGGCCATTCAAGCGGCCCTGGCTCAACTGGGCCTGGACTTGCAGCGGGCCAAGCGGCGCGAGGTCAAAGGCCAGTTCGATGCGCCACAGGGCCTGCAGCGGGTCTTGCGATGCCTGCTGGCGGTCGGCCTGCTGCTGCGGCGTTTCCTCGCGTTGCAGCTTGACCTGCAGCGGGATGAACTCCTGGCCATGGCGAATGGGGACTTCGGTCTGCCAGGTGGTTTGCAGGTTGCCGTTTTCAAGGGTGCCAGTTTGCTGCAGGCTGCTCATGGCGTGGCTTTGCAGGCGCGAGACAGCCGCCGCGGCCAGGCGCAGCAGTTGTTGCAGGTCACCTTCGTCTTCCATGGCCTTGAGCAGCCGTGATGGCAGCGGAAACGCCCCCGGCTGGGGTTTCGGGCTGACTCGGTCGAGCATGCCCAGCGCCCCGCGCGCCAAGGCCGGCATTGTCAGGGCCAAGGTGCTGGGCGCTAGGGCGGGTGCGCCGGGTGAGGTGACCGAGGCCTGTGTCACCAACCTGAGCAGGTGCGCCTTGAGGTCGGTGGCGACGCTTGCTGGCAGGCCGCCCAGCAGCTTTGCCTCGAGGAAGACGCCGCTGTTGTTCAGGGCCTGGGCGACGGCCTTGGCATCGCCGAGCTGGCGCGCGTCGGGCAGGCCGGCGAGCACACGGTCGGCGGTCGCGCGCAATTCGCCGTTGGCGCCGGGGTCGCGGGCGAGCTGCTGCAATGCGCTGAGCAGGCCAGGTAACGAGGCCTGACGGTTTTGCTGGGTGAGCAGTTGCTGGGCAATGCTCAGCTGGTCTTGCCGGCCACTGAGTGGCACGAATTGCAGCGACTGGTCGCCTTGCACCCGCGCGCTGAGCAGGCTGCCCACCGGCAGCGGGCGTGGGCTGTCGATGGTCAGGGTGGCGCCGGCCTGGGCACTGTTGAGCAGGCTGACCAGCGAACGGTAACCGGCGGCCTGGCCCTGCGCTTGAAGGATGGGCTGGTTGGTCAGGACCTTGCCTTGCAGCAAGGTGCCGACCGGTACCTTGGCGGTGTCCAGGCGGGTGAGGGCAGCGATGTTGCTGGTGCTGGCCTGTTGCAACAGGATGGCCAGGCGATTGCCTTCGGTTTGACTGACCGTGACCTGGCTGCCCGGGGGCAAGGGCTGGCTGGCACTGGCGTGCAGTTGGGTCTGGGCGCCGTTGGCCTGCATCAGCCGCAGCACAAGCTGGAATTCCCGGCCCAGCTGGCGCATCGACAACACCTCGGCCTGCGCCGTTTCGCCCGGGGCCAGCAAGCCGGGTTGTGCTTGCGTGAGGCGCAGCAGTTCGCCGGTCATGCCCGCCTTGATGGTCTGGGCGCTGATCGCGGTTTGTGCGCCGAGACTATTGATTTCAGTCATGATTGTATACAACCTGTCGAACCCGCCCTCTTGGCAGCGAGGCCGTGCATGTAATAATGCCGCCCGTCCGCCACTGCCACTGTAACGGCAGGGAGGGGGGCGACTTGAGGCACTGGGTTCAAGATCGGCGACTGGTCTTGAACCCTACACAGATAAGGCGAAACCGTGACCCTTCACCTCCAAGCCGCGGGCCTGGCCTGCGAGCGCGACTGGCGCCTGCTGTTCGAGCACCTGGATTTCGAGCTGCGGCCCGGCGACATGCTGCAGATCAGTGGCCCCAACGGCAGCGGCAAGACGAGCTTGTTGCGCCTGCTGGCCGGGTTGATGCAGCCGACTGCCGGGCAGATTCTGCTCGGCGGCCAGCCGTTGGCCGAACAGCGCCATGCCCTGGCCAGCATCCTGCTGTGGATTGGCCATGCTGCGGGGATCAAGGACCTGCTCACCGCCGAGGAGAACCTCACCTGGCTCTGTGCTTTGCACCAACCGGCCAACGCCGAGGCAATCTGGGCGGCGTTGGCGGCGGTCGGCCTGCGCGGTTTCGAAGACGTGCCTTGCCATACCTTGTCCGCCGGCCAGCAGCGCCGTGTGGCCCTGGCCCGCTTGTACCTCGAAGGCCCCCCCTTGTGGATTCTCGACGAGCCGTTCACCGCCCTCGACAAACAAGGCGTGGCGCAGCTCGAAGCGCACCTGGCGGCGCATTGCGAGCAGGGCGGCACCGTGGTGCTGACCACCCACCACAGCCTCGAACGCAAACCGTCGGGCTACCGTGAACTGAACCTGGGGCAATGGGCGGCATGAGCGTATTCATCCTGTTGTTGCGCCGCGAAGCGCGCCTGTTGTTCCGTCGCCCAGCCGAGCTGGCCAACCCGCTGGTGTTCTTCGCCATCGTCGTGGCCCTGTTCCCGCTGGCGGTCGGCCCTGAGAGCCAATTGTTGCAAACCTTGTCGCCGGGCCTGGTGTGGGTGGCGGCCTTGCTGGCCGTGCTGCTGTCGCTGGACGGCCTATTCCGCAGCGATTTCGAGGATGGCTCTTTGGAGCAATGGGTGCTGTCGCCGCATCCGCTGGCGCTCCTGGTATTGGCCAAGGTGCTGGCGCACTGGATCTTTTCCGGCCTGGCGCTGGTATTGTTGGCGCCACTGTTGGCACTGATGCTGGGGCTGCCGAGCCATTGCCTGCCTGTGCTGCTCGCCTCGTTGCTGCTGGGTACGCCCGTGCTGAGCCTGTTGGGCGCGGTGGGGGCGGCGCTGACGGTCGGTCTTAAACGCGGTGGTCTGCTGCTGGCATTGCTGATTCTGCCGTTGTATATCCCTGTATTGATCCTGGGCAGTGGTGCGTTGCAGGCGGCGTTGCAGAATATGCCAGCCACCGGCCATCTGCTCTGGCTTGCCAGCCTCACGGCCCTGGCGGTGACACTGGCACCCTTTGCGATAGCGGCCGGCCTGAAGATCAGCGTCGGCGAATAACGAGTCCTGGGCTCTCAAGCCTGGCTAATACCCTGGATGTACCCTGATGAAAATGAGTTGGACGTGGTTCCACAAGCTCGGTTCCCCCAAATGGTTCTATGCCATCAGCGGCCGTATGTTGCCGTGGCTGGCCATTGCCTCCCTCGCGCTGTTGCTGGTGGGCATCACCTGGGGCCTGGCATTCGCGCCCCAGGACTACCAGCAGGGCAACAGTTTCCGCATCATCTACATCCATGTGCCGGCGGCGATGCTGGCGCAGTCCTGCTACGTGCTGCTGGCGGTGGCTGGGGTGGTGGGGCTGGTGTGGAAGATGAAACTGGCCGACGTCGCCCTGCAGTGCGCAGCGCCGATCGGCGCCTGGATGACCGCCGTAGCGCTGGTCACCGGTGCCATCTGGGGCAAGCCGACCTGGGGCAGCTGGTGGGTGTGGGATGCCCGCCTTACGTCGATGTTGATTCTGCTGTTCCTGTACTTCGGCATCATTGCACTGGGCCAGGCAATCAGTAATCGTGACAGCGCGGCCAAGGCCTGTGCGGTGCTGGCGATTGTCGGTGTGATCAACATCCCGATCATCAAGTACTCAGTGGAGTGGTGGAACACCCTGCACCAGGGCGCCACGTTCACCCTGACCGAAAAACCCGCGATGCCTGCCGAAATGTGGTTGCCGCTGCTGTGCACGGCGCTGGGTTTCTACTGCTTCTTCGGCGTGGTGCTGTTGATGCGCATGCGCCTTGAAGTGCTCAAGCGTGAGGCACGCGCCAGTTGGGTCAAGGAGGAAGTATTGAACAGCCTGGGGCGGAGGGCCGCACGATGAGTTTTGCCTCGTTCGGTGATTTTCTCGCCATGGGCCACCATGGCCTGTACGTGTGGACGGCCTATGGCATCTGCCTGGCGGTGCTGGCGCTGAATGTCGCCGCGCCGCTGCTGGCCCGCCGTCGCTACCTGCAAGAAGAGGCGCGCCGTTTGCGCCGGGAGAACAACCAGTGAATCCGCAGCGCAAGAAACGCCTGTTGCTCATCGTCGGCCTGTTGGTCGGTGTCGGGATTGCCGTCGGCTTTGCCCTGAGCGCCTTGCAGCAGAACATCAACCTGTTCTACACGCCGACCCAGATCGCCAACGGCGAGGCGCCTCAGGATACCCGTATCCGTGCCGGTGGCATGGTCGAAAAAGGCTCGGTGGAGCGTTCGGCCGACTCGCTCGACGTGCGCTTCGTGGTCACCGACTTCAACAAGTCGGTGCCGATCACCTACCGCGGCATCCTCCCCGACCTGTTCCGCGAAGGGCAGGGCATCGTTGCCCTGGGCAAGCTCAATGCCGAGGGCGTGGTGGTGGCCGATGAAGTGCTGGCCAAGCACGACGAAAAATACATGCCGCCCGAGGTCACCAAGGCCCTGAAAGAAAGCGGCCAAGCCGCCGCCGGCGCGGGGGCCAAACCATGAACGCGGCACTGGTGATACCCGAACTCGGCCAGTTGGCGATGATCCTGGCCATCTGCTTCGCCGCCGTGCAGGCCAGTGTGCCGCTGCTCGGCGCCTGGCGCGGCGACAGCCTGTGGATGAGCCTGGCACGCCCGGCGGCCTGGGGGCAATTCGCCTTCCTGACCTTTGCATTTGCCTGCCTTACCCATGCCTTCATGACCGACAACTTCTCGGTCGCCTACGTCGCCAGCAACTCCAACAGCGCCTTGCCCTGGTACTTCAAATTCAGTGCCGTGTGGGGCGCGCACGAGGGTTCGTTGCTGCTCTGGGCGTTGATCCTGGGCGGCTGGACCTTCGCCGTGTCGGTGTTCTCGCGCCAGCTGCCGCAAGTGATGCTGGCCCGTGTGCTGGCGGTGATGGGCATGATCAGCGTGGGCTTCCTGAGCTTTTTGATCATCACCTCCAACCCATTCCAGCGCCTGCTGCCGCAAGTGCCGACCGATGGCCGTGACCTCAACCCGTTGCTGCAGGACATCGGCCTGATCGTCCACCCGCCGATGCTGTACATGGGCTACGTGGGCTTCTCGGTGGCCTTTGCCTTCGCCATCGCCGCCTTGCTTGGCGGGCGCCTTGATGCCGCCTGGGCACGCTGGTCGCGGCCGTGGACCATCGTCGCCTGGGCCTTCCTTGGCGTGGGCATCACCCTGGGCTCGTGGTGGGCTTACTACGAGCTGGGTTGGGGCGGCTGGTGGTTCTGGGACCCGGTGGAAAACGCCTCGTTCATGCCTTGGCTGGTGGGCACGGCATTGATCCACTCGCTGGCGGTGACCGAGAAGCGTGGCGTGTTCAAGAGCTGGACCGTGCTGCTGGCCATTGCTGCCTTCTCGTTGAGCCTGTTGGGCACCTTCCTGGTCCGTTCCGGGGTGCTGACCTCGGTGCATGCCTTTGCCGCTGACCCGTCACGCGGCGTGTTCATCCTGATCTTCCTGCTGTTCGTGGTGGGTGGCTCGCTCACCCTGTTCGCCCTGCGTGCGCCGGTGGTAAAAAGCCAGGTCGGCTTTGCCCTGTGGTCGCGCGAAACGCTGCTGTTGGCCAATAACCTGGTGCTGGTGGTGGCGGCCTCGATGATCCTGCTGGGCACGCTGTACCCCCTGGTACTTGATGCCCTGACCGGGGCCAAGCTGTCGGTCGGCCCGCCTTACTTCGATGCGTTGTTCCTGCCGCTGATGGCACTGCTGATGGTGGTGCTTGGGGTGGGCGTGGTGGTGCGCTGGAAGGACACGCCCGGCAAATGGCTGGCAAGCATGATGACCCCGGTTCTGATCGGCAGCGCAGTGCTCGCCCCGGTCGCGGGCTTCATCGTCGACGACTTCGACTGGCCAACGCTGACGGCCTTTGCCCTGGCGGCCTGGGTCGTACTCAGCGGGTTGCGTGATGTGCTCGACAAGACCCGCCACAAGGGCCTGGCCAAAGGCATGGGTGGCCTTACCCGCAGCTACTGGGGCATGCAGCTGGCGCATCTGGGCCTGGCGGTGTGCGCACTGGGCGTGGTGTTGTCCAGCAACAACAGTGCCGAACGCGACCTGCGCATGGCGCCGGGCGAAAGCGTGGAGCTTGGCGGTTATCACTTCCTGTTCCAGGGTGCCAAGCACTTCGAGGGGCCGAACTTCATTTCCGACAAGGGTACCGTGGTGGTGTCTCGCGACGGTCGCGAAGTGACCACGCTGCACCCTGAGAAGCGGCTGTACACCGTGCAGCAGTCGATGATGACCGAAGCCGGCATCGACGCCGGCTTCACCCGCGACCTGTACGTGGCCCTGGGCGAGCCGTTGGAAAACGGCGCTTGGGCGGTGCGTGTGCATATCAAGCCTTATGTCCGCTGGATCTGGCTGGGCGGTCTGCTGACCGGCCTGGGCGGTTTGCTGGCGGCCCTGGACCGGCGTTACCGCGTCAAGGTCAAGACCCGGGTGCGTGATGTCCTGGGCGTGTCTGGAGCAGCTGCATGAAGCGTTGGATCATGGTGGTGCCACTGGCGGTGTTTCTGCTGGTGGCGGTTTTCCTCTACAAAGGCTTGTTCCTCAAACCCGACGAACTGCCTTCGGCGATGATCGGCAAGCCCTTCCCGGCATTTTCCCTGGCCTCGGTGCAAGGTGATCGCAACCTGACCCAGGCCGACCTGTTGGGCCGCCCGGCGTTGGTCAACGTGTGGGGGACCTGGTGCCCTTCGTGCAAGGTCGAGCACCCGTACCTGAACCAGCTGGCCGAGCAGGGCGTGGTGATCCACGGTGTCAACTACAAGGATGACAATGGCGCGGCGCTGAAGTGGCTGGCCGAGTTCCACAACCCCTACCAGCTGGATATCCGCGACGAGCAGGGCACCCTGGGCCTGGACCTGGGCGTGTATGGCGCGCCGGAAACCTTCCTGATCGACGCCAAGGGCATCATCCGCTACAAGCACGTGGGCATTGTCGATGCCAGCGTCTGGCGCGAACAGCTGGCGCCGCTGTACCAGGGCCTGGTCGATGAGGCCAAGCCATGAAGCGCGGGCTGGCAGCAGCCGTACTGGGTTTGGCCCTGGGCCTGGGCGTGGCGGGCGTGGCCAGGGCGGCCATCGATACCTACCAGTTCCGCGATGACGCCGAGCGTGAGCGGTATCAGCAACTGACCAAGGAGCTGCGCTGCCCGAAGTGCCAGAACCAGGACATCGCCGACTCCAACGCACCGATTGCCGCCGACCTGCGCCGCGAAATCTTCCGCATGCTGGGCGAAGGCAAGAACAACGAGCAGATCGTCGACTTCATGGTCGACCGCTATGGCGACTTCGTGCGCTACAAGCCCGCGCTCAGCGGGCGCACCTGGCTGCTGTGGTTCGGCCCGGGGATCCTGCTGGCCGGTGGCTTCGTGGTGCTGCTGGTGATCGTTCGCCGCCGCCGCGGTGCAGCGGCCCAAGGTGAACATGAGCTATCCGTCGACGAACGCGAGCGTCTCGCCAAACTGCTGGAAAAAGAACAGACCCATGATTGAATTCTGGCTTAGCGCGGGCCTGCTGCTGCTCGCTGCCCTCAGCTTTCTGCTGATCCCGATCCTGCGTGGCCGTCGCCGTCAGCAAGAGGAAGACCGCACCGCCCTGAACGTCGCCCTGTACCAGGAGCGCGTGGCCGAACTGGCTGCGCAGCAAGCCGCTGGCGTGCTCGATGACGTGCAATTGGCCAAAGGCCGTGACGAAGCAGCCCGTGAACTGCTGGCTGACACCGAAGGTGGCGAGGCCGCGCGCCAAGGCCATCTGGGCAAAGCGCTGCCGCTGTTGGCGGCGGTGTTGGTGCCGCTGATGGCGTTGGGGCTGTACCTGCACTTTGGCGCGGCGGACAAAGTCGAGCTGACCCAGGAATTTGCCCAGGCGCCCAAGACCATGGACGAGATGACCACGCGCCTTGAGCGTGTCGTGAAGGCCCAGCCGGATTCCGCCGAAGCCCTGTATTTCCTTGGGCGTGCCTACATGGCCGAACAGCGTCCGGGCGATGCGGCGCGTACCTTCGAACGTGCCGTGGCCCTGGCGGGCCGTCAGCCCGAGTTGCTGGGGCAATGGGCCCAAGCGCAGTACTTTGCCGCTGACAAACAGTGGAACCCGCAACTGCAGGCGTTGACCGATGAAGCCCTCAAGGCTGACCCGAACGAAGTGACCAGCCTGGGCCTGCGCGGCATTGCTGCATTCGAGGGTGAGCGTTACCAGGAAGCCATCGACTACTGGAAACGCCTGCTGGCGCAACTGCCTGAAGGCGATGCTTCGCGCGCCGCCTTGCAAGGCGGTATCGACCGGGCTGCCGAGCGCCTGGGCGGTGAGCCTGGCCAAACCGTCACACCCGTGGCTGCCCGGCTGAAGGTGCGTGTGGAGCTGGCAGCGGCGCTCAAAGACAAGGTCAAGCCCGACGACACGGTGTTCATTTTCGCCCGTGCCAGTAATGGCCCGCCCATGCCGCTGGCAGCGAAGCGGGTGACCGTGGCGCAGTTGCCGATCGAGGTGGAGTTGTCTGATGCCGACGCGATGATGCCGCAGATGAAACTGTCGGACTTTACTGAAGTCCAACTCGTTGCCCGTGTGTCGCGTGCCGGCCAGCCCACTCATGGCGAGTGGATCGGCCAGGGTTCGCCACTGGCCACTGCCACTCAGGCCACGCAACACCTGACCATCGACAGCCCAGACCCGTAAGAGAGCATTGCTATGCACAGCACCGTCCGCCTGACCCTGATCACCCTGGCCCTGGGTTTGTCCGCGTGTACGGTGCATGAACCTTACGAGCAGCCCGCGCCACCGATCGAGCGGCTACCACCGCATCAGGGGCCGGTGGTCAAGCCGTTGCCGGGCGGGCAGCCTTCGACCCAACCGAGCAAACCCGCAGCGACACCCAAGCCGATGCCCCGCACGTCTGCCAGCTTTGCACCGCCACCGGGTGGTTCCAGCCATTGGGACCCTAAGCTGGGCGTGTACGTGCTGGAGAAAAAACCCAACACCTTCTACCGCCAGCGCACCTACTACCGCTACGACGGGGGCTGGAGCTGGTCACTGAGCCCCGACGGCCCATGGCAGGACACCGACAGCAGCGGTGTACCCGGTGGGCTTGGGCGGGCGTTCGCCCAGTAAATTGCCCGGTACAGTACAGTTTTCTGCTGATTTATCGATTGACTGTACCGCCCGCTGAATACGCATAATGCCCCTTCGATCAGACGCGGAGGTGGCATGAGCAAGACAGTCCTGGTGTTGGTGGAAACCGTCGACGATTACCTGCCCCTGCTGGAGCAGGCGGGTTATCGGCTGATCCGCGCACCGTCGCCGCAACTGCGTACCGAAGCCATCCAGCGCCACGCCCGCGAAATCGATGCCGTGCTCACCCGGGGCCCATTGGGCCTGACTGCCGCAGAAATCGAGGCGCTGCCCCACTTGCAGATCATCTGCGTGATCGGTGCCGGCTACGAGCAGGTCGACCTGGCCGCCGCCGCCGCGCGCGGTATCACGGTGACCAACGGTGCCGGGGCCAATGCCGCCGCGGTCGCCGACCATACCCTGGCAATGGTGCTCGCGCTGCTGCGTGACATTCCCCGTGCCGATGCCAGTACCCGCCGTGGCGAGTGGAACCGTGTGATCAGCCCGTCGGTGAGCGGCAAGCGCTTGGGCATTCTCGGCCTGGGCGCGGTGGGGCTGGCGATCGCCAAGCGCGCCAGCCTCGGCTTCGACATGAGCATCAGCTACCACAGCCGCACGCCGCGCCCGGATGTGCCGTACACCTGGTACGACAGCCCGCTGCACCTGGCCGATGCCGTCGACATTCTGGTCGTGGCCACGCCAGGCGGCGCCGCTACCCGTCACTTGGTCGATGCACCGGTGCTCAAAGCCCTCGGCGCCGAGGGCTACTTGGTCAACATCGCCCGTGCCAGCGTGGTGGACACCCAGGCCATGGTGGTGGCGCTGGCGGGCGGCCAGCTTGCCGGTGCCGCCCTGGACGTGTTCGACGACGAGCCGGCAGTGCCCGATGCCCTCAAGGCGCTCGGCAACACGGTGCTGACGCCCCATGTGGCGGGCCAGTCGCCGGAGGCCGCGCGCGAAACAGTGACGTTGGTAGTGCGCAATCTGCAGGCGTTCTTTGCCGGTGAGCCGGTGCTGACCCCGGTACGAAACTGACTCTTTTCACCCATGAGCCCGGCAGCGTCCCGGCCAACAAGGAGTGTGTGCATGCAACTCGAGATCTTCCAGGTCGATGCGTTTTCCGCTGAGCCATTCGGTGGCAACCCGGCAGCAGTCATCCCGCTGGACAGCTGGCTGCCGGACGATGTGCTGCAACGCATCGCCGAAGAGAATAACTTGTCCGAAACCGCCTATTTCGTGCGTAACGGTGAGGCATACGACCTGCGTTGGTTCACCCCGACGGTCGAGGTCGACCTGTGCGGCCATGCCACCTTGGCCTCGGCCTATGTGTTGTTCGAGCAGTTGGGCGAGCAGGCGCCCGTGTTGCGGTTCAATACCCGCAGCGGCGAGTTACGCGTCAGCCGTGGCGCCGACGGGCTGCTGGCGATGGATTTCCCGGCCAAGCAGCCGGAAGCGGTGGAGGCCCCAGCGGGCCTGTTGGAGGCGCTGGGCCTGAGCAGTGCGCGAGCGGTGTACCGCAGCGATGACTTGGTGGTGTTGATCGATGACGCGTCGTTGCTGGACCCGTTGAAACCCGATTTTGTGGCCCTGTCGGCCTTTGAAGTGCGCGGGGTCGCCGTGACTGCGGCGGGGCGCGGGTTTGATTTTGTCACACGGTGGTTCGGCCCGCGGGTGGGCGTGAACGAGGACCCGGTAACGGGCTCGGCGCACACTTCGCTGGCGCCGTTGTGGGCCGAACGGTTGGGCAAGAATGTGCTGAGCTGCGAGCAGGGTGGGGTGCGCAAGGGGCAGCTGCTGTGCGAGGTGCTGGGCAATGGGCGGGTGATTATCAGCGGGCGGGCGGCGTTGTATCTGCGGGGGCAGGTGTTTATCTGAGGGATGTTTTTGGTGGCTGAGGTGCATGCCTTGGGGTTTGCAGCGCCTGTGAGATCGAGCGCCGCCCGCGCGGCGCTTCGCAGCACAAGGCTGCTCCCACATCTGTTTCGGGCCAGTCACGCCTGTGGGGGCGGCGCGCGACCGCCTTGTTGGTCCGACGCGATATCATGGTGTGCGCCAAGGGGCCGCGCGCCAATGCCCCAGGACTAATTGGCCCGAAACAAATGTAGGAGCAGCCTTGTGCTGCGAAGCGCCGCGCGGGCGGCGCTCGATCTCCTAGGCGCTGCAAACCCCAAGACATGCCCCCGCAACCCCACCCCCATCCCCCAAATCATTGCCTCCCCCCCGCACAACCAGTAGCCTGCGCCCAATTCAAACGAGGATCGCAGACGTGAGACGCGGTGTGATGTACGCCGGCATGGCCGGTGCGTTGTGGGGCATGGTGTTGATGGTCCCTGAGCTGCTGCCTGAGTTCAACCCGATGCTGCTGAGCAGCGTGCGCTATGCCATGGTCGGGGTCATCTCGCTGCTGCTGGCACTGCCCATGGCCCGGCAGCTGCGTCAGCTGACCCTGCACGACGCGTGGATGCTGCTACGCCTGGCCGTCATCGGCAACCTGGTCTATTTCGTTTTCCTGGTGGCCGCCATCCAGCGTCTGGGCGTGGCGCCGGCTTCACTGATTGTCGGCGTACTGCCGCTGACCATCACCCTGTACGGTCGCAACGACAGTGGCGCGGTACCGCTGGCGCGGCTGATCGGCCCATTGGCGCTGATCCTGGCGGGCATGCTGTGCATCAACCTGCAGACGTTCGCCTTCGCCCCCGGCGACATCGGCGACAAGCTCCTGGGCCTGTTCTACGCATTGGCCGCCCTGGCCTGCTGGACTTGGTACGCGGTACAGAACAGCCGTTACCTCAAACAATGCGGGCATTTCGACAGCCATCAGTGGTCGGTGCTGTGTGGGGTGATGACCGGGCTGGCCAGCCTGGTGATGGTCGCAGCCCTGGCCCTGTGGCAGCCGCAACAGTTGCAGGTGGACGCACCGATGGCGCGCTGGTGGTTGTTCTGGGCGGCCAGCCTGGGCTGCGCGGTGCTGGGTTCGTGGTTGGCCATGGCACTGTGGAACGCCGCCTCCAAGCGCCTGCCACTCACCCTGAGCGGCCAGCTGATCGTCTTCGAAACCTTGTTCGCCCTGCTTTACGCTTTCCTTTGGCGGCAGACCGGGCCGAGCGTACTAGAGGTGGCAGCGATCATACTGGTGATTGGCGGCGTGCTGTGGTCCATGCGCCAGCACGGAACGCCGCGAGAACTTGCCAAACCGGTGCTTACCTGAGAAAAGGGCGGCTTTGATTTTTTCAGCGTTGGAGCATGCCCATGAGCAGCGAACTGCAGATCATCGACCTCGTCGAAGGCGACGGTAAAGCCGCCGTCAAAGGCGCCCTGATCACCACCCAGTACACCGGTTGGCTGGCCGACGGCAGCACGTTCGATTCGTCCTGGACGCGCGGCAAGCCCTTCCAGTGCGTGATCGGCACGGGGCGCGTGATTAAAGGGTGGGACCAAGGCTTGATGGGCATGCGCGTCGGCGGCAAACGCAAACTGCAGGTGCCGGCGCACCTGGGGTATGGCGAGCGCAGTGTGGGGGCGATACCGCCAAATTCGGATTTGACGTTTGAGATCGAGCTGCTGGAAGTGCTGACGCGGGATGATTGAGATATTGATGAGTTTTTGCGGGTGTATGCCTTGAGGTTTAGTGCCTACGAGATCGAGCGCCGCCCGCGCGGCGCTCGGTCTCGTAGGCGCCAGATCATTCACGCCATACATACAGGGTATACATAATTCAGCAACACACATCCTCTAACGTTGGCCTTGCCTAGGGAACGGTAATCACGCTCAGGGAGGAACCAAACGGGTTGACGGCACTCTGACCCTCACTCGTTGCCAGGGATGGCACTCACTACAAGGACGCCCTGCGGCTGCGGCGCAGGGCAACGTGGCGGGTCAACCCGATTTTCTCTGCCACAAGAGCCTGCCTTGATGAAGTTGCCAACCTTTCTCCGCCGTCGTCGCCACTTGCTGTTGAGCCTCGCGCTCACGGCCGTGGCCATACCGCTGGCGTTGGATGCTGTCGAAAGCCGTGCGCAGCCGGTCGATGGCACCCAGACCCTGGTCTTCCTGCGCCACGCCGAGAAACCGGGCGAGGGGCTCGGGCAACTGAACTGCCAAGGCCTCAACCGGGCATTGGACCTGGCCACGTTGCTGCCAGAACGTTTTGGCAATGCCGACTACGTGTTCGCTGCCAACCCATCGCGGCATGTCGAGGAAGGCAGCAAGGACCAGAGCTACAGCTATATCCGCCCATTGATGACCATCACCCCCAGCGCCATCCGCCAGGGGCTGCCGGTGAACATCGATTACGGTGCCAACGACACCGACGCGCTGGCCGAGGAGTTGCTAAGCGACAAATACCGCAACGCGACGGTCTACACCGCTTGGTCCCACGGCTACCTGCCAGAACTCATCAATACCGTGGCCGGCAAGGCGCTGGGTGAGGAGCGGGTGATCACCGAGGACTGGAACGGTGACGATTTTGACACCCTGTATGTGCTCACGCTGACCTGGCACGACGGCAAGGCCAGCCTGCTCAGCCGCAATGTGCGGCAGGGCCTCAATGACGGTGCCCATAGCTGTCCGAGCTGATGCGCTGCTACTGTGTGGGCAAGGAAGCCGAAACAGGGGCCATGCATGAAGCACGAGGTGACGGTCATTGGAGGGGGTGTCATTGGCCTGGCGACGGCCTATGCGCTGGTGCGCGAAGGGCTGTCGGTAGCGCTGATCGAGGCGCGTGACAGCCTGGCGTCTGCCACCAGTTTCGCCAATGGCGGGCAGTTGTCGTACCGCTATGTGGCGCCATTGGCCGATGCTGGTGTGCCGTGGCAGGCACTGGGCTGGATGCTGCAGGGGGATTCGCCGCTGCGTTTGCGGTTGCGATTCGACCCGGCGCAGTGGCGTTGGTTACTGGCGTTCATGATGGCCTGTCGCAGCCGTGTCAATGCTCGCAATGGCGCACAACTGCTGGCGTTGGCGCTGGAAAGCCAAGCCGCCCTGGCGCGCTGGCGCGAGGAGGATGGGCTGACGGATTTTGCCTGGCGGCGTAACGGCAAGCTGGTCGCCTTTCGCAGTGAGCGGGCGTTCAACCAAGGGCGCAGGCGCCTGCTCGATCCAATCAACCAACGCGTGCTCGATGCCGCCGAGCTCAAAGCCCTGGAGCCGGCCTTGGCCGGGGCGTCGTTCGTGGGGGGCGTGCTCACACCTGATGAGGAAGTCGCCGACTGTCACCGCTTCTGTGTACGCCTGGCCGAGCGTTTGCGCGCATCCGGGCAGTGCCAGTTTTTGCTCGGTAAGCCAGTGACTCAGCTGGTCGCACATCACGATCGGGTGGTTGCGTTGCAATTGGGCAGCGAGCAGGTGGATGTGCAGCGCCTGGTGCTGTGTGCGGGTCATCGCAGTGCGGGGTTGGCGCTACCGGGTTTGACGTTGCCGGTCTATCCGCTGAAGGGCTACAGCCTGACTGCGCCGATTGCCCCTGAGCATCGGGCGCCGGAGGTCAGTGTTACCGACTACGAGCGCAAGATCGTCTATGCGCGCCTGGACCGCCAGCTGCGGGTTGCGGCGATGGTGGATATCGTCGGTTACGATGAATCGGTGGATGCGCGCCGACTCGACAGCATGCGCCGGCTGGCGCTGGATACGCTGCCCAACGCCGCCGACTACGGGCAGGCGGTGGAATGGGCGGGGATGCGGCCAGCGACGCCTACCGGGGTGCCGATCATTGGGGCGACGGCGTATCGGAACCTGTGGCTGAACCTGGGGCATGGGGCACTGGGTTTTACGTTGGCCTGTGGCAGTGGGGAGCGGTTGGCCAGAATGTTGCGCTGACTGGACCGGCCCTATCGCTGGCAAGCCAGCTCCCACCCGAACTATGTAGCCTTCAAGTCTAGCGCCGCACCTGTGGGAGCTGGCTTGCCAGCGATGAGGCCGGAACAAGCACCACAAGACAGTTGCTCCCACAGGTGTCTCAGAACCTTCCGGCCTGTGGTCATCCTGTGGGAGTCGGCTTGCCGGCGTTAGGGCCACTTAAAGCACCTGAATCTTACCGACCGAAGCGCATCGGCCAGCCCACCACTTTCTTCACCCTCGGTGTGGCGTAGGTCCGCACCTTCGACGTACTCAACCCCATCCGCACCAGCGACTCGGCAATGGTCACCGCCGCACTTACACCGTCCACCACCGGCACGCCGGTGCGTTGACGGATCTGCTCATCCAGCCCCGCCATGCCTCCGCAACCCAGGCAGATCACCTCGGCCTTGTCGTCGCGCACAGCGCGCTCGGCCTGCTCGACGATGGCTTCCACGGCACGCTGCGGGTCGGCCTCCAGTTCGAGCACGGCCAGGCCACTGGCGCGCACCGACGCGCAGCGGTCGTACAGGCCGGAAAGCCGCAAGCGGTCTTCGATCAAGGGCACGGTGCGGTCCAGGGTGGTCACCACCGAGTAGGCGTGGCCCAGGTACATGGCCGTGCTGGCGGCGGCATCGGTGATGTCCACCACTGGGACGTTCAGCAGCTCTTGCAGGCCTTCGCGGCCGTGCTCACCGTAGCCGGCCTGAATCACTGCATCGTAGGGCCCATCGTAGGCCAGCACCCGGTCCATCACCGCGATGGCCGCCAGGTAGCTTTCAAAGTTGCCTTCCACCGACTCGGCGCCAAACCACGGGGTCAGGCCGATGATTTCGGTACCTGGCGCGGCAACGGCGCGCGCCTGCTCGGCGATGGCCTCGGTGATGGCTTCGGTGGTGTTGACGTTGGCAATCAGAATACGCATGGACAGTTCTCCCTGATCAGTGGCTGCTGTGGTCAACGGCGATGCACTCACCGCTGACATCCAGGTAGTGGCGGTTGCGTGGGGCGATCAGCAGGTAAAGGGCCGCGGCGATGCCGGCACCGATCAGCCAGGAGAACGGCGCCACGCTATGGAAGTTGGGTACCAGGGCGAGCACGATGGCCAGCAGTGCGGCCGGCACAAAGGCGGCCACGGCGCGCAGGTTGATGCCCTTGGTGTAGTGATAGGCGCCGGCCGGGTCTTCGCTGTACAGCTGCGGCACGTTGATGCAGCCTTTGCGCAGCAACCAGTAGTCGGCCATGATCACCCCGTACAGCGGGCCGAGCAGGGCGCCCAGGCCCGACAGGAAGTACACGATCACCAGCGGGCTGTTGTACAGGTTCCAGGGCAGGATCAGCACGGCGAGGGTGGCGCTGATCAGCCCCGCGCGACGGAAGTTCAGGTGGCGTGGCGCCAGGTTGCTGAGCACGAAAGCCGGGGCGACGAAGTTGGCCATGATATTCACGGCCACCGTGACGATCAGGAAGGCCAGGCAACCCAGGACCAGGAAGGGGGTGTTGGGGATGCTGGCGACGATCTGCGTCGGGCTGTCGATGATCTGGCCGTTGATCTGGAACTGCGCGCCGCACAGCACCACGGTGATCATCGCGAACACCAGGATATTCACCGGCAAGCCCCAGAAGTTACCGACGCGGATGGTCTTGCGGCAGGGCGAAGAGCGGGCGAAGTCGCAGAAGTTGAGCACCAGGGTGCCGTAGATCGCCAACCACAGGGCACCGCCCGCGAAGATGTTGCGCCACATCTCGTAACCGGTCAGCGGCGCCGCCACCGACCAGGCGATACGCGCGTCGGCCTTGAAGTACATGAACACCGCCAGGCTGGCGACGGTGAGCAGGATCACCGGGCCGGCGAAGGCCTCGTAGCGGCGTACCATCTCCATGCCGTAGGCGAGGATCACCAACTGCACCAGCCAGATCGCCACGAAGCAGACCCAGCCCAGGCTCGACAGGCCAAGGATGCTGTCCTGGTCGTGGACGGCCAGTTGCGGCCATACGGCGGTCAGCAGCACGCGCAGCACGACCGAGGCCAGGTAGGTTTGGATGCCGAACCAGGCAATGGCAATGACCGCGCGGATCAACGCCGGTATTTGCGCGCCATGGATACCGAAGGCAATGCGGCTGATGACCGGAAACGGTACGCCGGTCTTTTGCCCCATGTAACCGGACAGGTTCATGAAGAAGTACACCAGCGCCGCACCAATGGCCAGCGACACCAGTATCTGCCAGCCGCCCAGCCCGAGGGCGAACAGCCCCATGGCGAACGAGTAGTTGGCGATGTTGTGCACATCGTTGGTCCATAACGCAAAGATGCTGTAACCGCCCCAGCGCCGACCTTCGGCGCGTGTTGGGGCGAGGTCGCGATTGTGCAGGCGTGGGCTCAGTTCAAGTGCTGGCGCAGGGCCGGCAAGTGTGGAGATGGGGTTGCTGCTGGCGACGGAAAGTTCAGGGGCAAGGTCGAGGCTTGTACGCATTCCGGCAGGCTCCTGATGCACGTGGACTGCGATGAGCGGGCAATGCGCACGGGCTCGCCATCTCGTCGGTGCAGCGTCGGCATCACTGGGTTCTGGGCGCGGCGGCCGACGGGTAGGGCGGCGTCGCGGGTTCTTGTGTATTTATGTTTTGCCTAACTTGTATACAAAACACGAACACACAAAAGCGAGTTCCATGCCAGCCGAAAAGCGACGTTCAAGTTGCCATTGTTTTGAAATCGTCTTGTTTAACGCTAACTAAATGAAATTAAGGAAATAAAATTTGACCAATTAAACAGCTTTTATTTTTTGATCGTTATATTAGTTGATCAATTGGTCAAAATAAGTAGCGCGGAGGGTGTAACGTATTGGGGCACGGTTGAGAAAAGTGCACACAAAAATGGCACCTATAGTGACATTTATGTGTACAAAAAATAGTCAGCTTTTGCCTGTGCCGACCACTTCGAGGCAGGTTCAGCCCATCGGCGGCAGGCGTCGCTTCACCGGGCTCTTCTTGATGATCGCGGTGTTGGTTTCGGCCAGCACGTTGATCCGGTCGAGCAGGGTGTCGAGCTGTTCCATCGAGCGCACATGCAAACGCGCAATGAAGCAGTCCTCGCCGGTCACCTTGTCGCATTCGGTGAACTCAGGGATCGCAATGATCTGCCGCTCCACTTCCTGCAACTGCCCCGGCAGCGGGCGGATACGCACGATCGCCTGCAACTGGTAACCAAAACTGCGTGGGTCGACATCCACGGTGTAACCGCGCAAGACGCCGCGTTCTTCCAGGCGGCGCAAGCGCTCGCTGACGCTGGGGGCAGACAAGCCACTGATCTGCGCCAGGGCCTTGAGTGAGCGCCGCGAGTCTTCCATCAACGCGTTGATCAGCAGTTGGTCGATAGCATCGGTCATGCGTAACCTCATCAGGCTATTCGGGTGATTTGCCTTGATAGTAAAGGCAAGCTGGCGGATGCGCCTTTGATATCCGCTGGAAGGTCCCCCGTCACCCTTTGCATACTGTTGTCATTATCAACGGAGGTGTGAGATGGACAGTTCATTGCGCCGTGGCTCGCTGGAAATGGTCGCTGCCATGCTGATTTCCGGGACTATCGGCTGGTTCGTGCTGGTGTCGGGCCAGCCAGTACTCGACGTGGTGTTCTGGCGGTGCGTGTTCGGTACGGGCACGTTGCTGGTGATCTGCGCGGCCTTGGGCTTTCTCAAACCGGGTGTGATCGGCCGCACGGCGTTTCTGCTGGCGATTGCTAGCGGTGTGGCCATCGTCGGCAACTGGGTGTTGCTGTTCGCCTCTTATTCACGCGCTTCGATCGCCATCGGCACCGCCGTTTACAACGTCCAACCGTTCATGCTGGTGGGCCTGGCGGCTGTGTTTCTGGGCGAAAAGATCACCTTGCCCAAGGTCACCTGGTTGAGCGTTGCCTTCCTGGGCATGCTGGCTATCGTCAGCGCCCACGGTGCGGGGCAGGGCAGTGGCGAGGATTACCTGCTGGGTATTGGCCTGGCGCTGGGCGCGGCGTTTTTGTATGCAATCGCTGCGTTGATCATCAAGCGCCTTAAAGGTACGCCACCGCACCTGATTGCATTGATCCAGGTTGCCACCGGCGTGCTGCTGCTGGCGCCGTGGGTCAAGCTGGGTGGGTTGCCGGGTGAGACTTCGGCGCTGGCCAGCCTGGTGACCCTCGGCATCGTTCATACCGGGGTGATGTATGTGTTGCTGTACAGCGCTATTCAGCGCTTGCCTACCGCACTGACTGGCGCGCTGTCGTTCGTTTACCCGATTGCGGCAATTCTTGTCGACTGGGTGGCCTTTGGGCACCGGCTGGCACCGTTGCAATGGCTGGGCGTGGCACTGATTCTGCTGGCAGCGGCGGGGATGCAGCAGGGATGGTGGTTTAGTTCTGCGCGGGTTGCAGCCAAACATTGAGGTGACCTTGCGGGCCTCTTCGCGGGTAACCCGCTCCCACAGGTATCGTGCTGTCCTTCGAAGCGGTGCAGTACGGGTGGGAGCGGGTTTACCCGCGAAGAGGCCCGCAAGGGTAGAATGCCGCTTTTTCCAGCTTGCGACCCGCCATGACCTCGCCGATCCAGACCCTTGAGCAACACCTGCTCGCCGCCCTCGACCCCGCCCCACAGGAAACCCGTCGCCTGTTCCACGGCCGTGGCCGCTGCTGGCCGGGCCTTGAGCAGGTGACGGTGGACTGGCTGCAAGGCGTGCTGTCGGTGGCGCTGTTCCGTGAGCCGCCTGAAGGCCAATTGGAAGAGTTGGAGGCCATGCTGCGTAACCTCGCCCAGCGCCCGCAATGGCATGGCCAGGCCATCCTCATCCAGCATCGCTACCTGCCGGACAGCCCCGGCCAATGGCTGTGGGGCGAGCCGTGCCAGCAGCGGGAGGTCGTCGAGGACGGCCTGACTTACCTGCTGGACCTGGGCGTACGGCAGAACAATGGCCTGTTCCTGGACATGCGCTATGGCCGACGCTGGGTACGCGAACAGGCAGCAGGCAAGCGGGTGCTCAACCTGTTTGCCTATACCTGCGGTTTCTCGGTAGCGGCTATTGCGGGTGGGGCGGAGCAGGTAGTGAACCTGGACATGGCCAAGTCGGCGTTGTCCCGTGGGCGAGACAACCACCGGCTCAATGGCCACGATGCGTCACGGGTGGCGTACTTGGGGCATGAGCTGTTCAAGTCCTGGGGCAAGGTGCGCAAGTACGGGCCCTATGACTTGATCATCATCGACCCGCCCACCTTCCAGAAGGGCAGCTTTGTGCTGACCCAGGATTACGCGAAGATTCTGCGGCGGTTGCCGGAGCTGCTGAATGAGGGCGGGACCGTGCTGGCCTGTGTGAACGACCCGGGGATCGGGCCAGAGTTTTTGATCGAAGGCATGGCCGAGCAGGCGCCGGCGTTGGCTTTTGTCGAGCGGCTGGAGAACCCGCCGGAGTTTCCTGATGCGGATCCGGCTGGGGGCCTTAAAGCCTTGGTATTCCGGCAGGTTTGAGGCTTGCATCACGCTGAAACTCCACGCATAGGCAGCGGATACACCTGGGCAAAGCTCACCTGCTCCGTCTGGTCCACCCGCTTCTTCAGCCGCTCGTTGAACGCGCGGCTCACCGCATACTGCCCACCGGAAATGGTGCGGAACTGCGCCGTCAGCACAAACCCGTTCAAGTCCATGCGGTCGACCCCGAATACCTGCAACGGCCCCTGCAGGTTGATGCGCAGCAGCGGGTCGTCGCTGATCGACTGCCCCACCTCATGGATCAGCGCCAGCGACTGGTCCACATCGCTGTCGTAGGTGAATTGCACCGAGAAAAATGCATAGGCGAACTGCCGCGACTGGTTGGTGACCGCCTTGATCTGGCCAAACGGCACCGAGTGCACAAACCCCTTGCCGTCGCGCAGGCGCAGGGTACGGATGGTCAGGCTTTCGACAGTGCCGGCATGGCCGGAGTCGAGCACCACCCAGTCGCCGATCGAGATAGTGTCTTCGATCAGGATGAACAGCCCGGTGATCACGTCCTGCACCAGTTGCTGCGAGCCAAAGCCGATGGCCAGGCCGATCACCCCGGCACCGGCCAGCAGCGGCGCGACGTTGATGCCCAGGTTGGCCATGGTGGTGATGGTGCAGATGACGATCAGCACCACTTTGATGGCATTGCGCAGCATGGGCAGGATGGTCCGCACCCGCGTGCTCGGCTGGCGCGCGGTACGGCGCCCGGGCGCTGGTTTGAGTGCTTCCTGGATGGCGGTGTCGAGCACCACCCAGAGCAGCCAGGTGACCAGCAGGATCAGGCCGATGCTCGACAGCGAATTGCTGATGGCCTGGCCCAGGCGGTTGCTCAGGGCGAAGCCGATGACCGAGACGCCCCAGATACGCCCGAGCAGTTCGATGAAGGCCACCGCCATGGCAATGCGCAGCAGCGCGTGGGCCAGGCTGCGCAGCAGTTCCTTGTAAGGCCGTACCCGTTGCCCAGCATCGGCTTCGCGGGGCGCCAACAGGTGTTGCAGCAAAGTACTGAGAAACACCGTGGACACCAGCAGCACCGTGGTCAGCAAGGCTTTTTGCAGCGCCTTCTGGCTTTCCTCTCCAGCGCCGATCAGGTGAATGGCCGAGACCAGGATCATCAGCAGGATCGGCAAATACCACACCACCGAGAAGATGCGCAGGGTTTCCTGCACCGCCCGGTGTTGCAGGCGGTCCTTGAAGGCGCGGTTGCGGATCAGGTGGGCAACCGGGCGGCGCAGGCGAATCACCAGGCTGGCAAAGATGACCGTGGCGGTGAGGCCGGTGAGTACCGCGATGCTGGCGGTGATGTTGCCGCCTAACTGGCGGGCGATCTGCGGGCTGGTCAGCGCATCGCTCCAGGCGGCCAGGAAGCCGATCAGGAACAGCGGACGCGGTGCCAGGCGTTTGATCACTGCCACGGCCGAGCGTTTGTGGCCTGCATCGAACAAGGTGACCAGGCACAGGATGATCGAGGTAGAGAACAGGCCGCTGCTGGTGGCGTACGCCAGGCTCAGGCCCAGGGCGCGGGCGATCGATGGGTCAAGGAAGCGGCTGACATACAAGGTCAGCGGCAAGCTGGCCAGGGCGGGAAGCGTATAGGGCAGCAGGTAGCCGAGCAGGCTGCTGGCGCGCGGGCGGTCGCGCAGCCATGCCGTGCGGGCGCTGCGCGTGGCGCCCCAGCGGCCAAGGGTGGTGAGCACTGCGAAGGCCGCGGCCCAAGTGAATGTCAGCAGGATGAAGTTACCTGCCAAGGTGAGCGAGTCACTGGCCGAATGGCGATCGACCAGGCGTCCCATTTCCTGTGCCGCACGGTCGGTGCGCAGGCGCCAGGCGTCAACCAGGTGGGCATCCAGGTCAAGCTCCTGGGCGGCACTGTCCAGGCCGTCGGCCAAGGCACCGAGCAGGCCGCCCTGAAGTACCGGCTCCGGTTCGGCAGGTTGTGCGTCGGTGGGGGCGGGGTCGGCCGCCAGTAGGTGGGTGCTCAGCAGGCAGCCGAGCAGCAGGGTGGTGAGGTAGCGCAGCACTGGAGTACTCCTTGGGCCGGGATGAGCGGGGCAGGGTTACTCCAGAAACTGAGCCGTTCAGCGGTGCGAAAGTTCGATGTGCGTGTGCTGGGGTCAGCGATTGCCTTGCAGCGAGCCCGTCAGCCCATGGGTGAGCGTTTCCCAGCGCAGGTGAAACGCGCCCACTTGGGGGCGTTTTTTTGCCAGAAATGTTTGCGTCTCGGGCAGGTTGACCCCTTTGCGCAGTGCGTAATGGTTGTAGGCAATTTCGAAGGTGCCGCTGATGTTGTCGCGGATAGGCGCCTTGCAGAGCGGCTGCGGGATGTTGCCATTCATCTGCGCGCTATGCAGTTCCAGCGCTGCGACGATGCGTTGCTGCTCTTCGCTATACAAATCGACGCCCTGCAGCCTGGCGGTTTCTGCGACGTTGATGATGGCTGCCAAGCCCATCGAAGTGTGGGCGAGGTCACGGCAGGTTTCTTGGCTAAGGCCCTTCACGTAGTGAGTGGGAAAGTGCCAGTGCGCCTCGATCCGATCGTCATCGAGTTTGCACCACGGCGCATTGGGCGGCCTGTTATCGTCTTGCTCGTCATAAATATAAGCAGGTACGAGTTGATGCCAACGCCCGATGGCTTCGTCGAATAATGCGCGGTCATCCGTGACGATACCGATATTGGTCATTGCCTCAATCGCGGTGGCATGCCAGTTCTTGTTATGGCACAGCGAGCCAGAGATGAACATCTGCTTGATACTGGGGAGGTGCTGCTCTGTGAGCATTTTCTTAACCTTCGCCCGTTCATCCGGCAACCAACCGGTGTAGCCTTCATCGACGATTTCAAGGCCTCGGGTAAAGAGCGCGGCGGTCCAGGCAGCTTGCAATGGACCATTACTTGCCTGATGTCCGCCCGTCAGCGTCGTTGCCCACGCCAGCAGAATGCTTCTGACGTTCGCGGCATATTGAGGATTACCGGTATACGACCACAGCAACGCCTGTGTGTACGTCGCCGCTGCGTCATCCATTTCTTCAAAGCAGCCAACGCGCGGATTAGTGGAGCCCGAGCCGCATTCAACCGTGGTGAAGGGGATGGCCTTGTAGTCCTCAGCGGCCCATTTACTGTCCTTGGCTTGCGCAAAGGCATCCTTCCAAGGCTGCGTGTCTAATCGGGCTTTGACGAGATTCAAAAGTGCGGTGTCAACCAGGATGCCAGGGTGGTTCAGTGGCAGACCGACAGTCGGCGAAAGGCTTTGGGAGTTTGCAGAATTGGCCGTGCTGAGGCCTGCAAGGGTGAGGGCGGAGATTAAAAGGAATTTACGCATGGTGAGTGCCTCATTGAGTCATGAGGCCCATGCTGCCAAGTTTCTGAAGTACGGCTACTGCTAGAACTATCAGTAGCCGTACGGCGAGGACTGTGTTTGTAAGTTACTGCCCGCTGTAGATCTGGTCGAACACACCACCGTCGTTGAAGTGGGTCTTTTGCACGGTACGCCAGTCACCAAAGGTTTTTTCCACCGACAGGAAGTCGACTTTCGGGAAACGGTCGGTGTACTTGGCCAACACCGCCGGATCACGTGGGCGCAGGTAGTTGTTGGCGGCGATTTCCTGTGCCGCTGGCGACCACAGGTACTTCAGGTATTCCTCGGCCACGGCCTGGGTACCTTTTTTCGCCACCACCTTGTCGACCACGCTTACCGGTGGCTCAGCTTCGGCGGACACACTTGGGTAGACCACTTCGAACTGGTCGCGGCCGAATTCGCGGGCGATCATTTCGGCTTCGTTTTCGAAGGTCACCAGCACGTCGCCGATCTGGTTGGTCATGAAGGTGGTGGTCGCGGCGCGGCCACCGGTATCCAGCACGGGCGCCTGTTTGAACAGCTTGCCGACGAAGTCGCGGGCCTTGGTCTCGTCACCGCCTTGCTTGAGCACATAGCCCCACGCCGAGAGGTAGGTGTAACGGCCGTTACCCGAGGTTTTCGGGTTGGGCACGATCACTTGCACGCCATCCTTGAGCAGGTCGGGCCAGTCTTTCAGTGCCTTGGGGTTGCCTTTGCGCACGATGAACACGGTGGCCGAGGTGAACGGCGCGCTGTTGTTCGGCAGGCGGGTGACCCAGTTGTCTGGCACCAGCTTGCCGTTGTCGACCAGGGCGTTGATGTCGGTGGCCATGTTCATGGTGATGACATCGGCCGGCAGGCCGTCGATCACCGCGCGCGCTTGCTTGCTCGAGCCGCCGAAGGACATCTGCACATTGACCTTCTCGTTGTGCTCGGCTTCCCAGTGTTTCTGGAAGGCCGGGTTGTAGTCCTTGTAGAAGTCGCGCATCACGTCGTAGGAGACGTTGAGCAGGGTCGGGGCGGCTTGGGCGAGGTTGCCGAGGGCCAGGCCTGCGGCGAGCAGCGAGGCGGTGAAGAGTTTTTTCACTGGGAGCGTTCCTTGTTCTGACTCAAAGGTTGGCGATTAGCCGTCGACTATAGCGGGTGACTGACAGACGGATAAAGAACAAAAAACGCTTTGTTTATGCTGTGAAGTTAGGGCAGCTGACCAATGCTCAATAGGTTTTCGTTTATGACGGGCCAAGGACATGAGTCAACTGTCAAATGTGACAGTGGCAAGGCCTCCACGAAGTAAGTTTAACTGCGTGAAACTACAAGATGAGCATGTCGCTATGTCCTCCAGTCAGAAGCCGTTGAAAGAGCGTAACCGATCACGTTTCTTTGGTCAGGGAGATCGACTTTGCAGTGTGTTGATCGACGGTGACCATCATCGATTGATGAGTGGGAATGCACTGCTCATCGCTCGGCTGGTAACGTGCTCCCCCCCGATGTTGTTGCGCACGAATCACGCTGGGACTGTGACGGGAACACAGGGTAGGGAGGGCGACAAACATCTTTCTTATACCTCTTACGGTTTCAGAGCACCGTTCGGGCAGGGAGCGCTTCCAGGACTCAATGGTGAGTACCTGGATCCAATGACTGGCTGTTACCCACTGGGGCGCGGGAGGCGATTTTTTAGCCCAGCCTTGATGCGCTTTCTGTCATCGGATGTGCTGAGCCCGTTTCATGCTGGTGGGTTGAATGGATACAGCTATTGTGGGGGGGATCCTGTCAATAAGCACGATCCCTCCGGTCACTACGGCGTAATACTGAAAAACTTTCCAGGTATTTCCGAGTTCTTGACGGGGGATCCAAATCGACGAGTCACGGGCGCACTCTTCAACCCGGACACAAAAAAACTGACAGATTTTCGCGTCAAGATGGTTAATGGTGAGGCGCAAATCCGCTTGACTGACTTCGACTATAGCGATCGAACAATGTATGTCAGTGCGGATAGGACAGTATTCATTGATGAGCGTTTCAGTTATCAAGGCTCCTCCGATATCGACCTGATGCCCCTCGTGAAAACTCACCAACGGGATATGTTAGAGAAAGGTTTTGAGCTCAAGACGGTCAATCCTCGCAAAGCAGTTATGACTGAACATGGTCTTGTGGTGCAACCCCACGACATTTACTTGAGTGAACGAGGAGCTGTTGAAACGTCGCAAGCGCCGATTCATCCGCAGCTACCCGCCTCTGGCTCGTCGCAAGCGCCGATTCATCCGCAGGTACCCGCCTCTGGCTCGTCGCGTGAGCCGCAGATGAGTTTTCTAGTGCGCCTCCGAGACAAATTACGGCGAAAAAAGTGAACTCAATGGTCATGGCCGCTTGAGCGAAGTGACTTGCCGCCCTTCGTCACCTAGAGCTCATTGCTTTGGAAACAACGCATTGCCACACCGCGAACAGAAGGCGGCGCTGTGTTCGTGGGATCTCTTACTGCATGTCGGGCAATCATGCTGCAGCTGTTCCCCCCGCATCGCATTGGCCAACTCTGCCGTGAAGATCCCGGTCGGCACCGCAATGATCGAATAACCGGTGATCATCACCAGTGACGACAGCACCTGCCCCAGCGGCGTCTTCGGCACGATATCGCCAAAGCCCACCGTGGTCAGGGTGACAATGGCCCAATAGATGCCTTTGGGAATGCTGGTAAAGCCGTGCTCCGGCCCTTCGATCACGTACATCAAGGTGCCGAACACGGTCACCAGGGTCGAGACAGTGACCAGGAACACGATGATCTTCTGCTTGCTGCCCCGCAGCGCGGCCATCAGGTAGTTGGCCTGCTTGAGGTACTGGCCAAGCTTGAGCACGCGGAAGATCCGTAGCATGCGGATGACCCGGATGATCAGCAGGTATTGCGCGTCGCTGTAATAGAGGGCGATGACCCCGGGGACGATCGCCAGCAGGTCGACCAGGCCGTAGAAGCTGAAGGCGTAGCGCAGGGGCTTGGGCGAGCAGTACAGGCGCGTGAGGTATTCGGCCAGGAAGATCGCGGTGAAGCCCCATTCGATGGCAGCGAGCAGGCCGGCGTAGCCTTGGTGTATTTCGTCGATGCTGTCGAGGATCACCGTGACCAGGCTGGCGAGGATGATCAGTAACAGGGTCTTGTCGAAGCGTCTTCCAGCCACGGTGTCGGTCTGGAAGACGATGACGTAGAGCCGCTCACGCAGGCTCGCAGGGTTGTTCATTGGCTCGTTCCACAAGGCGATAGAGAGTGCGATGGGGTGAGCCTAGGGGCTGCATTTCAGCCGTGCAAGCGAGTTGCGTTGCGCCGTTGGTTGAGTTGAGCCAGGTAATTGCCCAGATGCATCAGCCAGCAGGCAGTGACAAAGGGGGCAGTGAGCCCGGCAACTGGCAGCAAATTGAACAGGGTTTGCAGCAGCAGGGCTAGCGCAATTGCCAGCAGCGTCACCCAGGGACGCTCCCGCTGCCTGCTGAACGCCAGGGCCGCCAATGCAGCGTTGAAACCGTACAGGCCCATCCATGCAGCCTGCGTTTGATCGGCCAGAAGAGCCACGCCTGCGCCGATGGCAGAGCCAATCACTGCCCAGGTTGCTGCGTAGGGGTTGGCAAGGTACATCCCGATTACGATCAGTAGGCCAGCCATTGGCTTGTCGAGCAAGAACACCTGGCCCACACCACGCAGCAGCGCATAAAGCGGGTCGGCTTCGACATAGGGTACGGTAGAGGGGGCGGCCAGCATCAGGGTGCCCCAGCCCAGCAACACAAACGGTGCCGTATAGGCGATCAGCAACTTGCCACCGCGCTTGCGCCATTGGTGGGTGATGATGCTCGACAGCCCACCGGCTGCGAGGATCAGCGGCGGCATGATCGCTGACCACGGCAGTACCGCACTGATCAGGATGCCGATCAGTACGCCGTTGTAACAGTACAACCCGGCCTGGCGGTCGGCGCGGTCGTAGCCGCGGCGCTGGGCGGTGAGCAGGCCTGCAAGGGCGCCGAGCAGGGCGCCGCCGACCAGGTTGGGGGCGGTCAGCAGGATGGCCAGCAGGCAGCACAGGCCGCACAAGGGGTTGCGCAGCAGCAGCACCTGGCTGAAGCCGTTGAGCAGCGCCGTGGCCCAGTCGGGGCACGGGTTGACGAAATTTTTGGTGTACATGGGCAGTCAGTGAGGTTGATTGAAAAGCGGTGGGCCTCTTTGGGCCTCGGTTTTCCGCAGGGTTTATGACGCTGAGCAAGGGGAGGGCTTTGCCCTCCATCGCAGGCAAGCCAGCTCCTACAGGGACCGCGTACGGCCTGTGGGAGCCGGCTTGCCGGCGAAAGGGGCGCAAAGCGCCCCCAGCGGTTTCAGACCAAGGTCTCGATCCGCAGCGTATTAGTCGAACCCGGCTTGCCGAAAGGCACACCGGCGGTGATCAACAGCGTATCCCCGCGGCTGGCCATGCCTTGCGCCTGGGCAATTTCCAGGGCGGTCGAGCAGATTTCGTCAACCTGACGCAGGCGGTCGTTGACCACCGAATGCACACCCCAGGCCACGCTCAGGCGGCGCGCTGTGTTCAGGTTCGGCGTCAGGTTGAGGATCGGCGCCCGTGGTCGCTCGCGGGCGGCACGCAGCGTCGAGGCGCCCGACTCGCTGTAGTTGACCAGCACCGCCACCGGCAGAATGCCGCTGATACGGCGGATCGCGCAGCTGATGGCGTCCGATACGGTGGCTTCGGCTTTGGGCCGGCCAACGTCGAGCTGGGCCTGGTAGTCGGGGCCGTTTTCCACTTGGCGGATGATCTTGCTCATCATCTGCACGGCTTCCAACGGGTAGTCACCCGACGCAGTCTCGGCCGACAGCATCACCGCATCAGCACCCTCGGCCACAGCGTTGGCCACGTCGGTGACTTCGGCGCGGGTGGGCGCTGGCGAGAAGCGCATGGATTCGAGCATCTGCGTGGCCACCACCACCGGTTTACCCAGCTGGCGGCAGGTGCCGATGATGCGCTTCTGGATCTGCGGCACGCTTTCGGCGGGTACTTCCACGCCCAGGTCACCGCGGGCCACCATGATCGCGTCTGCCAGTTCGGCGATTGCCTGCAGCTGTTCGACCGCCGAGGGCTTCTCGATCTTGGCCATCAGGTAAGCACGGTCGCCAATCAGCTGGCGCGCCTCGACGATGTCTTCAGGGCGCTGCACGAACGACAGGGCCACCCAGTCCACGCCCAGCTCCAGGCCGAAGGCCAGGTCGCGGCGGTCCTTCTCGGTGAGCGGGGAGAGGTCGAGCACCGCTTGCGGCACGTTGACGCCCTTGCGGTCGGACAACTCACCGCCGTTCAGCACGGTCGTGTCGATGGCGTCGTCGTGCTTGGCGGTCACGCGCAGGCGCAACTTGCCGTCATCGAGCAGCAGGTCCATGCCGGGTTCCAGCGCAGCGATGATCTCTGGGTGCGGCAGGTTGACCCGGCGGCTATCGCCCGGTGCCTTGTCCAAGTCCAGGCGCAGTGCCTGGCCACGTTGCAGTTGCACCTTGCCTTCAGCAAAACGGCCCACACGCAGCTTTGGCCCTTGCAGGTCCATGAGGATGCCCAGCGGGTAGTTCAATTGCTGCTCGACTTCGCGGATCCACTGGTAGCGCAGGGCATGGTCGGCGTGCTCGCCGTGGCTGAAGTTGAGGCGGAAGATGTTCACCCCGGCTTCGACCAGTTGGCGGATGTCGTCGATGCCGTTGATCGCAGGGCCGAGGGTGGCGAGGATTTTGACTTTTTTATCAGGCGTCATGATTGCGGAGTCTCGAGGATCAGAATGGCGCGGAAGTCGTTGACGTTGGTGCGTGTCGGCTCGGTGACGATCAACGCATCGAGCGCGGCGAAGTAGCCGTAGCCGTTGTTGTTGTCCAGCTCGTCACTGGCCGACAGGCCCAAGGCTTCGGCGCGGGCATAACTGCAAGGGGTCATGAAGGCGCCAGCGTTTTCTTCGGAGCCATCGATGCCGTCGGTGTCGCCGGCCAGCGCGTACACGCCCGGCAGGCCCTTGAGGTTTTCGGTGAGGCTGAGCAGGAACTCGGCATTGCGCCCGCCGCGGCCGTTGCCGCGTACGGTGACGGTGGTTTCGCCACCCGACAGGATCACGCAAGGTGCCTTGAGCGGCTGGCCGTGCAGAACGATCTGCCGGGCAATGCCAGCATGGACCTTCGCCACTTCACGCGACTCGCCTTCCAGGTCGCCCAGAATCAGCGGGCTGAAGCCAGCCTGGCGCGCTTTGACGGCGGCGGCTTCCAGCGACTGCTGGGGCTTGGCGATCAGTTGGAAATGGCTGCGGGCCAGAGCCGGGTCATCGGCCTTGACGGTTTCCGAGGCTGGGTTGTTGAGCCAGTCGATGACGGCCTTGGGCGCTTCGATGTTGTACCGCTTGAGGATGGCCAAGGCGTCGGCGCTGGTGCTTGGGTCGGCGACGGTGGGGCCGGAGGCGATGACCGTGGCCAGGTCGCCCGGTACATCGGAAATGGCATAGGTGTAGACCGTGGCTGGCCAGCAGGCCTTGGCCAGGCGGCCACCCTTGATCGCCGAGAGGTGCTTGCGCACGCAGTTCATCTCGCCGATGGTGGCGCCGGACTTGAGCAGCGCCTTGTTGATGTGTTGCTTGTCGGCCAGGGTCAGGCCCTCGGCGGGCAGTGCCAGCAGTGCCGAACCACCGCCAGAGAGCAGGAAGATGACACGGTCGTCTTCGTTCAGGTTGCTGACCAGCTCCAGCACGCGCTTGGCCACGGCCAAGCCGGCAGCATCAGGGACCGGGTGAGCGGCTTCGACCACCTCGATTTTCTGGCAGTTGGCGCCGTGGCCGTAACGGGTGACGACGAGGCCGGACACTTCGCCCTGCCAGCTTTTCTCGACCACTTCGGCCATGGCGGCTGCGGCCTTGCCGGCGCCGATGACGATGACCCGGCCGCTACGGTCGGCGGGCAGGTAGGGTTCGAGGACTTGGCGCGGGTGGGCGGCGGCGATGGCTGTGTCGAACAGCTCGCGAAGAATTTTTTGCGGATCGACCGACATGGCAGGCTCCCAAATTATTGTTGTTCTGCAGAATCGAAAACGCCCCTGGAACTGCCTCCGTGCAGGCCGAACCAGGGGCGGGTGTTGCTCGGTGTTGGGTCAGAGACCCTGGGGGCGCTTTGCGCCCCTTTCGCGACACAAGGCCGCTCCTACCTGAGACCGCGATCCCTGTAAGAGCGGCCTTGCGTCGCGAAAGGGCTGCAAAGCAGCCCCAAATTCAGCTTACTTGTCGTCGCGGATCGAGAAGTTGGCCATGTGCTCCAGGCCTTTGATCAGCGCCGAGTGGTCCCAGTTGCCGCCACCCAGGGCCTGGCAGGTGTTGAACACTTGCTGGGCGTTGGAGGTGTTGGGCAGGTTGATGCCCAGTTCCTTGGCGCCTTGCAGGGCCAGGTTAAGGTCCTTCTGGTGCAGGTTGATGCGGAAGCCTGGGTCGAAGGTGCCTTTGATCATGCGCTCGGCGTGCACTTCGAGGATTTTCGACGAAGCGAAGCCGCCCATCAGTGCTTCACGCACCTTGGCTGGGTCGGCGCCGTTCTTGGCGGCGAACAGCAGGGCTTCGGCAACCGCCTGGATGTTCAGCGCAACGATGATCTGGTTGGCCACCTTGGCGGTCTGGCCGTCGCCGTTGCCACCCACGCGGGTGATGTTCTTGCCCATGGCTTCGAACAGCGGCAGGGCGCGCTCGAAGGCCTTCGGGCAGCCACCGACCATGATGCTCAGGGTCGCGGCCTTGGCGCCGACTTCACCGCCGGACACCGGGGCGTCCAGGTAGGCGGCGCCGGTGGCTTTGATCTTCTCGGCGAAGGCTTTGGTAGCGGTCGGCGAGATCGAGCTCATGTCGATCACGACCTTGTTCGGGCCGACACCTTCGGCCACGCCGTTCTCACCGAACAGGACGGCTTCCACCTGCGGGGTGTCGGGGACCATGACGATGATGAATTCAGCTTCCTGGGCCACTTCTTTCGGGTTGGCCAGGGCCACCGCGCCAGCGGCGATCAGGTCGGCCGGGGCGGCGTCGTGGTGGGTGGAAACGAACAGGCTGTGACCTGCTTTTTGCAGGTTCTGAGCCATGGGCTTGCCCATGATGCCGGTGCCGATAAAGCCGATTTTAGCCATGATAAATGTGCCTCTTTATAGTTGTTGATACCTAATCGCGGGGCTGCCACAAAACCCTGTGGGAGCGGGCTTGCCCCGCGAATGCGGTCGGTCAGGCAATGGAAGTGTCTTTGCGGGCGCTTTCGCGGGACAAGCCCGCTCCCACATGGGTCTTCAGCCAGCCCAGGCCCGCTTCAGTGGTGGTCAGCGGCTTGTACTCTGCGCCCACCCAACCCTGGTAGCCGATGCGGTCCAGGTGCTCGAACAGGAAGCGGTAGTTGATCTCGCCGGTGCCTGGCTCGTTGCGGCCTGGGTTGTCGGCTAGCTGGATGTGGTTGATCAGTTTCAGGTTGGCTTCCATCGTGCGAGCCAGGTCACCTTCCATGATCTGCATGTGGTAGATGTCGTACTGCAGGAACAGGTTGTCGCTGCCGACTTCGGCCTGGATTTCCAAGGCTTGCTTCGTGGTATTCAGGTAGAAGCCTGGGATGTCGCGGGTGTTGATCATTTCCATGACCAGGCGGATGCCGGCGGCTTTCAGTTTTTCGGCGGCAAACTTCAGGTTGTCGACGAAGGTCTTGCGCACGTCGGCGCATTGCAGGCCTTGCGGGCGGATGCCGGCCAGGGCGTTGACCTGGGTGTTGCCCAGGACCTTGGCGTATTCGATGGCCTTGTCGACACCGGCGCGGAACTCTTCAACGCGGTCGGGGTGGCAGGTGATGCCACGCTCGCCTTTGGCCCAGTCGCCGGCCGGCAGGTTGAACAGCACCTGGGTCAGGCCGTGCGCATCGAGCTGCTGTTTGATTTCGGCCGCGCTGAAATCGTACGGGAAGAGGTATTCGACGCCGCTGAAACCAGCATCGGCGGCGGCCTTGAAGCGGGCCAGGAAGTCCTGTTCGGTGAACAGCATGGACAGGTTGGCAGCGAAGCGAGGCATGAGTTGTCTCCTTGCGATGAAGGCCCCCAGGGCATGCCTGGGGGCGTCAGGCGATCAGTCCAGCATCGAGATGGCGGTTGGCGCGTCGTTACCGACCAGAGCCAGGTCTTCGAACTCGTTGACCGCGTTGATCTCGGTGCCCATGGAAATATTGGTCACACGCTCGAGAATCACTTCAACCACCACCGGCACGCGGAACTCTTCGGCCATCTTCTGCGCCTTGAGCAGGGCAGGGGCGATTTCGCCTGGCTCGAATACGCGGATGGCCTTGCAGCCCAGGCCTTCGACCACGGCGACGTGATCGACACCGTAGCTGGCGGCGTCGCTGGAGTTGATGTTCTCAAACGCCAGTTGTACACAGTAATCCATGTCGAAGCCACGCTGCGCCTGGCGGATCAGGCCGAGGTAGGCGTTGTTCACCAGCACGTGGACGTATGGCAGGTTGAACTGCGCGCCGACTGCCAGCTCTTCGATCATGAACTGGAAGTCATAGTCACCCGACAGGGCGACCACTTTGCGCGATGGGTCGGCCTTGACCACACCCAGTGCGGCAGGGATGGTCCAGCCCAGCGGGCCAGCCTGGCCGCAGTTGATCCAGTGACGTGGCTTGTACACGTGCAGGAACTGCGCGCCGGCGATCTGCGACAGGCCGATGGTGCTGACGTAGGTGGTGTCCTTGCCGAACACCTGGTTCATCTCTTCGTACACGCGCTGCGGCTTGACCGGCACGTTGTCGAAGTGGGTCTTGCGCTGCAGGGTGGCTTTGCGTTCTTGGCAGTCTTCCAGCCAGGCCTTGCGGCACTTGAGCTTGCCAGCGGCTTTCCATTCGCGGGCTACTTCGAGGAACACGTCCAGTGCTTTACCAGCGTCCGACACGATACCCAGGTCTGGGGTGAATACGCGGCCGATCTGGGTCGGTTCGATGTCCACGTGCACGAACTTGCGGCCTTCGGTGTAGACGTCGACGGAGCCGGTGTGGCGGTTGGCCCAACGGTTACCGATGCCGAACACCAGGTCGGATTTGAGCAGGGTGGCGTTGCCGTAGCGGTGCGAGGTCTGCAGGCCGACCATGCCGACCATCAGGGCGTGGTCGTCCGGGATGGTGCCCCAGCCCATCAGGGTCGGGATGACCGGTACACCGGTCAGTTCAGCGAACTCGACCAGCTTGTCGCTGGCGTCGGCGTTGATGATGCCGCCGCCTGCAACCAGCAGTGGGCGCTCGGCGTCATTGAGCATTGCCAGGGCTTTTTCGGCCTGTACACGGGTGGCGGATGGCTTGTTGACGGCCAGCGGCTCGTAGGCGTCGATGTCGAATTCGATTTCAGCCATCTGCACGTCGAACGGCAGGTCGATCAGCACAGGGCCTGGGCGGCCGGTGCGCATTTCATAGAAGGCCTTCTGGAACGCGTAAGGCACTTGGCCTGGCTCCAGCACGGTGGTCGCCCACTTGGTCACCGGCTTGACGATGCTGGTGATGTCGACGGCCTGGAAGTCTTCTTTGTGCAGGCGTGCACGCGGGGCCTGGCCAGTGATGCAGAGAATTGGGATGGAGTCGGCCGACGCACTGTACAGGCCGGTGACCATGTCGGTGCCGGCAGGGCCGGAAGTGCCGATGCACACGCCGATGTTGCCTGGGTTGGCACGGGTGTAGCCCTCGGCCATGTGCGAGGCACCTTCAACGTGGCGAGCGAGGACGTGATCGATGCCACCGACTTTTTTCAGGGCCGAGTACAGCGGGTTGATGGCAGCCCCTGGGATGCCGAACGCGGTATCTACACCTTCACGGCGCATGACCAGAACGGCTGCATCGATTGCTCTCATTTTGCTCATGGGTTGTGCCTCATCGATTTTGTAATTGTATACAACTTGCTGTGCGACAGAGTGTATTCACGCCTGTGCGCTTAGGTCAATGGATTTTCATCGGGGAGAATGGCTTTCGTCGGAGCGCCCGTGAAAACGGCGTTCTGTCGGATCGAGTACGATCGTTTTAAAATATTGTATACAAAAATATCTTCTGTTGTGTTCTATTTGCGCTATTGGTTTTCAACTGCCCTTAGGGCTTCTCACAACAAGAAGAGGACCTTTTCATGAACGTTCTGAACCTGAAAGTCGCGGTAAGCCTGGTCAATGCTGCGCTGGCGGCAGGCCGCCAGATCAACGCTGCGCCGTTGACTGTGGCGGTGCTCGATGCGGGCGGGCACTTGCTGGCGCTGCAGCGCGAGGATGGCGCTAGCCTGATTCGGCCGGAAGTGGCCACCGGTAAGGCCTGGGGGGCAATTGCCCTGGGCAAGGGCTCACGCTTGTTGGCGCTGGATGCGCAGCAACGGCCGGCGTTTTTTGCCGCGTTGAATGGGCTGGGGGAGCGGCCGGTGGTGCCGGCACCGGGGGGTGTGCTGATTCGTGATCAGGACGGCAAGGTGCTGGGTGCGGTGGGGATCAGCGGGGATACGTCGGATATCGACGAGCAATGCGCAATCAGTGCGATCGAGGAAGTTGGGTTGAAGGCGGATGCGGGGGTGGCTGCGTAAGGCTTTAGATTGCTGGGGCCGCTTTGCGGCCCAATCGCGACGCAAGGCCGCTCCTACAAGGGACCGCGTAACCCCTGTAGGAGCGGCCTTGTGTCGCGATGGGCTGCAAGGCAGCCCCACTGGCCCTGTCAGGCCGCCTCAGGCTCACAGCCCTTGAGCACCAGCCGAATGATGGTCTCGGCCGCCGCGTCATAATCACTCTCGGCCAGCTTGGCCTTGCCCGTCACCGCCGAAATCTGCCAATCGAAATCGGCATAGGTCTGGGTCGCCGCCCAGATGCTGAACATCAGGTGATGCGCATCCACATTGGCGATCTGCCCGCGCTCGATCCAGCCCTGGATGCACTCGATATTGTGCCGTGCCTGCTCGTTGAGCTGCTCGACCTGGTTGGGCGACAAATGCGGCGCACCGTGCATGATCTCACTGGCAAACACCTTGGAGGCATGCGGCAAATCGCGGGAAATGCGGATTTTCGAGCGAATGTAGGCACTCAGCACTTCTTTAGGGTCACCGTCAGCATTGAACGGCGTCGAGGCCTGCATGATCGGCGCGATGATGCTCTCCAGGACCTCGCGGTAGAGGTTGTCCTTGGACTTGAAGTAGTAATACACGTTCGGCTTGGGCAGGCCGGCCTTGGCCGCGATATCGCTGGTCTTGGTGGCGGCGAAGCCCTTGTCGGCGAATTCCTCGCTGGCCGCGCGCAGGATCAATTCCTTGTTGCGCTCGCGAATGGTGCTCATTGTCAGGGATCTTCCTCGTGTCTGGCCACCTCTAAGAGGGATCGGGCATGTTAGCACCGCGGTTGAAGGGCGCTCAAGGCAGCGACTTTCGGCTAGACTCCGGCACATTCATTTCACGGGAAACAGGCACATGGCAGGAAGCAGTCTACTGGTACTGATCGACGACATCGCCACGGTACTCGACGACGTGTCGTTGATGACCAAGGTCGCGGCGAAAAAGACGGCCGGCGTGCTGGGGGACGATTTGGCGCTCAATGCCCAGCAGGTGACCGGCGTGCGCGCCGAACGCGAAATCCCGGTGGTCTGGGCGGTGGCCAAAGGCTCGTTCGTCAACAAGGCGATCCTGGTGCCGGCGGCGTTGCTGATCAGCGCCTTCATCCCCTGGGCGGTGACGCCGTTGCTGATGGTCGGTGGCGCGTACCTGTGCTACGAGGGGTTCGAGAAGCTGGCGCACAAGTTCTTGCACAGCAAGGAAGAGGACAGCGCGCAGCATGAGGCCCGCAAGGAGGCCGTGGCCGACGCCAGTGTCGACCTGGTCGCCTACGAGAAGGCCAAGATCAAGGGTGCGGTGCGCACCGACTTCATCCTGTCGGCCGAGATCATTGCCATCACCTTGGGGATCGTGGCGGATTCGCCGCTGCCCCAGCAGATCATCGTGCTGTCGGGCATCGCCGTCGTCATGACGGTTGGCGTTTACGGGCTGGTGGGCGGCATCGTCAAGCTCGATGACCTGGGCCTGTGGATGACCCAGAAAGCATCCAAATTATCCCAGGCGGTCGGTAACGGCATCCTGCGCGCCGCGCCCTACATGATGAAGAGCCTGTCGGTGATCGGGACGGCGGCAATGTTTTTGGTCGGCGGCGGGATTTTGGTGCATGGCATCGCGCCCCTGCATCATGCCATCGAGGCCTTCAGCGTGGGGCGCGGTGGTGGGCTGACCGTGGCCTTGCTCAACGGCGTGGCCGGTGTCGTGGCCGGGGCCGTGGTGCTGGCGGTGGTCAGCGGCGTAACGAAGGTGTGGCGCGCCGTCAGGGGCTGACGACCACGCCGTTTTCCTCCGGCTTCCAGGCCAGCAGGCCCTTGCTGAAGCCGTAGGCGGCGCTCTGGTAGTAGGCAATGGCCCGGCGTACCAGCGGGTTGTCGTTGCCCACGGTGGTTTCATGGCTGTTGCCCAAGGCGTCTTCATGCACGCGCATGCCACCGCGTGGGCTGAGGATGGCCAGGTTTTTGCCGTCGAACAGGCCTAGGTGCTGGTAGTTGCCGATCAGTACGCGAGGTGGCAGTGCATCTTCCTTGAGCAGGTCGCGGCCGAAAAAGGTCGAGGTGTAGTCAAGGTTGAGCAGGCCGAGCACGGTCGGCGCCAGGTCGATCTGGCTGGCCAGCTTGGCATCCTCTCGGGGCGCGATGAGCTTGGGTGCATAGATCCATAACGGGATCTGGTAATTGCTCACCGGCAGGTCTTCCACGCCAGCGCTGCCAGCGGTGTGGTCGGCGACGAAGATGAACAGCGTGTTGTCGAACCACGGCTTGTGCTTGGCTGCCTGCAGGAACTGCGCGATGGCATGGTCGGTGTACTTCACCGCACCTTCACGGCCATCACCGGATGGAATGTCGATGCGGCCTTCCGGGTAGGTGTAGGGGCGATGGTTGGACGTGGTCATCAGTTGCAGGAAGAACGGCTGCTGCTTGGCATGGTCAGCGTCGGCCAGCTTCAGGGTTTGCCGATACAGGTCTTCATCGGCCATGCCCCAGGCGTTCTTGAAGCTGATTTCGCTTTCATCGATGCTGCTCTGGTCGACGATGCGATAGCCATTGCCACTGAAGAACGCGTTCATGTTGTCGAAGTAGCCGCGCCCACCGTAGACGAACACGGCATCGTAGCCCCTGGCCGTCAACTGCTGGCCGAGGCTGGCATAGCCGCTTTCGCGACCGATGCGCTTGACGATCGAGCGCCCCGGGGTTGGCGGAATCGACAGGGTGATGGCTTCCAGGCCGCGGTCGGTGCGGGTGCCGGTGGCGTAGAAATTGTTGAAGTACAGGCTTTCGCTGCGCAAGGCGTCGAGGTTGGGCGTGAGGTTGCGCGCGTCGCCGTTGCTGCCCATGTATTTGGCGCTGAAGCTTTCGAGGGTCACCAGGATGATGTTCGGGGTGCGCTGTGGGCCATGGGCGCTGATGTGGCGGCGAATGTCCTGTGGCTCCTGGCCCTGGAAGCGGACGTCGGGTTCGGCCAGTTCCTGATGCATGTGCACGCCGACGTCAGCTGCGTCGAGGCTGGCATAGAACTGCGTGTAGTCCAGTTCATTGTTACGGAAGGCGGCGAAGAACTGATACGGGCCGTTGCTGGCCAGCTCGCGCTGGTAGGCGTTGCCGCCTTCGCCGCGCGGAAACTGCTGATCGATTACCACGCCATTCAGGCCAGCCAGCGCGGCCAGCAGGGCAATGCCCAGCACGCGTTGACGCATGCTCGCGGCGGGGGCGGCCAGGGCCTGGGCCAGTGGTTTGCGCAGCAGCACTGCCAGCACCACTGCGACCAACGCGATGGCGCTGAGCAGCGTGGGCAATGGGTAGGATTCGCGGATGTTGTCCAGTACTTCCTTGGAGTAGACCAGGTAGTCGACGGCGATGAAGTTGAAGCGCACACCGAATTCGTCCCAGAACAGCCATTCCGACACTGCGACGAACAGCATCACGAACAGGCTGACCACCAGCAGCCCGGTCAGCAGCCCACGATGGGCGCGCGTACGCCACAGCGAGGTCGGGCAAAGCGCCAGGCATACGCCGATCGGCAGGGCAGCATAGACAAGAAAACTCAGGTCGTAGATTGCCCCGTCAAAAAACAATGAGAAGTAATTACCGCTGACTTCATCCAGGTGGGTTACCAGCAATACCAACCGCGTCAGTAGGAAAATGCCGAACCAGAGTGAGCAAAGTAGTACCAAGTAGCGCCAAGGGGCGGCGAGGGTAGTGCGCATCAAATAGCCCTGTTGTCTTTTTTAGTTGTGCAGAGGGCGGCAGGTTAGATGAGCGTTTGCAAAAAAAATGTCAAAATTTTGCGGTGCGCATAGAGAAAGTCAGAATTATAGTTAGGCACTGTCGCTTACAGACTTGATGGGGAGGTGTGCACATGTTCGGCAATGTATTGACCTACGACGCCTATCACTTGGCGTTGTATCTGATCACGGCGATTGCCTGGGTAAGCTTGGGCTTTGGCTTCCTGCTGCGCGGGATAGACATGCAGGCGCTCTACAAGGGCTGCGCGATGTTCGGCGTGGCGCTGACCATCAGTGTGGTGATGCTGGTGGTGGATATCCTGCAGATGCTTGAGCACCATCAGGTGGAGATGGCATTGGTGATAGTGGGTATTGTTCTGCCGGCTGGGGTTATTCTGACCTACAAGGCAAGTTATTTGTTAGGTAGGTTTTCTCCTAAAAGCTTGTAAGAAGTTTCTTACAACTTAGTGCGTGACAGCGTCACCGGTTAGCAACGCTGTCACGTTTCAGCGGCTTAGAAGTGTACTTTTACCAAGAAGCTCGCCGTATTTTGGTCAGTGGTAAAGGCATCGGAATCCTTGATGCCGTACTTGTTCTTCCAGTAGTCGTATTCAAAACCGACATACAGTTGCTTCTCACCCAGGTGCAATGCTTTGCCCAGGTCATATTTGACCTGTGGGTTGAAGTGCAGGTTGGCTTGGTAGGTGCCGCGACGGTTCTCGTCGTTGTCCACGACCCAATCCATGAAGCCGTCGATAAGGATGTCGGACGAGCCGACTGGAATGGTGTAGGACCAGACCGGGGTAATCTGCCAGACGTTGTCGCCCGCGCGGCTGCCGTCGGTGGTGCGCTGGTAGAAGTTCAGCTGGAAGTAGTCGAAGCCTGGGATGTCCAGGTCGAAGCCCGGGCCGATCAGGTAGGACTCGGTATCACCCTCGCCGAACTCGTAGGTCATCGCCAGCAGCACGTCCTTGACCGGGCCGAACGCCAGCTTCTGGTCGAAGATCTTGCCAAACGACAGGCGTGGGCTGATTTCACCGTAGTAGGTGTTGGGGCCGTTACCCGCGTCTTTCTTGCCTTGGTAGAAGATCTTGTCGACGAAAATGAAGTTGTCGCCGTACTTCCAGCCATCGGCGTGCTCGAAGGTCACGGTTTGCTGGATCTCGGGGTTGACCTTGAAGTTCTTGCCCCACAGGTAGGTGAGGCTGTTGTTCTGCCACTGCAGCAGGTCGCCGCCGAAGGTGGTGCCGCAGGCCAGCAGGCCGCCGGCGAGGATCAGGCTGTTGATGGTACGCATTGCGAGTGTCGCTCCCTTGATTGATCTGTTGTCAGCGCTCGGTGTTGGCGCTGTTTTTGTCTTTTGAGTCAGCTTTTTTCGATAGGCCACAGCTGTTTGGCAAGAGCTGAGCCAACTTTTCCGGGCTGGCACAACCTTCCTGCTCGACTTCGTTCTGAACGGATGAAAAGGGTCTTTCAGGCTGGCAACACGTTGGCCAACCGCCCGTATTCATTGACTGAGCGGTCAGTAAACGCAGGCAGAATCCGTTCTGCCCTGATCGAGGGGGCGCGCAGATTACTGGCTTGCGCGCCGGTCCTCAAGTGCTCCGTCCTGGAGCGGTGTGAATCAAACTTGTGCGTTTGGTCAGGTTATTAGAAATGGACTTTGATCAGGGCGCTTGCAACGCTCTGGTTGCTGTCCACATTGCCACGGCTGTCGATGCCGTATTTGTCCTTCCAGTAGCTGTATTCAAAGCCCACGTACAACTGCTTGGCACCCAGGTTCAGGGCCTTGCCCAGGTCGTATTTGACCTGCGGGTTGAACTGCAGGTTGGCGTGGTAGGTGCCACGGCGGGTCTGGTCGTTGTCCACGACCCAGTCCATGTAGCCGTCGATGAGGATGTCGGACCTGCCCACGGGAATGGTGTACGACCAGGCCGGGGTGATCTGCCAGACGTTGTCGCCGGGGCGGCTGCCCTCGGTGTTGCGCACGTAGAAGTTCAAGGTGAAGTAGTTGAAGCCGGGGACGGCCAGGTCGAAGCCGGGGCCGATCAGGTAAGCCTCGTTGTCGCCTTCGCCACGCTCGTAGGTCATGGCGATGAGCACGTCTTTGATCGGGCCGAATTCGAATTTATGGCCGGTCATCTTGCCAAGCGACAGGCGTGGGCTGAACTCACCGTAGTAGGTGGTCACGCCTTTGCTGCGGTCGGCCTTGCCGTTGTAGAAAATCTTGTCGACGAACATGAAGGTGTCGCCGTACTTCCATTTGTTGGCGTGCTCGAACGTGATGGTCTGCTGAATATCAGGGTTGACCTTGAAGTCCTTGCCGTACAGGTAGCTCAGGCTTTCGCCGTGCCATTGCAGCCATTCGCCTGCATGCGAGGGGAGGGTGGCCAGCAGGCTGCTGCCCAATAACAGGGACGTGGTGATGCGCTTCATGTCGTGATTCCCGGACTTATTGTTTTTGTTGGCGGTTTTTTTAGCGCGCAGGGGCGCCCCGAGCGGCCCATTCCGGCGGGCCGACGGTGTAGCGGTTACTGCGGGTGTGAGTCAGGGGCGGCCATTGCGCCGCCCCCTCTGGCTCAGTGCTGGTGACAGGCGTCGTTATGCGCCGCGCGGTCGGCACCCCCGAGGATGTTGAACAGCACGTTCAACACCAGGGCGCTGACCGTGGCCATGGCGATGCCACTGTGGGTGATCGGTTCCATCCACTGCGGCATCTGTGCGAAGAACTCCGGGCGTACCACGGGGATCAGCCCGAAACCGACACTCACCGCAACCAGCAGCTGGTTGCGACGGTCGCCGATGTCTGCTTCTTGAAGGATCTTGATCCCGGTGGCGGTGACCATGCCGAACATGGCGATGGACGCGCCGCCCAGTACCGCAGGCGGGATCGAAGCAATCAGGAAGGCCGCTTTGGGCAGCAGGCTGAGCAGGATCAACAGCGCGCCGGCCACCACGGTGACGTAGCGGCAGCGTACCCCGGTCATCTGCACCAGGCCGATGTTCTGGGCGAACGAGGAGTGGGTGAAGGTGTTGAAGAAGCCCGCGACAAACGACGCGCCGGCATCGCACAGCAGGCCGCGACGCAGCATGCCAGGCGTGACTTCACGATCGGTCACCTTGCCCAGGGCGAGGAACATGCCCGTGGACTCGACGAAGATGATCACCACCACCAGGCACATCGACAGGATCGGTGCCAGGCTGAAGGTCGGCATGCCGAAGTGCAGTGGGGTGACCACTTGCAGCCACGGTGCGTCTTTCAGGCCGGTCAGGTCGACCATGCCGATGGAGCCGGCCAGGATGTAACCCAGGCCCATGCCGACCAACACCGAAACGTTGACCCAAAAGCCACGCATGAAGCGGTTGATGAGCAGGATCACGGCCAGTACCAGGCCTGCGACCATCAGGTAGATGGGCGAGCCGAAGGCTTCTGCCTCATGGCCGCCACCGGCCCAGTTGACCGCGACCGGGAACAGCGACAGGCCGATCGAGGTGATGACGGTACCGGTAACCAGGGGCGGGAAGAAGCGTACGACCTTGGACATGAACGGCGCGATCAGCATGCCGAAGAACCCGGCGGCGATGGTCGCGCCGAAGATCCCCTGCAGGCCGACGCCGGGCATGCCGGCCATGGCCACCATGCTGCCGACGGCAGCGAAGCTGGCGCCCATCATCACGGGCATGCGGATGCCCACCGGGCCGATACCGAACGACTGGATGATTGTAGCGACGCCTGCGACCAGCAGGTCGGCGTTGATCAGGAAGGCGACTTCTTCACGGGACAATCCGGCGGCTTGGCCAATGATCAAAGGCACGGCAATCGCGCCTCCGTACATCAACAGTACATGTTGCAGGCCTACCAGGATCAGTTGGAACATGGGCAGAGGCTGACGCGGCGGCGCAACGGGAATGTACGCCTTGCGTGACTCGGACATGCAGCACCTCGAGTTTTGTTTTTATTCTCGGATCCAAGCGCCAGGCTGCAGGCCTGGGCGCTCGATGCTTGCTAGTTGCGTATTGCCTTGAAACAGAGGCCGGACAGGCCGGCCTCTTCGCGGGTAAACCCGCTCCCACCGGGAGCGGTGTGTGCCCGATGGGTCAGTTGACCGGGGCGCCTTTGGCGATCCAGTCACCGACGAGCTTGCGCTCTTCGGTGGTCATCTGGGTGATGTTGCCCAGCGGCATGATCTGGCTGGCGACCGCTTGCGCCTGGATGCGCGCGGCTTGGGCCTGGATCTGCTGCGGGGTGTCGAACATCACGCCGGCAGGGGCGGCGCTGAACAGTGGGCTGGTCGGCTTGGACGAGTGGCACACGGTGCAGCGTTCCTGGATGACATTGTGGATCTTGTCGAAGCTGTCGCCGCTTGCCTGGGCAGTGGCTGGCGCCGGTGCCGCAGGGGCTTCGGCGGGCTTGCTGGCCTCCTCGGCGCGCAGCTCGGCAGCCGTCTTGCCGCCGACGGCGGTGGCGGGCAGCGGCTGGTACTCGATCTTCGCGGCTGCTTGCTCTGGGCTGACGGCCATCGGCTTGGGGCCGGTAACGTAGGCCAGGCAGATCATCGCCAGGGCGCCGACGGGCAGGGTCCAGGCGTACTTGCTGCTGTCATGGCGGGTGTTGAAGTAGTGACGGATCAATACCGCCGCCACTGCAATGCCGGCCAGGATCAGCCAGTTGTACTGGCTGCCGTAGGTGCTCGGGAAGTGGTTGCTGATCATGATGAACAGCACCGGCAGGGTGAAGTAGTTGTTGTGACGCGAACGCAGCAGGCCTTTGGCCGGCAGGCGTGGGTCAGGCGTGGTGTTGTTCTCGATCGCTGCCACCAGCTGGCGCTGGGCCGGCATGATGATGCGGAACACGTTGCCGACCATGATGGTGCCGATGATCGCGCCGGTGTGCAGGTATGCGCCACGGCCGCTGAATACCAGGCTGAAGCCCCAGCACGCAGCGATGATCAGCACGAACAGCACGCCACCCAGCAGTGCCGGGCGCTTGCCCAGCGGCGAGTCGCAGAGCAGGTCGTAGATGAACCAACCGGCCACCAGCGAACCGATACCAATGGCCACGCCCTCGGCACCGCTCAGGGTGCTGCCAGGGGCCAGCAGGTACAGGGTCGGGTTCCAGTAGAACACCACGCACAGCAAGGCGATACCGGACATCCAGGTGAAGTAGGCTTCCCATTTGAACCAGTGCAGGTTCTCGGGCATTTTCGGGGGTGCCAGCTTGTACTTTTCAAGGTGGTAGATACCACCGCCGTGGATGGCCCAAAGGTCACCCGACAGCCCGTCACGCGGATTGCTCCGGTTCAGGTTGTTTTCCAGCCAGACGAAGTAGAACGATGCACCGATCCAGGCGACACCGGTGATCATGTGAACCCAGCGAATGCTCAGGTTCAGCCATTCGTGAAGGTGTGCTTCCACAGTATGTACCTCTGCCGATCACCTTACGATGATCGACCTTTTCTTATTGGTGGGGATTGAGGATCAGCATCTGTTCCTCGGTGAAGTAATGCTCATCGCAGTTGTTGCCAGAACCACTGCGATCAACCACCAGGAAATCATCCCGCTTTTCGATCGTAAGCACCGGGTGGTGCCAAACGCCGCGATGGTAATTGATGCCCTGCCTGCCGTTACTGCGGAAGGCGCGGACCAAGCCTGATACAGGTGCATCGCCAACGGGCGCGACCACGATCAGAAAGGGGTTGCCGAGCAGCGGGATGAAAGCCTGGCTGCCCAGCGGATGGCGTTCCAGCATGCGTACGGTCAGCGGCATGTCCAGCGCGTCGGCGCGGAAGATGCTGATGATCGCTTTGTCTTCAGGCTCGGCGGTTTCGACCGTGGCGAGCTTGTGAAAGCGCATGGTCGAGCCGTTGTTGATCATGAAGTGGTCGCTGCCATCGGTTTCGATCACGTCACCGAAGGGGGCGAAGGCTTCTTTGGTCAGGGGCTCGATCATCAGGGTGCGCATGCGGTTATCTCTTCTATTGTTCGTTTTCTGAATGAGGTTCGGCTGTTGCTTACAGCTGCAGCAGACGGAACAGGGCGATCAGGTTGATCTGCGCCAGGGCTTCCTTGAATTCGGCATCCGCGTCGTTGTGGATGCGTTTCTCGAAAGCGGCGAGGATCTGGTGCCGGTTGCTGCCCTTCACGGCCATGATGAAGGGGAACTGGAACTTGGCCTTGTAGGCGTCGTTGAGTTCGGTGAAACGGGCGAACTCTTCGGCGGTGCACTGGTGGATACCGGCGCCGGCCTGCTCGTTGGTGCTCGATTCGGTCAACTCGCCCTGGATGGCGGCTTTGCCGGCCAGGTCCGGGTGAGCGTTGATCAGCGCCAGCTGGTCGGCGTGGTTGGCGCTGAGCAGGATGTCGCTCATGCGCTGGTGCAGCACTTCGATCTCGTCCAGCTCGCTCAGGTTGCCCAGGCCATAGGCTTTTTCAGCGACCCACGGCGAGTGCTCGTAGATGTCAGCGAAGGCGGCGACGAAGGCGTCGCGGCCCAGGGTCGATGGCGTGAGGGTCTTGAAAGCGGTCATCAGGCGTTCTCTTTCTTGTACGGGTGGGTGGTGTGCCAGTGGCGGGCGATGTCCGCGCGACGGGCGAACCAGACCTGGTCATGGCTCTTGGCGTAGTCGACGAAGCGCTTGAGCGCGGCCAGGCGCGCCGGGCGGCCGACCAGCCGGCAGTGCAGGCCGATGGAGAGCATCTTCGGCGCTTCGGCGCCTTCGGCGTACAGCACATCGAAGGCGTCCTTGAGGTACTGGAAGAACTGCTCGCCGCAGTTGAAGCCTTGTACCTGGGTGAAGCGCATGTCGTTGGTGTCCAGGGTGTAGGGGATCACCAGGTGCGGCTTGCCGGTGGGGTTGTTCGGCTCCCAGTAGGGCAGGTCGTCGTCGTAGGTGTCGCTGTCATAGAGGAAACCACCTTCCTCCATCACCAGGCGGCGGGTATTCGGGCCGGTGCGGCCGGTGTACCAGCCCACAGGGCGCTCGCCGGTCAGTTCGGTGAGGACGCGGATGGCTTCGAGCATGTGCTCGCGCTCTTGGGCCTCGTCCATGTTCTGGTAGTCGATCCAGCGGTAGCCGTGGCTGCAGATCTCGTGGCCGGCTTCGACCATGGCGCGGATCACATCCGGGTGGCGCTGAGCGGCCATGGCCACGGCGAACACGGTCAGCGGTACGCCGCTGTCCTTGAACAGCTTGAGCAGGCGCCACACGCCAGCACGGCTGCCATACTCGTACAGCGACTCCATGCTCATGTTGCGTTGGCCCTGCAACGGCTGGGCGGCGACCATCTCGGACAGGAAGGCTTCGGACTCTTTGTCACCGTGCAGGATGTTGCGCTCGCCACCTTCTTCGTAATTGAGGACGAAAGACAGGGCAATGCGGGCGTTGCCCGGCCATTGCGGGTGAGGTGGGTTGTTGCCGTAACCGATCAGGTCGCGAGGATAGTCAGCGCTCACTGCAGTCTTCCTTCTTGTGTGTTAGTGCGGGGTGGGCGGGCCGCGTCGGTATGTCGCACCACCGGATGGGCTGATTGTATACAACTTCTGAAATCTTTTGTAAGCCTGTTTTTCCGCATTTCTTCCCTTTTGTCGCCTGAGAATCCCTTGCAATAAACCTGCCTGATTGGTCAGCTAATGACGTTGCCCTCGGCACGGTGCCTGTATTTGCGACTGTTGGCGGGTTTGCCTGGGCCGCGACAGACGGGTTCAAAAAATTGTGTACAATTTGTCGATGGAATGTCTTAATAACGTCATTCCCGCACATCGCAGGCCGGTTGGCGTGATGATGGCCGTGTATTTTTTGCCCACAGATTGAACAAGAGGCGACAAGCAATGGGACGTTTGACCACACACGTACTGGATGCCGCGCATGGCTGCCCGGGCAGCTCGATCAAGGTCGAGTTGTACCGTGTCGAAGGCCAACAGCTGGAGCTGGTGAACACCGCCCTGACCAACAGCGATGGCCGCGTCGATGCGCCGCTGTTGCAGGGTGACGATTACCGCACGGGCGTTTACCAGTTGCAGTTCAGCGCTGGCGATTACTACCGCGCTCGCGGTGTGCAACTGCCGGCCCAGGCGTTTTTGGATGTTGTCGTGCTGCGCTTTGGCATCGACGAGAAACAGGAGCATTACCACGTGCCGCTGCTGATCTCGCCGTACAGCTATTCGACCTATCGCGGAAGCTAGTTGGTCGCTAGAAGAATCTTCGTAGGTCCTTTGGCCCGCTCTCACACTGGCGGGCTTTTTTTCGTCTGGTGTTTTTGTATCTACAGGTGAGTTGCACTGCGCGACTGACATTTTTACCAGTGGGCTCTTTGGGGTGCGTTTGAGAAAATCAGGTTTTAAGTAACCTTTGAGGATCTCACCTGATGAATACAATTCATGTGTATTCCCCTTTTGGCCACGCACTGCTTCATCAGGCTGCTCTTGGCTTCAACGGTGAACGATCGGATTGGGTTACTGGCCATTATCATCTGGGTAATGGATATAGAGCGTACAACCCCGTTTTGATGCGTTTCAATGGCCCGGATAGCTTGAGCCCGTTCGCCCAAGGTGGTTTGAACGCATACAGCTACTGCCAGGGTGATCCAGTGAATCACCGTGATCCAACCGGTCACTGGCTAGTGAAAGCACTGGTGGAAATGGTCAATAGAGTACCTGCGAGCGGTCAGGCAGCGCTGGCTGGGGCTGCAGATAACACCCCAAAGAAATTTACTCAGTTAATTGGCTTTCATGGTACGAAGGCTTCAAATGGACCCTCGTTGAAACGTGGTTTGGCGCGTGGGCATTCACTGCCTGATAGGCGACTTCAAGGAGAAGGTTTTTATATAACGGATGATATGTACCAAGCCGAGGCATACGCTAAAGCGGCCGACGGCCCAGGTGAGGTTCTGGGGGCATTTTTGCAAGAAGGTGTCAGCTTGGTTCCAACTATTGGCTATGGAAAGGACAAGGCAGGCCGGATCGTGCTCAAGCCACCAGTATTCCCTTATATCCAGATGCGGGACTTACCTCCGCTAGGTGCGAAGGTAGTGGAGCTGCGTGCAGCGCCCTATGCCTTTAAGAAAAAACCAGCACCCGGCGCCTAGATAGAATGGGCGCCGAGGCGCCCTTTGTTGATGCGAGTGGCTATTAGAGGAACACAAACTTGGCAATGAAAATCGCACACAGCACCCACAGGCTGGCCGAGATTTCCTTGTACTTGCCAGTCCCCGCCTTCAGCGCCACATAGGTAATGAACCCCAGGGCAATACCGTCCGCGACCGAGAAGGTCAGCGGCATCATGATCACGGTGACGATCGCCGGAATGCTGTCGGTGGCTTCATCCCAGTGGATGTGCGCCATGCTGCCCATCATCAGCATGGCTACGTAAATCAACGCACCGGCGGTGGCGTAGGCGGGAATCATCCCGGCCAGCGGGGCGAAGAACATCGCCGCGACGAACAGCAGGCCAACCACCACTGCCGTGAGACCGGTACGCCCACCGGCGGCCACCCCCGCCGCGCTTTCTACATAGCTGGTAACGGGCGGCACGCCGACCACGGCACCGAACACGCTGGAGGCACTGTCTGCCTTCAATGCGCGTGACAGGCCTTCGATACGCCCGTCCGGCGCCACCAGGTTGGCACGTTGCGCCACGCCCATCAGGGTGCCGGCGGTGTCGAACATGTGCACGAACAGGAACGCCAGCACCACGCTGATCATGCTGACGTTGAACACGCCGGCCACATCCATGGCCATCCAGGTGGGCGCCAGGCTTGGCGGCATCGACATCACCCCGCCAAATTTCACCAGGCCCAGGCCCCAGCCGGCCAGGGTGACGCCGATGATGCTGATCAGGATCGCGCCGAACACCCGCTTGTAGCTGAGGATGGCAATCGACAGGAAGCACAGCGCCGCCAGCAGTGGGCCGGGTTCATGCAGCGAACCGAGCTTGATCAGCGTGGCCGGGCTGTCGACGATGATGCCTGCAGTCTTGAGGCCGATCAGTCCGAGAAACAATCCGACACCGGCCCCCATTGCATGGCGCAGGCTCACCGGGATGCTGTTGAGCAGCCATTCGCGCACTTTTGACAGGGTCAGGAACATGAACAGCACACCCGAGACGAACACCGCGCCCAGTGCCGTTTCCCAGTTGTAGCCCATGGTGCCGACCACGGTGTAGGTGAAGAACGCATTCAGGCCCATGCCGGGCGCCAGGCCCACCGGCCAGTTGGCGTACAGGCCCATCAGCAGGCAGCCCAGCGCGGCGGCGATGCAGGTGGCGACGAATGCCGCGCCGTGGTCGATGCCGGCGTCAGCCATGATGTTGGGGTTGACGAAGATGATGTACGCCATGGTGATAAAGGTGGTCACCCCGGCGATCATTTCGGTTTTGACAGTGCTGCCATGTTGCTTGAGTTTGAAAATCCGCTCCAGCCAGCTCGTTTCGAGCGGTGGGGCGAGATCCAGCGTAGGGGCTTCGGATTTGCGGCTTTCCACAGCGGGTACTCCTCAAGTCTTTCTTGTTGTTTTGGAGCCATTGTCCTGCGCTTGCACTTGGCGGCTCCGCGAGGGAAGGCAGACGCCTGACCGTTTTGTTGACTTATGGGTCAGGAAGTTGCACGGTGGATTATGCTTTTGTGTACAAATAAAGCAAATAATGTTTTATCTTTTGTGTGCGCAATGCGCAGTACAACGGCTATATAGGTAAAAGGCCACCTGCAGAAACGGCTCAGCCTGTGTACAATGGCGCCATACTTTCCTTCGTGCCTCGAGAGCCCATGAACGAACAGCTGCAACCTCTGAAAAAACCTGTGCGCGCTGGCAAGGCCGGGCGCAGCGGTACCCAGGACGACATCGTCTACGCGCATATTTTCGAGGCGATCCTCGAACAGCGTCTGGCGCCGGGCACCAAGTTGAGCGAGGAAGCGCTGGGCGAGATCTTTGGCGTCAGCCGCACCATCATCCGTCGCGCCCTGTCGCGCCTGGCCCACGAAAGCGTGGTGCTGCTGCGGCCCAACCGCGGTGCGGTGGTGGCCAGCCCGACGGTGGAAGAGGCACGCCAAGTGTTCTTCTCGCGGCGCATGGTCGAACGCGCCATCACCGAACTGGCCGTGCAGCACGCTACCCTCGAACAGCTCAACGAGCTGCGTCAGATGGTGCGTGAGGAGCGTGACAGCTTCTCCCGTGGTGACCGCGGCGCGGGCATCCGCCTGTCTGGCGAATTCCACCTGAAGCTGGCCGAGGCGGCGGGTAATGCGCCGTTGGTCAGTTTCCAGCGCAGCCTGGTGTCGCAGACCTCGCTGATCATTGCCCAGTACGAAAGCGGCAACCGCTCGCATTGCTCGTACGACGAGCACATGCAGCTGATCGATGCCATCGAAGCGCGTGACGCCGAGCAGGCGGTGAGCCTGATGATGCATCACATGGACCACATCGACAGCAAGCTGAACCTGGACGAAGAAAGTGCCTCGGACGATCTGCATGCGGTGTTTTCGCATCTGTTGAAAAAGCCCAAGGTTGCTGCCAAGGGTTGATCGTTTGCTTGTATGAACTAGGGGGCCGCGTTGCGGCCCATTCGCAGCACAAGGCTGCTCCTACAGGGGTTACGCAATCCTTTGTAGGAGCAGCCTTGTGCTGCGAATGGGGCGCAACGCGGCCCCTGGTCGTTACTGGCCATAAACCAAACGTCTGCTAAATTCTTGTGAGCAAACCTTCATCAAGCAGTTGGGCTTGCGCATTCGTTGCGTTCAACTTCTTGAGGAAAGGGTTCATGAGCATGTCCCTCGGTACACGCATGGGGGCCGAACTGATCGGCACCTTCTGGCTGGTCCTCGGTGGCTGTGGCAGTGCGGTAATCGCAGCCAGTTCTCCGCTCGGCATCGGCGTTCTCGGTGTCGCCTTCGCGTTCGGCCTCACTGTCCTGACCATGGCGTTCGCCATCGGTCACATCTCTGGCTGTCATCTCAACCCCGCCGTGTCGTTCGGGCTGGTGGTGGGCGGGCGCTTCCCCGCCAAAGAACTGCTGCCCTACGTCATCGCCCAGGTGATTGGCGCCATCCTTGCGGCAGCGGTGATCTATTTCATCGCCAGCGGCAAGGCCGGTTTCGAGCTGTCGTCGGGGTTGGCGTCGAACGGCTACGCCGATCATTCGCCCGGCGGCTATTCACTGGGGGCGGGGTTTGTCAGTGAGGTGGTGATGACGGCGATGTTCCTGGTGGTGATCATGGGGGCCACCGATGCCCGCGCCCCGGCAGGCTTTGCGCCGATTGCCATCGGCCTGGCCCTGACCCTGATCCACCTGATCTCGATCCCGGTGACCAATACCTCGGTCAACCCCGCGCGTAGCACGGGGCCGGCACTGTTCGTCGGTGGTTGGGCCCTGCAGCAGCTGTGGCTGTTCTGGCTGGCGCCGCTGATCGGGGCAGCGATCGGCGGCGCGTTGTACCGGGGCCTGGCGAAAGAGCCTTAGCGCTGGTGCACGCAACGCCCAGCGGCGTAGGTTTCGCGCACAGTGCGGTCATCGCCCAGGGTGGTGAGCACGAACAAGGTCTCTTCGATGCTGTTGGACTGCTGAATACGGTAGTCCAACAGCGGCGTGGCCTTGTAGTCGAGCACCACGAAGTCGGCATCGTTGCCGGCGCGCAGGCTGCCAATGCGGTCGTCCAGGCGCAGTGCACGGGCGCCGCCGAGGGTGGCCAGGTACAGCGACTTATACGGGTGCAGGCGTGCGCCCTGCAGTTGCATGACCTTGTACGCCTCGTTCAGCGTGTTGAGCAGCGAGAAGCTGGTGCCGGCGCCCACGTCGGTGCCCAGACCAACGTTGACCTTGAAGCGCTCGGCCTGCGGCAGGTTGAACAAACCGCTGCCCAGGAACAGGTTGGAGGTCGGGCAGAAGGCCACGGCCGAGCCGGTTTCGGCCAGGCGCTGGCACTCGTCGTCGCACAGGTGCACGCCGTGGGCGAACACCGAGCGCTCACCCAGCAGCTCGAAGTGGTCATAGACGTCCAGGTAGCCTTTCTGCTCGGGGAACAGCGACTTGACCCAGTCGATCTCCTTGAGGTTCTCCGACAGGTGCGTGTGCAGGTACACGCCCGGGTGCTCCTTGAGCAATTGGCCGGCCAGGGTCAGTTGCGCTGGGGTGCTGGTCGGTGCGAAACGCGGGGTGACCGCATAGTGCAGGCGGCCCTTGCCGTGCCAGCGCTCGATCAGTGCCTTGCTTTCGGTGTAACCAGACTCGGCCGTGTCGGTCAGGTAATCAGGGGCATTGCGGTCCATCATCACCTTGCCGGCGATCATCCGCAGGTCGAGCCGTTCGGCTTCTTCGAACAAGGCGTTGACCGACTCCGGGTGCACGCTGCCGAACACCAGGGCCGTGGTGGTGCCGTTGCGCAGCAGTTCCTTGAGGAAGATTTTCGCGACCTGGTCGGCGTGGCCCTTGTCGGCGAACTGTTTTTCGCACGGGAAGGTGTAGGTGTTGAGCCAGTCCAGCAGCTGTTCGCCGTAGGAGCCGATCATGCCGGTCTGTGGGAAGTGAATATGGGTATCGATGAAGCCCGGGGTGATCAGGGCATCCTGGTAATGCACCACGTCGATACCGGCATCCAGGGTCGGCAGCAGCTCGCTGGCGTGGCCGATGGCGCTGATGCGGCCATCGTCGACCACCAGCAGGCCGTCTTCGTAGTATTCATGGGAGGCCTCCAGGCCGACCTCGGCCGGGTCGGCGATGCTGTGCAGGATGGCGGCACGGTAGGCTTTGCGGGTTGCGGTCATAAAGCGCTCGTCAAATGGCTTGGCTGCGCCGGGAGGGCGGCAGCAACTGGGCAATGGGGCCGGCGTTGGCGGCAGCGTCATGCTGGCCGAAGCAGGCGTTGTAGGTGGCAATGATTTCCGCGGCGATGGACACGGCGATCTCGATCGGCAGCTTGCCCTTGACCTCGGCAATGCCCATCGGGCAGCGCATGCGGGCCATGACGGCAGCGTCGTAGCCGCGCTCGCGCAGGCGGTGCTCGAACTTGGCCCGTTTGGTCTTCGAGCCGATCAGGCCGAACCAGGTGAAATCGTTGCGCTTGAGAATGGCGGCGGTCAGTTCCAGGTCGAGCTGGTGGTTATGGGTCATGACGATGCAATAGCAACCGGTTGGCAGCTCGGCCACTTCATCGACCGGCTCCTCGTTGACCACCTTGGTCACCCCAGGGGGGATGAGCTCGGGGAATTCCTGATCGCGCGAATCGATCCAGCGCACCCGGCAGGGCAGCGCGGCGAGCAAGGGTACCAGAGCGCGGCCGACATGGCCCGCACCGAACACCGCGATCTGCGCCTGCACTGCGGCCATCGGTTCGAACAGCAGCACGGTGACGCCGCCGCAGCACTGGCCGAGGCTGGCACCGAGGCTGAAGCGCTCCAGGTGCGGGGTGGTGCGTTGTGCTTCGAGCATCTGCCGGGCGATGTGCAGGGCCTTGTATTCCAGGTGGCCGCCGCCGATGGTGTCGAACAGCGCGGTGGCACTGACGACCATTTTCGAGCCGGCGTTGCGCGGGGTAGAGCCGCGTTCCTCGATGATGGTGACCAGTACGCAGGGTTCGCCACGGGACTGGTGGTCGGCGAGGGCGTTGATCCATTGGTGCATGATTCAACCTCTCTTGAAGGCTGACATTGTCCTTGTGGGAGCGGGCTTGCCCCGCGAATGCGGCAGTGGCCACACCCTCGTATTCGCGGGGCAAGCCCGCTCCCACAGGGTTACGCGATGTCAGTGAGTCACGGTTTCCAGTTCTTGTTCGGCAGATTGTTGCTGAGCCACTTCCTTGCGCATCTGCTCACAGCCCCACAACACGCGCTCCGGGGTCGCCGGTGCGTCGATGTTCGGCTGCACGCGGTAGTCGGCCAGGCTCGCCACGGCGTCCTTGATCGCACACCAGGCGGCGATGCCGAGCATGAACGGCGGCTCGCCCACGGCCTTGGAATGGAACACCGTGTCCTCCGGGTTCTTGCGGTTTTCCACCAGCTTCACGCGCATGTCCAGCGGCATGTCGGCTACTGCCGGGATCTTGTAGCTGGCCGGGCCGTTGGTCATCAGTTTGCCCTTGGCATTCCACACCAGTTCCTCGGTGGTCAGCCACCCCATGCCCTGGATGAAGCCGCCTTCGACCTGGCCGATGTCGATGGCCGGGTTCAGCGAGTCACCCACGTCATGCAGGATGTCGGCGCGCAGCATCTTGTATTCGCCGGTCAGGGTGTCGACGATCACTTCCACGCAGGCCGCGCCAAAGGCGAAGTAGTAGAAGGGACGGCCGCGGGCCTGGCTGCGGTCGTAGAAGATTTTCGGCGTGCGGTAGAAGCCGGTGCTCGACAGCGACACCTGGGCGAAGTACGCCTGCTGCACCAGTTGCTCGAAGCTGACGATCTGGTCGCGCACGCGCACATGGCCATTGCGGAACTCGACGTCCTCCTCGGTCACCTGATAGTGCCGCGCGGCGAATTCGGTCAGGCGCTTCTTGAGGATCTCGGCGGCGTTTTGCGCTGCCTTGCCGTTCAGGTCGGCGCCGCTGGAGGCCGCGGTTGGCGAAGTGTTGGGCACCTTGTCGGTGTTGGTGGCGGTGATCTGGATACGGTCGAAATCGACCTGGAAGATCTGCGCCACCACCTGGGCGACTTTGGTATTCAGGCCCTGGCCCATCTCGGTGCCGCCGTGGTTCAGGTGGATGCTGCCGTCGGTGTAAATGTGGATCAGCGCCCCCGCCTGGTTGAGGAAGGTGGCGGTGAACGAGATGCCGAATTTGACCGGAGTCAGCGCCAGGCCCTTCTTGAGGATCGGGCTGTTGGCATTGAACCGGCGGATCGACTCACGGCGTTCGGCGTAATCGCTGCTGGCTTCCAGGTCGGCGGTCATCTCGTCGAGCATGTTGTGCTCGACGGTCTGGTAGTAGTGGGTGACGTTGCGCTCGGTCTTGCCGTAATAGTTGGCTTTGCGCACGGCCAGCGGGTCACGGCCCAGGTGGCGGGCGATGTGGTCCATCACCTGTTCGATGGCAACCATGCCTTGTGGGCCGCCGAAGCCGCGGTAGGCGGTGTTGGAGGCGGTGTTGGTCTTGCAGCGGTGGCCATGCACGGTGGCATCGCCCAGGTAATAGGCGTTGTCGGAGTGGAACATGGCGCGGTCGACGATCGAGCCGGACAGGTCGGGCGAGTAGCCGCAGTTGCCGGCCAGGTCGAAGTTGATGCCGTGCAGGCGGCCGTTGTCATCGAAGCCGACGTCGTACTCGACATAAAACGGGTGACGCTTGCCGGTCATGGTCATGTCTTCAACGCGCGGCAGGCGCATCTTGGTCGGCAGGCCGGTCAGGCGCGCAATGACCGCGCACAGGCAGGCCGGGCTGGCGGCCTGGGTTTCCTTGCCGCCGAAACCACCACCCATGCGGCGCATGTCGAGGACGACCTTGTTCATCGGCACGTCCAGCACTTCGGCCACCAGCTTCTGCACCTCGGTGGGGTTTTGCGTGGAGCAGTAGACGATCATGCCGCCGTCCTCGGTGGGCATCACCGAAGAAATCTGCGTCTCCAGGTAGAAGTGCTCCTGGCCGCCAATGTGCAAGGTACCTTGCAGGCGATGCGGAGCACTGGCCAAGGCCGCGGCCGAGTCGCCGCGTTGGTGGGTGTGGCTGTCGAGCACGAAGTGCTTCTTGCGCAACGCTTCGACCACATCCAGTACCGGCTCCAGGTCTTCGTACTCGACGATGGCCGCCATGGCGGCGCGGCGGGCGGTTTCCAGGTCACGGGCGGCCACGGCGAGCACCGGTTGACCAAAGAACTCGACCTTGTCGATGGCCAGCAGCGGGTCACCGGCCACCACTGGGCCGATGTCCTTGAGGCCCGGGATGTCTTCGTGGGTGATGGCGATGCGCACACCTTCGAAGGCATAGCACGGCATGGTGTCGATGCGCAGGATGCGCGCATGGGCACGGTCGGCGGTGCGCGCATAGACGTGCAACTGGTTGGGAAATTCGAGGCGGTCATCGATGTACACCGCTTCGCCGGCCACGTGCTTGTCGGCGCTGTCGTGCTTGACGCTGCGGCCGACCCCGGTGGTCAGGTCCTGGCTGAACAGTTCGGCCATCTCGGCCTGGCTCTTGGCTACGTGATGGTTAGACATAAGCGGTCACCCGGGTTTCGATGTGCGGCGTTTGCTGTTCGATGAAGTACTTGCGCAGCAGGTTCTGTGCTGTCAGCAGGCGGTATTCCTTGCTGGCGCGGAAGTCGCTGAGCGGGGTGAAGTCTTCGGCCAGGGCCTGGCAGGCGCGCTCGATGCTGGCCTGGTTCCATGGCTTGCCGCGCAGGGCTGCTTCGCAGGCGCGGGCGCGTTTGGGTATCGCGGCCATGCCACCGAAGGCGATACGCACACCGCTGACCACGCCGTTCTCGATGCTCAGGTTGAATGCTGCGCACACGGCAGAGATGTCGTCATCCAGGCGCTTGGACACTTTATAGGCGCGGAAGGCCCAATCCTCACTGGCGCGCGGCACGATGATCTTCTCGATGAACTCGCTGTCCTGGCGCGCGGTGATGCGGTAGTCGATGAAGTAATCCTCCAGCGCCAGGGTGCGCTGACGTTCGCCTTGGCGCAGCACCACCTGCGCATCCAGGGCGATCAGCAGGGGCGGCGAGTCTCCAATCGGCGACGCGTTGCCGATATTGCCGCCCAAGGTGCCCTGGTTGCGAATCTGCAGCGAGGCGAAGCGGTGCAGCAGGTCGCCGAAATCAGGGTACTCGGCGTTGAGCGCCTCGTAGCAGTCAGTGAGCGGGGTAGCCGCGCCGATTTCCAGGTGGCTGGCGGTTTTGTCGATGCGCTTGAGCTCGGCCACATGGCCGACATAGATCATCACCGGCAGGGTCTTGTGGAACTGGGTCACTTCCAGCGCCAGGTCGGTACCACCGGCCAGCAGACGTGCTTCGGGGTGCGAGCTGTACAGGTCGGCCAGGTCGGCCACGGTCAGCGGCACCAGGCAGCGTTTGTCGCCGCTGTTGAGCTCGCCGGTCTGGGTTGGCGCAATGGCCTTGAGGCGGCTGATGGTTTGGGCTTGCTGGGCGTCGAACTGATCGCGGCAAGGCTGGCGGCAGCTTTGCTCGGCGGCATCGAGGATCGGCCGGTAGCCGGTGCAGCGGCACAGGTTGCCGGCCAAGGCTTCCTGGGCGTGATGCACGTCGGCGCCTTGGCTGTTTTTCTGCAGGGCGAACAGCGACATGACAAAGCCTGGGGTGCAGAAGCCGCATTGCGAGCCATGGCAGTCGGCCATGGCTTTTTGTACGCTGTGCAGTTCACCCTGGTGCTTGAGGCCTTCGACGCTGATCAACTGCTTGCCGTGCAGTGACGAAACGAACGTCAGGCACGAGTTGAGGCTACGGTAGCGCAGGGTATCCTGGCCTTGGTCGTCCTGGGTCAATTCACCCACCACCACGGTACACGCACCGCAGTCACCGCTGGCGCAGCCTTCCTTGGTGCCGGGTTTGCCCAGGTGCTCGCGCAGGTATTGCAGCACCGTCATGTTCGGGTCCAGGGCGTGCTCATTACGCAGCTCCTGGTTGACGAGAAACTGGATCACGGGGATGGCCTCGCAATGGTTTTATTGTTGTTGGGCGGACAATAAGCAGACCTGACGAGCTGGTCAATATTTTTCTGACTCAAAGGTCAGGAAAATGCGTATGTCTACACCCGGCCGAACACATTGCCCATATCACAAGCATAGATCGCGCCGTGCAGGCAGCTGCCTGGCAGGCCAAATAAAGCGCAAGGCCCCTCTGCGCGAGTGCGGGTCAAGTACGCTACAATCCGCCCCTTGTGCCCAGTTCAATGATTTTGAAGGAAAACCATGACGTTCAAGGCCCCGGACAGCCTCTCCGAGCAGATTGCCGATTACCTGGCCGAACGCATTATTCGCGGCGAGCTGGCGCCGGGCGAGCGCATTCAGGAGCAGAAGGTTACCCAGGCGCTGAATGTCAGCCGCGGCTCGGTGCGTGAAGCGCTGTTGATCCTCGAGCGTCGGCATTTGGTAGCGATCTTGCCGCGTCGCGGTGCGCATGTGACCAAGCTGGACGAGCGCAGTGTGCGCAGCCTGTGCAACTTGATGGGTGAGTTCTACATCCTGCTGGGCAACGCCGTTGCACAAAAATGGCGCCTGGAGGCCGACTTGCGCCCGTTTCTGGAGATCCAGCAGCGCTTGCAGCATGCCCGCGACCAGCAAGACATCAAGGCCTTCGTCGCCGAAAGCTTCGCCGTCATGCGGGCTGCCTACCCGTTCGCCGACAACCCGTACCTGCAGGAAACCGTCGAAAACCTGCAGCCGGCCATGAGCCGCGCCTACTACCTGGCCCTGGACCAACGCCAGGCCAGCACGGACGACTACCTGGAGCTGTTCGCGCGCCTGCTCGAGGCGGTGGTCGCCCGCGACCTGCCGCGCATTCGCGAGGTGCTCACCGCCTATTGCCAGCGCAGCTGTGAGCTGGTGCTGGCGGCGTTGGCCCGGGCCTGACGATGCGCCTCAAGTGCATTCGCCTGGCCGGGTTCAAGTCGTTCGTCGACCCCACCACGGTCAACTTCCCCAGCAACATGGCGGCCGTGGTAGGCCCCAACGGTTGCGGCAAATCCAACATCATCGACGCGGTGCGCTGGGTGATGGGCGAGAGTTCTGCGAAGAACCTGCGTGGCGAGTCGATGACCGACGTCATCTTCAACGGCTCCACCAGCCGCAAACCGGTCAGCCAGGCCAGTATCGAGCTGGTATTCGACAACAGCGACAACACCTTGGTCGGGGAGTACGCGGCTTACGCTGAAATTTCCATCCGCCGCAAGGTGACCTGCGACGCGCAGAACAGCTATTACCTCAACGGCGCAAAATGCCGTCGCCGGGACATCACCGATATTTTCCTTGGCACCGGCCTTGGGCCGCGCAGCTACTCGATCATCGAGCAGGGCATGATCTCCAAACTGATCGAAGCCAAGCCCGAAGAGCTGCGCAACTTCATCGAAGAAGCGGCGGGCATCTCCAAGTACAAGGAACGCCGCCGCGAGACCGAGAACCGCATCCGCCGCACCCAGGAAAACCTGGCGCGCCTGACCGACTTGCGTGACGAGCTCGAACGCCAGCTCGAACGCTTGCACCGTCAGGCCCAGGCAGCCGAAAAGTACCGTGAGTACAAGGCCCAGGAACGCCAGCTGAAAGCCCGCTTGTCGGCCCTGCGCTGGCGCGACCTGGACGAACGCGTACGCCAGCGCGAGGCGGTGATCGGTGATCAGGACGTGTCCCACGAGGCCTTGGTGGCCGAGCAGCGCAACGCCGACGCGAGTATCGAGCGCCTGCGCGATGGCCACCACGAATTGTCCGAGCGCTTCAACCAGGTGCAGGGCCGCTTCTATTCAGTAGCGGGCGATATTGCCCGGGTCGAGCAAAGCATCCAGCACGGCCAGCAGCGCCTTCGCCAGTTGCAGGACGACTTCAAGGAAGCTGAGCGCACGCGCTTGGAGACCGAGTCCCACCTGGGCCATGACCGCACTTTGTTGGCCACCCTCGGCGAAGAACTGGCCATGCTCGAGCCGGAACAGGAAATGACCCTGGCGGCCGCCGAAGAAGCCGCCGCCACCCTCGAAGAAGCCGAGCTGGGCATGCACGGCTGGCAAGAACAATGGGACACCTTCAACACCCGGTCCGCCGAGCCCCGCCGTCAGGCAGAGGTGCAACAGTCCCGCCTGCAGCAGCTTGAAGCCAGCCTGGAGCGCTTGTCGGAGCGCCAGCGCAAGCTGGGTGAAGAACGCGACCTGTTAGGTGCCGAGCCGCAGGACGCGGCCCTGGTCGAGTTGTCCGAGCAGTTGGCCAGCAGCGAGATGCTGCTCGAAACGTTGCAACTGTCCGAAGAGCAAGTGGTCGAGCAACTCGAAGGCACGCGCGAGCAATTGCAGCAGGCCACCCAGGCGCAACAACAGGCGCAGGGTGACCTGCAGCGCCTGGGCGGGCGGTTGGCATCGCTGGAGGCCTTGCAGCAGGCCGCGCTGGAGCCGGGCGTGGGTGCCTCAGACTGGTTGCGCGAGCAGGGCCTGGCACAGCGCCCGCGCCTGGCCGAAGGGCTGCGGGTCGAGCCGGGCTGGGAGCTGGCCGTGGAGACGGTGCTTGGCGCCGATCTGCAGGCCGTGCTGGTTGATGATTTCAACAACCTCGCTTTTGCCGACCTGGAGCAAGGCGAGTTGCGCTTGCTGCTGGCAAGTGGCGAGGGTGCGCGGCTGGCGGGCAGCCTGCTGGATAAAGTCGAAGGGCGTACCGACCTGACCCCCTGGCTGGGGCAGGTCAAGCCGGTCGATGACCTGGCCCAGGCGCTGGCACTGCGTGCGACCCTGGCTGAAGGGCAAAGCCTGGTTAGCCGCGATGGTTATTGGGTTGGCCGGCATTTTTTGCGGGTCAGCCGAGGCGGCGAGGCCGAAGGCGGGGTGTTGGCCCGTGGCCAGGAGATCGAGCGCCTGAGCCAGCAACAGCTGGAGCAGGAAGCCGCCCTGGAGCACCTTGAGCAACAGCTGCAGGATTTGCGCGAGCAGCAATTGGGCCTGGAAGAACAGCGCGAGCAACTGCGCCGCCGCACCCAGGAAGAAAGCCGCCAGCACGGCGAGCTCAAGGCCAGCCTGTCAGCCAGCCGGGCCCGTGCCGAGCAAGTCGAATTGCGTCGCCGTCGCCTGCACGAAGAGCTGACCGAGCTGCAAGAACAGCGCGCCCTGGAGCACGAGCAACTGGGCGAGGCGCGGCTGGTGCTGCAAGAAGCCCTGGACCTGATGGCCCAGGACACCGAGCAGCGCGAACAGTTGATGGCTCGCCGCGATACCCTGCGCGAAGGCCTTGACCGCATCCGTCAGGAGGCCCGCCAGCACAAGGACCACGCCCACCAGTTGGCCGTGCGCCTAGGCTCGCTGCGTGCCCAGCACGACTCCACCCATCAGGCCCTGGAGCGCCTGGAACAGCAGGCAGCACGCCTGACCGAGCGCCAGGAGCAACTGAGCCTGAACCTGGAGGAGGGCGCAGCGCCCCTCGAAGAGCTGCGCCTCAAGCTCGAAGAGCTGCTGGAGCGGCGCATGAGCGTCGACGAAGAAATGCGCCAGGCGCGCCTGCACATGGACGAAGCCGACCGCGCCCTGCGCGACGCGGAAAAACGCCGCACCCAAGCCGAGCAGCAAGCCCAACTGCTGCGTGGCCAGTTGGAGCAGCTACGCCTGGAGTGCCAGGGCCTGGATGTGCGGCGCAAGACCCTGCAGGAACAACTGTTGGCCGACGGCTACGACCTGCAAGGCGTGCTTGCCACCCTTGAAGCGGACGCCACCGAACAGAGCACCGAACAGGCGCTGGAGCAGACCGAGGCGCGTATCCAGCGCCTGGGCGCGATCAACCTGGCGGCTATCGAAGAGTACGAGCAGCAGTCCGAACGCAAGCGCTACCTGGACGCCCAGAACGCCGACCTGGTCGAGGCCTTGGAGACGCTGGAAAACGTCATCCGCAAGATCGACAAGGAAACGCGCAACCGCTTCAAAGATACCTTTGATCAGATAAATGCCGGATTACAGGCACTTTTTCCAAAAGTTTTCGGTGGTGGCAGCGCTTATCTGGAACTGACGGGCGAAGATCTACTCGATACAGGGGTAACGATCATGGCGCGACCCCCGGGCAAGAAGAACAGCACCATCCATCTGCTGTCCGGTGGCGAGAAGGCACTGACCGCCCTGGCGCTGGTGTTCGCCATTTTCAAGTTGAACCCCGCACCGTTCTGCATGCTCGACGAAGTCGATGCGCCGCTGGACGATGCCAACGTCGGGCGTTACGCCCGGCTGGTGAAGGAAATGAGTGAAAGCGTGCAGTTCATCTACATCACCCATAACAAGATTGCCATGGAGATGGCGGATCAATTGATGGGGGTGACGATGCATGAGCCGGGCTGCTCACGCCTCGTTGCAGTGGACGTGGAGGAGGCGATGGCCATGGTCGACGCCTGATGCGCGAAGATAGGGCACATTCTGTAGCGAAATGGCCCCGCCATGTGCGACAGACGGTGTAAAGTTGTCTTTGGTCGTGCTAGCTTAATGTCACTCGTTTTTTGCGTGGGTAAAACGCCTGTCAGAACATAGAGTTGGCGCCACGTGTTAAAGGGCTTTGAACCCTTTGTTTTCAAGCATATTTTTATAGAGGCACGGGATTACATGGAAATCGGTCTGCGCGAGTGGCTGATCCTCATCGGCATCATTGTCATTGCCGGTATTCTTTTCGACGGCTGGCGCCGCATGCGCGGCGGGAAAGGCAAGTTGAAATTCCGTCTGGACCGCAGTTATTCCAATGTCCCCGACGAAGAGGGCGGCGCCGAAGTGCTCGGCCCATCGCGGGTATTGGATAACCACAAGGAGCCAGAACTGGACGAGAGCGACCTGCCCTCGCTCAGTGCGTCGTCGCGCGATCGCGAACGCGAGCCCAAGCCGGTCAAGGCCAGCAAGCGTGGCAAGCGCGCCGCAGAAGTGCCGCAAGGTGACCTGAACCTGGTCGCAGAGGCGCGCGAGCCTGATCTGTTCGCCGATGCCGATGATGATTTTGCGGCCGACAACAACCGCAACAGCGGTGTGTCGTCCAGCAACAACACGGTCAAGGAACTGCCTCCCGCTGAAGAGGTGCTGGTGATCAGCGTCATCTCCCGCGACGAGGGTGGTTTCAAGGGCCCGGCACTGCTGCAGAACATTCTCGAGAGCGGCCTGCGTTTTGGCGAGATGGACATCTTCCACCGCCACGAGAGCATGGCCGGCCACGGCGAAGTGCTGTTCTCCATGGCCAACGCCGTGAAGCCCGGTATTTTCGACCTGGACGACATCGACCACTTCAGCACCCGTGCGGTGAGCTTCTTCCTGGGGCTGCCAGGCCCGCGTCACCCTAAGCAGGCCTTCGACGTGATGGTCGCGGCGGCGCGCAAATTGGCCCATGAGCTCAATGGCGAACTCAAGGACGACCAGCGCAGCGTGCTGACCGCCCAGACCATCGAGCACTACCGCCAGCGCATCGTCGAGTTCGAGCGCCGCGCGCTGACCCAGAAGCGCTGATAGATCCAGATGAAAGAGCAGCCTGCGGGGCGTGCTGGCCGGTTCGGGCTCCTAGGTTGTCTGATCTGGCCCCTTCGCGGGTAAACCCGCTCCCACAGGTACCCCACTGTTTTTGAACACAGTGGGGTACCTGTGGGAGCGGGTTTACCCGCGAAGGGGCCAGACCAGGGATAAAGGATCCAGAGCCCCAGGCAACGTCCCCCAGGCTGCTCTTTTGCTTTGCAAGAGAAGACAAACGAATGACCGCAGAATCCCGAATCCACGCCCTGCGCGCCGAGCTCGACCAGCATAACTACCGCTACTACGTGCTCGATGAGCCCAGCGTGCCCGATGCTGAATACGACCGCCTGTTCAACGAGCTCAAGGCGCTGGAAGCCGAACACCCGCACTTGGTAACGCCTGACTCGCCAACCCAGCGCGTCGGCGGCCAGGCCCTGGCTGCATTCAGCCAGGTGCGCCACGAAGTGCCCATGCTCAGCCTGGGTAACGCCTTCGAAGAAGCTGACCTGCGTGAATTCGGCCGCCGTGTGGTAGATGGCCTCGATCAGCCGGGTGCGGTCGACTACAGCTGCGAACCCAAACTCGATGGCCTGGCGGTAAGCCTGTTGTACCGCGACGGCCAATTGGTGCAAGGCGCCACCCGTGGCGATGGCACCACCGGCGAAGACATCAGTGCCAACGTGCGCACCGTGCGCAACATCCCGCTCAAGCTGCAGGGCGAAGGTTGGCCCGCGGTGCTGGAGGTGCGTGGCGAGGTGTACATGAGCAAGGCCGGTTTCGATCGGCTCAATGCCGCCCAGGCAGAAGCGGGTGGCAAAACCTTCGCCAACCCGCGCAACGCCGCCGCCGGCAGCCTGCGCCAATTGGATTCGAAAATCACCGCCAGCCGCCCGCTGGAGTTCTGCTGCTATGGCGTAGGCCAGGTGTCCGCAAGCATCGGCGACAGCCACATTGGCATCCTTGAGCAGCTCAAGGCCTGGGGCCTGCCGATCAGCCGTGAGCTACGGCATGCCGCCGGCATCGAAGAGTGCCTGGCGTATTACCGCGACATCGGCGAGCGCCGTAACAGCCTGCCGTATGAGATCGACGGCGTGGTGTTCAAGGTCAACAGCCTGGCGTCTCAGCGTGAACTGGGCTTCCGCGCCCGCGAGCCGCGTTGGGCGATTGCCCACAAGTTCCCGGCCATGGAAGAGCTGACCGAGGTGTTGGATGTGGAATTTCAGGTAGGGCGTACCGGGGCGGTGACGCCTGTGGCACGCCTGAAGCCGGTCAAAGTGGCCGGCGTGACCGTGTCCAACGCCACCCTGCACAACATGGACGAAATCGCCCGCCTGGGCCTGCGCATTGGCGACACGGTGATCATCCGCCGTGCCGGCGACGTGATCCCGCAAGTCATGCAAGTAGTGCTCGAGCGCCGCCCCGAAGATGCCCGCCCGGTTGAAGTGCCGAGCGCATGCCCGGTGTGTGGCTCGCAAGTCGAGCGCACGCAGCTGGTCAAACGCAGCAAAGGCAAGGAAACCACCAGTGAAGGCGCGGTGTACCGGTGCGTCGGTCGCCTGGCCTGTGGCGCCCAACTCAAACAGGCGATCATCCATTACGTTTCGCGCCGCGCGATGGATATCGACGGCCTGGGCGAAAAGAGCGTCGAGCAGTTGGTGGATGAAGGGCTGATTGGCTCGCCAGCAGACTTGTACAAGCTTCAGTTCGACCAGGTCGTCGGGTTGGAAGGGTTTGCCGAAGTTTCCAGCAAGAAGCTGCTGGATGCCATCGAAGCCAGCAAGCGCCCGAGCCTGGCGCGCTTCATCTACGCCCTGGGCATTCCGGATGTGGGTGAGGAAACCGCCAAGGTCCTGGCTCGCTCGCTGGGCAGCTTGGCGCGGGTGCAGCAGGCGCTGCCACAGGTGCTGACCTACCTGCCAGACATCGGGCTTGAAGTGGCATACGAAATCCACAACTTCTTCGAAGACGAGCACAACCGCAAAGTCATCGAGCAACTGCTCGCCTGCGGCATGCAGTTGCAGGACGAAGGCGACTTGGCCGCCGAGTTCGCCGCCAGCACCACCCTGGCCGGGATGATTGCCAAGCTCGACATCGCCTCGGTCGGCCCGACCGGCGCTGAGAAGCTGGTGGCCAAGCTCGACAGCCTGGACAAGATCATCGCCGCCGACGGTATCGACCTGCGCCAGGCCCTGGCCGCCAAGCAGGCCGAGGCCGTGCGCGAGTTCTTCAAGGACGAAGCGAACCAGACGCTGGCGCGGGACATCGAAGCCCAGTTGCTGGCGTTCGGCATGCACTGGAACAGCGAGAAGAAAGTCGCCGAAGGCCTGCCTCTGGCCGGGCAGACCTGGGTGTTGACTGGCACCTTGGAGCGCATGAGCCGCGACATTGCCAAAGACAAACTGGAAAGCCTAGGCGCCAAGGTGGCAGGTTCCGTTTCCGGCAAGACCCACTGCGTGGTCGCCGGCCCTGGCGCGGGCTCCAAGCTGGCCAAGGCCAGTGAGCTGGGTGTGAAGGTGCTGGACGAAGACGCGTTCATCGCCTTCTTGGCGGAGCAGGGCATCGCAATCTGACCCACCTTTAAACAAGTCATTGAGAAATGATGACTTTTTCTCCCCGCAGAGGTTGTAACTTCGCCTCAGACCGGTACAATGGCGCGGCTCGCTGCTTAGCGAGTTGCGTCAGTGGTGGCCCCATCGGTCCCCCCGCATTGATTACCCGTTAACCTGGTCAGGCCCGGAAGGGAGCAGCCATAGCGGGAACATCGAGTGCCGGGGTGTGGCTGGTGGGGCTGCCTCCATTCTTTAAGTCCGTGATTTTAAAGGACTTTTCTCGCTCAAAATCTCGAAGTGTGACAGCGTTTAGGTACACCTAGGTGGTGCACTGTGCTGGGCATTCTATCTCCCATCAGTTGTCTGCCCAATCCCTTTGAAGCGATTTCCCAGATAGCCTCATCTTTCAAGCAGGGGCACCAAGGCGAGAGACAAGGCCGCAGAGCGCGCCTCCATACAGTAATCGGGTGGCAGTTGTATGCACTTGTAATGAGGCGATCATCACAGAAAACCCAGCAGCGTAAAGATGTGGCTGATGTGCGATCCACTAGGCCAGCACCGCCGTCCTTGTCCGGCTTGTTTGGTATTTCGATTCCTCCCGTTGCGGTGAGCAGAAATGAATAAGCCTACGGCTCAAAGGTCGGGCTTTACTGCCAATGGTAGCGAAGAGCAGGAACAAAGGGTGGATATGGTTTCGTTCAAATGATCACTCATGTAAAGCATTGATTGTCTTCGCCTTGTGATACGCACCGCAGTCATCTGCGAATGGACAGCGAAAACCCTCTTCTTTTTCAAACCACTCAAGTGACACACATGTCCCAGTGTGAAAGTTTATTGGTCGCTCCAATGGTAGTTTTCTTAGATATCCCCTACCGAAGAAAAAGCCACAGAGCTGATTTACCTCCGTGGGTTGAAGCTGGCTGTTGAGGAAATTAAAAGTTGTACCTAAAAATTGATTTACTTGTTCAAAGAACTTTTCAATTCGGCCCATCACATCAGGAATCACGTAGCACTGTCCATTCATCCTTGCTCCGAAATGGCTATACTGGACATGACCTGTGTTCCGCTCTAAACTGCAATGCCCCACGTCAGCATGCGTGAGTTCATCCCTGATTACACGCAATTCCTCGTACCAATCACACGAACGAACAATTTCTTTTAGCTTATCAGGAAAGCCTGATCCAACTTCACCGCTTTGAATTTTTCTAAAGAATTTCCTAGTCGAGTCGCTTGGTAAGCCTTGTGCTTTCACGTAAATATCGCTGATGATTTTCCGAGCACACTCTATGGCTGAATAGAGCTCAGTAAAAATACCCTCTACGACAGCAGCAAACTTCGACCCATGCCTAGCTGCCGTATGTCCGTTTGCATAAAGCTCTTGCTCGTCAATTTCCAACGCAGGCAGCAAATCCACTGCCAGTTCACGTAAGATAAGAGCCTTGTGAAAATGCCCGGAAATACCTCCTAGTGCTTTCACATTATCCGGCTTCAATTTATGCGACCCGCCATAAAAAATCTTGAAAAATTCCACCTCTCCCCAATGCTCTGGAGCAAATGATCGGACATGCGCATTGACTCGTTGCATAAATGGTCCCTTTCAAGCGATGATGCGGCATTTTCGTTCAGTATGCCTTAAAAGCGCAACACTTCCTCTACGCTGAGCAGTGATTTTCTGACCATTCCTTTCAGTCGACTATAGATTCTTTATCTCTGGCTGAGCAGCTGGATTTGAAGCAGGGTGCTTGTCGATTGGTACTTCTATTCCCTGCCTATAGCAGATAGCCCAAATTGTATAACCAGGCCATCGCCCGCAGCCGAATATCCGCTATGAGCCGGAGCGGGAATATCGTCTGTAATCCGTGGCAGAATTTTGAGCACCGGCTGCATCGGTGCCTAACCCCCACGCCGATCTGCGTACTACCTATACCGGCAAATTTCAGAATATCCAAGGCACCAAAACCCGCCCGAAGGCGGCTACGTGCGAAGGCGTTCTATCGCTGAAGTGATGGCATCGGCGTTGGCATCAAGTGCCTGTAGGCAGGTCATGGTGTTTTCGTGGACATTTACAGACCCTCGCTGCCTGATCCAAGTGCTTAGCTCTTCGACCGCTGCCCTCAATGCAGTCTGGTTCATGTGCAGCAGCTCCAGGGCGTCAGCGGTTGCAGCGGCTTTATCATCCATGTGGAGTTCTCGTTATATGGCAGATACCGCAGCGTAGGGTCTTGCAGCGCATTGTTCCAGTATCGCTCACTTGACCAGCTCTAAGCTCAGACGCTGCATCACGCGCATCACAGCAGTGGGTGACCATTGCCCACCACGAGCAGTGGGGATGTTCCGTGCGATCAGGCAGTCAGCCACGGCCTGTAGGCTGCTGGCCCCCTTGAGTACACACAGCTCTATGGAGTCCTTGACCAATGCTGCACGATCGTCTGCCTGCTGGCGTTGGGTCGCGTGCCCTTTCACTCGGTTCAGCTGTTTACGGTCCTTGGCCAGCGCCTGTGTGCAGTTTTCGATCCTCTGCACTGCTTCAGTGTCACCAGCAGCAGCCCCAGCCTCCAGAGACCTTAGAGGCGCCTTGGTGCGTTCGTTGATGAAGCGGCATTCCTGTTCGGCAAGTACGACGTAGATATGAAACTGGAATACATCGGCGGTGGGCATAATTGCTACACGGAACTCGTGACGCTTCATCAAGCCCGCTCAGTGTGCTATGTCACGGCTCAGCCTGTCCAACTTGGCTACCACGATTGGGGTGACCGTGTGCAAACGGCTTGGCATCTGTTGGGCTATCTAGGGGAGGCGATTCATCATCATCCACCGTTATCGAATGCTTGATATCAAGGGGCCACTAAGGGCATCATAGTAATTTAAGTCGCATGTACAATCAGTCATAGCGTTCCTCCTACGCCATCTGCCAACGTGCGGTGAATACACATCAATAGTAAGCAATGCGTTGAATCAGCACAAGGAATAAGAATGAGTGTCGATGCCGCTGTTGTCATTAAAAAACTACAAGAAAGTGTAGCTTCTGGTGATTTAGTAGTTATTATTGGAACGGGTGTAAGTATTGGGCTTACTAATAATAAACGCCCATCGCTCTCTTGGCAGGGGCTTATTGCTGATGGGTTAGAGTATGCTAGTCAAAAAGGTAAGATAAGGCCTTCCCAAAGCGAAAGTTGGAATGAGTTGTTGCACTCAGAAGACATGGATGACATGCTCGGTGCTGCTGAGTTTGTGGGCAGAAAGCTCAGTGCACCGGATGGCGACTTGTATTTCAGGTGGCTCGAGTCGGTATTTAGTGATGATAAAACTGACAACCCCGATCTCGAAGAGGCCTTGCGTCAGATTAAATTGTGCGGTGTTCCAATTTGTACATTGAATTATGATGGCTTGTTAGAGAAGGTTACTGGGCTTCCGCCAATTGATTTAACTGATCTTCGTAAAGCTAGTGAGTGGGTAAGAAGAGAGACGCCTGGGATATTTCATTTGCATGGTCAATGGAGAAATCCGGCGTCATGTGTGCTAGGTATTCGTGATTACGCAGATGCAGTTGCTGATCAGCCGCGAGGTCTCATTCAGAAAAATCTCAGCACATTTAAGCGGCTGCTGTTTATCGGTTGCGGTGATACGTTCAGTGATCCGAATTTTTCAGCTTTAATAGCATGGCTGAAATTTAACATGCAGTCGTCTGCTCCTCAGCACTATGCTTTAGTGACGGATGACCAGTATCCGTTAAGGCACGCGGATGAAAGCTGGCACGGTTTTGTCGAACCTTTGAGTTACGGTACAAAGCATACGGATCTTCCCGGGTTCATAACCAAACTATTTAATTTTCCTGGTTTGGTTTCATCGCCTGCATCAAGTCGTGCTTCGACTTCGACGCATGAAGCTGTAATTGAGGATTATAAGCAGTTTTTGATTAGAGATTGCGGGCAGATGACCATTGAAGGTGTTAGGGCAGATATGGATACAGCCCAGCGCCGATTTGATCTGGAAAAGCTTTTTGTGCCGCTGCAATTGGAAGCATGCCCCCCGGATATTCCTGCAAGCGATCCTGAGAGGGATGAGAAGCTCAAGGCTTGGGTAGATGAAAATAAAAAGCCTCTCGCATTCGGTCAGATTTTTGAGAAAAAAAGAGGTCTTGCACTGCTGGCTCTTCCTGGTGGGGGAAAGACTCTTCTATTGAAGCGTTTAGCTGTTGCCTATGCAAGTCCGTCTCGAAGGGCTAATAGCGCAGATGACTTGCCAGATATTGATACAGTTCCTGTCTTGATTAGGTGTCGGGAATGGCGAGATTATATACAGTTGCCAATTCTAACTTTGTTTAAGAAGTTTAGTGACATCACAGGGCAGCCCGGCCTGACTAAGTTTTCAAGCGCCATTATTCCGCGTCTGAAGAGCGGTAATGTGCTCTTGTTGATAGATGGGTTGGATGAAATTCATGTTAACTCAGATCGTGAAATTTTCGTGGATAACCTGCAGCGATTTTTGAGTGAGTATCCTAAGATTCGAGTAGTGATAACTAGCAGGGAAGCCGGATTTAATTTGGTGGCCGCAAAAATTGCAGGCTTCTGTGAGCGGTGGAGAGTTGCACCGTTAAATCTTGAGGCTATGAAAACGCTTTCATTGCATTGGCACCAGCTAATGGCTCCTGGCTCAAAAGAGGCGGAAGAAGAGGGGGTGGCTTTAGCTAATCACCTCTACCAAAGCATTTCACTCCGTCGGTTAGCAGAGAATCCATTATTGCTAACTATGCTCTTAGTTGTTAAGCATGGCGCTGGTCGACTTCCACCTAATAGGGTGAGTTTATATGGTCGGGCAGTGGATGTTTTGCTGGATACATGGAACATCAAAGGGCATGAGCCCTTAAATATTTGGGAGGCAGTGCCGCAACTTGCATTTATAGCTTTGGAACTCATGCAAGGCGGGGCTCAAACGGCCACTGAAAAAGAGCTGTTGGCAATATTAGAGCGAGCCCGTGCTACTGTTCCTCTAATTTCGAGATACGCAAAAGATACTCCTTATGAATTCCTAAAACGAGTCGAGCTGAGATCAAGTCTGCTCCTCGAGGCTGGGCATCAGGTGGAAAATGGCATAACTGTTCCATTCTATCAATTTAGACACTTAACCTTCCAAGAGTATCTCGCCTCCGTGGCGTTGGCTGAGGGGCATTATGAAGGTTACAGTCCGCGCAATTCTGTAATTAAGCCTATTGCAAAAAAATTGGTCAGTGATGAGTGGAAAGAAGTTATTCCTATGGTGGCGGTCCTTGCTGGTAAGAGAGCTAGCCCGATTGCCGCTGCATTAATAACGAAGGCCAAGCAACTACATAAAAAGGCGTTGGAAAATAAGAAGTTTCCAGGCTCGGAAGAATGGAAGAGCTATCCCTGGACACTTCCTGCACCAATAGCGCGCTTGCTTCAGATTTTTGTTGAGGAAGCTCAAATCGAGCCTCGGGAGCTAAGTGAAGCGATGCCTTTGGTTGCTTATTTTTCCAAAGGTTGCAGTGCTGATTATGATTGGAAAGCGCTTGCCCGTGGGCCTTACGCGATTGATTTTTTAGATGAAATCTGGAAGCTCTATGAGCCTATGGATTGGGATGATGAAATTTGGATCAAAAATAGTTTTGCCAATTTCGTTTCTAGCATGAAATCTGGAGACTATCTAAATAGTAGTGAGTTTAAGCAGGATACAATTGAGGGGCTTTCAGCGAGTGAACCTCGAGTAATTTGCTGCGCTTTGATGACTTATTTAGGTTCCCTTTGGCATGGCAGCATGCGTATTAATAAGGAAACCCCCGAAGAGATCTTGGATGCGGCGGAGAAATTAATTCATCACTCATCGCTTGCTGTAGCGTATGCCGCTACTTGGTGTTGGTCACTAATATACCTCAATATTTCAGGCAAGCGGGGTGGTAAAGCTAAACCTAGCGTGGAGACGCTCGACATATATCTACATAGGTACCTGACGGCACTACCAAATATGGCAGGTTTGGTTGCTTTTTCTATTTCCACCATTGCGGGACTCGAACGCTCATATTGGAAGCCTGCCTTGGCGCCGGACGTTGTTCTTAGGCTTCGGGGTGAGATCGAAGATGAAGCCGTCGAAGAATATTTGAAGCGTGATAAAGTTGCCTTGGCGGTAATTTGCTTTCACTCGCAAAAAATTATAGATGATACGGCGCTTGTTGACTTTATTGCGCGTGTTCGCGGTAGCAATATTGATCATCGAGACGGAATGGACCTAATGCTCAGTCAGCTTGGGGAATATGGTAAAGCAACGCTCGTAGAATTGAAGGATAAGGATGCCGCAGGTGTTCGCAAACGTAAAAAGTCGATTAAAAGTGAAATATCCCCTTAAGCGTTGAAGCTATTAGGGCGACGAGCCAAGCCGATTTGGCTCGTCGCCTTAAATTAGGTTGAGTAGTTCGCTTGTTAACAGGCTGTGTGATCGGTTTGAAGGCTTAATTTCTTTTGAAACTAATCAGTAGAATCCCGTCGTGCTTTGCCTGTGTTTTATGTGTGTTTAATTGGTGTGTTAAGTTCGTTGAGTGCGGCCTTCAAGCAGTAGCTCCAAGGCATCAGTGGATGCAGTGGCTTACTCATCAATTCCATAGGTTTTCCTATGCAGATGATGTGGCACGGAGTAGTTAGAACTTACCATCTCGTTATGGTTCGGCATTTGGTGCTTCTGGTCGCACCGTAGCGAGCCGGACGGCAGGATATTCAAAATATCGTGGGTCCACACGGGCTGTCTTGATGCGTCGCCACAATCGCCCCTTGCATCAATCAGGTGCTGGCGGCGAATGACAGCTTAAGGCGGGCCATAAGGCGGGAAACAGTCATAGGTTGAAATGCTCTACCCCGAGCCGTTGTCACGCCCTTTGAGTTGAGGCATTGAGCGATGGCTGCAAACGAAGTGCAACCATCATACAGGCACGCTTTGATGTGGTGAGCGACAGCATCAGCTCGATTGTCTGCATTCGCCTTCTTAGCCCTCACTGCGGCTCCATTGCCTACTGCCCAAGCTCTCGCACGGCCAGCATCACGACGGGCTATCTTTTCTTGGGCTTCAACATCACCATTGGAGGCGAGCGTCTTCAGTTCGGCTAATCCGGCCTTCGTGCGGGCACGGATCTTCAGCAGTTCTTCCTCGGCCAGTAACGATTTTATGTTCCTCAGCAGGCCGCTGCTATGGACGTCCTCTGCTTCGATGAAGGTGTATCTCTTCTGCAAGGTCACAAAATGAGCGTGATCACGAGTGAGACGGTCTATTCGATGCACGACAATTGGGCAGTCCAGCCCTTGCGCCATAGCGAGAGCCAGCCGGCATTGTGGTCGCTCCTGGGGATCAACGGCACCTGATACACCTTCGTCGGTGAACTGGGCGACAATCTCCCATCCGTGAGTTTCTGCTGCGATCTTGATGGCGGCGAACTGGCCACCGACCGACAAGCACTGGTCGTCTGTACTCATCCTTGCATAGGCCACTACCTGCATCGCTTCCTCTACTCATCATCCGGTGTGTGCTAATCCTAACATATTGCTGATGACCGTCTACGAAGTGTTATGTGTCGTGTTTAGCGATTTTGTCAGACGGTTTGGATGCTGCTGCGAGATGGCTGATGTATGGGTTGCTGTCGTTGGCTTGCCCCACCAGCCAGTGAGCAGAAAGTCAGCATAAGGCCCTCGTGCAAGCCGCGCCCAATTCGATCACTGGTGATATGAGTGAGCTTGATGGTTAGCCGCCCAGGCCTATACCGTTTATGGCGGGTTTGCTCCATCGTCATCATTAGCTGGTTGAAATCTCTTGCGGGAAATCTCCACGAGAGCCGATATTGCCGGTTCGATCACGAAGCTCGAATCCAAAAGCCTCTTTGATACTTGCATCACGCGTTCAGCCCGCTCAGGGTGCCCGGTCTCGGTAAGCAGTAATGCCAGGACATGAAGCGCCTCGCACGTGGCCATTTGATTACCCCAGAGGCGCGTTACCACTGTGGTGATACAGGTCTCTTGTTCCGACATGATAAAGCCTCCCTGCTGACGTTCATTGCAGCAGTTCAGGTCGCATGCTCGCTGCTTAGCCAATGCCCAACTAGTGTCCCTTCATCAAGCAGGTGGAAGCACCGATGCACCTAAATCTTCCATTTCGTAAGGTTAATGGCTAAGAGGCGGTATCGGCTTAGCTCCGTGCATATCAATCCCAGCATTCTTGCGGTTTACAGGGAAGGTTAGCCAGCAGGATGGGTCATGTAGGGCTAGTTGGCGATTAGAAACCGATTAGTTAAATCGCCGGTGTGCAGTCGCTTAGGACTAGCTCACATGCCTTCAAAAAGGACAGAAATGCTGACACCTAAGGCGTCGGCTAGCACCTTGATGGCGTTGATTGAGGGGTTAGCGCCACCGGTCTCAATGCGAGACATGTAGGTCCTGGCAAAGCCACAGCGATCAGCAAAGGCTTCTTGGCTCATGCCCATACCCATACGCAGCTCCCTGACTCGGGTGCCGAACTGATGTTGAAGCACAGGGGAAGCTGGTGGTGCGGGCATTCCCCAATGGTCCGGGGATGTGATCTAATCGGACACACACTAATCGTGACATCCGTCAAAGGAATTACCTTCCCAAGATGTCCAAAGGATCCCATCGATGACCGAGCTAGCCTCAAACTCCTCTGCGTCCCAAGGCGCGGTGTACTTCAAGCCTGAAGCCATGACGCACGTGCTCAGGTTGGTGCTCTCAGATCGCTCTGCTGGCGCAATCATGCTTTCCCTTTGGTCGAACGTGGGCGAAGGCGGAATAGTACGAGTTACGCAGGCAGCCATCGCACATGAGTGCGACGTCACCCTACGCAGGCTGTCCAAAGAGCTCACCTACCTTGTCGATGGCGGCTGGATAGAGTTGGTAGACGTGAGCATCGAACCGGGCGGTCCACTTGTATGCGTCATTAATTCTGGCGTTCTTCAGGTTATCAATCCCGGATAACGTGCTTGATTGTGGCTGGTTGAGATGGTCCTAGAGAGCCTTCTCGACAGCGTTCAGGTGTATACCACACCTGCTTTCAGTGCAAAGACCGGCATCCTGCTGTGCTTGTCACTGGCTCAAGCGGGGCGTAGCTACCTCACTATAATCCTTGGTTGTCCAAGTAATGTGGTAACGCCTCGTCACGAAGTGATACTCCTTCTATTGCCAGTCAGGTAGGGGTGGGTGGTACTCCACCACACCGCCCTTCATGGTTAGTGTTTCTAAGAATGCCTAGCGGCATGGTAGCTATAGAAGCGGGGGCAGAGGCGGAAGCCCCCGATCCGCTAAAGTTTAATATGGTTTGGCTGTAACGTACCGTTACCGGGTTATGTTGCACATGATGCCTATAGAGTTAGAAGTAAGATTAAGAGCGGGGAAGGGGTGGCACCCCTTTCTTCCCCTGCTTAATAAAATGTTTTCCGTGCTTCAGGCACAAGTGATCCCGAGATGGCGTAGACGCCACAAGTAAAAGTGCGTACGGTGTCTTGTATGGCGTGGATAAAATCAATAATAAAATCCGGAAGGGATGTCCGCTGCAGCTTCTTCCTGGGTCAGTAAAGATATCATCCTTGCCCAAGGGGTCAGTTTTATATGTCCGGCGTCAATGCCGACACTATGACTCTAACGCTGTCCGGTTGTGTGTCCAGATTTTGACATGCCCTTAGTATGGTGGGCGTGAATGTCAATTTCAGGACAAGTAAGAGTGACTTTCGACTGTGAGCAGCTCAAGCTTTAATCCATCCCTGCGCCTCTACAAAATCAAGGAATGCGTCCTGTCGAGTAGGCTCTGGGTAAAACTTCGTTGGCTCCTTCGATGCTCGTGCCCCCGCCTGATGGCATCCATCAGTGACTGGGATGTCGGGGGTCCCTTCCAGCTCACCAACGAGAATTGTTGTTCTATCCAATAGCCTTTGAACGGGTTCTTGACCGTAACCCTGGATCGCAAGTTTTAGCAGATGTTGTTTCACTGCATAGAGTTGTTTCCTTCGAGCAAGCATGCCTTGTTCACAGTCAGCATTCTGTGATGTTCCGTGTAATACCATGTATTCATTTACATGCTCTTCCACCCTGCTCATCAAGTCGGTGGCGGCGTTTATCAAAAAAATGCTACTTGCCTTTGGGTTACATTTGTCAATCCAGTCCGGGATAAATAGTGCGTTGCAGCGCAGCTCAAGTGCCTGCTCACGGACTTTCGATTTTACGCGTCTAAGGTGGTCAGAGGTGTACTTGCTTTCATATAGACCGGTCGAAGTGTTCCATGTGCTACCATACTCTTCATGTAGTATGTCTCGAAGCTCATAATCTCGAATGCCTTGAGTGCGAATCGCTAGTGGAAGTGCTCGCTCGGTGGACTTGCTAAATGGTGATTCAGCTCTGGTGCTGGGGCTTCTTGGTTTTTTTGGTTTTGGTACGTCTTTTACTGTTTCCTTAACTTTTCTATCAGAGAGGCCGGTGGCCTCTTTGATCTGAGCGTAGGTTGCACCCGCCTTGCGAAGTTGGATGGCGGTCTGCTCTGCGGTGGTAGTGTCGATTGCTGTGGGCGTCACGCTAGTTGTCATGATTCATTTCAGTCGCTTTGTAGTTATTTCATAATGCAATCCTTGAGGTGTTTTACAGTTTAGTGCTTGGGAGTGGGAGCTGTTTCGTTCAGGTTGCTAAGGTGTTGCTGCTCGCTCAGGTACTGCTTCATCTCTACCATGTATTCAGCTTACCGCTTGGCCCGGTACTCAGCGTACTTCGGCAGGCGCTTACGCAGATCATCAGCGAAGAAATACAAATCCTTACCGTTGTCCAGGATGTCTACAAACTCTTCGTCCGTCAGGAACCCTGCATAAGTTCGTTGTACCCATTCACGGTTGACACGTTCCGTGTAAGCAACGTTCAGCCGTACATCAGATTCTTTGCCATAACCCGGTGAGTAAGAGCAGGCGTGAACCATCATGGTGCTGCTGTCGTGAATCACCCACTCATCAGCGTGCAGTGCAATAGCCGAAGCGGCACTGGCACAGGTCAGGCCAATTTCTACAACGATGTTTGCAGTACATTCATCTATGCGGCGACAGAGATAATCACAGGTCTCAAGACTACCACCAGGTGACGACAGTTGAATGTGGACCTCATCTACAGCTGTTGCGTTAGCGAAAATTTGGGTCAGCTCGCCGTATCCGTCGATCTCTCCAATTGGTCCGGTCATTGGGGCAACGTATTGAGTGTACGTCAGTTGCTTTGTGAGAATGTTCATCGATGGCTGAATGGTTACAAGGTTATGCGGTTGGGTGGTATTCATGTTTTCAATTTTCATTTTTGGTTTCTTAAGATGATGTGTGGCCGTGGCTCGATTTAAAGATTAATGAGCTTGATTGGTATTGCACTTGTTAATTGTAAGTCCGGCGTGATTGCTGCAGTGATGCTGTGTGGTTGCTAAGCATCATTTGTTAGGTAAGGAACTGCTATACAGTGCACGAATTTAGGCGCTAGAGGGTGGTTCGTTCAGGTGCGTATAAACCCTGAGCTGTATGTGGTCCGGGTCGAATCATGATGTCGTACAGACGGAATCATCCTGTTATTCTAGCGCTCAATTGTTCCCAAGCTATCTATGCAGCAATAGACGTCTGTGGCTGGTCAGTACTTTTTCATTTACAGTCCGGTGCGACCATGCTTATCGATAAACTGTTTGAGCCAGATCAACCCTTTTCCTGTTACAAGTGTGATCGGTTTGAGATGGCGATTTCCTTCGGAATCCTTATAAAAGCCCCACTCTACTTTAAAGCGTCCACAGTCCAGGTGTTGCTGATATGGAAGGTTCTTCTTGTAGCCGCCTGCTGTAAGAATTCCCTGGTCGCGAAGGTAGCGAACAAGCCGGACTTTTCCTGTGTCCAAGGTCTTTGCGGCAACACCCAAATTGAATACATCCTTTGTGTCCTTCATGCTGTCGTAGAACTCAATCTTCTCAGCATTAACACTGAGCTTCTCTTGAAGTTCTTGCATCTGCTCTTGGTGGTCGTACACAAACTGCTCCAAGATGGACTGCACCATATTTGACCCTGAGATGATGATGTTCGGGTCGCAGCGACGCAGCTTAAAGCAAGGTACTACCTTACCCGTGCTGTCGGTAGATTCAGTAAGAAATTTACTTGGGCAGAGATTAAGGCTTTTAAGTGATGCGTAAATTTCCGACATGATCTGATGGTGCGTTTTTCCAGTAAAAAGTGCTACTTCCGTGCTGTATACGGTCGTTGTAATCAATTGGTTGAACTCACTGCTCACGGTCACCGGTGGCACATATGTGCTATCGCTCTGGCGCTGTGGTTTGACCCGACGATGGTGGCGAGTGGTGAAGTGGGTGTTTTGGTGCACGCTATATTTCTGATTCATAATGTGAACTTATTTTGGGTAAAGCTCCCCCGTGCTCTGGATGTGAGCATATAAAAGGGGATGTAGTTGGTGTTGTTTCTGGGGGTGGTGCTAGTACGGTTTGCTAGTTCATCGTGCTTTTCTCTTTGTAGTTAGGTGTGAAGAGTTAGTGTTGGCTGTTTTGTTCTTATGTCATCATCTGTCCTCTTGTGTCTGATGTGTGTTGAAAGCATGTGGGCTTTCGATGTCGGCATAATAATGGTGGTTGCTTGTTATGCCTGATCTAGCAGGGCGGGCATAGTCTTCTTTATGTTGGCCATCGTCGCTCTGTGTGGCGCCATATTAGCGAGATCATTTTCGAAAGCAATACCTAAATAAGTTGACATTTTGCAGGTTTTCCGGGCAACCCCTGTATTTGCTGGGTTGCCCAGAGAGAAATAAATTTAACTTTTTTGAATTTGCCATATTTTGGGTCGAAGGCATATCCTAATTGGCCTGATAATGTTTACTTATATGTGTCCTAGAAGTTGCAGTGCACTGTCTATATGTCCGGTGAGCAGCAACTGGCGTCCTGTCGGTTAGGTGCATGAAAGCCTGTTTTCGATGCGGATTTCGATGTGCTTCAAAGCGTCTGCCATGGCCCGTATGGGGCTTCGGCTGCCGTAAATGCTGAAGGTCACCGCCGCGTCTTCGTGGCCGGCTATACGCTTGATCAGCGAGTCCTGCACCCCAGCATCCCGCAATTCGTCGATGAGCGTATGGCGGAAACTGTGGAATGTCTTCCTAGCATCGGTGATACCTAGCTTCGTCTTGTAGCGACCGAACCACTTCGACGGTGCATGGCCCAGCTTCCCTCGCACTGCATCCAGCTCCGAGAACACCCGATCAGCTCCACTGGCTCTGACGGATTCAACATGCTGAAGCAAGCCCAGGTCCAGCAGGGCAGGGTGCAGAGGGAGTATGCGACGGCTGCTGGCGTTCTTCAGGTTCTGTCCTTCACGGCTGTCATCAATTCGGATGCAGTGAAGACCCTGCTGTTCTGTGAAGTCATCCACCCGCAACTGGCACAGCTCTTCCAGTCGTGCCCCGGTAGCTCGCCCAAGCAGCGGTAGCCAATATCGCCATGGGTGCTTGCGGGCTTCCTTTCGCAGCGTCTCATGATCGAGCAATGCTGCCAGATCGCTGCGGTCAAATGACAGGCGAGCTTCTTTGGCCGATCCCGTCATGACCTTGATGCCCGCCAAGTGATTCTCGGTGACGTACCTGTTCACCTTGCACCAGTTCATGAAGGCCGTGAGCTTGCGTAGTCGATTGTTCACCGTGACGGCGGTGATGGTCTTGTAGGTGCTGCCCGATTCAACCACCTGCTTCAACGTCTTGCCCTTGAACTCGGGGCGTAGGCCGAAGTACTGGGGGCAGCGGCTGAGTCGTTCTTTCAGCAGGCGTGCTTGCTGGGCATCGAAGGCCAGAGCAGGCATGTCACCTATCAGCTCGAACAGGTCAGATAAAGCACGCTCGACTTCATCCGCACTGACCTGCCGCCATGTGCCGCCGCGTTTTCCTTCTTCTATATAGAGCTTCGATAGGGCGGCGAGGCTTGGGCTGTCGCTCCCGACATTCGCTGGGGCAGTCGAGGTCGCACGTGGTGCTCTGGGAGTGGCCGGTGTGGGGGATGAGTCCCGCCACTGTGAACATAAAGCACGAAGCGTCTGAAGGTCTGTTAGCGGGTGTTCGCTGAGGTGGCCATGTAGCCGTTGGACGATGGATGCGGCGAGAAACAATGCGCTTTGCCGGTGCCTGATGTTCAGGCTCAAACGCAAAGTGTGACACTTCGGGAAGAGGTGCTTGGGCAGCTTGAGATTCAGGTAGTAGACGGCTTTGCGTCGGATCAGATAGGCCATGGGTGTGACACCAAAGTGTGACAGCAAAGTGTGACAGTGCTGGCTACACCCCAAGTTTTAAGCGACCGTGCTGAGTGTCTGCACGGGTAGAACGTCTGCTACCCCATCAGCCTGAAACCCTTGCCCCATAAGGCCTGCATTGATTCCCGAGCATGCTTGCATGCGTACCTGGTCAGGCCCGGAAGGGAGCAGCCATAGCGGGAACATCGAGTGCCGGGGTGTGGCTGGTGGGGCTGCCTCCATTCTTTAAATCCTTGAGCTCTCAAGGATCTCTCGTTCAAAACTACCTCTTAGTCAATGTGCGAAAGCGCATGACTTCTCGACGTTTCTACCTCTGCTCTGTGAGAATGCCAGAAGGCCATACCGCCTCCAGAACGGACGCTGCGCCATGGACAGCCTTCCTACCCTCGAAACTTCGCGCCTGATACTCACGCCGCTGCAGCTTGGCGACGCACCCGCTATTCAGCAGCTGTTCCCGCACTGGGACATTGTCCGCTACCTGGACAGCCGCGTGCCATGGCCCTATCCCGAAGACGGCGCACTCGTCTACGTCCGAGACATCGCATTGCCTGCCATGAACGCTGGCTGCGAATGGCACTGGATGATCCGCCTGAAAACCGCGCCAACGCAGGTCATCGGCAGCATCAGCCTCTATGACCAGCCGGGTAACAACCGTGGCTTCTGGCTCGCCCCTGCATGGCAAAAAAACGGCTACATCCGCGAAGCCTGTGTGGTCATCAACGACTACTGGTTCGAGACGCTTGGGCGTTGCGTCATGCAGGTGCCCAAGGCGGCGAGCAATGACAGGTCGCGCAGTGTTTCCCTGCACGAAGGCATGCGCCTGGTCGGGACTGAGCCGGGGCATTTCGTCTGTGGTGCCGTGCTCAAAGAGATCTGGGAGTTGAGCCGCGATCAGTGGCGTCAAAGGGTGGCGGTCGTTTAGGTACTGAAGTGACGATCTCAACGTCAGCAAATGCATGCCTTTGCCAGTGCTGTGCCGTGATAGAAAGCAGTACCTTTCAGCAAGGACTGCTTACATGAAGTCGTCTGTACCCCTGCCACGGTTTCAGCACTTTACTGTGTTCTGCATCGCCTGTTTCCTACTGTCCATCAGCTATGGCACGACGTTTCTGCTCTCTATGCTGGTGCAGGCGTTGGGCGGCACTGCGAGCGATGCAGGGCGGGTATTTGCAGTCGCGATGCTCAGTACGCTGCTGTCTGTGGTGGGCTCGGGGCATCTGTTGCAGCGCGTTGGTGCTGCTCGCGCTATCGCTGTCGGGGCGTTCTGCCTGGTCGTGGCGTCAGTGGGTTTTGCCGTGGTGCCCGGCCTGGGCGGCGCGTTGTTGGCGTGTGGCTTGATGCTTGGGGTTGGTTGGGGGCTCTTCTACACGGTAGGGCCGATCATGGTTGCTCAAATGGTCGAGCCATCACGCCGCACGCACTGTTTTGCATTGCTCTCCGGCAGCATGTTGACTGGCATAGGTGCCGGGCCATTACTGGGTAAGTTCGCGGCCTTCGTGGCGCTGCCTACCCAGCTCGCTTTTTGGGTGGCGGCGTGTGCTGCAGGTTTGGCGGGGTTGTACTTTACTTGGCTTGGTTCGACTTCGCTGGGGCAACGACCGGCTGAGAAGGTACAGATCGGTTTGGTGTCCGCGCTCAACGTGATGCGTTCACGTTCGGGCTTGTCGATTTTGATGGTAGGGCTGGGTGGGGCGATTTTCGGCACGATGGGCAGTTTCCAGACCAGCTATGCCGACCGCCTCGGGCTTGATTACTCGATCTTCTTCATTGGCTTCATGGGCGCTGCGATCGCCTGCAGGCTCTTGCTGGCCGGCTGGGTTGTGAAGCAACCGCCGCTGGCGACTTCGTGGGTTTTAACCTTGATCATGGCCACTGTTGTAGTGGGCTTTGATCAATGGGTGCACAGCGCCGAACGCTATCTGGCGATGGCCATGCTGTTGGGCGTGGGTTATGGCTTGAACTACTCGGTAATCAACGGGCTGGCTGCCAATGAAGCGCCAGCGGGCCTCACCGCGCAAGCACTGCTGCTGTTCAGCCTGTCGTATTTCATCGGTGTGTTCGGGTTCCCCTTCGTAGCCAGTCAATTGATCACGCAGCTAGGCATCAGCGCGATGATGTTGAGCATTGAGGGCGTTGCGCTTTTGGTTGTAGGGCTAAGTACGGCGAGGTGGCTGGCTTCGCGGTTTTCCAGGCCCGCCCTGGTGTAGGTGCTTTTCCTCCAACACCCCGGCGGCTGAAAGCTTCATCAAACGCTGAAATTTCGGGCAGGCCAGGTGATCGTCCTCTGGGCACTGCGCTGCATGCCGCAGCCCCTTGCTCATTGCTTGCAAGCGCTTGACCCGTGCATCGATTTCGTCCGCTTTGGCTATCAGCATTTGCCGATCGACCTGCAGGTCCACCAGCATCGCGCCCACTTCATCCAGGGAAAAGCCTGCGGCCTGCCCTAGAGCAATCAGTGCCAGCCGGTCCGCCACGTCGGCAGCAAACTGCCGCCGCTGGCCGCGGCCGGCGAGGGACTTGAGCAAGCCTTTCTTTTCGTAATAGCGCAGCGTTGATGCGGGTACGCCTGTGCGCTTGGCGACATCGGCAATGTCCATTCTAGGCCTTGACTTGAAGTTGACTTCAACTTCTATGCTGCGCGGCATGTTGCTGAACGTCAATCTTAGAGGGCTGAATCGATGACGCTTGCCATGCTAAAAGCCGCTTTGCTGATCGGGGTTGGGGCCACCGTGATCATGGACCTGTGGGGGGGGTTGCTGCGGCGCCTGGGTATCCCTACCTTGAATTTCGCCATGGTAGGGCGCTGGGCGGGCCATGTGATGAAGGGGCGAGTGCGCCACGACGCTATCGCCAAGGCCGAACCGGTTGCGAACGAACTGGCCTTGGGGTGGGTTATCCACTACGTGATCGGTGTGTTGTTTGCCGTGATGCTGGTGGGGATGGTCGGGGAGGGCTGGCTGAGTGCCCCAACGCTGTGGCCTGCGCTGGTTTGGGGCGTGGCGACGGTTGCGGCGCCGCTGTGCTTCATGCAGCCGGTGATGGGGGCGGGGTTCTTTGCCTCGCGGACGCCGACACCTGGGCGTAACTGCCTGAAGAGTCTGGTGACCCATACGGTGTTTGGGGTTGGGATGTTCTTGAGTGCCGGTTTGATTGCGTCAGGTTGAAGACAGCGCTCGGGATTACAGCAGTCTCAAGATCAAGAGACCGGCGAGAAGTAACGCCAAAGCAAAGCCCGCACCTAGGCTGAACGGCAAAAGCGCTGACCAAGGAGAAAAGGCTCTTGCCTTGCGCATTTCTTCGGCCAGGGCCTCAACTTCGCGATGGGATTGTTCAACCCTATCTTGAGTGGAACGGGGCATGATCTTTCCTCTTGCCATAAACGAGCGTGCTTAGAGTTTAACCAGCAGGGCCATGATACCCGCAATGGCAGTCAGTATGACCGAGCCGGTTGCGAAGGGGTGCCAGAACGCCTCTTGTCTAAGCTTGCGCTCTTCAGCCATGAATTTGAGTGCTTCTGCAGCTAGCTTGCGATTCTCGATCTGTAGTCTGTCGAGTTCGAGATTGTCTCGATCATCTTGGAGCATCGGGAGGTGTCTTTTTGGGGGGTGGTGAAAATTATGCGCCATCAGGCGAGAGGTCGGAATCGCTCTATACACCAGATTTCGTAGTCCAATTGCCAACAAGGAAGGATCCTACTCTCGTATAGGCGGTTTCCTGCTGCATTTGTAAGGCTTGCAGAAATATCCTACGCATCCCGTCGACTCCCGTCTGATTGTCCTTGGAAACCCCACCCAATAGGCTTTTGCGGTCGCTGTCGGTTCAGCGATCGGGTGTGGAAGCCCGGGAACGACTTGGAGCAGTTGTCTGTTATGGCAGCTGTGCGCGGGAGGTACTCGTACCTGCCGGGTTTTCCATGTGCCTGGTCTTCCACCCCGCGTACAGTTGTCACCCTAATGCGTGGAAGCAAAAGGGTGCAGCTCAGTTCACATGGAGCTTGCATGAAAAAAATCGTCCCCGACCCACCCCATACCTTCGACCTTCCCCCCGGTAAATCCCTTTCCCGCGCCATCAGCGAAGGCGTCGTGCCAATAAAGTTCGCGCTGATGAATGTCTCCCACTACCTGATGTTCGCCTACAGCGACAGCCGCCGAGCACTTGAGCGCATCCAAGACGAAGAAACGCGACAGCTACTGGAGCATGGCCTGCGCGCCATACAAATCGCCTGGGGCCAGGCTGATGCCGTGACATTGGCTGTCGAACGCCAGAAGTAGCGGGGTCTGCCCACAGTCAGCGGGCTGCTTTAAACAGCGATGTTTAATGCAGGCGAAATTTCTCAGAGCAGCCCCACGTGTCGGTAGGACGCCTCCTGCATCCAGGCGCAATCAATGTCATTACAGTAATGCATGCCGCAACAAGGGAGAGCAGGCATGAAAATGAGCAAGCGGGATTTGGTCGCCGGTGTTCTGGTGACAGTCCTATGGGGCTGTAACTTCTCTGTCATCGAACTAGGCTTGAGAAGCCTGGATCCTTACCTTCTGACGCTGTTGCGTTTCGTGTTCTGCGCTATGCCTCTGGTGTTCTTCGTCAAGCGCCCGGCAGGCATTTCATATGGGGTGCTGGCCCTATACGGTGTGATGTTCGGCGCCGGCTTGTGGTGGGTTGTCAATTTCGCAATGTACCAAGGCTTGTCCCCCGGCATGTCATCGGTGTTTCTGCAGTTCAGTGCCTTTTTCACTATCCTCCTCAGCAGTCTCCTTCTAGGCGAGCGAGTCAGTGGAGTCCATCTGTGCGGCATGGCCTCAGCCGCCTGCGGTCTGATAATGATCTTGGCATTAGGCGGTGAGTCGTCGACGGTTACCGGTGTTCTACTCGTACTTATCGCTGCCCTGGCCTGGTCGCTGTGCAACCTGGTGGTCAAGCTCAAACGCCCGGCCGACATGGTCGCGTTCATTATCTGGTCGAGCCTTTTTTCGGTCCCGGCGATATTCGTTTTGACAGTCGCAGCCAATGGCTGGGCCTCATTCGCAGTGCTTGCCGGTGGTGTAGCGTGGGAAGCCTTGTTCTCTGTGCTGTTCCAGAGCTACATCACAACCATCCTGGGCTACCTGGTATGGAACAACCTGATGAAGAAATACCCGGCTGCCCAGGTCGCACCGCTCTCGCTGCTCGTGCCTGTATCGGGGCTGGTTGCTTCCTACCTGTTTTTTGGCGAGCAGATGAGCATTGCCAAAGCGATAGCGATTGGCTTCGTCTTGCTGGGCATCTTGATCTTCGTCAACGCCCACAACCTGCAGCGGATCATGAGGGGCAGAGGCTTGACGGAATAGCGCATTAACCTAACTGGACGTTCAACGCACGGATGCACTTTGTCAGAGGATGATGAAATGTTCGATGTTAATAAACACCGGCGAGAGTACTTCTATGAATTACTGACAGTAATCGAAGGTGTTCTGCCGGAGGCGTTGTGTGACAGCTTGGCTAGTCGGGTACAGCATGTCATTGATGAGGGTGGTGTGGACTTGGTTCAGCACTCAGGGTTGGGCACCGACGCAGTTTCGGACCTTGGTGGGCAATATAAGCATCACATATTCAAGGGGGCTGATGTCAGATGCCATCTGCCAGAGCTTAATGCTGTATACCATGCGTTGGTGCCGCTGATCAGCATCATCACCCACACCGACACCGTGGTGTCGCCTTACCCCGCGTCAGATGTAAATATTAAAGCGTACCCTCCGGGTGGTGGCACATTAGGGCTTCATTACGACACCAATGGCATAACGTGCCTGTTATTTTTGACAACGAATCAGGAGGCGCCATTGCGTTTCAGCGTCGAGCGTTCTCATCCTAGTAAAAAGGAGCCTTGGCTAGAGCATGGCAGAATCCATGCGCGCAAAGGGGCATTGCTACTCATGCAAGGGCGGAAAGTGTTACATGATTGTGAGCCGACTGTGAGTGAGCAAAAACTTTCGGTGGTTTACAACTATTATGAACGGCACGATACCTACCGCCATGCAGACTTTGACAATTTTGTGTATTACGGATCGCAGCCGCGACAGCTTGCAAAATGAGTGAGTTGTAAAACTGATAGTTCGCTTTATCTGGCCTTGTGCTGCGAATAGGTTGCGCAGAAGCTACACCCTCTTCCCAGCACAAGCCTGCTCCCACACGTGTGCGCTATTCAAGGCGTCCGCGCTGCGGCATTCCCAGCATACCCCGCACCCCCATACCGCTGGCTGATCCGCTCAATCTCCCCGGACTGCTTCATGCGCACCAGTGCCCTGAGCACCCCTTGCGTCGGTACCCCAGGGTCAGTGCGCACCATGCATCCCAAGTCCTGCTCTTCCAGCACTGCCAGCGTTTGCAGCTGTTGCCCCGCCGGCAAGCCTTGGTTGAACCACTGCAACGACAATTCGTTGCTCACCGCATGCAGATACCGCCCCGCGTGCAGCTTCTGCAGGGCCAGCAGCTGGCTGCGGCTGTCTTCGCGGTGCAATCGGCCCTGCTCGAACAAGGGTTGCAGGGTGCCGTAGGCATAACCCAGCACAGTGCCGATGGCTTGCGGCGCCAGTTGCTCTGGGCGGGTAGGGTTGCTTGCATCAGCGCCGCCAACCAATACGTCGCGCTGGTGGATCACGGGGATGCTCCAGACAAAATTGCCCGGCCGATCCTGAAACCATTGGGTGCTGACATAGCAGCGCACGTCGATATCGCCGCTTTCCATGGCCTCCTGCAGGCGCAGGCGTGCCAGTACGTGATACTCCGGGCGTACACCCACTTCCCGGGCAATGGCCTGCATCAGGTCGAACAGCAAACCTTCCACCGGCTGGTCGCCTTCGACACGCATCAGCGGCATGCTCCAGCTCTCGGCGACGGAAAAACGCAGCACGGGTGGGTCGGCCAGGCTGTGGGTGGTCCACAGCAATAGCAGGGGCAACAGTCTTCGCAAGGCACATCCTCCCTGGATAGCGCGCCAGTTTCATAGCTTAGACCAGTCGCGCAGGGTGCAATTTCGGCCCCGCTCCGCTAGCATTAGCGATCTTCCGCTCGATCAGGCTACGATGGTTTTTCGATGAGTTATCAGGTTCTTGCACGAAAATGGCGTCCGCGCTCGTTCCGCGAAATGGTCGGCCAGGCCCATGTGCTCAAGGCCTTGATCAATGCCTTGGACAACCAGCGCCTGCACCATGCCTACCTGTTTACCGGCACCCGCGGTGTGGGCAAGACTACCATCGCCCGCATTATCGCCAAATGCCTGAACTGCGAAACCGGCATCACCTCGACGCCCTGCGGCACCTGTTCAGTGTGCCGGGAAATCGACGAGGGCCGCTTCGTCGACCTGATCGAGATCGACGCCGCCAGCCGCACCAAGGTCGAAGATACCCGCGAGCTGCTGGATAACGTGCAATATGCCCCGAGCCGTGGGCGCTTCAAGGTCTACCTGATCGACGAAGTGCACATGCTCTCGACCCACTCGTTCAACGCCTTGCTCAAGACGCTGGAAGAGCCGCCGCCCTACGTCAAGTTCATCCTCGCCACCACCGACCCGCAGAAGCTGCCAGCGACCATCCTGTCGCGCTGCCTGCAGTTCTCGCTGAAGAACATGAGCCCGGAGCGGGTAGTCGAGCACCTCAGCCATGTGCTGACCGCCGAAAACGTGCCGTTCGAGCCAGATGCCCTATGGCTGCTGGGGCGCGCCGCCGACGGTTCGATGCGCGATGCCATGAGCTTGACTGACCAGGCCATCGCGTTTGGTGAAGGCAAGGTGCTGGCGGCCGATGTGCGGGCCATGCTCGGTAGCCTCGACCATGGCCAGGTCTATGGCGTGCTGCAGGCGCTGCTCGAAGGCGATGCCCGCGCGCTGCTGGAGGCGGTGCGCAACCTTGCCGAGCAAGGGCCGGACTGGAGCGGCGTGCTGGCCGAAATGCTCAACGTGCTGCACCGTGTCGCCATTGCCCAGGCTCTGCCGGAGGCGGTGGACAACGGCCAGGGCGACCGCGATCGCGTGTTGGCGCTGGCCTCGGCATTGCCGGCCGAGGACGTGCAGTTCTATTACCAGATGGGCCTGATTGGCCGCCGCGACCTGCCCTTGGCGCCAGACCCGCGGGGTGGCTTCGAGATGGTTCTGTTGCGCATGCTGGCGTTCCGCCCGGCCGACACCGATGACGCGCCGAAACCGGTGCTAAAGCCGGTGGGGATCAGCCAAGCCACAGCTGATCCTGCAACACCGGTGGCAACTGCGGGAGTGGCCCATCAGCCAGCCGCAGCGCCCGTGGCGCCGGTTGTCGCGCAAGCGGTGGAGGTGCCGACCCCTGTAGCACTCGCTGTAGAGCCGACGCCTGCCGTTACCCAGCCAGCGCCAGTTGAACCTGCTGCGCCGGCACCCGCACCTGTCGAGGACGTCATCGACCTGCCCTGGGAAGAGCCTGTAGCGCCCCCCGTGCCGGTTGCCGCCTCGCCGGTGCCTGTGGCTGAGCCTGCGCCAACACCTGCGCCCCAGCCAGCCATGGCCGAGCCGCAACGCGAACAGCCGGCCTACGACGAGCCGCCGTTCGACCCGTCGGCCTATGCTGCAGCGGGCATGGACCGCGACGACGAACCGCCAGCGGACGAAGATTACTACGTAGGTGACAGCGACCCCGTCGGGTTCAGTTACCTTGATGAACTGGCCGAGCACGTCCAGGAAGAGCAGCCCAAACCTGCTGCCGAACCGCTGCCGGCCGCCCAGCCGGCTACGGGCCTGGCCCTGCAATGGCTGGAATTATTCCCACAGTTGCCTGTCTCCGGTATGACAGGCAACATCGCCGCAAACTGTACGCTGATTGCCGCCGACGGCGACGACTGGCTGCTGCACCTGGACCCAGGCCAGGGCGCACTGTTCAACGCCACCCAGCAGCGGCGCTTGAACGACGCGCTCAATCAGCACTTGGGGCGCACTCTGAACCTGCGTATCGAGCTGATACGCCCTGAGCAGGAAACGCCGGCCCAGGCCGCCTCGCGCAAGCGTGCCGAGCGCCAGCAGGACGCCGTGGTGTCGATCGAGCAGGACCCGTTGATCCAGCAGATGATCAAGCAGTTCGGTGCCAAGGTGCGACAGGATACTATTGAGCCTGTAGAGGCCCTGGCCAATCAGGGCCAGTAACGGATAACCATGCGGCTGGCCCGGTGCCGGGCCGCATCACATGACCCAATCGAGGTATACCCCCATGATGAAAGGTGGCATGGCCGGCCTGATGAAGCAGGCCCAGCAGATGCAGGAAAAAATGGCCAAGATGCAAGAAGAACTGGCCAACGCCGAAGTGACCGGCCAATCCGGTGGCGGCCTGGTGAGCGTGGTGATGACTGGTCGTCACGACGTTAAGCGCGTCAGCATCGACCAAAGCCTGATGTCGACCGATGAAGACGACAAGGAAGTGCTTGAAGACCTGATCGCTGCTGCACTGAACGATGCGGTCCGTAAGGTCGAGCAGAGCAGCCAGGAAAAAATGGGCGGCATGACCGCTGGCATGCAGTTGCCGCCAGGCTTCAAAATGCCGTTCTGATACACCTTTTGCGTCAAATGGGGAGCAACGGCCTTGGGGCCGTTGCTCCCTTGTTCATTCTGTTCCCCCGACTTGCAGGCCTGCCTACATGAGCTTCAGCCCACTGATCCGCCAACTGATCGATGCCTTGCGCACCCTGCCGGGTGTCGGCCAGAAAACCGCCCAGCGCATGGCCCTGCAGCTGCTTGAGCGTGACCGCAGCGGCGGCCTGCGTTTGGCTCAGGCGTTGACCCAGGCCATGGAAGGGGTTGGCCATTGCCGTCAGTGCCGCACCCTGACCGAGCAGGAACTCTGCCCGCAGTGCGCCGACCCGCGCCGTGACGACACGCAGTTGTGTGTGGTCGAAGGGCCGGTGGATGTGTATGCGGTGGAGCAGACTGGTTACCGCGGCCGCTATTTCGTGCTCAAGGGGCATCTGTCGCCGCTCGATGGCCTGGGGCCTGAGGCGATCGGCGTGCCGCAGCTGATGGCGCGAATCGAGGAGCAGGGCACCTTTACCGAGGTGATCCTGGCGACCAACCCGACGGTGGAAGGGGAGGCGACGGCGCATTACATCGCGCAGTTGCTGAACGAGAAAGGCCTGGTGGCGTCGCGCATTGCCCATGGTGTGCCGCTGGGTGGCGAGCTGGAGCTGGTGGATGGCGGGACATTGGCGCATGCCTTTGCGGGGCGCCGGCCGATTTCGCTGTGATTCGAAATAGTGGGGCCGCTGTGCGGCCCATTCGCGGGACAAGCCCGCTCCCACAGGTACTGCGGTACCTCAAAGGCCTTCACAAGACCTGTGGGAGCGGGCTTGTCCCGCGAATGGGTGGCAACGCCGCCCCTGAATACGACTCAGTATTCGTTCAGCGAAAACTCGGTCAGGCAGAAGGTCGGCACACCCGCAGCCTGCAGCCGGCGCGAACCCTCCAGCTCCGGCAGGTCAATGATCGCTGCCGCTTCAAATACCTGAGCCCCGGTACGGCGCACCAGGTTGGCTGCCGCCAGCAGGGTGCCGCCAGTGGCAATCAGGTCATCGAAAATCAACACCGAGTCGCCTTCGCACAGGCTGTCGGCATGCACTTCGAGGAAGGCCTCGCCGTACTCGGTCTGATAACCCTCGCTCAGCACGTCAGCCGGCAGCTTGCCCTGTTTGCGGAACAGGATCAGCGGCTTGTTCAGCTGGTGGGCGATGATTGAGCCGATCAGGAAGCCGCGCGCGTCCATGGCGCCGATGTGGCTGAACTCAGCCTCGACATAACGCTCGATGAACTGGTCGGCGACATAGCGCAGCCCGCGTGGGGATTGGAACAGCGGGGTGATGTCGCGAAAGATCACACCCGGTTTGGGGAAGTCCACTACCGGGCGGATCAGGGCTTTGAGGTCGAAGGCTTCGCTATGCATTGTTGCGGGTATCCTGGAAAAACGATGGCGCCAGTATACCCGTTAACAAAGGCTCAGGCCTCCATTGCACCGCCGGCCAGCGCGCACAACTGAATCGGGTCGAGGATATGCACTTCCTTGCCTTCGGCGCGAATCAGGCCGTTTTGCTGGAAGCGGGTGAAGACCCGCGACACGGTTTCCACCGCCAGGCCCAGGTAATTGCCGATTTCGTTGCGCGACATGCTCAGGCGGAACTGGTTGGCCGAGTAGCCACGTGCGCGGAAGCGTGCGGACAGGTTGACCAGGAAGGTGGCAATGCGTTCGTCGGCGGTTTTCTTCGACAGCAGCAGCATCATTTGCTGGTCGTCGCGGATCTCGCGGCTCATCACACGCATCAGCTGACGACGCAACTGCGGCAATTGCACCGAGAGTTCGTCGAGGCGTTCGAAGGGGATTTCGCACACCGACGTAGTCTCTTGGGCCTGGGCCGACACCGGGTAGGCTTCGGTGTCCATGCCGGACAGGCCGACCAGTTCGCTGGGCAGGTGGAAACCGGTGATCTGCTCTTCGCCGCTGTCGCTGAGGCTGAAGGTTTTGAGGGCGCCGGAACGTACTGCGTAGACCGAGCCGAAATTGTCACCCTGGCGGAACAGGAACTCGCCTTTCTTCAGCGGCCGTCCACGTTTGACGATTTCATCCAGTGCTTCCATGTCTTCCAGGTTCAGCGAAAGAGGCAGGCACAGGGGGGCCAGGCTGCAATCCTTGCAATGGGCCTGGGTATGTGGGCGCAGTTTAACTGGCTCGGACATTTTCAATCGATCCTTGTGGGAAAGCACACATAAGACGTAAGGGTAACTCACGGCGTAGGTTGTAGGCCAGCGTGCGCTATTGTGGAGCGTGCTGGCGAAGCCGCGGCGGGTGCGCGCCGAGGCCTTTCGTGTACCCATAGTGTGCCGCACAAGCCCACTTGTCCATGCGGTCGAACGACTCGCTTTTCAGATGACCCGTGAGAAGCGCTGGCGGTTTTGCATCGCCAGGTAGGCGTCGAACACCATGCACACCGAGCGCGCCAACAGGCGGCCGGCGGGCAGGATGCGGATGCCCTTGTCGTCCAGGCTGATCAGGCCATCACGCTGCAAGGTCAGCAGTTCTGGCCAAAGGTCATTGAAGTAACCGCGAAAATCGATGGTGAAGGCCTGTTCGATCGGCTCGTAGTCCAGTTCGAAATGGCAGATCAACTGCTGGATCACTGCCCGGCGCAGGCGATCGTCGTGGTTGCACAGCAGGCCGCGCTGGGTGGCCAGTTGGGCGTTGGAGAGGCTGTCCTGGTAGGTGTTGAGGTCGCTGCTGTTCTGGCAATAGAGGTCGCCGATCTGGCTGATGGCAGACACCCCCAGGCCGATCAGGTCGCAATGGCCATGGGTGGTGTAGCCCTGGAAGTTGCGTTGCAGGGTGCCTTCTTCCTGGGCCATGGCCAGCTCATCGTCGGGCAGGGCGAAGTGGTCCATGCCGATGTAACGGTAACCGGCAGCGGTCAGCTGGTCGATAGTGGCATGCAGCATCTCGAGCTTGGCTGACGGGCTCGGCAGGTCATTGTTGTCGATGCGTCGCTGAGGCATGAAACGCTCGGGCAGGTGGGCGTAGTTGAACACCGACAGGCGGTCGGGTTGCAGGCGGATCACCTCTTCGACCGTGCGGGCAAAGCCTTCCGGGGTCTGCTTGGGCAGGCCGTAGATCAAGTCCAGGTTGATTGAGCGGAATTGCAGGGTACGCGCTGCCTCGATCAGGGTGCGGGTCTGCTCCAGGCTCTGCAGGCGGTTGACCGCCCGCTGCACGGCCGGGTCCAGGTCCTGCACGCCCAGGCTGACACGGTTGAAGCCCAGCTCGCGGAGCAGGCCCATGGTCGACCAGTCGGCTTCGCGTGGGTCGATTTCGATGCCGTAGTCGCCGGAATCATCGTCCAGCAGGTTGAAGTGCTGACGCAGGGTGGCCATCAGCTGGCGCAATTCCACGGGGCTGAGGAAGGTGGGCGTGCCGCCGCCGAAGTGCAGTTGCTCGACCCGTTGCTTGGGGTCCAGGTGGCAGGCGATCAGCTGGATTTCCTGCTCCAGGCGTTGCAGGTAGGGCGCAGCGCGGCCACGGTCCTTGGTGATGACTTTGTTGCAGGCGCAGTAGTAGCAGATGTTGGCGCAGAACGGCACGTGCACGTACAGCGACAAGGGGCGCACCGCCCGGCGGCTCTCGCGCAGGGCGTGGAGCAGGTCGAACGAGCCCACTTCGCTGTGCAGTTGCACGGCGGTCGGGTAGGAGGTGTAGCGTGGTCCGGCCAGGTCGTAGCGGCGGATCAGGTCGGTGTCCCAACGTAGGTCGTCGAGCATGTGGGCGGTCCCCGGATAGAGCGAGCAGTGTCCGGAGTCTATGGCCGTCTGTAGGAATCTGTGTTGATTTGTATCAAGAGCCTTTAGGGCCGCTGAGCGGCCCATCGCCGGCAAGCCAGCTCCCACAGGTGCCTCACTGCCTCAAGGCTTGTGCTGTAGCAGTGGGAGCTGGCTTGCCGGCGATGGGCTGCACAGCAGCCCGCTTCAGTGCCCCATCAACCAATGCTGGTGTGGCCCAGGCAGCGTCCACAGGCCAAACAGGATGACCAGCAAGCCACCCGCCATGCGCACGCTGCGCCGTCGCAACAGGCTGCTGACCCGCTCCGCCGCCAAGCCCGTGGCGAGCAATACCGGCCAGGTGCCCAGCCCGAAGGCTAGCATCAACGCGGCGCTGTACCCCGCATTCCCCTGGCTCGCAGCCCACAGCAACGTGCTGTACACCAGCCCGCACGGCAACCAGCCCCACAAGGCCCCCAGCAACAAGGCCCGCGGCAGGCTCGACACCGGCAGCAGGCGCGAGGCGATTGGCTGGATATGCCGCCACAGCCCTCGGCCCAGGGCCTCGATACGGGTCAACCCGCTCCACCAGCCGGCCAGGTATAGCCCCATGGCAATTAACAGCAACGCGGCTACCACCCGCAGCGCCAGGGCGGCCGGGCTGCTGGCCACGGCCCAGCCAGCCAGGCCCACCAGCAGGCCGGCGCAGGCATAGCTGAGAATGCGCCCGATGTTGTACGCCAACAGCAGCTGCAAGCGTCGACCGCGCTGCTCGGGCGGGATGGCCAGGGTCAGCGCGCCCATCAGGCCGCCGCACATGCCCAGGCAGTGGCCGCCACCGAGCAGGCCAAGGATCAGCGCCGAGCCGAGCAGGGGCAGCAGGTCAGGCACGAGGTGGGGGTTCCTTGTCGTCTTCGGCCAAGCTGTCGTCCGGCTTGACCGCAGCCTGGTGGCGCGGGTCCTGGTCGTCGAACAGGATGCTGTGGGCAGGGCCTTCGAGGTCGTCGTACTGGCCGCTGTCCACTGCCCAGAAGAAGATGTACACGGCGACGCCGACAAGCAGCAGGGCGGCCGGGATCATGACATAGAGGGCTGGCATGGGCGGCTCCTGATCAGGCGGTGGCGGGTTGCGGGTGGCTGCTGGAGGCCGCCACGCCTGGCAGCCGGGTCAGGCGCAGGGCGTTGAGGACCACGATCAGCGAGCTCACCGACATGCCGATGGCCGCCCACACGGGGGTGATCCAGCCGAGCGCGGCAAACGGCAACATGAGGCCATTATACAGGGTCGCCCACAGCAGGTTCTCGAGGATGTTGCGGCGCGTGCGGCGGGCCAGGTCGAAGGCCTGTACCAGCGCCTGCAGGCGGTTGGACAGCAGCACCGCATCGGCGCTGGTCTTGGCCAGGTCAGTGGCGCTGCCCATGGCGATGCTGATGTCGGCGGCAGCCAGCACCGGCACGTCGTTGACCCCATCACCCAGCATCAGCACCTTGCGGCCCGCGGCTTGCAGCGCCTTGAGCCGGTCCAGCTTGTCGTCCGGGCGCAGGCCGCCGATGGCCTGGTCGATGCCCAGTTGCGCCGCCACTTCGGCGACCATCGGCGAGCTGTCACCCGACAGCAGCAGCGTCCGCCAGCCCCGCGCCTTGCAGGCAGCGAGCAAGGCCGGGGCATCATCGCGCAGGCGGTCATCGAGGCCGAACCAGGCCAGCGGCCCTTGGCGATCACCCAGCAGCAGCCATTGGCCGCGCGGCTCGGGCACGCCGGGGATTTCTGCGCCACTCAGGGCGCACACGAACGTGGCCTGGCCGATACGCAGGCGCTGGCCGTCAACCAGCCCCTCCAGGCCCAGGCCTGGCACGGTCTGCACGTCGTCCGCGGGCGCGGCGGTGCGGCCGAAAGCGCGTGCGATGGGGTGTTCAGAGCGGTTTTCCAGGGCGGCGGCCAGGGCCAGGCAACGGTCGGCGGCCAGGTCGGCCAGCGGGCGAATGCTGCGCAGGGTCAGGCGGCCTTCGGTGAGCGTGCCGGTCTTGTCGAAGATGACCGTGTCGATCTGGTTAAGGCCTTCGAGCACGTGGCCGCGGGTCACCAGCAGGCCGAGTTTGTGCAGGGTGCCGGTGGCGGCGGTAAGGGCCGTGGGCGTGGCCAAGGACAAGGCGCAAGGGCAGGTCGCCACCAGCATGGCCAGCACGATCCAGAAGGCGCGGTCCGGGGCCAGGTGCCACCACCACAGGCCGATGGCCACGGCGGCTATCAAGGTAAACAGCAAGAACCACTGCGAAGCGCGGTCGGCGATCTCGGCCAGGCGCGGTTTTTCGGTCTGCGCGCGTTCCAGCAGGCGGACGATGGCCGACAGCCGCGAGTCGTGGCCGAGGGCTTCGACTTCCACGTTCAGGGTGCTCTCGACGTTCAGGGTGCCACCGGTGACCCGATCGCCGACGCGACGCGGCTGCGGCAGGTATTCGCCGGTCAGCAGTGACTCGTCGACGCTGGAGCGGCCTTCGACGATGCGCCCATCGGCGGGGATTACCGCGCCGGGCAGGACTTGCACCGTGTCGCCGCGCTGCAGTTCGCTGAGCAGGATGCGCTCGGCACGGCCGATAACGTCCAGGCGCAGGCACGAGGCGGGCAGCAGGTTGACCAGTTGCGCGGTGGCCGCCGCGGTGCGCTCGCGGGCACGTCGCTCAAGGTAGCGACCGGTCAGCAGGAACAGGGCAAACATGCCGACGGTATCGAAATACAGCTCGCCGCTGCCGCTGATCGCGGTCCAGATCCCGGCGCCGAACGCCAGGGCGATGGCCAGCGATACCGAGACGTCCATGGTCATGTGACGGGTGCGCAGGTCGCGCGCTGCGCCTTTGAAGAATGGCGCGCAGCTGTAGAACACGATCGGGATGGTCAGAAACAGCGCGACCCAGCGCAGGATGGTGTGCAGCTCGGGCGACAGGTCGATGTTGAATTCGGGCCAGGTGGCCATGGTTGCCATCATCGCCTGGAACCACAGCAGCCCGGCGACACCCAGGCGCCGTAAGGCGCTGCGGTTCTCCCGGGCCAGCTGTTCGGCGGCCTGGTCGGGTTGGTAGGGGTGGGCGGCGTAGCCGATCTGGCGCAGCTCGGCGAGCAGGCGCGAGAGGGGCAGCTGGTGGTCGTCCCAGGCCAGCAGCAGGCGGTGATTGGACAGGTTCAGGCGTGCTTCGGTGACCCCGGGCAGGTTGCGCAGGTGCTTTTCGATCAGCCAGCCGCAGGCCGCGCAACTGATGCCCTCGACCAGCAAGGTGGCTTCGGCCAGTTCGCCGGCGTGGCGGACGAAGGTTTGTTGCACGTCGCTGCGGTCGTAGAGCGCCAGTTCATCCTGCAGTTGCCTGGGCAAGGCTTCGGGGTTGGCGCTGGTGTCACTGCGGTGTTGGTAATAGTGCTCCAGGCCCCCGGCGACGATGGACTCGGCCACTGCCTGGCAGCCTGGGCAGCAGAACTGCCGTGGCTCGCCGAGGACCACGGCGGTGAAGCGGTTGCCGGCGGGGACGGGCAGGGTGCAGTGGTAGCAGGGGGTGGGTTGGGTCATAAGGCGAGCACGCATTGACTGTCAGGGACGGGGCCTGTGGGAGCGGGCTTGCCCCGCGAATGGGCCGGCATGGGCGACATCATAAGCAGGCTTGGCCCTTTCGCGGGGCAAGCCCGCTCCCACAGGTAGAGAAAGTGTCGCGATTATTTGTGTTCTGCGCCTAGCAACGCTTCATCGCCCAGCTGCAGAGTCACACCATGCTCCACCTTTTCTTCCTCGAACAACCGCCACACCTGCCCTTGCTGGCTGCCCAGCAACTCGACGAAGCGCCGCCCTTCGACCTTGTCGTCCAGTTGCCCGACATAGCGCCCAGCCTCGGCACGGGTTAGCGCCACCTTGCGGTCCTTGTCCGGCTGGGTGGGCGAGATCAGGTTCAGTTCCAGCGTTTGCGGGTCGCTGTCGCCCGTCAGGCGCAGGTCGACTTCGCCGGTCAGCTCATCCAAATGCACGCTGGCCTTGAGGTTCAAGGTCTGGGCCAGCAGCTCACGGTCCAGCGAGCGGTTGATGCCTTTGCCAGCCTCGTAGTAGTTGTCGTTGACCAGGTTGTCCGGGTTGCGCACGGCAATGCTGACCATGGTCAGGCTCAGGCACACCGAGGTGGTGAGGATGCCGATGATGATCCAGGGCCAGAGGTGCTTGTACCAAGGGCTGGCGGCGGTGGCGGCAGGCATTGTCGATAATCTCTCTCAGCGGATCTGTGGGCCGATGAAGCGGCTCTTGGCTTCAACCTGGGCGTCGCTGTCATCGGCGCTCTTGAGGATGAAGGTGATTTCGTTGGTGGTCGATGGCAGTTTCTCGGGCGCTATCGACAGCTGCACGGGCAGGCTGACGATGTCACCGGCCGCCACGCGGATCTCGCGCTGGCCTTCGAGCTTGAGGTCTGGCAGGCCGGCGGCATCGAGCACGTAGACGTGGTCGCGTTGGTCTTTGTTCATGACCTTGAGGCTGTAGACGTTCTCGATCCGGCCCTGGGCGTTTTCGCGGTACAGCACGCGGTCCTTGCTGACGTCGAAGCCGACCAGCGAGCGGGTGGCGAAGGCGGTGGCCAGGGCGCCGATCATGACCAGCAGCACCAGCGCATAGCCGATCAGCCGAGGGCGCAGCATGTGGGTTTTCTGCCCCGACAGGTTGTGCTCGGTGGTGTAGCTGATCAGCCCTTTGGGGTAGTTCATCTTGTCCATGATGGTGTCGCAGGCGTCGATGCACGCGGCGCAGCCGATACACTCGATCTGCAGGCCGTCGCGGATGTCGATGCCGGTGGGGCAGACCTGCACGCACATGGTGCAGTCGATGCAGTCGCCCAGGCCTTGGGCCTTGTAGTCGATGTCTTTTTTACGCGGGCCACGGGTTTCGCCACGGCGCGGGTCGTAGGACACGATCAGCGTGTCCTTGTCGAACATCACGCTCTGGAAGCGCGCATAGGGGCACATGTACACGCACACCTGCTCGCGCAGCCAACCGGCGTTGCCATAGGTGGCGAGGGTGAAGAAACCGACCCAGAAGTAGGCCCAGCCATCGGCTTGGCCGGTGAAGAATTCGATGGCCAGCTCACGGATCGGCGAGAAGTAACCGACAAAGGTCATGCCGGTGACGAAACCGATCAGCAGCCACAGGCTGTGCTTGGCGAATTTGCGCAGGAGCTTGTTGCCGCTCATGGGGGCGCGGTCGAGCTTCATGCGCTGGTTGCGGTCACCCTCGGTGACTTTTTCGCACCACATGAAAATCCACGTCCACACGCTTTGCGGGCAGGTATAGCCGCACCACACCCGGCCGGCATACACGGTGACGAAGAACAGGCCGAACGCGGCGACGATGAGGATGCCTGACAGGAGGATGAAGTCCTGGGGCCAGATGGTGGCGCCGAAGATGTAGAACTTGCGCTCGGGCAGGTTCCACCAGACGGCCTGGTGACCGCCCCAGTTCAGCCACACGGTGCCGAAGTAGAGCAGGAACAGTACTGCACCGCCGACCATGCGCAGGCGGCGGAAGACGCCTGTGAAGGCGCGGGTGTAGATTTTCTCGCGGGAGGCGTAGAGGTCGACGGAATCCTTCCCTTTGTTGGCAGGCGGGGTGACGTCATGTACCGGAATTTGCTTGCTCATCATCAAGTCCCACGGCAGTGGAGAAATGCCGCGGCCAGTGCATGCCGGCCGCAGTCTCGCGCAATCTGCTAGCGCTCTGCGACCCATGATACGCCTGTGATGGCACCCAGGGGTTGCACTGCGACCTTTAGTCGCGTTGGGTTCGTGGTATGAATCGTGATATGGCGGGTGTCAATTGATCCAGGTCAGCTTGTGCTGGATTCTTCGCGGGTAAACCCGCTCCCACAGGGACCCCGCTGCCCTCAGGCTCGGCGAGATACCTGTGGGAGCGGGTTTACCCGCGAAGAGGCCGGACCTGCTTACTCAGCCTTTTGAGGCTCCTGCTCCTGATGCGACAGGCTGTACACATAAGCTGCCAGCAGGTGCACCTTGTCATTGCCCTGCAGCTGCTCCTGCGCCGGCATCTGCCCCTGGCGACCGTAGCGAATGGTCTGCTGAAGTTGGGCAAAGCTCGAGCCGTAGATGAACGCCTGTGGATGGGTCAGGTTTGGTGCACCCATGGCCGGTGTACCCTTGCCCTCTGGCCCGTGGCAGGCCACGCAGTTGGCGGCGAAGATCTTCTGCCCGTTTTCGGCATCGGCCTTGGCGCCTTCCGGCAGGGTGCGGCCATCGAGCTTGCTGACCACAAAGGCTGCCACATCGGCAACGCCTTGCTCGCCGATCACCTCGGACCAGGCCGGCATCACGCCGTGGCGACCGCCCATGATGGTGGTCTTGATGGTTTCCGGCTCACCGCCCCAACGCCAGTCGTTGTCGGTCAGGTTAGGGAAGCCGTAGGCGCCCTTGGCGTCGGAGCCGTGGCACACCGAGCAGTTGGAAGCGAACAGCCGTGCGCCCATTTTCAGGGCCTGCGGGTCTTTGGCGACTTCCTCGATGGGCATCGCCGCGAACTTGGCGAAGATCGGCCCGAAGCGGGCATCGGCCTTGGCCATTTCCTTTTCCCACTCGTGCACGCCGGTCCAGCCCGGCTGGCCGTTGGCGAACTCGGTCTGCTTGTCGGTGTCCAGGTACGAATAGCCCGGCAGCATACCTTTCCAGTTACCCAGGCCTGGGTACAGCACCAGGTAGCCGAGGGCGAAGATGATGGTGCCGACGAACAGCCAGAACCACCATTTGGGCAGCGGGTTGTCATATTCCTCGATGCCATCGAAGGCATGCCCGACGGTCTCGTCGGTGACCTCTTCGCGCTGGCCCTTGCGGGTGGACAGCAGCAGCCAGGTCAGTGAGAAGATGGTGCCCAGGGTCAGGACGGTGACGTACAGACTCCAGAAGGTTGTCATTGTTTTTTGCTCCCAGAAGCTTTTGCTTGCGCTTGCTCGACGTGCCGGGTGGCTTCGGGGTCATCCGCGAAGGGCAACCGGGTCGCCTCGTCGAACTCCTGCTTGCGCCGTGGGTTGAACACCCACAGCGCCAGGCCTACGAAGGCCACCATCACCACGACGGTGCCCAGGCCGCGAATCATCCCGATATCCATCAGCGTCACCGTTTGCTTTTGATGATGGTGCCAAGACCCTGCAGGTACGCGACGATGGCGTCCATCTCGGTCTTGCCCTTGACCGCGTCCCGCGCGCCGGCGATGTCGGCGTCGGTGTACGGCGTGCCGAGGGTCCGCAGGACTTCCATCTTCTTCGCGGTGTCCTTGCCGTCGAGTTTGTTCTCGACCAGCCACGGGTAGGACGGCATCTTCGATTCGGGCACCACGTTGCGCGGGTTGTACAGGTGCGCACGGTGCCAGTCATCGGAGTAGCGGCCGCCCACGCGGGCCAGGTCCGGGCCGGTGCGTTTGGAGCCCCACAGGAACGGGTGGTCCCACACGCTTTCACCGGCCACCGAGTAGTGGCCGTAGCGCTCGGTCTCGGCGCGGAACGGGCGGATCATCTGCGAGTGGCAGCCCACGCAGCCTTCGCGGATGTAGATGTCGCGGCCTTCAAGCTCCAGCGCGGTGCGCGGCTTCATGCCTTCAACGGGTTTGTTGGTGACGTCCTGGAAAAACAGCGGGACGATCTGGGTCAGGCCACCGACGCTGACGGCGATGACCATGAAGAAGGCCAGCAGGCCTATGTTCTTCTCGACGGCTTCATGCTTCATCAGTGCGCTCCCACGACGACGATCTTGGCGGCTTCATCTGCTTCAACCGGGTTGGCCGCGCGTACGGTGCGGAACACGTTGTAGGCCATCAGCAACATGCCCGAGGCGAAGAATGCACCGCCCAGCGCGCGGACGATGTAGCCCGGGTGGCTGGCCTGCAAGGCTTCGACGAAGGAGTAGGTGAGCGTGCCGTCATCGTTGATGGCGCGCCACATCAGGCCCTGGGTGATGCCGTTGACCCACATCGAGGCGATGTACAGCACGGTGCCGATGGTCGCCAGCCAGAAGTGCGCGTTGATCAAGCCGACGCTGTGCATCTGCGCCCGGCCATACAGCTTGGGAATCATGTGGTACACCGCGCCGATCGAGATCATCGCTACCCAACCAAGGGCGCCGGCGTGGACGTGGCCGATGGTCCAGTCGGTGTAGTGCGACAGCGAGTTCACGGTCTTGATGGCCATCATCGGGCCTTCGAAGGTGGACATGCCGTAGAACGCCAGCGATACCACGAGGAAGCGCAGGATCGGGTCGGTGCGCAATTTATGCCAGGCACCGGACAAGGTCATCATGCCGTTGATCATGCCCCCCCAGCTTGGCGCCAGCAGGATGATCGACATCACCATGCCCAGCGACTGTGCCCAGTCGGGCAGGGCGGTGTAGTGCAGGTGGTGCGGGCCGGCCCAGATGTACAGGGTGATCAGCGCCCAGAAGTGCACGATCGACAGGCGATACGAGTAGATCGGCCGCTCGGCCTGCTTGGGCACGAAGTAGTACATCATCCCCAGGAAGCCGGTGGTGAGGAAGAAGCCCACGGCGTTGTGGCCGTACCACCACTGGATCATGGCGTCAGTGGCGCCGGAGTAGGCCGAGTACGACTTGAACAGGCTGACCGGCAGCGAGATGTGGTTGACGATGTGCAGCATCGCGGTGACCACGATGAACGCACCGTAGAACCAGTTGCCGACGTAGATGTGCTTGGTCTTGCGCTTGACGATGGTGCCGAAGAACACCAGCCCGTAGGTCACCCAGACAATGGCCAGCAGGATCGCCAGCGGCCATTCCAGCTCGGCGTATTCCTTGGTGGTGGTGTAGCCCATCGGCAGGGTGATCAGTGCGCCGACGATCACCGCTTGCCAACCCCAGAAGGTGAAGGCCGCCATGCTGTCGGAGATCAGCCGGGTCTGGCAGGTGCGCTGTACCACGTAGTAGCTGGTGCCGAACAACGCACAGCCGCCGAAGGCGAAGATCACCAGGTTGGTGTGCAACGGGCGCAGGCGGCCGAAGCTGGTCCAGGGCAGGTCCAGGTTCAGTTGCGGCCATACCAGTTGCGAGGCGATGAAAACGCCGAGGCCCATGCCAAGGATCCCCCAGACCACCGTCATGATGGCGAACTGGCGGACGACCTTATAGTTATAAGCAGTCGGACTGATTGCTGTGCTCATTCTAAGGTTCCACGGTTTTGATGTTCTTGTTGGTCGAAAAATCGGCGCCAGTATCGATAACCCCTCGGGTTACCGCAACGCAACTTTGGTACGCCGACCCGTGTCCAAGCCCGTCCACCTGTGTCCAGCGGTGTTGGGTTCGAACGATTGTACACAAATAAATATTTGTAATGTGTACCGTTTTTCATCTTTTTCTGATCGATCGGTCAGGCTTTTTTGTCGGACGGCGCCAGGCTATGCACCGCGTCTGCTTCGCTGGATTGGCAGCGAAGCCCACTGAGGCAACAAGCTTAGTTCGGTTAGGGGGGGGTGCAAGGGGAGGGGTATGGCGGGGAAGGGCGCGGGGGCTGCTTTGCAGCCCATTCGCAGCGCAAGGCTGCGCCTACAAGAAGCATGCGATCGCCTGTAGGAGCAGCCTTGCGCTGCGAATGGGCCGCAAAGCGGCCCCCTGGTATTACTTAACAGTCACTGCTTCAGGCGCGTCACCGTGCGACAGGCTATACACATAAGCCGCCAGCAAGTGCACCTTGTCATTGCCCTGGATCTCGGCCTGTGCCGGCATCTGCCCCTGGCGACCATAACGAATGGTCTGTTGCAACTGGGCGAAGCTCGAACCGTAGATGAACGCCTGCGGGTGAGTCAGGTCAGGCGCGCCCATGGCTGGGGTGCCTTTGGCTTCAGGCCCGTGGCAGGCCACGCAGTTGCCGGCGAAGATTTCCTTGCCCTTGGCCGGGTCGGCCTTGACCCCTTCCGGCAAGCTGCGGCCATCCAGGTTGGTCAGCACGAATGCGGCCACATCGGCTACGCCCTGCTCGCCAATGACCTCGGCCCAAGCTGGCATCACGCCGTGGCGACCGTTCATGATCGAGGCCTTGATGGTCTCCGGCTCGCCGCCCCAGCGCCAGTCCTTGTCGGTCAGGTTGGGGAAGCCATAGGCGCCTTTGGCGTCCGAGCCGTGGCACACCGAGCAGTTGGAGGCGAACAGGCGGCTGCCCATCTTCAGGGCTTGCGGGTCCTTGGCCACTTCCTCGACCGGCATGGCCGCGTACTTGGCGAAGATCGGCCCAAACTTGGCATCGGCCTTGTCCATTTCCTTCTGCCATTCGTTGACCCCGGTCCAGCCGTTGTCGTAGCCCGGCAGGATGCCTTTCCAGTTACCCAGGCCTGGATAGAGGATCAAGTAGCCGACCGAGAACACCAGGGTGCCCACGAACAACCAGAACCACCACTTGGGCAGCGGGTTGTCGTATTCCTCGATGCCATCGAAGCTGTGGCCCATGGTCTGGTCGGTGGTGTCGGTACTCTGGCCCTTGCGGGTCGACAGCAGCAGCCAGGTAAGGCCGATCAAACTGCCGATGGTCAGTACGCTGATGTACGTACTCCAGAAGGTGGTCATTGCCCGGAACTCCTCTTGGCAGCAGGTTCCTGCCCGGCAGGGGGCAGGCGGTCGTCGACGAAGGGCAGCAGGCGCGCTTCGGCGAAATCACGGTCGCGGCGGCGGTTGAATACCCAGAGCGAGAGGCCGATGAAGGCGATCATCACCACCAGGGTGCCCAGCCCGCGGATCATGCCGATGTCTATTTCCATCGCACTCACCTCTTGTTCTTGATCGCGGTGCCGAGCACCTGCAGGTAAGCGACCAGCGCGTCCATCTCGGTCTTGCCCTTGACCGCGTCGCGGGCACCGGCGATGTCCGCGTCGGTGTACGGCACACCGAGGGTTCGCAGGGTGCGCATCTTGGTTTCGGTGTGGCTGTTGTCGACCTGCTCGGCGACCAGCCACGGGTAGGACGGCATCTTCGACTCGGGCACCACGTTGCGCGGGTTGTACAGGTGCGCGCGGTGCCAGTCGTCCGAGTAGCGGCCGCCCACGCGGGCCAAGTCCGGGCCGGTACGCTTGGAGCCCCACAGGAACGGGTGGTCCCATACGCTCTCGCCGGCGACCGAGTAATGGCCGTAGCGCTCGGTCTCGGCGCGGAATGGACGAATCATCTGCGAGTGGCAGCCGACGCAGCCTTCGCGGATGTAGATGTCGCGGCCTTCCAGTTGCAGCGCGGTGTAGGGCTTCATGCCTTCGACCGGCTTGTTGGTGACGTCCTGGAAGAACAGCGGGACGATCTGGGTCAGGCCGCCGATGCTGACGGCAAACACCATCAGCAGCGCCATCAGGCCGATGTTTTTCTCGATGACTTCATGTTTCATCAGGCGTGTCTCCTCAGGCCAGCTGGGCGTTCGCAGGGGCGGCGTCAGTGGCGGGCGCACGCACCGTGCGCCAGGTGTTCCAGGCCATCAGGAACATGCCACTGAGGAAGATCGCACCGCCGACGAAGCGCACGATGAAGCCAGGGTGGCTGGCCACCAGGGTTTCAACGAACGAGTAGGTGAGCGTGCCGTCGCTGTTGACCGCGCGCCACATCAGGCCCTGGGCGATACCGTTGACCCACATCGAGGCGATGTACAGCACGGTGCCGATGGTCGCCAGCCAGAAGTGCGCGTTGATCAAGCCGATGCTGTGCATCTGCTCTTTGCCGAACACTTTGGGGATGGTGTGGTACAGCGCGCCGATCGAGATCATCGCCACCCAACCAAGGGCGCCGGCGTGGACGTGGCCGATGGTCCAGTCGGTGTAGTGCGACAGGGCGTTGACCGTCTTGATGGCCATCATCGGGCCTTCGAACGTGGACATGCCGTAGAACGCCAGCGATACCACGAGGAAGCGCAGGATCGGGTCGCTGCGCAACTTATGCCAGGCGCCAGAGAGGGTCATCATGCCGTTGATCATGCCGCCCCAGCTCGGTGCCAGGAGGATCAGCGACATCACCATGCCCAGCGACTGCGCCCAGTCGGGCAGCGCGGTGTAGTGCAGGTGGTGCGGGCCGGCCCAAATGTACAGGGTGATCAGCGCCCAGAAGTGCACGATCGACAGGCGATAGGAATACACCGGCCGCTCGGCCTGCTTGGGCACGTAGTAGTACATCATCCCCAGGAAGCCAGCGGTGAGGAAGAAGCCCACCGCGTTGTGGCCGTACCACCACTGGACCATGGCGTCGGTGGCGCCCGCGTAGACCGAGTACGACTTGGTCAGGCTGACCGGCAGCTCCAGGTTGTTGATGATGTGCAGCATCGCCACGGTCAGGATGAAGGCCCCGAAGAACCAGTTACCCACGTAGATATGCTTGATGTTGCGCTTCATCAGCGTGCCGAAGAACACGATGGCGTAGCAGACCCAGACAATGGTGATCAGGATGTCGATCGGCCATTCCAGCTCGGCGTATTCCTTGGAACTGGTGTAGCCCAGCGGCAGGCTGATGGCCGCGAGCAGGATCACCAGTTGCCAGCCCCAGAAGGTGAACGCGGCCAGTTTGGGTGAAAACAGGGTGGTCTGGCAGGTACGTTGCACCGAATAATACGAGGTGGCGAACAGTGCACAGCCGCCGAAGGCGAAGATCACCGCATTGGTATGCAGGGGGCGCAGGCGGCCGAAGCTGGTCCAGGGGAGGTCGAAGTTGAGGGACGGCCAGGCGAGCTGGGCGGCGATGAAGACGCCGAGCCCCATCCCGACGATTCCCCACACCACCGTCATGATGGCGAATTGGCGGACCACCTTGTAGTTGTAGGCGGTACTGCTGGTTGTGTTCATGTATGGGTTCCCATCCACGGTTATTGGCAGGCTATAGAGCGAGGCAAGCATGATTAATGGGCAAAGTGCCGGTATTGACGGGGATCAATGGGCGAAGGTCGGAAATGTCCCAGGCTTGCGCTGCGATCTTCCGCAAATTCAAGGGGATGACGGCTACAAAGGCTGTCTGATCCTGGCCCATGGTGCCGGTGCGCCGATGGACAGCGGGTTCATGGACGAGATGGCGCAAAGGCTCGCGGCGCTTGGGGTCGGGGTGGTTCGCTTCGAGTTCCCGTACATGGCCGAGCGCAGGGTGAACGGCGGCAAGCGGCCGCCCAATCCGCAGAAGGTGCTGCTGGAATGCTGGCGCGAGGTGTACCGGCAGGTGCGACCTTTGGTCACAGGTAAGCTGGCCATCGGTGGCAAGTCCATGGGCGGGCGTATGGCCAGCTTGTTGGCTGACGAGCTCGAAGCGGATGCACTGGTGTGCCTGGGGTATCCGTTCTATGCGGTGGGCAAGCCGGAGAAGCCCAGGGTCGAGCACCTGGCGGGGCTCAAGACACCGACGTTGATCGTGCAGGGCGAACGGGATGCGCTGGGTAACCGTGAGGCTGTGGCGGGGTATGCACTGTCACCGGCGATCGAGGTGAGCTGGCTGGTGGCGGGCGATCATGACCTGAAGCCGTTGAAGGCTTCGGGGTTCAGCCATGCGCAGCATTTGCAGGCGGCGGCTGAGAAGGTGGCGGGCTTTTTGTCGAAATAGTGATGGATTCTTCGCGGGCAAGCCCGCTCCCACAGGTGTGGCACAGGACTCAAGCATTGTGATGTCCCTGTGGGAGCGGGCTTGCCCGCGAAGAGGCCGGTGCAGGCCAGCGCTTAGTCGCGGTACTCGCACAGGTAGGCGGTATCCACTTTCACCTGCAGCTGGAACTTGCTGTCCGCGGCCACATTGAACTTGTCGCCAGCCTTGAAGGTTTCCCAGTTGTCGCTACCCGGCAGCTTGACGGTCAAAGCACCGGAAATCACATGCATGATTTCGCGCTTGGCTGTGCCGAACTCGTATTCGCCCGGTGCCATCACACCCACGGTGGCCGGACCTTCTTCGCCTGAGAATGCGATCGACTTGACGGTGCCGTTGAAGTACTCGTTGACCTGGAACATGGGCGACTCCTGAACAGGGGGATGAAAAAGGGCTGGCCAGTATGCCCAAGGCCTTCCCCGTCGTCATCTGCTTTCAGGTGCCATTGGCCGGCAGGCTCAAGGGCAGTAGCCGCGCGGTATTGCGCGCATCTTCCAGGGCCCGGTGCTGCTGCCCGCAAAAGTGCATGCCGGCCAGTTGCAAGGCGCCATTGAGGCCGGTCGGCCGCTGCAGGTGACGGGCTTTGGCGAAGCGCTGCTTGAGGTTGATGTGCGGCACGTTGCGCAGCAGGCTGTCGAGCCCATGCTGTTGCCATTCCTGCAGCAACTGCTGACGATCGTAGTCGCCCCAGCTGACCCAGGCCTGCAACTGCCCGCGGTGGTGACCCAGCCAGCGTTCGAAGCGCGCCCACACCTCAGGGAAGGGCGCGGCGCTGTCGACGCTGGCCTGGCTGATGTGCGTGAGCTCGCGGCAAAACGGCGTCAGCTGTGGCCGCCGCCGGGGCCGTACGAAACGCTGGAAGTGGTCGACTTCGCGGCCTTCGCGGGTTACCAGGCTTGCACCGATTTCAATGATTTCCATCTCTGTGACCGGCCACCCACCATCGTCGGTGGTGGCTTCCAGGTCGATCACCAACCAATGGCCCATACCAGGCTCCCTTGCAGATCCTGCTAGAGCGTAGCCAATGTCTGGCCTTACGGCACCCCCTGGCAATTTGCCGCCTGCTTTGGCACTAAGGCCGGCGACCAGCAGTTGTGCCCTGCCCGGAAAACGCCTAGCTTAGGCGCAACCAGGTACGAACCGTGATGAGTGTGCGTCTTGACCCCAGCGCCCGGCTTAAAGGCCTTGCCCATTCTGCTGATGCTGGCCGCGCTCTGGCTGGCGATACCGGGCTGGGCTGCCGACGCGATCGAAGTGAAGATCGGCGCCGCGCACTTCCCGCCCTACACCGTGCGCCCCGAGCAGGGGGCCGACACCGGTCTGTTGCCGCAGTTGGTTGCAGCCTTGAACCGTGCGCAACAGGGCTACCATTTTGTGCTGGTGCCCACCTCCATCCAGCGGCGCTTTGGCGATTTGCAGCAGGGCCGCACCGACATGGCGATCTTCGAGAACCCGCAGTGGGGCTGGCAGGGCATTGCTCACCAGGCCGTGGACATGGGCCTGGAGGATGCCGAGGTGTTCGTCGCCAGCCAGGCCAATGGCCGTGACCCTCGGTACTTCGATGAGCTGCGTGGCAAGCGCCTGGCGCTGTTCAACGGCTATCACTACGCCTTCGCCCGCTTCAATGCCGACCCTGACTACTTGCGTAAAGCCTTCAACGCGACCCTGACCTATTCCCACGACAGCAACCTGCTGATGGTGCAGGCTGGCCGTGCCGACATTGCCCTGGTCACGCGTTCGTACCTAAGCGACTTCCTGCAGCGTAACCCAAACAGCCAGGCGCAACTGGTGGCATCGCAGCGTATCGACCAGGTCTATCACCACTACGCCTTGCTACGCCCGGGCGCGCCCATCGGCGAGCAGTCGTTCGCGGCCCTGATGCGTGCCCTGCGCGACAACGGGGAACTGACGCGAATCTTCCAGCCCTACCGGATCACGGTTCAGGCGCCGCGCGACTAAATTCCGCTGCAGCGGTAACGTTTTCCACGGTGAGCCTTTTTTCATCTTCGTGAGCCAAGACCATGCCGTTCGATGCCGCTTCGCAGCCACTGTCACCGCCACGCTGGCGCACCCTCAGCGCCGATGAGGGCGATAGCTGGCTGAGCCTGACCCTTGAGGGGCGCCCGCTGATCCAGTTGCGGCTGGTGCCGGGTGCGTGCCTGGAAGTGCACCTGCAAAGCCTTTGCCCAGAGCGCCCTTACCAGGCCCTGTGGGCCGCCTGCTATTGGCTGCTATCGCGTGATGTCGCCTGCCAGCGCCTGGCCTGGCACCTGCCCGAGGGCGTGCCACAGGCGCTTGCCAGCGGCCTGTTGCTGCCCGGCGAGCAGCCGGGTGTGTACTTGTGCGAGCGTGCGCTGTTCTGGCAGTTGCCCCAGCCTTGGCTCGGCGACACGGCTGCGAGTGTTTACCCGCAGCAGATGCAGATCAGCAACGGCAAGCGCCATCCGCGCCGGGCGCCCAAGCCCCGCGGCGAAGTGTACCGGCGCTTCGATGCGCGCCTGGGCAGTTGGGTGTCGCTGCGCGCACTGGAAATCGATCAGGACCTCGAGCGCTTCAGCCGCTGGCAGAACAACCCTCGGGTCGACGCGTTCTGGCAGGAAAGCGGCTCTTTACAGCAGCACCGTGAATACCTGGCAAAGCTGGAAGCCGACCCGCATACCCTCACGCTCATCGGCTGCTTCGACGATGAGCCGTTCGCCTACTTCGAGGCGTATTGGGCAAAGGAAGACCGGATTGCGCCGTTCTACTCGGCTGATGATTACGACCGCGGCATTCATATGTTGGTAGGGGAGGAGGCGCACCGTGGGCCGCACAAGGTGGCCAGCTGGTTATCGGCGCTGGTGCACTACCTGTTCCTCGATGACCCGCGCACCCAACGGGTGGTGGCAGAGCCGCGGGCGGACAACGGCAAGATGATCGGCTACATGCACGATCAGTGTTTCCATTGCGACAAAGAATTCGACTTCCCGCACAAGCGCGCGGCGCTGATGATTCTGGGGCGGGAGCGGTTTTTCGATCGCTGCACGCTGGTCTGAGATTGCTGGGGGTGCGAAGCGCCCCCAGCTGTTTCAGCTATTCAAACCTGACGGTTGGCCGTCTTGCGGCAATGCACCAAGGCATCGCGAATCATGAAGTTGACCAAGGTCGGCGACACGCCCAGTTCCTTGGCGATGTCCTTTTGCGGCACGCCGTGCAAACGGTACATCTCGAACGCATAACGGGTGCGCTGTGGCAACTCGCTCAATGCCTCGGCGATGTCATCGAGGGCGGCGAGGTTGATGTGCGTGGCTTCGGGCGAAGCGTTCTGGATGACCACGTTCAGGCCTTCCTCTTCGCTGCCGGAGTACTTCAACTCCATCGCCTGCTTGCGGTAGTGATCGATGGCCAGGTTGCGCACGATCTGGAACAGGTAGCTGAGCTGCGCCTTGAAGGACGAGGTGATCTGCGGGGCGGCGCTGAGCCGGAAGAATGCATCTTGCACCACGTCTTCCGCGCGTGAGCGGCAGCCGGTGATGCGCGCAGCGATCTTGACCAGAATGCTGCGATTGTCGACGAAGGCCTGGAGTAATGGTGAATCGCACTTACTTGTGGATAGTTGTTCCGCCATGGAAATCACCTTGTCACAGAGGGGAGAGGAGGCACCCAAAGTTGGGAAGCTTCCCGAGACGTGCGACAAGCTATTCAGAATGATAATGATTGTCAAATACGAAACGTAATTAGTATCTGTACGTTTCGGTTCTAAGCAAGGATTGAGACGTGTGGCACATTGCGGGTCTCCCACGCGCCACACCTCTCAAGCAAACCCCGCTAATTTCTTCCCCCGCCCATCCGTTCCCCTGTGTACATCCGGCCGCCGAGTGCTGCCCGCCTACGTGCGCGGCGCAGCCGGCCCGACTTCACCAGACACTGGCAGGAACACCCCATGACGGACGCCTTCGAACTCCCGCTCTCGCTGGTCCAGGCCCTTGCGCAACGCGCCGCGCAGACCCCGGACAAGATAGCCCTGCGCTTTCTCGCCGACGCTCCTGGCGAGCAGGCCGTGCTCAGCTACCGGGACCTGGACCGCCGCGCGCGCACCATCGCCGCCGCCCTGCAGGCCCGGGCCGGGTTCGGTGACCGTGCGGTGCTGCTGTTCCCCAGTGGCCCGGACTATGTCGCGGCGTTCTTTGGTTGCCTCTACGCCGGCGTCATCGCCGTGCCAGCGTATCCACCGGAATCCACCCGTCACCATCACCAGGAGCGTCTGCTGTCGATCATCGACGACGCCGAACCGCGCCTGCTGCTGACCGTCGCGGCCCTGCACGACAGCTTGCAGGGCCTGGACGCGCTGGCGGCGGACAACGCCCCTGAACTGCTGGCCGTGGATGGCCTAGACCCGGCCCTGGCCGATGCCTGGCAGGCACCAACCCTGGCCAGCGATGACATTGCCTTCCTGCAGTACACCTCGGGCTCCACCGCGCTGCCCAAGGGCGTGCAGGTCAGCCACGGCAACCTGGTGGCCAACGAGCAGTTGATCCGTCACGGTTTCGGCATCGATGTGAACCCCGACGATGTCATCGTCAGCTGGTTGCCGCTGTACCACGACATGGGGCTGATCGGCGGCTTGCTGCAGCCGATCTTCAGCGGCGTGCCGTGCGTGCTGATGTCGCCGGGCTACTTCCTCGCCCGGCCGCTGCGCTGGTTGCAGGCGATCAGCGAATACGGCGGCACCATCAGCGGTGGCCCCGACTTCGCCTACCGTTTGTGCAGCGAACGGGTCAGCGAGGCGTCCTTGGCCGGGCTCGACCTGAGCCGTTGGCGCGTGGCCTATTCCGGCTCCGAACCGATTCGCCAGGACAGCCTGGCAACCTTCGCCGACAAGTTCCAGGCCTGTGGCTTCGACCCGCAGAGCTTCTTTGCCAGCTATGGCCTGGCCGAAGCGACCCTGTTCGTCAGCGGCAGCCGCCGTGGCCAGGGCATCGGTGCCCTGGCGCTGGACGCCGAAGCCTTTGCCGCCAACCGCGCCGAAAACGGCAGCGGCAGCGTGCTGATGAGCTGTGGCTACCCGCAGCCCGGGCACGCGGTGCGCATCGTCGAGCCGCAGCGCCTCGAAGCGCTGGGCGACAACCAGGTAGGTGAAATCTGGGCCGGTGGCCCGAGCATCGCCCTGGGCTACTGGCGCAACCCCGAGGCCAGCGCGCGCACGTTCGTCGAGCGCGATGGCCAGACCTGGCTGCGCACCGGCGACTTGGGCTTTATGCGCGAGGGTGAAGTCTTTGTCACCGGGCGCTTGAAAGACATGCTCATCGTCCGCGGCCAAAACCTTTACCCGCAAGACCTGGAAAAAACCCTGGAGCGCGAAGTCGACGTGCTGCGCAAAGGCCGCGTGGCGGTATTTGCCGTGGACCACCAGGGCGAGGAGGGCATCGGCGTGGCGGTGGAGATCAGCCGCAACGTGCAAAAAGCCCTCGAGCCCCAGGCACTGATCAAGACCCTACGCCAGGTCATCGCCGACGCCTGCCGCCAGGCGCCGGCCGTGGTCTTGTTGCTCAACCCGGGCGCGCTGCCCAAGACCTCCAGCGGCAAGCTGCAACGCTCGGCCTGCCGCCAGCGCATGGACGATGGCAGCCTCGACTGTTACGCGCGCTTCCCGCAGGCCAGTGAGCAACCCGCAAGCGGCGCGGTGGCAGATGATCTGCAGGCCCGAATCGCCGCCGTGTGGCGCGATGTGCTCAAGGTCGAAGCCGTGGCGGCGGACGACCACTTCCTGCTGCTGGGCGGCAACTCCATTGCAGCCACCCAGGCCACCGCGCGCCTGGCGGATGAGCTGGGCATCAACCTGAGCCTGCGCACCCTGTTCGAAGCCCCGCTGTTGGGCGAGTACAGCGCTGCGGTGGCCGCGATCCTCGCTGAAGGTGGCGCCCAAGCCCAGGCCATCACCACCCTGGCGCGCGACCAGTCGCTGCCGCAATCGCTGGCACAGAACCGCCTGTGGCTGCTGTGGCAACTGGAGCCACAATCGGCGGCCTACAACATTCCGGCCGGCCTGCGCCTGCGCGGTGAGCTGGACGTCGCCGCACTGGAGGCTGCGTTCCAGGCCCTGGTGGCGCGCCATGAATCGCTGCGCACGGTGTTCAGCGAAGTGGATGGCCAAGCCCTGCAGCGAATTCAGGCTCAGCAGCCGTTCGGCCTGCGTCGTCTGGACCTCGAAGGCCAGGCCCCGGAGCAAGTTGCCGCGCGCCGCGAGGAAGAGGCCCAGCAGCCGTTCGATTTGTGCCAAGGCCCACTGCTGCGCGTGACCCTGGCGCGCCTGGACGATGAAGACCACCAGCTGTGGGTGACGCTGCACCACATCGTCGCCGATGGCTGGTCGCTGAACATTTTGCTCGACGAGTTCGCCAAACTGTACGCCGCGCACTGCCAGGGCCAAACGGCCACGCTGGCGCCGCTGCCCCTGGGTTACGCCGACTACGGCACCTGGCAACGGCAATGGCTGGCCGACGGCGAGGCCGAACGCCAGTTGCAGTACTGGAAAGCCAAGCTGGGTGATGAACTGCCGGTGCTCGACCTGTGCACCGACCAGCCGCGCGCCAGCCAGCGTGACAAACGCGCGGCGCGCTACACCCTGAAGGTGCCGGTCAAGCTGACCGAAGCGCTCAACGCCCTGGCCCGCGAGCAGCAGGCGAGCCTGTTCATGGTGCTGCTGGCCGGCTGGCAAGCGCTGCTGCACCGCTACAGCGGCCAGGCAGACCTGCGCATCGGCGTGCCCAATGCCAACCGCCCGCGCCTGGAAACCCAGGGTCTGGTCGGCTTCTTCATCAACAGCCAGGTGCTGCGTGCGCAACTGCATGGCCGCTTGCCCTTCGAGCACCTGTTGGCCCAGGCCCGCCAGGCCACCCTTGAGGCCCAGGCCCACCAGGACCTGCCGTTCGAACAGCTGCTCGAAGCCCTGCCCCAGGCGCGGGAGCAGGGCCTGTACCAGGTCATGTTCAACCACCAGCAGCGTGACCTTTCGGCGCTGCGCCGCTTGCCAGGTTTGCTTGCCGAAGAGTTGCCGTGGCACAGCCGCGAAGCCAAGTTCGACCTGCAGCTGCACAGTGAAGAGGACCATCAAGGCCGCCTGACCTTGGCCTTCGACTATGCCGCCGAACTGTTCGAGGCCAGCACGGTAAAACGCCTGGCCGCCCACCTGTTGGCGTTGCTGGAGCAGGTTTGCGCCCGGCCGCAGCTGGCGCTGGGCGAGGTGCAGTTGCTCGATGAACAGCACCGCGCACAGCTGCTCGGCTGGGGCCAGGCACCGGCGGCGGCGCCCCAGCGCCTGCTGGTCGACCAGCTCAACGAGCAGGCCCGGCTGACCCCGCAGCGAACCGCGCTGGCCTGGCAGGGCGGCAGCCTGGACTATGCCGAGTTGCACCAGCAGGCCAACCGCCTGGCCCATTACCTGCGTGACAAAGGCGTTGGCCCCGATACCTGCGTGGCCATCGCCGTCGAGCGTTCCCCGCAGCTGCTGGTTGGCCTGCTGGCCATCCTCAAGGCCGGAGGCGCCTACGTGCCGCTGGACGTGGACTACCCGGCCGAGCGCCTGGCCTACATGCTCGGCGACTGCAATGCCAGCCTGCTGCTGAGCCACAGCGGCCTGCTGGGCAAGCTGCCGCAGGTCGAGGGCGTCAGCGCCATCGCCCTCGACCAGTTGCACCTGGACAGCTGGCCTAGCCATGCCCCCGGCCTGCACCTGCACGGCGACAACCTGGCCTATGTGATCTACACCTCGGGCTCCACTGGCCAGCCCAAGGGCGTGGGCAACACCCATGCGGCCCTGGCCGAGCGCCTGCAGTGGATGCAGGCCACCTATGCGCTGAACGACAGCGACGTGCTGATGCAAAAAGCGCCCATCAGTTTCGACGTCTCGGTGTGGGAGTGCTTCTGGCCGCTGGTTACCGGCTGCAAGTTGGTACTGGCAGGCCCTGGCGAGCATCGTGACCCGCAGCGCATCGCTGCGCTGGTGCAAGCGCATGGCGTGACCACGCTGCACTTCGTGCCGCCGCTGTTGCAGGTGTTCGTGCAAGAGCCGCAGGCCGCCGCCTGCACCAGCCTGCGCCGGTTGTTTTCCGGCGGCGAAGCGTTGTCGGCCAACCTGCGTGACCGCGTGCTGCAACTGCTGCCCCAGGTGCAACTGCACAACCGTTATGGCCCGACCGAAACCGCGATCAACGTCACCCACTGGCACTGCCAGGCCGAAGACGGCGAGCGCTCGCCGATCGGCCGCCCGTTGGGCAACGTGCTGTGCCGCGTGCTCGACGATGAACTGGAACTGACCGCGCCCGGTGTGCCGGGTGAGCTGTACCTGGGCGGCGCGGGGCTTGCCCGAGGTTACCTGGGCCGTCCGGGCCTGACGGCCGAGCGTTTCGTGCCCCAGGCCGACGGCGACGGCCAGCGCCTGTACCGCAGTGGCGACCGTGCCCGCTGGCAAGTCCAGTTGGAGGCACTTGAATACCTGGGGCGCCTCGACCAGCAGGTGAAGGTGCGCGGCTTCCGGGTCGAACCCGAAGAAGTCCAGGCCTGCCTGTTGGCGCAAGCAGGTGTCGAGCAGGCACTGGTGCTAATCCACAAGGACGCTGTGGGCGCCCAGCTGGTCGGTTACTACAGCGGCGCGGCCGAGCCGGCTGCACTGCTGGCCGCCTTGGCCGAGCAACTGCCGGCGTACATGGTGCCGGCGCAGTTGATCCCGCTGGCACACTTGCCATTGGGCCCAAGCGGCAAAGTCGATCGCAAGGCGTTGCCCGCCCCGGTGTGGCAACAGCGTGAGCATGTTGAGCCGCAAAGTGCCGTGCAGCAGCAGGTCGCGGCGATCTGGCGTGAAGTGCTCAACCTGCCGCGTGTCGGCCTGCAGGACGACTTCTTTGCCCTGGGTGGCCACTCGCTGCTTGCCACCCAGATCGTCTCGCGGACCCGTCAGGCGTGCGATGTCGAGCTGCCGCTGAAAGTGCTGTTCGACGCCAGCGAGCTGGGCGCGTTCTGCGCCGAGATCACGCGCCTGCGGGAGGCCGGCGCGCATAACCTGCAAGGCGAAATCGCCCGTGTCGACCGCCGCCAAGCGGTGCCGTTGTCGTACTCGCAACAGCGCATGTGGTTCCTCTGGCAGATGGAGCCCGACAGCCCCGCCTACAACGTCGGCGGCATGGCCCGCTTGCGTGGCACGCTGCACGTGGACGCATTCGAGCGGGCGCTGCAGGCGCTGATCGTGCGTCACGAAACCCTGCGCACCACGTTCCCCAGCATCGACGGCGTGGCGTACCAGTGCGTGGCCGAAGACAGCGGCGTGCACCTCGACTGGCAAGACTTCAGCACCTTGCCCGCCGAGGCCCGCCAGCAACGCCTGCAACAGCTCGCCGACGACCAGGCGCACCAGCCGTTCGACCTCGAGCGTGGCCCGCTGCTGCGCGCCTGCCTGGTCAAGGCCGAGGAACGTGAGCATTACTTCGTCCTGACCTTGCACCACATCGTCACCGAAGGCTGGGCCATGGACATCTTCGCCCGCGAGTTGGGCGAGCTGTACGAAGCCTTTGTCGATGATCGCGAGTCGCCACTGACGCCGCTGCCGGTGCAATACCTGGACTACAGCGTGTGGCAGCGGCACTGGCTGGAAAGCGGCGAAGGCGCGCGGCAGCTGGCCTACTGGAAAGCCCGCCTGGGCGATGAGCACCCGGTCTTGGCATTGCCGTCCGATCGCCCGCGCCCAGCGGTGCAGAGCCACCGTGGCGAGTTGCACCGGTTCGAGCTCGACCCGGCGTTGGTGGCGCGCGTGCATGCGTTCAACAGCCAGCGCGGGCTGACCCTGTTCATGACCATGACGGCAACCCTGGCGGCCTTGCTGCACCGCTACAGCGGCCAGCGTGACCTGCGCATCGGCGCACCGGTGGCCAACCGCATCCGCCCGGAAAGCGAGGGGCTGATTGGCGCCTTCCTCAACACCCAGGTACTGCGCTGCGAACTGGACGGCCAGATGACCGCCGCCGAGCTGCTGGAGCAGATGCGCCAGGCCGCCATCGAAGGCCAGTCGCACCAGGACCTGCCATTCGACCAGCTGGTCGAAGCCCTGCAGCCACCGCGCAGCAGCGCCTATAACCCGCTGTTCCAAGTGATGTGCAACGTCCAGCGCTGGGCGTTCCAGCAAAGCCGTGAGCTGGTGGGCATGCAGGTCGACTACCTGGTCAACGACGCCAGCGCCACCAAGTTCGACCTGTACCTCGAAGTCACTGACCTCGATGGCCGCCTGGGCTGCTGCCTGACCTACAGCCGCGACCTGTTCGACGCGCCGCGCATTGCGCGCATGGCCGAACATTGGCAGCAGTTGCTGATCGGCCTGCTGGACGACCCACAACAGCGCCTGTGCGAGCTGCCGATGTTGAGCCCGGGCGAGCAGCAAGTGCTGGTTGGGCAATTACAAGGCGAGCAGGATTTTGCCCTCGACCAAACCTTGCACGGCCTGTTTGCCGCCCAAGCTTCGCGCACACCACAGGCCCCTGCGCTGACCTTCGCGGGCCAGCACCTGAGCTACGCCGAACTGGACCAGCAGGCCAACCGCCTGGCCCGCGCCCTGCGCGAGCGCGGTGTCGGCCCGCAGGTACGCGTCGGCCTGGCCCTGGAGCGTTCGCTGGAAATGGTCGTCGGCCTGCTGGCCATCCTCAAGGCGGGCGGTGCCTATGTGCCGCTCGACCCCGAGTACCCCCTCGACCGCTTGCGCTACATGATCGAAGACAGCCGCATCGGCCTGCTGCTCAGCCAGCGCGCGCTGCTGGAAACCCTTGGCGAACTGCCAGACGGCGTGGCCCGCTGGAGCCTGGAAGACGATACTGCAGGTTTGTCCGCCTTCAGCGATGCCCCGCTGGATAACCTCAACCTGCCGCAGCACCAGGCTTACCTGATCTACACCTCCGGCTCCACCGGCAAGCCCAAGGGCGTGGTGGTCAGCCATGGTGAAATCGCCATGCATTGCCAGGCCGTGATCGAGGCCTTCGGCATGCGCAGCGACGACTGCGAACTGCACTTCTACTCGATCAACTTCGATGCGGCCAGCGAACGCCTGCTGACCCCGCTGCTGTGTGGTGCCCGCGTGGTGATCCGTGCTCAAGGCCAGTGGGGCGCTGAAGAGATCTGCCAACTGGTGCGCGAGCAACAGGTGAGCATTCTTGGCTTCACCCCAAGCTATGGCAGCCAGTTGGCCCAGTACCTGGCCGGGCAGGGCGAGCAGTTGCCGGTGCGCCTGGTGATCACCGGCGGCGAGGCGCTGACCGGCGAGCACCTGCAGCGCATTCGCCAGGCGTTCACGCCGCAACAGTTCTTCAACGCCTACGGCCCGACCGAAACCGTGGTCATGCCGCTGGCCTGCCTGGCGCCACCCACGCTGCCGGCCGACCTGGGCAGCGTGCCGATCGGCCGCGTGATTGGCGCCCGCAATGCGTACATCCTCGATGAGGACCTGGCCTTGCTGCCACAAGGCGGCATCGGCGAGCTGTACATCGGCGGTGCCGGCCTGGCCCAGGGGTATCACGACCGCCCGGGGCTGAGTGCCGAGCGCTTCGTTGCCGACCCCTTCAGCACACAGGGCGGGCGCCTGTACCGCACCGGCGACCTGGTGCGCCTGGGCGCCGATGGTTTGGTCGAGTACGTTGGCCGTGCTGACCAGCAGGTGAAAATTCGCGGCTTCCGTATCGAATTGGGCGAAATCGAAAGCCGCCTGCAGGCGCATGCCGATATCGACGAGGCGGTGGTCCTGGCCCTCGACCTGCCGGGCGGCAAACAACTGGTGGGTTACCTGGTGTGCAAGCAGGCCGGTGCCAACAGCGAGGCCCAGGCCGCGCTACGCGAGGCGGTCAAGGCCGATGCCCGCCAGCAACTGCCAGACTACATGGTGCCCGCGCACCTGGTGCTGCTCGACAGCCTGCCGCTGATGGGCAACGGCAAGCTCCACCGCAAGGCGCTGCCGCTGCCGGACCTGGAGCAGGCGCACCAGCATTACCAGGCCCCAGGCAACGAAGTGGAAGCGCAGCTGGCGCAGATCTGGCGCGACGTGCTCAACGTTGCCCGCGTTGGCGTGCAGGACAACTTCTTCGAACTCGGTGGTGACTCGATCCTCTCGATTCAGGTGGTCAGCCGGGCCCGTCAGTTGGGCCTGCAGTTCACCCCGCGTGACCTGTTCCAGCACCAGACTATCCAGACCCTGGCCACGGTGGTCAGCCTGAGCGCCGCGCCAAGCGGTATCGAGCAGGGCCTGCGCGAGGGGCAAACCGGGCTGACGCCAATCCAGCACTGGTTCTTCGACAGCGAAGTGGCCCAGCCACAGCACTGGAACCAGGCCGTACTGTTGGCAGCGCGCCAGCCTCTGGACAGCGCGGCACTGGAGCAGGCCCTGGCTGCACTGGTGCAGCACCACGACAGCCTGCGCCTGCGTTTCTGCCAGGCCAATGGCCGCTGGCAGGCCGAGTATGCCCAGCCTGCGCCTCAGCAACTGCTGTGGGCGGCCACGGTTGCCGACTTCGATGAGTGCCAGGCGCTGTACACCGACCTGCAGCGCAGCCTCGACTTGGAGCAAGGCCCGCTGCTGCGCGCCTTGCTGGTAACAGACGGGCAGGGCAGCCAACGCCTGCTGCTGGCGATTCACCACCTGGTGGTCGATGGCGTGTCCTGGCGCGTGCTGCTCGAAGACTTGCAGGCGCTGTACCGTGGTCAGCCGCTGGCGGCCAAGACCCACACCCTGGGCGACTGGGCCGCACGCCTGGCCAGCTACGCCGGCAGCGACTCGCTGCGCGACGAGCTGGACTGGTGGCACGCCCAGCTCGGCACTGTGCGCCACGAACTGCCGTGTGATCACCCGCAGGGTGGCAACCTGCACCGCCACGCCCGCACCTTGGCCATCGGCCTCGATGCCGAGCAGACCCGCCAGTTGCTGCAACAGGCCCCCGCGGCCTACCACACCCAGGTCAACGACCTGCTGCTGACAGCCCTGGCCCGCGCCTTGTGCCGGTGGAGCGGTGACAGCCAAGTGCTGGTACAGCTCGAAGGCCACGGCCGCGACGGGTTGTTTGAAGACATGGACCTGACCCGCAGCGTCGGCTGGTTCACCAACGCCTACCCGCTGAGCCTTTGCCCGGTGCTGGGTGATGACGATGCCGCCCGCGCCACTTCGATCAAACGGGTCAAGGAGCAACTGCGTCAGGTGCCGCACAAAGGGCAGGGCTATGGTGTGCTGCGCTACCTGGCCGACGCGGCCGGGCGCGAGCGCATGGCCGCACTGCCGCAGGCCCGCATCACCTTCAACTACCTGGGGCAGTTCGACCAGCAGTTTGACACTGATGCGCTGTTCCAGCCGCTGGATGCACCCGCGGGCATGGCCCATGACCTGGAGGCCCCGCTGCCCAATTGGCTGAGTGTCGACGGCCAAGTCTATGCCGGTGCCCTGCAATTGCGCTGGACCTACAGCACCGAGCGTTACGACGAGCAGACCATCGCCACCCTGGCCGAAGGCTACCGCCAAGAGTTGCTGGCACTGGTCGGCCACTGCCTGGCCGACGGCAACGGCAGCTTCACGCCGTCCGACTTCCCCTTGGCGCACCTGACCCAGGAGCAGATCGACAACTTGCCGGTCGCTGCCGCCGAGATCGACGATGTCTACCCGCTGACGCCGATGCAGGAAGGCATGCTGCTGCACACCCTGCTGGAGCCAGGCACCGGCATTTACTACATGCAGGACCGCTACCGCATCAACAGCGCGCTCGACGCCGAACGCTTCGCCCAAGCTTGGCAGGCGGTGGTGGCGCGCCATGAGGCCCTGCGGGCGTCGTTCAGTTGGAACGCCGGCGAGGCGATGCTGCAGATCATCCACAAGCCCGGCAAGACGGCAGTGGATTATCAAGACTGGCGCGGCCTCGACGACGGTGCCCAGGAAGCCCGCCTGCAAGCCCTGCACAAACAGGAGCGCGAGGCCGGTTTCGACCTGCTGCGTGAAGCGCCGTTCCACCTGCGCCTGGTGCGCGTCGCCGATGAACGCTACTGGTTCATGATGAGCAACCACCACATCCTGATCGATGCCTGGTGCCGCTCGTTGCTGATGAACGACTTCTTCGAGGTCTACCAGGCCCTTGGCGAAGGCCGCCCGGCCCAGTTGCCGGTGCCGCCACGCTACCGTGACTACATCGGCTGGCTGCAACGCCAGGACCTGAACGAAGCGCGCCAGTGGTGGCAAGCCAACCTGGCCGGGTTCGAACGGGCCACGGCGATCCCCAGCGACCGCCCGTTGCGCCACGACCACGCCGGTGACGGCATGATCGTCGGCGACTGCTACACCCGCCTGGACGTCACTGACGGTGTTCGCTTGCGCGAACTGGCCCAGGCCCATCAGCTGACCATCAACACCTTTGCCCAGGCAGCGTGGGCCCTGGTGCTGGCGCGCTACAGCGGCGAGCGCGACGTGGCCTTTGGCGTCACCGTGGCCGGACGCCCGGTGAGCATGCCGCAGATGCAGCGCACCGTTGGCCTGTTCATCAACAGCATCGCCTTGCGCGTGCAACTGCCCGCTGCCGGCGAGCGCTGCAGCGTGCGCCAGTGGCTGCAAGGCGTGCTTGAGCACAATATGGAAGTGCGCGAGTACGAGTACCTGCCGTTGGTGGCGATCCAGGAGTGCAGCGAACTGCCCAAGGGCCAGCCGCTGTTCAACAGCCTGTTCGTGTTCGAGAACGCGCCGGTGGAAACCGCAGTGCTGGACCACGCCCAGCACCTCAACGCCAGCTCCGACTCGGGCCGCACCCACACCAACTTCCCGTTGACGGCGGTGTGCTACCCGGGGGATGACCTGGGCCTGCACCTGTCGTTCGACCAACGTTACTTCGACACTTCGACCGTCGAACGCCTGCTGGCCGAGTTCAAGCGCCTGCTGTTGGCGCTGGTGCAGGGCTTCGAGGGCGAGGTAAGCGATTTGCCGCTGCTGGGTGCCGAAGAGCAACGCTTCCTGATCGAAGACTGCAACCGCACCGAGCACGCCTACGCGCTGCAACAGAGCTATGTCGAGCAGTTCGAGGCGCAGGTCGCCGCGCACCCAGAGCGCACGGTGGCGCGTTGCCTGGACGCGTCCTTTGACTACGCGGGCCTGAACCTTGCGGCCAACCGCCTGGGCCATGCCCTGATCGGCGCAGGCGTAACCGTCGATCAGCCGGTTGCGCTGTTGGCCGAGCGCGGTTTGCCATTGCTGGGGATGATTGTCGGCAGCTTCAAGGCCGGTGCCGGCTACCTGCCGCTGGACCCCGGCCTGCCCGCCGCGCGCCTGCAGCGCATCGTCGCGCTCAGCCGCACACCGGTGCTGGTATGCAGCGCGGCCTGTGCCGAGCAGGGGCGGCAGTTGCTGAACGCACTGGAGGGTGTGGCGCGGCCGCAATTGTTGGTGTGGGAAGACATCCAGGCCAGCAACATCGCCAGCCACAACCCGGGTATTCATAGCGGGCCCGACAACCTCGCGTATGTCATCTACACCTCGGGCTCCACCGGTTTGCCCAAAGGGGTGATGGTCGAGCAGCGCGGCATGCTCAACAACCAGCTCAGCAAGGTGCCTTACCTGGCCCTGAGCGAGCAGGACGTAATTGCCCAGACCGCTTCGCAGAGCTTCGATATCTCGGTCTGGCAGTTCCTGGCCGCACCGTTGTTCGGCGCCAGGCTGGAGATCGTGCCCAATGCCATCGCCCATGATCCGCAAGGCCTGCTGGCGCATGTGCAGGCTACCGGCATCACCGTGCTGGAAAGCGTGCCGTCGCTGATCCAGGGCATGCTGGCCAACGATCACCAGGCCCTCAACGGCCTGCGCTGGATGCTGCCGACCGGCGAGGCGATGCCGCCAGAGCTGGCCGCGCAATGGCTGCAGCGTTACCCAGGTATTGGCCTGGTCAATGCCTACGGCCCGGCGGAGTGCTCGGACGACGTGGCGTTCTTCCGTGTCGATGTCGAGTCCACCCGCGGCAGTTACCTGCCGATTGGCACCCCGACCGACAACAACCGCCTGTACCTGTTCGGCGAGGACCAGGCCCTGGTGCCGTTGGGCGCGGTTGGCGAGCTGTGTGTTGCTGGTACCGGCGTCGGCCGTGGCTATGTCGGCGACCCCGTGCGTACCGCCCTGGCCTTCATCCCTCACCCCCATGGCGCGCCGGGTGAACGCCTGTACCGTACCGGCGACCTGGCGCGCCAGCGCCTGGACGGGGTGCTGGAGTATGTGGGCCGCATCGATCACCAGGTGAAGATTCGCGGGTACCGCATCGAACTGGGTGAGATTGAAGCGCGCCTGCATGAACAGGCCGAAATCCGTGATGCCGCGGTGGGCGTGCAGGAAGGCGCCAACGGCAAGCACCTGGTCGGCTACCTGGTGGCCCATCAGGGCGTAACCCCTGATGCGGCGTTGCTCGAACAGATCAAGCAGCGCCTGCGCGCGGCATTGCCGGAGTACATGGTGCCGCTGCATTGGGGTTGGTTCGACAGCCTGCCGCACAACGCCAACGGCAAGCTCGACCGCAAGGCACTGCCGGCCATCGACATCGGCAGCCAGCACAGCCAGGCCTACCTGGCGCCGCGCAACGAGCTGGAAACGGTGTTGGCCGGTATCTGGGCCGATGTGCTCAAGGCCGAACGGGTGGGGGTACACGACAACTTCTTCGCGTTGGGCGGGCATTCGCTGCTGGCCACGCAGATCGCTTCGCGGGTGCAGAAGCAGTTGCAGTTGGATGTGCCGCTGCGGGCGATGTTCGAGTGCAGCACGGTGGAGGAACTGGCGGTGTATGTGGAGGGGTTGCAGGGGCGTGTGCTGGATGACGACAAGGTTGACCGGCTGAGTGACCTGATGGCGGAGCTTGAGGGGCTGTAAAAAGTTGAGGGGCGCTTTGCGCCCCTTCGCGGGCATGCCAAGTCTCCCCACCCAGCAACCTCAGCTACTACATCGCGGCATTGATAAACGCCTCATCGAGCGTGGCAGCGTTGTGGCGATTCAAAAATTGATCGCCATTGTCGAAGGCTTCGAGCCGGTGATGGGCAAGCATGTAAAAACGGTGGCAGTTTTCTGAGATTTCTTGAGTGTAGTGTGAGGAAACCAGCACACTTGCGCCTTCCTCGCAGGCGTGCTTGATGCCGAGCCAAATATAATGTCGGAACTCAGGGTCCACCCCTGCAGTGGGCTCGTCGAGGATGATCAAGTCACTGCCCATCAGCAGAAGCGTCAGCGTGAAAAAACTGCGAATCTCACCATAGCTGCACGTGGCGGCTTTCTTTTCCGATATATCCGCATAGCGTTTGGACAATGAGGGTGACCAGTGGGCTAGGCGGGAAAAAACTTCGCGCTGGCTGAGCGCATGGTTTGAATTTAGGCAACTGATGATGCTGAAAATCTCACGCATACGAAGTAAAGGAGGTGGTGTCAGGATCTGCGTCAAGTAAACTTGGCGCTCGGCGCGGTTGATAATCGTCCCGAGGCTGGGTTTTCTCATTTTACAGATCAGATCAAATAGTGTTGTTTTTCCGGCACCATTAATGCCGAGGACGCCAACGAGTTCGCCTTTTTTTACCGTGAGTGATAAGTTCTCCATGAGTGTCTTGCGGTTGTGTTGGTATTTTAAGTTATCGATAGATAATAGGTTCATTTAATATCTGCTCCAGACAGGCTGGGTTCTGAAGAATCTTCCCGTGAGGTAGATGCCAAGCGTTGAGGCGCTAAACGCTGAGAGAAAACTGATAGGCAGTGAGACGTCGCCCAGGAAGATTTGGGTGCTTAAATACAATGGGCTGAGCAGTGTCACTGCGTGAGGAGTGCTGTGTTGAGCTGCACCTAAATAGCCGGAAAGCAGCATGAGAAATGACATGAGCGAGAATAGGGTGCTGGCAGTGCTGAATTTAATCGGCAGTGCAATGATCACCAGGCCAATGCAGGTAAACATAAGATAGCTGGTATAGAAACATGCTGTAAGGTAAAAGAACTCGTTGGCCGAATAAGGACCGTACAAGGGTTTGGCGACGATGTAGAAAAGCGAGGAGTAGACGAAGCTGAGTAATGAATAGCTTAGGGTGTGTGAGGCGAGGAAGAGCCTGATTGCGTTCCGTTGATAAATAAAGGATCGGAGAAACCCGCTTTCCCTTCTTCCTATTAAGTAAAAACTGAATCCAAAAAAGGCGACGCTTGCAGAAATATATGAGTAAAACCACGCGGCTGAGGCTAGAAAGTTTTCTTCTAAAGCGGGGAGTGCTCGGTTGTTTTGAGTTGCGAAAATGAACATCACCGATGGTGCAATAGCTGTCCATAGAAGTGCAGTGGGTTCTCTCAGGTTTTCGAGGGTGAGGGTTTTTGTAAGCTTAAATATACTTGCCGCAGTGGAAGTAATGTGCTGGGCTGAGTGGGTCATGGGAAGGGTACCATTTCTATTAGACGATTTTTAATAATTTGATCAAGGAAGGGGGCGGAGTAGGTGTTCTCAAGATTGAAGTTGCTGGCATTGTTCATGTGGAGGAATAGTTTGGGTGAAAGGTACTTGCAAAAGTAGAGGGTCGGCCCTTTTGTTGGTAGTGAGGCTAAATAAAAATAGCCATTGATTTCGAGGCGGCGTACAGCAGGGAGCAAGCTGCTAAGGCTCAGGGTGTCGGGTTGTATTTTGTGATGTTGGAGAGCTGCCAGTTTGGTGGGGGAAGAGGTCTTGCCAAATGTCTCATATCGATTGCACTCTAGAAAGTGCTTGATGTAAGGGTCTAAGGTTTCAGTCTTGCCGATGTTTGCCTGGTCGAATGACAGCATGAAGCGAAAGGTCTGCCATAATTCAACAATCGACTTTTCGAGTGCTTTGTCTAGCGATTCCGCATACGCCATGCCAGCGCAATATTTGACTTTAGCGTTGTCATTTTGATTTCCGTAAGACAGAAAAATGCAGCTACCGGGGAAGCGCTTATCAGTTAGATCGAGTACGCAGATTTCCCCCGTTTTACACAGCTCCTTAAAAAGCGACAAACAAGAGCGCCCAAGAAGCATGGCGCAGGATTCGTCATGTCCGATTTTCTCAGTGCAGGTGTTGGTTAACCAGAATCGGAGCAGAAACTGGCGTTCCATAGCCTCTTTAAGAGCGCCAAGAAGTGCGCGCTCTACACTAATATGTGCGCTGCAGCCGCAGGTGTCCCTCATGGGGTAAAAGTGATTGTCGATGGGATTTAGGCACGCTGATATTGAGATGCATGCGGTCGGTACTTTGCAGCGTGTAAAGTCAACGATCCTATAAACATTTGTACGATCAAAGACATGTGAAGCCAAGTCTGCCCTCGTTCGGTGGTTTTTTGTCTGGGAGAATGCTTTGATAAAATCGTCGTATTCTTGAGATGTCAATCCGTCATCGAGCGTACCAGTGTCGTGCACCGGTACGTCCAAATAGAAATGCTTGCGTTCGAAATGCTCACCTAAGGCGCTTGATGCTATGTCAGTGGTCCAGCCGCTGCTGGAGCCGAATGTTTGCCAGCGGCTACCGCATTCGATGCTGTGCGGGAAGTGGAGGGTCGCGCTGGGTCGGAGTAATTTAAAATCAGCAAAGGTAGGGTTGTGGATCTCGTTATACGTATTCATGGGTCAACCAATTAGTTGGATGCATGCAGGTAAAAAGAGGGTGGGATTTAAGTTTAAGTACTTTGATACTTGATGGTCGGTGAAGCCTGACCAAGGCCTACTGCCAAGCTTTAGCTCCTTACAACGCAGATCTGTGAGCATGTACATTGAACCCACCTCCATGAGCGCTAAGCGATACCCTCTGTAGCGATACTTGAACAGCGCCTTGGGTAAGTAAATGAAGTAAATCAGCGCCAGCGAGGGCGAGCCCATGTCGGCAGTCATCGGTAGAATTGCACGCGCGAGTGGCTTTGAATTGAGGTCGGGTGTATGCACTTCAAAGGATCTTGATGAGGGAAGTAAGTGCAGTGCGCTCTGCTCGGATGGCCATTGTTGAATGGTGTTATTTAAATTGATGCAAAAAACCTCAATAGGGTAAAGTGCTCCGCCACTTGGGTAGCCTCGCTTGCCCGTGGTACTGTCCTTTTCAAGTAAGGGCGCGAGGAGTGTTCGGACAGTATCAAAGTGGAATGGGCGTTCATTAAATCGTTCGCAGGAGCTGTTTCTCTTCAGAGGATGGGACGAGGGGAGTCCTGTAAGTTCGATATTTCCTTGTCCGTTTTCGCAGGCGAGGATATTGAGCTGAAGTTCATTGCCGGTCAGTTTTTCTAGCGCGCTGGGTGGTAGTTGATGGAGGGTGCTCAAGTGGTGGGTGGTCTTGTGGATTACGTAATTGCCTTTGGCGTGGAATGCTAAGGTTTCATCCAGTACGCTGGGGGAGGTGTATTTCAGGTAGTGGTCGTGGGTAATACTCATGGTTTGTCTCCTAGGCATTGGCAGAGTGGCCAGTGAATGCTGCAGTCCTCAGTGTATGTGCCGTTGTCCAAGTTAAGGGTTCTTGAGAGTAATGTTTGATCTTGCGTGATCTTGGATTTAGGGGCCTGCGTCAGTTTGTTTGCGAAGGAAATGATGGCTCCGAGAATTAAGGTGTTTTGAAACTCGTCAGTCTCTGTTCTGGGAAGGTCAAGATTGTTAGCGCAACAGAACGTCAAAATTTTGCTCCAGTAGTGCTGGCTGGTCCTTTTTGACTCGTAATGAGCGATACGATCGAGCGTACAGTAGGCGCAAGGATTCCCAATCGTTGGTATGTGAGGCTCGGTCAAGTGGAAATGATTTCCACTGACAAAGCCAACGCTAATTGCGCATTCTGGATTCTGTTTTAGTAGTTCGGTATAGGTGTTTCTAAGCGATTGAGGGCAAAGTTTTAAGCAGGCGAGCACGTATAAGGTGGGTGAGTCCGAATGAGGTAGGTCGTTGGTTGGGAGATCTTTAAGTTGTATATTTCTTTCGTTTGTTTTCTCCAGGTGGAGCCTCAGGTTATCTGATATGTTTAGGTCGTGATATATTATTGTGTTTTTAATGTGGGGGTGTTTCTGCTTTTTCGCTAATAATTAGTAGCGATTTCAGGAATTGAATGGCGGTGTCGGGATGAAGGTTTTCATCGCGAAGTAGTTGTTGTAATGCGTCGTAGTGAATGTATTTTGATCGAATTTTTTCGATACGTTTCAGCGCATTTGTAATGTTAGGTTCAGTGATTTTCGTAAAGCCCGTGGCAGAGAAGACCATAGGCTCAGTGTCAAAGTTGAGGATTTCGTAGTTGTAAATTCTCAGCGTATTCATAGTTGTCGCCTGGGCAGGGGCGGGCGCTCTCGATAAATCATCAAGAGTGCCGCCTTTTAGTTAGTGGCTAGCGTTCTCGCTATTGTCTGCCGCGTTGCCGCCGCTACCTCCTGAACCACCGCTGCCACCACTACATCCACCGCCACCTCCACAACCGCCACTACCGCCACACCCGCCGGCACCCCCTGAACCACCGAAAAATGTCGCTTCCATTTCGCAGTTTGCATCAGGAGCTAGTTCCAACAGGTTGATGCCGTATTGAATTTCCATTGATATATCCTCGATTGTTTTTGTTGTCGCCCCGATTGCCAGGGCACGTAGAGGATTAGATTTGGATTTGCATAATGTCAATGGTTTGTGGGTTTTAGGGTCGCAGGCGCTGTTGCCTGCTTTGTTTGCCAGAATAGCTTTGTGTAAGAGTGTTCTTTAAGGATATTCCTGCAAAGGGTTAGCGTTGCAGTTATTTGGTTTTCGTTTCTCGAATCATAGTCGGAATTTTCTGATTCCTGTGTCTGATGGTTCTGATCGCAATTAAGGATGTTTCCTAGATTGGTTTGATTTTTATATTTTGGCACTGGTGTTGCTAGCTCTGTGTTCAGTTGCGAATGAGTAAGTTGTAGTGTTTCATTGTATTTCCATGTGGTTCATTAGCTGTTTTCAACTATGCAAGCTGACGCACGAAAGAGAAGTAGTACTTAAATCGAAAGGGCTTATGTGCATGAAGTAGGTATGGGTAATGCTCTTCGATCATGGCGGGCACGGCGCCGGAACTGGCGGTGTATGTGGAGGGGTTGCAGAGGCGTGTGCTGGATGACGACAAGGTTGACCGGCTGAGTGACCTGATGGCGTAGCTTGAGGGGCTGTAGGGCGAAGGGGCTTCTCGGGGCTTTAGGGTAAGCCGAGAGTTTTGCGGGGCGGCGGACATCGAGCGCCGCCCGCGCGGCGCATCGCGAGCAACGCTCGCTCCTACGTTTGTCTCGGGCCAGTCACGCCTGTGACATGCGCGCGCGACCGCCTTGTTGATTCGACTCTATATTGAGGCGGGCACTAAAGGGGCCGCTCACGTTTCCCCCAGGAATAACTGGCCCGAAACAAACGTAGGAGCGAGCGTTGCTCGCGATGCGCTGCGCGGGCGGCGCTCGATCTACGCCCCAACCTAGAACCTGCGGGGTGAACTAGCGCTTACCCAAAATCTTCCCAAGCAGCTCCGGCCGCGGCGCCCCTTGTTGGCTCTGCAAGTTACCCTGCTCATCCTGATAGAAAATCGCCGGGGTCGCCTGCAGCCCCATTTCTTCCATCAACGCCATGTTCGCCGCCAGCTTCTGCTGCACGGCCTCTGGCACCTTCTCCAGCGGCTTGAGCGTACTGGCCTTGCCGGCCTTCTCGTGCTCTGCCAAAGCCTTGGCCGGGTCTTTTGCCGCCAGCAATGCCGCCGACTTGGCGGGGCTGTCTTCGCGAATGATGCCAACCATGATGTGGCGCAGCTGCACCTTGCCCGACTCGACCCACGGCCGCGCCTGTTCCCAGAACATGTTGCAGTACGGGCAGTTGGGGTCGCTGAACAGGTACACCTTGCGCGGCGCGTCGGCCTTGCCGTCGGCGATCCAGGCGGTTTTCTCCATCTTCGCCCAGATTTCCTTGCTCATCGGCCCATACACCAGCTTGTCCAGCGGTGCGGCGCTGAGGTCTTGGCCTTGTTCGTCGAACAGGCTGCCGACCAGCACATGCTTGCCATCAGGCGTCAGGTACAGGGCGATGCCGTTGTTCTGGTATTCGGCGGCATAGCCGCGCAGGCCGTCGGGGGCGTCGAAGCTGCCCTTTATCACGGCGCCCTTGGCTTGCAGTTGCTGGATCGCCTTGGGCAGCGCGTCATCGGCGTGCAAGGGCGTGGCGGCCAGCAGGGCCAGGGACAGGGGCAGTAGTGCAGTCAATCGCATGTCAGTTTCCTTGTACGGCAGGGGTGGGCGCGGTCGCCCGGTCGAAAGGTTCCAAGGCATGGCGCAGGCTGGCCCGGGACAGCTCGCCAAGGTGGCTGCCGATCAGCCGCCCATCACTGTCGTAGAACAGCGTGGTGGGCAGGGCCATCGAGCCGACGCGCTGGGCCAGTTGCCCGGCGCCGTCGAACAGCACGTGGGTCAGGCTCAAGCCAGTGGTGGCGAGGAAGGTGCTGACGTTCTCGGGTGTTTCACCTTGGTTGACGAACAAGAAAGTCACGTGGGGATAGTCGCCCTGGGCCTGTTGCAGCACCGGCATTTCACGCCGGCACGGCGGGCACCAGGTGGCCCAGATGTTGATGACCAGTGGCTTGCCGCGGTAGCTGTGCAACGCCACGGGCTGCCCGCCAGCGTTGCGCAGGCTCAACTCAGGCAGCTCGGTGCCTTTGCTGTACAGGTGGCTGCCCAGGCTGCTCAGGCCCCAGAACAGCGCGCCGCTGAACAATGCCCAGCCCAGCGGGCGGCGCAGGCCTGGTTGACGCCAGCCTTGCCATAGCGCGGCCAGCACGATGCCGGCAAGGCCAGACCAGAACAGGAAGCCGCCGTCGCGGATGTCGATGACTTGCACCAGGTCATCCTGGTACATCGGCCAGTAAGCCACGACGAAGCCCAGCCGCGCGCACAGCACCCCGATCAGAAACAGGTTGAACAGGGCCGACTCCGGGCTTTCGCCACCGCGTCGGGCGACCCACCAGCCGACCACGCTGGCGATCACCAGGGCGGTGAGCATCAGCAGGTGGTTGAGGGCCATGGTCAGTGGCCCGAGGGTTACGGTCAGCATCAGCCTTGACTCCTGGTCTGGGTCCAGTGTTGCAGGAACGCGGCGGCATCCACTTCACCGGTGATGCGCCGCGCGCGGCGTTCGTCGCCTTCCGGGCCGACCCAGATGATGCTGGGCGGGCCGGGGACCTGGTAGCGTTGCAACAATGCCTTGCTCGCCGGGGTATCGGCGGTCACGTCGAGGCGCAGCAGGTGCACGCCGGCCAGGCTGGCTTGCACGTCGGCGCGGGTGAAGACGTTTTTTTCCATGACCTTGCACGACACGCACCAGTCGGCATAGTAGTCGACCATCACCCACTGGCCACGGGCTTTGGCAGCCGCAAGCTCGCGTTGCAGGTCCTCGGGGCGGTTGACGGTGACGAAGGCATCCTCGGCGTGCTGCCCGGCCGCAGGCGCGGCACCCCCCGCGAACGGTCGCAGGGGTTGCCAGAGGTCATCCCCCCCGGCGGCCGCGCCGACCAGCAACAGGGCACCCCAGAGCGCGCCCAGCAACGGCACCGCGCGCAGTGCCGGCAACCGCTGCAGGGCCGGCCACGCGGCCCAGGCGAGGGCGATCAGCCAGGCGCCGCTCAGGGCCAGCAGCAGGCTGTCTGGCAGCAGGCTGCGCACGGTATACAGGGCCATGGCCAGGAACACGAAGCCGAACACGCCCTTGATCCGATTCATCCACGCGCCGGGGCGTGGCAGGTAGCGATTGCCCAGGGTCACCAGCAACAGCAGCGGCACGCCCATGCCCAGGCCCAGGCTGAACAGCACCAGCGCACCCTGCAGCACGTCACCGCTCTGGGCGATATACAGCAGCGCGCCAGCCAGCGGTGCGGTCATGCACGGGCCGAGCAGCAAGCCGGAAAGCGCCCCGAGCAACGCCGCGCCGTACAGGTTGCCGCCACGGGTGCCTTGGCCGGCACGGTCGAGGCGATCGCGCAAGGCAGCGGGCAACTGCAGCTCGAAAGCGCCGAACATCGGCAGCGCCAGCAACACGAACAGTACCGCCAGGCTGCCCAGCAGCCAGGGTTGCTGCAACCAGGCCTGCAGGCTGGCGCCGAGCAGCGCGGCCACCACCCCCAGGGCTGCGTACACCAAGGCCATGCTCAGCACGTAGACCCCGGCCAGCAGCCAGCCGCGCCGGGCGCTGGCGCCATTGCCCAGCACCAGCCCGGCAAGGATCGGCAGCATCGGCAGCGAGCAGGGGGTAAAGGCCAGCAGCAAGCCGAGGCCAAAGAAGGCCAGCAGGCCCCAGGCCAGGTTGCCCTGTTGCAGGTTGCTGGCCAGGGCCTGGTCGCTGGCCTGATCGGCGGCGGGGGCCACGCTGCCGCCCAGGTCGATGGCGGTGGTCTGCGGCGGGTAGCACAGGCCGGCGTCGGCACAGCCTTGCCAGCCCAGGCGTAGCTGGCCTTGCGCACTGGCCGGGATCAGCAGTTCGAGCTGGTCGCGGTACACCGCGCTGTCGCCGAAAAATTCGTCATGGTGGTTGAGCGCGGGGGGCAGCTGTGGCTGCTGCTCGGGGCTCAGGCCGTCGAACTTCAGGCGCTTCTGGTACAGGTAGTAGCCTTGCTTGATCTGGAAGAACAGGCGCATCTGGCCGTCGGGTTGGCGGTCGTGGCTCAGGACAAAGGCCTGGTCGACCGGCAGGAAGTCGGATTTGACCTCGAACGGGTTGGCTTGCAGGGGGCCGGCCAGCAGGAGGGCCAGGAACAGAAAGAGGGCGCGCATGTCTTCGCCTTGGCTATACGATGAAGTGGGCCATGCTGGCCTGGGTCGATTAACCCAAGGTTAACCCGGTCCTACATCCCCCCTAAACGCACGCTCAAGGTCCATAATCCCCACTTAATCCACCCGTGGTGCAGTATCTGCCTCACTTACCCCGGAGCCCCCACCATGCACGTTCTGCTCTGCGAGGACGATGATCTGATCGCCAGCGGCATCTGCGCCGGCCTCACCGCCCAGGGCCTGACCGTGGACCGGGTAGCCAATGCCGCAGGTGCGCGGGCGATGCTCCAGGCCGCGCAGTTCGATGTGATGATCCTCGACCTCGGCCTGCCCGACGAGGATGGCCTGAAGCTGTTGCGGCGCTTGCGTCAGCAGGGCGAGACCCTGCCTGTGCTGGTGCTCACCGCCCGCGATGCGGTCACCGACCGGGTCGATGGCTTGCAAGCCGGTGCCGACGACTACCTGCTCAAGCCGTTCGACCTGCGCGAGCTGGCAGCGCGCCTGCACACCCTGCTGCGCCGGGTGGCCGGGCGCGCGGTGAATGTCATCGAGCATGGGCCGCTGCGTTACGACCCTAGCAGCTGCGAAGCCTTCCTGGCCGGGCAGCCGGTCGATCTGTCCCGTCGTGAGCAGGCGCTGCTCCAGGCATTGCTGCAGAACCCTGGGCGGGTGCTGTCCAGCGAGCAGTTGAAGGACTGCGTGTACGGCTTCAGCGACGAGGTCGAAAGCAACGCCCTCAACGTGCATATCCACCACCTGCGCCGCAAGCTTGGCAATGGTATCGTCGAGACCGTGCGCGGCCTGGGCTACCGACTTGGCCCGGCGCAAGCACCGGAAGAGGCTGCTTCATGAGCCTGCGGGTACGCCTGAGCCTGATCCTGGGCAGCGCCTTCGTGATTATCTGGGTACTGGCTGCCGCGTGGATGCTGCGCGACTTGCGCCAGCAGATGATGTTCTCCCTCGACCAGCGCCTCGTGGCTTCGGCACGCATGGTGGCCGGGTTGATCGACCAGTTGCCGCAGCCGCTGGCGGCCAAGGGCGAGGACGCGCATTTTTCCGCCGACCAGTTCAGCGTGCCGGATGGCATGGCGTGCCAGGTAAGCTCGCTGCGCGGCGAGATCCTGGCCAGCAACCACAAGCATGATGGCGCCATGGATGACCAGCGCAGCGGCTTCCGGGACCAGACCATCGACGGGGCGTTGTGGCGTACGTTCACCTATAACCACGGCGATGTGCGCATCACCACCGCCGACCGCCACATGGAGCGCGAGGCCCTCAACCAGTCGATCCTGCTGGCCGCCTCGGCGCCGGTGCTGATGGCATTGCTCGGCAGCCTCGGCCTGTTGTGGATCGGCTTGGGCAAGGGCCTGGAGCCGCTCAACCGGATGCGCGACGCCTTGCGTCGAAGGCGCGCCGACAGCGTCGAGCCCCTGCAGGTGTCGGGCCTGCCCAGCGAGCTGCAGCCGCTGTTGGACACGCAGAACCAGTTGTTCCTGCGGATCGCCCAGACCATCGAGCGCGAACGGCGCCTGACCGATGACGCCGCCCACGAGCTGCGCAGCCCGCTGACGGCGATCAAGACTCACCTGCAGGTAGCGCGGATGACCGACGGCGCGGTGCGTGAACAGGCATTGGAGCATGCCGAGCAAGGTACCGACCGCATGCACCGCACGCTTGAGCAACTGCTGATGCTGGCGCGTGTGGAAGGCAGTCTGTCGTTCGAGGATGGCGTGCAGTGCAGCGCCGAGCAGGTCGCCCGCCAGGCGGTGCAGGATGCCGGCGGTGGCGATAACCGTCGCATCGTATTGCGCCTGCCCGAGGAGGCCACGCAAATCTACCTAGGCATGCCCGCGCCGCTGGCAGTTGCGGCCTTGCGCAACCTGCTGGACAACGCCCTGCGCCATGGTGGCGAAAGCGCGGTGGAGCTGGAGGTGCAGATGACTGACGGCCAGGTGGGGTTCATGGTGCGCGACCACGGGCCCGGCATTGCCGAAGCGGACCTGCAGCACCTGACCGAGCGTTTCTGGCGCAACGGCCAGAGTGGCGGGTGTGGCTTGGGCTTGGCGATCGTCCAGGCAATCGTCCAGCGCTGTGCCGGCAGCCTGCGTTTCGACAGCCGTAGCGATGGCTTGCGGGTGCTGTTGCAGGTACCGGCGCGTTCGGAGCGTTGATCTGCTGGCCTGGGCCGGCCTATTGGCCGGCCCAGGCTGTAAAAATCCCACAACAACCGCTAAATCCTCCTTGCGCTGAAGCGTTCTCCAAGCGACAACTACCCGCACACATCTGCTTACAGGGGCGTGGCGGGGCACTTTCGCTTGCTTGCGAGGATCTACCCATGTCGACCGCTTCCAGCTTTGCCCAGGTCTTGCCGGCCAGTGCGCCGCAACCCCTGTACGCGTTCACCGATTCGCCCTTGCTGCAACGCCAGCAGCAACAGGAATCCAACGCCCGCAGCTACCCGCGGCGCATCCCGTTGGCGCTCAAGCGCGCCCGTGGCATCCATGTCGAAGATGTCGAAGGCCGTCAGTTCATCGACTGCCTCGCCGGTGCCGGCACCTTGGCCCTGGGCCATAACCACCCGGTGGTGATCGAGGCGATCCAGCGTGTACTGGCCGACGAACTGCCGCTGCACACCCTCGACCTGACCACGCCGGTCAAGGACCGCTTTGTTCAGGACCTGTTCGGCGTGCTGCCCGAGGCGCTGCGCCGGGAAGCCAAGGTGCAGTTCTGCGGCCCGACCGGGACCGATGCCGTTGAGGCGGCGCTGAAACTGGTGCGCGGCGCCACGGGGCGCAGCACGGTGCTGGCCTTCCAAGGTGCCTACCATGGCATGAGCCAAGGTGCGCTGAGCCTGATGGGCAGCCACGGGCCCAAGCAGCCGTTGGGTGCCTTATTGGGCAACGGTGTGCAGTTCATGCCGTACCCGTACGACTACCGTTGCCCGTTCGGCCTGGGTGGCGAAGCGGGGGTGAAGGCTAACCTGCATTACCTGGAAAACCTGCTGCTCGACCCTGAAAGCGGTGTGCCGCTGCCGGCTGCAGTGATTCTAGAGGTGGTGCAGGGCGAAGGCGGGGTGATCCCGGCCGATATCGAGTGGCTCAAGGGCGTGCGGCGGATCACCGAGCAAGCGGGGGTGGCGCTGATCGTCGACGAGATCCAGAGCGGCTTCGCCCGCACCGGGCGGATGTTCGCCTTCGAGCATGCCGGTATCGTGCCGGACGTGGTGACCTTGTCCAAGGCAATTGGCGGCAGCCTGCCGCTGGCAGTGGTGGTGTACCGCGACTGGCTGGACACCTGGAAGCCGGGCGCCCATGCCGGCACCTTCCGTGGTAACCAGATGGCCATGGCCGCAGGTTCCGCAGTGATTAATTACCTGGTCGAACATCGCCTGGCCGAGCATGCCGAGGCCATGGGCCAGCGCCTGCGCCAGCATTTGCTTCACCTGCAGCGGGATTACCCGCAACTGGGTGATATCCGTGGGCGTGGGCTGATGCTTGGGGTGGAGCTGGTCGACCCGCAAGGTCAGCGCGATGCCCTAGGTCACCCTGTGGCCAACCGTGAGCTTGCGCCGAAGGTGCAGCGTGAGTGCCTCAAGCGTGGCCTGATCCTGGAGCTGGGTGGGCGCCATGGCGCGGTGGTGCGCTTCCTGCCGCCGTTGATCATCAGTGGCGAGCAGATCGACGACGTGGCGCAGCGGTTTGCCGAAGCCCTCAGGGCTGCTGTCTGATCATTTCCGGGGCCGCTCTGCGGCCCAATCGCCGGCAAGCCAGCTCCCACAGGTAACTGCGCAGGCTCAGACCTTTTGAGGGGGGCATGCGGGAGTCCTCTTGCAAGCGGTTTCTCAAGGAACGAGCCGACGCCACTGCAAATTAACCCCGCAGGTGCGGCTACCAGCCGCGCCCGGAATTCACCCAGAAGTTCACCGACAACGACGTGGACACCGACTGCACCTGGTGGAACCAGCCTTCAGGCAGGAACAATAGGTCACCGGCCTGCAGCACCACGCGCAGGAACGGCACGTCACGCGCTGCCGGGAAGCGCTGGTAGTCCGGTGCGTCGGGGTTGAAATCGCAGCCGTCCAGGCCGCCCTTGGGGCTGGTCGACCAGGTGCCCAGCGCCGCACGGTGGTGGGGCGCAGCCAGGATGAACGACTTCTGCCCCCACACCTGCGCGAACAGGTTGTCGGTGTCGTCGCGGTGCAGGGGCGTCAGGGTGCCCTTTGGGCCGATCCAGATGCGTGGCGAGATGAAGCGCTGGCGCTCGAAGTAGTCCGGAAAGCGGATCAGGGTCAGGAGTTTTTCCGGGACGATGTTGTTGCCCATGTAGGCCGGCGTTTCGCCAGGCTTGGCCGGGGTGTCCAGCGAGGCGATGAAATCGGCCATGGAGGTTGAGCGGAAGTCGCGGTCGGTAGAGAAGGTTTTCTTGACGTAGTCACCGTGCCGGGTAATGCCTTGCAGTTCGGCGAAATGCTCAAGTGACGCTTCGCGGCCCATGGTGAACAGTGGCCAGTCCTGCAGGGCATAGCTGAGCACCACGGGTATGCCGTGCGCCAGGTAGTCGCTTTGAAACCGTTGCAGGGGCATGTCTGCCCGGGCAATGCGCTGCACCTCGCGCTGCACCGGCAGCGCGGCCGAGACCCGCTCGCTGAGGCGTGGCGGCGTTGGGTAGCGCTGGTTCATCGCCACCTTGGTTGCTGCGGCGCCTTTGCGGGCGTTGTTGATGATTTGCGGCAGCAAGGTGGCCAGGCCCATGTTGCCGGTGATCTTCAGGCGTGCGCTGGCGAACAGCTCCTCGACGTTGGCCGTGCCGCCCATGATGCCGAGGAAGTCGCGCTCGGCCACCTCGATGGTGACATCCGGGGTGCTGTGCCGGCCTGCGCCGGTGCGGCTGGTGTCGCGCACTTCCGACCAGAAGGCACGGTCCGGGCCGAAGACGAACTGGAACACGCCTTCGATGCCGACGGCATGGGCGTTGGCGAACAGTTTGCTGAGGATGCTCTGAAGGTCCACGGTTAGCCTCTGATGGGATTTCGTTGTGCAGGGATAACGAGTGTGTCCGCCATCGATTTAGCGGCGCGTACAGCTAATTTTCGGTGCGCCTTCTACGTCCCGTAGGGACAGCAGTCATATTGTTCAAGCAAGGATCCGACATGGCATTGCACCCTGATTTGGCGGGATTTCTGGAGCTGGTCGAATTTGGCCGGTTGACGGGCAGAAGCCTGCCCATGCACGCGATGGACGTGGCCCAGGCCCGGGCCGAGTTCGAGGGCAGTTCGCAAGTGCTCGACCCAAGCCCGCCCGGCAGCGTGGCGGTGAGCGAGCTGCAGGTCCCGGCGCGCGATGGCGCCAGCCTGCCAGCGCGGCTGTACCGCACGGGTGACGCAGGCGATGCCTTGCAGCCAGTGATCTTCTACCTGCACGGTGGTGGCTATGTGGTAGGCAGCCTCGACTCGCATGACTCGGTGTGCCGCCGCCTGGCAGCCATGGGTGAGTTCGCGGTGCTGGCGCCGGACTACCGATTGGCGCCGGAGCAGCAGTTTCCGGTAGCGCTGCACGATGTGCTGGATGCCGCCAACTGGCTGGCCGAGCAGGCTGGGGCGTTGGGCTTGGACAACCGTCGGGTGGTGGTGGCCGGGGACAGCGTTGGTGCCAGCCTGGCCGCCGTGCTGGCCATCACGGCCGTCGAGCAGCCCGAAGCGCTGGCGTTCAAGCCGCTGGCGCAGTTGCTGTTCTACCCGGTGACAGACATTTCCTGCCAGCGCAACTCTCACCGCGAGCATGCCGAGGGGTACCTGCTGGAAACGCCTACCCTGGAGTGGTTCTACCAGCACTATGCGCCGCAGCCGGAGCAGCGTCTGGACTGGCGTGTGTCGCCCTTGCTGTCGACGGTGCGTGAGCCATTGGCGCCGGCGTACCTGTTCGTGGCCGAGTACGATCCGTTGCATGACGAAGGGCTTGCCTACCGTGACTGGCTGGTGGCGGGGGGTACCGAGGTGACGTTTGCCCGGGTCGAGGGGCTGACCCATGACTTCTTGCGCATGTCCGGGATCGTGGGGCAGGTGGGGGAGATTTATCAGGATGTGGGGGGCTGGCTGCAGAAGGTTGGGGGTTAGTTTGGGGGCACTGGGGCCGCTTTGCGGCCCTTTCGCGACGCAAGGCCGCTCCTACACGTCCAGCGCTATCCTCAGCCTGTAGGAGCGGCCTTGCGTCGCGAAAGGGGCGCAAAGCGCCCCCAGCATTCGTCACGAACTACGCACCCGCCGCCCCAGCACATCGACCAAGCGGTCGATCTCGGCCTCGGTGTTCAGCAGCCCAGGCGCGGTACGCACCACCGGCCCAGCATCACGTGACACGGCATCGACGACAATGCGCTGGCTGTTGAGATACCCGGCCACGTCATCCGCATCCTGGCCCTTGACCCTGAAAAAGGTAAACCCAGCCGAGTACTGGGCACTGCGCGGCGTCACCAGTTCGACCGCTTCAACCGCCTCAAGACGCTGCTTAAGGTAGTCATTGAGCCCATGAATACGCGCCTGGATGTTCGCCTTGCCGTGCTGCAGGTGCAGCTCGAAGGCCTTGCCCAGCGCCCAGCGGTGCTCAAAGGCATGGTAGCCGCCTGGGGTCATGATGGTGGCGAAGTCTTCATTCTCGGAAAACGTGGCAATGGTCGGGTTCAGCTGCTTGAGCTCGGTGGAGGCCGCGCAGATGATCCCGGTGCCACGTGGCCCGAACATCCACTTATGGGTGCCGGCGATGAAGTAGTCGCAGTTCAGGTCGGCAAAGTGTATGTCCTCGACGCCAAAGCCATGTACCCCGTCGATCACGTAAATAATGTGGTCCTTCTCGTCGCGCTGGCGATTGACCTCGCGCACCAGCGCGCCAATCTCGCCCACCGGCAGCTTCACACCGCTGCCGGAATGGACCCAGGTCATGCCCAGTACCCGCGTCTTGGCGCTGATGGCCGCAGCCAGGGTGCCGAGTACCTGGTCGGTGCTCACCTGTGACGGGTTCTCGAACAGGCGCAAGCGGCGCACCGGCGTGCCATCGCGTGCCGTGCGGAAACTCATCGTCTGGCGCGCCGCCGAATGCTCGTGCACGGTGGTGAGAATTTCCTGCCCAGGTGCAAGCTTCAGGCCGCCATAGATCAGGCCCAGGCCTTCCGTGGTGCTGCCGGTCAGGGCGATCTGTCGGGGGTTTACCTCAAGGTAGCGACCGGCCCATTCACGCACTGCGGCCTCGTGCTTCCACTCCGCCTGGCTGTCCCAGTCAACCCTGCGCGCGGGGTGGCGGTCGAAGCTCGCACGCAGGGCCTCGATGGCCTCGCGCACCGGCTTTGGGTGTGACGTGATCAGGAAGTTGGCGAAGTGCGCGTAGGCGGGGTCCAGGTCGAACAGGCCGCGAAAAGCGGCCCAGGCGTCGCTGCCAGCGGGTGGCAATGGCGCGGCCTGAGCGCCCGGCAACAACTGGCTGGCCAGGGGCAGGGCAGCGGCCAGCAGGCCTGCCTGCTTGAGGAAGGTACGGCGGTCGTTCATGAAGGCGCTCGCAGGGTTATCGGGACGAAGTGGTGGCGGGTTGCGCGGCGTGCTGCACCTGCTCCCATACCCGCAGGAAGTTGCCGCCCCAGAGCTTGGCGATATCGGCCTCGGAATAGCCCCGGGTGATCAGTTCGGCGGTGACGTTGCGCGCTTCGCTTGCGTCGTGCCAACCGTCGATGCCGCCGCCTTCATTGAAGTCCGAGCTCAGCCCCACATGGTCGATGCCGACCTTGCGCACCGTGTAGTCGATGGCGTCGCCGAAGTCCTTGAGCGTGGCCGGTGGCTCTTCGTCGAGGATGCCGTACAACGCGTTGGCGTACTGGCCCACCTTCTGCTCCGGCCAGCCGGCGATGACCGGGTCACCCGGCATCAGCGCGTAGTTGAGGTTGGCCAGCGGCGGCAAGTCGTAGCGGGCGCGCAGGGCGTTGAGTTTGTCCTGGGTTTTCACGCTCAGTGGCTTTAGGTAGGTGGAGAAGGCCACCAGTTGAATCACGCCGCCGCTGTCCTTGATCAGTTGCATTTCCTTGTCGGACAGGTTGCGGGCAATGTCGACCATGGCGCGTGGCGCAGAGTGCGACGCCACCACCGGCGCGCGGCTGAGGCTGACCGCCTGGGCCAGTGCCTTGCTCGACATCTGCGACACATCGATGATCACACCCAGGTCGTTAAGCCGCTGTACGGCGCGTTTGCCGACCGGCGAAAGGCCGTCCAAAGCATCGGCGGTGTCATTGAAGAACGGCAACGGGCGCGAAGAGTCGGCCCAGCTGTTGTTGCCCACGTAGCTGAAGCCGAACATGCGCACGCCGCGGGCGGCCCAGCGGTCGAGCTGGTCGATATCGTCGCCCAGGGCATAGGCATTGAGCATGCTGAGGAACACCGCGAACTTGCCTTCGCCGTGCAGGCGTCGCATGTCTTGCGGGGTGTAGGCGATACCGACCTGTTCGGGGAAGTCGCGGACCATGGCGTCGATAGCGTTGTAGCGCACCTCCTGAGTGTGGCGTGCGGCTTCGACGAAGCCTGCGGTCGGCCGGTGCGGGCCATCGTCGCCGGTCCACGATTCGGGCCAGGCGAAGATCGTCAGCGCGGCGCCAGACAGCCGCCCGCGGGCGGCCTTGGCCAGGTCGAAGCGGCCATTGCCATCCTTGTCGGCCTCGCTGCCCTCAGTGCCGAACGTCAGCGGCAGGGTGACATGGCTGTCGAACGAGATGATGCGTTCCTGCAGGTCGTTGGCCTGGCGCACCACCTCTCTGGAGTAGCCGGCCGGCGTGGTGAAGTAGTGCCAGGCGGCAAATCCGGCACCTGCGGTCACGGCCGCGGCCAGGCTGATAAACAGGGTTTTTTTCCAGCGTGGAGTCGTCATCTTGGTCTCAGTAGGTTCACCGTCGAGGGATGGGCACAGAGGCCGCCGCTACCTGGAGTGAACGAGCCCACCCTGTGGAAATTTACCCAGCCGTGGCGGCACCCCTGCGGCGGCATCGGTAAATTTCGCGGTGTGGACAACGTTCTAGCCTTGGACGGGCTGTGCTCCACGGCCGCAATAAATGCACAGGTAGTTGCAATGACGATTTCTCGACGCGGGTTCATCGCCGGAGTGGCATTGACGGGCGTGGTGGTGCCCGGCGCGTTGTATGTACAGCGCCAGCAGGCCGCCGAGGCGTTTCCGGAAACCCCCGGCGAGGCGGTCGTCGAACGGGCTGATACGCACCTTCAGCAGTTGGGTGACACCTTGCGCGGGATCTGGCGCTGGACCTTGCAAGGCAAGGACGCGGGCCTGCAAGGGTTGCCTGAAGGCGAGCTGGAGCTGTTCCTGGATGTTGCGCCCAGTGGGCGGGCGTTGCGCGGCTACTTGGATACCCCCGAGCGCCTACGCAGCGATGAACAACCGCGCTACCGTGTGGTGGGTGACCTGCTGGCAGACAAACCGGGCACTTTACGCTGGCGCTTGTTCTCGAACCGGCCAGGTGAGGTACAGGCCCGCTACGAATGCCATATCGTCATCGACGAGGTTTGGGGCCGCTTCGGCAATGCCGGGCCCGCGACCCTCAACGGGCGCATTGCGCCACTGGACCGAGCGTTGTCGTTGCCGGTGCAAGACAACCACTTTCTGGCGCTGAAACACACCTTCCCCGAGGCGCGCGAGCGCACGCCGTTAAGCCCGCAACTGCTGGCCTGGCTGATCACCCCGGAGCACCGATTGTTCCACCAGTTGTGGCATTCCTCGCGTGACAAATGGCACAAGCTGGACAAAGACAAACAAGCGGCCCTACGCGGCTTGGGCTGGCAGCCGGGGCCGCGTGATCGGGAGCGTGACGCGCGCGGCCGGCACAAGGACCGCAACGGCTCGGGTGAGGATTTCTTTTTCATGCACCGGCACATGCTTGGCAGTGCCCGCGCCTTGCAGGACCTGCCTTCATGGACGCGGTTTCCGCAGCCACAGCCGGAGCTTGAGCGCGACCGTGCCGGGTTCGCTCGCTATTGGGACAACCATGACGGCAACGCCTTGCCGCCCACCTGGTTGGCGAGTGGTGATGCGGAATACACCCAGTGGGTGCGCGACATCAAGCACCCGGATACCTACCATGGCAACTTCCAGGTCTGGGAATCGCGTTACAGCGACCCGGACTACCTGAGCACACTGACCCTGGGCCAGTTCGGTTCAGAGGTGGAACTGGGCCTGCATGACTGGCTGCACATGCGCTGGGCCTCGGTGCCGCGTGACCCGGCCAACGGCATGCCGGTGCCGACGGCGCGCACGCCTGACGACTTTGCAGCGCGTTGGTTCGCGGCCGAAAACGACTTTCTGGGTGACCCGTTTTCATCCCATGTAAACCCCGTGTTCTGGCACTTTCATGGCTGGATCGATGACCGCATCGAGGACTGGTTCCGCGCCCATGAGCGGGTTCACCCCGGCGAGGTGCGGCGCCTGGAAATCAATGGCGTGCCTTGGTTTGCGCCAGGGCGCTGGGTCGAAGTGGCAGACCCTTGGCTAGGGCCTGACACCCATGGTTGCTCGACGGTGCCGGGCTTGCGGCCGGGGCGCAGCGTCGAGATGGACCCGGAGACGATGAAGCTGGCTTTGCGCATCATCTACAGCGATGAAGACCTGTTCGACAAGTTGCGACCGAAGGTGCCCCAGCGGCCTTGGTATGCGCGCAATCTCAAGGTGGCGCAGCGGTCGCTTTGAGGGGGTGGGGATGGGATCGGGGTGTAGGGCGAGGGATTGTCGGCGGGTTTTAGATCGAGCGCCGCCCGCGCGGCGCATCGCGAGCAACGCTCGCTCCTACGTTTGTTCTCGGCCAATAACGCCTGTGACAGGCGCGCGCGAACGCCTTGTTTGTTCGACGCGATATCGCGCCATGCGCCAAGGCGGCCGCGCGCATTTGTCCCAGGAATAACTGGCCCGAAACAAACGTAGGAGCGAGCGTTGCTCGCGATGCGCCGCGCGGGCGGCGCTCGATCTCGAACCCGCAGCAAATCCATCGCCCTACACTACCGCTCAACCTTCCACCCACCCCCCAACGCCTTGTACAGCGCCACACTCCCTTGCAGCCGTGCCAAGCGCAGCTGCGCCTGCTGATCCTGGGCCAGGTACAGGGTGCGCTGGGTTTCAAGCACGCTGAGCAGGGTCTCGGCGCCCGCGCCATAGCGCTGCTGGGCCAGCTCGAAAGCCAGGCGCGCCTCCTGCACTTCCTCGTCCTGCCACCGGCGTTGGCGGTCCACGCCTTGAATCGCATTGAGCGCTTTCTCGACATCGGCGAAACCGGCCAGAATGCTGCCCCGGTAAGTCTCCAGCAACTCAGCTTGCTCGGCCTCGGCCAGGTCGCGAGAAGCGCGCAGCCGGCCGTTGTTGAAGATCGGCGCGACCAGCCCGGCGCTGAGGGTATAAAAAGAGCTGTCGAGCACATGAGCAAAGGTATTGGCGCCACTGCCCAGGTTGGCCCCTAGGGTCAGCTTGGGCAGCATCGCCGCCCTGGCCACCTGTACGTTGGCGCTGGCCGCTGCCAGCCGCGCTTCGGCGGCGGCAATGTCGGGGCGACGGGCCAGCAGTTCGCTGGGGACGCCGCTGCCAATGGACGGCCACTGCAGCGCATCGAACGCTTCACGGCTGGGCGGCAGGGCCTGCACCGGGTCGCCGAGCAGCGTCGCCAAGGTGACCCGGCTGTCTTGCCACTGCTGTTCGAGCAACGGTACTTGCCGCTCCTGGGCAGCCACCAGGCTGCGCTGTTGGGCCAGTTCCAGGCGTGTGGCCGAGCCGGTGCGCAGGCGGGCTTCGACCAGGCCCAGCACGTCACGTGCATTGCGCAGGTTGAGCCGGGCGATGTTCAGTTGCGCTTCCAGGGCCAGGCCTTGCAGGTAGCTGTCGGCCACGGCGCTGACCAAGGTCAGCTCGACCGTCTGCCGGTCGAAGCGGCTGGCATCGAGGCTGCGCAAGGCGCTGGCCCGTGCTGCGCGCAGGCCACCCCAGAAGTCGATCTCGTAGCTGGCGCTGAGTTTGAGGTCGAACGCGGTGCTGGTGCGTTCGCTGCTGCTGACGTCCAGTTGGTCGTTGCCTTCACCCTTCAACAGCCGCTGGCGGCTGCCATCCAGGCCCAGGTTCAGTTCGGGTAGCAATGGCGCGCCAGCGATGACGGCTTGGGCCTGGGCCTGGCGCACACGCGCCGTGGCGGCCGCGAGGTCATAAGCGTTGAGCCGGGCGCGCTCGACCAGGCGGTCCAGCTCGCTGCTGGCAAACGCGTGCCACCACTGTGCTGATGGCAGCTCGGTGGATGACGGCGCGGCCTCGCCTTGCCAGGCGTGCGGCGCGGCAATCCCGCTGTCAGGCGTGGGCGGCGTGCTGCAGGCGGCAAGGCTCAGGCACAAGGTCAATAGGCTGATACGGCTTGGCAAGGTCATGGATTATTCGCTGGTAAGGGCTTTGACCGGGTCGAGTCGGGCGGCTTTGCGGGCCGGCATGAAGCCGAACACGATGCCGGTGACGACAGCGCAGGCGAACGCGCCGAATATGGCAGGCAGGGCGAAGGCTACGGCAACCTCGGCCAGCATCAGGCCGCCGCCGATGGCCAGGGCCAGGACGATGCCGGCCACGCCGCCGACCATCGACAGCATCACGGCCTCGCTGAGAAACTGCCGCAGGATGTCGCGCTGGCGCGCGCCGGTGGCCATGCGGATGCCAATCTCACGCGTACGCTCGCGCACGGTCATGAGCATGATGTTCATCACCCCGATGCCACCCACCAACAACGAAATTGCCGCGATTGCGCCCAGCATCAGCGACAGGCTGTTCTGCGTGCGTGCCTCGGCCTGGATCAGTGCTGCGTCGTTGGTCAGCTCGAAATCCTGACGGCCCTGGTGACGCTGGCGCAGCAAGTGATCGATGGCCACTTCGGCTTCGTTGACCCGGGTGGAGTCGTGCGCGGCGACGGCGATGTAGTCTGGGTCGCGCTGGCCGAACAGGCGGATAGCCGCGGCGGAATAGGGCACCGCGATGCGCCCGTCGCTGTCCTGGTCGCCGGAACTGGCGCCTTTACCGGCGAGAATGCCGACGACCTGGAAAGGCACATTGCCGATCAGGATGTATTGCCCCAGCGGGTCGCGCCCAGGGTCGAGCATCTTTTCCCGCACCTTCTGGCCGATCACCGCCACAGGCGCGGCACTGGCTTCGTCGGCCTCGGTGTAAAAGGTGCCCTCGACCGCCGGCCAGTTGAAGATCTCCGGGAACCAGATGTTGTTGCCGCCGACATAAAACTGCTGGCTGTTGTTGCCGTGGCGCACCATCAGTTTGTCGCCGATCACCGGCATGACGTGCTTGACCTGGGGCAGCTCGCCGATGGCCGCGACGTCGTCGAGGGTGATGGTGCCGGCCTGTTCACCCAGCGTTGCCGGCTTGCCATTGAGGTAGAGCACGTTCGAGCCAAACGCCGCCATTTGCGCCATGACCTGGCGCTTGCTGCCTTCGCCGACGGCCAGCATGACCACCACTGAGGCTACCCCGATGACGATGCCGAGCAAGGTCAGGGCGGTGCGAAAACGGTTGACCCACATCACTCGCCAAGCGGCCTGCAAGGCTTCGACCAGCTCACCTTTCCAGGCCCCGCGCAGGGTGGCGCCGCGGCCCAGGCGCTGGCGCAGGTCGTCGGCCTGCAGCCCTTGGCGTGTGGGGGGCGGTGGCTGCTCGGCGGCCGAATCGCTGATGATCAGGCCATCGCGGATTTCAATGACCCGCTGCGCCCGCGCCGCCACGTCGCGGTCGTGGGTAATCAGGATGATCACATGGCCCTGGCTGGCCAGTTCGTCGAGCAGCGCCATGACTTCGGTGCCGCTGTGGCTGTCGAGCGCGCCGGTGGGTTCGTCGGCGAGGATGATGTGGCCACCGTTCATCAGTGCCCGGGCAATCGATACGCGTTGTTGCTGGCCGCCGGACAACTGGTGCGGACGGTTGCCCGTGCGGCTGGCCAGGCCCAGGCGGGTGAGCAGGGCGGTGGCGCGCGCGTGCCGCTCGCTGGCGGCGATACCGGCATAGATGGCCGGCATCTCGACGTTCTCCTGGGCCGAACCCGAGGGGATCAGGTGGTAGCCCTGGAAGACGAAGCCAAAGGCTTCACGGCGTAACCAGGCCAGTTCGTCGCTGTCCAGCTCGGCCACGTCCTTGCCCGCAAAGTGGTAGCTGCCAGCGGTTGGCCGGTCGAGGCAGCCGAGGATGTTCATCAGCGTCGATTTGCCGGAGCCGGAGGCGCCGACAATGGCGACGAACTCGCCGGGGTGGATGCTCAGGCTGATGCCTTGGAGGATGTCGACCTTGGGGGTATCGACGCCGCCGTAGGATTTACGGATGTCGATCAGTTCGATCAGGGGCGTAGTCATTCAACCTCCGCTGACGCTGGGGGCGCCGATCACCAGGCGCTCGCCTTCGCTGAGGCCGTCAAGTACCTGCACCCGCAGCCGGTCGCTCAGGCCGGTCTGGACCTGGCGCTGTTCCACTTCGCCTTTGCTGTTGAGTACCCGGGCGAGGCGCAAGCCATTGTTGTCGTCCAGTGCGGCAAGCGGCACGGTCAGCACTTGGCTGGCCTGGCCGGCGACAAAGAACACCTGCGTGGTCATCTCGGCCATCAGGGCGCCATCCGGGTTGTCGACATCCAGCAGCACGGTGTACTGCACCACCTGGCTGCCGGTGGTGCCATTGGTGGCGCTGGTCGGGCTGCCGCCGCCCTGGCTGCTCTGGTCCAGCGGTTTGGGCGGGATCGGTAGAATCTGCCGGACCGTGCTGGTCCAGCGGCGCTTGCCGCCGGCCAAGGTGGTGAAGTAAGCGGTCATGCCGGGCTTGACCTTGCCGATGTCGGCTTCCGACACCTGGGCCCAGACGGTCATTGGCGAAAGCCTGGCGATGCGCAGGATCAGAGGGGTCTGCTGTTGGGCATTGAGGGTCTGGCCTTCTCGGGCATCGACCGCTACCACGGTGCCGTCCATGGGTGCATAAATGCGCGTGTAGCCCAGTTCCGCCTCGTCGCTGCGCAGGTTGGCCTGGGCCTGACGAATCTGCGCCTGGAACATGTCGATGCGGGCCTGAGTCACCTTGAGCTGGGCAGCGGCCGTCTGCACGTCTTCGTCACGGGTCGCACCGGCGGCCGCCAGGTCACGCTGGCGCTTGAGCTGCTGCTGGGCCAGTTGAAACTGTGCACGTTGCTCGGCCAGTTGTGCCTTGAGGTTGTCGATCGAATAACGCCCGGCATCGAGCCTGGCTTGCTGGGTGGACGGGTCGATCTCTACCAGCAGTTGGCCTTTGCGTACCTGGTCACCGGCTTCAACGTGCAGCGTGTGGATCTGCCCGGAAGCCTGGGCGCCCACGTCGACGTAGCGCCGCGGCTGCAGGGTGCCCAGGGCAGTCACGCTGCTTTCGATATCGGCACGGGTGACGGCGACTGTGCTGATCGGCTGCGCGCCGAAGGGCAGGGTCTTCCAGGCCAGCAAACTGCCCAGGCTCAGCAGGGCCAAGCCACTGAGCAGTAGCCGACGGCGGGTGTGGGGTAAACGTCGCATGCAGACTTCCAGCCAGGAGTGAAGGCTACGCGCAGCGCAAGAAGCGGCGCGCACTGAGGTCCCAGATAGACGAAGGCTAGCGGGCGGGATTTAGCGTACAGGGCAGGAGGAAGTCGTGTTGCTGAGAATAATTATAATTTGTAAGATCGCACGTTGACATCACTTCGGTCCTGCACAGCTTTGTGAAATGGCTTTCAGAAAAAGCAGCAGGGCCCTCTCAGGTAACGTCGTGGAACATTACTATCGCGAACTGGTGGGCTTCCTTTCCGCGCGCCTGGGCAGTCGTCAGGCGGCCGAAGATGTTGCGCACGATGCTTATCTGCGGGTGCTGGAGCGCACCGATGCGGAACGGATCGAGCACCCGCGTGCCTTTCTGTACCGTACCGCGCTCAACCTGGTGGTCGACCGCCACCGGCGGCATCAGGTTCGCCAGGCCGAGCCACTGGAGGTGCTCGACAGCGACGAGCGCTGGCACAGCCCGGCACCCACCCATGACATGCAGCTCGATCAGCGCCTGGCGCTGATGCAGCGCGCCCTGGATGAACTGGGCAAGGTCTGCCGCGACTGCTTCCTGTTGCGCAAGCTCGATGGCCTGTCACATCAGCAGATTGCCGAGCACCTGGGGGTGTCTCGCAGCGTGGTGGAAAAGCACATCGTCAATGCCATGAAGCACTGCCGGGTGCGCATGCGCGAGTGGGAATCCTGAAAGTCTGGTGAAAGACGAATGAAAATTCCGTCAAGCATCGACTTGATTTCTGCGGGTTTCCCGACAACTATCTAGGTAGACCCCAGCCAGGCAAAGCTTTGGCGATTGCCGTTACTGGCGCAGTATGGTCAGGGAGTGTCCCTTATTACCTAACTGCCCAGGTCCGAAAATGGCAAACAAGACCCTGCGCATCCTCATCGCCGACGAGCACCCCAGCCAGCGCTTGCAGCTGGAAAAGTTGCTCAATGGCCTGGGCTATTACCGGATTGCGCCCGTGGACAGCTTCGAGGAGCTGCAACGCCTGGTGCAATCTGCCTTGCAGCCTTTTCATCTGTTGCTTGGCAACATCGAACTGGCCAGCCACGTCGGCGTCGACCTGGCGCGTTTCTGCCGGGTGAGCACGCAAATCCAGCACGCCCTGCTTTACCACTCCCAGCAGTTGCAAGTGCCTTCGGTGCCGCAAACCGAGCGCCAATCCGTGAGCGTGAGCCTGCCGCAAGCGCCCGATAACGAGGCACTGGAATCGTTCATGGCGATCATTGACGCGCCGCTTTTGGTCGGCAAGCTGCCCCTGCCAGCTGCCGTGCCCGCCAGCGCGCTGCGCCCACGCCCGCGGGCGAACTTCGCGCACACGGTCTTCAGCCGCTAGCGCCGATGCGGGCGGGGCAAGGGGGCAGCTATTTGCTATCCTCTTGCCCTTTGCCGATCTGCGGACTCTGCCATGACTGCCATCGATACCGCTCGCCCGCCACGGTTCAGCCGTGGCGACCACCGGACCTTGGGCCTGGCGGCACTGGGTGGCGCGCTGGAAATCTACGATTTCATCATCTTCGTGTTCTTCGCCCTGACCCTCAGCAAGCTATTTTTCCCGCCAGAAATGCCGGAATGGCTGCGCCTGCTGCAAAGCTTCGGGATCTTCGTCACCGGTTACCTGGCGCGGCCACTGGGCGGCATCCTGATGGCGCATTTCGCCGATCATCTGGGGCGCAAGCGGGTGTTCAGCCTGAGCATCCTGATGATGGCCCTGCCGTGCCTGCTGATCGGTGTGATGCCGACGTACGCCGACATCGGATACGCCGCGCCGTTGATTCTGCTGGCGCTGCGCATTCTGCAGGGGGCGGCGGTCGGCGGCGAGGTGCCCAGTGCCTGGACGTTCGTTGCCGAGCATGCGCCACCTGGGCGACGGGGCTATGCCCTGGGCTTCTTGCAGGCTGGGCTTACCTTCGGTTACTTGCTGGGCGCACTGACGGCCACGCTGCTGGCGCAGGTGTTCACCCCCGAAGAAATTCTCGACCATGCCTGGCGCTACCCCTTCCTGCTGGGTGGGGTGTTTGGCGTGATAGGCGTGTGGCTGCGGCGGTGGCTCAGCGAAACGCCCGTGTTCCTGGCCTTGCGCGAGCGCCAGGAGCAGCCGGTGGCGTTTCCGCTGCGGCGCGTGTTGGGCGAGCATCGCCGGGCGCTGATCCCAGCGGCGCTGCTGACCTGTGTGCTGACGTCGGCGGTGGTGGTGCTGGTGGTGATCACGCCGACGGTGATGCAACAGCGTTTTGGCATGACTGCCGGGCACACCTTTGCCCTCAGCAGTGCGGGTATTGTCTTCCTTAATATCGGTTGTGTACTGGCCGGCCTGCTGGTCGATCGCCTGGGCGCCTGGCGTGCCCTGATGATCTACAGCCTGCTGCTGCCGCTGGGCATCGGTGTGTTGTATGCAAGCCTGGTGGGCCAGTGGGGCGCAACCTGGCTGGCTTATGCCGTGGCAGGGCTGTGCTGTGGCGTGGTGGGCGTGGTGCCGTCGGTGATGGTCGGGCTGTTCCCTGCGCAGATCCGGGTGTCGGGCATTTCCTTCACCTATAACGTCGCCTATGCCCTGTGGGCCAGCACCACGCCGCTGGCGCTGATCGCCTTGATGCCTTGGAGCCCATGGGTGTGTGTCGGGTTTTGTCTGATCATGGGCATGGTGGGGCTGCTTACTGCCCTGTACTTCGGGCGTCGCGAGCCCTTGGCGTTTGCGGCGGAGCCCATGCCAATCATGTGCGGTGACAAATGAGCCAGTAGCGGCTGGCAGGTGGTGAGGCAGACTTCCGGGTGGGGGCTATTGGAATAACCTATTAGCCAAATTTAACCTGGAAGGTTAATTTCTCATGGAAAAGAGAACGCCTCACTGTCCGCTGCAGCGGATAAGGGCATTGGTCAGTGCTGGACGTATCAGCCCGACTACCGCCTCGTTGCGAGACGCCCAGGCACTGGGGATGGAATACCCGGATATGCTCGATGTCATCAATGGCTTGGAGCGCAGAGACTTTTACAAAAGCATGACCAGCTACGTTGATCATCGCGTTTGGCAGGATGTTTATCGTCCGCTTACGGTCAAGGCGTACGTGTACCTCAAACTGTCTGTGGTGGACGACGTTCTCATCGTGTCTTTCAAGGAGATGTAACCATGAGATGTCCAATCTGCGGCGGTGCGGAGCTTGCGCCCGACACTCAGGACATGCCCTATCGATACAAGGGTGAAGCGACCCTTATTCCGAATGTCAGTGGCGACTACTGTGCTGCCTGTGGTGAGGCAGTGCTGAGCCATGATGAAGCTTTGCGCATCAGTGACCTGATGTCGGCGTTCAATCGCCAGGTCAACGCTGCGGCGGTCGACCCGGGCTTCATCGTCTCAGTGCGCAAGAAATTCGATCTCGACCAGCGTGAAGCAGGGGAGATCTTCGGGGGTGGCGTGAATGCGTTCTCCCGTTACGAAAACGGTAAAACCAGGCCACCCGTGGCGTTGGTCAAGCTGTTCAAACTGCTGGATCGCCACCCGGAACTGTTCGAAGAAGTACGCACTGCCTGATGCGAGTAGGCAGCAAAAAGCCCCCGGCTCTGACGAGGCGGGGGCTTTTTAATGCCGCAAGGGCACGGGCCTTACATGTTCGGGTAGTTCGGCCCGCCGGCGCCTTCAGGGGTTACCCAGGTGATGTTCTGGGCGGGGTCCTTGATGTCGCAGGTCTTGCAGTGCACGCAGTTTTGCGCGTTGATCTGGAAGCGCTTGCTGCCGTCATCTTGGATGACCACTTCGTACACGCCGGCAGGGCAGTAACGCTGGGCCGGCTCGTCGTACAGCGGCAGGTTGCTGGCGATCGGAATGTTCGGGTCGGTCAGCTTCAGGTGGCAGGGTTGTTCCTCTTCATGGTTGGTGCTGGAGAGGAATACCGAGCTGAGCTTGTCGAAGCTGAGCTTGCCGTCCGGTTTCGGGTAGTCGATCTTTTTCGAGTCGGCCGCGAGCTTGAGGCAGGCGTAATCGGGCTTGGTGTCGTGCAGCGTGAAGGGCAGCTTGCCGGCGAACCAGTTCTGGTCGATGTAATTGAACGCACCACCCAGGATCGGCCCGAACTTGTGCAGCGCCGGGCCGAAGTTTCGGCTGGCGAACAGCTCTTCGTGCAGCCAGCTGGCCTTGAAAGCGTCGACATAGGTAGTGAGTGCGTCGCCGCCCTCGCTGCCTGCGATCAACGCATCGGCGACCGCTTCTGCGGCGAGCATGCCGGATTTCATTGCGGTGTGGCTGCCCTTGATCTTGGCGAAGTTCAGGGTGCCCAGGTCGCAGCCGATCAATGCGCCGCCGTTGAATACCATCTTCGGCAACGAGTTGAGGCCGCCTTTGCAGATGGCGCGGGCGCCGTAGCTGATGCGCTTGCCGCCTTCGAGGTACTGCTTCATCACCGGGTGGTGCTTGAGACGCTGGAACTCATCGAACGGCGACAGGTAGGCATTGCTGTAGGACAGGTCGACAATCAGGCCTACCACCACCTGGTTGTTTTCCAGGTGATACAGGAACGAACCACCGGTGTTTTCGGCGCTCATCACGTCCAGCGGCCAGCCTGCGGTGTGCACCACCAGGCCCTGCTCGTGCTTGCTTGGGTCGATTTCCCAGATTTCTTTGAGACCGATGCCGTAGTGCTGGACGTCGGACTCGCTGTCGAGGTTGAAGCGCTTGATCAGCTGCTTGCCGATATGGCCGCGGCAACCTTCGGCGAACAGCGTGTACTTGGCGCGCAGTTCCATGCCAGGGGTGTACAGGCCGTCTTTCGGGTTGCCTTCGCGGTCGACACCCAGGTCGCCGGTGACGATGCCGCGTACCACGCCGTTTTCATCGAACAGCGCTTCCTGGGCAGCGAAGCCTGGGTAGATTTCAACGCCCAGGTTTTCGGCCTGCTGGGCCAGCCAGCGGCACAGGTTGCCCAGGGAGATGATGTAGTTGCCGTGGTTGTGCATGGTCTTGGGCACGAACAGGTCGGGGACCTTGGTCGAGCTGCCAGCGTCCTTCAGCACATAGATATCGTCACGCTTGACCTCGGTGTTCAGCGGCGCGCCGAGTGCCTTCCAGTCAGGGAACAGTTCGTTCAGTGCGCGCGGCTCGAACACCGCGCCGGAGAGGATGTGCGCACCGACTTCGGAGCCTTTTTCGACCACGCAGACGCTGATCTCGCTACCGGCTTCGGCGGCCTTCTGCTTCAGGCGGCAGGCGGCGGACAGCCCCGCCGGGCCGGCGCCGACGATGACCACGTCGAATTCCATGTATTCGCGTTCCACTGGTTCTCTCCTACTCATCAAGGCTCGTGCTGTTGCTTTGTCTTATGGGTGTGGGGTGATCATGCGCACCGCGCTTCACGGGAGCGGAGCTGTAGCAGCGCAGAGGATGGACTACACCGTTTTGTCTTGGCCGCGCATTATATCTACACCACTTGGCGGGTCCAATACAAACGTTTGTTTGAATTTGCCGCAGGCCAGTAAAATCACAGGCGTACGGCTGGAGGGTGACCGATTTGCCGTATTGACCGGATTGGGTGTTGCGGTCAAGATACGAGCGGTTTTACGTTCGCCGTAGGCTTACCGCCGGGCGCAGGTACACCTCTAAAGACCAGGTGTGGAGTAAGGCTTTCGGGCCAATTCACGGTATGTAGTGGAGTTTACACGCCACCACAGAAAATGACCCGCGGGTATTTGCCGCAAGCGTCGCGACAAGACTGCTCGGTCACCTTGAAGTTTGCTTCTCCCGGTACGTTTTTAGAGGTGCCCTTGTACCCACGCGCATCGCCGGGCATGTCCCCAGGCGACTTTCTATTCACCGGAGAGTAACGAGGAATCCATGAAGGTTCTTGTAGCTGTCAAACGAGTGGTCGACTACAACGTCAAGGTTCGCGTCAAAGCGGACAACTCCGGCGTCGACCTTGCAAACGTCAAGATGTCCATGAACCCCTTCTGCGAAATCGCCGTTGAGGAAGCCGTACGCCTGAAAGAGAAGGGCGTTGCGACCGAGATCGTCGTCGTTTCCGTCGGCCCGACCACTGCCCAGGAGCAGCTGCGTACTGCGCTGGCACTGGGTGCCGATCGTGCCATTCTGGTCGAAGCCGCTGATGAGCTGAATTCGCTGGCCGTGGCCAAGGCGCTGAAAGCCGTTGTCGACAAAGAGCAGCCACAGCTGGTCATTCTCGGCAAGCAGGCCATCGACAGCGACAACAACCAGACCGGCCAGATGCTGGCTGCGCTGACCGGCTACGCCCAAGGCACCTTCGCCTCCAAGGTTGAAGTCGCTGGCGACAAGCTGAACGTCACCCGTGAAATCGATGGCGGCTTGCAGACCGTATCGCTGAGCCTGCCAGCGATCGTCACCACCGACCTGCGCCTGAACGAGCCGCGCTACGCGTCGCTGCCGAACATCATGAAGGCCAAGAAGAAGCCGCTGGAGACCGTTACGCCAGACGCGCTGGGCGTATCGCTCGCTTCCACCAACAAGACCCTGAAAGTCGAAGCGCCGGCTGCACGCAGCGCAGGTATCAAGGTCAAGTCGGTGGCCGAACTGGTCGAGAAGCTGAAGAACGAAGCGAAGGTAATCTAAATGACTATCCTGGTTGTCGCTGAATACGAGAACGGTGCTGTAGCCCCGTCCACCCTGAACACTGTCGCCGCAGCCGCCAAGATCGGTGGTGATGTGCACGTGCTGGTCGCTGGCCAGAACGTCGGCGGCGTTGCCGAATCTGCTGCCAAGATCGCGGGTGTTGCCAAGGTACTGGTTGCTGACAACGCAGCCTACGCCCACGTCCTGCCAGAAAACGTCGCGCCGCTGATCGTCGAGCTGGCAAAGGGTTACAGCCACGTGCTGGCCCCGGCCACCACCAACGGCAAGAACATCTTGCCGCGCGTCGCCGCACTGCTGGACGTCGACCAGATCTCCGAGATCATCTCGGTTGAATCGGCCGACACCTTCAAGCGCCCGATCTATGCCGGCAACGCCATTGCCACCGTGCAATCGAGCGCTGCGGTCAAGGTCATCACCGTGCGTACCACTGGTTTCGACGCCGTTGCTGCCGAAGGCGGTTCCGCTGCTGTCGAAACTGTTGGCGCTGCGCACAACGCCGGTATCTCCACCTTCGTCGGCGAAGAGCTGGCCAAGTCTGATCGCCCAGAGCTGACCGCTGCCAAGATCGTCGTTTCCGGCGGCCGTGGCATGGGCAACGGTGACAACTTCAAGCACCTGTACAGCCTGGCTGACAAGCTCGGCGCCGCCGTCGGTGCCTCGCGCGCCGCGGTCGACGCAGGCTTTGTGCCAAACGACATGCAGGTCGGCCAGACCGGCAAAATCGTCGCACCGCAGCTGTACATCGCCGTCGGTATCTCCGGCGCGATTCAACACCTGGCCGGCATGAAAGACTCCAAAGTGATCGTTGCGATCAACAAGGACGAAGAAGCGCCGATCTTCCAGGTGGCCGACTACGGCCTGGTCGCTGACCTGTTCGAAGCGGTTCCGGAGCTGGAAAAGCTGGTCTGATCCGCCTGCTTCACTTATAAAGAAGCCCGGCCCTCGTACTGAGGGCCGGGTTTTTTTATGGCCTTTTCCGATGCAGTGCTTGTCGCGGTTCCTGTAGGAGCAGCCTTGTGCTGCGAAGAGGCAGTCACAGCCACAAAAATTGGTTGGTCATGCCGGCCCTTTCGCCGCACAAGGCTGCTCCTACAGGTGCGGCGTGTACCTGATGGGCCGGGCCAAGCAATACAAGGAGTGAGCAATGGTGCTGCGTAAAGCAGGCGGTGTACTGGCATGCATGGCGGCGATGCTGGCGCCCGTCGCGATGGCGGCAGGCAAGTGCGAACGTTTGGTCGCGACCGGCAGCCCCGATGCGCCCCCGTATTCCTGGCAGGACCCGAAAGACCCCAAGCACCTGATCGGCGCCAATGTCGACCTGTTGCAGCAGGTGGCCAGTGAGCTGGGTGTGAAGGTGGACGTGCTGAGTGCAGGGCGACGCGATCAGGCGCTGGAAGAAGTGCGCAGTGGGCGAATGGACCTGCTGCTCGATACGCCCCTGCAGGTCGGCCAGCTGACCGCACTGGACTACATCCACCCGCCGTTGCAGTTGAACGAATACCTGGTCTGGACGCGGCATGACGCCGAGCTGGCCTTCGAGGGCCCGGCAGACCTGGCCAAGTACCAGGGCAGTTTGTCTGAGCGCGCGCGTCTCACGCCGGCCTTTGAAGCGTTCGCCAAAGCCCATCTGAAGTTGCAGCCTGCGCAAAACCTGACCCAGGCATTCCAGAAACTGGTGCTGGGGCAGGTGGACTATGTGCTCGCCGGGCGCTACTCCGGCATGGCCATGACCCAGAGCCTGGGCATGAGCAACGACCTGATTGCCCGCGGCCTGCCAGTCGATCGCCCAGGGCTGTACCTGGCCGTGTCGCACAACTCGGCGTGCAATGACAGCTGGTTGCGTGGGCAACTGGCGAAAAAACTGACAGAATTGCCGATCTCCGGTGCGTCCGAGGCTGTGCTGCAACGAAATGTCGAGCGCTGGAAGGCGCAGATGCAGGTGCCGCTGGACGCCCCCAAACATTAGGAAGATTGCGTGAGAATCCAACCACTATTCCTTGCTCTGGCCATGCTCGGCCTGGCGGGTTGCGCCAACGACCCGGCGCCGAACGAGCAGCTGCGCATTTCCGAGCAGGCGCTGGAACAGGCCAAGGCCGTTGGCGCCACCGAGCAGGTCGAGGCGCTCAAACTGGCCGAAGACAAGCTTGCCCGGGCCAAGACCAACATGCTTACCGAAGATTTTCGCGATGCGCGCATGCGTGCCGAGCAGGCCGAGCTGGATGCACGCCTGGCCGAGGCACAGGTGCTGAACCAGAAGAGTGAAGAGCAGCTGCAAGTGCTGCAATCGCGGGTTACGCGCCTGCGCAAACAGCTGGAGGTGCAGCCATGATGCGCCATACACCCATGACGGCGCTGGTGTTGCTGGCGTTGACGGCAGGCTTGCACGGGTGCGCCAGCCATCGCAGCGAGGCGGCGCTGGATGAAGCCAGTGCCACCTTCCAGAAGGTAAAAGACGACTCCGACGTGCTGCGCAGTGCGCCGCGCGATGTGATTCGTGCCGGTGAATCGCTGGCGCGGGCCGAGCGCTTGTCCAGTTATATCGGCACCGGTACCGATGTGCGCCACTACGCCTACCTGAGCCAGCGCTACAGCGAAATTGCCAGCGAACATGCCAAGCTTGCGCTGAACCAGGAGCGCCTGGCCAAGCTCGACCTGGAGCGCCAACGCCTGCAATTGGCGCTGCGTGAAGCGAAGCTCGCCAGCGTGCAGCAGCAAGGCAAGTGGGTCGAGTCGCAGATTGCCGCATTGGCTTCGGAGCAGACGGACCGTGGCCTGGTGATGACCTTGGGCGATGTGCTGTTCGATACCGGGCGTGCCGACCTTAAGAATTCGGCCAGCCGTACGGTGCTCAAACTGGTGCAGTTCCTCCAGCTCAACCCGCGCCGTGTGGTGCGCATCGAGGGTTACACCGACAGCACCGGCGCCCCGGAAGACAACCTGAAGCTCTCGCGTGATCGCGCGCAGGCGGTGGCTGACATGCTGGTGGACCTGGGCATCGACGAAAAGCGTCTGCAGGTTGAAGGCTATGGTGACCAGTACCCGATCGAAGCCAATGCCTCGGAGCGGGGCAGGGCGCAGAATCGCCGGGTGGAAATCGTCTTTTCTGACGACAAGGGCAAGCTCGCCCCCGCGCGTTGATCTCGCTGGCGGATGGGTCCTGCTTGTAGGTGATTGAACCTGGTCATTGTGGGAGCGGGCTTGCCCCGCGAAGGGGGCGATGCGATGCATGGCACCGGCTTCGCCGGTGTTCGCGGGGCGAGCCCGCTCCCACAGGTTAACCCGCTCACCAGCCCCTTGGTCATATGCCAATTATCGGTGAGCGGGCCGGCTCGCTTGTCTGGATGCTGTCCTGGCATTGTAATGTTGGCTATTCTGCAATCTGTCCCAGTACACTTCGCAACTGTTACGGTATTCTCTGCCGTCAGTGAGTCGCACAACAATAACGAGCCCGTCCGCGCGTCGAGATATCGCCATGACCAACCTGCTGCTTTACCAGCGTATCGCCCAGCAACTGGCTGAGGACATCCGCCGCGGTGTCTACCAGCCGGGTGAGCGCGTGCCCTCCGTGCGCAAGATGAGCGCCCAGCTCAATGTCAGCCACGCCACGGTGCTGCAGGCCTATGCCAATCTTGAAGACCAGGGGCTGATCCGCGCGCGCCCGCAGTCGGGCTACTACGTTCACCAGACCCCCGCCCTGACCGCGCAAACACCGGATATCGCCCGGGTAGAGCGCCCTGGCCTGGTGACCCGGGCCAGCATCATTCAGCAGGTGTTGACCGAAGCGCGCCGCGACGGCGTGTTTCCGTTCGGTGCTGCGGTGCCTCATGTGGATTACCTGCCGGTGCGCGCCCTGCACCAGCAGATTGCCAAAGTGACCCGCTTCCATAGCCCACGTGCGTTCAGTTACATGTTCAGCCCAGGCTTCGAGCCGCTGCGCCGACAGATCGCCATCCGCATGCGCGATGCCGGTGTGCTGGTCGACCCGCGTGAAATCATCGTGACCCATGGCTGCGTCGATGCCTTGCAGATGTCGCTGCGCGTGCTGACCCGCCCGGGGGACTTGATCGCCGCCGAGTCGCCGACTTACTACGGTTTGCTGCAGTTGGCTGACCTGCTGGGCCTGAAAGTGATCGAAATTCCAAGCGACCCGTCCACCGGGATCAGCCTGGAAGCCTTGCAGTTGGCCGCCAACCAGTGGTCGATCAAGGCGTTGGTGCTGACGTCGCGCCTGAGCAACCCGCTGGGCGGCACCATCCCTGAGGAGCGGCAAAAACAGTTGCTGCGCCTGGCTTCGGACTTCGATATCCAGATCGTCGAAGACGACATCTATGGCGAATTGATGTTCGAACAAGGCAAGACCAAGGCGCTGAAGGCGTTCGACCGGCTGGACCGGGTGATCTATTGCTCGAGCTTTTCCAAGACCCTGTCGCCGGGGGTGCGGGTCGGCTGGATGGTGGCGGGGCGGTACCAGGACGAAATCCAGCGCCTGCAGACCTTCACCACTCATTCGGCCTGCAGCGTGACGCAGATGGGGGTGGCCGCTTACCTGGAGAACGGCGGCTATGACCGGCACCTGCGCTACATCCGCCAGGAGTACCGCAAGAACCTCAGTGCTTACCAGTTGGCGGTGCAGCAGCACTTCCCAGAAGGCACGCAGATGACCCGGCCTACCGGCGGGTTCATTCTCTGGGTGAGCCTGCCGGGGCGGGTCAATACCCAGGACCTGCATGTGCGGGCGCTGGAGCAGGGCATCAGTATCGCGCCGGGGTTGATCTTCAGTAACACCGAGCAATTCAACCACTGCATCCGGCTTAACTGCGGCATCCCGTGGAACAAAGAGGCCGAGCGGGCGGTGATTACCCTGGGGCTTTTGGCCCAGCAATTGTGCAGAGAGACTACAGGTTCACTTTTGTAGGCTTGTCAGGCGCAGGCGGAACAGGGAGCATATGCATTTTCCAGCCTGACTGCCGATGTCCATGAAACTGTTGCGCTGTATCGCTCTGAGTTTTTGCCTGGTGCCGATCTGCTGTTTCAGCGGCGTCGCCCAGGCTGCGCAGCCTGCCGGCCAGGCGCAGGCTTCCCAAACCAAACCCGTGAAAAAGCCGGTGGCCAAGCCTGTGTCGAAACAGGCGGCTGGCAAAGCTGCCAAGCCTGCCAAAAAGCGTACGGCGCACAAGCCGGTCAGCAAGGCGGTGGCTACACCGTTGCCCAAGCCCGCGCTGGATCTGAGTTTGCCTGTCGACATGGTCAACGACCTTGAACCGAATGTGGGCAGTTCGCCCACGCGACGCAAACCTTTGCTGCCGGCCATGTTCACTGAAAAGCCACAGAGCGATGAAAGCCCGTTCCAGCTCAACGGCCGCTTGATCAGCAACGAAATGCAACTGCAATTACGCAATGAAAGCCGCCGCGATGTGGAAGGAGCGGCAATCGAGTTCGAGTACCGCCAATAGCCAGGCAACTGACTGCTGGGTCACGGCATATTTCATCGGGCCAGCAATTTCAAACGCATGTTTGAGCGGTTACTATCCGGGGATGTTCGTCCCGTTTTGCTCCAGGGAGACCTGATTTTGGTGAATAGCCATGAATTGCCGTGAGGGTTGCGGTGCTTGCTGCATCGCCCCGTCCATCAGCTCTGCAATGCCGCGCATGCCCCAAGGCAAGCCGGCCGGCGAGCGCTGCCTGCACCTGACCGTCGACAACCTCTGCGACCTGTTCGGCAAGCCCGAGCGGCCGGCGGTGTGCGGTGGGTTCAAGGCAGACATCGAGGTGTGCGGCAGTGATCGCGATGAGGCAATCAGGATTCTCGGTTGGTGGGAGCAGATGACGGCGGCGTGACAGGCTGGATCTTCGACAATAAGGATAAAGATGATGAGATCGTTCAAGCGTATTGCACTGCTGTGTGGCATGGGTGTGTTGTTGGCGCCCGCTGCCTGGGCCGAGAACTGGCAGGTGGCCAAGGACGAGGAGGGGATCAAGGTTTCCCTCAGTGAAGTGGCGGGCTCCAAGTACAAGGCCTACCGCGGCGTTACCGTGATCAAGGCGCCGCTGGCCAAGGTCGAGGCGCTGCAAGAGGACGTAGCCGGGGCGTGTGCCTGGATTCATGAGTGCAAGTCGCAGAAGCTGCTCAAGCATGAAGGTGATCAGAGTTGGACCTACACCCAGTTCAATACGCCATGGCCGGTCACCCCGCGGGACTCGGTGCTGCGCATCACCACGGTCAAGGAGGCGGACGGTAGCCTGACGCGTAACCTGAAGGAAGAGCCGACCTATCTCCCGGAGGAGAAGGGGTTCGTGCGGGTGGCGAAAGTCGAGGGCTTCTGGAAGTTGGTGCCCAAGGGTGACACGACAGAAGTGACCTACCAGGTGCACACCGAGCCGGGCGGCAGTGTACCGGCGATGGTGGCTAACAAGTTCGTGGTCGATGCGCCGTTCAATACCCTGAAAGGGTTGCGTGAGCGGGCTGAAAAAAACTGAAGTTCAGGCAGGCTTCGGCCTCTGTGGGAGCGGGCTTGCCCCGCGAATGGGGCGGCGCGGTGAATGGCACCGGCTTTGCCGGTGTTCGCGGGGCAAGCCCGCTCCCACAGTAATCGCGCAAACTTTCAAAATTTAGGCAAGACAATTGCTCCCGCGACGCCGCATCGGATCGAGCAAGATGGTGTCTAGTCCTGAAATAGGTTTACACCTTTTCAGGTGAGGCCGTTAGGCCTCAGAGCGCCCGATGCACCGCATCGGGCGTTTTGTTTTTCAGGGCCATATGTGGCCGCTCCGTATTGTAGATTTGCACTGCCTCGTCAACCATCTGCCTCGCTTGTTCCAGGTCTTCAGGGCTGCTCAACAGTAGCTCCATCTTAAGAATTCCGTTGATTCGCTCAGCTAGCGCGTTCTGGTAACAGTCATATCCATCAGTCATCGAGCATTGAACTCCGTACCGCTGATGAAGGGACTGGTACAGCGCTGAGCAGTATTGGGCGGATTCAACTGGTCGTCGCAACACCTTGATCGAGGTGTTTATGGGGCGACCCGCAGGATGGATGCAAAAATTAACGGGGCGAGGAGTACTCGATACGCTGGGGCAACCCGTACCGCAAGGCGTGGCTGGCGAGCTGTTCATCGGCGGCGTGCAAGTCGCCCGAGGCTACCTGAACCGCACCGAACTGACCGCCGAACGCTTCCTCGACGATCCGTTCAGCACCCGCCCTGGTGCACGCCTGTACCGCACCGGCGACCTGGCGCGGCACCTGGCCGATGGCAACATCGAATACCTGGGCCGCAACGATGACCAGGTGAAGCTGCGCGGCCTACGCATCGAGCTGGGTGAAATCCAGGCTGGCCTGACGGCCATCGAAGGCGTGAAAGAAGCCGTCGTGGTCGCCCGCGACCAGCGTCTGGTGGCGTACAGAAGCGAGCGGTGTCCCTCCTCCTCCCTTCAAGTCCTACCATACAAGCGAGCGTTGCTCGCGATGCGCCGCGCGGGCGGCGCTCGATCTCACCGGCGCTGCAAAACCCAAGGCATGCACCTATCAGCCCCAACCCCTAAATCAGCCCCCCATGCCTTCGTCTGACAGTTACCGCTCGACTGCCAGGACACCGCTCGACATGAATGCTGAACAGACGCTCAAACTCGCCCGCCGCTTCATCGAACTCAGCCCCGACAAGCGCCGCCTGTTCCTCAAGGCGTTGCAGGGCGAGGGCATGGACTTCTCCGTGCTGCCGATTGCGCCGGGTGTCGAGGTCGACGAGCGTGACCGGTTGTCCTACGCCCAGCGGCGCATGTGGTTCCTCTGGCAACTCGACCCCCAAGGCGCAGCCTACAACCTGCCGATGGCCGTGCGCCTTAATGGCCCATTGGTCCTGAGCGCCCTGCAACACGCATTCGACGCCCTGGTCGCCCGCCACGAAACCCTGCGCACCCGCTTTGTCGCCGACGGCGATGACGTGCGTCAGCACGTGGATGCCGTCGCGGCCCCGCTGCAATTGCGCCAGGACTGCCTGAGCGAGCTGGCCGAAGCGGCCCGCCAACACGCCCTCGAATCGATTGCCGAAGCAGAGGCCCTGGCGCCTTTCGACCTGGCCACCGGCCCGCTGATGCGCGTGCGCCTGCTGCAACTGGCAGCGCAGGAACATGTCCTGCTGCTGACCCTGCACCACATCGTCGCCGATGGCTGGTCGATGAACGTGCTGATCGACGAATTCCTGCACCTGTACGACGCCGCCGTGGCCGGCACCCAGGCCACACTCGAGCCCCTACCGATCCAGTACCGTGACTACGCCCTGTGGCAGCGCAGTTGGCTCGAGGCCGGTGAGCAGGACCGCCAGCTGGCGTACTGGCAGGCGCGCCTGGGCGATGATCACGCCCCGCTGGAGCTGCCGCTGGACCGCACCCGCAACGGCCGGCCAAGCTACCGCGGCGCCCGCCACGCATTCCCGATTGCTGCCGATGTCGCCGAGCGCCTGCGCGGCCTGGCGCGTCGGCACAACGTCACCTTGTTCATGGTTTTGCTGGCGGCCTTCAAGCTGCTGCTGCAGCGCTACAGCGGGCAGGGCGCAATCCGCGTCGGCGTGCCCATCGCCAACCGCAACCGCGCCGAAAGCCAGGGTTTGATCGGCTGCTTCATCAATACCCAAGTGCTGCACACCGAGCTCGACCCGTTGCTGGACATCACCGGCCTGTTGCAGCGTGTGCGCGAAACCGCCGTGGGCGCGCAGAGCCACCAGGACCTGCCGTTCGAGCAACTGGTCGAAGCCTTGGACCTGCCCCGCAGCACCGACAGCCCGCTGTTCCGCGTGCTGTTCAACCACCAGGCCCAGGTGGCGGATGTCGAAGCCATCAAGACCCGCTCCGGGCTGAGCCTGGCGCCGATCACGCTGGAAAAGCACAGCGCCCGTTTCGACCTGGCGCTGGATACCCACGAGCGTGCCGGGCAGCTGCATGCGGCCTTCACCTATGCCCTGGACGTGTTCGATGCGGCCACTGTCGAGGCCCTGGGCGAGCAATGGCTGGCCTTGGTGCAGGCGCTGGCCGATGACACTGCTGGCGCGGTGGGCGAGTTGCCGTTGCCGGGCCTGGCAGCCACTCGGGGTGTGCCAGGTCATTTGGTCGAACCACTGCTGGTTCACCAGCGCTTTGCCGACGCCGCCCGCCGCCACCCCACACGCACCGCAGTGATTGCCGCCGGCAAGGCAGCCAGCTACGGCGAGCTCGATGCCCGCGCCGAGGTCATCGCCGACAGGCTGGTCGAAGCCGGCGTGCAGCCAGACACCCTCGTCGGCGTGCTGGCTGACCGCAGTGTCGGCATGCTCGCCAGCATCCTCGGCGTGCTCAAGGCGGGCGGCGCGTACCTGCCCCTGGAGCCTGAACAACCGGCCGAACGCCTAGCCTACTTGCTCATCGACAGCGGCACCCAGCGGGTGCTGGCCCCTGGCAGCTGGCAGGCGGAGCTGCCTGAAGGCGTCTCTCGACTGGCGTGGGAACACACCCAAGCCCTAAGCCAAAACACGCCACGCCCTAGTGCTGCCGCAGCCAACCTCGCCTACGTGATCTACACCTCCGGCACCACCGGCCAGCCCAAGGGCGTCGCGATCAGCCATGGCGCCTTGGGCAACTACGTTGAGGGTATCGCCGCACGCCTGCCGGTGGGGCAGATCCACAGCATGGCGCAAGTCTCGACCCCGGCTGCGGACCTCGGCCACACCATGCTGTTCGGCGCCCTGTGCGGCGGCCAGACCTTGCACCTGATGCTGCGCGAGCAAGTGTTGGATGCCGAGGGCTTTGCGGCCTACCTGGCACAGCACCAGGTGGACGCCGTTAAGATTGTGCCCTCGCACCTGGAGGCCATGTTGGTCGCCGGTCGCGCGGCACTGCCTGGCCAGTGCCTGGTGCTGGGCGGCGAAGCCATCAGCCCGGGCCTGCTCGGCAAAATCCGCGCCCTGGCGCCGGCACTCAAGGTGTTCAACCACTACGGCCCGACCGAGACCACGGTCGGCGTGCTGGTGGCTGAACTGGACGATCAGGCGTCGCTCGGCCAACCGCTGGCCAACGCAACCGTCAGCGTGCTCGACAGCTGCCTGCAGCCACTGCCGGCCAAGGCCAAGGGCGAGCTGTACATCGGCGGTGCCGGCCTTGCCCGTGGCTACCTCGGCCGCCCGGCGCTCACCGCCGAGCGCTTCGTGCCCGACCCAAGTGGTGCCCACGGCGAACGCCTGTACCGCAGTGGCGACTGGGTACGGCACAACGCCGCTGGCGAGCTGCAGTTTGCCGGGCGCATGGACGGCCAGGTGAAAATCCGCGGTTACCGCGTGGAACTGGCCGAGATCGAGCAGCAGTTGCTTAGCCTGGAGGGCGTCGCCAACGCCGTGGTCCGGGTCAAGGGCCAGGCACCGGAAGCGGTGCTGGCGGCCTGGCTGGTGCCCAGCCAAATGCCGGCAGACAGCCAAGCTTGGCAGGACACGATTCGCGCCACGCTCAAAGGCCTGCTGCCCGAGCACATTGTGCCGACCCACCTGATGGTGCTGGCGCAACTGCCGGTCACGGTCAACGGCAAGGTCGACGTCAAGGCGCTGCCCGAGCCGGTGGCCACCCAGGCGGTTTACCAGGCACCGGTGACCCCGCTGCAGGTGCAACTGGCGCAGATCTGGGCTGAAGTGCTGCAGGTGCCGCAGGTGGGCCTGAGCGACAACTTCTTTGCCTTGGGCGGGCATTCGCTGCTGGCCACCCAGGCCGTATCGCGGGTGCGCAAGCACCTGGGCCTGGACATCCCGCTGCGTACCTTGTTCGACACGGTCGACCTGCAGGCCTTCGCCCAGGCAGTGGCTGAGGGCGAGCAGGGCGCTGGGCTTGAGATCGAGATCCTCGACCGCGAGCAGCCACTGCCGGTGTCCCGCTCGCAAAACCGTCAGTGGCTGTTCTGGAAGCTCAACCCCGAAAGCCTGGCCTACAACACGCCAATGGCCGTGCGCATGCAAGGCACCCTCGACCGTGCTGCGGTGCAGGCCGCGCTGGATGCGCTGGTGGCGCGCCACGAGTCACTGCGCACGGTGTTCGTCGAAGCCAACGGTTTGCCGTGGCAACGCATCCTGCCCGCCGCCTCGGTGCCGATCGGTTTCGAAGACCTCAGTGGCCAGGACGAAGCCGCGCAGATGCGCAAGCTGGAGGCCGAAGCCTTCGCCCCGTTCGACCTGGAGCACGGCCCATTGCTGCGTGCCCGCCTGTTCATGGTGCATGCGCAAGAGCACCTGCTGTCGCTGACCCTGCACCACATCGTCTCCGACGGTTGGTCGATGAGCCTGCTGGTACGCGAGTTTGCTGCGGCCTACAACGCGGCGGCCAGCGGCCAGGTGCGGGCCATCGAACCGCTGCCGGTGCAGTACGCCGACTTCGCCGCCTGGCAGCGCAAATGGCTGGACGAGGGGCAGATGCAGGCACAGATCGACTATTGGAAAGCGCGCCTTGAAGACGACTTCGAAGTCCTCGAACTGCCCGCCGACCGTATTCGCCCGCAGGTCAAAAGCTACCAGGGCAGCCGCTTCGATGTGCGCCTGCCGCTGGCCCTGACCGAGCGCCTGCGGGCATTGGCGGTGTCGTCCAATGCCACGCTGTTCCATGTCTTTTTGGCGGCCTATGCCATCGTGCTGTCGCGCTACAGCCGCAAGGACACGATCAACATCGGCGTGCCCGTCACCAACCGCAACCGCCTGGAGCTCGAAGGGCTGATCGGCTTCTTCATCAACGTGGTGGTGGCGCGGGTGGGCGTCGATGGCAGCCTGCCGTTCCCGCAGCTGCTGGCCGCGATCAAGGAGACCACGTTGCAGGCCCAGGCCAACAAGGACGTGCCGTTCCTTGAGGTGGCCGAAGCCCTGTACCCCGAGCGCGACCAGGGCGTGAACCCGTTCTTCCAGGTGCTGTACAACCATTTGCGCGACTTGGGCGAGCAGGTGTCCAGCGATGCCCTGCACGGCCTCAAGGTCCGGGAAGTGGACCTGCTGGAGCCGGGCGCGCAATACGACATCTCGCTCAACACCCTGGAACGTTCCGACGGTGTAACGGCCTCGTTCAACTACTCCACCGACTTGTTCGATGCGCCGCGTATCGAGCGCATGGCCGGGCACTGGCAAGCGCTGCTCGAAGCCATCTGTGCCGAGCCGCAGCGCTGCATCGCCGAGCTGGACTTCTTGGCCGACGCTGAGCGCCGTCAACTGACTCAAGGCTGGAACCCGGCACCGCAGGCCAGCAGCGGCCTGTGTGCGCACCAGTTGCTGGAACGCCAGGCAAGTGCGCGGCCGGACGCCGTGGCGCTTATTTTCGACGACCAGCAACTGAGCTACGCCGAGCTGGACCGCTGCAGTAACCAGTTGGCCCACCGCCTGCGTGCCCTGGGCGTAGGCCCAGACCGCCTGGTAGGTGTAGCCGTCGAGCGGGGCCTGGGCATGGCGCTGGCGCTGATCGCCATTCACAAGGCTGGCGGTGCCTATGTGCCGCTGGACCCGGACTACCCGCAAGAGCGCCTGGCGTACATGGTCGAGGACAGCGGCATCGGCCTGCTGCTGGCCGATGCGCCGTCGCTGGCGCGCTTGCAGTTGGATAAGCAGCTGCCTTGCGTGGTGCTCGAACCCGGCACCCAGTGGCTGCACGCCTGGCCAGCCGAGCCGCTGCCGAACTTGGCCGCGCCGCACAACCTCGCCTATGTCATCTACACCTCCGGTTCCACCGGCATGCCCAAGGGTGTGGCCATCGATCACCATGCCTTATCGGTGTTCTGCCAGGTGGCTGGCGACTACTCGCGCCTGAGTCCGGAAGACCGTGTGCTGCAGTTCGCTACCTTCAGCTTCGACGGCTTCATCGAGCAGTTTTTCCCGCCGCTGGCGCAAGGCGCTTGCGTGGTGCTGCGCGACCTGCGGCTGTGGGACACCAACACCCTGGTGGACGAGATCAACCGCCACGGGGTTACCGTGGCCGACCTGCCGGCGGCCTACTGGCGGCTACTGGCCCTGGAGCGTCGCGCACCCGAGGCCTATGGCCGGCTCAAGCAGATCCACGTGGGCGGTGAAGCGGTGCCGGAAGATGCCCTGCGCGCCTGGCTGGCCGACGGGCCGCCGGCGGTGCGCTTGCTCAACACCTACGGCCCGACCGAGGCGACCGTGGTCGCCACCACATTCGATTGCTCGCCAATGACGCCCGAGCAGATCAGCGCAGGCGGCGTGCCGATTGGCCGCGCGTTGCCAGGCCGGACCTTGCACGCCCTGGACGACGGCCTGGCGCCGACCCCGGTCGGCGTGTCGGGCGAACTGTTCATTGGCGGGGCAGGGTGCCTGGCGCGGGGTTACCACCAACGCCCATCGCTGACAGCCGAACGCTTCATTCCCGACCCGTTCGACCCCGTGGGTGGAGGCCGGTTGTACCGCACCGGCGACCTCGGCTATTACGACGAGCAGGGGCAACTCGCCTATCGCGGGCGAGCTGACCACCAGGTGAAAGTGCGCGGCTTCCGCATTGAACTGGGCGAGATCGAGCAGTACCTGCGCGCGCACCCGGATGTGCGTGAGGCAACGGTACTGGCCATCGACCTGCCCAGCGGCAAGCAGCTGTGCGCCTATGCCGTGCCTGTCGAAGGCAGCACTGGCGACCTGCGCCAGGCGCTCAAGCAGTACCTCAAAGCCAGCCTGCCGGACTACATGATCCCGTCCTACCTGGTGACCCTGCCGAACATGCCGCTGACCCCCAGCGGCAAGCTCGACCGCAAGGCGCTGCCGCTGCCCGACCCCAGCCAGCCGCAGCACGACTACGAAGCGCCGCAGACCGAACTGCAACAGCAACTGGCGCAGATTTGGGCGCAGTTGCTGAACCTCGGCCAGGTTGGCCTGAACGACAACTTCTTCGAGCTCGGCGGCCACTCCCTGCTGGCCGCACAGGCGGTTTCGCGCATCAACGTGGAGCTGGGCCTGGACCTGCCCCTGCGGCTGATTTTCGCCCACCCCGAGCTGCGTGCGTTCGCCCAGGCACTGGACGAGCAGGGCCTGTCGCTGAGCGACGACGGCCTGAGCGATATCGAAAAAATGATGAATGAATTCACAGAGGCCTGACATGGAACTCACTGCAGCACAACGCATTGCCCAACGCTTCGTCGGCCTCCCTGTGGAGCAGCGTCAGCAGATCCTGGAGAAAATGCAGGCCACTGGGCAAAGCTTCCGCCTGTTGCCCATCGTGCCCGCACGCCAGGGCCTGGCGCGCATTCCGTTGTCGTTTGCCCAGCAGCGCTTGCTGTTCCTGTGGCAGTTGGAGCCCGATAGCCCGGCCTATAACGTGCCGATGGCCGTGCGCCTCAAGGGCGCACTCGACCTGGCGGTATTGCAGCAGGCGCTGGATGCGCTGGTCAGCCGTCACGAGTCGCTGCGTACCCGCTTCGTCTCGGACGAGGGCGAGTTCCATCAGGACATTCTCGACGCCTGCCCGCTGCTGCTGGACGTGGTCGAGTGCCAGGACGATGAAGCCGCCTTGAGCGTGGCTGTCGATGCCGCGCTGAAGCAGCCGTTCGACCTGCTGGCCGGGCCGTTGATGCGGGTTACGCTGCTGCGCGTGGACGCTGAGCACCATGTGCTGGCCCTGAGCATGCACCACATCATCTCCGACGGTTGGTCGAGCGACCTGCTGGTGCAGGAATTCATCCAGCTGTACACCGCGTTGGCTGAAGGCCGCCAGGCCGTATTGCCGGCCCTGCCGATCCAGTACGCCGATTATGCGATCTGGCAGCGTGCCTGGCTGGAGGCCGGTGAGGCCCAGCGCCAGCTGGCGTACTGGCAGGCGCAACTGGGTGACGAGCAGCCGTTGCTGAGCCTGCCGCTGGACTTCGAGCGGCCGGCCACGCCGAGCTATCGCGGCGCGGTGCTCAAGCTGAACATCGGCGCCGAGCAGGCCGAGGCTTTGCGCGCCCAGGCACGCAAGGGCGGCCACACCGTATTCGTGCTGATGCTGGCGGCCATGGCGGTGGTGCTGTCGCGCTACAGCGGGCAGTCGGACATCCGCATTGGCGCGCCGAATGCCGGGCGTAACCGCAAAGAGCTGGAAGGCCTGATCGGCTTCTTCATCAATACCCAAGTGCTGCGTGTGCAAGTGGACGAGCGCGCGACCTTCGCTGCGCTGCTGGAGCAGGTCAAGGAGGTGATTGGCGGCGCCCAGTCGCATCAGGACCTGCCGTTCGAGCACCTGGTGGATGCCTTGCTGCCAGAACGCAACCTGGCCCACAACCCGCTGTTCCAGTTCAAGATCAACCAGCACGTGGCGGCCGGCGACCCCTCGCGCAAGCGCCTGGGTGAGCTGGAAGTGGAAGGCTTTGCTCGCGAAGGAGGCGATGCGCGCTTTGACCTGGCCTTCGACTTCTCGGATAAACCCGATGGCATCGAGGGGTATTTCACCTACGCCACCGACCTGTTCGAGCAGGCCACCCTTCAGCGCCTGGCGGATTCGCTGCGGCGCGTGCTGGACGTGCTCAGCCACGCCCCGCACACGCCGATCGTCGAACACCTTGAAGTGGCGGCGCAGCAGCAGGCCGCGCCAGCAGCTTACCCGCACCGCGACTTCCTCGCCCTGTGGCACCAGGCGATGGCCCAAGGGCAGGCCCAAGGTGGCGTGCGCGCAGGTGACCGCTTCATGACCCAGGCCGGGCTGGACGCTGCGTCCAACCGCGTGGCCGACTACCTGCGCCAGCGCGGCGTCGGTGCTGGCAGCATCGTTGCCCTGTGCCTGCCGCGCTCCATCGAGTGGGTCACAGCCTTGCTGGCAGTCCTCAAGACCGGGGCCGCCTACCTGCCGCTGGACACCCAGCAGCCGCAGGAGCGCTTGCAGCAGTTGATCGTCGACAGTGGCGCTGCCGTGCTGCTGCATGAGCCGGGCGATACACGCTTCGCGGGCCTCGACGGGGTGCAGGCGGTTGCCTGTGAGCCCGCCACCTGGGCAGGCTGCAGCGACAGCCGAGTAGCGGTTGCAGTCTGCCCTGAACAGCCGGCCTACCTCATCTACACCTCGGGCTCGACCGGCCAGCCGAAAGGCGTGGTGGTCAGCCACGGGTCGCTGGCCAGCTACATCCAAGCCGTGCTGGAGCGCCTGCAACTGCCCGCCGGCGCGAGCATGGCCATGGTGTCCACCACCGCCGCCGACCTGGGCCACACCGTGCTGTTCGGTGCCCTGGCCTCGGGCCGCCTGCTGCATTTGTTGCCGCAGGAACTGGCCTTCGACCCCGACGGTTTCGCCAGCTACATGGCGCAGCACCAGGTGGGCGTAGTGAAGCTGGTGCCAAGCCACCTGCAAGGCCTGCTGCAAGCGTCCCGCGCCGCCGAGGTGCTGCCCGCCGAGGCGTTGATTCTGGGCGGCGAAGCGTGCCCTTGGAGCCTGCTGGAAAAAGTCCGTGAGTTGCGCCCGGGGTGCCGGGTGATCAACCACTACGGCCCGACCGAGACCACGGTCGGCGTGCTGACCTTCGAGCCAAGCCAGCGTTTGCAAGGCTGCCGCACGGTGCCGGTCGGTCGCCCGCTGGGCAATGCCTGCGCCCAGGTGCTCGATGGTTACCTTAACCCGCTGGCGCCGCACGTGGCCGGCGAGCTGTACCTGGGTGGGCAGGGCGTTGCTCAGGGCTACCTGGGCCAGCCGGGGCTGACGGCCGAACGCTTTGTACCGGCCCCGGGTGGCGCCCGCCTGTACCGCACGGGCGACCGAGCGCGAATGAGTGCTGAAGGCCTGATCGAATTCATCGGGCGTGCCGATGACCAAGTGAAAATCCGTGGCTATCGCGTCGAGCCGGGTGAAATCGGCCGAGTCATCGCTGGGCTGCCCGGTGTCAGCGACGCCGTGGTCCTGGCCGTGCCGCTGGAAGGCGATGCCGAGCGCCTGCAGTTGGTGGCCTACGTGGTGGCTGAAGGGGGCATGAGCACGCAGCAGTTGCAGGCGCACCTGCAGACGCACCTGCAGACGCGCCTGCCTGACTACATGGTGCCCGCACATATCCTGTTGCTCGAGCGCCTGCCACTGACTGCCAACGGCAAGCTCGACAAGCGTGCCTTGCCCACACCGGGCGCGGTAAGCCGCGGCTATGTGGCCCCAGAAGGCGAGGTCGAAGAGAAGCTCGCCGCCGTGTGGGCCGATGTGCTCAAGCTGGAACGCGTGGGCAGCAGCGACAACTTCTTCGAGTTGGGTGGCGACTCCATCCTCAGCCTGCAAATCATTGCTCGGGCCAAGCGCCAAGGCATCAAGATCACCCCCAAGCAACTGTTCGAACAGCAGACCGTTGGCCAACTGGCCCAGGTCGCCAAGCGCATCGAAGCCAAGCAACCGCTTGCAGCCCCCGTGGATACCGCGACCCGCGGTGAGGTGGCGCTGCTGCCGGCCCAGGTGCGTTTCTTCGAGATGGACATCGCCCAGCCTGCGCACTGGAACCAGTCGGTGCTGCTGAAGCCGGCCCAGCGTGTGCAAGTGGAGCACCTGGAGTCGGCCCTGCGTGCGGTGCTGGAACAGCACGATGCCTTGCGCCTGCGCTTTAGCCGCCAGAGCGGCCAGTGGCAGGCCCGCTTCCAGGCCCTGGACGCTTCGCCGGTGCTGCGCCAGCGCAGCCTCGCGGCGCTGAGCGAACTGGACGCTGCGGGCACCGAGGTGCAAGCCAGCCTCGACCTGGAGCACGGGCCGCTGCTGCGTGCCGAGCTGTTCGACGTCGCCGATGGCCAGCAGCGTTTGTTGTTGGTCATCCACCACTTGGTGGTAGACGGCGTGTCATGGCGGGTACTGCTGGAGGACCTGCAAGAGGCCTATCAGCAACGCCTGAACGGGCAGGTCGTTAGCCTGCCGGCCAAAACCTGCGGCGTGGAAACCTGGGCAGAGCGCCTGGCCGCTCACGCCAGCAGCCCAGCGCTGCACGCCCAGGCTGACTACTGGCAGCAGGTGCTGCAAGGCAGCCCGGCAGAACTGCCGCGTGACAACCCGCAGGGCAGCCTGGGCAACCAGCATGCCCGCACCGCTGCATCGCGCCTGGATGCCGCGCGTACCGCCCAGTTGCTGAAGCAGGCACCCGCCGCCTACCGCACCCAGGTCAACGACCTGCTGCTGACCGCGCTGGCGCGTACCCTGTGCCAGTGGAGCGCGCAGGACGAGGTGCTGGTGCAACTGGAAGGCCATGGCCGCGAAGACCTGTTCGACGACCTTGACCTCAGCCGCACGGTGGGTTGGTTCACCAGCGTGTTCCCGGTACGCCTTGCCCCTGGCCAGGCGCTGGGCCCGTCGATCAAGGCAATCAAAGAGCAATTGCGCGCGGTGCCGGACAAGGGCATCGGTTACGGCCTGCTGCGTTACCTGGGCGATACCCCGGTCCGTGAGCGGCTCAGCGGCACTGCGCAGCCACGCGTCACCTTCAACTACCTGGGCCAGTTCGACAGCAGTTTCACGACCGACGATACCGCCGTGTTCAGCCCGAGCGGCGAAAGCGCCGGGCGTACCCAATGCGCCGGTGCGCAACTGGGCAACTGGCTGAGCATCACCGGCCAGGTGTATGGCGGCGAGCTGTTCATGGAGTGGACCTACAGCGACGACGTCTACCGCGCGGAAACCATCCAGCAGCTGGCCCAGGCCTACGAGCAGGCACTGGCCGAATTGGTCGAGCATTGCTGCCAGGCGCAGCACCACGGCGTGACGCCTTCGGACTTCCCCTTGGCCGCGCTCACCCAAGGCCAGTTGGACAGCTTGCCTGTACCTGCAGCGCAGATCGCCGATGTGTATCCGCTGTCGCCGATGCAGCAGGGCATGCTGTTCCACACGCTCTACGACCATCAGGCCGGCAACTACATCAACCAGTTGCGCGTCGATGTCGAGGGGCTGGATGTACAGCGCTTCAAGCAGGCCTGGCAGGCTGTGCTCGATGCCCATGACATCCTGCGCAGCGGTTTTGTGCTGCAGGGCGAGCTGGAGCAGGCCGTGCAGGTGGTGCGCAAATCGGTGGCGTTGCCGTGCAGCGAGCATGACTGGCGTGGCCAGCCGGCGCTTGAGCAGGCCCTGCAGGCGCTGGCCGAAGGGGAGCGCCAACAAGGGTTCGAGCTGACCGAAGCGCCGCTGCTGCGCCTGGTGCTGGTCCGTATCGACGATGACCGTTACCACTTGATCTACACCAACCACCACATCTTGATGGATGGCTGGAGCACCTCACGCCTCCTGGGTGAAGTGCTGCAACGTTACGCAGGCATGGCGCCAAAGGCCCAGGCCACGCACTACCGCGACTATATCGCCTGGCTGCAAGGCCAGGACGCGGCGGTCGCCGAAGCCTTCTGGCAGGCCCAACTGGCCGCGCTCGACGAGCCGACGCGCCTGGCCCAGGCCATTGCCGGTTGCGCAGGCGATGCCGGCAGCGGCTACGGTGATCATCGCCTGGCCCTCGATGCCGAGCAGACCGCCCGCATCGAAGCCTTCGCTCGGGCTAACCGCGTCACCGTCAACACCCTGGTGCAATCGGCCTGGCTGCTGCTGTTACAGCGCTATACCGGCCAGGCCAGTGTCTGCTTCGGCGCCACCGTGGCCGGCCGCCCGGCAGATTTGCTAGGCGTTGAGGAGCAGATCGGCCTGTTCATCAACACCCTGCCGGTGATTGGCGCGCCCCGTGCCGAGCAGACTGTAGCCGAGTGGATCAGCCAGGTGCAGGCTTGCAACCTGGCCGTGCGCGAGTTCGAGCACACCCCGCTGTACGACGTGCAGCGCTGGGCCGGGCAGGGCGGTGACGCGCTGTTCGACAGCATTCTGGTGTTCGAAAACTACCCGGTGTCCGAGGCGCTGCAACAAGGCGCGCCGGGCGGGTTGCGCTTTGGCGACGTGGCTGTGCAAGAGCAGACCAACTACCCGCTGACGCTGGTAGTAGAACTGGGCGCGACCCTGTCGATGCAATACAGCCATGACCGTGCCCTGTGGAGCGACGAGAGCATTGGCCGGTTGGCGGGTTATTTCACTCGCCTACTGCAGGCATTGGTCGCCGATGCGGATGCAGTAGTCGGCGAGCTGCCGATGCTGAGCCTGCAAGAGCAGCAGATGATGGTCGAGGGTTGGAACGACACCGCCGCGACGTACCCGAATGAGCGCAGCATCCACTCACTGATCGAAGCCCAGGTGTTCGCCGCCCCGGACGCCCCGGCGTTGATGTTTGGTGAGCAGACCCTGAGCTACGCCGAACTCAACGGCAAAGCCAACCAGCTGGCGCACAAGCTGCGGGAACTGGGCGTGGGCCCGGACGTGCTGGTGGGCATCGCCATGGAGCGCAGCCTGGAGATGGTCATCGGCTTGCTGGGTATCGTCAAAGCCGGTGGCGCCTATGTGCCGCTGGACCCGGAATACCCGCAGGACCGCCTGAGCTACATGTTCGAGGACAGCGGCATCGCCTTGCTGCTGACCCAGTCGCACCTGCGTGATGCCCTGCCGATCCCCGCCGGGCTGCGCAGCCTGGATCTGGACAGCGAAAACCTCGATGGCTACAGCGATGCCAACCCAGGTATCGACGTAGCCCCGCTGAACCTTGCCTACGTGATCTACACCTCCGGCTCCACCGGCCGCCCGAAAGGCGCCGGCAACAGCCACCAGGCACTGGTCAACCGCCTGTGGTGGATGCAGAAAGCCTATGGCCTGGACGCCAGTGACAGCGTGCTGCAGAAAACCCCGTTCAGCTTCGACGTGTCGGTGTGGGAGTTCTTCTGGCCGCTGATGACCGGTGCGCGCCTGGTCATGGCCCAGCCGGGTGCCCACCGCGACCCGCAGCTGCTGGTCGACACCATCAACCAGTACGCCATCAGCACGCTGCACTTCGTGCCGTCGATGCTGCAGGCGTTCATGACCCACGAAGCGGTGGAAAGCTGCCGCAGCCTCAAGCGTGTGGTGTGCAGTGGCGAGGCATTGCCGGCCGAGCTGGCGCGCCAGACCCTGCAGCGCCTGCCAGGGGCGGGCCTGTACAACCTGTACGGCCCGACCGAAGCGGCCATCGACGTCACCCACTGGACCTGCCGCCCAGACGAGAGCATCAGCGTGCCGATCGGCCAGCCGATCGACAACCTCAAGACCCACATCCTCGAAGGCAGCCTGCAACCGGCGGTACGCGGCAGTGCCGGCGAGCTGTACCTGGGCGGCGTAGGCCTGGCCCGCGGTTATCACCAGCGCCCGGCGCTGACGGCCGAGCGCTTCGTGCCGGACCCGTTCAGCGACAACGGCGGGCGCCTGTACCGCACCGGTGACCTGGCGCGTTACAACGCCGATGGCGTGATCGACTACGCCGGGCGTCTCGACCACCAGGTGAAGATCCGCGGGTTGCGGATTGAGCTGGGTGAAATCGAAGCGCGCCTGCTGGAATTGCCAGCGGTGCAGGAAGCGGTGGTGCTGGCCCAGGACGGGCCGAGCGGTAAACAGTTGGTGGGCTATGTGGTACCCGCCGACAGCACGCAAAACGAGGGCGCGTTGCGCGACAGCCTGCGTGAAGCCCTCAAGGCCGGGCTGCCGGATTACATGGTGCCTACGCACCTGCTGTTGCTGAGCACGCTGCCGGTAACACCGAACGGCAAGCTGGACCGCAAGGCCCTGCCGCAACCGGATGCCAGCCAGCTGCAGGGTGAATACATCGAACCCCAGACCGAAATGGAGCAGCAGGTCGCGGCTATCTGGGCCGATGTACTGAAGCTGGAGAAGGTCGGCCTCACTGACAACTTCTTCGCGCTGGGTGGCCATTCCCTGTTGGCGACTTCGGTGATCGTGCGCATTCAGGAGCAAGCCGGTGTTTCTGCCGAGCTGAAAGAGCTCTTCGAGTTCCCTGTCCTGGCTGACTTCAGCCGCCAGCTTGAAGCCAAGGCGCCCGTCATCGACGCTACCCAGGACCAGTTGACCAAGTCCCTGGCGTTGCTCGACAGCTTGAGCACGGAAGAGCTCGATGAGCTGGTTTCCTAGCTTTTTGACTTAGCAGGGACCGTGTGGGAGCCGGCCAACCGGCGCCCACACGGTAAGCGGCGCGAATTTCCATCTAAATCCTTGCCAGTGCTCAATCGTCTACCTACGGAGGAAATTGAAGAGCTGATTTCTTAGGAGATTCCCTGTGCAAGAGCTGCTCGATACGGTCGTATCGTTGTCCACCCAAAAACGTAAGGCGTTGGCAGCCTTGCTCAAGAAACAAGGCGTCAACCTGTATGGGGTCACGCCGATCTTCCCGAGGGATCCAGAAGAGCCGGTACTGCTGTCCTATGCCCAGCAGCGGCTGTGGATACTGTCACAACTGGGGGAGGTGAGTACCGCGTACAACCTCTCGTCCGTCTTGCGCTTCAAAGGGCAGTTGGACACTGCTGCCCTGCAGCGCAGCTTCGAGGCGTTGATCGCCCGTCACGAGACATTGCGCACCACCTTCCGCCTGGAAGGCGAGCAGGCCATACAAGTGGTCCATGCGCACACCCCCTTCGAATTGATGTTCGAACAGCTGGAGCAGGCCGATGACGCCAGCGTGCGTCGTCACGTCGAGCGCGAAGCCCATCTGCCCTTCGACCTGCAAACGGGCCCGCTGTTGCGGGTGAAGTTACTGGGGCTGATGCCGGGCGAGCAGGTACTGGTGCTGACCCTGCACCACATCGTATCTGACGGCTGGTCGATGCCGCTGATGATCAATGAACTGGTGCAGCTCTACCAAGGCTACAGCCAAGGGCAGGCGGTGGACCTGCCTGTGCTGCCGGTGCAGTACGCCGACTACGCCATCTGGCAGCGAAACTGGATGGAGGCCGGCGAGCAGGCGCGACAGCTCGCCTACTGGACCGAACAACTGGGTGACGAACAGCCCGTGCTGGCGCTGCCCACCGACCGGCCGCGGCCCACGACCAGCAGCTACCACGGCGCCCGCGTTACCGTGGCGATCGACAACACGCTGGCTGGCGCGCTGAAGCAGTTGGCCCAGCAACAGGGCGCCACGCCCTTCATGGTGTTGTTGGCCAGCTTCCAGGCATTACTGCACCGCTACAGCGGGCAGTGCGATATCCGTGTCGGTGTGCCCGTCGCCAACCGTAATCGGGTCGAGACCGAGCGGCTGATCGGCTTCTTCGTCAACACTCAAGTGCTGCGCGCAGAATTCGACCTGCAGATGACCTTCACTGCGCTGCTGCAACAGGTCAAGCAACGTGTGCTGGGTGCTCAGGCGCACCAGGACCTGCCGTTCGAGCAACTGGTAGAGGCCCTGCAGACCGAGCGCAACCTCAGTCACAGCCCTCTGTTCCAGGTGATGTACAACCACCAGACCCAGGCCAAAGGCGAGCGCCGCCGTCTGCAGGGGCTGGAGATGGAAGAATTGGCCTGGGACAGCCACACGGCCAAGTTCGACCTGACCCTGGACACCTTCGAGCATGAGCAAGGCATCAGTGCTGCGCTGACCTATGCCACTGACCTGTTCGAGGCTAAGACTATCGAACACATGGCCCGGCACTGGCTGAACCTGCTGCAGGGGATTGTTCACGAACCACAGCAGCGCGTTGTCGATCTGCCTCTGCTGGCAGAACAAGAGCAGGCCCGAATCATTCAGGACTGGAACCGCAACCCGGCGAAATTCCCCAGCGAGCACACGCTTCATCAGTTGATCGAAGCCCAGGTCGCGTTGTCGCCGGATTCACCCGCCTTGAGTTTTGCCGGCCAGACACTGAGCTACGGCGAATTGAACCGCCGCGCCAACCGCTTGGCGCACAAACTGCGTGAACTGGGAGTCGGGCCCGACGTACTGGTGGGGCTTGCCGTGGAGCGCAGCCTGGACATGGTCGTCGGCCTGCTCGGCATCCTCAAGGCGGGCGGCGCTTATGTGCCGCTGGACCCGGAATACCCCCAGGATCGCCTTGCCTACCTGTTCGAGGACAGTGGCATCGGCTTGTTGGTGACCCAAAGCCACGTGCGCGATGCCTTGCCGATTACGCCAGGCATGCAGACCGTGAACCTGGACGATAGGGCGCTGGCCGACTACAGCGAGGCAAACCTTGATCACGTGGTATCACCGCAGAACCTGGCGTATGTGATCTACACCTCGGGTTCCACGGGCAAACCCAAGGGTGCGCTGCTGGCGCACCAAAACGTGGTGCGCTTGTTCGCGGCGACCCAGGACTGGTTCCGGTTCGATGCCAGCGACGTATGGACGGTGTTCCACTCCTACGCGTTCGACTTTTCCGTGTGGGAGCTGTACGGCGCGCTGCTGTATGGCGGCAAGGCGGTCATTGTGCCGAGGGATGTGGCGCGTTCACCGCAGGATTTCCATGCGTTGTTGGTCAGCGAGCAGGTCACAGTCCTGAACCAGACGCCCTCGGCGTTTCAGCAACTGATCCCGCTGGCCTGCAACGCAGCGCAGGCTGGCAACCTGCTGGCACTGCGGCATGTGGTGTTTGGCGGTGAGGCGTTGGATGTGAGCAGCCTCAAGCCCTGGTTCGACGTTTTCGGTGACCACCAGCCGCGCCTGATCAACATGTATGGCATCACCGAGACCACGGTGCATGTGACCTATCGGCCAATCCGCCGGGATGACCTCAAACAGGTTGGCAGCAGCCCGATTGGCGAGGTGATTCCTGACCTGAGCTGGTACCTGCTGGACGGCGCCTTGAACACGATCGTGCCCGGTAGCCAGGGTGAGCTGATGATTGGCCAGGAGGGCCTGGCACGTGGCTATCACGGTCGCCCGGCGTTGACAGCAGAGCGTTTCGTACCGAACCCATTCGATAGCCACGGTGGCCGCCTGTACCGCTCGGGAGACTTGGCCCGCTATGGCGGTGATGGCGTGATCGAGTACCTGGGGCGCATCGATCACCAGGTGAAGATTCGTGGTTTCCGTATCGAGTTGGGTGAGATCGAAGCACGCCTTCAGGAGCAGGGCGCAGTGCGCCAGGGGGTAGTGGTTGCCCAGGATGGCCCGCATGGCAAACAGTTGGTGGGGTATGTGGTACCTGTCGACAGCGCGGTCCTGGACAGCCTCGAAGGCCAGGTTGTGCTGCGGGCTTCCCTGCGCGAAGCGCTCAAGGCAAGCCTGCCGGAATACATGGTGCCGACTCAGGTGCTGTTCCTCGCCAGCTTGCCGCTGACCGGCAACGGCAAGCTGGACCGCAAGGCGCTGCCGCAACCGGACGCCAGCCTGCTGCAGGGTCAGTTCACGGCGCCACAAAGTGCATTGGAGCAACGGATCGCAGCGGTCTGGGCCGATGTGCTGAAGCTGGACAAGGTGGGCCTTTACGACAACTTCTTTGAACTGGGTGGCCACTCCTTGCTGGCGACCCAGGTGATGGCTCGCCTGCAGGTTGAGCTGGGCATCAACTTGCCGCTCGCCTTGCTGTTCCAGGCCCAAAACCTGCAGGCATACGCAGCCATGATCAGTGGCTTGAATTCCAATACCGATGCAGACCTGGACGACCTCCAGGACTTCATGAGCGAGCTTGAGGCAGTTTGAGATGCAAACGGATAACAGAAATTTGGAACTGGTAAAACGCTTCATTGGCCTGCCCCTGCCGCAGCGCAAGCTCTTTCTTGAAAAGCTCGCATCGAAGGGCATGAGCCTTGCGCAGTTACCGATCCCGCAGAGCCGTGGCGATGTCGACCCGATACCGCTTTCCTTTGCTCAGCAAAGGCAATGGTTCCTTTGGCAGCTGGAGCCGCAAAGTTCTGCCTATAACATTCCTGCTGCCTTGAAGTTCACCGGTACACTGGACATCAGCGCTTTGCAGCGCAGCTTCGAGTCGTTGATCGCCCGCCACGAAACGCTGCGTACTACCTTCCGGCTGGAGGATGAACAGGCCGTACAGGTCGTTCATCCGCACATGCCGTTCGCGCTGGTCGTGGAGCCGGTGGAGGCCATCGCGCCTTCTGTTCGTGCCTGCCTTGAAGCTGAGGCCCAGCTGCCCTTCGACCTGGAACATGGGCCACTGATGCGGGCCAGGCTGTTGCAGTTGGGGGCGCAAGAGCACGTGCTCACACTGACGTTGCACCACATCGTGGCTGACGGGTGGTCCTTGCCGGTGATGGTGCAAGACCTGGTCAAGCTTTATGAAGGGTTCAGCCAAGGCCGCGACGTGCAGTTGCCGGCGTTGCCGATCCAGTACGCCGACTACGCCATTTGGCAGCGGGCCTGGATGCAGGCGGGTGAACAGGAACGCCAACTGGCTTACTGGAAAGCACAGTTGGGGGATGAGCAACCGGTGCTGGAGCTGCCGACCGATCGTCCTCGCCCGGCGGTCCACAGCCAACAGGGCGCACGGTTGGAAATCCCTTTGGACGGGGAACTGGTCGGTTCGCTCAAGCAATTGGCGCAGCAGCAGGGCGTGACACCGTTCATGCTGTTGCTCGCCAGCTTTCAAACGCTGCTGCACCGCTACTCAGGGCAGGCGGATATCCGCGTGGGCGTTCCGATCGCCAACCGCAACCGTGCCGAGACGGAGCGCCTGGCGGGCTTCTTCGTCAATACCCAGGTGCTGCGTGCCGAGTTCGACCTGGGCATCACCTTTACCGAGCTGCTGGAGCAAGTCAGGCAACGTGCTTTGGGCGCGCAGGCGCATCAGGATTTGCCTTTCGAACAACTGGTCGAAGCGTTGCAGCCGGAGCGCAGCCTCAGCCACAGCCCGTTGTTCCAGGTGATGTACAACCACCAGACCGAGACCAAAAAAAGCGAAGGGCGCAACCTGCCAGGCCTGCTGATGGAGGAGTTGGCGGCGCAAAGCCATGTGGCCAAGTTCGACCTCGCACTGGACACGTTCGAGCACGAAGCGGGTATCAGCGCGGCGTTGACGTATGCGACCGATCTGTTCGACGCGGCCACCATTGAGCGCATGGCGGGGCATTGGCTCAACTTGCTCGTCAGCATCGCAGGGCAGCCGCACCAGCCTGTTGCGGGCTTGTCGATGCTGAGCCCGCAAGAGCAACAACGCGTCATCAGCGACTGGAACAGCACGCAAGCGGATTACCCTGCCGATAAAGCTATGCACCAATTGTTCGAAGCTCAGGTGCGTGTGTCACCCGACGCCCCGGCCTTGTTGTTTGGCGAACAGGTGTTGAGTTATGCAACGCTGAACGAACGGGCCAACCAGTTGGCGCACAGGCTTCGTGAGCAGGGGGTAGGCCCGGATGTACTGGTGGGCATCGCTATGGAGCGCAGCCCTGAAATGGTGGTTGGCCTACTGGCGATACTCAAGGCGGGTGGCGCCTATGTGCCGCTCGATCCTGAATACCCGCAGGACCGTATCGAGTACATGCTTGAGGACAGCCAGTCGGTCTTGCTGTTGTCCCAGTCGCACCTGCTTGCGCGCATGCCTGAGGAGTTCCATGCCAGGACCTTGTTGCTGGATCAGTTGTCGCTGCAGGCATACCCGGTAACCGATCCGGTCTGCCTGACCGAACCGGGCAATTTGGCCTACAGCATCTATACCTCTGGGTCCACAGGCAAACCCAAGGGTGTTCTGATCGAGCACCGCAACGTAACGGCGCTGATTGGTTGGGCACTGACGGTTTACAGCCAAGAGGACCTGTGCGGTGTGCTGGCCTCGACCTCGATCTGTTTCGACCTGTCGGTGTGGGAGCTGTTCGTCACGCTGTCGGCCGGAGGCTACGCGGTGCTTGCTGCCAACGCGCTGGAGCTGCCACACCTGGCGGCCAAAGACCGCGTACGCCTCGTCAACACCGTACCTTCGGCAATCAAGATGCTGCTTGAGAACGATGCCCTGCCGGCAACCGTTCGCACCATCAACCTTGCCGGGGAAGCGCTGAAGCAGTCGCTGGTCGACGATTTGTACGCGACCGGGCATGTGCAACAGGTTTATGACCTGTACGGCCCTTCCGAGGACACGACCTACTCCACCTTTACCCTGCGTTGCGCCAATGGCAAAGCCAACATTGGCCGGCCGATCGCCAACAGTGCGGTTTATCTGCTGAGTGAAGCGGTAATGCCGGTACCGGTAGGTGTAAACGGCGAGCTGTACATGGCCGGTGCGGGGTTGGCACGGGGTTATCTCGGCCGCCCAGGCATGACAGCCGAACGCTTCATTCCCGACCCGTTCGATGAGCAGGGCGGCGGCAGGATGTACCGTACCGGCGACCTCGCCCGCTACCAGGAAGACGGGCTGATCGAGTATGCCGGTCGCATCGATCACCAGGTGAAGATTCGTGGCTTCCGTATCGAACTGGGTGAGATCGAGGCGCGGCTGCAGGCCCAGGAGGCCGTCCGCGAAGCGGTCCTGTTGGCTCAGGATGGCCCAAGTGGCAAGCAATTGGTGGCCTATGTGGTACCGGCCGATGATGCCGTGATGCACACACTCGAGCAGCAGTCAGCGCTGCGTGATGCGTTGCGTGGCCAGCTCAAGCAAAGCCTGCCGGAGTACATGGTCCCGGCGCAGCTTGTGTTCCTCAACGCGTTGCCGCTGACGCCCAATGGCAAGCTGGACCGCAAGGCGCTTCCACAGCCTGATATCAGCGTGTTCCAAGCCCAGTACCTTGAGCCTCGTACCGAACTGGAACGCAGTATTGCTGCGGTCTGGGCGGGTGTGTTGAAACTGGAAAAGGTCGGGCTGACCGATAACTTCTTCGAGCTGGGTGGCGACTCGATCATTTCCTTGCAGGTGGTCAGCCGTGCGCGCCAGGCAGGCATCCAGTTCACGCCCAAGCAATTGTTCCAATTCCAGACCGTACAAGGCTTGGCATCGGTTGCGCGGTGTGCCGATAACGTTGTCATCGACCAAGGCGCAGTCACCGGCACCTCGCCGCTGACACCTGTTCAGCACTGGTTCTTCGATCAGGCGATGCCCCAGCCTGAGCACTGGAACCAGTCGGTACTGCTGGCACCCAGCGTATGCATCGACCCGCAGCATCTGGGTGCCGCACTGCAACACGTGCTGCAGCACCACGACGCGCTGCGCCTGGGTTTTGATCAGGCAGGCGGACGTTGGCAAGGCACGTTCAACGATGTCGATACCCAGGACGTGCTGTGGCATCGCTCGTTCAGCGACATGGACGCGCTTCTGCGCGCGGCCAGTGATGCGCAGCGCAGTTTCACGCTCGGTGGCCCCTTGATGCGGGTATTGCTGGGCACGTTGCCTGATGGTGACCAACGGCTGCTGTTGGTGGTCCATCACCTGGTCGTTGACGGTGTGTCATGGCGTGTACTGCTTGAGGATCTGCAGCAGGCCTATCTGTCAGTCTCGGCCGGCCAGCCTGTCGAATTGCCTGCCAAGACCAGCGCCTACAAGGCTTGGGCCGAACGGCTGCAGGCGTACGGCAAAAGCGCCGATCTGGCTCAGGAGCTGAGCTACTGGCACGCACAGTTGCAGCATGCTGACGACGATTTGCCCCGTGATCATCTGCAAGGCGGTAACCAGGTCAGGCACGCCGCCTACGCAAGCACCCATCTGGATGCACAGTGGACGCGCAAGCTTTTGCATGAAGCGCCCATGGCCTACCGCACCCAGATCAATGACCTGCTGCTCGCAGCGCTGGCGCGTGTGGTGGCCCGTTGGACCGGGCGGACTAACGTACTGGTGCGCCTGGAAGGGCATGGCCGTGAGGACGTGTTCGACGACCTGGACCTGACGCGCACCGTGGGTTGGTTCACCAGCATCTATCCGGTGACCTTGACCGCTCAGGCGCAACTCGACAGCTCGATCAAGGTCATCAAGGAGCAACTGCGGGCAGTCCCCAACAAGGGGATTGGATACGGGCTGCTGCGCTATCTTGGCAGCGATGACAGCCGGCAGGTGCTGGAGAGCCTGCCGCAGGGTGAAATTGTCTTCAACTACTTGGGGCAATTCGACGGCAGTTTTCAGGAGCAAGACAGCGTCTTCACGCCAGCCAAGGAGGATGGCGGGGCCAATCAAAGCGAAGAGGCACCCTTGGGCAGCCTGTTGGCACTGAACGGGCAGGTTTATGCGGGCGAGCTGAAAATGGGGTGGACCTTCAGCCGGGAACTGTTCGACGCGTCGACCATTCAGCGCTTGGCTGATGAGTATGCCCAGGAACTCAAGGCGCTGATCACCCATTGCTGCCAGGCGGCCAATCGCGGGGTCACGCCTTCGGATTTCCCGCTGGCCCGCTTGAGCCAGGCCGAACTGGACAGCCTGCCGGTACCCGCCGCCGAGATCGCCGATATCTACCCGCTGGCACCCATGCAGCAGGGCATGTTGTTCCATACGCTGTACGAGCAGTCGGCCGGCAACTACATCAACCAGCTCCGTGTAGACGTGGACGGGTTGGACGTGGAGCGCTTCAAGCATGCCTGGCAGGGCGCGCTGGGGGCGTACGATATTTTGCGAACCGGTTTCGTCTGGCAGGGAGACCTGGACCACGCGGTGCAGATCGTACGCAAGCACGTCGAGCTGCCGTTCACTGAACAGGATTGGCGCAATCAGCCAACGGCAGATCAAGCGTTGGACGCGTTGGCCGAGCGTGAGCGACAACGCGGCTTCGTGCTGGATGCAGCCCCCTTGTTGCGTCTGGTGTTGGTGCGTACCGGTGAGCAACGTCATCATCTGATCTGCACGCATCATCACATCCTGATGGATGGCTGGAGTACGTCGCGTCTGTTGGGGGAAGTGCTGCAGCGCTATGCCGGTCAGGCACTGCCGACCCAGAGCGCGCATTACCGCGAATACATCGCGTGGTTGCAGCGCCAGGATGCGGTTGCCGCTGAAACCTTCTGGAAGGAGCAATTGACGGCGCTGGAACAACCGACGCGTCTGGTGCATGCCATACGCATGGCGCCGGGTGAGCAGGCTTCGGGTCACGCAGCCTTCCACCAGGTTTTCGACCGCGAGCAGACCGCACGTGTCGAAGCGTTCGCCCGAGCTAACCGCGTCACGGTCAATACGCTGATGCAATCTGCGTGGATGCTGCTTCTGCACCGCTATACGGGGCAATCGACCGTGTGCTTCGGCGCTACGGTAGCAGGGCGACCGGCTGACCTGCCCGGTGTGGAGGAACAGATCGGCTTGTTCATCAACACCTTGCCTGTGATCGGTTCCCCTCGCGTGGAGCTGACGGTGGCTGAGTGGATCAACCAGGTGCAAGCGAGCAACCTTGCCCTGCGTGAGTTCGAGCACACGCCGTTGTACGAGGTGCAGCGCTGGGCTGGCCTGGGCGGTGAGGCACTGTTCGACAACCTCTTGGTGTTCGAGAGCTATCCGGTATCCGAAGCCCTCCAGCAAGGCGCGCCGGCCGGCTTGCAGTTTGGGGAGGTGGCAAACCGGGAGCAGACCAACTACCCCCTCAGCGTGGCAATCGGGCTCGGCAATGTGCTGTCCGTCCGCTACACCCATGATCGAACGCTGTGGAGTACGCAAGCGATCCAAGGGGTCGCCAGCCACTTCGCCAATCTGCTCGAGGCGCTCGTCGACAATGCCACCACGGCACTGGGCGACCTGCCTCTGCTGGATCCGCAAGCAGCTCGCCTGATGGTCTCGGACTGGAACTGCCAAGCCGCCGTCAGCACCGATGAGCGGAGTGTCAGCCAGTTGATCGAAGCGCAGGTAGCACAGACGCCTGATGCCGTGGCAGTGCTTTTCGAGGGGCAGTCGTTGAGCTATGCCGAGCTGAACCTCAGGGCTAACCAACTGGCAGGCCGGTTGCGTGAGCTGGGTGTAGGCCCTGATGTGCTGGTCGGTATCGCCATGGCGCGCAGCCTGGAGATGGTGGTGGGGTTGCTGGCTGTGCTCAAGGCGGGCGGCGCCTATGTGCCGCTGGACCCGGACTACCCCCAGGACCGCTTGGCCTACATGCTCGAGGACAGTGATGTTCAGCTGGTGCTGACGCAGGCATCATCGGTTGCGCACGTACCGGTGCCAGCGCGGATGCACTGCGTTGTCGTCGACCGACACGATGAATTTGCAGGTTACCCAGGCGAGAACCTGACGCAAACCAGCGTCGCGCAAAACCTGGCCTACGTCATTTACACCTCTGGCTCGACCGGCAAACCGAAAGGTGCAGGCGTTGATCAGCAAGCACTCTGTGGTCGCCTGCTCTGGATGCAGAACGCCTATGGCCTCAACGAGCACGATGTGGTCCTGCAAAAAACATCGTTCAGCTTTGACGTGTCCGTGTGGGAGCTGCTCTGGCCATTGACCTGTGGTGCCAAGGTGCTGCTGGCACGGCAGGGTGATCAGCGTGACCCGGCGCTTCTGATCGACCTGATTCGTGCCCACGGCGTCACGACGCTGCACTTCATTCCGTCCATGCTCAAAAGTTTCCTCGACGCGGAGCACGTTGCCCACTGCCATAGCCTGAAGCGTTTGTTCTCTGGTGGCGAGGCCATCACCCATGACCTGCTCAACAGGGCCCTGGAGTGCTTGCCGCACGTGGCAATCTACAACCGTTACGGCCCGGTCGAGGCGACGATCAATGCGACTCACAGTGAGCGTTTGAGCGTTCGGCAGGGCGACGTCGAGATCGGCAAGGCGCTGCCTGATACGCGGATCCATATCCTCGACTCGGGCCTCAATCCGGTGCCGGTTGGCGTCTGTGGAGAGCTGTACATCGGTGGTAAAGCCCTGGCACGCGGTTATCACCGCAAGGCCCAGCTCTCGGCAGAACGGTTCATCCCCGATCCGTTTGGAGCCCCGGAGGGTGAGCGCCTGTACCGCACCGGTGACCTGGCGCGCTACCGCATCGATGGGGTCGTCGAGTACGTCGGGCGTATTGACCATCAGGTGAAAATTCGCGGTTTCCGTATCGAACTCGGTGAAATCGAAGCGCGCCTGCAGGCGTTACCAGGGGTGCGTCAAGCCGTGGTATTGGCTCAGCCAGGGCCGCAGGGACACCAGTTGGTGGGTTATGTGGTGCCGACCGAGCCATCGGTGATGCAAGGCGGCTCTGATACTCAGTCGACGCTGCGTGATGCCCTGCGGGTCGAACTCAAGGCCGCACTGCCTGAATACATGGTGCCTGCACACTTGCTGTTCCTGGATCAGCTGCCGCTGTCGCCGAATGGCAAGCTGGACCGCAAAGCCCTGCCACACGCGGATGCCAGCCTGTTACAGCAGGCCTACCTCGAACCGCAAACGGACCTGCAGCGTACGATTGCAGTGATCTGGGCGGACGTATTGAAACTGGACAAGGTGGGGCTGGCCGACAACTTCTTCGAGTTGGGCGGCGACTCGATCATTTCCTTGCAAGTGGTCAGCCGGGCACGTCAGGCCGGCATTCAATTCACGCCCAAGGAGTTGTTCGAGCACCAGACGGTACAGGGGCTGGCATCGGTTGCCCGGTTGTCGGCAGGCTTGAGCATCGACCAAGGCCTGGTCGTGGGCGACATGCAGCTGACCCCGATCCAGCGTCGCTTCTTCGATGCGGATATCCCCGAGCGCCATCACTGGAACCAGTCGTTGCTGCTCACGCCGAATACCGCACTGGAAGCGGATCGACTGAATGCGGCGTTGCACGCGTTGCTTGCGCATCACGATGCGCTGCGTTTGCAGTTCGCACCGTCAGGTGGCAATTGGTCGGCCAGCTTCGGCACAGCAGCGCCGTCAACGTTGTTGTGGACCCGTACGCTGCGCGACGACGAAGCGCTGCGCGGGCTTGTCGACGAGGCGCAACGCAGCCTCGACCTGGAACAAGGGCCGTTAATGCGTGCGGTGCTCGCGTTGCTGCCTGATGGTAGCCAGCGGTTGCTGCTGGTGATCCACCACCTGGTCGTGGACGGTGTTTCATGGCGGGTATTGCTGGAAGACTTGCAACAGGCCTATGCCTCGTTGGGCTCCGGCCAAGCGCCGAGCTTGCCGGCCAAGACCAGTTCGTTCCAGGCCTGGGCCCAACGCTTGCAGGCCTATGCCAGCAGCGTCGAGCTGGCGCATGAGGTCAGCTATTGGCAAGGTAGCCTGCAAACGGCACGAGGCGCGTCGTTGCCTGTGGACCATCCGGGTGGCGAAAACCTGGTCAGGCATGCCGCCTCGGTGACGACCCGCTTGGATAAAACCTGCACCCGTCAGCTCTTGCAGGATGCGCCAGCGGCCTATCGCACGCAGATCAACGACTTGTTGCTGACCGCGCTGGCGCGGGTGCTTAGCCGCTGGATAGGGCAGCCGGACGTGGTGGTTCGTTTGGAAGGGCATGGACGGGAGGATGTGTTCGATGACCTCGATCTGACCCGCACCGTTGGATGGTTCACCAGTGTTTATCCGGTGAAATTGACCCCGAGCGCTGGCATGGCTGATTCGGTCAAAGCGATCAAAGAGCAACTGCGCGCGGTGCCTGAAAAAGGCATGGGTTATGGTGTGCTGCGCTTCCTGGGGAGTGACGAACAGCGTCAGGCACTGGCGCAGTTGCCACAGGGTGAGATTGTCTTCAACTACTTGGGCCAGTTCGACGGCAGCTTCGGCGATGAGGCAGGCCTGTTCGTTCCCGCTAAAGAGTACAGCGGTGATACCCATGACCAAGCCGCGCCACTGAGCAATCTGCTGGCAATCAACGGTCAGGTGTATGCCGGTGAGCTCAAACTTGGCTGGACCTTCAGCAGTGCGTTGTTCGATGCGTCGACGGTGCAACGCCTGGCCGACGAGTACGCTGAAGAGCTCAAGGCGTTGATTGCCCATTGCTGCGTACCCGGGCATCGCGGGTTCACCCCGTCGGACTTCCCGCTGGCACGTTTGAGCCAGGTACAACTGGACCACCTGCCCGTGGCGGCGGCTTCGATCGCCGATGTCTATCCATTGTCGCCGATGCAGCAGGGCATGCTGTTCCACACGCTCTACGACCAACAGGCCGGCAACTACATCAACCAGTTGCGCGTCGATGTCGAGGGGCTGGATGTACTGCGCTTCAAGCAGGCCTGGCAGGCGGCGTTGGATGCGCACGACATTCTGCGCACCGGGTTTGTCTGGGAAGGGGACCTGGACCAGCCGATGCAGGTGGTCCGAAAGCAGGTGACGCTGCCGTTCAGCGAGCACGACTGGCGTGGAGCACCAGCGCTCGAAGCGGCGCTGCAAGCATTGGCCGAAGACGAGCGACAGCGTGGTTTTGCGCTTGATGAGCCGGCGCTACTGCGCCTGGTGCTGGTCCGTATCGACGATGACCGTTACCACCTGATCTATACCAACCACCATATTTTGATGGATGGCTGGAGCACCTCGCGCCTGCTGGGCGAAGTCCTGCAGCGTTATGCTGGCCCGACGACCGGGTTCCAGGCCACGCACTATCGGGATTACATCGCCTGGCTGCAACGTCAGGATACGGCAGTTGCCCAAGCCTTCTGGCAGGCCCAGCTGGCCGCGCTCGACGAGCCGACGCGCCTGGCCCAGGCCATTGCCGGTTGCGCAGGCGATGCCGGCAGCGGCTACGGTGATCATCGCCTGGCCCTCGATGCCGAGCAGACCGCACGCATCGAAGCCTTCGCCCGGGCTAACCGCGTCACCGTCAACACCTTGGTGCAATCGGCCTGGCTCCTGCTGTTGCAGCGCTATACCGGCCAAGCCAGTGTCTGCTTCGGCGCCACCGTGGCCGGCCGCCCGGCAGATTTGCTAGGCGTTGAGGAGCAGATCGGCCTGTTCATCAACACCCTGCCGGTGATTGGTGCACCCCGTGCCGAGCAGCGTGTCGGCGAGTGGATCGCCCAGGTTCAAGGCTGCAACCTGGCGTTGCGCGAGTTCGAGCACACCCCGCTGTACGACGTGCAGCGCTGGGCCGGGCAGGGCGGTGACGCGCTGTTCGACAGCATTCTGGTGTTCGAAAACTACCCGGTGTCCGAGGCGCTGCAACAAGGCGCGCCCGGGCGCTTGCGCTTTGGCAACGTGGCCGTACAGGAGCAAACCAACTACCCACTGACCCTGGTGGTTGAGCTGGGTAGCAGCCTGGCGATGCACTACAACCACGACCGTACGCAGTGGAGCGACCAGACCATTGGCCGCCTGGCCGCCAACTTTGCGGATTTGCTGCAGGCACTGGTCGCGGATGCGGATGCAGCAGTTGGCGAGCTGCCGATGCTGGACCTGCAAGAACGGCAGTTGATGGTCGAAGGCTGGAACGACACCGTCGCGGCGTACCCGAATGAGCGCAGCATTCACTCACTGATCGAAGCCCAGGTGTTCGCCACCCGGGACGCCCCGGCGTTGGTGTTTGGTGAGCAGACCCTGAGCTACGCCGAACTCAACGGCAAAGCCAACCAGCTGGCGCACAAGCTGCGTGAACTGGGCGTGGGCCCGGACGTGCTGGTGGGCATCGCCATGGAGCGCAGCCTGGAGATGGTCATCGGCCTGCTGGGTATCGTCAAAGCCGGTGGCGCCTATGTGCCGCTGGACCCGGAGTACCCGCAGGACCGCCTGAGCTACATGTTCGAGGACAGCGGCATTGCCTTGCTGCTGACCCAGTCGCACCTGCGTGATGCCTTGCCGATCCCGGCTGGCCTGCGCAGCCTGGATCTGGACAGCGAAAACCTCGATGGCTACAGCGATGCCAACCCAGGCATCGACGTAGCCCCGCTGAACCTCGCCTACGTGATCTACACCTCCGGCTCCACCGGCCGCCCGAAAGGCGCCGGCAACAGCCACCAGGCACTGGTCAACCGCCTGTGGTGGATGCAGAAAGCCTATGGCCTGGACGCCAGTGACAGCGTGCTGCAGAAAACCCCGTTCAGCTTCGACGTGTCGGTGTGGGAGTTCTTCTGGCCGCTGATGACCGGTGCGCGCCTGGTCATGGCCCAGCCGGGTGCCCACCGCGACCCGCAGCTGCTGGTCGACACCATCAACCAGTACGCCATCAGCACGCTGCACTTCGTGCCGTCGATGCTGCAGGCGTTCATGACCCACGAAGCGGTGGAAAGCTGCCGCAGCCTCAAGCGTGTGGTGTGCAGTGGCGAGGCATTGCCGGCCGAGCTGGCGCGCCAGACCCTGCAGCGCCTGCCAGGGGCGGGCCTGTACAACCTGTACGGCCCGACCGAAGCGGCCATCGACGTCACCCACTGGACCTGCCGCCCGGACGAACGCATCAGCGTGCCGATCGGCCAGCCGATCGACAACCTCAAGACCCACATCCTCGAAGGCAGCCTGCAACCGGCGGTACGCGGCAGTGCCGGCGAGCTGTACCTGGGCGGCGTAGGCCTGGCCCGTGGTTATCACCAGCGCCCGGCGCTGACGGCCGAGCGCTTCGTGCCTGACCCGTTCAGCGACAACGGCGGGCGCCTGTACCGCACCGGTGACCTGGCGCGTTACAACACCGATGGCGTGATCGACTACGCCGGGCGTCTCGACCACCAGGTGAAGATCCGCGGGTTGCGGATTGAGCTGGGTGAAATCGAAGCGCGCCTGCTGGAATTGCCAGCGGTGCAGGAAGCGGTGGTGCTGGCCCAGGACGGGCCGAGCGGTAAACAGTTGGTGGGCTATGTAGTACCCGCCGACAGCACGCAAAACGAGGGCGCGTTGCGCGACAGCCTGCGTGAAGCCCTCAAGGCCGGCCTGCCGGATTACATGGTGCCTACGCACCTGCTGTTGCTGAGCACGCTGCCGGTAACACCGAACGGCAAGCTGGACCGCAAGGCCCTGCCGCAACCGGATGCCAGTTTGCTGCAAGGCGAATACATCGAACCCCAGACCGAAATGGAGCAGCAGATCGCGGCGATCTGGGCAGATGTACTCAGGTTGGAACGCGTCGGCTTGAGTGACAACTTCTTCGAGTTGGGGGGCGACTCTATCGTGTCGCTGCAGGTGGTCAGTCGCGCACGCCTGCAAAACATCCAGTTCACGCCCAAGGAATTGTTCCAGGCTCAAACAGTTCAAGGCCTGGCAGCCGTGGCCCGCCGCGCGGCGAGTGCTGTCATCGATCAAGGGCCGGTAACCGGCGTCACGCCGCTGATACCGATTCAGCACTGGTTCTTCGAGGCGGATATTCCTCAGCGACACCACTGGAACCAGTCGGTACTGCTGACACCGAGTGAACGACTGGACTCGGATACGCTGGACGCGGCTTTGCTCGCACTGGTCGAGCACCATGATGTACTGCGCTTGCGCTTCGAGTCGAAGGGGGGCGCCTGGCAAGCCGAGTTCCGCGAAGCGCTACCCCATCAACTGTGGACGCGCTCAGCGGTCAATGCAGACGACCTTCAGCCTCTTGTCGAAGAAGCCCAGCGCAGCTTGAGCCTGGAGCAGGGCCCGCTGGTGCGGGCGGTGCTGGCTAACCTCGCCGATGGCAGCCAACGCGTGCTGCTGGTGATCCACCACCTGGTTGTGGATGGTGTGTCGTGGCGGGTGCTTTTGGAGGATTTGCAACAGGCATACCAAGCACTGCGGGCCGGTAATGCGCTGCGCTTGCCGGCCAAGACCTGCGCGTTCAAAGTCTGGGCGGAGCATGTACAGCGTCATGCCACCAGCCCTGAGTTGCAGGCCGAGCTGGGCTTCTGGCAAACACAACTGCAGGGCGCCAATGACGCGCTGCCGTGTGACCACCCGCAAGGCGAAAACCTGCTCAAACATGCGGCGTCGGTCAGCACCAAATTGGACCGCGAGACCACGCGGCAACTGCTTCAGCAAGCCCCGGTGGCCTATCGCACACAGATCAACGACTTGCTGCTGACTGCGCTGGCCAGGGTAGTGGGCCGTTGGACGGGGCGCCCGGACGTGTTGGTGCGCCTGGAAGGCCATGGTCGGGAAGACCTGTTCGATGGCATCGACCTGAGCCGCACGGTAGGCTGGTTTACCAGCATGTATCCGATCACCTTGCGCCCTCACGCTGGCCTGGCCGACTCGATCAAGGCCATCAAGGAGCAATTGCGCGCAGTACCCAATAAAGGGGTCGGGTATGGTCTGCTGCGATACCTGGGCGGGGACAACGCGCGTGATGTGCTCGCGGCGCTGCCCCAGGGGGAAATCGTGTTCAACTACCTGGGGCAGTTCGACGGTAGCTTTGACGGCGAGTCGGGCCTGTTCGTGCCTGCCAAGGAGTACGCGGGTGCTAACCAGGACGCAGACGCGCCATTGCCCAGCTTGCTGACAGTGAACAGCCAGGTGTATGGCGGCGAATTAAAGGTGAGCTGGAGTTTCAGCCGCGAGCGGTTCGACGAGGCGACACTCAAGCAGCTGGCGGACGCGTATGCCGATGAGTTGAGAGCGTTGGTGGCCCACTGCTGCGAACCGTCCCATCGAGGTGTCACACCCTCGGACTTCCCATTGGCGGGCCTTACCCAGGCTCAGCTGGACAGCTTGCCGGTTGCAGCTGCGGACATTGCCGATCTCTACCCGCTATCCCCGATGCAGCAGGGCATGCTCTTCCACACGCTGCAGGGCTCGGAAGCCGCGCTCTACATCAACCAGACCGCAGTAGAAGTCGAAGGCCTTGAAGTCGAGCGTTTCATCGCGGCATGGAACCATGTGATTGCGCGCCATGACATCCTGCGTACCGGCTTCTGGTTGTCTGCCAAAGCAGACCAGCCGCTGCAAGTGGTCCATCGCCACGCCACCCTGCCTGTGCAAGTGCTTGACTGGCGCGGCCGTGATGATACCGCTCAGGCATTGCAAGACTTGGCTGCAAGGGAGGCGGCAGAAGGCTTTGACCTGATGGCTGCACCGCTGATGAGGTTGACATTGGTCAAGCTCGAAGACGCACGCTTGCACCTGATCTGGACACGCCATCACATCCTGATGGATGGCTGGAGCAACTCACGCCTGCTGGGCGAGGTGCTGCAGCATTACCACGGTCATGCTGCCAAGGCGCCGCTCGGCCGCTTCGCTGACTACATCCGTTGGCTGGGCGAGCAGCCGCAAAGTGCGCTCGAGACGTTCTGGAGCAGTAAGTTGCAAGGGTTGGAAAGCCCGACGCTGCTGGCGGGCAGCATAGCGCCACAGCCTGATGCCAAGCAGGTTGGCCATGATGCCCTGTATCTGAAATGGGACCGCCAGCAGACTTCGCGTTTACGCGAACAGGCACAGCGTCTGCGCGTCACCCCGAACACCTTGATTCAGGCCACTTGGCTGTTGCTCTTGCAGCGCTATACCGGGCAATCTACGGTGTGCTTCGGGGCCACGGTAGCGGGGCGGCCAGCAGGTTTGGCCGGCGCCGATGAGATGCTCGGGCTGTTCATCAATACCTTGCCAGTGGTGCAGTCAGCACAACCTCATCACGTTGTCGCTGAGTGGGTACGTCAGCTTCAGGCCTACAACCTGGAACTGCGAGACCATGAACATGCTGCCTTGTCTGACGTCCAGCGTTGGGCAGGGCGCGCGGGGCAACCGCTGTTCGACAGCATCGTGGTCTTCGAGAACTATCCAGTCGATGAGCGTCTGCGCGAGGAAGGGGCTGGCACGCTGCGGTTCGGTGAAGTCAGTAGCCGTGACGTGACCAACTATGCCATGGACCTCGCCGTACACCTGGGCGAGACCTTGTCCGTCGAGTTCCTGTACCTGCGAAACCGCTTGACTCATGCGGCAACGGACATGATCCGCGGCAGCTTTGAGCGCTTGCTCACCGGCATACTGGATAACCCGAACGCAGCGATAGGCAGCCTGGACATGCTCACGCCGATGCAGTCGCTCAAGGCACGCGAGCGCAACCAACTGCAACCTAAGCAACAGGGCCTGCCGTTGCTGGCTGAGTGCATTGCCCAACACGCGGTAGCCAGGCCGCAAGCCGTGGCTGTCATCTGTGCTGGGCAGCAACTGACGTATGCGCAACTGGACGAACGCGCCAACCGCCTTGCGCACCATTTGATCGGCCTGGGCGCGCAGCCAGAAGCGACCGTGGGGGTTGCGCTGGAGCGTTCGGTCGAGACGATCGTGGCCTTCCTGGCAGTGATGAAAACCGGCGCGGCCTATGTGCCACTGGACATTGACTACCCGCAGGAACGTCTGCAGTGGATCGTGGAGGATTCGCACATGCACCTGCTGCTGACCAGCAGCAGCCTGCGTGAGCGTTTGGGCGACGTACAACACGTGGTGGCTCTGGACCAGTTGTCGCTGTCGCAGCTGCCGTCGACTGCACCTCAGCTTCAGGTACAGGAAGACAACCTCGCTTACCTGATCTACACCTCTGGCTCTACCGGCAAGCCGAAAGGTGTGGCGGTAAGCCATGGGCAAATCCGCATGCACTGCCATGCCATCGCCCAGTTGTATGAGATGGACGAGGCCACGCGCGAGTTGCTGTTCATGTCGTTTGCCTTCGACGGAGCCCAGGAGCGGTGGCTTTCCACCCTGTCCTCCGGTGGTTGCCTGGTGGTTCGCGAGAACCGCTTGTGGACCGCGGAAGAAACCTGGCAGGTGCTGCAGGCACAAAGCATCGATATTGCGTGCTTCCCGCCAGCCTACCTGCAGCAGTTGGCCGAGTTCGCCGAGAGTCAGCCAGAGGCGCCACCTGCGGTACGCATCTATTGCTTCGGCGGGGATGCGGTACCCGATGCCTTGTTCGAATTGGTCAAGCGCACCTTGCAACCGCAGTACTTGACCAATGGTTATGGGCCTACAGAAACGGTAGTGACGCCGATGCTGTGGAAGGTATCGGCACAGCAGCGTTGCGAGGCGGTGTATGCGCCGATCGGTGATCGGGTCGGCCAGCGCACGTTGCATGTACTCGATGATGACCTCAACCCGCTGCCCGAGGGTGTCGCGGGTGAGCTGTACATCGGGAGCGAGGGTGTGGCGCGGGGTTACCACCAGCGCAGTGCCCTGACGGCCGAGCGTTTCGTTGCCGACCCCTTCGCCGAAGGTTCGCGCCTGTATCGGACGGGGGACCGCGTGCGCCGCCGTGCTGACGGGGTGATCGATTTCATTGGGCGACTGGACAGCCAGTTGAAGGTGCGCGGCTTCCGTATCGAACCGGGCGAGATCGAAGCGCGCTTGCGTAACCTGGCCGATGTCAGGGATGCCGTAGTCGTGGCGCGTGAGGGCGCTGCCGGCAAACAGCTGGTCGGGTATGTGGTCACCGGTACGGCCGCAACCGATGCGACGCAGCTGCGTGAGGCGCTTCGTGCCGAGCTGCCTGACTACATGGTGCCTGCGCAGTTGGTGCTGTTGCCGACGCTGCCGCTCACACCTAATGGCAAAATCGATCGCAATGCATTGCCTGCCCCTGAGTTTGCAGCACAGCGGCAGCGGATTGCACCGCGCAATGCCGTGGAGCAGGCCTTGGTGAACATCTGGCAAGAGGTGCTGGGCGTGCAAAGTGTGGGTGTGGACGACAACTTCTTCGAGCTTGGCGGTGACTCGCTGCGGGTGCTCAAGATGTTGTCGAAGGTCCGCGCCAGCGATGATATTCCGATAGAGCTGAAACTGCGGGACGTCATGGCTAAACCGACCATCGGTGAACTCAGTGGCTATGCCGCCGCTGATGAAAGCCTCGATCCTTTGTTGCTGCTCAACAGCCGGGTGCCCGATGTGGCCCCCCTGTTCTGCCTGCACGCGGGCTTTGGTACGGTGTTCGATTATGAACCACTGGCCCGACGCCTGGAGGGGCGCTGCAGCGTATACGGTGTGCAATGCCGAATGCTGCTCGACCGTGACTGGGTGGACGATTCGCTTCAGTCGATGGCCATCGATTACGCCCAGTACATCCGCCAGAAGCAGCCCGAAGGGCCTTACCGCCTGCTGGGTTGGTCGTTGGGGGGGACGCTGGCCGTGCTGGTGGCCCAGGAACTGGAAAGCCAGGGCCAGCAGGTATCGTTGCTCGGGCTGGTCGACAGCTTCATTCCGGGGACCGAGCCAAATGACGTGCAAGGTGACTGGAGCGATGACCTACGCGGCTTCCTGGGTGTCGTGTTGGGCGTACCCAAGGAACAACTGGCTATTGGCTCAGTGCCAGCCGGTACTGCAACTGCAATGCTGGAGCAGGTGATCGACGAGGTCTGCGCGATGCAGGGTGGGCAGTCAGCGTTTGCCGAAGTCGGCAGCGCTGAATTGGCTCATACATTCATCGTTGCCATGCGGCTGAAGGTGTTGTCGCAAGGGGGCGAGCCGCTTCCGGCCACCCAGGCATTGGCATCGTGCTGGTGGGCAGGCGGCAGCGTGAGCCCTGCCTGGACCCATGCCTATGCTGAAAGCAACGCTGTCTTAGCTGGCCACTATGACATCCTCAAGCATGCAGAGGTGATCGAGAGCCTGGTGGCGAAGTTGAGGGAGGTGGATACGGTCGTGTAGCAACGGCCTTGTAGAAGTACCAAGAGGGGCTATCCGTACGGGATAGCCCCTTTTTGTATGTAGGCGTAAATGGCGCTCGCCTTTGCAAAAGCTGGGCATGAAAAAACGGCGCTCCGGTTAGGGAAGCGCCGTTTTCAACAGGCCTGTCGTGTGGACCGTGGCCGGCTAGACCCGCCTGGCTAGATGAACGCCATCAGAAGTCGTAGCGCAGGTCGAGCGTGGCATTACGCGGAGCACCATAGTGGCCATAACTGCCGGCCATGCCGGAGTAGTACTTTTCGTCGAACAGGTTGTTCACATTCAGCGTTGCCGCCAAGTGGTCGGTGACCTGGTAACGCGCCATCAGGCTGGCCACGGCATAGTCGTCATCCTTGACCTTGGCATTGTTGAAGTTGGTGAACGTCAACGCTTTGCTGGAATCCCAGTTGACGCCACCGCCTACGGTCAGCTTGTCCCAGTTGCCCTGGAAGCGATAAGTGCTCCACAGGCGGAACGTGTCCATGGGCAATTGGGTCGTCAGACGGTCGCCGTCGGCGTTCTCGGTACGGGCATGGCTGTAGCCGGTTTGTACATTCCAGCCAGGCGCGATCTCACCCGCGATTTCAAACTCAAAGCCCTTGGTTTTCGCGCCGTCTACGGCACGGTACGCCTGGCCATTGGTTGGTGTGAGTTGGCCCGGATCAATTTCAGCGAAGTTGTCCCGCTCTACCATGAACACGGCGGCGCTGGTATTCAGGCGGCCATCGAAGAACTCGCCTTTCCACCCCAATTCGTAGTTCTTGCCGACCACAGGCTCGAGTACCTTGCCGTCTTTGTCCATCGACGTCTGCGGCTTGAAGATGTCGGTATAGCTGACATAGACAGACTGTTCAGGGGTCAGGTCGTAGACCAGACCGGCATAGGGGGTAACCTGGCCGGTTTCACGCATCTTGCTGACCGTGTTGGTGTTGGCAATCAGCGAGGTCAGGTCGGAGTCGTAAGTGTATTGCGAAACCCGTGCACCCAGCAGCAGGTGCAGGTCATCGGTAATGTTGAAACGGTTGGCCACGAAGTAACCGCTTTGTCGTGTCTTGATGTTGAAAATCAGAGAGGGCCGGTAGGCGTCGCGGGCCAGGTAGTTATCCCAGGTGTAGAAATTGAACGTGGCGATACCACCGGTCTGCGAGTGGTGGTCGTTTTCATATTCGGAATAGTTGTACCCCACGACCAAGTCGTGGGAACGGCCGAACAGCTCGTAAGTGCCGGCGAGGTTGACGTCCAAGCCCTTCTGGGTTTGATCGGCGGAAATCTTTGCCCGTTCGGCGCTTGCAGCGCCGGTTTCCTCGTTCAAGTACGTGACCCCGGACGTGCTGCGGTACCAGCCCAGGTCAGCATCGCGATCGACGTCCATGTAATTGGCCACCACCCTGAGCTTCCAGTCGTTGACCAACTGCTGCTCCAAGGTCGCCGTGTAGTTCATGGTCTCGAAATCATCGTACATCCACCGAGCGCCGGAGCTGGTGGATCGCGAGAAATCGGTTTGCTTGCCATTGGTGAACAGCAGCGGGACACCCGGCGCGCCCGTCGATTTGTACTTCTGGTAGTCGACACCAAAACGCACGAGGGTCGTCTCGGTCAGGTCGGCTTCAACGACGCCGTAGAGGATTTCCCGCTTCTGGTCATACCAGTCCATGAACGTGTGGTTGTCTTGCTTGGCCGCAACCATGCGCCCTCGGACGTTACCTGTTTCTGTCAGTGGGCCGGAGACATCGACTTCACTGCGGTAGTTATCCCAGGATCCAACGCTGCCCTTGACATAGGATTTGAACTCGCGGGTCGGCTTCTTGCGGATCAGGTTGATCACGCCGCCAGGCTCGCCGGCACCGGTCATCAGGCCCGTGGCGCCACGGACGATCTCGACCCGGTCATACAGGGCCATGTCCAGTAGCGTACTGGGCATGTTGCGCGTCTGGTTTTCCTGGCTGGTATTGACGCCGTCGAACTGGTAGGTATCGATGGCACTCCCGCGGGCGTAGATGTTGAAGCGCTCCCCGCCATCCTGGGACATGGTGATCCCTGGGGTCTCTTTGAGCACATCGGTGATGGCGCTGAGGTGTTGATCATCCATGCGTTGACGCGTCATCACGGTGACCGATTGAGGCGTTTCACGAAGCGACAGATTCATCTTCGTGGCTGTACTGGTGATACCTGTGGTGTACGAACCGGTGCCTTCGGTAGTAGCGCCGAGGCCCACGCTATTGACGTTGGTCGCCGAAAGCTCGACCTGGCCTTCCTTTGCGGCCGAACTCGCGGTCACCGTCGCCGAGTTGCCATCGATCTGGTACCTCAACCCCGTCCCTTGCAACAGGATGCGCAGCGATGACGCCAGGTCATGGCGCCCCTTCAGTGCCGAAGAACGCAGCCCGCTGATATCTTGTGGGCTGTACAGCAGTTGAGTATCCGTCTGCTTGGCCAGCGCCTGCAGCGCCGAGTTCATCGACTGCGCGGGAATATCCAGGGTCCATTCCTGTGCCTGCACCTGTGCAACCAGCGCAGAGGACAGCGCCAGGCCCAGGCCAATGCGTGACAGCGCACGCTGGGGGCGAAGGGAATGACGAATCAATAAGGCTTTGGCAAGCGGGTTGAGCGCACTGGGCAATGGCATGGACATCTGTTGCGTTCTCGTTGGCAGAGGGGTTTTTTCTATGTGCTGTATGTGACGCAGCACCTGTGAAAAACCGGAACGATTCTTATTGACTGTTTTTCCGCAGGTGCTGTTAACCGCGTCACAACGTTCAGAGTTCGCGGGCTACGCGAAAGCCGAGGAAGTCGCCACGGGTGGTCTTGAGGCGGTCGTTGCGGTTGGCCGAGCGCGAGAAGATCGGTGGCTCGCCCCAGTCGTTGCCGCGCATGTGCGCGCGGATGCACTTGGGGTCCTGGATCCAGGCGCTGCCGTCGCTAGGGGCGCCTTCGTAGCTTTCGTGGTAGCAGTCGGCGACCCACTCGTAGACGTTGCCGTGCATGTCGTACATGCCGAAGGCATTGGCCGGGTAGCTGCCCACGGGGGCGGTGAAGGTGTAGCCGTCACGGGGGCCGTAGGTGTTGGCGTGCTTGCTGATCTCGTACTTGCCCGGCGCGTCGAACGGGAAGGGGAACGGGCCGGTAGAACCGCCGCGGGCGGCGTATTCACGTTCAGCCTCGCTGACCATGCGGTAGGGCTTGCCGGTTTTTTTTGCCAGCCACACGGTGTAGGCCTGGACTTCGTCGTAGTCGACGCACACCGCAGGTTGGCGGGCCGTTTGTTTGTAGGTGGGCTTGCTGGCTTCGCACCAGCGCCCGGGGCGGTCGTCGCCGCTCTTGATGACGGTGCCGGTGGCCTTGATGTAGGCGTCCAGCTCGCCGGCGGTGACTTGATAGCGGCTCATCGCGAAAGGCTTGGCGAAGGTCACGGTGTGCAGCGGGCCTTCGTCGGGCTGGCGGCCGGCTTCGTCATCGGGTGCGCCCATCACGTAGCTGCCGGCGGGCAGTATCACCATCTCTGGGCAGTCTTTGCAGTCCTGGAATACATCACCTGGCTTGGCCGCGTGGGCGTAGGCGCTGACCAGCAGCAGGCAGGTGATCTGGGCTGGCCGGTAGAGCCAGGCTTTTGCGTTCATGAGTGGTCCTCGGAGCGGGTGAATGCGTGCGGCGTTTCGCATTCAGACGAGCCAAGGCGGTGAAAAATTAACCAACGGCCGCGCCTACAAAGGTCGGTTTAGCCAGTTGCCAGCCAGAAAACGCCGGGCTATAGTCCAGGCCATTGATCTCATCCTGAAGACCTGTTCATGCCAGCCATCCCTTCCACCTCATGCTTTGCCATCGCGCCAGTCGCGGGCGAGGTCGTGCGTGGTAGCCAGCAGCCGGCCATGATCAGTCACTACCCACCACCTGTCAGTGGCGTTGTAGGCGGCGTAGCTCCGCCTCTTTGCGTGGTCGTGCTGGGCTGATCGGCTTCTGGCCGCATCCCACCGCACTCGCAACCTACTGAACACGGTCGGCTACTTCCCTCGCTGAAGCGTACGCCCTCCGTTCGGCTCATTCGCCCGAAAGGTGGCAATACATGTCTGTCATTTCCAAAGCATCCGTGGCCTCGGCGGCCACCACCAGCCTGTTCGTCCTGCTGTGGAGCAGCGGGGCCATCGTCTCCAAGCTGGGCCTGGCGCACGCCAGCCCGTTCGCTTTCCTGTTATTGCGCTCGGCGCTGGCCCTCGCGGGCCTGTTGATGATCGGCCCGTTGTTGGGCCTGCGTTGGCCGCGCAGTCGTGGGGCGGTGCTGCGCGCCCTGGGCACCGGCTGCGTGTTGTTGGGGGCCTACCAGATCTTCTATCTGCTGGCGCTCAATACCCATGTCACCCCTGGCGTGATGGCCACGGTGATGGGGGTGCAACCGATCCTCACCGTAGTACTGATGGAGCGTCGTCGTTCCTGGAGCCGGCTGTTCGGCCTGGGGCTGGGCCTTGCTGGCCTGGTGATGGTGGTCTATCAAAGCATCAACCTGGGTGGGGTGTCCCTGGCCGGCATGCTGTTCGCGCTGCTGGCGCTGGGCAGCATGACCTTGGGTTCGATCCTGCAGAAACGCATCACCGACAACCCCATGGGCACCTTGCCGTTGCAGTACCTGGCAGGGTTTGCCCTGTGCGCGCTGTTCGCCCCCTTGCAGCCGTTGCACGTGCAGTGGACCGGCGGCTTCGTCGGTGCACTGCTGTGGATGGGGCTGGTGGTGTCGTTGCTGGCCACCCTGCTGCTGTATCGCCTGATCGCCAAGGGCAATCTGGTCAATGTCACCAGCCTGTTCTACCTGGTGCCTGCGGTGACTGCGGTGATGGACTTCCTGATCTTCGGCAACCGTTTGGCAGCGCTGAGCCTGCTGGGGATGGGGCTGATCGTGGTGGGCTTGCTGTTCGTGTTCCGCAAGCCGGCTGCGCGGTTGGCGGAGGCGTAAGCGTAGCGCTCTAGCGAAACTCTTCGGGGATGGTGTGCCGCAGCACGCCTTCCTCGAAGTCCAGCAGGTCGGCTTCGCGCTGGGTCAGCAGGTAGTAGAGCAAGGTGTCGAGCGCGCGCTGCGAGGGGACTTCGACGGCAAGCATCCTCACCGCCTGTTCTGCTTCGCAATTGCAGCCGAAGTCTTGCAGGGCTGCGCGCACCTGGTCGAGGGTTTCTGGTGGCTTGACGATCACCCGGAACACCGAGCGGCCGCTGCTGATGCGCAAGCTGTCGAACCAGGTTTCACCGCCGTCCTCCCGCGTGTCGATGATGTCGCCCGGCGCAATGCCGTAGACATAGAACGGGATGCCATCGACTTGGTAGCCGCCGTCGACTGCCTTGGCCCACAGGCCCTCGACCGAGGCCGGCGGGTAACCGTCTGCGTCCTGCACCAGGCGGAACAACACCTTCTTGTATGCACTGTTCATCGTGTGCCCCGCTTCAATGGCGCGTCGGCCGCAGCACCAGCCACAAGGCCGCGCCAATCAGCACACCGCCGTACAGGTGTGCCATCGACAGCGGTTCATCCAGCAACCATGCCCCCCACAATACACCGAATACCGGGATCAGGAAGGTCACGGTGCTGGCCTTGACCGGGCCGATTTCTTCAAGCAGGCGGAAGTACAGGATATAGGCAAATGCGGTACACAGCAGGCCCAACCCGAGTAGCGACAGCCACACCTGCCAGCCGCCCCAGCTGGCGGGGGGCTGAGCCAAGGCGCTCCAGGCGAACAGCGGGCTCAGCAGCAGCGTGGCGCCGAGCATGCTGCCCAGGGCCGAGAGGCGGCTGTCCAGGCCGCTGACCCAGCGGCGGGCGAGAAAGCCGGCGAAGCCATAACAGGTGGTGGCCGCCAGGCAGGCGAGGGCGCCTTGCAGCAAGGCCAGGTCCAGCGCGACGGGGCCAGCGCCGCTGAGGACGCCGACGCCGAACAGGCCCAGGAAGATGCCGCAGAGCTTGGGCAGGGTCATCGGTTCACGGAAGAACAGCACGCCGATCAGTACGCCCATCAGCGGTGTGGTGGCGTTGAAAATCGCCGAGTAGCCGGCTGGCAGTACCTGCGCGGCCACGGAGTAGAACGTCGCCGGGATGCCCGAGTTGATCATGCCCAGCACCAGGCAGGCGCCGAGCTTGCCTTGGAAGTCCCAGCGTACCCGCGCGGCGGCGACGATGGCGAACAGGCCCAGGCAGGCGATCGACACGCGGAAGAACGCGGTCGGCACGGTGCCGAGTTCGGGGGCGATGATGCGCATGAACAAAAAACTCGCCCCCCAGACAGCGGCAAGGGTCAGCAGGCGGGCTAGGGCAATGGGGGTCACAACGGTCTCCGGGTTTTGGGCAGGGCGCGAGTTTACGCCAGGGGGGAGTGGGATTCTTGTGCTTTCTTGCGCTGTGAATCTAGGCGGGCTGTGGACCGGCTAAGCTGTATCTCTCACCCTGCACCGAGATGCCCTGCATGACCCAGCACTGGCCTGCCAGCGAAATCGCCCGGATGATCCTCGATGGCTTCGATGACTACCGCGAACACTTTCGGCGCATCACCCTCGGCGCCCGTGAGCGCTTCGAGCAGGCGCGCTGGCAAGAGATCCAGCGCGCAGCGGCGGCGCGTATCAACCTCTATGAAGAAAAGGTGGCCGAGGCCAACGGCCGGCTACGGCAGAGCGTTGCCGATGAGGTGCTGCTGGATGTGGAGCAGTGGCCGCTGGTCAAGAGCGCCTACATCCACCTGATTGACCCACGGCTCGACGACGAGTTGTCCGAGACCTGGTACAACTCGCTGTTCTGCAGCCTGTTCAGCCATGACCAGATCAGCGACGGCTGCATGTTCATCCACACCACCCGGCCTTCCATGCGCAGCCACGAGCGCGCGGCGCAAACCCGCACCTATCAGCTTGAGGACGGGCTCAAGGGCCTGCTGCGGGCGATCTTCGCCGATTACCCGTTCGATGTGCCCTATGGTGACCTTGAGGGCGACCTGACGCGGCTGGAAGAACAACTGCGCGAATGCCTGCCGGACTGGGTGTGCAAGGACCCGGCCCTGGCGGTCGAGCTGTTTTCGCCAGTGTTGTACCGCAACAAGGGCGCTTACCTGGTCGGCCGCCTGTACACCCGCGACGAGCAGTGGCCGCTGGTTATCCCTTTGTTGCACCGCGAAGGCCATGGCATCGAGGCCGATGCGCTGATCACCGACGAGGCGGAGGTGTCGATCATCTTCTCCTTCACCCGCTCTTACTTCATGGTCGATGTGCCGGTGCCGGCGGAATTCGTCAACTTCCTCAAGCGCATCCTGCCCGGCAAGCACATTGCCGAGTTGTACACCTCGATCGGTTTCTACAAGCATGGCAAGTCGGAGTTTTACCGGGCGCTGATCAACCACCTGGCCAGCAGTGACGACCGCTTCATCATGGCGCCTGGGGTGCGGGGGATGGTCATGAGCGTGTTCACGCTGCCGGGCTTCAACACCGTGTTCAAGATCATCAAGGACCGTTTCTCACCGTCGAAGACCGTTGACCGCGCCACGGTGATCGACAAATACCGCCTGGTGAAAAGCGTCGATCGGGTAGGGCGCATGGCCGATACCCAGGAGTTCGCCGATTTTCGCTTTCCGCGCAGCAAGTTCGAACCAGAATGCCTGGCCGAGCTGCTGGAAGTGGCGCCGTCCACGGTTGCCCTGGAAGGCGACACGGTGCTGATCCGCCACTGCTGGACCGAGCGGCGCATGACGCCCCTCAACCTTTACTTGGAGCACGCCAGCGAAGGCCAGGTGCTCGAAGCGCTGGAGGATTACGGCTTGGCCATCAAGCAACTGGCAGCGGCGAACATCTTCCCCGGCGACATGTTGCTGAAAAACTTCGGCGTCACCCGCCATGGCCGGGTGGTGTTTTACGACTATGACGAAATCTGTTTTCTGACCGAGGTGAACTTCCGCCATATACCGCCAGCGCGCTACCCGGAAGACGAGATGTCAGGCGAGCCGTGGTACTCGATCGGGCCGCATGACGTGTTCCCCGAAGAGTTCCCGCCGTTTCTGTTTGCCGATATGGGCCAGCGGCGTTTGTTCAGCCGCTTGCATGGTGAGTTGTATGACGCGGATTACTGGAAGGGTTTGCAGGCAACGATTCGCGACGGGAAGGTGATCGATGTGTTCCCGTATCGGCGCAAGGTGCGGTAACCCCTGGGGCTGCGCTGCGGCCGCAAACTATCAGCGCCACGCACGTCTGGGGTTTTAGCCCTTCAGGCATTTCAGCTCGCTGAAATCGGTGCGCACCTTGGTCAATCGCGCCTGCAGTTGCTGACGCTGCTCCGGGGTGCTCAAGTGCATCAGGTCGACCAGCAACCTGCGTGCTTGCAGCTCGGTGTTCTGGTAGGCGATGCGGTATTCCGGGGTCCACAGGCTCTCTTTGCGCTGCAGCAATTGCGCCAGGCGCGGTTCGAAGCTGGCATCGCTGCGTTTGTCCATCGCCAGCACCAGCTGTTGCTGCCAGTGGGCACGGTTGGCGATCCACTGGCGGTTCTGATCGCCCAGCGCCTGTGACCAGCTCAGCACGCGTAGCCGTTGCGCTGCATTGAGTTCACCCAGCCACGGCGTCAGGCGTTTTTCCATGCGCTCGGCGCGGCGGGCAATCTGCTTGGGCAAAGGCGTATCGACATACTGCTTTTGCCGTTCGCTGATGTCGTCGCGGAACGCCTCGCGCATTTCCGCCACCTGCGCGTCGCTCATGCCACGCAGCAGTTCAGTGGCGGAGGGGGTGATTTCTTCGGCAACCCGGCCAATCGCCTCGCGCGCCTCGCGGGTGCGCTGTTGCAATGCCTGGTCGGTCACCTGGTCTTCGGCGACCATGGCCCGCACCCGGTCCAGCCAGTCGAGGTAACTGGGCAGTTGGGTTTTGCAATGCCAGGCCAGGTGCTGCCTGAGCCGCTCGTCGAGCAGCACCTTTTGGTCGCGGTTCATGTCCAGGTAGTCACCGAGCGACCACGGCACCAGGCGGTCCAGGTTGCGGTAAGCCAGGTCGATGCGGCTGCACGCGACCAGGGCCAGGGCGAACGCGACGGTGATGAGCAGGGGCTTGAGCAGGCGTCGAGGCATGTGCTGATCCTTGCAGTGGCTGGCCAGTCGGTAGACGCAAGGGGGAAGATGACGGTTCCACCGAATCAGCGGTCGGGCAGTACGGTGGCTTCAGGTGTAGAATAGCCGTCTTGTCTTGAGGAACATCGGAAATGGCTCTGCTTGGGCGTTACAACAGTTTGCAAATCGTTAAACACGTGGAATTCGGCCTCTACCTGGACGGCGGCGCCGATGGCGAGATCCTGCTGCCGGGGCGTTACATCCCGAAGAACGCCGAGACCGAGGTAGACGATTGGTTGAACGTGTTCATCTACCTGGACAGCGAAGACCAGCTGATTGCTACCACCGAGAAGCCCAAAGTGCAGGTCGGTGAGTTCGCCAGCCTCAAGGTCAAGGACATCAATGGTGCCGGTATCTTCCTCGACTGGGGCCTGTCCAAGGACCTGCTGATGCCTTACTCGGAAGAGTTGCGGCCACTGAAGATCGGCGACTACTGCGTGGTGCACGCGTACCTCGACAAGCGTACCCGCCGCATCACCGCGACCGCGCGCCTGGACCGCTACCTGGACCGTACCCCGGCCGATTACCAGGTCGGCCAGCCGGTCGAGCTGCTGGTGGCCGGCGAGACGCCGATGGGCTTCAAGGCGATCATCAACAACCGCCACTGGGGCCTGATCCACAAGAACGAGGTGTTCAAGTTCCTGCGTTCGGGGATGCACGAGAAGGGCTTCATCAAGGAAATCCGCCACGACGGCAAGATCGCCCTGAGCCTGCAACCGGTGGGCGCTGCCCTGGCTGACAGCCTGCAGGAGCAGATCATGGCGCGCCTGGACGCCGAAGGCGGTGTGCTGCCGGTGTGCGACAAGAGCGACCCGGCAGTGATCACCAAGCTGTTCAACGTCAGCAAGGGCAACTTCAAGAAGGCCATTGGCGCGTTGTTCAAGCAAGGCCGCATCGTCATCCATGACGATCGCATCGAGCGGGTCTGATCAGGCCTGCACGAACGTGCGGAAGTCCAGCTGCTCGCCACCCGGGCGGGTGTCGCGCAGCAGCGAGTCGCGGTCAGCGCTCAGGGCCAGGCTGATGGTCGAACGGCGTTTGCCTGGCTTGCGCACTTCCATCTGCTCCAGGTGAGCCTTGAGGAAGTTGGTCGGTACTTTCAGGTGCTGCAGCTCATCGCTGTCCGGGGTGTGCAGCAGCAGGTTGACCCAATCGGGCTGGCCTTTGCCCAACAGCGCTACTGGCACTTCGAACCACCATAGGTTGCGTTTGGGGTCGAGGATGGCGAACAGGGTGTTGCTGCTGGTCAGCACGGGCCGGGCCAGTGCTTCATTGCGCCGGGCGATGGCGGCGGGTTTGTCGAGTTTCATGCAGGTTCCTGCGGGTTGACGCGTAATAAGGCCTGCATTGTGAGGGGTGGCGGTTAGCTGAGCAAGGTTTGCCAGTTGCTTTGACTGGGCCGGCCTCTTCGCGGGGCAAGCCCGCTCCCACAGGTTACACCACTGTTCTCAGTGGTAATCGTATACCTGTGGGAGCGGGCTTGCCCCGCGAAGAGGCCATTTGCTTCAGCGACTCACCGGCCGGCTCAACTCGGAAGTGGCCCCATCGGCAGTGGTCACCGTCGCGGTAAAGCTGCGCAACCCGCCGATATTCTCCAGCGGATGTGCAAACCGCGCCTGCCCCTGGGCATCGCTGTTCACCAGCACTTCCCCAAGATACTGCTCCGCTTCGCTGCCCGCAGCCTGCGCATTGCCGAACAACTCGACGCGCAACAGGCTCGACGCCGGCCCCTGCACCTCGCCGCGAATCACATTTCCCTCAAGCGCAATCAGCCGAGGTGGCTGCTGGTTGTGGTTAGGCAACGGTTGGCAAGGCTGGGGTTCGCCCTTGGCATCGCAGATGATCGCTTGGTCCTTCTTCGCCAGCTCCGCACCCACCCCGCGCGACCCTACATACAACGCATGCGCCTGCGCCGGCACGCCGAAGACGATGGCGCCGGTGCGCTGGTTTGGCACGCAGGAGCCACCGGCCTCGCAGCGGCGGATGTCCTGGCTGTTATTCCAGATGCGGTTGGCGCTCAGGCGTGTGGCGGTGACGCTCGGCTCTGGGCGCAAGGCCACGCCGATGCGGTTGCCGTGGATCAGGTTGCCATCGAGGATGTTGCCCTCGCCGGTGACGCTGACGCCGATCGAGTTACCGGTGAAGGTGTTGGCGCCCAGGTAGTTGCGGTTGCCCCAGTTGATCTGCAGGCCGTCCGAGTAGTTCTCGAAACGGTTGCGCACCACCGTGTTGTCATTGCCCAGCAGAATCTCGATGCCCTGGGACGGCTCGGGGTTGGCCGGTGTGGAGCGGAACAGGTTGTCCGCCACCAGGTTGAAGGCCGCACCACGCGTCAGCTCCAGGCCGTCGCCGTTGTCGATCAGCTGGTTGCGCAGCACCTTGTTGTTGACCGTGCTGGTGGCGGTGGGGTTACCGGCGCCGTCGTCACCGGTGAGCATGATGCCGGCGCCGCCTTTATTGGCGATGACGCGGTTGTCTTCGATGACGTTGCCGCTGGCGCGGTTGACCAGAATGCCGATGCAGAAGTTGCGCACTTCCAGGCCGCTCAGGTGCACGCCTTGGGTGTCGCGCAGCACCAGGCCCGGGTGGGTTGTGGTGCGTACGTTGGTGCCGAACTGGCCGGGCAGGGCGCCGGGGCAGGTGTGCACGCCCTGGTCTTTGATATAGCCCGAGCCGTCGATGGCGATGTACTGGCCGTCGCGGGCCCAAGCCAGGCCGGTAATGCTCACCGGGCCTTTGATTTCAGGCAGCGCGCGCGTGGGTTTAATCACATAGGGCGCCTGGCCCACCGCGGCAATCTCGACGCGGTAGTGGCCGGGGTTCTGGTTGCTGGTCTCGATCGCCCAGCGCAAGCTGCCGGGTTGGCCGTCATCGGCATAGCGCTCGACGCGCAGGGCTTCGGTGTCGGCCGGCGAGGCGGCGAGGGCAGGCAGGGGGAGCAGTGGCAGCATGGCCACGAGCACAGGCATCAAACGCATGGGGCGGGTTTTCCGATAAGTCGTTGTTTTTATTGCAGGCGGTCGTATGCGGGGATTCTAGGGCAGGCAGTCGGCCCTGCGCAGGTGGTTGGCGGGAATTGGTGCGGTATTCGCCCGCAGATTTGCCGCTCGGCTTGATCGTGGCAAATTGGTTGAAACTCTTGCGAAGGGCCTCAGGTCCACAGACTGTCGACACGGTTCACGTGTCTCCATTTGCAGGAGTTTTGCCATGAGCGGTACTAAAGACAAAGCGAAAGGCTTGGCCAACGAAGCAATCGGTAACGTGAAACAAGGCGTCGGCAAAGTGACCGACAATGAAAAGCTCAAGGCCGAAGGCAAGGCGCAGGAACTGAAGGGTGAAGCCCAGCAGATCAAAGGCAATGTGAAGGACGCTGTGAAAAAGCCTTGATGCATCCTGCCCTGTTCGCCAGGGTATTGGCGTCGCCCTGTAGGAGCAGCCTTGTGCTGCGAAGAGGCCAGTGATAGCAATGAATATTATGTAAGTTGCTACCGGCCTCTTCGCAGCGCAAGGCTGCTCCTACAAGGATTGTGTTTAACGTAGGCATTTTCTTTTAAACCCTCGGGAGCAGCACAGCAACGGCGTGGTCTATTAGACTTGTCTGTTGTATCGATCGAGCGGCGAAAGGAGACGCTATGATTTTTTCCGCCCTGCAAGGTTTGCCCTTGCACCGCGTGCTGGTGCGCACCGTCAAAGAGTTTCTTGACGACGAGATGTCCACCTATGCGTCCGCGCTGGCCTACCAGATGCTGTTTTCGCTGTTCCCCTTCCTGTTGTTTCTGATTGCCCTGATCGGCTTCCTGCATTTGCCAGATTTCTTCTCCTGGTTGCGCCTGCAATCAGAATTGGTGCTGCCGCCCCAGGCTCTGGAACAGGTGAACCCAGTGATCGACCAGTTGCAACAGTCCAAGGGTGGGCTGTTGTCGGTGGGTATCGTGATTGCCCTGTGGACAGCCTCGGCAGGTGTGCGGCTGATGATGAGCGCCATGAACGCCGCCTACGACGTACCCGAAGGCCGCCCAGTATGGAAGCGCATTCCGCTGTCCATCTTCTACACCGTGGGCATCGCCGTCATGCTGCTGGCCGCCGCCGCGTTGATGGTGCTGGGGCCGCAGGTGATGGAGTGGATTGCCGCCCAGGTTGGCATGCAGGAAGTCATCGTCACGGTGTGGACCATCCTGCGCTGGCCGGCAATCATCATCCTGATGATGGTGGCGGTGGCGCTGATCTATTACGTGATGCCCGATGTTAAGCAGAAGTTTCGCTTCATCACCCCAGGCTCGGTGCTGGCCGTGGTGGTGTGGATCGTCGCCTCCCTGGGCTTTGCCTACTACGTGAAAACCTTTGCCGATTACAACGCCATGTATGGCAGCATCGGTGCAATCATCGTCCTGTTGCTGTATTTCTACATTTCTGCTGCCGTGCTGTTGCTTGGCGCGGAAATGAACGCCGTGATCGAACACATGTCGGCCGAGGGCAAGAACCCTGGCGAAAAGGATTTCGACGGCGATAAGCCCAAGGAAACCATCACTGTGCTCGGCCATGAACACCCCGTCGAGCCGCAAACCACCGAGCCGAATCCCCGATGATCCGTGACATTCTCAAGATGGGCGACGAACGCTTGCTGCGCATCGCCCCGCCGGTGCCCCCGCAGATGATCGGCAGCGCCGAATTGCAGCAACTGATCGACGACATGTTCGAAACCATGCGCCATGTCGGGGGTGTGGGTTTGGCTGCGCCGCAGATCGGCATCGACCTACAACTGGTCATCTTCGGCTTCGAACGCAGCGAGCGTTACCCGGATGCCGAACCGGTGCCGCAGACCATTCTGCTCAACCCGCTGATCACGCCGATGTCGAGCGAGGTCGAAGACGGTTGGGAGGGCTGCCTGTCGGTGCCCGGCCTGCGCGGCGTGGTACCGCGTTACCAGCACATTCGCTACGAAGGCCTCGACCCTCAGGGCAACCCGATCAACCGCTTTGCCGATGGCTTCCATGCACGTGTGGTGCAGCACGAATGCGACCACCTGATCGGCCGGCTGTACCCCTCGCGCATCCAGGATTTCGCCAAATTCGGTTACACCGAGGTGCTGTTCCCCGGGCTGGACGCCAGCGACGATTGACCGCGCACCAGGGCCACCAGGCGCTTGCTGCGTTGGTAGCGCTGCAGGCGCGCGACCAGGGGCTCGGGTAGCGTTTGCGCATCATCGAAGCCCAGGCGCTGGTAGAAGGGCACAAGGTCGGGGTGGCAAAACAGCCAGGTCGGCCCAGCCGCTTGCGCCAACGCACTGTCGATCAGCCGCCCAGCGATACCCTGGCCACGCTGTGACGGGGCGACGAACAGCCCGGTCAGCCAGAAGCCATCGCCGACAGCGGTCAGGCTCAGGCCTGCAATGATGCCGCTGGCCCGCGCCACCCACAGCGCAGCATCACTTGCTGCGCGCATTGGCGAGCCGTGCTGGCGGTAGAAGTGATCGAGCAGGCGACGTTCCGTGTCTGGCAGCTCGGAGCAATGCAGATAATCAGAAATGGCGTGTATCCCTTGTTTAAACGGCCAAGATGGGCAGGTAGATGCCAGAGGCTCTATCCCACTGTTCCTAACCCATTATGTCGCAGATTGTTGCAAAACCGGCAAGGGTGAATATCCGACTTCGGGGTTCAACTATTGCAAACCGGGAGTAGACTTTTACTCATCCCACCAGCAGTACGACGAAGCGGGATCGGTACTTCGTGTCATCTTTGCAGTCGATGACAACTTCTCCGCGCCAGTGACGGCATTAGAAGTCAATCGATCAGCTTGATTGTGTTATAGGCAAACTCACATGAAACCATTACTGATTCTTGCATTGGTCGGTATGTCCTCGTTCGCCCTCGCCGATGAGGTCAAACCTGTCTCCAACGAGCCCGTGGCCCAGCAATACGACTACTCCATGAACCTGGATATCAAGCGGGTCATCAACCTGTCGACCATCCCCAATGTCTGCGAAGTAGTGCCTGCGACCATGACCTACGAAGACCACCAAGGCCAGGTGCACACCATTCAGTACCGCGCCATGGGCGAGGGTTGCCAGCAGGGTTGATACTGCAACGCCAACCGCCTCTTCGCGCCGAGCCGTCGCGAAGAGGCGGCCAGGCTGGTCTCGGTGTCATGGGCTGGACATTACCTGGCGCACCACCTCCAGCCCGCGTTTCAGCTCGGCCCGGCTAGCCGCCGCCGACAGGCTGATACGCACCGCCTGCACCTCGGTCGCACCCATGGCGAAGACACTGGCTGGGACGATTTCCACGCCCTGCTCGCGACACCGTCTTACCACCCCCTCCGCACCCTGCGGTGTGGCCAACCATGCGTGAGGTGAAGGCTGCGCTGTGTTGTGCAGGCCATCGCCCAGCAGCCTTCGCGCAAGGCGCCAACGCTCGGTAATTTCCGCCCGCTGCCAGGCCAGCCGCCGCGCAGCCGTACCGTCTTCGATCCACTGGCAGGCGATGTGCAGGTTCAACGGCGATACAGGCCAGTGGCTGGCCTGGGCATGCGGGTCGACCTGTGCCAGCAACTGAGGGCTGGCCACGATCCACCCCAGGCGCAACCCGGCAGCCACGGTCTTGGACAAGCTACTGATGAAAATCCCTTGCTCGCCCAACAGGGGGTAGAGCGGCGGCCTGTCGCTGAGTGCGCCATAGACATCGTCCTCGATCACCAGCAGCCCCAGGCGTTTGACGACCGCAGCGAGCGCTTCGCGGCGAGCGTCATCCATGCAGGTGCCGGTAGGGTTGTGCAGGGTGGGTGTGGTCACCAGCACACGGGCACCGCTGGCGCGGGCGACCCGGTCAAGGTCGTCGGGGCGCAGGCCTTGGCTGTCCAACGCCACACCATGCACGGGCAAGCGCAACTGCCGGCAGGCCGCCTTGATGCCGGGTGCGGTCAAGGCTTCGAGCATGACCGGCTCACCGGCCTGGCAGAACGACTGCAGCACCAGGGTCAGTGCCTGTTGCGCACCGCTACTGAGCAGCAGTGCATCCGGGGGCAGGGCCAAGCCGCGATTGGCCAGCCATTGCGCGCCATGAATGCGGCCCAGCAGTAACTGCTCGGGCCCCAGGTAATGATCCAGCAGGCCACTCTCGTGCCGTTCCAGCAGCTTACGCAGGCTGCTTTGCAGGTCCTGATTGTGCGGGTCGGCCACCGGGACGTTGGTCGACAGGTCAATCAACGGCTGTTGCCCATCGTGATGCTTGAGCCGAAACAGCGTCGCTTCCTTGCTGCCGGCCAGCACGTAGGTGCCGCGGCCGACTTCACCTGCCACGAGGTGGCGCGCGGCAGCTTCACGGTAGGCCTGCTGGGTGGTGCTGGGGTTGAGGTCGAGCTTCCAGGCCAGGCGCCGCTGGGGTGGCAGGCGGTCGCCGACCTTGAGTTCGCCACGCGCTATGGCGTCGGCAATGGCATCGACCAAGGCCAGGTAGCGGGGTTGGTCATCATCCACAAGCGTTGGGATCCACACGAAATTGCTACCCATGCAATATAAGGTTGTACCCATACAATGCCCGGCGCTTAGGATCGGATCAACCACCTACCGATGAGGGATGATCGCCATGTTCGACTTGAAAGCCCTGCGCGAAGCCGCCGATTTCGTTCACCAGCATGTGCCCGCAACGCCCCAGCACGCCTGGCCTTTGCTGGCCGAGCGGCTGGGCTGCCAAGTGTGGGTGAAACATGAAAACCACGCGCCCACCGGGGCGTTCAAAGTGCGCGGCGGGTTGGTCTACGTGCGTTCGCTGCTGGCGGATGGCGCGCCGCCCCGTGGCCTGGTCACCGCCACGCGCGGCAACCATGGCCAGAGCATGGCACTGGCCGCACGCCAGGCGGGCATACCCTTGGTGATCGTCGTGCCCGAAGGCAACTCCACCGAGAAGAACGCCGCCATGCGCGCCCTGGGTGCCGAGCTGGTAGAGCACGGTGTCGATTTTGATGTGGCCCGTGAAGAGGCGGCCCGGCTGGCTGACGAATTGGGCTACATGATGGTGCCATCGTTTCACCCGGAGCTGGTGCGCGGGGTAGCCACCTATGCCTTGGAACTGTTCGAGGCCGTGTCTGAGCTGGACTGTGTATACGTGCCTATCGGCATGGGGTCGGGCATCTGCGGGCTGATCCAGGCACGCAACCTGCTGGGGTTGAAGACCGAGATCGTGGGGGTGGTGTCTAGCGCGGCCGATGCCTATGCGCAAAGCTTCGAGCGCGGGCGCATCGTCACCACTGCCACTGCCGACACCTTCGCCGATGGCATGGCCTGCCGGGTACCGCACCCGGAGGCGTTCGCCTTGGTGTGCGAGCATGCCGCGCGCATTGTGCGGGTGAGTGACAGTGAAGTCGCCGAAGCCATGCGCGTGTACCACGAGGCCACGCATAACACCGCCGAAGGTGCGGGCGCTGCGGCGCTGGCGGCGTTGATGCAGGAGCGCGAGCGGCAAGTGGGCCGGCGGGTGGCCGTGGTGCTGAGCGGGGCGAACGTGGATCGCGCGCGTTATGCGCGCGTGCTGGCGGGTGATGAAAAATCCTGAATGAATATCGAGGAATAAGTGCTATCTTAATCTGATAGCATTTTTCGATGAACACTCGATACCGAAAAATTCTCGACGCTATCTCCAGGACGCCAACCACGTCGTCATTGGCCTTTTCCGAGATCGAGGCGCTGGTGCTTCATCTGGGAGGGCAGGTGCTGGAGCGACAAGGCTCTAGGGTAAAGTTGGTGCTTGGCGGCCAGTACTGGAGATGCCATCGCCCCCACCCAGGCAAGGAAGCCAGGCGGTATCAGATTGAAGAAGCCCGCGAATTCTTGCTGCGGGCAGGAGTCAGCCTATGAGTTGCATGCGCTACAAGGGCTATGCCGCCCGAATCGAATACGATGAGCGTGACGACATTTTCGTGGGTCGCGTGCTTGGCATGCGCGACATCATCAGCTTTCACGCAAGCTCCGTTCCTGAGTTGCATGAAGCCTTCCGTGAAGCGCTCGAGGACTATCTCGCTGATTGTGCAGAACAGGGCATCACCCCTGAAAAGCCGGCATCAGGCAAGGTCATGCTGCGTATCCGGCCAGAAGTCCACGCGGCTGCCAGCATTGCCGCCCGGGCCGCCGGCAAGAGCCTGAACCAATGGGCGGATGAGGTATTCGAGCAGGCGGCCTTTGCCTGATCGAACACTTCTTCTTCCCATCCCCTGATCACTCGTGGCAGGCTCTACGGCGCTTAATTGGCCGGTCATCGAGTGCTCAATGCCTTTCTCCAATGGTTTTCTCCTCAGCCTGTCCCTGTGTCTGGACATCGGCATCGCCAACATCGCCATGATCACCTTGGCCATGCAGCGTGGTTTTCTCAAAGGTTTCTGGCTGGGGCTGGGGACCTGTGTGGGGGACTTGATCTATGCCGTTGCCGCACTGGCCGGGATGACCGTGCTGCTGCAGTTTGAAAGCGTGCGCTGGGCCTTGTGGCTGGGCGGTTCGGCGCTGCTGGTGTGGTTCGCAGTGAAGATGCTGCTGGCGGCGTGGCGCGGTGGGCACATGGACACGCGGGCAGACGTGGTGGTGGAGTCGGGCTGGCGCGAGTTCTTGCGTGGGATCTTTTTGGCCATGTCCTCACCGACCGCGATTTTGTGGTTCGCGGCGGTCGGTGGGGTGCTGATTTCCCGATCCGGTGGTGGCAGCTTGCTGGAGGCCGGGTTGTTCCTCAGCGGTTTTTTTGCGGCGGGGTTGGTCTGGTGCCTGAGCCTGTGCGGCATTGCCAGCCACGGAGGGCGATTGCTGGGGGATCGATTGCTGACCTGGTCGTACCTGCTGTCGGCGGCGATTTTCTGCTATTTCGCGGTTTACGTGATTGTTTCGGGGTATCGCGAGTTCATTCTCGCCAGCCCTGGGGTGTAAGGCAGGGTGCATGCCTAGGGTCTTTCAGCGCTTGGGAGATCGAGCGCCGCCCGCGCGGCGCTTCGCAGCACAAGGCTGCTCCCACATCTGTTTCGGGCCAATTATTCCTGAGGCATTAGCGCGCGGTCCCTAGGCGCCTGACACGATATCGAGTCGAACAAATAAGGCGGTCGCGCGCCTCTCTCACAGGCTTTACTGGCCGGAAACAGATGTAGGAGCAGCCTTGTGCTGCGAAGCGCCGCGCGGGCGGCGCTCGATCTCCCAGGCGCTAAATAACTCGAGGCAAGCACCTGGTAGCCCTCACCTAATCTCAAGTTCATTTATTTTCACCGGCCTGTCGATTTCCCCCGCTACCGTTCGACTAACAGTTGAAGGCACAGGCCCCACCTGTGCCCAAACCTGACAAACGATCGGAGGCCCCCCCGATGAGCACCGCAGCCGAAAACGAACTCCGCCAATTGATCGACCGCTGGATGCAGGCCGTGCGCGACCGTGACATCCCCGGCATCACTGCGCCCTATGCCGACGACATCGTCGCCTTCGATGCCATCAAAACCCTGCAATTCAAAGGCAAGGCTGTTTACCAGGCCCACTGGGAAATGTGCATGGGCCTGTGCACCGGCCCGATGATCTTCGAGCTGGCCGAGCTCACCGTATACGCCGACGGCGACTTGGGTCTGGCGCACTGGTTGAACCGCTGCGGCCCGTCGGACGACGAGAGCCAATGCGGCTTCATGCGCGCCACAGTCGGCTATCGTCGCCAGGGCGGGCAATGGCAAGTCATCCATGAACACTGGTCGGCACCGTTCGACATGGAAACGCAGAAAGCCCTGTTCGATCTGAAGCCCTGATCTGATATCGCCAAACGCACTTTGCCAATGCCCTGGAGGCGACCATGAAATACCTGTGCCTGGTCTATTGTGACGAAGGGCTGCTGCACAGCCTGCCCGACAGCCCGGAAGACGCCGAATGCATGGCCTATGCCGAAGCGTTGCAGGGCGCTGGGCGCATGCTCGCGGCCGAGGCGCTCAAGCCGGTGCAAACCGCCACCACGGTGCGTGTGCGCAGTGGGCACATGAGTCTCACCGATGGCCCGTTCGCCGAAACCAAGGAGCAACTGGCCGGCTTTTATCTGGTGGATGCCCGAGACCTGAACGAGGCGCTGAACATCGCCAAAGGCATCCCTGCCGCAAGGGTCGGCAGCGTTGAAGTGCGACCTGTGCGCGAACTGCAACCCTGACACTCACGGAGAACCACCAGCATGAGCCTTGCACACCCTGCGCAAGCGCAGCACGAGTTGTCCATCAGCCGATTGATCGACGCGCCCCCGGCCAAGGTGTTCCGCGCCTGGACCGAGCCCCAGTGGCTGACTCAATGGTGGGGGCCGCACGGCATGACCACCCCGGAATGCGAAATGCAACTGTGGGTCGGTGGCCTGTTCCGCACCCTGATGCGGGCCCCGGATGGCACCGAGTACCCGACCCAGGGCGTGTTCCTGGAGATTGCCGCGCCGAGGCGCCTGGTGTTTACCGACGCCTTCGGGCCGGGCTGGGTACCTTCTGACAAAGCGTTCATGACCGCTGTGGTGACCTTCGACGAGGAGCACGGCAAGACCCGTTACACCGCCCGCGCCTGGCATTGGAGCGCCGCCGACAGCCGAGCTCATGAGGAAATGGGCTTTCACCAAGGCTGGGGAGAAAGCCTGGACCGCCTGGTGGAGGTGGTGACCCAGCGGATGCCGGACTGATGGCAGGGCTGGCGCAGGTGCGCGCCGAAGTCGAGGCGGTGTACCGTCGCGATTCGCGGCGCATCCTGGCGACCTTGATCCGCTTGTTGGGCGACTTCGACCTGGCCGAGGAGGCCATGCACGATGCGTTCTTCATCGCTGTTGAGCGCTGGCAGCGCGATGGTATCCCCGCTAACCCTCGGGCATGGCTGGTGTCGACCGGCCGCTTCAAGGCCATTGATGCGTTGCGCCGACGTGCCCGCTTCGACCGCTCTCAGGCGGACCTGATCATGCTGCTGGAAGGCCAGGTGCAAGACCCCAGCGAAGAAGCGTTGCTCAGCGATGATCGCCTGCGGCTGATTTTTACCTGCTGCCACCCGGCCTTGGCCGCCGACGCGCAGGTGCCGCTGACCCTGCGCGAGGTCTGCGACCTGACCACCGAGCAGATTGCCCGGGCGTTTTTGCAAAGCCCGGCAACCATCGCCCAACGCATCGTGCGCGCCAAGGCCAAGATCCGCGACGCGGGCATCCCCTACCAGGTGCCGGCGCTCGATGAGTTGCCCGAGCGCCTCGAGAGCGTGTTGCGGGTGATTTACCTAGTGTTCAACGAAGGCTATTCGGCCTCGTCCGGCGACGCCTTGCTGCAGCAGGACCTGACAGACGAAGCGATCCGGCTCGGCCGCCTGCTGGGGCAATTGTTGCCAGACCCGGAGGTGATCGGCTTGCTGGCGCTGATGCTGTTGCAGGCATCGCGGCAGCGTGCGCGCATCGACGCGCAGGGCAACCTGGTGGTGCTTGAACAGCAGGACCGCAGCGTGTGGGACCGTGAGCGCATCGAAGAAGGCTGTGAGCTGGTGCGCCATGCCCTGCGAAGCCGCAGCTATGGCGCCTATACCGTGCAGGCGGCCATAGCCGCGGTGCATGCCGAGGCGGCCACGGCGGATGACACGGACTGGGACGAGATCGTCGGTCTGTATGACGTGTTGCAACGGCACTGGCCGTCGGCGGTGGTGGCGCTCAACCGGGCAGTGGCGCTGGCGAAACGGGATGGGCCGCAGGTGGGGCTAGCGGAGGTTGAAGCGATCCTGGCGGCGGGTGAGCTGCACGACTATCATCTGGCGCATGCGGCAAGGGCAGAGTTGCATGCTCAACTGGGCCATGTCGAAGAGGCCCGTGCGGCATGGCAGCAGGCGTTGGCGTTGACCCGGCAGGCGCCGGAGCGGCGGCATATCGAGCGGCGGCTCCAGGCACTGAAATGAGCGGGCAATACTGCCCTTGTGGGGGCGGCCCTTGCGAAGAAACCCGCGCTGAAATCAGCTGGCCACGAAATTCGGTGGCGATACCAGCTCGACCGTCTGCTGCTTGCGCGGCGCCAGGATCTCGGCCTCGCCCTCGACCACCAGCTCATCGTTCTGGTTGTACACATTGGTGGCGATCCGCACCTTGAACTTGGGCAGCTTCTCGAGGATTTCCAGGCGCACGGTCAGGGTGTCGCCAATCTTCACCGGCTTCTGGAAGCTCATCTTCTGGCCCAAGTAGATGGTGCCAGGGCCAGGCAGCGTGCACGCCACCGCCGCACTGATCAGCGCGCCGCTGAACATGCCATGGGCAATGCGCTCACGGAACATGCTCTTGGCCGCGAACTCGGCATCCAGGTGCACCGGGTTGTGGTCACCGGACATCGCGGCGAACAGCTGGATGTCACGTTCTTCCACAGACTTTTGATAGGTGGCTGTCTGGCCGACTTCAAGGGCTTCGTAAGGCGTGTTGGTGACCTGGGACATCGGGGCTTCCTTAAGCGGTGGGCGAGGGCGGCTATCATTCACTGCGCGCAGGGCGGCCAAGGGCCAGCGCCTGTTCGAGCCAGCCGAGAATATCGGCGGTGACCTCGTCACGGTTGGTTTCGTTGAGCACTTCGTGCCGTGCCTCTGGGTAGATGCGCAGCTGTACATGCTGGTTGCCGGTCGCGCGTAACGCGTCGGCCAGATGGGTGAGACGCTTGCCGGTACTGACCGGATCACATTCACCGCCAATCACCAGCAGGGGCAGGTTCGGATCGATCTGCGCGAGGTTACTTGCCTGGCTGATCTGCGCCAAGCCTTGCAGCAGGTCGAGCCACAACTGGTTGCTGCAGCGAAAGCCACACAGGGGGTCATTCACGTACTGGTCCACTTCGCCAGGGTCGCGGCTCAGCCAGTCGAAGGCGGTGCGGTTGGGCTTGAAGGCTTTGTTGAACGAGCCGAACGACAGCCACTCGATCAGCGCGCTCTTGCCCAGCGGCCCTTGGCGCCAGGCCTCGACCCGGGCGATCAGCCGCGCCACGCGGTACAGCGCCGCGGGCTGGAAGTTCGAGCCGCTGAGGATCGCCCCGTGCAGGCTGGCGCTGTGGTGCAGCAGGTACGCCTGGGCAATGTAGCTGCCCATGCTGTGGCCGAACAGGAACAGCGGCGTGCAGGGGTATTGCTGGCCGATGTGCTGGGCGAGCAAGCCGAGGTCATTTACCACGGCATTCCAGCCATGATGGCGGGCGAACAGGCCGAGGCTGCCCAGCTCGGCGGTGCGCCCGTGGCCGCGCAGGTCGGGGGCGAACAGGGCGAAGCCGGCCTCGCTCAGCGCATGGCCCAGGCGCTGGTAGCGCCCGGCGTGCTCAGCCATGCCATGGGCCAGCAGCACCACGGCCTTGACCGGCGTGGCCGGCAGCCATTGGTGTACGTATAGGCTGCAATGCTCGCTGGCGGGCAGCCAGAAGGCGTCGTGGGGCATGGCCGGTCCTTTGCGCGGGAGTACGAGCACAGTGTATGCGCAACCGGCTGGATTGCAGGAAGGGCACAAATAAGATTCACAATGTTAATGGCGGAGCTTGGCGTATATGCCGCCTTGGGCTTACCTGCTAACGTCGGTTAAACGCCTGTTTGCCATTGGCGATCAGGTCAAAGGACTAAACGACCCGCTACACCTCCCGCAGCAGGTCCAGGCAGAGGAACAATAATAAATGCAAGCCGACTTCTGGAATGACAAGCGCCCGGTGGGCGTGCCTTCCACCATCGACATCCATGCCTACACCTCCGTCGTCGAGGTGTTCGAGCGCTCTTGCAAGCGCTTCGCCGACCGCCCGGCGTTCAGCAACCTGGGCGTGACCCTTACCTACGCCGAGCTGGAACGCCATTCGGCAGCCTTTGCCGCCTGGCTGCAGCAACACACCGACCTGGTACCGGGCGACCGCATCGCCGTGCAGATGCCCAACGTCCTGCAGTACCCGATTGCGGTCTTCGGCGCGTTGCGTGCCGGGCTGATCGTGGTCAACACCAACCCGCTCTATACCGAGCGTGAAATGCGCCACCAGTTCAAGGACTCCGGCGCCCGCGCGCTGGTTTACCTGAACATGTTCGGCAAGCGCGTGCAGGAGGTGCTACCCGATACCGGTATCGAGTATTTGATCGAGGCGAAGATGGGCGACCTGCTGCCCGCCGCCAAGGGCTGGCTGATCAACACCGTGGTCGACAAGCTGAAGAAGATGGTGCCGGCCTATCAATTGCCCCAGGCGGTGTCATTCAAGCAGGTGCTGCGCGAGGGCCGCTCGCTGAGCCACAAGCCGGTGCCGCTGAGCCTGGACGATATCGCCGTGCTGCAATACACCGGCGGCACCACCGGCCTGGCCAAGGGCGCGATGCTCACCCATGCCAACCTGGTGGCCAACATGCTCCAAGTGCTGGCGTGTTTCTCGCAGCACGGGCCAGACGGGCAGAAGATGATCAAAGAAGGCCAGGAGGTGATGATCGCGCCGCTGCCGCTTTATCACATCTATGCCTTTACCGCGAACTGCATGTGCATGATGGTCACCGGCAACCACAATGTGCTGATCACCAACCCGCGAGACATTGCCGGCTTCATCAAGGAGTTGGGCAAGTGGCGTTTTTCCGGCCTGCTGGGGCTCAACACGCTGTTCGTCGCGCTGATGGACCACCCCGGCTTCCGGCAACTGGATTTTTCTGCGCTGAAGGTCACCAACTCCGGTGGCACCGCGCTGGTCAAGGCCACCGCCGAGCGCTGGGAGAGCCTCACGGGCTGCCGCATCGTCGAAGGTTATGGCCTGACCGAAACCTCGCCGGTCGCCAGTACCAACCCTTATGGCCAGTTGGCGCGTCTGGGCACGGTGGGTATCCCGGTGGCAGGCACGGCGTTCAAGGTAATCGACGACGACGGCAACGAACTGCCGCTGGGCGAGCGGGGTGAACTGTGCATCAAGGGCCCGCAGGTGATGAAGGGCTATTGGCAGCAACCCGAGGCCACCGCGCAGACCCTGGACGCACAAGGCTGGCTGAAGACGGGTGATATCGCGGTGATCGACCCGGACGGCTTCACCCGCATCGTCGACCGCAAGAAGGACATGATCATCGTCTCGGGTTTCAACGTGTACCCCAACGAGATCGAGGACGTGATCATGGGCCATCCGCAGGTGGCCAACTGCGCGGCCATCGGTGTGCCGGACGAGCGTTCTGGCGAGGCGGTGAAACTGTTCGTGGTGCCGCGCGAGGGCGGCTTGAGCGTCGATGAGCTGAAGGCCTACTGCAAGGCCAATTTCACCGGCTACAAAGTGCCCAAGCACATCGTGCTGCGCGAGTCGCTGCCGATGACCCCGGTGGGCAAGATCCTGCGGCGCGAGTTGCGTGATATCGCCTGACAGCGATGCAGGACACCTCTGGAACGGGCCTTTTGGCCCGTTTTGCGACATTTTGGATAAATACTCTAAAAATGACTTGTATCGTTCATTGAGTCATTTTTGTGACCGTGAGGCCTGTTTTGGCCTCTAGGCGACCCCTGGCAAAGCTGTTACTCTCGGGCCGCTTTCAGATGATCCGGTTTGCAATGAGCCGCCATCACATATCAATAATAAGCGCATCGACGCGTGAATCGAACTTCGCTGTTGCTGAAGGAGTGGGCTTCCATGATCGAACATTTTTGGAAGGATAAATACCCAGCCGGGATTACGGCGGAAATCAATCCTGACGAATTCCCCAATATCCAGGCGGTACTCAAGCAATCCTGCCAACGCTTTGCCGACAAACCGGCCTTTAGCAACCTGGGCAAGACTATCACTTATGGCGAACTGTATGCGCTGTCGGGGGCGTTTGCCGCCTGGCTGCAGCAACACACCGACCTGAAACCGGGTGATCGCATTGCCGTGCAACTGCCAAACGTCCTGCAATACCCGGTAGCGGTATTCGGCGCCATGCGTGCAGGGCTGATCGTGGTCAACACCAACCCGCTGTATACCACGCGGGAGATGGAGCACCAGTTCAACGATTCCGGTGCCAAGGCGCTGGTGTGCCTGGCCAACATGGCCCACCTGGCCGAAAAAGTAGTGCCCAAGACCCAGGTCAAGCATGTCATCGTCACCGAAGTGGCCGACCTGCTGCCGCCGCTCAAGCGCCTGCTGATCAACAGTGTGATCAAGTACGTGAAGAAGATGGTGCCGGCCTATGATTTGCCGCGTGCAGTGCGCTTCAACGACACCCTGGCGCTGGGCAAGGGCCAGCCGGTCACCGAGGCCAACCCGCAACCCAACGATGTCGCCGTGCTGCAATACACCGGCGGTACCACGGGCGTGGCCAAGGGCGCGATGCTGACCCACCGCAACCTGGTGGCCAACATGCTGCAATGCCGGGCGCTGATGGGCTCAAACCTGCATGAAGGCTGCGAGATCCTGATCACGCCGCTGCCGCTTTACCACATCTATGCCTTTACCTTCCATTGCATGGCAATGATGCTGATCGGCAACCATAACGTGCTGATCAGCAACCCGCGTGATTTGCCGGCGATGGTCAAAGAGCTGAGCAAGTGGAAATTCAGCGGCTTCGTTGGCCTCAACACCTTGTTCGTCGCCCTGTGCAACAACGAAGGGTTCCGCGCGCTGGACTTCTCTGCGCTGAAAATCACCTTGTCTGGCGGCATGGCCCTGCAATTGAGCGTGGCCGAGCGCTGGAAGGCCGTTACCGGTTGCGCCATCTGCGAAGGCTATGGCATGACCGAAACCAGCCCGGTTGCCGCCGTCAACCCGTCCGAGGCCAACCAGGTTGGCACCATCGGTATTCCGGTGCCTTCGACGCTGTGCAAGATCATCGACGACAGTGGCAATGAACTGCCGCTGGGCGAGGTGGGTGAGTTGTGCATCAAGGGCCCGCAAGTGATGAAGGGCTACTGGCAGCGCGAGGACGCCACTGCCGAGATCCTCGACAGCGCGGGTTGGCTCAAGACCGGCGACATCGCGTTGATCCAGCCGGACGGCTACATGCGCATCGTCGACCGCAAGAAGGACATGATCCTGGTCTCCGGTTTCAACGTGTACCCCAACGAGCTGGAAGACGTGCTGGCCGGCCTGCCAGGTGTGCTGCAGTGTGCGGCCATCGGCGTGCCGGACGAAAAGTCGGGCGAAGTGATCAAGGTGTTCATCGTGGTCAAGCCGGGCATGACCGTGACCAAGGAGCAGGTGATGGAGCATATGCGCGCCAATGTCACCGGCTACAAGGTGCCGCGCTACATCGAGTTCCGCGATACGTTGCCGACCACCAACGTGGGCAAGATCCTGCGCCGTGAGTTGCGCGATGAAGAGCTGAAGAAGCAAGGGCTCAAGAAGATCGCTTGAGGCTGTATTCTGGGCTGGCTTTGCTGGCCCTTTCGCGGGCAAGCCCGCTCCTAAAGGTATCTCACTGTAGGAGCGGGCTTGCCCGCGAAAGGGCCGGTGAAATCAGCGCAATTTCTCGAGCATCTGGTAGTACCACATCCCCGCCGCCAACAGCGGATTCCCCAGCAAGTCCCCCATCGGCACCCGCACGTGCTTGCACTGCGCGAAAGTGTCGAACTTCTCCAGTGTCCCGGTCAGCGCTTCGGCCATGATCTCGCCCATGATGTGGCTGGTGGCAATGCCATGCCCGGAGTAACCCTGGCAGTACCAGACATTGTCCGAGAGCTTGCCCAGTTGCGGGATGCGGTTGACCACGATGCCCATGGCGCAACTCCACTGGAACTCGATCGGCACCCCTTTGAGCGCCGGGAAGGTGCGTTCGATGCAGGGCCGCAGTTCACCTTCGATGTCGCGTGAATCACGCCCGGAGTAGTTGGCGCCGCCGCCAAACAGCAAGCGCTTGTCGGCGGTCAGGCGGTAATAGTCGAGGACAAAGCGGCAGTCATACACCGCCAGGTCCTGCGGGTTGATCTGCTCGGCCAGTTCACCCAGCGGCGCAGTGGTAACGATGCCGCCCATGGCCGGGAAAATCTTGCCCTTGAGCGTGCGTTGCTCCAGCTTGTGGTAGACATCGCCGGCCAGCATCACCTGGCGGGCTTCGATGCGCCCCTCGGCGGTCACCACTGCCGGGCGCGGGCCGTGGACGATGTCCAGCACCTCTGAATGCTCGAAGATCAACGCGCCCAGGCTGTGGGCGGCGCGGGCCTCGCCCAGGCACAGGTTGAGCGGGTGCAGGTGCAGGTTGCGGCGGTTTTTCAAGGCGCCCAGGTACAGCGGGCTCTGCAGGTGCTGGGCCATGGCGCTGCGGTCGAGCATCTCGACCTGATCGCCCATGCCGCGACGCTCTGCCTCGGCCGCGAAACCGCGCAGTTCGTTCAAGTGCGACGGCTTCATCGCGGCATGCAGGTGGCCGCGTTTGAGGTCGCAGTCGATGCCGTAGCGTGCCACCCGTTGCTCGATGACCTGGTGCCCGCGCCAGCGCAGGTGCCAGATGAAATCATCCACCTCGCTGCCCAGGCGATCGCGCATTTGCGTGCGCATGGCTTCGTCGCCCGACAAGCTGCCGGTCACTTGGCCGCCATTGCGCCCACTGGCGCCCCAGCCGATGCGGTTGGTTTCGACAATGGCCACCTTCAGGCCGCGCTCTGCTAGCTCCACAGCGGTGGCCACGCCGGTGAACCCACCGCCGATGATGGCCACGTCGACGTGCACGGTGCCTTTGAGGGTCGGGTACTGCGTGTGGTCATTGAGGGTGGCGCTGTAATAGGACGGCGCGCGTTGGGCCGGTCCCTTGTTCAATGCTGCGTTCATGGGTGTTCCTTGTTATGAATGGGGCTCAGGCCTGGTGCAGGTACCAGCGCCAGTCCTGTTCGCTGACTTCGGCCATGAACTGGCGGTACTCGGCGCGCTTGACCTTCAGGTACACCCCAAGAAATTCAGCGCCCAGTGCCTCCCGGGCCCAGCCCGAATGCTGCAGGGCATCCAGGGCGGTCAGCCAGTCGGTGGGCAAGTGCTCGGTGGCCTGGGCATAGCCGTTGCCTTCAACGGGGGCGCCGGGGTCCAGCTGTTCACGGATGCCGCGGTGGCTGGCGGCGAGGATGGCCGCTGCGGCCAGGTAAGGGTTGGCATCGGCACCGCAGATGCGGTGCTCCACGTGTCGGCTGTTGGCCGGGCCGCCCGGTACGCGCAGGCTGACCGTGCGGTTGTCGACGCCCCAGGTGGGCGCCAGTGGCGCGTAGCTGTTGGCCTGGAAGCGGCGGAACGAGTTGGCATTGGGGCAAAACAGCAGCAGCGAATCGCGCAGGTGGCGCAGCATGCCGGCCACCGCTTGGCGCAACAACGGCGTACCGGCCTTGTCCTCGCTGGCGAACAGGTTTTTGCCGGCGCTGTCGGCCAGGCTCAGGTGCATGTGCATGCCGGTGCCGGCCAGTTGTGCAAAGGGTTTGGCCATGAAACAAGCCTGCATGCCATGCGCATGGGCCACGCCTTTGACCAGGCGCTTGTAGCGCACGGCCTGGTCCATGGCCAGCAGCGCATCGCCGTGCTCAAGGGTGATTTCCACCTGGCCAGGTGCGTACTCGGAGATCGCCGTGCGGGCCGGGATACCCTGGGCTTTGCACGCGGCGTAAAGGTCGGCGAGGAAGGGCTCGATCTGTTCCAGTTCACGCAGGCCATACACCTGCGTACTGCGCGGGCGCCCACCGTCGTTGTCCAGAGCCGGCTGCGGGCGGCCCTGGGCATCGCGTTTTTGGTCGAGCAGGTAAAACTCCAGTTCACACGCCATCACCGGGTGGTAGCCATCGGCCTTGAGCGCTTCGACAGTGCGCAGCAACACATGGCGTGGGTCGGCAATGCTCGCCGGCAGGCCTTCGCTGGGGTGCATGCTGACCTGCACGGCAGCGGTGGGTACGCGCCGCCAGGGCAGGCGCACCAAGCTGCCTTCCAGTGGGTAGGCGCGGCAGTCGATGTCGCCAACGTCCCAGACCAGGCCAGAGTTTTCGACGTCATCGCCATTGAGGGTCAGGCCCAGGATGGTGCTGGGCAGCGGGCGCCCGGTCTGGTAGACCGCCAGCAGTTCCTCGCGGTGTAGCAGCTTGCCGCGGGGGACGCCATTGGCGTCGAGGATGAACAGCTCGAACAGCTCGATATCGGGGTTGTCGGCCAGGAATTGGCTGGCGTGCTCTACGGGTGCAAAGTGCATGATGAATTCGCTCACGGGCGCACAGGGCCACCGCGCATGCAGGCGGCCCAGTTGAGTCAAACGGCCAGACGGTGGCCGGGTTGGGTCACAATGGCGTGAGCGAAGTGTCCGGTGGGCGCGCGTGACGGCAGTGCCACAAAGCCCAGAAGGCGAGGATGATGTGGACCAGCGGATTTTCCCCAGCACGGCTCCGGGCCTTCGGCAGCGAAGGGCGGGAGGACGGTGGGGCGATAGGCTGGGCGGGAGTCATGCCTTTGATACTCACATGCGGCGTAAGGTTGATTAAAGCAGTGAATGGCAACCTTTACATCAGCCTTCACTAAACATAGCGCGCCTGCCTGATCGTTGTAGGAGCAGCCTTGTGCTGCGAAGAGGGCGGTGATAGCAACCGACATCACCGTTGTTGTCACCGGCCTCTTCGCAGCACAAGGCTGCTCCTACACACAAAGGTGCGGCCAGCGCGGACAGCAAAGAACCCGCAAATCTGCGACAATTGCGCCTCTTCAAATGCCGATCATGAAAAAGCAGGCTCACCTGCATCACTAAAAAGCCCCATGACAGACCAAGCCATCGACCAGCTCCTGAAAAACCTCGACCACGCCATGATCGCCGACCGCCACCGTCTGCGTCGGCAATTGCACGAGCTGCGCAAACGCCCGGACGAAGCGAAGCTCGCCCAGTGGGTGGAAAAGGTCCAGGCCTCCTGCGCGCAGGTCACCGCACGCCAGCAAAGCGTGCCAACCGTGCGCTACGACGACAGCCTGCCGATTGCTGCCAAACGTGACGAGATCAAAAAGGCGCTGGCCGAGCACCAGGTGCTGGTGATTGCCGGTGAGACCGGCTCGGGCAAGACCACTCAGTTGCCGAAAATCTGCCTCGAGTTGGGGCGCGGTAGCCATGGCCTGATCGCTCACACCCAGCCACGCCGTATCGCTGCGCGCAGCGTCGCTACCCGTGTCGCCGAAGAACTCGGCACGCCGCTGGGCGGGCTGGTCGGCTACCAGGTGCGTTTCGAAGACCAGAGTGATGCCAATACCCTGGTCAAACTGATGACCGACGGCATCCTGCTGGCCGAAACCCAGCACGACCGCTTCCTCGAACGCTACGACACGATCATCGTCGACGAGGCTCACGAACGCAGCCTCAACATCGACTTCCTGCTCGGCTACCTCAAGACCCTGCTGCACCGCCGCCCGGAACTGAAGCTGATCATCACCTCGGCGACCATCGACCTTGAGCGCTTCTCCCAGCACTTCGATGGCGCGCCGATCATCGAGGTGTCGGGGCGCACCTTCCCGGTCGAAACCTGGTACCGCCCGCTGACCAGCGAGCAGGACGAGGAAGGCAACCAGATCGAGGAAGACCTCACCGTCGACCAGGCGATCCTCGCCACCCTGGACGAACTGGCGCAGCATGAGCGCAGCGAGGCCAAGGGCCCTGGGGATGTGCTGATCTTCTTGCCGGGCGAGCGGGAAATCCGCGACGCCGCAGAGATCTTGCGCAAGGCGCAACTGCGCCATACCGAGATTCTGCCGCTGTATGCGCGCCTGTCGCCCGCCGAGCAGCACCGCATTTTCCAGTCGCACACCGGGCGCCGCGTGATCCTGGCCACCAACGTCGCCGAGACTTCGCTGACCGTGCCGGGCATTCGTTATGTGATCGACACCGGCACCGCCCGCATCAGCCGCTACAGTTACCGCGCCAAGGTCCAGCGCCTGCCGATCGAGGCGGTGTCGCAGGCCAGCGCCAACCAGCGTAAGGGCCGCTGCGGCCGGGTCGAACCGGGCATCTGTGTACGCCTTTACAGCGAAGAGGATTTCAACGCCCGGCCGGCGTTCACCGACCCTGAGATCCTGCGCACCAACCTCGCGGCGGTGATCCTGCAGATGCTGCACCTGCGCCTGGGTGCGATCGACGCATTCCCGTTCATCGAGCCGCCGGATGGCAAGGCCATCAGCGACGGTTTCAACCTGTTGCAGGAGCTCTCGGCGGTCAACCGCGAGAACCAGTTGACCCCGCTTGGGCGACAGCTGGCGCGCTTGCCGATCGACCCACGGCTGGGCCGCATGCTGCTTGAAGGCGCACGCCAGGGCAGCCTGCAGGAAGTGTTGATCGTCACTAGCGCCCTGTCGGTGCAAGACCCGCGCGAGCGGCCGCCGGAGCGCCAGCAGGCGGCCGACCAGGCGCATGCTCAGTGGAAGGACGTCGATTCCGACTTCGCCGCACTGGTCAACCTGTGGCGTGGCTTTGAAGAACAGCGCCAGGCGTTGACGGCCAACCCGTTGCGTAACTGGTGCCGAAAGAACTTCCTCAATTACCTGCGCCTGCGCGAATGGCGCGATGCCCACCGCCAGCTGGCGCTGATTTGCCGTGACCTGCAATTGACGGTCAACAAGGAACCGTCCGATTACCAGCGGATGCACAAGGCCATCCTCAGCGGCCTGCTCAGCCAGATCGGCCAGAAGACGGAAGAGGGCGATTACCAAGGTGCCCGTCAGCGGCGCTTCTGGGTCCACCCGTCCTCGGGCTTGGGCCGCAAGCGCCCGCAGTGGGTCATGGCTGCCGAACTGGTAGAGACCACCAAACTGTATGCGCGGATGGTTGCCAAGATCGAGCCCGACTGGATCGAGCCGCTGGCCACCCACCTGGTCAAGAAGAACCACTTCGAACCGCACTGGGAGAAAAAGCGCGGGCAAGTGGTGGCCTATGAACAGATCACCTTGTATGGGCTGATTCTGGTGGGGCGCCGGCCGGTGCACTTTGGCCCGATCGACCCGGTGACCTCCCGCGAGCTGTTCATCCGCGAGGGGCTGGTGGGCGGCGAGATCCAGTCGCGGGCCAAGTGCCTGGCGGCCAACAAACACCTGCTCGAACAGCTCGACGAACTTGAGGCCAAGGCCCGTCGGCGCGATATTCTCGCCGATGAAGAGACCCTCTACGCGTTCTACGAAGCGCGCCTGCCCGAGGAAATTCACCAGACCGCGACCTTCGATGCCTGGTACCGCATGACCAGCCAGAACGACGCCAACCTGCTGATCATGCGCGAAGAAGACGTGCTGGCGCGTGAAGCCAGCGAAGTCACCGCGGCGCAGTACCCGGACAGCCTGCAGGTAGGGGACTTGCGCCTGTCGTTGACCTACCACTTCGAGCCGGGCCACCCCCGCGACGGTGTGACCGTGCGCGTACCGGCGCCGCTGTTGCCAAGCCTGCCGGGTGAGCGCCTGGAATGGTTGGTGCCGGGCCTGATCGAAGCCAAGTGTGTGGCGCTGGTGCGCAACCTGCCCAAGGCTCTGCGCAAGAATTTCGTGCCGGTACCGGACTTCGTCAAGGCCGCACTGGCGCGCATGACCTTCGGCCAGGGCGCGTTGCCCCAGGCCTTGGGCCAGGAGCTGCTGCGCATGACCGGTGCGCGTGTGTCCGAAGAGGCCTGGGCAGAATCGGTCAACTTGGTCGAAGGCCACCTGCGGATGAACATCGAAGTGGTCGATGGCCAGGGCAAGTTCCTCGGCGAAGGCCGCGACCTGGCCGAGCTGACCGCACGCTTTGTCGCCGCCAGCCAGGCCGCACTGGCCGTGCCACGCAGCGAGAACGCCGAACGCCCGGTGCAGGCCAAGGCCTTCAGTGAAGTGGCGCAGAGCACCCAGCAGAAGATCGCCGGCCTGTCGATGACCGTCTACCCGGCGCTGGTGGACGAAAACGGCACCGTGCGCGAAGGGCGTTTTTCGACCCAGGCCGAAGCCGAGTTTCAGCACCGTCGCGCCTTGCAGCGCCTGTTGCTGCAGCAGTTGGCGGAGCCTGCCAAGTTTTTGCGTGGCAAGCTGCCCGGGCTGACCGAACTGGGCTTGCTGTACCGCGAGCTGGGCCGTGTCGAGGCACTGGTCGAAGACATTCTGCTGGCCAGCCTGGACAGCTGCATCCTCGAGGGTGAACACCCGCTGCCGCGCGACGGTGCGGCCTTGGCCGGCTTGGCCGAGCGCAAACGTGGCAGTTGGGCCGAGCACGCTGAGCGCCTGGCGCGCCAGACCTTGGAAGTGCTCAAGTTGTGGCACGGGCTGCAGAAGCGCTTCAAAGGCAAGATCGACCTGAGCCAGGCGGTGGCGCTGAACGACATCAAGCAACAGCTGGCCAACCTGGTGTACCCGGGCTTCGTTCGCGAAACCCCGGGCGCCTGGTTCAAGGAGTTGCCGCGTTACCTCAAGGCCGTGGAGTTACGCTTGGAGAAGCTCGGCTCGCAGGTGCAGAAGGACCGCGTCTGGAGTGGCGAGCTGGCAAACCTCTGGGCCCAGTACAAGGCACGTGCCGACAAGCACGCCCAGGAGGGCAAGCGTGATGAGCAACTGACGCTGTACCGGTGGTTGCTGGAGGAATACCGGGTGTCGTTGTTCGCTCAGCAGTTGGGTACCAAAGTGCCGATTTCTGACAAGCGTCTCAGCAAACAGTGGAGTCAGGTGGAAGGTTAAACTTCCTGAATTGTGGCAATATTGGTGCAGTTTGGGGCCGCGTTGCGGCCCTTCGCGGGCAAGCCCGCTCCCACAGGGATCGCAGCCCTCGCCACTAAATTGGCACTAAAGTGCTATTACGCATTTTCCAGCCAGCGCCCCGTGGCGATGGCCTTTGACCAGAGGAACGACCGTGCATAACGTCGTGATCAGCGGCACCGGCCTGTATACCCCGGCCCAGAGCATTTCCAACGAAGAACTGGTGGAGTCCTTCAACACGTGGGCGCAGCAGTTCAACCACGACAACGCCGCCGCCATCGAGCGCGGCGAGGTCGAGGCAGCGCCGCTGTCCGACGCCGCTTTCATCGAGAAGGCCTCGGGCATCAAGAGCCGCTTCGTGCTGGACAAGGCCGGCATCCTCGACCCGCAACGCATGAAGCCACGCCTGCCAGAGCGCTCCAATGACGAGCCGTCGATTTTGTGTGAAATGGCTGTGGCCGCTGCTCGCCAGGCGCTTGAACGTGCGGGCCGTACCGCTGCCGATGTCGATGGTGTGATCGTCGCGTGCTCCAACCTGCAGCGCCCATACCCGGCCATTGCCATCGAAGTGCAAAATGCATTGGGCATCGAGGGCTTTGCCTTCGACATGAACGTGGCCTGCTCGTCAGCCACCTTCGGCATCCAGACCGCCGCCAACAGCGTGCAGCTGGGCCAGGCGCGTTCGGTACTGATGGTCAACCCCGAGGTCTGCACCGGCCACCTGAACTTCCGCGACCGCGACAGCCACTTCATCTTCGGTGATGCCGCCACCGCCGTGCTGATCGAGCGTGCCGACCAGGCCACCTCGAAGCACCAGTTCGAGATTGTCAGCAGCAAGTTGTGGACCGGGTTTTCCAACAACATCCGTAACAACTTCGGCTTCCTCAACCGCGCGGCGGAGGAGGGGGAAGGTGCTGCGGACAAGTTGTTCATCCAGGAAGGCCGCAAGGTGTTCCGTGAAGTGTGCCCGAAGGTGGCTGAGCTGATCGGTGAGCACCTTGAAGCCAATGACCTGCAGCCGAGCGACGTCAAGCGCTTCTGGTTGCACCAGGCCAACCTGAGCATGAACCACTTGATCGTCAAGAAGCTGCTGGGGCGTGAAGCCACCGAAGAAGAGGCACCGGTGATTCTGGACCGTTATGCCAACACCAGTTCGGCGGGGTCGGTGATTGCATTCCACCTGTACCAGGATGACCTGGCAGAGGGTGCGGTGGGCGTGCTGAGCTCGTTTGGCGCGGGGTATTCGGTGGGTAGCGTGATTCTGCGTAAACGCTGATTACCGGGGCCGCAAAGCGGCCCCCTACAATGTCACAGACAAAAAAAGGCAGGAAATACCGGATGGGGTCGGCATTTCCCGCCTTGAGTGAAGCAGTGAAGCGGTTGCTTAGAACTTGGCTTCCAGGTCTACCTGCAGCGTGTCTACGTCAGCATTGCTGTTCGGCAACTGCGACAAATCGGTCTTGGCCATCAGGTACGCCGCGCCCAGCGAGAAGTTCTTGTCGATCTCGTAACCGACCTTGAACTTGTGGCCGCGAGAGCCGGTGAAGCCGTTGCCGAAGTCGGAGTCGGTGAACAGGCTGACCACGGCGTTACGTTGAACATCGCGGTAGTTGTAGTCCAGGCTCCAAGCGCCGACCTTGGTTTTCAGACCGGCCAGCCAGGCTTGGTCTTCACCGTCGGTGCTCTCGGTGTTTTTCACGTATTGGCCGTAGGCCGACAGCGGGATGGCGAAGCCGGTGAAGTCGAGCTGACCGAAGCCTTCCACCAGGTTGAACTCATTGGTGGTGTTGCCGAACGACTGCAGAATGGCCGCTTCCTTGTCGTTGTCGTAGCCATAGATGCTCGCACCCACAGTGACCTTCATCACGTCGGCAGGGGCGAACTTGGCGCCCAGCTGGCCGTGGTAGACCTGCGCATCGTGCTTGTACTGCACGCCGTCGCCGTCGACGTTGTCCTTGAGGGTGTACTGACCGGCACTGGCGAACACTTCGGCGCCGCCCAGGTCAGCCTTGTACGTCGCGGCCACGCCTTCCGGGTTGATGTCGCTGTCCCAGATGATATCGCCCATGCTCACCCACGGCTGTGGCATCTTGCCGCCGATCAGGTGCAGGTTTGGCACTGCGGTCGGGTGCCAGTCGAGGTAGGCCAGGTCGACCCACAGCGATTTCTTGTCGAAATAGTTGTCGAAGCTCTGGTTGGTCGAGCGGCGGTCGGCGCTGCTACCGGTGGCGATACGCACGCCAGCATCGACTTGCGGGTTGATTTCGCTGTAGAAGCCGACACGGGCGCGGACGCGCTGGCGGTCCTGGTTGCCGCTGCTGCTGTTCGGGTCGTCAACGTTGACGTCTTCGTAACGCAGGCGCACATCACCCTTGATCTGGGTCTTGGCGGCCCATGCCACTTTTTGTTCAAAGGAACTCATACGCTCGGACTGCGCTTTCTGGTCGGCCTTTTCCTTGGTCTCTTTTGCCAGATCGCCTTGCAGTTCGTTGTACTGCGCCTGGTTGATCGAGCCATTGGCGCGGAGCATTTCGAGCAGCTTGGCGTCGACAGCAGCACTGGCCGGAGTACTCAGAGCCAGCATCATGCCGGTGAGGCTCACTCCGGTAAGTGTGGAAACAAGACGCATAAGGTTCTCCCTACTAGAAAAAAATGGGGGAGGCTCAGCGCTCGCCCCTGTGTTGGCATGTCTTCGGAAAGGGCCTGAATAGACAGGTTCTGGGGTTCCGGAAAACAGGCGCAAGTATTGCGGGGGGGAATGACAGATTAATGTCTAATTAGTGGCACTGTTGTTAAGTAATCGGCAATGAACAGATTGGCCAGGTGATCGTCATTTGAGTGATGGGCCATTCTTCCGGGATACTGAGGGCCTCAAGACAGCGAGTCGAAACCGTGACCAGCCTGTACAGCCTTGCTCATCTGCGTGATCTTCCGGCGGCCACCTGGGATGCCCTGGTGCCTGCGGGCCAACCGTTTCTGCGCCACGCCTTTCTCAGCGCGATGGAGGACAGTGGCAGCGTTGCACGCTCCACCGGCTGGGCTGCCGAGCACCTGGTGCTGGAGCGTGAAGGGCAGGTACGCGCCGTGCTGCCGGCCTACCGCAAGTGGCATTCGTTTGGCGAATACGTGTTCGACCACGGCTGGGCCGATGCCTGTGAGCGGGCAGGCATTGCCTACTACCCCAAGCTGCTGGGCGCCGTGCCGTTCAGCCCGGTCAGTGGCCCGCGCCTGCTGGCCGCCGACCCCGCCGATGGCCTGCTGGTGCTGCAAGCATTGCCCGAGTACCTGGGCAAGGGCGGGCTCTCTGGCGCGCACATCAACTTCACCGACCCGGCATTGGACCAGCAGATGGCCGGCTTGCCAGGCTGGATGGAGCGGCTGGGTTGCCAGTTCCACTGGCGCAACCGAGGCTATCGGGACTTCCAGGACTTTCTCGACACGCTCAGCTCGCGCAAGCGCAAGCAGATGCGCAAAGAGCGCGAGCAAGTGGCCGGGCAGGGCATCGACTTTCAGTGGTACCGGGGTGATGAACTGGATGAGGCGCAGTGGGACTTTGTCTATCTGTGCTACGCCAACACCTATGCAGTGCGCCGGCGCGCGCCGTACCTGACCCGTGAGTTCTTCAGCCTGCTGGCCGAGCGCATGCCCGAGGCGCTGCGGGTGGTGATGGCCAGGCAAGGCGGGCGTGACGTGGCCATGGCCCTGAGCCTGGTGGGCGGTGACAGCCTGTATGGCCGTTACTGGGGATGCCTGGATGAGTTCGACCGGCTGCACTTTGAGACGTGCTTCTACCAGGGCATGGACTTTGCCATTGCTGAAGGCTTGCAGCGGTTCGATGCGGGGGCCCAGGGGGAGCACAAGCTGATCCGAGGGTTCGAGCCGGTGCTGACGCGGTCGTGGCATTACCTGCTGCATCCCGGGTTGCGGCGGGCGGTGGAAGGGTTTTTGTTGCAGGAGCGGGAAGGGGTGCAGGGGTATGCCGAAGAGGCGCGGGGGATGTTGCCTTACCGCAGGGACTGAATAATGCGTCGCCTGCGCCGGCCTCTTCGCGGGGCAAGCCCGCTCCCACAGGTGCATCACTGGTTTTACGGGCAGTGATGAACCTGTGGGAGCGGGCTTGTTCTGGTCAAGTTTTTCCGGACACCGATTACGGTGATCAAGCCGCTTGCTGCTCCATGGCTATTGGCGACAGGTAGTTGTTGTAGCTGTGGAGCCTAATGCGGTTGTAACGCATAAAGAAGCTGGTCATGTCCTGTCTAGCTTCTTCAATTTCTGAGTAGCCCTTGGCAGGCACCCATTCTGACTTGAGCGTGCCGAAAAATCGCTCCATTGGTGCGTTGTCCCAGCATTGGCCTCTGCGGCTCATGCTTTGGGTTATGCCATGTCCAAGCAGCTCAGACTGGAAGCGTTGACTGGTGTATTGGGCGGATTCAATCGATCGTCGCAACACAAGATTGTTGAACAGATTTTAGATACTCATTCAGAGCTTCAGCGGGTGTTTTCCAGCCGAGGCCTACGTGATCTACACCTCCGGCTCCACCGGCCGCCCGAAAGGCGCCGGCAACAGCCACCAGGCACTGGTCAACCGCCTGTGGTGGATGCAGAAAGCCTATGGCCTGGACGCCAGTGACAGCGTGCTGCAGAAAACCCCGTTCAGCTTCGACGTGTCGGTGTGGGAGTTCTTCTGGCCGCTGATGACCGGTGCGCGCCTGGTCATGGCCCAGCCGGGTGCCCACCGCGACCCGCAGCTGCTGGTCGACACCATCAACCAGTACGCCATCAGCACGCTGCACTTCGTGCCGTCGATGCTGCAGGCGTTCATGACCCACGAAGCGGTGGAAAGCTGCCGCAGCCTCAAGCGTGTGGTGTGCAGTGGCGAGGCATTGCCGGCCGAGCTGGCGCGCCAGACCCTGCAGCGCCTGCCAGGGGCGGGCCTGTACAACCTGTACGGCCCGACCGAAGCGGCCATCGACGTCACCCACTGGACCTGCCGCCCGGGAGTAATCACGCTGAGTACGCTTAACACCTTGCGCCATCTGGATCTCCGGAAATTCGGGATGGGAGGTGTAAACCTTATTCAGGACGGGACATGGCAATAAAAAAGGCTGCCCGAGGGCAGCCTTTTTGCGTTCGGCTCGAGGAGCTTACTTGCGGTCGGTCAGGGCGACGATGTCGCGCTTCTGCTCGCCGGTGTACAGCTGGCGCGGGCGGCCAATCTTGTACGGGCTGGAGAGCATTTCTTTCCAGTGCGAGATCCAGCCGACGGTACGCGCCAGGGCGAAGATCACGGTGAACATGCTGGTCGGAATGCCGATCGCCTTGAGGATGATCCCCGAGTAGAAGTCGACGTTCGGGTACAGCGAGCGCTCGATGAAGTAAGGATCGGTGAGGGCGATCTCTTCCAGGCGCATGGCCAGTTCCAGCTGCGGGTCGTTCTTGATGCCCAGCTCACGCAGGACTTCGTCGCAGGTTTGCTTCATCACGGTGGCGCGTGGGTCGCGGTTTTTATAAACGCGGTGACCGAAGCCCATGAGCTTGAACGGATCGTTCTTGTCCTTGGCCTTGGCGATGAAGGTGTCGATGTTCGAGACATCGCCGATTTCATCGAGCATGGTCAGTACGGCTTCGTTCGCACCGCCGTGGGCAGGGCCCCACAGTGCGGCGATACCGGCGGCGATACAGGCGAACGGGTTGGCACCCGAGGAGCCTGCCAGGCGCACGGTGGAGGTGGAGGCGTTCTGCTCGTGGTCGGCGTGGAGGATGAAGATCCGGTCCATTGCCTTGGCCAGCACCGGGCTGATCGGTTTGATCTCGCACGGGGTGTTGAACATCATGTGCAGGAAGTTTTCCGCGTACGACAGGTCGTTGCGCGGGTACATCATCGGCTGACCCATGGAGTACTTGTAAACCATCGCGGCCAGGGTCGGCATCTTGGCGACCAGGCGCACCGCGGAAATTTCGCGGTGTTGCGGGTTATTGATGTCCAGGGAGTCGTGGTAGAACGCCGACAGGGCGCCGACCACACCGCACATCACCGCCATGGGGTGAGCGTCGCGGCGGAAACCGTTGAAGAAGGACTTCAGCTGCTCGTGAACCATGGTGTGGTTTTTCACGGTGCTGACGAACTGGGCCTTCTGCTCGGCATTCGGCAGTTCGCCGTTGAGCAGCAGGTAGCAGGTTTCGAGGTAGTCCGATTGTTCGGCGAGCTGTTCGATGGGGTAGCCGCGGTGCAGCAGAATACCCTTGTCGCCGTCGATGTAGGTGATCTTCGACTCGCACGAGGCAGTCGCCATGAAACCAGGGTCGAAGGTGAAGTGACCAGTGGCCCCCAACCCGCGGACGTCGATTACATCAGGACCAACGGTGCCGGTTAAAATGGGCAGCTCGACGGGGGCAGCGCCCTCGATGACCAACTGCGCTTTTTTGTCAGCCATGTGGCCTCCTATTAATGCTTGAAATCATCAGACAGACCCCCCACGCAGGGCCCGCACCACTATAGAGGGATAAATTCAGATGTCAATTTGCCTAAAGGCTGGTTGAAACGGGGCCTGAGGCCTGATTTTTCTCGAAATTGTCGCCCATTTACGCCTTTTGCTCGCTAAAGGCAATGCGCTATTTGGGCTACCCCATCACGTTGTCATAAGCAGCCTAACTGTCTATACTCGGCACCCGACCGCCAGGGGCTTGCAAGCCCGAACTGCTGGGGGTCGCCGTTCCCTGGGTGGTGGGTACCTGACCAGTACACTTACCAACAACTTTGCCCTGTTCGCTAGGGGCTCTTCAGTGTGAAAAAAGCCGTGAAAAGCCAACGACCTGTAAACCTAGACCTAAGGACCATCAAGCTCCCGATCACCGCGTACACGTCCATTCTGCACCGTATCTCCGGCGTCATCCTGTTCCTCGGCCTGGCCATCATGCTTTATGCATTGGGCAAGTCCCTGGGTTCTGAGGAAGGCTTCGGTGAGGTGAAGGCGTGTCTGACCAGTCCGCTGGCCAAACTGGTGACCTGGGCCCTGCTGTCCGCCCTGCTGTATCACCTGGTGGCAGGTGTTCGCCACCTGATCATGGACATGGGCATCGGTGAGACGCTGGAAGGCGGCAAACTGGGCTCGAAAATCGTGATTGTCATCTCCGTGGTGGTGATCGTTCTGGTGGGAGTTTGGGTATGGTAACCAATGTCACGAACCTGTCGCGTTCGGGCCTCTATGACTGGATGGCACAGCGCGTCTCTGCGGTCGTTCTCGCGGCTTACTTCCTCTTCCTGATCGGTTACGTCGTAGCCCACCCAGGTATCGACTATGCCCAGTGGCACGGTCTGTTCTCCAACAACGCGATGCGGATCTTCAGTCTGCTGGCCCTCGTTGCCCTGGGCGCTCACGCCTGGGTCGGCATGTGGACCATTGCCACCGACTACCTGACGCCAATGGCGTTCGGCAAGTCGGCAACTGCGATTCGTTTCCTGTTCCAGGCGGTATGCGGCGTTGCGATGTTCGCTTACTTCGTCTGGGGTGTGCAGATTCTCTGGGGTATCTGATCCATGGCTAGCATTCCAACTATTTCCTTCGACGCCATCATTATTGGTGGCGGCGGCGCCGGCATGCGCGCAGCGCTGCAGCTGGCTCAAGGTGGTCACAAGACTGCCGTAGTGACCAAGGTCTTCCCGACCCGTTCGCACACTGTATCCGCCCAGGGCGGCATCACCTGCGCCATCGCTTCGGCCGACCCGAACGATGACTGGCGTTGGCACATGTACGATACCGTCAAAGGTTCCGACTATATCGGTGACCAGGACGCTATCGAATACATGTGTCAGGAAGGCCCGGCTGCGGTCTTCGAGCTGGACCACATGGGCCTGCCGTTCTCGCGTACCGAAACCGGCCGTATCTACCAGCGTCCGTTCGGTGGCCAGTCCAAGGACTTCGGCAAGGGTGGCCAGGCTGCTCGTACCTGCGCCGCTTCCGACCGTACTGGTCACGCGCTGCTGCACACCCTGTACCAGGGCAACCTGAAAGCCGGCACCACCTTCCTCAACGAGTACTACGCCGTTGACCTGGTGAAGAACCAGGACGGTGCGTTCGTTGGTGTGATCGCCATTTGCATCGAAACCGGCGAAACCCTGTACATCAAGTCCAAGGCCACCGTTCTGGCTACTGGGGGTGCGGGCCGTATCTACGCCTCGACCACCAACGCCCTGATCAACACCGGTGACGGTGTCGGCATGGCCCTGCGTGCCGGTGTGCCGGTGCAGGACATCGAAATGTGGCAGTTCCACCCAACCGGCATCGCCGGCGCCGGTGTACTGGTCACCGAGGGTTGCCGCGGTGAGGGTGGCTACCTGATCAACGCCCACGGCGAGCGCTTCATGGAGCGTTACGCGCCGAACGCGAAAGACCTGGCCGGCCGCGACGTTGTTGCCCGTTCCATGGTCAAAGAAATCATCGCCGGCAACGGCGTGGGCCCGAACAAGGACCACGTACTGCTGAAGCTGGACCACCTGGGCGAGGAAGTGCTGCACAGCCGCCTGCCAGGTATCTGCGAACTGTCCAAGACCTTCGCCCACGTCGACCCAGTGGTCGCGCCGGTGCCGGTCGTGCCGACCTGTCACTACATGATGGGTGGTGTTGCCACCAACATTCATGGCCAGGCCATCACCATGGACGCCGAAGGCAAGGACCACATCATTCCGGGCCTGTTCGCCGTAGGTGAAGTGGCATGCGTATCGGTCCACGGCGCCAACCGCCTGGGCGGTAACTCGCTGCTCGACCTGGTCGTGTTCGGCCGTGCTGCCGGCCTGCACCTGGAAAAGGCGCTGACCGAAGGCGTCGAGTACCGCGATGCCAGCGACACCGACGTCGATGTTGCCCTGAACCGCCTGAACAAGCTCAACGAGCGTACCACTGGCGAAGACGTGGCAAGCCTGAAGCGCGAGCTGCAAAGCTGCATGCAGAACTACTTCGGTGTATTCCGTACTGGCGAATACATGCAGAAGGGTATCGAGCAGCTGGCTGGCCTGCGTGACCGCATCGCCAACGTGAAGATCAACGACAAGTCCCAGGCCTTCAACACCGCGCGTATCGAAGCGCTGGAGCTGCAGAACCTGCTGGAAGTTGCCGAAGCTACTGCCATTGCGGCCGAAGCCCGTAAAGAGTCGCGCGGTGCTCACGCCCGTGAAGACTTCGAAGACCGTGACGACGAAAACTGGCTGTGCCACACCCTGTACTACCCGGGTGAGAAGCGCGTTGCCAAGCGCGGCGTCAACTTTGCGCCGAAGACCGTGCCGGCCTTCGAGCCTAAAATCCGGACTTACTAAGGGTGGCTGCTATGTTGAAAGTCGAAGTTTATCGTTACAACCCCGACACCGACTCGGCGCCCAAGATGGAGTCGTTCGACGTCGATACCGGCGGCAAGGACCTGATGGTCCTGGACGTACTGGCACTGATCAAGGAAAAGGACGAGGGTTTCTCGTACCGTCGCTCCTGCCGTGAAGGCGTGTGCGGTTCCGATGGCATGAACATGAACGGCAAGAACGGCCTGGCCTGCATCACCCCGCTGTCGGGCGTGGTCAAGGGCAACAAGCTGGTGCTGCGCCCGCTGCCGGGCCTGCCGGTCATTCGTGACCTGGTCGTCGACATGAGCATCTTCTACAAGCAGTACGAGAAGGTGAAGCCATTCCTGCAGAACGACACCCCGGCTCCGGCCATCGAGCGTCTGCAGTCGCCAGAAGAGCGTGACAAGCTGGACGGTCTGTACGAGTGCATCCTGTGCGCTTGCTGCTCGACCTCTTGCCCGTCGTTCTGGTGGAACCCAGACAAGTTCCTGGGCCCCGCTGCCTTGCTGCAGGCCTATCGCTTCCTGGCCGACAGCCGTGACACCAAGACCCAGGAGCGCCTGGCGTCCCTGGATGACCCGTTCAGCGTCTTCCGCTGCCGCGGGATCATGAACTGCGTAAACGTTTGCCCTAAGGGTCTGAACCCAACCAAGGCAATCGGTCACGTACGTAACATGCTGCTGCAAAGCGGTACCTGATTCAAAGCGTTGTACCTGCAGTAAGCCGAGGTGCGGGTGGTGAGCCCGCACTGAGGTAAAACTCGAGCAAGGGCCCACAAAGCCCGCGCTCATTACCTATGAAGATATGAGACCAGCAGGGGCTTTCCGGGCTGGTACCCGGAAAATCAGCAAGATCCAAGTGGCGTGGTTCAGTCGCTGTGTTCGGACTTTTCCAGGTTTGCTGTGGCTCTCGCCGATCGTCCCCTAACCGAGGGTGACCAAGCATGCAAGAAAGCGTGATGCAGCGCATGTGGGAAAGCGCCCACCTTTCAGGTGGTAACGCTGCATATGTGGAAGAGCTCTACGAGCTTTACCTGCACGACCCTAACGCTGTGCCAGAAGAGTGGCGCACTTACTTCCAGAAGTTGCCAGCCGACGGCAGCACCGCTACCGATGTATCGCACTCGACAATCCGCGACCATTTCGTACTGCTGGCAAAGAACCAGCGCCGCGCCCAACCGGTATCCGCCGGGAGCGTGAGCAGTGAACACGAGAAGAAGCAGGTTGAAGTTCTGCGACTGATCCAGGCCTATCGTATGCGCGGCCATCAGGCTGCCAAGCTCGACCCGTTGGGGTTGTGGCAGCGCCCTGCGCCCGTAGACCTGTCGATCAATCACTACGGCTTGACCAATGCCGATCTTGATACGACCTTCCGTGCCGGCGACCTGTTCATCGGCAAAGAGGAAGCGAGCCTACGCGAGATCTCCGAGGCGCTCCAGAAGACATATTGTCGCACCATTGGCGCCGAGTTCACCCATATCGTCGATTCCGAGCAGCGCAGCTGGTTCCAGCAGCGCCTTGAAAGCGTGCGCGGCCGTCCGGAGTTTTCCGCTGACGTGCAGGCTCACCTGCTCGAGCGCGTCACGGCCGGTGAGGGCCTTGAGAAGTACCTGGGCACCAAATACCCAGGCACCAAGCGTTTCGGCCTGGAAGGCGGCGAAAGCCTGATTCCGATGCTGGACGAGATGATCCAGCGCTCCGGCTCCTACGGTACCAAGGAAGTCGTGATCGGCATGGCCCACCGTGGCCGTCTGAACGTGCTGGTCAACACCTTCGGCAAGAACCCGCGCGAGCTGTTCGACGAGTTCGAAGGCAAGAAGATGAACGAGTTGGGCTCCGGTGACGTGAAATATCACCAGGGCTTCTCCTCCAACGTGATGACCACCGGTGGCGAAGTTCACCTGGCCATGGCGTTCAACCCGTCCCACCTGGAGATCGTTTCGCCAGTGGTCGAGGGTTCGGTGCGCGCCCGTCAGGACCGCCGCAACGACACCGTTGGCGACAAGGTGCTGCCGATCTCGATCCACGGCGATGCTGCGTTCGCAGGCCAGGGCGTGGTGATGGAAACCTTCCAGATGTCGCAGACCCGCGGTTTCAAGACCGGCGGTACCGTGCACATCGTGATCAACAACCAGGTTGGTTTCACCATCAGCAACCCGCTGGACTCGCGTTCCACCGAGTACGCCACCGACGTTGCCAAGATGATTCAGGCGCCGATCCTGCACGTCAACGGTGATGACCCGGAAGCCGTGCTGTTCGTGACCCAGCTGGCCATCGATTACCGCATGCAGTTCAAGCGTGACGTGGTCATCGACCTGGTTTGCTACCGCCGCCGCGGCCACAACGAGGCCGACGAGCCGAACGGTACCCAGCCGCTGATGTATCAGCAGATCAGCAAGCAGCGCACCACCCGTGAGCTGTATGCCGAAGCGCTGATCCAGGCCGGTCGCATCGATGCCGAGCGTGCTCAGGCCAAGATCGACGAGTACCGCAACGCCCTGGACAACGGCCTGCACGTGGTCAAGAGCCTGGTCAAGGAGCCGAACCGCGAGCTGTTCGTCGACTGGCGTCCGTACCTGGGCCATGCCTGGACCGCGCGTCACGACACCCGCTTCGACCTCAAGACCCTGCAAGACCTGTCGGCCAAGCTGCTCGAGCTGCCAGAAGGTTTCGTGGTTCAGCGTCAGGTGTCGAAGATCTACGAAGATCGCCAGAAGATGCAGGCCGGTGGCTTGCCGATCAACTGGGGTTATGCAGAGACCATGGCGTACGCCACCCTGCAGTTCGAAGGTCACCCGATCCGCATGACCGGCCAGGACATCGGCCGTGGCACCTTCTCGCACCGCCACGCGGTGTTGCACAACCAGAAGGACGCCAGCACCTACGTGCCGCTGCAGAACCTGTTCCCAGGCCAGCCGCGCTTCGACCTGTACGACTCCTTCCTGTCGGAAGAAGCGGTACTGGCGTTCGAATACGGCTACTCGACCACCACGCCGAACGCGCTGGTGATCTGGGAAGCCCAGTTCGGCGACTTCGCCAACGGCGCGCAAGTGGTGATTGACCAGTTCATCACCAGCGGCGAGCACAAGTGGGGCCGTCTGTGCGGTCTGACCATGCTGCTGCCGCACGGCTATGAAGGGCAGGGCCCGGAGCACTCCTCCGCGCGTCTGGAGCGTTACCTGCAGCTGTGCGCCGAGCACAACATTCAGGTCTGCGTACCGACCACCCCGGCTCAGATCTACCACCTGCTGCGTCGCCAGGTCATCCGTCCGCTGCGCAAGCCGCTGATCGTCCTGACGCCGAAGTCGCTGCTGCGCCACAAGTTGGCCGTCTCGACCTTGGAAGACCTGGCAGAAGGCTCGTTCCAGACCGTGATCCCGGAAATCGACACCCAGGATCCAGCCAAGGTCGAGCGCCTGGTGCTGTGTGGCGGCAAGGTCTACTACGACCTGCTGGAAAAACGCCGTGCCGAAGGCCGCGAAGACATCGCCATCGTGCGTATCGAGCAGCTGTACCCGTTCCCGGAAGACGACCTGGTCGAAATCCTGGCGCCGTACACCAACCTCAAGCATGCAGTCTGGTGTCAGGAAGAGCCGATGAACCAGGGCGCCTGGTACAGCAGCCAGCACCACATGCGCCGTATCCTGGGCCGCCACAACAAGGCACTGGTCCTGGAATACGCCGGCCGCGACGCCTCTGCCGCGCCAGCCTGTGGTTACGCTTCGAAGCACGCCGAACAGCAGGAAAAACTGCTGCAAGACGCCTTCACTGTTTAACGCCTTCGCGCACCTGAAACCGAATTTAAGGAAACACTGATAATGGCTATCGAGATCAAAGCCCCAACCTTCCCGGAATCGGTCGCCGACGGCACCGTTGCCACCTGGCACAAGAAGCCGGGCGACGCCGTCAAGCGTGACGAGCTGATCGTCGACATCGAGACTGACAAAGTCGTCCTGGAAGTCCTGGCCACCGCCGATGGCGTGCTGGGTGACATCGTCAAGGGCGAGGGCGACACCGTCCTGTCCGACGAGCTGCTGGGTTCGATCGTTGAAGGTGGCGCTGCCGCTGCGCCTGCTGCTGCTCCGGCCGCTGCTGCCCCGGCTGCCGCTGCCGCCGATGCTGGCGAAGACGACCCGGTTGCCGCGCCTGCCGCACGCAAGCTGGCTGAAGAGAACGGCATCGACCTGGCTACCGTTGCCGGCACCGGCAAAGGCGGTCGCGTCACCAAGGAAGACGTTGTCGCTGCAGTCGCCAACAAGAAGTCTGCACCTGCTGCTGCGCCGGCTGCCAAGCCTGCCGCTGCCGCTGCTGCCCCGGTTGTGACCGCCGCTGGCGATCGTACCGAGAAGCGCGTGCCGATGACCCGTCTGCGTGCCAAGATCGCCGAGCGTCTGGTTGAAGCCCAGTCCAACATGGCGATGCTGACCACCTTCAACGAAGTCGACATGACCGAAGTCATGGCCCTGCGTTCGAAGTACAAGGACCTGTTCGAGAAGACCCACAACGGCGTACGCCTGGGCTTCATGTCGTTCTTCGTCAAGGCTGCCACCGAAGCCCTGAAGCGCTTCCCGGCTGTGAACGCCTCGATCGACGGCAACGACATCGTCTACCACGGTTTCGCCGACGTCGGCGTTGCCGTCTCCAGCGACCGTGGCCTGGTAGTACCGGTGCTGCGTAACGCCGAGTCGATGAGCCTGGCTGAAATCGAGAACGGCATCGCCACCTTCGGCAAGAAGGCCCGTGATGGCAAACTGTCGATCGAAGAAATGACCGGCGGCACCTTCACCATCACCAACGGTGGTACCTTCGGTTCGATGATGTCGACCCCGATCGTCAACCCGCCGCAGGCTGCCATTCTCGGCATGCACAACATCATCCAGCGCCCGATGGCCATCAATGGTCAAGTGGTCATCCGCCCGATGATGTACCTGGCGCTGTCGTACGATCACCGCCTGATCGACGGCAAGGAAGCGGTAACCTTCCTGGTCACCATCAAGAACCTGCTGGAAGATCCGTCTCGCCTGCTGCTGGACATCTAACCCTCTGGCTGCGTACCGTTCGGCCCCTGGCTTCGAAAGAGGCGGGGCCGCGCGGTTCGCGGCTTGTAGCTTGTAGCTGATAAGGAATCTTTTATGACCCAGAAATTCGACGTAGTGGTGATTGGTGCAGGTCCTGGCGGCTATGTGGCTGCCATCAAGGCTGCCCAACTTGGTCTGAAGACTGCCTGTATCGAGAAATACACCGACGCCGAGGGCAAACTGGCCCTGGGCGGCACCTGCCTGAACGTAGGTTGCATCCCGTCCAAGGCGCTGCTGGACAGCTCCTGGAAATACAAGGAAGCCAAAGAGAGCTTCAACGTCCACGGTATCTCCACTGGCGAAGTGAAGATGGACGTCGCCGCGATGGTTGGCCGCAAGGCTGGCATCGTCAAGAACCTGACCGGTGGCGTTGCTACCCTGTTCAAGGCTAACGGCGTAACTTCGATCCAGGGCCACGGCAAACTGCTGGCCGGCAAGAAAGTCGAAGTCACCAAAGCTGACGGCACCACCGAAATCATCGAAGCCGACAACGTGATCCTGGCCTCCGGCTCGCGTCCGATCGACATTCCGCCGGCTCCGGTCGACCAGAACGTCATCGTCGACTCCACCGGCGCCCTGGAATTCCAGTCGGTTCCTAAGCGTCTGGGTGTGATCGGTGCTGGCGTGATCGGCCTGGAGCTGGGCTCTGTATGGGCGCGCCTGGGCGCTGAAGTCACCGTCCTGGAAGCCCTGGACACCTTCCTGATGGCTGCCGACACCGCCGTGTCGAAAGAAGCCCAGAAGACCCTGACCAAGCAAGGCCTGGACATCAAGCTGGGCGCTCGCGTCACCGGCTCGAAAGTCAACGGCAACGAAGTCGAAGTGACTTACACCAATGCCGAAGGCGAACAGAAGATCACCTTCGACAAGCTGATCGTTGCGGTCGGCCGTCGTCCAGTGACCACTGATCTGCTCGCTTCCGACAGCGGCGTCACCATCGACGAACGTGGCTACATCTTCGTCGACGATCACTGCGCTACCAGCGTGCCGGGCGTGTTCGCCATCGGTGACGTGGTACGTGGCATGATGCTGGCGCACAAGGCCTCGGAAGAGGGCATCATGGTTGTCGAGCGCATCAAAGGCCACAAGGCCCAGATGAACTACGACCTGATCCCATCGGTTATCTACACCCACCCGGAAATCGCGTGGGTCGGCAAGACCGAACAATCCTTGAAGGCCGAGGGTGTTGAGGTTAACGTAGGCACCTTCCCGTTCGCGGCCAGCGGCCGTGCGATGGCAGCCAACGACACCGGTGGTTTCGTCAAGGTTATCGCTGACGCCAAGACCGACCGCGTACTGGGTGTGCACGTGATTGGCCCATCGGCTGCCGAACTGGTACAGCAGGGCGCAATCGCAATGGAATTCGGCACCAGTGCCGAGGATCTGGGCATGATGGTCTTCAGCCATCCAACCCTGTCCGAAGCGTTGCATGAAGCAGCGCTGGCAGTGAATGGCGGCGCCATTCACGTGGCCAACCGTAAGAAGCGTTAATTATAAGAAACCACGGCGGGCTGCCCGTCGTGAGTCTTGCGTGCATGACTCACCGCGGAAAGTCCGCCGGATCGGACTACACGGGATAACCCGGGGTTAACGGTCACAGGTGGTGCGGCGCCAGCAATGGCGCAGCGCCGAAGCGCAGTACCTAACGAAGACGGTAAAAAGCATGAATCTTCACGAGTATCAGGGTAAGCAGCTGTTCGCTGAATACGGCCTGCCAGTTTCCAAGGGTTTCGCTGTCGATACCCCTGAAGCTGCAGCAGAAGCTTGCGACAAGATCGGCGGTTCCGAGTGGGTTGTTAAAGCCCAGGTTCACGCAGGTGGTCGCGGTAAAGCGGGCGGCGTCAAGCTGGTTCGCAGCAAGGAAGACGCCAAGGCGTTCGCTGCGCAATGGTTGGGCAAGCGCCTGGTAACCTACCAGACCGACGCCAACGGTCAGCCAGTGACCAAGATCCTGGTCGAATCCTGCACTGACATCGCCAAAGAGCTGTACCTGGGCGCTGTAGTCGATCGCTCGAGCCGCCGCATCGTGTTCATGGCCTCCACCGAAGGTGGCGTGGACATCGAGAAAGTCGCTCACGAAACTCCTGAGAAGATCATCAAGGCTACTATCGATCCGCTGGTCGGCGCTCAGCCGTTCCAGGGTCGTGAACTGGCATTCCAGCTGGGTCTGGAAGGCAAGCAAGTTGCACAGTTCGCCAAGATTTTCGTAGGCCTGGCCAAGCTGTTCAAAGAACACGACCTGGCCCTGCTGGAAGTCAACCCGCTGGTCATCAAGGCCGACGGCGACCTGCACTGCCTGGATGCGAAGATCAACATCGACGCAAACGCCATGTACCGTCAGCCTAAGCTGAAAACCTTCCACGACCCGTCGCAGGACGATCCTCGTGAAGCTCACGCTGCCAGCTTCGAGCTGAACTACGTGGCCCTGGAAGGCAACATCGGCTGCATGGTCAACGGTGCCGGCCTGGCCATGGGTACCATGGACATCGTCAACCTGCACGGCGGCAAGCCAGCCAACTTCCTCGACGTAGGTGGTGGTGCTACCAAAGAGCGCGTTACCGAAGCCTTCAAGATCATTCTGTCCGACAGCAATGTCGCGGCCGTTCTGGTCAACATCTTCGGCGGCATCGTTCGCTGCGACATGATTGCCGAAGGCATCATCGGTGCAGTGAAAGAAGTCGGCGTTAAAGTTCCGGTCGTCGTTCGCCTCGAAGGCAACAACGCCGAACTGGGCGCTAAAGTACTGGCAGAAAGCGGTTTGAACATCATTGCGGCAACCAGCCTGACCGACGCTGCTCAACAAGTTGTCAAAGCTGCGGAGGGCAAGTAATGAGCGTCCTGATCAATAAAGACACCAAAGTCATCTGCCAGGGCTTCACCGGCTCGCAGGGTACTTTCCACTCCGAACAAGCCATCGCCTACGGCACCAAGATGGTCGGCGGCGTTACCCCAGGCAAGGGTGGCACCACCCACCTGGGCCTGCCGGTGTTCAACACCGTCAAGGAAGCTGTGGAAGCGACTGGCGCTGATGCTTCGGTCATCTACGTTCCGGCTCCGTTCTGCAAAGACTCGATCCTGGAAGCGGCCTTCGGCGGCATCAAGCTGATCGTCTGCATCACCGAAGGCATTCCTACCCTGGACATGCTGGATGCCAAGGTCAAGTGCGACGAGCTGGGCGTTACCCTGATCGGCCCTAACTGCCCAGGCGTCATCACCCCAGGCGAGTGCAAGATCGGCATCATGCCAGGTCACATTCACTTGCCAGGCAAGGTCGGTATCGTTTCGCGTTCCGGCACCCTGACCTATGAAGCCGTTAAGCAGACCACCGACGCCGGTTTCGGCCAGTCGACCTGCGTCGGCATCGGCGGTGACCCGATCCCAGGCTCCAACTTCATCGACATCCTGAAGCTGTTCCAGGAAGACCCGAAGACTGAAGCGATCGTCATGATCGGTGAGATCGGCGGTTCGGCTGAAGAAGAAGCCGCGGCCTACATCAAGGCCCACGTCACCAAGCCTGTCGTTTCCTACATCGCGGGTGTTACCGCACCTGCGGGCAAGCGCATGGGCCACGCTGGCGCCATCATCTCTGGCGGCAAAGGCACTGCGGACGAGAAGTTCGCTGCGCTGCAGGACGCAGGTGTTAAAACCGTGCGTTCGCTGGCCGACATCGGCAAGGCCCTGGCCGAGCTGACTGGCTGGGAAGCCAAGAAGTAATACGCTTCACCCCCCACGCGCACAGAGGCCACCTTCGGGTGGCCTTTGTCGTTGTTGGGGGTATGTTTGCCTGTGTCGGCCTCTTCGCGGGGCAAGCCCGCTCCCACAAGGCCGATGCTACCTTGGCTCTGTGGGAGCGGGCTTGCCCCGCGAAGAGGCCGACACAGGCAACAAAGAATGTTCGATGGGTTTGATAGGGATTTTCATACAGACACTTTCCGCCCCGCAGCGATAATTACCCCGTCCCCGGTCGCACAGACGACAAACACATACGCACATCGGACAAGCAGCACTGTGCCAGTGCGTTTAACGGTTAAAACGGTTAATCTACGCGTTCACTCTGTGCCCGTCCCCCAAAAGGGAACGACACGCTAAACGGGTCTGGCTCACCAAGCCGGGCAGCATTTCCCTCATCCATAGGGAAATCCCCTCTCGAATCCCGATTTCAGCAGTGTGGTACTACCTTAAATGAAAGTTCTAAAAGGCCAGGATATCCTGGCGCTTGGCTTTATGACGTTTGCGCTTTTCGTGGGCGCCGGCAATATCATCTTCCCGCCTATCGTCGGTCTGCAGTCTGGCCCGCACGTGTGGATGGCGGCCCTTGGCTTCCTGGTGACCGCTGTGGGCCTACCCGTCATCACCGTGGTCGCGCTGGCCAAGGTCGGTGGCGGCATGGATGCCCTGAGCAGCCCGATCGGCAAGTTCTTCGGTGGCCTGCTGGCCGCCGTGTGCTACCTGTCGGTTGGCCCGCTGTTCGCGACGCCGCGTACCGCGACCGTGTCGTTCGAGGTCGGTGTGGCGCCGTTGACCGGTGAAAGCCCGTTGGCGTTGTTCATCTACAGCCTGGTGTATTTCATCGTGGTGCTGGCGGTGTCCATGTATCCGGGCAAACTGCTCGATACCGTGGGGCGTTTCCTTGCACCGCTGAAGATCATCGCCTTGGCCGTGCTGGGCATCGCCGCGTTCGCGCTGCCTGCCGGTACCATTGGTGAAGCGCAACCGGCCTATGCCGCCGCGGCGTTTTCCAAGGGCTTCTCCGATGGTTACCTGACCATGGATACCCTGGGCGCGCTGGTGTTCGGTATCGTCATCGTCAATGCCATCCGCTCGCGCGGTGTCGAATCGCCGAAGCTGATCACCCGCTATGCCATCATCGCCGGCCTGATCGCGGGTGTGGGCCTGGCACTGGTGTACATCAGCCTGTTCCGCCTGGGTGCTGGCAGCCACGAAATCGCGGCTGATGCTACCAACGGTGCAGCCGTACTGCATGCCTACGTGCAGCACACCTTCGGTTCGCTGGGCAGCGGCTTCCTGGCCGTGCTGATCGCCCTGGCGTGCCTGGTGACCGCGGTTGGCCTGACCTGCGCGTGCGCCGAGTACTTCAGCCAGATTCTGCCGCTGTCGTACCGCGCACTGGTGGTGATCCTGGCGGGCTTCTCGCTGCTGATTTCCAACTTGGGCCTGACCAAGCTGATCATGTTCTCGATCCCGGTGCTTACGGCGATCTACCCGCCGTGCATCGTGGTGGTGGGCCTGAGCTTCGTGAAGGACCTGTGGAACTCGCCAACGCGCATTCTTGCGCCGGTCATGCTGGTGTCGCTGGTGTTCGGTATTGTCGACGCGATCAAAGGCAGCAGCCTGGCGCATGTCCTGCCGGACGCCGCTGCACACCTGCCGCTGAGCGATCAAGGCCTGGCCTGGCTGGTGCCGTCGGTGGTGACTCTGGCCGCTGCCGTGGTCTGCGACCGCATGCTGGGCAAGCCGCGCGAAGCGCTGGCTTGATAGGTTGAAGCCTGAGGGCGGCACCGGCCACAAGCCGTAGGGTGCCTGCCAGCGGTTCTCACCTGAAAACCCCGCGTCCGAAAGGGCGCGGGGTTTTTGTTTGTGTGCACCGGCGATGGGCCGGGCAGGCAAAAACAATTTGTGACAGCGGTGTGTCTTTCCGGGCTTGCGGGCGTCGAAATGCGGTCTCTACTCTTGTGCACCTGGCTTTCGGGAAACCTGCATGAACTTCATTCAAAGCAATCTCAACAACCTGCTGGCAATCGCCTGGTTTGTCGCCTGCTGGGGCGGCTATACCCGCTATGCCATCTGGAAAGGCCGCGACACCGCCTGCCTGGCCAGCGTGCTGCACTTGTACCGTGAAGACTGGATGCGCCGCATGTTGCTGCGCGACAACCGCATCGCTGACGCCAGCGTGATCGGTAACCTGGAGCGCAATGCCTCGTTTTTTGCCTCCAGCACGCTGATCATTCTTGCTGGCATTCTGACTGTGCTCGGCGCTTCGGACCGGGCGCTGTCGCTGTTGGCTGACCTGCCCTTGGTGCAGCAGGCGTCCCAGGGCATGTCGGAAATCAAACTGCTGTGCCTGGCGACCGTGTTCGTCTATGCCTTTTTCACCTTCAGCTGGTGCATGCGCCAGTACAACTTTGCAGCCGTGCTGGTCGGCTCGGCGCCGATGATTGGTGAGCGCCTGGTCAATGAACTGGAGCGCAAGGCATTTGCCTCACGGGCGGCGAGGGTGCTGTCGCTGGCGGCCAACCAGTTCAACTTCGGGTTGCGTGCTTATTACTTTGGCATGGCCATGTTGAGCTGGTTTATCAGCCCGTGGTTATTTATGGGCATGAGTGTCGGCGTAGTGCTGATTCTGTACCGCCGCGAATTCCATTCCGATGTGCTGGATGTGATGGTGTACACGCCCACGGAAAGTGCGCCGATTGACGCCGCTAAAGAAAGTTCCGTTTCCGGCGCCTGAAACGTTTAATCTTTAAACTGCAGGTACAAAAAAACCCGACATTGTCGGGTTTTTTTGTACGCGCCGATTACTGCTTGGCAGGTTCGGCCGGAGTAGCAGGTGCTGCTTCCGTCGACGGAGCGGCTTCTTCAGCTGCCTTCTGCTGCGCTTCGGCCTGATCTTTGGCGGCTTCGGCGTTTTCCTTGGCGGCTTCGTTCATCTTATCCTGAGCCTCGCCCATCTTTTCCTGGGCTTGCTCAGCGTGTTGCTGTGCGTCCTGGGCTTTATCTTCGCTCGCTTTATCGCAAGCGGCCAGGCCCATGGTAGCAGCCAGCATGAGAGCAAAAGCAAAAGGTTTACGCATGGGGGTGTATCTCCTTGGTGGAATAAGTGACTTGTTCCTTCGAGTGCAACTACGCGGAAGAAGTTCCGCGAAGATTACAGATATATAACCCCCCGTTCTATATAGACTTTTTAACGTTTTTATGCCGTGCATCAGCGGCCCTGGAACTTGCGATGAGCGATTCAAGCTTGATAGCCATGGCTGAACGTTTTCTGTCGGCCTTGAAGCATTGTCAGTTGTTGCACATGCGTGTGGCACATGCCGACGCCGACGGCATGACGTTGATCCTGCCGTGGTCACCTGCGATCGTCGGCAACCCGCAAACCGGCGCGGTGCACGGCGGGGCGTTGACCACGTTGCTGGACACCACCTGCGGCATGGCCACCCTGTGTGCACTGCCACGATTCGAGGTGTGCCCGACCCTGGACCTGCGCATCGACTACATGCACGCGGCCGAAGCCGGCAAGGACATCTTTGGCCACGCCCAGTGTTATCGGGTTACCCGGGATGTGATCTTCACACGCGGCAGTGCCTACCAGGACGACCCCGACCGGCCGATCTGCCAGGTGGTAGGCACGTTCATGCGCCTGGGGCCGCAAGTCAAGGGCGGCCTCGGCTTTGGCAACCGGCTCAAGGAAGGTGACGCATGATCCCGCTCGAAATCCGTCAACAGCTCAATGCGGCCCATGCGGTCGGTGACTACCGGCCCCTGCTGGCGTTGATTCCCTATGCCGGCTTGATCGGCATCGAATGCGAGCGCGAGGGCGAGGACCTGTTGTTTCGACTGCCCGCCAGTGCGGACAACATTGGTAACCCTTTACTGCCCGCGATCCACGGCGGGGTGATCGCAGGCTTCATGGAGCTTTCTGCAGCGCTGTACCTGCTGATCTTCAGCGAGAGTGCGAGCATTCCGAAGGTCATCGACTTCTCCATCGACTACCTGCGCGCCGGTCATTTTCGCGACACGTATGCCCAGTGCCAGCTGTGGCGTCAGGGGCGGCGGGTGACTAATGTCGCCATCACCGCCTGGCAGGGTGATCGGCAGTCGCCAATCGCCACTGCGCGGGCGCATTTCAAGATCGAACCGGAAAAGCCCTTGAAATCGTCTGGGCAGCCCCCATCTGCATGACATCCGCCATCAACGCAGGCCGAACCGGCTGCCAGGCGCCCACTGTCATCTGATCGGAGTTTTGAAGACCATGAGTGTGGAAACACAAAAGGAAACCCTGGGCTTCCAGACCGAGGTAAAGCAGCTGCTGCACCTCATGATTCACTCGCTGTATTCCAACAAGGAAATCTTCCTGCGTGAGCTGGTTTCCAACGCCTCCGACGCCGCTGACAAGCTGCGTTTCGAGGCCCTGGCCAAGCCGGACCTGCTCGAAGGCGGCGCGGATCTGCGCATTCGGCTGAGCTTCGACAAGGACGCCGGTACGATCACGCTCGACGACAACGGCATCGGCATGAGCCGCGAAGACGTCATCACCCACCTGGGTACCATCGCCAAGTCCGGCACCGCCGACTTCATGAAGAACCTCACCGGTGACCAGAAGAAGGACTCGCACCTGATCGGTCAGTTCGGTGTGGGCTTCTATTCGGCCTTCATCGTGGCTGACAAGGTCGACGTCTACAGCCGTCGCGCTGGCCAGCCAGCCTCCGAGGGTGTGCACTGGTCGTCGAAAGGCGAGGGCGAGTTTGAAGTCGCCACCGTCGACAAGCCAGAGCGCGGTACCCGCATCGTCCTGCACCTGAAGAAGGACGAGCAGGAGTTCGCCGATGGCTGGCGCCTGCGCAACCTGGTCAAGAAGTACTCCGACCACATTGCCCTGCCGATCCAGCTGCCAAAGGAGCAAGCCGCTGCCGAAGGCGAAGAACAGCCAGCCGAGGAATGGGAAACCGTCAACCGCGCCAGCGCCCTGTGGACCCGTCCGCGTACCGAGATCAAGGACGAGGAGTATCAGGAGTTCTACAAGCATATCGGCCATGACTTCGAAAACCCGCTGGCCTGGAGCCACAACAAGGTTGAAGGCAAGCTCGAATACAACTCGCTGCTGTACGTGCCGGCCCGCGCGCCGTTCGACCTGTACCAGCGTGAAGCACCGCGTGGCCTGAAGCTGTATGTGCAGCGCGTGTTCATCATGGACCAGGCTGAGTCGTTCCTGCCGCTGTACCTGCGCTTCATCAAAGGCGTGGTCGACTCCAACGACCTGTCGCTGAACGTGTCGCGCGAGATCCTGCAGAAAGACCCGATCATCGATTCGATGAAGACCGCGCTGACCAAGCGCGTGCTGGACATGCTGGAGAAACTGGCGAAGAACGAGCCTGAGCAGTACAAGGGCTTCTGGAAGAACTTCGGCCAAGTGCTGAAGGAAGGCCCGGCCGAGGACTTCGCCAACAAAGAGAAGATCGCAGGCCTGCTGCGCTTCGCCTCCACCCATGACGACAGCGGAGAGCAGAGCGTCGCCCTGGCCGACTACCTGACCCGCGCCAAGGAAGGCCAGGACAAGATCTACTTCCTCACCGGCGAGACCTACGCGCAGGTCAAGAACAGCCCGCACCTGGAAGTCTTCCGCAAGAAAGGGATCGAGGTGCTGCTGCTGACCGACCGTATCGATGAGTGGCTGATGAGCTACCTCAACGAGTTCGACGGCAAGAGCTTCGTCGACGTTGCCCGCGGCGACCTGGACCTGGGCAAGCTGGACTCCGAGGAAGACAAGAAGGCCCAGGAAGAAGTCGCCAAGGACAAAGAAGGGCTGGTCGAGCGCCTGAAAGGCGCGCTGGGTGAAAGCGTTGCCGAGGTGCGTGTTTCCCACCGCCTGACCGACTCGCCGGCTATCCTCGCCATCGGCGAACAGGACCTGGGCCTGCAGATGCGTCAGATCCTCGAAGCCAGCGGGCAGAAGGTGCCGGATTCCAAGCCGATCTTCGAGTTCAACCCGACCCACCCGCTGATCGAGAAGCTGGATAACGAGCAGAGCGAAGACCGCTTCGCCGAGCTGTCGCACATCCTGTTCGATCAGGCGGCCCTGGCGGCCGGTGACAGCTTGAAAGACCCGGCGGCCTACGTTCGTCGCCTGAACAAGCTGCTGGTCGAGCTATCTGCTTGAGTTGATGCAAAGGAAAGCCCGCTTCGGCGGGCTTTTTTCATGGTGAAGCCTTAAGGAGTGCTTGATGAGCAAGGTAATCGTCGAATCGCTGGTTTATCACCTGTCCGGCAAAACGTATGAAAGCCGTCTGGTCCATGAGCCCGGTGCGCTACCTAAGCCTGGCCTGGTGATGGCGCCGAACTGGATGGGTATTGGCGAAGGTGCCGAGCGCATTGCCAAGGAAGTGGCCGAGAAGGGCTATGTGGTGCTGATTGCCGACCTCTATGGGCAGTCGGTGCGGCCGTCCAATGCCGACGAGGCAGGGGCGGCGATGATGCCGCTGAAGAACGACCGCGCCGAGCTGCGCAAGCGCATGAATGAAGCGCTGTCGCAGTTGCTGGCGCAGTCGAAGGCACTGCTGGAGCCTGGCAAGGTGGCCACCTTTGGCTTCTGCTTCGGCGGTTGCTGTGCGTTGGAGCTGGCGCGCACGGGCGCCGACCTGAGGGCGGCGGTGTCGTTCCATGGCACGCTGGACACCCCGAACCCTGAAGATGCCAAGCGTATCAAGGGCTCGGTGCTGGTGTTGCACGGCGCAGCGGACCCGCTGGTGCCGAAGGAGCAACTGCCGGCGTTCGAGGAGGAGATGAACGCGGCCAAGGTCGACTGGCAGCTGCTTAGCTACGGTGGTGCGGTGCACTCGTTCACTGACCCGAATGCCAATGTACCGGGCAAGATGCAGTACGACCGCAAGACATCGGAGCGGGCGTTCCGCTCGATGCACAATCTGCTGACTGAAGTGTTCCAGCGCTGACCGTGCATGGGGGCCGCTGCGCGGCCCTTTCGCCGGCAAGCCGGCTCCCACCCGAACTGTGTAGCCTCCAAGTCGAGCGCCGCACCTGTGGGAGCTGGCTTGCCAGCGATTGGGCCGCAAAGCGGCCCCCCATTTATCTGGGTAACTCGATACGCGAGGTCTCTCCCGGTACCGTAGGCCAATCCCCCGCAGCCCATCTCACCCTGGCCTGCTCGATCAAGGCCGGATCGCTCGCCACGAAATTCCAGTTCATCCGCCGCGGCCCATCCAGTGGCTCGCCGCCGATCAACACCAGCTGGCACTCACCCTCCGCATACAACGTCACCTGCTCACCCTCCGGCAGCACCACCAGGCTGCATGGCTCAACCTCCTCATCATTGAGCATCAACTCGCCATCCAGCAGGTAGAGCGCCCGTTGCACTGGCTCATCAGGTACCCGCAATGCAGTGGCGGGCTGCATCTGCACATGCGCGTAAAGGGTAGGGGAGAGCACGGGCACCGGCGATTCCAGGCAGAAGCCACTGCCCGCAATCATGCAAATGCGCACACCGAGGTTATCGCTCACCGGCAGGCTAGCCGCCGGGTGATGGCTGTAATGGGGCGTGCCTTGTTCGAGCGCGCGGGGTGACGCCAGCCACACCTGCAGGCCATGCAGCCGCGAGCCTCGGGCAAGCGCACTGGCAGGGGTGCGCTCGACATGCGCCACGCCACTGCCTGCCGTCATCCAGCTGACATCGCCCGGCTTCACGTGCTGTTCGGAGCCGAGGCTGTCCTTGTGCAGGATCTCGCCTTCGAACAGGTACGTCAGCGTCGACAGGCCGATATGCGGGTGCTGGCGTATGTCCATGCCATGGCCTGGGGCGTAGTCCGTTTCGAGCATATGGTCGAAGAACACGAAAGGGCCGACACTGCGGCATTGGGCCGAGGGCAGCGGGCGAAAAATCGGCTGGCCCTCGACCGACTCGGCACGTGGGCGGATGACCAGGGGGCTGCTCATGAGGGGCTCCAGGCAGGTTGCAGGTGCTCCAAGCATAGCGGTTTGCCAGGCAGGGCTGAACTGCTGCGCTTGGCGGTCGGTCTACCCTGTTCGAACCAGGAGAAGGAAGCTGCCCATGATCGCCAGAATGCTGGCTGGCGCGTTGTTGTGCGCAGGGGTGTGCCTGTCGGCGCAGGCGCGTGATTACCGCTACAGTGACGCCCACCTGCACTACGTCGACTTTTTCCAGGAGACGGAGGGCATGCCGGCCTTGATCAAGGCCATGGATGAAGCCGGCATCGAGCAGTCGATGATTTCTGGTATTCCAGTGGCCAAGAAATGGCATGAGGACGAACCCAAGCGCCCGCGCTACTACGCCGGGGACGACGCCGATGCCTATTGGTACAGCGCGACCGATACCTACGTGGCGGCAGCGGTGCAAGAACTGCCCGCAGCGCAGCGCAAGCGCTTTCATCCGTTTCTGACCGGCTTCAACCCGGTGGACAAGAACGCGGTCAGCCATATCGAGCGCATGCTCGATCTCTACCCTGGGCTCTGGCAGGGCATTGGTGAGGTGTTCACCCGCCACGACGACCTGACGGCGTTGACCAGCGGTGACACCCCGCGCGCCAACAACGAGGCCATGACCCGCATCTATCACCTGGCGGCCGAGCGGGACTTGCCAGTGCTGCTGCACTCCAACATCACCTCCAAGCGTGAACGCAACCCACTGTACCTAGCCGAAATCGAAGAGCCGCTGCGCAATCACCCGCACACGCGTTTCATCTGGGCGCATGCTGGCAGCAGCATGGAAATTCATCGGCATCAGACGCAGATGGACTTTCTGCTGCCGGTGCTGACGCGCTTGTTGGAGGATTACCCGAACCTGTATGTCGACCTGTCGTGGAGCGTGCTCGAGCCTTATCTGCTGGATGACAAGGGTGTGCCGCGCAAGGCTTGGGTGGCGTTGGTAGAGCGTTACCCGGAGCGGTTCATGCTCGGGTCGGATGTGGTGGGCAAGTTTGGGAGCCTTGGCGAGCAGATGCACGGGTTCAAGCCGTTTCTGGATGCGTTGCCGGAGGCGGTGGCGCACAAGGTGGCCAAAGATAATTTTCTGGCTGTGTTGCCCAAGGCTAGGTAACACAAAAGAAAACGCCCCGAACCAGTCGGGGCGTTTTCATTACTGCATCAAGGCCTTACTTGCCTTCCCAGCGCTTGAGCACCAGGGTAGCGTTGGTGCCGCCGAAGCCGAAGCTGTTGCTCATGACCGTATCGATCTTGGCGTTTTCTTCGGTTTGACGCAGGATCGGCAGGTCGGCGACCTCCGGGTCCAGTTCGTCAATGTTGGCGGAGCCGGCGATGAAGTTGTTTTCCATCATCAGCAGGCAGTAGATCGCCTCGTGCACGCCAGCGGCGCCCAGCGAGTGGCCCGACAGGCTCTTGGTCGAGCTGATCTTCGGTGCCTTGTCGCCGAACACGGCGCGAACACCTTTGATCTCGGCAACGTCACCGACCGGGGTCGAGGTGCCGTGGGTGTTCAGGTAGTCGATCGGGGTGTCGACGGTGGACAGCGCCTGCTGCATGCAGCGGATGGCGCCTTCGCCGCTTGGGGCAACCATGTCGTAGCCGTCGGAGGTCGCGCCGTAGCCGACGATTTCGGCGTAGATCTTGGCGCCACGGGCCAGAGCGTGCTCCAGCTCCTCGACCACCACCATGCCGCCACCGCCCGCGATGACGAAGCCATCACGGTCGTTGTCGTAGGCGCGCGAGGCCAGTTTCGGGGTTTCGTTGCGCTTGGTCGACAGGGCGCCCATGGCATCGAACAGGAACGACTGGCTCCAATGCTCTTCTTCACCACCACCGGCGAAGACGATGTCTTGCTTGCCCCACTGGATTTGCTCCAGCGCGGTGCCGATGCAGTGTGCACTGGTGGCGCAGGCGGAGGAGATCGAGTAGTTCAGGCCCTTGATCTTGAACGGCGTGGCCAGGCAAGCCGAAACGGTGCTGCCCATGGTGCGGGTAACACGGTATGGGCCGACGCGCTTAACGCCTTTCTCGCGCAGGGTGTCCAGCGCTTCCATCTGGTTCAGGGTCGAGGCGCCGCCGGAGCCGGCAACCAGGCCGGTACGCGGGTTGGAAACCTGCTCTTCAGTCAGGCCGGCGTCCTTGATCGCGTCCTGCATCGCCAGGTAGGCGTAGGCCGCGGCGTGGCCGACGAAGCGGTAGACCTTGCGGTCGATCAGTTCTTCAAGGTTGAGGTCGATCGACCCGGAAACCTGGCTGCGCAGCCCCATTTCCTTGTATTCCGGGTTGAAACGGATACCCGGACGGCTTTTACGCAGGTTTTCGGTGACGGTCTCTTTGTCATTGCCCAGGCACGATACGATGCCCAGACCAGTGATAACGACGCGGCGCATGCGAATAACCCTTAGAAATTGTCAGTGGAGGTGAACACGCCGACCCGCAGGGCTTCGGCGGTGTAGATCTCGCGGCCGTCGACGCTGACCGAGCCATCGGCGATGGCCATGTTCAGCTTGCCCTTCAGGACGCGCTTGATATGAATGTTGTAAGTGACTTTCTTGGCGGTCGGCAATACCTGGCCGAAGAACTTCACTTCACCCGAACCCAGCGCACGGCCGCGGCCCGGCAGGCCTTGCCAGCCGAGGAAGAAACCGACCAGCTGCCACATGGCGTCAAGGCCCAGGCAGCCCGGCATCACCGGGTCGCCTTCGAAGTGACAGGCGAAGAACCACAGGTCCGGATTGATATCCAGCTCGGCGACCAATTCACCTTTGCCGTACTTGCCGCCTTCTTCGCTGATATGGGTGATGCGATCGACCATCAGCATGTTCGGCGCGGGCAGTTGCGCATTACCTGGGCCGAACAGCTCACCGCGACTGCAGCGCAGCAGGTCTTCCCGAGTAAAGGCGTGTTGTTTGGTCATGCGAGCTCCTCAATAACCCCCTGCGGCAGGGGATGAATCTTCCCGGCCGGCCCGAAAAGCGATGACTCCGGGGCGGCAGCCTACAGGTAGACTATTGCGTTGTGGTGAAAGTCACAGTGCACCTGGCGAAAGAAGTACAGGTGTTCACTGAAACGTCTATTTTCAGGTCCGAAGAACGTCCTGTCCAGTCCTTAAGACTGCCGCACTTTAGCATTTATCGCCAGTCGCGGTTGTCTGACCGGGTAACCAGCGTTGCAGCGCCCGCTGCAGCTCGGTGCGGCGCAAGGGTTTGCTCAGGTAGTCGTCCATGCCCGCGGCCATGCAACGCTCACGGTCGCCCTGCAAGGCGTTAGCGGTCAAGGCGATGATCGGCACGTGGATGCCGTTTGGCAGCAGGCGGATGCGCTGGGTGGCTTCATAGCCATCCAGGTTCGGCAACCGGCAGTCCATCAGAATGGCGGCGAACGGTTGCTGGCTGACCTGTTCGACCGCCTGGATACCGTCTGCCGCCACGCTGACCTCAAGCCCCAGGCTGCGCAGCATGGCTTCGATGACGTTTTGGTTGACCGGGTTGTCCTCTACCAGCAGCACCCGCTCGCTGCCGGTAAGTGGGCGCTGTTCACGCACCGCCCCGGGCAGTGGCGCCTGGGCCGGTGCGGCCAGGGCCAAGGGCATTTCCAGGGTAAAGGTCGAGCCCAGGCCTTCGCGGCTCTCACCGCGCAGCTTGCCGCCCATGCGTTCGGCCAGCGTACGTGCGATCGACAGGCCCAGGCCAGTGCCGCCATAGCGCCGGGAAATCGAGCTGTCGGCCTGCTGGAAGGCGACGAACATCATTTCCAGGCGGTCGCTGTCGATGCCGATACCGGTGTCGCGTACGCTGCAGGTGAACCACAGCAGTTGGCGGTCCAGCACCTGGCAGCGCGCTTCGACCTGCACCTGGCCCTGCTCGGTGAATTTCAGGGCATTGCCGACAAGGTTCAGCAGAATCTGCCGAATACGCGTGGGGTCGCCGTTCACGTTCAGGTGCTCGATGCCCGTCGGCATGTTCAGGTGCAAGCCAAGGCCACGTTGCTGGGCACTGTGCTGGAACGACTGGACACTGCTGGCGATCAGCTCGCCGAGGTTGAAGTCGATGCGCTCCAGCTCCAGTGCGGTGCGTTCGATGCGCGAGAAATCGAGAATGTCGTTGATGACCTTGAGCAGGTGCCCGGTGGACTCGCTGGCAACGGCGGTGTACTCGGCCTGCTCGCTGGTCAGCGGTGTGGTTTCGAGCAATTGCAGCATGCCCAGCACGCCATTCATGGGGGTGCGCAGCTCATGGCTCATCATCGCCAGGAAGTCCGACTTGGCCCGGTTGGCCTGTTCGGCTTCCTCGCGTGCCTGGGTCAACTGGGCGATGGCGCGCTTCTGCTCGTCACTGGCTTGCTCCAGGGCGTTGGCCAGGTTGTTGATGTGGTGCGCCAGATGGCCCAGTTCACTGTCATCCACCACGGGCAGGGGCGTGTTGTACTCGCCTTGCTGAATGGCCTTGACCGCGTGGCCCATGTCGCTGATCGGCTTGGCCAGGCTCATGGCCAGGCGGCGGGCCAGCAGGAAGGTGAACAGCAGGGCGAACAAGGCCAGGATGCCCGCCTTGATGACGATTTCCTGCTGGCGCTGGCTGAAGGCGTCATCGGACATGCCGACGATCACCCGCCCCAGGTAGTCGTCGCCAATGGCCGGCGTGGAGGTGTTGCCGGGCTGCAGGAAGTCGGTGTCCAAGCGAATTTGCTGAAGGCGGATCGGCGCTTGGAACACTTCCACCTGCTGTGCGCGGTTGGCGCTTTCGTCGGACTGCTCGACGTAGACCAGGATGTGGTTGCGGCTGTCCTGCACTTCGAGAAAGCGCA